>JBGMOF010000046.1:0-211624 GCA_041424275.1 Variovorax sp.
AGACGCTGCAGCGCTTCAAGGACGCGGGCAACATGACCGACCGCTTCAACGCGCTGAATGCCCTGGTGTCGTCGGGCCATTCGCTCGCGGCGCCGGCGCTGGCGCGCTTCCACGCGCTGTTCAAGGACGAGCCCCTGGTCATCGACAAATGGTTCTCCCTGCAGGCCGGCGCACCCGACCGCGGCGGCGACATCCTGCCGATGGTCAAGCAGCTGATGAAGCACCCGGACTTCTCCATCAAGAACCCGAACCGCGCGCGCAGCGTGATCTTCAGCTACTGCAGCGCGAACCCCGGCGCGTTCCATCGGCCCGACGCGTCCGGCTACGTGTGGTGGAGCGACCGCGTGATCGAACTCGACGCGATCAACCCGCAGGTCGCCGCGCGCCTCGCGCGTGCGCTCGACCGCTGGAGCAAGCTGGCCGAGCCGTATCGCGGCGCAGCACGAGAGGCGATCGCACGCGTGGCCTCGCGCCCCGACCTCAGCAAGGACACCCAGGAAGTCGTGAACCGCGCCCTCGCGGCCTGAACGAAGGACACACCATGGCAAACAACATTTCCCTGACCCGCTACCTCGTCGAACAACAACGCGTCGACGGCAAGATTCCGTCGCAGCTGCGGCTGTTGCTCGAAGTGGTGGCGCGTGCCTGCAAGAGCATCAGCATGGCCGTCAACAAGGGCGACCTCGGCGGCGTGCTCGGCAGTGCAGGGAGCGAAAACGTGCAGGGCGAGGTCCAGAAGAAGCTGGACATCATCGCCAACGAAGTGCTGATCGAAGCCAACGAATGGGGCGGCCACCTCGCCGCCATGGCCAGCGAGGAAATGGACAGCATCTACGTGGTGCCGAACCGTTACCCGCAAGGCGAATACCTGCTGCTGTTCGACCCGCTCGATGGCTCCAGCAACATCGACGTGAACGTCAGCATCGGCACCATCTTCAGCGTGCTGCTCAAGCCCGAAGGCCATCCGGGCGTGCAGGAATCCGACTTCCTGCAGGCCGGCAACAAGCAGGTGGCGGCGGGCTACTGCATCTACGGCCCGCAGACGACGCTGGTGCTCACCGTGGGCGACGGCGTCGCGATGTTCACGCTCGACCGCGAACAGGGTTCGTTCGTGCTGACGCAGGAAAACCTGCGCATCCCGGCCGACACGAAGGAATTCTCGATCAACATGAGCAACATGCGCCACTGGGATGCCCCGGTCAAGCGCTACATCGACGAATGCCTGGCCGGCACCGAAGGCCCGCGCGAGAAAGACTTCAACATGCGCTGGATCGCCAGCATGGTGACCGACGTGCATCGCATCCTGATGCGCGGCGGCATCTTCATGTACCCGTGGGACAAGCGCGAGCCCGAGAAGGCAGGCAAGCTGCGCCTGATGTACGAAGCGAACCCGATGAGCTGGCTGGTCGAACAGGCCGGCGGCATGGCGACCAACGGTCGCCAGCGCATCCTCGATCTCGAGCCCGGCAAGCTGCACGAACGCGTGTCGGTGATGCTCGGATCGAAAAATGAAGTGGAACGCGTGACCCGCTACCACGACCCTGCCTGAGGATTGGTTATAATCGCGGGCTTAGCCGGTGTAGCTCAGTCGGTAGAGCAGCTCATTCGTAATGAGAAGGTCGGGTGTTCGATTCATCTCTCCGGCACCAATCGAAGTCAAAAAAGTCCGCTACCCGGAAGGTAGCGGACTTTTTTTTGCCCGGGGCATCCACTTCCGGACACATCGGTTCGTTCGATGTATCCCGGCGACCAGGGTCACGGGGACATGCGTTGGCAACTCAGGGAAGCGCGGTGATCTCAACCTCGACCCGCTCCGCACCCGCCCCGACGAAGACCGTGCTGGGCAACGATCCCGAAGGCATGGCCCGCGCTGTCAGCACCAGGGTTTGCGGATCCAACCCAAGCCATGCGGGCAATGGCTGACCATTGGACAGCGCAGCGGTTGCAGGGGCTGTCTGGGCGCGCAGCGCTCTGCTGGCTTGCGAGGGAAGCGCGGCCTCGAACGCACCGTTGCGCAGGACCTCGCTGCTCACCTGCACCAGCACCTGCCCGGAAAGTGCTGGCGACACATTGCGAACCGGCGTCACGACGACATACCCGGGCTTCCCGTCCCGATTTTCACAGTCAACTCCGCCCTTGATCGCGCCGACGCACCCGGGCCCGGTCACCGACGCAGTATCGAGCGCGGACACGGCGGGGTTGGTCGAAGCCGCAGGAGATGCAGGAACCGCGTCGCCATGCGACACCAGCGTTTCCTGATTCAACACAGGCGACAGCGAAACACCGGCGGTCGCGCTCGACGCCGCAGCGGCCGTGTTCGGCACCGGCGGTGGCTCGACCGGCAGTGCCAGGATTCGGCTGACGTTGTTGTCGAGATAGGTCAGCACGTAATTGGATGTCACGTCGACCCCGTTGCTGTCGAGAATGACCAGGCCCGCCGCGCGCACCCTCTTGTCGTTTCCGACGTTGGGATCGGCGAAGGCCAAGGTGGCCGGTTGGCCAACATATTCCCCGGCCGCGCCGCCTGCGAGGCTGCCCACCGTGGCGCTACCGCCAGCACTCGTCGTGCCGTCGTAGTCCTTGCTGACCGTGGGCGCGGTAATGAGCAGCGCTGCAGGCGTGATGGTGCTGGTCGTGTTGTTGATGTAGCTGACGTTGTAGTTGTTGCCGCCATTGCCATCGACCACCGTCACGCCTGCGGTGGCCACGGTCTTGTTCCCGCTGCCAACGTTCTTGTCGGTGAACGCAAAGCTGCCGCCTGAGATCGCATCGCTGCCGAACAATGTGCCGCCGGTCACCACCGCGCTGCCGGCGGCCGCGGTAGTGCCGTCGTAGGTTTTGACCACGTCGACGCTGGACAAGGACAGCGGCGCCTGCGTGATGGTGCCGTTCGTTCCGGTCAGCGTGCTGCCGCCTGCCAAGTAGTACTCGCCCGCATCGGCCCCGCTCAACGTGATGTTGTCAAACGTGTAGCCTCGGTTGCTGCCCGCGTTTCTTTGTGCGAAGGCGGCGTTGCTGCTCAACTGCAGGACATCGTTTGTTTCCCGGCCAGTCAGCACCAGACTTGCCGCGGTCAAGCTGGTGGTGCCGTCGTAGACCTTGCTCACCACCGGGGCGGTGACGGACAAAGCCTTTTGCGTTACGGCCAGGTTACCCACGAACACCGGCGCACCGAGGAAGTTGTTGCCCACGACCGAAGGGTTGGCATCGGCCAGCGTGTAGTTCCCCACCGAAAGCTTGCCCGCGCTGCTGGTCACGGCACCCTGCGGGCTGATGGTGAACTGGATGCTGCCTCCTGCGCCGTCCGAATAGCTGAAGCTGTTCCCCGTACCGCTTCCGGCCATCGTGTAGATGGTGTTGTTGTTGCCATCCAGGTACTGCACGCTGGTGATACCGAAGGTGGGGGTACTACCGTACACACTGGTGTCGTTGGCCACCCGTACCAACAACTGGTTGGCCGGCACGATGGTGTACAGCCCGTTGGCGTAGCTGATGGTGTAGTTGCCGGATGTCAGGCCGCTCGGCACCAACGCACCGAAGTAGCTGCCTGCTGCGACATCGGTGCCGGCGCCAGGCCTGTTGATCGCCAATGTGCCGCCCAGCACGCTGCTGGTCTCGCCGTTCACAAACCCGCTGTAGCTGACGCCGTTGTAGCCCGGCATATCGGATTGCGTGACAAAACGGGCGTCTGCGTTGGCCGTGATGCGCAACGTGCTGGGTGTGATTTGACTCGCCGTGTTGTCCAGATAGGTCAGCGCATAGTTGGATGTCACATCGGCGCCGGTGCCATCCAGAATGCCCAAGCCTGAAGCGCGCACGGTCTTGTTGTTGCCGGCGTTGGGATCGGTGAAGGCCAGGGCCGCCGCCTGGCCGACATAGTCGCCTGCGCCGCTGCCGGCCAGGCTACCGACGGCGGCCGTGCCACTGGCGCTGGTGTTGCCGTCATAACCTTTGACGACCGTTGGCGCCGTGACGAGCAGGGCGGCACGGGAGATCGTGCTGGTCGTGTTGTTGGCATAGCTGATCGTGTAATTGCCGCCGCCATTGCCGTCTGCCACTGTCACGCCGGCTGCCGTCACCGTCTTATTCCCGGTGCCTGCATTCTTGTCGGTGAATGCAAAGCTGCCGCCACTGAAGCTGTCGCTGCCATACAGCTGCGTGCCGCCGACCGCCGTGGCTGTACCTGTCGCCGAGGTGGTGCCGTCGTAAGTCTTGCTCACGTCGCCGCTCGCAATCACCAGGTCGGCTTTCGTGATGTCGGCGGTCAGCCCGGTGGGCTGCACCAGGTTGTAGTTGCCCGCGTCGGTGCCGCTCAGGGTGTAGCCGCTGGCGGTGACGGCCTTGCCGGTGCCGACGTTCTTGGTGTCGAAGTTGGCGCTGCCGGTGCCACCCAGGGTGACGACGTCGCTGGCCAGGGCAGTCACTGCAGCAGTTCCGGTCAGGGTCGCTGCGGTGGTGGCGTCGTACACCTTGTCGGCCGCGGCCACGCCGGCCACCGTGAGGTCGGCTTTGCTGATGTCGGCGGTCAGCCCGGTGGGCTGCACCAGGTTGTAGTTGCCCGCGTCGGTGCCGCTCAGGGTGTAGCCGCTGGCGGTGACGGCCTTGCCAGTGCCGACGTTCTTGGTGTCGAAGTTGGCCGTGCCCGTGCCGCCAACGGTCACGACGTCGCTGGCCAGCGCGGTCACTGCGGCGGCGCCGGTCAGCGTGGCGGTGGTGGTGGCGTCGTAGACCTTGTCGGCTGCGGACACGCCGGCCACCGTGAGGTCGGCTTTGCTGATCATGCCGGCCGCGCTGTTCAGAGTGACGGAATAGTTGTTTCCGCCGTTGCCGTCGTTCAGCACAAATCCGCTGTCGACGGACAGCGTGCGCGAGCCCGCATTCTTCGCGTCGAACGACTGGCTCAATCCGGTGAGGGTGTCGCCCGAAACGAGACCGCTGACTTGCACCACGCCATTCGAAGCCCGGGTGGCGTCGTAGGTGCGGCTGTCGCCGACGGCAGACACCGTGAGCGCAGCGCGGTTGACGGTCAGCGCGCCGCCAACGTAGTCGATGGCGTAGTTACTCGAGTTCAAGCCCGAAGCAAGGATGCCGTAGCTGCCGGCGTTGAATGCACCCTGGCTTGTGCCGCCATAAGCGATCGAGCCGCCGAGCACCGAACTGTTCTCGCCCCCGACGAAGCCGGCGTAAGTGACGCCGTTGCCACCACTCCATACGTTGCCGTCGTAGACCTTCGAGGCATCGCTGGCGGTCACCGTCAGTGCGGCAGGCGTGATGTTGGCCGTTGCGCTCGCCTGGCCGGCAAGGGTATAGCCGCTGACCGACCACGCCGTATTCGAGGACACGATGGCATTCGACAGCGCGACAGCCTTTCCGTTGGCGACATTCTTGTCCGAAAACGTACCGGTCGAGTTGATCTGCATCGCATCACCCTCGATCGTTCCGGCGATGGTGCCGCCGGTAGTGACCGTGGTTGCCGCAACCGTGGCGTCGTAGGTCTTGTCAGTGACAGCGATCCCGCCGAGCGTCGCGGTGGGCGCTGCGCGGTAGTAGTAATTGCGCGTGCCACTCTGCGCGCCCGCGAGCGCAGAGACATTCGCGTTATAGGTCTTGTATTTCGTCGCACCTGTCGCACCGGTGATCTGCGCATCGAGGGAGACAGTGTTCGCCGTCCCCTGGAATATGTTCACGGTGCCGGTCGCCGACGTGGTAACGGCGCTGGTCAGGGTGATATCGCCGCCCGTTCCGGTGCCGGCGGCCACCTGCTTGCCGGCGATCAAGGTCACCGTGCTGCCGCTGCCGCTCTGGTTGATGGTCCGGTCCACCGTCAGGTTGCCGCCGCTCTCCACCACCGTGTTGCCCGTGCCGACGATGCCAGCGGCATTGCTGGCGATCGCGCTGAGACTGATGGCGTCGGACCGGCTGATGAAAAGCGACGCGTTGTTGATCACGGCACCAGTGCCGAGCTTCCCGGTCGTGCCGCCATCGCCGATTTGAAGTGTTCCACCGTTGATCGTTGTCTTGCCGCTGTAAGTACTGGCAGCGGTGAGCGTTAAAGCTCCGGATCCGGACTTTGTGACACTGGTGCCTCCGCTGAGGACGCCAGAGAACGTCTGATCTCCTCCCCCCCAAACAAAGGATGTGGTCCCTGCGGCCCCGGAATTTATCGCGCCCGAATAGAGCCCCCCGCCGAATTGGACACCAGGACCTACCAAGACCTGAGAGCCTGTCCCGATATTGATATTTGAGGAGGTGAGGAGGGGTGAATTTCCGTTCAGGGTCAGTTTGCCTGTGCCCTTGACATACAGGCCACCGCTCTGATTCACGAGCGGGCCTTGAACAACGAGATCCCCGGTAGCGTTGTTGGCGCCCGCAGCGATGCTCAGGACAGTCCCATATTGGGGGTTGTACATCAGCTGGACACTTGAATCCAGCACGCTCCCGGACGCTGGAGCAGTGACAGTCAAGTGCACACTGCCTGTATCAAAGCCGTATAGGACCGCCGTCCCTGCCCCGACGGTTCTGATCGTGGTAGGGGCGCCGACAATGGTCGAACCCGACGTGTTGAACGTTGTGCCGGCAGCAATCTGAAATCCAGTTGTCGCCGCAGTCCCGTTGCCAGTGATATTGACGGTCTTGGCGCTGTACCCAGTTCCGGTCGATGCGTTCGAAAACAACGTCCCATTCGCACCTATGTTCAACCCGCCGCTGTAACCAGTGCCCCCGTTCCAGGCGTTGATTTGCAGCTTGCCGGCCGTGATATTGGTCGCACCGGTATAGCTGTTGGCTCCCGCCAGGATCGATGTGCCGCTGCCCATTTGCGGCAGGCCACCCGCGCCACTGATCACGCCGGTCAGCGTGCCAGTCGCGCCGTTGTTCAGCGTGAGTAGCCCACCGTTGGTTTTGATGGAGCCTGCCGCCGAGCTGTTCACCGCGCCGCCCGCGGTCAACGTGGTCGCCAGCTGGCCGGTGGTCGAGGAGATCGCGGCATTCACCGCGATGCTACCGGTCGCGTTCAAGGTCAGGTTGGCATTGGCGCCGGCGGTCTTGTTGATCGCGCCATCGACCGTGATGTTGCCCGCCTCGGCCCCTGGGCCTGAGGTGGTGATGGTGACGTTCTGGCCGTTGTTCAGCGCCGTGTTGATGGTGGTGTTGCTGATGTTCGAGCCTGTGGCGGTCGGTGCCCAGGTGCCGCCGGCGCCGGCTGTGACCCCTGCACCGTTCGCATCGGCGCCAGCGCTGGAAATGGTGACGTTGTAAGGGTCGAGCAGCCAGTTGCCTCCCGGACCGGCATCGACGGCGCTGCCTTCGACGTCGAGCCCATGACCCGATGTCTCGATCTGGCCGCCGGTGCCGTTGGCTGCGCCCTTGGCAGAGACGGCCCCACGCACCGTGGTGAGACTGGCGGCGTTGTTGACATCGGACCAGAGCACGACCTTGCCGCCGTTGCCATCCCGCGTGGCACTGGCATCGATGGTGGCGCCCGTCTCCATCGTCACCTCGGTGGCCTGGCGCATGGGATTGGTGCCGCCGTTGCTGCCTTGCCAATCACCGCCAACCAAGACGGTGCCGCCACCGGTGGCGCCACTCGCGTTCAGGCTGCTGCCCGCCTTCAATGTGATGTTTTCACCCTCCAGCACGATCCGCCCGCCCTGAGAAGTGAGGCTGCTGGCATCGACCTGCCCACTGTTGATGACGCTGGCCTGCAAGCCGCTCAGGGCCGTGGCGCTGAGGATGACGAGGCCACCCTGAGCGACCACCGCCGTACGGTTTTCCACCAGCGCGGCAATCTGGCTGGGCGTGACACTGATACTGGCCAGGCGGCTGAACGGGTCGAAGTTGAGCTGGATGGTCTCGCCTGCAGCCATGGCCACGGCACTGGCCGTCACCGTGCCCTGGTTGCGCACCTGCGGCGCCAGCAGCGCGATGTAGTCAGCGGCCTTCAGCGTGCCTTCGTTGACCACGCTGCCGGTGGCGCCGTTTCTGGCGAAGCGGGCCTGGCCCGCCATGAAGTCGGCATCGGTCTGGCTGAGGGTGGTGGCGGTCAGGGCGCCGACGTCGAGCACCGCGCCGGGACTGAAATAGACGCCGGCCGTTGATCAGCGTGACCTGGCCGGGCGCATTGATGCGACCGAAGATCTGGCTCGGCTGCATGTCCAGCACCCGGTTCAGGGTGGCCGACTGGGCATTGGGCTGGTTGAAGTTGACAGTGGCTGCGAAACCGAGGTTGAAAGTGTTCCAGTTGATCACCGCGCGCTGGCTGGTCTGGTTGACGTTCAGGACGGGTGCCGTGCTGCTGCCTGAACTCTGCAACGCGGCCGCCCCCTGCGCGACCACACCGCTTTGCGGCAACGTAGTGGGCGCCAGGGTTTGGGCAGAGGCGTGGCCAAAGCTCAAGAGAAACAAGGTTGCAGCGGACACCCCGGCTGCGCACGCAGCGACCGGCTTCATTGCGAATCGTGCAGACAAGGCCCCTGGCGTGCGCCGGTGGCTTGTGGTGCCTCGACTCCCGACACTGCTGGCGACTTCGGAGACGGCAACCCATGCTTGGTGAACGGCGTTCCAGACGAGTTTGTAGATGTGGTTCATGGTGTGTTTGCCTTGGTCTCTACTCAGAATGCAATGCTGGCGCTGAGCCAGAAACGGTCTTTGTGCAGGCTGCCGTCGGTGTCGGTCCCGCGTGTCGTCTCGATCGGGTTGCTGCCAATGCGGCGTGCCCAGGTCCCTTTGACCTGAATGCCCTTGGCGCCGCGCCAGGTGAGGCCAAGGCCATATCCCCGCAGCGTGATGCGGTTGCTGTCGATCAGCGCATTGGCCGTGCCGGGGTACCGGTTGCGCCGGAATTGCTGCACCCGGCCCCAGTCGTAGAAGCCGCTGATCTGCCAATCGGTACCGAGGTCCTGGCGCAGATCGAACGACACTTGCGCGCCAGTGCTCCCACCGCCTTCGGCGTTGGGATAAGCGCGCACGCCATCGATGCCGCCCAGGTACATCTTCTCGGACGGGTCGAGGTTGGCGCTGGCGAACTGACCAGTGCCCGCGATCAGCAACGACAGGCTGGGGGTGATGGTTTGCAGTCGGCTGGCATTCCAGCGCAGCTTGGTGAAGTTGCCCTGCGTGTCCGCCGTCTGGGCATCGCCCGCGATGTACGAAGCAGGAGAGCCGCCAAGCCGGAGTTGACCGCGGCTCAGTGCGATGCTGGCACTGGTGACGCCGCCGCCTTGCCAGCGATCGAACTGGCTGCCTGCCAGGCTCAGGACGAGCGCGTTGCTGCGCGCCCGGCTGGTGGTGTCCAGGCTGCCTAGGGTCTGGTTGTCGTCGCGGTTGAGCAGCCGCGTTTGCCCGTAAGCGGCAGAAAAAAGCCAGTTGGCCACCGGCGTGCGGAACAACGGATATTGCACGCCGAGCCCGAAGGTGCTGCTGCCGCCTTCCGGCGGCAGGCCAGTGGTCGTGTTGCGCGCATCCCGCACCTTGTAGCGCAGCGCACTGGCAGTGCCCACCACACGCCAGCCCTGGTTGCCCAGACTTCCGGGCAACGGGGCCGATGCCCCGACGCTCACATACTGGCTGCCCCGGCTGACGCTGCCTCCCAGATTGAACTGTTCGCCCTCGCCAAAAGGCGAAAGCAGCCTGAGCTGAACAGTGGCGCGCTCGCTGCCGGTGGCGCGGTTGCCGCCGTTGTCGGCGTTGGCTTCTCCGCGGTAAGCCTCACTGGGACTGAGCACGACCACGAGGTCGGTGCTGCCGGATGTGTCGCTGGCCTGCAGGGTCCCGACAACGCGAACACCAGGAATATCGTCGGCCAAGAGCATGGCGCGCTCCAAGGCGCGCAAGTTCAGTGGCTGACCAGCGGGCAGGTTCTGCGCCAGCAATATCTGCACACGGGCTGTCAGCGCCGAGCGCAGCGGTTGGTCCCCTGCTTTCAACAGGATTCGGCCCAGGTGGCTTTCGGTCACGCTGAAACGCACGGTGCCGTCGGTGATGTCCTGGCCCGGGAGGTTCACACGGGCCAGCCAACCCCTGTCCCGGTACAAGGTTTCAAGCGCGGTTGTCGCCTCTCGCAGATCGCCCAGGCTGACCGGACGGCCTACCCATCGAGCCAACGCGGCTTGTACCGCCTCGGGCTCCACCAGCGTGCTGCCGTCGATTTGGAATCGCAAAACGGTGGTTTGCGCTCCGATGCCTGAAACCTGAGGACGCTGCGCGTCCGGCGCAGGCACCGCCTCGCTCGTAACGCCCCCGGGTTCCACGGCCTGAGGGGCTTGGGCTGGATTCAGGCGACGCTGTTGTTCCAGAAGGGTGCCTGCACCGACAGGGGGCATCACGTTTTGAGCCCAAAGCGGGCTCACCATGCCGGCCACCAGAAGCATTGAAAGATTCTTCATGATTGAAATATTTGCAATACTTAATTGTAAATATCTCAACCCAAATCAATTGAGCAATATTTGACGAACTCACGCTTTTCGATCAATTGGTTTAGAGCGAAAGAACGGAATTCTGCTAATTTGCAATAATTAACAATTCATTCAAATTCATTCACTGGTTCTGCGCAATTTCCGACAACATAATACAACTATGATCCCGCTTTCAATGGAAGCGACTTATTGCACGATCCGCTCGCATCAGCGAATTCTCTGGAATAGAATGCGTCAAATTGCACGAATAGCCGATTTAGGCTTTCGACTCTACGGTCTTCGGCGATCGTGATATGAATACACACTGATCCACGCGCGTTTTGCAATCGTTCGCATAATGATTGGCCTGCTGCACCACTCAACTCAGCCTTCGAGAGCGAATGGTCAAGCGCTGGTCCCGGAGAAGGCAATGCGCTGCTGGAGCGTCGATGGCGCGTGCCCAAGAGGCTCCGCAATTGGCCTTAGTGGTCGACCTGAAGTCGCATTGCTTCCCGGTTCATGCCGGACGCGCTGCTGTTGAGCCACCATCGTCGGCCAAGCAGTGGTTCACGTCGCATTCCGATAAGGCCGCCCAAGGCGGTCGGCGGCCGTGAACTGGGCAACTAGAACGTCGTCTACCGCCGCGAACCCGACCACCCCACGGCGCCGGCATTGCGCCGAGATGCGCTGTTGACCGAGTGCAGGGACGGAACGGTGTCGGTCGGCGGCGACTGCAAGCGCTGACGCCTGCCCCGGCTCACTGGCAGATGGTCGTCGTGCCCACCGGGCGGCATGTCCGGCCGTCGATGCCCTGGTATCGATCGAGCTTGCCAGCCCGGTTGTAGGTGTTGCCCTGGGTGTCCTGGCAGCCCGTGACGTCGCAACCCCGCAATTGCGGGCGCATGTCCTGCGGCCGCGCGGCGCGTGGGCGATAGCCGGGATAGGGATAGGCGCCCGGGTAGCCGGCGTCGTCGCGGATGTAGTCGTCTTGGCGTCGCTGTCGGTCCAGTTCACGCTGCTGCGCGTCGGCGCGGTCGTTGGCGCGTGGGTCGATCACGATCAGGCTGCCGGGCGCGGGTGCAGGTGGGGACGCCGGAGCGGCCACAGCCTCGGCAGGAGCCCGGCGAGCCAGCGGTCGCACGTCCTCGCGAGGCGGCGGCTGGGGCGCCGTGGCTTCGGGGCCCAGCACCTGCTCGGCGCTTTGTGTGTTGGCAGGACATCGCTGGTCGGTGTAGCTCACGCTGCCGGCGGCGTCGACGCAACGGATGACCTGCGCACCGGCCGTGGCGCTCAAACCGAGGAAAGCTGCGAGAACGAGAAGGTACTGGTGCATGGGTTCAAACCGCCAAGGTGCGCCGCGCAATCGCCTGCTGGAGGACGCGTGTGAGTGAATCAACGGAGTATGGCTTCTGGATCAGTTCGAAGCCATGGCGCCTCTCTTCGGCCAGCACCATGGCGTAGCCGCGGATGCGCACGATCGGCATGCCGCATGCCGCATTCACGGCCGACTGCCGTCGGTCAGCGTTCGGTTTCCGCTATGGCCGGCTGGTGGCCGGCGGTGCCTTCCATCGGCACCGCGACGATGCGGTCGATGCGCCGACCTTCGAGCGCGACCACTTCGAACTCCCACCCCGCACATTCGATCTTGTCGCCGGCTTCGGGCATGTGACCCGACACCGCCATGATCAGGCCGGCCACCGTGTTGTAGCGCCCGCGCTCTTCTTCCGGCAGTTCACGGATGGCCAGGCGGGCCCGCAGTTCCAACACCGGCATCAGCCCGTCGAGTTCCCAGGCACCGTCGCTGCGCTGGGTCGCCCACGCATCGGTCTGCATGCCGGGTTGCAGCTCGCCCGTGATGGCTTCGAGCAGGTCGCGAGGCGTCATCAGTCCTTGCACCACGCCATATTCGTCCACCACGAACACCAGGCGCCCGGCCCGCTCGCGGAACTGCTCGAGCAGCTCCATGCCGGTGAGCGTTTCGGGCACGAAAGACGCGGGTTGCGCAGCGCTTTCGATGGTGCCGTCGTGCGCCGGGCCGAGTCGCAGCAGGTGCGCCACGCTGATCACGCCGACCACGTCGTCGAGCGAGCCCCGGCACACCGGATACCAGGAGTGCACCAGGTTGAGCGCACCAGCCGCCGTCACCGTCTGCAGGCTCTGTGCGACAGTGCCCGAGGCTTCGAGCCATTCGATGTCGACGCGCGGGATCATCAGCGACGACAGGCGACGGTCGTCCAGATGGAAGATGTTGCGCACCATCTGATGCTCGTGCAGCTCGATGAGGCCGGCATCGACGCCCTCCTCCAGGCTGGCCGAGATTTCTTCTTCCGTCACGACACGCGCGGAATTGGTGTCGATGCGCAGCAGCTTCAGGATGCCGGCCGTTGCGCCCGACAGCAGCAGCACGAACGGCTTGGCGCCCTGGGCCAGCCAGCGCATCGGCCGCGCCACGAAACGGGCGACCGGCTCGGGGTACAGCTGGCCGATGCGCTTGGGCACCAGCTCGCCGAAGATGATCGTGAAGAAGGTGATGCAGGCGACGACGGCGGCCGTGGACGCGATGCTGGCCGTGCCGGCGCTGAGGCCCACCGACTCCATCCACACCGCCAGGGGCGCCGCGAACGCCGCCTCGCCGACGATGCCGCTCAACATGCCGATCGAGGTGATGCCGATCTGCACGCTCGACAGGAACTGCGTCGGGTCTTCCATCAGCTTCAGCGCCGCAGCGGCGCCGGCATCCCCCGTTTCGGCCATGGCGGCGAGCCGCGCACGACGGCTGGTGGAAAGCGCCATTTCGGACATGGAGAACAACGCGTTGAGCGTGGTCAACAAGGCCAGCAGGAAAACGTCCATGAACGAAGCAGAGAATGAGGGAATGTCACTTTACTTGATCGGCGACGTGCAGGGCTGCGATGCCGCCCTTGGCCGCCTGCTGGAAAAAATCGATTTCTCCCCGAGCCGCGACCAGCTCGTGCTTCTCGGCGACCTCGTCAACCGCGGACCGGATTCGGCTGCCGTGCTGCGCCGCGCGCACAAGCTGGGCGATGCCGCACGCAGCCTGCTGGGCAACCACGACCTGCACCTGCTCGGCGTGGCGCACGGCGCGCGCGGGCGCGGCCGCAAGGACACGCTGGCCCCGCTGCTCGCCGCGCCCGACAGCGAGGCGATGCTCGACTGGCTGCGCCACCAGTCGATGGCGCTGCACCAGCGCATCGGCGGGCGCGACCTGCTCATGGTGCATGCGGGCGTCTTGCCGCAGTGGGGGCTGGGCGATGTACTGGCGCTGGCGTCGGAGGTCGAGTCGGTGCTGCGCGGTCCGGCGCTCGGCGAGTTCCTGCTGACGATGTACGGCAACGAGCCCGCCGCGTGGGACGACACGCTCACCGGCGCCGCACGCCTGCGCGTGATCGTCAACGCCCTTACACGGCTTCGCTTCTGCGATGCCCACGGCACGATGGACTTCGACGCGAAAGAAGGCGCCGACACCGCGCCTGCAGGCTTCATGCCGTGGTTCGACGTGCCCGGCCGCAAGACAGCGGACGCGACCATCGCGTTCGGCCACTGGTCGACGCTCGGCTGGCTCTCGCGGCCCGACCTGATCTCGACCGACACGGGTTGCGTCTGGGGCGGCTGCCTCAGCGCGGCGCGCATCGGCGCGACGCTCGACGAGCGCGAGCACATCGAGGTGCAGTGCGAACAAGCGCAGGCGCCGGGCGCTTGATCGTCCACGGCGAACTCACTCACCCCGCCGCGTCGAAGCCGCTGTCGAACGTCGTCTTGACGTCCAGCGGCTGCTTGATGAGCCCGACCTGCCGATAGAAATCAGCCGTGCCTTGCTGGTCTGCCACGACTTGCGCGTCGATCGGCACCCACTTCTGCTGCCGGCGCTCGAATTGCAGCTTCGCCGCTTCGGGCGGGATGCCGATGATGCGGGCCAGCGCGGCCGAATAAGTGTCGACGTTGCGGTTCGACCATTCCTGCGCGCGCACCACGCGCAGCAAGAAGTCCTGCAGCACCGGTCGCTTCGCGGCGATCGCCGCATCCGTCGCCGCGAGATAGCTCAGGCCCGGCAGCAGGCCGCGGCCGCTCACCAGCACGCGCGCATGCTGGCTGGTTTCGGCGAGCGCGGTGTAGGGCTCCCAGGTCGCCCACGCGTCGACCGAACCCTGCGTGAGGGCAAGCTTGGCATCGGCGGGCGCGAGGAAGCGCACGTTGATGTCTTCCGGCTTCAACCCCGCGCGCGTGATCGCCTTGAGCGTCACGTAGTGGCCGATCGAGCCGCGGTTGGTCGCGATGCTCTTGCCCTTCAGGTCGGCTGCGGTCTTCAGCGGTGAATCGGGACGCACGAGCACCGCCGTGCCGTAAGCATCGGAGCGGTTCGCGCCGATCGCCTTGACGCGCGTACCGGCGGCCAGCGCGAAAATCAGTGGCGCATCGCCGATCGGTCCGAGGTCGACCGCTTCCGCATTGAGCGCTTCGGCCAGCGGCGCCGCAGCCGGGAATTCCGACCACTGGATGTCGTAGCCGATGCCTTTCAGGCCGCCGGCCGCTTCGAGCAGGGCACGCAGCCCGCCCTTCTGGTCGCCGGCCTTGAGCACGGGCCGCGATTGCGACAGGGCTTGCAGCGAGACGAGGCTGCTCGATGCGATGACGGCCGCCGCGCTGCCGGCGCGCAGCATGCTTCGACGTGAGAGGGAGTGGTTCATGGGACGAGGTGATGAGTAGAAAAGTCAGTCCAGGAGTTCGTGCTCGGCTTCGACGAGGCCTTCATAGAGGCTCTCGAAGGAATGGCGGGCGCCGTCGGGGCCACCGATCTGTCCGTGCGTGTGGCGCGCGGTCGCTTCGTCGATCGGTCTGGGCGTGCCGGCCGCTTCGGCCAGCAGCTGCGTGTGGCAGGCGTTGTCCAGCGCGATGTACCACCACGCCGCCGCCTCGACCGTCGGGCCGGCGGTCAGGATGCCGTGGTTCTGCAGGATCGCACCCTTGCGGTCGCCCAGCGCCCGGGCGATGCGCTCGCCCTCGCTGTTGTCGACCACCATGCCGGTGAAGTCGTCGAACAGCGCGACGTCGTCGTGGAACACGCAGGCGTCCTGCGTGAGCGTGTCGAGCTTGCGGCCCAGCGTGGACCAGGCCTTGCCGTAAGTCAAGTGCGTGTGCGCCGCCGCGACGATCTTTGGGTTGTGCTCGTGGATCGCCGCGTGGATCGCGAAGGCCGCCTTGTTGAGCGGGCGATCGCCGATCACGGTCTGGCCCTTCGCGTTCACAAGCAGCAGGTCCGACACCTTGATGCGCGAGAAATGCACGCCGAGCGGATTGACCCAGAAATGGTCGGTCAGCTCGGGATCGCGCGCCGTGATGTGCCCAGCCAGTCCTTGCGCGAAGCCGAAGCGCGCGAACAGGCGGAAGGCGCCGGCCAGGCGCTCTTGCCGATGACGGCGCTCGGCCTCGATGCCGATACGCGGCGGCACCGGATCGAACCAGTATTTCTGCTGCGGATCCGGATGAAGCTTGAGGGGGCTGGCGCCGCGGTCGAGCGAAAGAACGGCGCTCATGCGACCTTCCTTTGCGAGGCGATGCGCTCGGCCACCAATTCGCGCGTGCGCGGGATGAGTTCGCGACCGTAGTCGGTCGCGTCTTCCAGCGGATCGAAACCGCGGATGAGGAACGTCGTCACGCCGAGGTCGTAGTAGTCGAGCAGCGCATCGGCGACCTGCTCCGGCGTGCCGACCAGCGCGGTGCTGTTGGAGCGTCCGCCGATCTCCTGCGCGACCGCGGTCCACAGGCGCTTGTCGACGCGCGGCCCCTTGTCGGCCGCCGCCAGCAGGCGCTTGGCGCCCTCGCTCTGTTGCGGGCCGCCGCGGCCGAAGCCCTGCACCAAGCGCAGCCGCTTGGTCTCGGCCAGGATGTGCTCGGCGCGTTCCCAGGCCAGGCCCTCGGTCTCGGCCACGATCGGACGGAACGAGACCGAGAAGCGTACCTGCCGCCCGTGCTTCGCAGCCTCGGAACGCACGCGGCCGGTGAGTTCGCGCGCCTGGTCGAGCGATTCGCCCCAGAGCGCATAGACATCGGCGTGCTTCCCGGCCACCGGGATCGCCGCCTCGGAGGCGCCGCCGAAGTACACCGGCACGTGCGGCTGGCCGTTCAGGGTCTGCACCGGCTTCACCTCCGAGAAGGCGTCCTTGAAGCGGTAGTGCGCGCCCTCATGGTCGAAGGGCTTCTCGGCAGTCCAGACCTTGCGCAGCACGTCGAGGTATTCGTCGGTGCGGGCGTAGCGCTGGTCGTGGTCGAGCCAGTCGCCATCGCGCTTCTGCTCGTCGTCGGACCCGCCCGAGATGTAGTGCACGGCGAGCCGGCCACCACTGAACTGGTCGAGCGACGCGAACTGGCGGGCGGCCAGCGTCGGCGACACGAAGCCCGGGCGGTGCGCCAGCATGAAGTGGATGCGCTCGGTTACCGACGCGGCGTAGGCCACGGTGAGCGTGGCGTCGGGACTGGTCGAATGGTGCGGCACCAGCACACGGTCGAAGCCGGCGTGCTCGTGGGCCTGCGCAAAGGCGCGCACATAGTCACGGTCGAGCGCGGGGCCCTTGGCCGCATGGATTTCAGAGACCTTCTGGCCCTGGATCATGCCGATGAATTCGATGGGATTGTTCTGGCTCATGGGGTGTTCCTGTCGTGGTGAATGGATCGGGTGTCAGGCCGCCGCGGCGGCCCGCGCGGACAGTGCCTTGCCGAAGCTGCGGTCCCACAGCGGCGCGACGCTGGCCGGGCCGTCCAGCACGCCGAGGCGCAGGAAGGTGTCGGCCACTTCCTGGTGGCTGCGCACCACGACGTCGGTCACGGGGCCCAGGCTGTAGTCGTCGCTGCGGCCATTGAAAAGCTCGACCAGATCGCCGACCGGCACGCGGGTTTCGGCGGATTGGGCCTTCGCGTAAGCGAGGTAGTTCGCATTTGCCCAGATATAGGCGCGCTGCAGGCGCAGCAGGTAATCGGTGATCGCGGCATGGCGCAGCGGGTCGTCGATGGCACGCGGGTTGGCATAGACGGGAAAGTTGCCCGAGAGGTACCCCTTGCCGGTCTTGAGGGTGCGTGCGCCGTACTGGGTGCGGGCGATCTGGCCGTTGTAGCCATAGATCGCCCAGGCATCCAGGTCGCCGCGCGCGAAGGCCGAGAGACCGTCGGCCGGGGTGAGGTTCACCGCCTGGATGTCGCTGAAGCCGAGCCCGGCCTCCGTCAGCTGCTTGCTGAGGTAGTAGTGGGCGGTGGTGGCGCGCACGTAGCCCACGCGCTTGCCCTTGAGGTCGGCGATGCGCTGGATCGGCGCGTCCTTGCGGGCCAGCGTGACCTGGTTGTTCAGGTCCTCTCGAGTGGCGGCGATGAAGCGCACGCCAGCCTTCTGGCGCGCGGCAAACGTTGCGGGGATTTCGCTGCCCGAACCGAGGTCGAGCGCATCGCCGTTGATGGCTTCGATGTGCAGCACGCCGTTGTTGAGCTCGCGCCAGTCGATCTTGTACGGCGTATCGGCCAGGCCGGCCGCCTGGATCAACGGGCGCCACAGGCCCTTGTAGGTGCCGATGCGCAGCGTCACGCCCGACAGGTCTTGCCCGGTCGCGGCATGCGCCGGCCACGTGCCGAGCGCGTGAGCGGCGCCGAGGCTGGCGACGGCCTGCAGCCATTGGCGGCGATGGAATGAAGGAGAGGTCATGCGGAGCCCGAAGCGTTGAGTGAACCTGCACGGTAGCGATGCAGCCCACGAAAACGAACGCAGGAAAACGCGTTTGCATATGCGGGATGCGTCGTTGGGCTGTGCGGGCCGCGGCGCTACCGTTGCCGCATGAGTGCCCTTCCCTTGCGCCGCGATGCGGCTTCCTTTTCCGACGTCGAGCGAGTGAGCCCGCCGCAGCTCGCGCGTCTGACCGCGCTCTTCGCCAGCACGGCGGCCGACCACGACCGCTCGGGCGGCTTTCCGCGCGGCAATTTCGACGTCTTGCAGACCGAGGGGCTCATCGGGCTCGTCACGCCGCCGGCCTTCGGCGGCGGCGGCGCATCGCTCGCCGACGCACGGCGCGTGATCGCCGCCGTCGCGCAGGGCGAGCCCGCGACCGCGCTGATCCTCACCATGACCTACCTGCAGCACCACGCCCTCGGCCGCGCCGACAGCCGCTGGCCGGCCGCGCTGCGCGAGCGCGTTTCGCGCGACGCGGTACAGCACGGTGCGCTCATCAATGCGCTGCGGGTCGAGCCCGCGCTCGGGTCGCCCGCACGCGGCGGCCTGCCTGGCACGACGGCGCGGCGCGACGGTGCGCAGTGGAAGATCAACGGCCACAAGCTCTACACCACCGGCATCGAAGGCCTGTCGTGGTTGGCGGTGTGGGCCCGTACGGACGAAGCGCAGCCGCGCACCGGCGTGTTCCTCGTGCCGCGCGATGCGCCCGGCGTGCACGTCATCGCCAGCTGGGATCATCTGGGGCTGCGCGCATCGGGCAGCCACGAGACGGTGTTCGAGGATGTCGCGATCCCGCTCGACCACGCCGTCGATCTGCGCGCGCCCGCCGACTGGGCGCCCGACGCCGGCAGCCAGACCGACATCGATGCGCACGCCGACCAGCAAGCCTGGATGGTGGTGCTGCTGGGCGCGCTGTACGACGCCGTGGCACGTGCCGCGCGCGACTGGCTCGTTGGCTTCCTCCACGAGCGCGCGCCTGGCAGCCTCGGCGCATCGCTGGCCAGCCTGCCGCGTGTGCAGGAAACCGTGGGCGAGATCGAAGCGGTGCTGCGCACGAATCGCGTGCTGCTCGATCACGCGGCTGCCGAAGTCGATGCCGGCCGCGCGCCGGGCGCCGTCGACAGCGGTCTTCTCAAGGCCACCGTGACCGACAACGCGGTGCGCGCGATCGAGCTGGCGCTGAAGCTGACCGGCAACCACGGGCTGTCGCGCCACAACCCGCTGGAACGGCACCATCGCGATGTGTTGTGCAGTCGCATCCACACGCCGCAGAACGACGCGATCCTCGTGGCGGCAGGCCGCCGGGCGCTGACCGTGGCATGAGCACGCCGGAAGCATTGCGCAGCTTCGTCACTGCTTTCGGGCGGCTGCTCGACGGCGATCCGGACGAGCCGCGAATTCTGGCGGCAGGCGGCGCGTTGCTGCGCGCGCTGGTTGCGCGCGACGACCGGCTGCCCGATGCGTTCGCGCGGCCCGATCCGGCGCGCTATCAACAGTACCTGCTGCACTGCGACGCGGCGGCGCGCTTCTCGGTCGTCAGCTTCGTCTGGGGCCCCGGCCAGGCCACGCCGGTGCACGACCACACGGTGTGGGGCCTGATCGGCATGCTGCGCGGAGCCGAGGACAGCCAGGCCTTCGTCGAGCGCGACGGCCGCCAGCAGCCGCACAGAGCGCCACGCCGGCTCGTGCCGGGACAGGTCGAGGCGGTGTCCCCGCGCATCGGCGACGTGCACCGCGTGAGCAACGCTTACGCCGACCGTGTGTCGATCAGCATCCACGTCTACGGTGCCGACATCGGTGCGGTGCGGCGCCACACCTACCCCGAGAGCGGCGGCCGCAAGGCCTTCGTGTCGGGCTACTCGAATGCACAATGGCCCGCGCCGCCGGCCCGCACCGAATTCACCGAATCGCCTTCTCCCGCATGACGCTCCCGACCCTCCCCACATTGACTGATGCAGAAGTGCGCTCACGTTTGCTCGCGCGCGACGAGATCGCACTGATCGACCTGCGCGAAGAAGATCCGTACGCACAGTCGCATCCGCTGTGGGCGGCCAACCTGCCGCTCTCGCGCCTCGAGCTCGACGCGTGGCGCCGCATCCCGCGTCGCGACACCCTGATCGCGCTCTACGGCGAACAAGCCGGCGAGGACCTCGTCGCGCGCGGTGCCGCAGTGCTGGCGACGCTCGGCTACACGGCGGTGCATCGGCTCGACGGCGGACTCGACGGCTGGATCGCAGCGGGCGGCGAGGTCTTCCGCGACGTCAACGTGCCGAGCAAATCCTTCGGTGAGCTGGTCGAGCATGAACGCCACACGCCCTCGCTGTCGGCAGAGGAAGTCAAGGCGCTGATCGACGCCAAGGCCGACGTCGTCGTGCTCGATGCGCGTCGTTTCGACGAATACCAGACCATGAGCATCCCGACCGCCACCAGCGTGCCGGGTGCCGAGCTGGTGCTGCGCGTTCGCGCGCTCGCGCCGGACCCGGCGACGCGCGTCATCGTCAATTGCGCAGGGCGCACGCGCAGCATCATCGGCACGCAATCGCTGGTGAATGCGGGCATCCCGAATCCCGTCGCGGCCTTGCGCAACGGCACGATCGGCTGGAAGCTCGCGGGCCAGCAGCTCGACCATGGCGCCGCCTTGCAGGCGCCTGCCCCTCTCGAGGCGCAGCGCGCCCAGGCGCAGGCCGATGCGCGCGCGGTCGCCCGGCGCGCCGGCGTGCAGACCGTGGCGTTCGAAGACATCGCGGGTCTGGAAGCGCCGGACCGGACGCTCTACCGGTTCGACGTGCGCACGCCCGCCGAATACGCAGCCGCGCATCTGCCCGGCTTCGCCAGCGCCCCCGGCGGGCAGCTGGTGCAGGAGACCGACCACCATGTGCCAGTGCGCGGTGCACGCATCGTGCTGGCTGACGACGACGGGGTGCGCGCCGCGATGACGGCCTCATGGCTCGCGCAGATGGGCTGGGCGGTGTGGGTGGTCGAGCCGGTCGCGATGACCGCGTTCACCGAAACCGGTGCCGAAGCGCCGACGCTGCCACCCGCGCCGGACGTGGCATGGATCGAAGCAGCCGAACTGGCCACCGCGGCACCCGGAAGCATTGCCGTCATCGACGTGACCACGGGCGTCAACTACGCCAGGCGCCACATCCCCGGCGCCTGGTTTGCGATCCGCGCGCAGCTGGCGCAGGCACTCGACGTGATTCCACCCGCCGACCGGTATGCGCTCACCTGTGGCAGTAGCGCGCTCGCGTGTCATGCGGCAGGCGAGCTGCGGGCACTGCTCGATGCGCGGGGCCATCGCGATGCGGAAGTGCGGGTGCTCCAGGGCGGCAATGCCGCCTGGTTTGCTGCGGGCCTTGCCGAAGAAACCGGCGATACGCGCCTGGCCACGCCGCGCAGCGACCGCTACCGGCGTCCCTACGAGGGCACCGATGCGCCGCGCGAGGCGATGCAGGGTTATCTGGACTGGGAGTTCGGCCTGGTCGACCAGCTGGCGCGCGACGGCACGCACCATTTCGCCGTCCTCTGAAGGACGGCGCGAGCGATCAGCTCGGTTCGCTGGTCTTGAACAGGGCCGCGACCTTGCGCTTGGTCTTGATGTTGGCCGAGATGCCGCGCGCAGGTGCGCCCTTGGCGGCAGCTTCCCATGCGGGCGTGGCGTCCGGCTGGCCGGGCTCGTAGGGCTTGTCGAAGAACGGATCGCGCGATGCCGACGGGGCACGGCGCGGACGTCCTGCACCCGCGGTGCCGCTGCGCAGGGGACGCGATTCGGCGCGTTCGCGGGGCTGGTCGAGCACATCGCGCGCATCGCCGGCCTCGCCCTCTTCGCGCCAGTGACGGCGCCCGTCGTTGATGCGACCGCGTGGCTTGTCTTCCTCGAATTCGACGGCTTCGAGTTCGATCTTCTTCTTGATCAGCTTCTCGATGTCTGCCACGAGGCGAACGTCGTTGCCCCCGCTGGCGAAGCTCACGGCGAGGCCTGAAGCCCCTGCACGACCGGTGCGGCCGATGCGGTGGACGTAGTCTTCGGCGTTGAACGGGATGTCGAAGTTGAAGACCGCCGGCACATCCTTGATGTCCAGGCCACGCGCGGCGACGTCGGTGCACACGAGCAGGTCGACTTCGCCTTTCTTGAACGCATCGAGCGCCTTGAGGCGTTCGTCCTGGCTCTTGTCGCCATGCAGCGCCGTCGTCTTCAGGCCTTCACGCTCGAGCGAGCGGGCCAGCCGGGCGCAACCGAGCTTGCTGTTCACGAAGACGAAGGCCTGCGTGATGCCGCGCTGGCGCACGATCTGCTTGAGCGCGCGACGCTTGTCGTCGTCGCCCACGCTGTAGAAATGCTGCTCCACAGTGGAAGCCGTCTCGTTGGGCCGCGCGACCTCGATGGTGACCGGGTCCTGCAGATAGCTGCCGGCGAGCCGCTTGATCTCGGGCGAGAACGTGGCCGAAAACAGCAGGGTGATGCGCTTTTTCGGCAGGTAACTCAGGATGCGCTGGAGGTCGGGCAGGAAGCCGATGTCGAGCATGCGGTCGGCTTCGTCGAGCACCACGTACTCGACCTGGTTGAGCACCGCGTTCTTGGCCTCGATGTGATCAAGCAAGCGACCTGGGGTGGCGACCAGCACTTCGACACCCTTCTTGAGCTCGAGCGTCTGCGGCTTCATGTCCATGCCGCCAAACACCACGGCGCTGCGCAGGTTCGTGTACTTGGCATAGAGCTCGACCTGCTGTGCCACCTGCACCGCGAGTTCGCGCGTCGGCAGCAGCACCAACGCGCGCACGGGATGTCGCGCGGGCGAGGTCGAGGCGTTCTCGTGGGCCATCATGCGCTGCAGCAGCGGAAGCGCGAAGGCGGCGGTCTTGCCAGTCCCGGTTTGGGCGGCGCCCATCACATCCTGCCCGGAAAGCACCACTGGAATGGCCTGCTCCTGGATGGGTGTCATGTTTTCGTAGCCCATTTCGGCCACGGCGCGTGCCAGCGGTTCTGCCAGCGAAAGATTGGAAAAGGAGCTTGTCATTGAGCCTTCTATTGTCGCACTGCCGCAAAAAAGGGCAGTGACGGCCGGATGACACCCTCCGGAAAGCGGTTTTTCGGGGTTACAGCGTCTTCGCGTTGAAGGTGTCGCACACGTTCATGCTGCCGCTCTGGTAGCCCGCGCCAAACCAACGCTGCCGCTGTGCGCTCGTGCCGTGCGTGAAGCTGTCGGGCACCACGGCGCGGCCAGCCGAACGTTGCAGCGCGTCGTCGCCGATCTTCTGCGCGGCGTTCATGGCGGCCTCGATGTCACCCGGGTCCAGCCACTTCTTGGATTCTTGCGAATGGTTGGCCCAGACGCCCGCGAAACAGTCGGCCTGCAACTCGACACGGACGCTGACCGCGTTGTTCTGCGACTGGCTCAGCCGACCGCGCATGCCGTCGACCTTGGCGGTGATCCCGAGTTCGTCCTGCACATGGTGTCCCACCTCGTGCGCAATCACGTAGGCCTGCGCAAACTCGCCCGGCGCGCCGAGCTGGTTCTTGAGCGTGTCGTAGAACGCGAGGTCGATGTAGACCTTCTTGTCGCCCGGGCAGTAGAACGGACCCATCGCCGACTGACCCGTACCGCAAGCCGTTGGCGTGGCTCCACGGAACAGCACCAGTTTCGGCGCTTGGTAGGTGCCGCCGTTCTGCTTGAAAAGGTCGGTCCACACCACCTCGGTGTTCTTGAGAACGGTCGACACGAAGGCCGCCTGGCGATCGCCTGCGGGCGGCGCATGCGCTGGGGCTTGCTGCACCTGAGGTGCGGGGCTCTCACCGCTCAGCATGCCAAGAACCGTCAGCGGGTTGATGCCGAACACCCAGCCCGCGATGAGCGCAACAGCGATCGTGCCGATTCCGATCCCGCGACCGCCGATGAACCCACCGCCACCGCCACCGCCACTGCGACGGTCCTCGACGTTGTCCGATTGCTCGTTGCCTTCCCATCTCATGTCGCTCTCCTCGCCGGCACCGGGCCGGACATCGCGCGATGGTACCGGGTCATCGGCTGGCGGTGTAACCGACCGTCATGGCGCCGCCGCTTTGCTTCGCCCCGCCGGTGTAGCGCGGCATTGAAGTGGGCTGAGCAGTCGACTCCGCCGCCGCCCGGAGTTCCGCCTTCTGGACTTGCGACCGGGTCACCAGCGCCATGGCCGCAGCCAGCGCGAGCACCACGCACAGCAGTGTGGCGATGAGCAGTTTCTGAAGCGGCGAGAACGCGAGCGCGTCGTCTTGATCCCAGCGGGTCATGTGATGGTCCTTGGCTCGCGCCGATGCGCGGTTCGGGACGAAGCATCACGGGGTTCAGCCGCCGACAGTGGGCGCGGCGGACTCGACCGCCTGTAGGAACCCGGCGCAGCGCGCGGTCAGGCCTTCGGCAGCGTGACGCCGCGCTGGCCCTGGTACTTGCCGCCGCGGTCCTTGTAGCTGGTCTCGCAGACCTCGTCGCTTTCGAAGAACAGCACCTGCGCGCAACCTTCGCCCGCGTAGATCTTGGCCGGCAATGGCGTGGTGTTGCTGAATTCCAGCGTCACGTAGCCTTCCCATTCGGGCTCGAACGGGGTCACGTTCACGATGATGCCGCAGCGCGCATAGGTGCTCTTGCCCAGGCAGATGGTCAGCACGTTGCGCGGGATGCGGAAATACTCGACGGTGCGTGCCAGCGCGAAGCTGTTGGGCGGGATGATGCAGAAGTCGCCGTGCATGTCGACGAAGCTCTTCTCGTCGAAGTTCTTCGGGTCCACCACGGTGCTGTGGATGTTGGTGAACACCTTGAATTCGGGCGCGCAGCGGATGTCGTAGCCGTAGCTCGACGTGCCGTAGCTGATGATCTTTTGACCCTCGTTCTGGCGCACCTGGCCCGGCTCGAACGGCTCGATCATGCCGGTTTGTTCGGCCATGCGCCGGATCCACTTGTCGCTCTTGATGGACATAAAACACCCCCAGTCTTCGCGCACTTCGTGTCGCTTCGCCAACCCCCTCCAGGGGGCAACACCAGCGGCCCGGCAAAGCCGGTTCCGCGGCGTTTCCCGAAGGAAAGTCACCGCACTCGCTGGGTCGGCGATTGTGTCATGGCGCAAACACCGGCTCAGCCGGGCAGCGCCTGCGAAATCACGGTGCGCTCGATCAGCCGGTCGTCGCCCAGAACGATCATCGCGAACAGCAGTTCTTCGAGGTTTGTCGCCAGCGCCGTCTTGCGCGCGAGCAGCGGCGTGGCCTTGGGGTTGATCACCACGAAATCGGCTTCGCAGCCAGGCTGCAGGTTGCCCACCACGCCTTCGAGCCCCAGCGCCTGTGCGGCGCCGCCCGTGTGGCGCCACCAAAGCTGCGACGGGGCGATGCTGACGCCCGGCTTGGTCTGCCCTTCGCGGCCCACGTAGTAGGCGGCCATCATGGTCGTGAAAGGGCTGAAGCTCGTGCCGCCGCCGACATCGCTCGCAAGGCCGTAGCGGTAGCCGATGCGATCGGCGCCGTCGAAGTCGAAGAAGCCGCTGCCCAGGAAGAGATTGCTGGTCGGGCTCACGGCCGACGCGGTCTTCGTCTCACGCATGAGCTGGCGGTCGGCATCGTCGAAGTGGATGCAGTGCGCGTAGACGGCGCGTTCGCGCATCAGGCCGAAGCCCGTATAGACGTCGAGGTACGAACGCGCCTTCGGGAACAGCTCGCGCGCCCATTGCACCTCGTCCTTGTTCTCGGCGACGTGGGAATGAATCCAGGTGTCCGGATACTTCGCCGCGAGCTCGCCGGCGCCCTGGAGCTGCGCGTCGGTGCTCGTGGGCGCGAAGCGCGGCGTGATCGCGTAGCCCAGGCGGTCGACGTTGTGCCAGCGCCGGATCAGCGTCTCGGTGTCGATCAGGCTCTGGTCGGTCTCGTCGCGCACGCCGTCCGGCGAATGGCGGTCCTGCAGCACCTTGCCGGTGATCATCCGCAGCTGCCGCCGCTGCGCGCTCTCGAAGAACGCGGTGACCGACGCCGGATGCGAGGTCGCGAAGGTGAGCGACGTGGTCACGCCGTTGCGCAGCAGTTCGTCGAAGAACACCTCCGCGACATCGGCCGAATGACCGGGGTCGGCAAAGCGGCTCTCGGCCGGGAAGGTGTAGTTCTCGAGCCACGGCAGGAGGCCTTCCGACGGCGCGCCGATGATGTCGGTCTGCGGGAAATGGATGTGCATGTCGATGAAGCCGGGCGCGAGGATGCGGCCCGGAAGATCGGTCACCGCCACCTCGGCGTGGCGCGGCGCAACCGCGGCGTGGCTGCCCGCATCGATCACCCGCTGGCGGCCTTCGGCATCGGGACCGACCACCAGCAGGCCGTCTTCTTCATAGAGCGCTCGACCTTCGGTGTCGAATCGGAGCAAGGCGGCGCGGTAGGCTTTTTTCATCGTGGCTGCCAGCGTAATGCAGCCCCGGGGTCGCCGCAATTTCGACGTCCGTATAGGGTCTATACGAGCCTGCGCCCGAACCTATGCCGCAGCGACGACCCGCGTCTTGACCGGCAGCGAGGCCAGCGACTGCGCGAGTCGCTCCACCAGCGCAGGCTCGGCCGCAGCATCGAAATGGACCGTGACGCCGCGGTGCTCGTCGCTCTCCACCCGCGGCCACGCCTCGCGCGCGAAGCCGGCCTCGACGCACGCCGCATCGACCAGCGCGCGCGCCACGTGGCCGGCAGCCAGCGCGCGCAGTTCGGGCTTGTAGATCTTGCCGACGTTGGTCATCGGCATGTGCTCGATGACCTTGACCCATTTGGGCCGCGCCGGCGCTTCGTCGACGCGCGCCGAGGCGAAGGCCAGCAGCTCCGCCTCGTCGACCAAGGCGCCGGGTACCAGTGTGGCGAACACCACCGGCAGCTCGCCCGCGTAGGCATCGGGCGCGCCCACGGCGGCCGTGAGCTGCACTGCGGGATGGGCGCCCAGCGCGTCTTCGATCGTCTTCGGATCGATGTTGTGGCCGCTGCGGATGATCAGGTCCTTCGAGCGGCCCGTGAGGTTGAGCCGCCCTTCGCCATCGACCCAGCCGATGTCGCCGGTCGCGAGCCAGCCGTCCGCGGTGAAGGCCTTGGCGGTGTCGGCCGGGTCGAGGAAACCGGAGAACACGTTCGGCGACTTGAACAGCACCATGCCGTGCTCGCCGGGCGGCAGCTCGCGATCGCTCGCGCCGCCCTGTTCGTCCAGCGCCACGATCTTCATCTGCGCGTAGGGCAGCGGGAACCCGACGCACCCCGCGGGACCGTTGACGCCGGGCGGCGTGACCGTCGAGATGCCGGCCATCTCGGTCATGCCCAGACTCTCGTGCACGTGCAGGCCGAACAGGCGCTCGAAGCGCGCGGCGAGTTCCGGCGCGAGCACCGCCGCGCCCGTGCGGCAATAGGTGATCGACGAGATGTCCGCGCCGTCGAGCGGCACGTTGGCCAGCGCGGCCAGGATGGTAGGCACCGCCGACAACGAGGTCGGACGGAACTTGTCGACCAGCCGCCAGTAGTTGGCGACGACCGCCTTGTTCCGCAGTTGCGACGTGGTCGGCATGATGGTTTCGACACCGGCCGAGAAGGCGGCCAGCGCCGCAGGCAGAACGCCGGCCACGTGGAAGAGCGGGTAGCCGTTGATGGTCACGTCCTGATGCGTGAGCTGCTGGAGCTTGACGCAGGCCCAGGCCGTGAACACCTGGGCGCGGTGGCTGTGCCGCGCGAGCTTGGGCGCGCCCGTCGTGCCGCCGGTATGAAAGTACGCGGCGATGTCGTCGGGCGCAATGTCGCGTCCGCTCAACAGGCGATCGTCGGGTTGCGCAGCGCGCATGGCGGCGAAGTCGGCGGTGCCTTCTGGCAGGTCGACGGCGGCATCGGCCAGCTCGTCGTGCGGCGCCACCCGCAGCACCGTGACGAGCGTCGGCACCTGCGTGCGCAAGCGCATCGCCTTGGACCACATGCCGGATTCCGCGTCCGAGCCGTAGGCGATCAGCACCTTGGCGCCGGCCGCTTTCATCAGCGACACCAGCTTCTCGTCGGTCAGCAGCGGGTTGAGCGGCTGCACGATGCCGGCCGCCTCGCCGCCCCAGAGCGCGAGGTGGTATTCGAGACACCCGGGCAGCAGCACCGCGACCGCATCCTGCGGGCCGACGCCGAGCGCGTGCAGCAGGTTGGCCGTCTGGTGAATACCGGACAGCAACTGCGCGTAGTTCCATCGGATCGGCGGCGTCTCCGGGTCGGCGTCGCGCAGGAAGGTCAGCGCGGTCCGGGCACCATGCGCCGCGGCGGTGTTGCGGAAGATCTCGTAGGTGCTGCGAACGGTGACCGCTTGTTCGAGCGGTGTGTCTTCGAGGCGGCGAACGTCGGCGAGGGAGCGGATCGGGAAGGAAGCGGTGAAAGGCGGGGCCACGGGGCGCATGCAGTCTCCTGATTATTCGAAGGTGGCGAAGGTCTCGTTGAGCCGCTCGATGTAGCGCGCCTTGGCCGACGCGTCGATGAAGCTGCCCTCGAAGCTGTTGGCCGCGAGCTGCCATGCATGCTGCGCGGTCAGGCCGGTGGCGGCGAAGGTCTGCACGAAGTTGTCGTTCATGTAGCCGCCGAAGTAGGCGGGGTCGTCGGAGTTGACCGTGGCCATCAGGCCCGAGTCGAGCAAGGCACCGAGGTTGTGCTGCGCCAGATCGGGAAATACGCAGAGCTTAAGGTTGGACAACGGACACACGGTGAGCGGAATGCGATCCTGCGCCAGCCGCTTCATCAGCGCAGGGTCCTTGACGCTCTGCACGCCGTGGTCGATGCGTTCGACCTTGAGCACATCCAGCGCGCTCCAGACATATTCGGGCGGCCCTTCTTCGCCAGCGTGCGCGACGAGATGCAGCCCCAGCGCGCGGCAACGTGCGAACACGCGCTCGAAGCGCTCGGGCGGATTGCCGACCTCTCCGGAATCGAGGCCGACGCCGATGATCTTGTCGCGGTACGGCAGTGCCTGCTCGAGCGTCTCGAACGCCTGCTCTTCGCTGAGATGGCGCAGGAAACACATGATCAGCGCAGCGCTCACGCCGAGCTTCGCCTCGGCATCGACGCAGGCGCGGTGCAACCCGTCGATCACGGTCTTGATGTCGACGCCGCGCTCGGTGTGCGTCTGCGGGTCGAAGAACATTTCCGTGTGCACCACGTTGTCGGCCGCGGCACGCTCCAGGTAGGCCCAGGCCATGTCGTAGAAGTCCTGCTCCTTGAGCAGCACGCTGGCGCCGGCGTAGTAGATGTCCAGAAAGCTCTGCAGGTTGGTGAACGCGTAGGCGCGGCGCAGGGCCTCGACATCGGCGTAGGGAATGGCGACGCCGTTGCGGGCGGCCAGCGCGAAGATCAGCTCGGGTTCGAGCGATCCTTCGATGTGCATGTGCAGCTCCGCCTTGGGCATCGCGCGCAGCAGTGCCGGCAGGCGTTCGGGGGAAATCGGGGGAACGGAAAAAGTCATTTGAGATTCCTGAGTCATCGGTTCTGGATCAAGTGTGCCGCACCGCCTTCACCAGCGCCGAACGATGGCCGCTGCGAGCAGCATGCACACCGCCACGCCGCCTAGCAACGCCAGCCAGCCCGCGTGTTCCCACAGCGCGCCGCCCGCGTAGCCGAGCACACCCGAGCCGAGGTAATAGGCGCAGAGGTACAACGCCGCCGCCTGGGCCTTGGCGCCCTGCGCGCGCTGGCCGACCTGGCCGCTGGCCACGGCGTGCGCCGCGAAGAAGCCGCCGGTCAGCAGCGCGAGCCCGAGCACCACACCGGCCAGCCAGGGGGTCGCGAGCGCGCCCACACCGAGCAGCATCAGCCCGATGCTGACCTGGACGACGCGGCGCGCGCCCAGCCGGTCGACCATCGCCCCGGCCTGCCGCGCGCTGTAGCTGCCGATGAGGTAGACCGAGAACAGCAGGCCGATCACGGTCGACGAGAGCGAGAACGGCGGTGCGGCCAGCCGGAAGCCGACGTAGTTGAAGATCGCCACGAAGCTGCCCATCAGCAGGAAGCCGAGCGCGAAACCGATGCGCAGCGCAGGCGTGCGCAGGTGCATCGCGAAGTTGCCGACCAGACCGCGCAGCGACAGCGCCTGCGGCTTGAAGTGACGCGAGGGTGGCAGCAACCAGGCGAAGACGCCGAGCGACACGATGCTCAGCATCGCGATGCCACCCATGGCGAGCCGCCAACCGCCGAGGTCGGCCAAACCGCCCGACAGCAGCCGCCCCGCCAGTCCGCCGAGCACGTTGCCGCTGATGTAGAGCCCCATCGCCGAAGAAAGGGAGAGCGGGTCGAACTCCTCGCCCACGTACGCCATCGCGAGCGCCGGCAAACCGCTCAGCGCCACGCCGACGAGCGCACGCAGCGTCAGCAGCACCGGCCATGAATCCACGAAGGCGCAGGCCAGGCCCAGCACGCCCGACACGCCGAGCGCGACCAGCATCACCGGCTTGCGGCCCAGCGCTTCCGCGAGCGAGCCGGCGACCAGCATGCACAGCGCCAGGCACAGGGTGGTGAGCGACAGCGTCAGGCTGCTGCTCGCCGCCGACACGCCGAAGTGGCTCGCGAAGATCGGCAGCAGGGGCTGCACGCAATAGATCGCGGCGAAGGTCGAGAGGCCTGCGCAGAAGATCGCGAAAGTCGCGCGGCGGTAGGCCCGCGTGCCTTTGCACAGGAAATCGTTGGCTTCGGAGAGGGGCACAAATCAACCGCAAAGAAAAAGGGCTGCCATGGGGCAACCCTTGTTGTGGAACACCGCGGAACCGGCATCGCCGGGCCGCAGGTGTTGTCCCCGGTCAGGGGGTTGGCGAAGCGGACACGAAGTGCCGCGCAGCCTGGGGGGAGCCTACTTCTTGTCGCCCGGCACCTTGCCGTCCACGCCCTTGACGTAGAAGTTCACGCCCGACAGGAACTTGTCGTCGGCGGTTGCGCCGGCGCCCACGAGCTCCTTGCCGTCCTGGCCGACGATCGGGCCCTTCCAGATGGAGAACGAACCGTCCTTCAGGCCGGCCTTGACCGTCTCGACCTTGGTCTTGATATCGGCCGGAATGTCTTCCGCGAGCGAGACGATGTCGATCGCGCCTTCCTTCACGCCCCACCAGCTCTGGCCGGTCGCCCACTTGCCTTCGAGCGCGTCCTTGGTGGTCTTGATGTAGTACGGGCCCCAGTTGATCACGGCCGATGCGAGGTGCGCCTTCGGGCCGTAGGCCGTCATGTCGGAGTCCCAGCCGAACGCGCGCTTGCCTTTTTCCTGTGCCGTCTTGAGCACGGCCGGCGAGTCGGTGTTCTGGAACAGCACGTCGGCGCCGCCGTTGATCAGCGCGGTGGCGGCTTCGGTTTCCTTGGGCGGGCTGAACCATTCGTTCACCCACACGACCTTGGTCGTGATCTTCGGGTTGACCGACTGCGCACCCATCGTGAAGCTGTTGATGTTGCGCAGCACTTCGGGGATCGGCACCGAGCCGACCACGCCGAGCGTGTTCCTCTTGGTCATCGAGCCGGCGATCACGCCGGCCATGTATGCGCCTTCGTACGTGCGGCTGTCGTAGGTGCGCATGTTCTCGGAGGTCTTGTAGCCGGTGGCGTGCTCGAACTTCACGTCCTTGGCGTCGGTGGCGACCTTGAGCATGGGCTCCATGTAGCCGAAGGTGGTGCCGAAGACCAGCTTGTTGCCCTGGCTCACGAAGTCGCGGAACACGCGCTCGGCGTCGGCCCCCTCGGGCACGCTTTCGACGAAGGTGGTCTTGATCTTGTCGCCGAATTCCTTCTCGAGTGCCTTGCGGGCGTTGTCGTGCGCGAACGACCAGCCGCCGTCGCCGACCGGGCCGACATAGGCGAATGCGATGTTGAGCGGTGCGGCCGGTGCGGCGGCCGCAGGGGCCGGGGCAGCAGCCGGTGCGGCGGCGGCGGGTGCTGCGGCCTCTTCCTTCTTGCCACAGCCCACGAGGGCGGCCGACGCCACGGCCGTCAGGGCTGCGAGCTTGAGAAGGGAACGCTTGTTCAGATCATTCATTGTCAGGAATCCTCAAAGGATAGGTTGGCGAAAAAATCAGGGGAGATTATGAGCCGGGGTAGAACGGTTTCCCGATCGACGCCGGCATGTTGATGCGGATGAACGCCGGGTTGCGCGAGATCAGCGCCAGCACGACGATGGTGGCGATGTACGGCATCATGTTGAGGAACTGGCTCGGGATGTCGACTCCCACGCTCTGCAGGTGGAAGCCCAGCATCGTGACGCCGCCGAACAGGTAGGCCCCGAGCAGCACGCGCGCCGGCCGCCAGGTGGCGAAGGTGGTCAGCGCGAGCGCGATCCAGCCCTTGCCGGCCACCATGTTCTCGACCCACAGGCCGGTGTACACCACCGACAGGTAGGCACCGGCCAACCCGCAGAGCGCGCCGCCCACCACCACCGCGATGAAGCGGATGCGCCGCACCGGATAGCCGAGCGCATGCGCCGATTCGGGGGATTCGCCGACCGAACGCAACACCAGGCCGGTGCGCGTGCGGTACAGGAACCAGATCAGCGCGAAGGTCAGGAAGACCGCGAAGTACACGATCGGGTGGTGCCGGAACAGCGCGGGCCCGGCCAGCGGAATGTCCGACAGGTACGGCAACGCGTAACGCGTGCTTTCGGGCAGCTTGGCCTGCACGTAGCTGATGCCCGCGAACGCCGAGAAGCCGACGCCGAAGAGGCTGAGCGCGAGCCCTGTCGCGTACTGGTTGGTGTTGAGCCAGATCACCAGCACGCCGAACACGGCGGCCAGCGCGGCGCCTGTGACCATGCCGCCGGCAAAGCCGAGCCAGCTGCTGCCGGTCTTCACCGTGACGGCGAAGCCGGCGATGGCGGCGCACAGCATCAAGCCCTCGGCGCCAAGGTTGACGATGCCGGCCTTCTCGTTGACGAGCAGGCCGAGCGAGGCGATGGCCAGGACGGTGCCGGCGCTGAGCATCGAGCCCAGCAGGAGTGCGTAAGCGTCCATCAGAGAGCTCCTTCGGTGGCGCGCGCGGCAGCCGGTGCGGTGAGCGGGGTGCTGGCCTGCAGCGATGCGGTGCCCTGCGCGGGCGAGGCGAGCGGCGCCGGCCTGGGCGCGAGCTTGCGCCTCACGCGGTAGGCGATCAGCGTGTCGCAGGCCAGCAGGGTGAACAGCAGCAGCCCCTGGAACACGCCGGTGAGCGACTTGGGCAGGCCGAGGCGCGACTGCGCGAGTTCGCCGCCGATGTAGAACATGCTCATCAGGATCGCGGAGAACACCATGCCGACCGGATGCAACCGCCCGACGAAGGCCACGATGATCGCGGCGAAGCCATAGCCCGCCGGCACGTACGGCGTGAGCTGGCCGATCGGGCCGGCCACTTCGAGCGCACCGGCCAGGCCGGCCGCGCCGCCCGAGACCAGCAGCGCGATCCACACCGCCCGCCGCGCCGAGAACCCGGCATAGCGTGCCGCCGCGGGTGCAAGGCCGCCGACCTGCTGCGCGAAGCCCGCGCGCGTGCGGAACAGGAAGATCCAGAGCGCCACCACGCCGGCCAGTGCGATCACCAGCCCGATGCTCACGCGCGAGCCCTTCATGAGCCGCGGGATCTGGGTCACCGCGTCGAAGTTCTTGCTCTGCGGAAAGTTGAAGCCCATCGGGTCTTTCAGCGGGCCGGCCACCATGTAGCCGAGCACCAGCACCGCCACGTACACGAGCATCAGGCTGACCAGGATCTCGTTGGCGTTGAAGCGGTCGCGCAGCAAGGCGACGATGGCCGCCCAGAACATGCCGCCCAGGATGCCCGCCGCCAGGATGGCCGGGATGATCCACGGCCCGGTGCTCTTGTCGGCGAGCAAGGCGACGTAGCCGGCCGCGATGGCGCCGATCACGAATTGCCCCTCGGCACCGATGTTCCACACGTTGGAGCGAAAGCACACGGCCAGGCCGAGCGCGATGATGAGCAGCGGCGTCGCCTTGACCATCAATTCGCCGAGCGCGTAGCCGCTTCGGATCGGCTCCCAGAAGAACACCAGCAGGCCCTTGACCGGGTCCTTGCCCAGCGCCGCGAACAGCGCCATGCCGATCAGCACGGTGATCAGCAGCGCCAGGATCGGCGAACCGTAGCTCCAGAACTTCGAGAGTTGCGGGCGTGCTTCAAGCTTCAACATGTGCGGTCTCCCTTGCGGCTGCGGCGCCTTGCCAGAGTCCGCTCATCCATTCACCGATCTGCGGCACGGTCGCCGCGGCGCGGTCGACCGAGGGCGACAGCTGCCCCTTGGCGATCACGTAGAGCCGGTCGCTGATTTCGAACAGCTCGTCGAGCTCTTCGCTCACCACCAGCACCGCACAGCCCGCGTCGCGCAGCGCGAGGATCTCGCCGCGGATCAGCGCCGCAGCGCCGACGTCGACGCCCCAGGTGGGCTGCGCCACGATGAAGAGCTTGGGGTTGGCGTCAATCTCGCGGCCGACGATGAACTTCTGCAGGTTGCCGCCGGAGAGCGAGCGCGCGGCAGCGCCCGGTCCGCCGGCCTTGACGTTGAAACGCTTGATCACCGACGCCGCATGCGCCTGCAGCGCGGCGACGCGGATCCAGCCGCTCTTGCCGATCGCGTTGTCGCGCGTCAGCAGCATGTTGTGGGCGAGGCTCAGCGTCGGCACGGCGCCGCGGCCCAGCCGTTCTTCGGGCACGAAGTGCACGCCGAGCTTGCGCCGGCCGCGCGGGCGCAGGCGCGCTGCGGGCTGGCCGAACATTTCGATCATCTGCGCCTCGGCCCGCGTGTCCTCGCCCGAGAGCGCATAGAGCAGTTCCTTCTGCCCGTTGCCCGACACGCCCGCGATGCCGACCACCTCGCCGGCGCGCACCTCCATCGAGATGCCGTCGAGGTCGACCCCGAACTGGTCGTCGCGCTCGAGCCGAAGCCCCTTCACGCGCAGCGCCACCGCGCCGGTCTTGACTTCGCGGTGCTGCAGCGGCGGCGGCTCGGCGCCGATCATGAGGCGCGAGAGCGACTCGTTGCTCTCGTTCTGCGGGTTGCACACGCCGGTGACCTTGCCGCCGCGCAGCACGGTGCAGGCGGTGCACAGCTCGCGGATCTCGTGCAGCTTGTGGCTGATGTACAGGATGCTGCAGCCCTCGGACGACAGCTGCTTGAGCACCACGAAGAGCTTCTGCACGGCCTGCGGCGTCAGCACCGACGTGGGTTCGTCGAGGATCAGCAGCTTGGGGTCGGTCAGCAGCGCGCGGATGATCTCGACGCGCTGCATCTCGCCGACCGAGAGCGTGTGCACCGGGCGCAGCGGGTCGATGTCGAGCCCGTACTCGCTGGCCTTGGCGATGATGCGCTTCGTCACGTCGGCCAGCGCGAGGCTCTTGTCGAGACCGAGCCAGACGTTCTCGGCCACGGTGAGCGTGTCGAACAGGCTGAAGTGCTGAAACACCATGCTGATGCCGAGCGCCCTCGCCTCCTGCGGATTGCGGATGTTCACCGGCTGGCCGTTGAAGCTCACCGTGCCCTCGTCGGGCTTGACCGAGCCGTAGATGATCTTCATCAGCGTCGATTTTCCGGCGCCGTTCTCGCCAAGCACCGCATGCGTTTCGCCGGGTCGGACGATGAGCGATACATCGCTGTTGGCCACCACCGCCGGATAGCGTTTGGTGATGTTCGCAAGCTGAAGTCTGGAAACTGTCATGCGGGGTCCTGCAGTGGGTCTTTTCTTGTCTCGGAGGGCCGTGTTGCCGGTCGCAGTGACGCGGCCACGGTCTTGATGCGTTCGCGCAGCCAGCGCGCCGAACTCGATGAATGCGTGCGCTCGTGCCACAGCTGGTAGTACATGAGGCGCGGCAGCGCGACCGGGCACTCGATGATGCGCACCGGCAGCCGCGGCAGGAAGCGCTCGCAATACTGGCGACCGGTGGTCAGCACCAGCAGGCTCGAGGCCACCATGTCGGGAATCAGGCTGAAGTGGGCACAGCGCGCCGTGATGTTGCGCTGCAGGCCCAGCTCGTCGAGCATCTGCTCGATGATGCCGCGCGCGCCCGGGTGCGTCGGCGTGGGCGCGATGTGTTCGGAAGCGAGCCACGTCGCCGCATCCCAGCCGCGCCGCGCGGCCGGATGCTCGGCGCTCACCAGTGAGACCACCTCGTCGCCGAAGAGGCGCGCCATGTGCAGGTCTTCCGGCGGCTTGGCCCAGTTGCCGATGACGAGGTCCACATGCCCGAGCGACAGGTGCGCGTGGTAGTTGGAATCGGGCGACAGCGCATGGATCTCGATCTTGCAGAGCGGCGCCTGGCTCTTGATCTGCGCGATCAGCATCGGCAGGAAGAGCGGATCGAGGTAGTCGCTCGCGGCGATGCGGAAGGTGCTGGTGGCGGTCTGCGGATCGAAGCCCCGCGCGTCGCTGAACAGCACCTCGGCCGCACGCAGGATGCTCGCGCTCGGCTCGATCATGCGAAGCCCCGCGTCCGTCGGCACCATGCCCGAGCCCGAGCGCACCAGCAGCGGATCGCCCGACAGGTCGCGCAGCCGCTTGAGCGCCGCCGACACCGCCGGTTGGTACATGCCCAGCCGCACCGCGGCGCGCGACACGCTGCGGTCGGTCAGCACGGTGTAGAGCACCCTGATCAGATGCAGGTCGATCTTGTCGAAAAGGGCTTGGTCGCGCATCTGTCGATGTTCGCTCAGGCCTGCACGGCGGTAATGGCGGCCAGGATGGCTTCGCTGGTGGCCGGTGCGCGCAGCGGCGGATCGACCTTGTGGTCGCCCACGGCCGACACCGCGTCGCGGATCGCGTAGAACACCGAGAACGGCAACAGCAGCGGCGGCTCGCCGACCGCCTTGCTGCGGTGGATCGAGTCCTCGAAGTTGTCGCCTTCGTACAGCTTCACGTTGAAGACCGGCGGGCAGTCGTTGGCCGTCGGGATCTTGTAGGTGCTCGGTGCGTGCGTGGTGAGCTTGCCCGACTGCGGATGCCAGACCAGTTCCTCGGTCGTGAGCCAGCCCATGCCCTGGATGAACGCGCCCTCGACCTGGCCGATGTCGACCGCCGGGTTCAGCGAGCGGCCGGCGTCGTGCAGGATGTCGGCGCGCAGCAGCTTCCACTCGCCGGTGAGCGTATCCACCACCACCTCGCTCACGGCGGCGCCGTAGGCGAAGTAGAAGAACGGACGGCCCTTCATGGTCTCGCGGTCCCAGCTCAGCCCCGGCGTGGCGTAGAAGCCGTCGGACCAGAGCTGCACGCGATCGAGATAGGCCTCGCCGACCAGCGTCGCGAAGTCGAGCGTGCGGCCGTTGACTTCCACCTTGTCGTTGGCGAAGCGAACCGCCGCAGCCTCGCCGCCATGGCGCGCGGCCGCGCACGCGGCGAGCCGCTCGCGGATCTGCCGCGCGGCGTCCTGCGCGGCCTTGCCGTTCAGGTCGGCGCCGGTGGAGGCCGCGGTCGCGGACGTATTGGCCACCTTGGTGGTGTCGGTCGCGGTGGCGCGCACGGTCTCGAAGCTCACGCCCAGCTCGTGCGCCACGACCTGGGCCACCTTGGTGTTGAGGCCCTGGCCCATCTCCGTGCCGCCGTGGTTCACCAGGATCGAGCCGTCGGTGTACACATGCACCAGCGCGCCGGCCTGGTTGAAGTGCTTCACGTTGAACGAGATGCCGAACTTCAGCGGCGCCAGCGCCAGCCCGCGCTTGAGCACCGGGTTCGCCGCGTTGAAGACGGTGACCGCATCGCGCCGCGCGCGGTAGTCGCTGCTGTCTTCGAGCTGGGTCACCAGCTCGTCGATGATGTTGTCGGTCACGACCTGGTCGTAGGGCGTGACGTTGCGCTCGGTCTTGCCGTAGAAATTGAGGCGCCGCACGTCGAGCGGATCGCGACCGAGCGCGCGGCCGATCGAGTCGATGATGTTCTCGATCGCGATCGCCCCCTGCGGTCCGCCGAAGCCGCGGAACGCGGTGTTGCTCTGCGTGTTGGTGCGGCCCGAGTAGCCGTGCATCGACACGTCGGGCAGCCAGTAGGCATTGTCGAAGTGGCACATCGCCCGCGTCATGACCGGGCCCGACAAATCGGCGGAATGCCCCGCGCGCGACACCATCGAGATCTCGGCGCCGAGGATGCGGCCTTCGTCGTCGTAGCCGACTTCGTACTCGTACCAGAAGCAGTGGCGCCGCCCGGTGATGAGGAAGTCGTCGTCGCGGTCGAGCCGCAGCTTGACCGGGCGCCGCAGCTTGTGCGCCGCGATGGCGGCCACGCAGGCGAAAAGGCCCGACTGCGATTCCTTGCCACCGAAGCCGCCGCCCATGCGCCGGCATTCGACGTGCACCTCGTTCGCATGCAGATGCAGCGCGTGCGCCACGAGATGCTGCATCTCGCTCGGATGCTGGGTCGAGCAATGGACGTGCATCGAGCCGCCTTCCTTCGGGATGGCGTAGCTGATCTGGCCTTCCAGGTAGAACTGCTCCTGTCCGCCGACATCGAAGCTGCCCTGCAGGCGGTGCGGCGCGTTGGCGATGGCGGTCTTCGCCCCACCTTCGTGCGTGGCACGCTCCAGGTGCATCGGCGGCACCACGTACTCGCCTCTGGCGTGCGCCTCGCGTGGCGTCAGCACCGGCGGCGCGGCTTCGATGGTCAGCACGTCCTTCGCGCGAGCGGCCGCGCGGCGCGCCGCGTCGCGGGTCTCGGCGATGACGGCGAACACGGGCTGGCCCAGATGTCGAATGTCGCCGGCACAGAGGATCGGGTCGTCGTGGACGATCGAGCCGCAGTCGTTGGTGCCGGGAATGTCGGCGGCCGAGAACACGTGCACCACGCCCGGCAGCGCGCGAATCACGTCGAGCGACATGCCGGTGAGTCGCCCGTTCGCGACCGGCGACAGGCCGAGCGCGCAGTGCAGCGTGCCGGCGAGTTCGGGGATGTCGTCGATGTAGGTCGCTTCGCCCGCGACGTGCAGCTCGGCCGACTCGTGCGTCCGGCTGATGCCGACCCGCGCGCCATCGCCCTGCGCTTTCGCTTCCGCACCGACGTCGATGCGGGCGGCCGCGTTCTTCAGGTAGTCGGCAAAGGCTTCCGCGGGTTGCAGCAGGCGGGCTTCGATGGGCTTGTTCATGTCAGGCACCTTCCGTCATGACCGGGTTGGCCCCGTGGGGCATCACGCTCCAGACGCTGGTGGCCGACTGCGGCAGCGCGTCGCGCGTGCGCGTTTCGAGCCAGAGGCGCTGGATGAGGTTCTGCGCGACCTGCAGCCGGTAGCCGGCCGAGGCCCGCATGTCCGACAGCGGCTGGAAATCCTGGGCGAGCGCCAGCTTGGCCGCGTTCACGTTTTCCTGTGTCCACGGTTTGCCGAGGAGCACCGCCTCGGCCTGCGCAGCGCGCCTGACGATCGCCGCCATGCCGCCGAATGCGAGCCGCACTTCCGTGACCGTGTCCCCGTCCAACGCAAGCGAGAAGCCCGCGCACAGCGCCGAGATGTCGCAGTCGAAGCGCTTGCTGATCTTGTAGACCCGCACACGCCGCGCGGCGACCGCCATCGGCACGGCCAGGCCCTGCACGAACTCGCCGGGCTCCAGTCTGTTCTTCATGTAGTCGACGTAGAAATCGGTGAGCGGCATGCGCCGCACGCGCGCGCCCTGCCGCAGTTCGATCTGCGCATCGAGTGCCATCAGCACCGGCGGCGAATCGCCGATCGGCGATCCGTTGGCGACGTTGCCACCCATCGTGCCGGCATTGCGGATCGGCGGCGAGGCGAAGCGCAGCCACACGTCGGTGAGTCCCTCGAAGCGCGCGGCGAGTGCACGGAAGGCGTCTTCGAGCGACGCGCCCGCGCCGATGTAGAGCTCTCCGTCCTGCTCGGTGATCGTCTTCATCTCCGCGACGTCGCCGACGTAGAGGATGTCGCCCAGATCGCGGAACTGCTTGTTGACCCACAGGCCGACGTCGGTCGAGCCGGCCAGCAGCTGCGCCTTGGGCTTTTCCATGCGCAGCGCGGCGAGCTCGGCGAGCGTCTTCGGCGCATGAAAGCTGTCGGTGCGGCCAGCGGCGGTCACTGCGTAGTCGAACGTGCTTACCTCGCGGAGGCTGTCGAGGGCGCGCACGACCGGTGCGGTGTCGAGCCGCACGGCAGGCAGGTCGAACATGCGCTGGCCGGCATCGAGGATGGGCCGGTAGCCGGTGCAGCGGCAGAGGTTGCCCGAGAGATCGTCGGCCAGCTGCTGGCGCGTCGGCTGGGTGCCTTCGGCCTGGTGATGTTCGTAGGTCGACCACAGCGACATCACGAAGCCGGGGGTACAGAAGCCGCACTGCGAGCCGTGGCACTCGACCATGGCCTGCTGGACCGGGTGCAGTTCGACCACCTTGCGCTTGTCGTGCCGCGACAGGTCCATCGACTGACCGCACTGCGCCTTCAGGTCTTCGACGGTGAAGAGCGCCTTGCCGTGCAGGGTCGGCAGGAACTGGATGCAGGCGTTGACGGTCTGGAGCTGCAGCCCGCCGACAGTGCCTTCGGCGTCCGGCGCGGCCAGCGTGCCGATGACGACGGTGCAGGCGCCACAGTCGCCTTCGTTACAGCCTTCCTTGGTGCCGGTGCAGCGCGCATCTTCGCGGAGCCAGTCGAGCACGGTGCGGGTCGGCCGGGCGTCGTCGATCTCGACAACGCGGCCCTGGTGGAAAAAACGGATCGGTTGGGTGCTGCTGCTCATGCTCATGGGGTTGTTCTTGCAAGAAAGACGCCGTCCTGCGCCAGCCGTGACGGTAAAGGGTCTTCCTGCTCTGCAAATACACCGCACGCCATACCGCACATTCGCGGCGCAATATGTCACGGGCCTGCATTTTCAACCAGCAAACCGGGCAAACCGCACTCATTTTGGTGCCCGGTGATGGATCTCAGCGCACCAGGTCCCATCCCATCATCACCGCCGCGATGCCCATCAGCGCCGTGCCGCCCCAGCCCAGCAAACGTGTCTTGCGCCCGGAGGTGAACCTCCCCATGACCTCGGTGCGGGTGGCGAGCACCATCATGGCCGCCATGATCGGCACCGCGACGACGCCGTTGATGACCGCGCTCCAGTAGAGCGCCTTCATCGGATCGATCGGCGTGAAGTCGAGCGCGGTGCCGACCAGCGTGGCCATCGCGATGATTCCGTAGAAGCCCTTGGCTTCGCGCCAGTGCCGCTCCAGCCCCTGCTCCCAGCCCAGCGCCTCTGCCACCGCGTAGGCAGCCGAAGACGCCAGCACCGGGACCGCCAGCAAGCCGGTGGCGATGATGCCGCCGGCGAACAGCCAGAACGCGAAGTCGCCCGCCAAAGGCCTGAGCGCCTCGGCAGCCTGTGCCGCCGACGTCACGTCGTGCACGCCGCCCGCATAGAGCACCGCAGCGCCGACGACCATGACGAAGAAGGCGATCAGGTTCGAGAAGGTCATGCCGATCCAGGTGTCGAGCTTGACGCGTCCGAGGTCGCGCAGGATCTGCTTGTCGGTGCCGCGCCGGCCGCCGCGCAGCCGCAGCTCCTCGACTTCCTGCGAGGCCTGCCAGAAGAAGAGATAGGGCGAGATCGTGGTGCCGAGCAGCGCCACGATCATCATCCAGTACTCGCCGCTCCACTGCAGTTTCGGCACGACCAGGTCGTGCAGCACGAGCGCCCAGGGCACGTGCACCGAGAACACCGTCGCCACGTAGGCGAAGAGGGTGAGCGTGAGCCACTTGAGGATGTGGGCCAGCTTGCGGTACGGCACGAAGACCTGCAGCAGCACCGTCAGCACGCCGAACGCGAGCGAATGGATCTGCTGCGGCCCGCCCACGACCAGCTGTAGCGCGCCGCCCATGGCCGCCACGTCCGCCGCGATGTTGATCGTGTTGGCGATGACCAGCAGCCCGACGAGCAGCACGAGCAGCGGGCGCGGCATGTGTTCGCGCAGGTTGGCTGCGACGCCCTTGCCGGTCACGCGACCGATACGCGCCGACACCAGCTGGATCGCCACCATGAACGGCAACGACAGGAACACCGTCCACAGCAGCCCGGTGCCGAACTGCGCCCCGGCCTGCGTGTACGTCGCGATGCCGGACGGATCGTCGTCGGCGGCGCCGGTGATGACGCCGGGACCGACGTGCCGCAGGAAGGAGGGGAAGCGTTTTTTCACGCGCGGATCATGCGCCCCGGGGCTGACCGGACCATGACCGGCGGCCGCGTGTCGATACCTTGTCCCGGCGGCGACCGGCAGGGTGTCGATCCCGATGGGCGACGAACGGCTTTGTGCCTAGAGTCGACGACTGCCCACCGCACGGGACGCATCCCGAGGAATCCGCCATGAACCCTTGTCTCGTATTCGCCCGCGCAGCCCTGGCTGCGCTCCTGGCTTTCGGCAGCCTGCTGGCCTCGGCCGCCGATGCACCGCCGCCCCGCGAGGGTGACTGGATCGCCAGGGACTTCCGCTTTCACACCGGCGAGGTGCTGCCCGAAGTGCGGTTGCACTACACGACGCTCGGCTCTCCCACGAACGAGGCGGTGCTGGTGCTGCACGGCACGGCGGGCTCTGGCACTGCCTTGCTGCAACCGGGTTTCGGCAGCGAGCTGTTCGGGCCGGGCCAGCCGCTGGACGCGACGAAGTACTTCATCATCCTTCCCGATGCGCTCGGGCACGGCAAGTCGTCCAAGCCCTCCGACGGCCTGCGCGCGAAGTTCCCGCTCTACAACTACGACGACATGGTCGCCGCGCAGTTCCGGCTGGTGACCGAAGGGCTGGGGGTGAAGCACCTGCGGCTCGTGCTGGGCAATTCGATGGGCGGCATGCAGGCATGGATCTGGGGCGTGCAGCACCCGGCGTTCATGGACGCGCTGGTGCCGATGGCCTCGCAGCCCACCGAGATGTCCAGCCGCAACTGGATGATGCGGCGCCTCATCGTCGATTCGGTCCGCAACGACCCGGGCTGGAACAACGGCAACTACACCGAGCAGCCCAAGGCGCTGCGCGTGGCCAATGCGTTCTTCGGCGTCGCCACCAGCGGCGGCACGCTGGCGTACCAGAAGCTCGCGCCCACCCGCGAGGCCGCCGACAAGCTGCTCGACGCCCGCCTGAACGCGCCCTTCACGCCTGACGCCAACGACTTCATGTACCAGTGGGACTCGTCGCGCGACTACAACCCGGCGCCCAGGCTCGGCAACATCCGCGCGCCGCTGCTGGCGATCAACTCGGCCGACGACGAGCGCAACCCGCCCGAGCTCGGCATCATGGAACGCGAACTTGCGCGCCTGCCGAAGGCCACGCTCTACGTCATCCCGGCCAGCGACACGACGCGCGGCCACGGCACCACCAGCATCCCGGCACTCTGGAAGACGCAGATGCAGCAGTGGCTCGCCACCGTGCCGCGCCAGGGCTCGTGAGCCACGCGCCGGACCGAATTTTTTTCTTGAAAGGTTTTCATCATGGGTGAACGCAAGGTCTGCGTCGTGACGGGCTCGTCTTCCGGCATCGGTGCTTCCACCGCGCGGCTCTATGCCGGGCGCGACTGGGACGTCGTCGTCAACTACTCGCGCAACCCCGCGCCGGCCGAGGCGGTGGCCGCCGAGTGCCGTGCGCTCGGCGCCGATGTGCTCGTGGTCAAGGCCGATGTGTCGTCCGACGCCGATTGCCGCCGGCTCGCCGCGGAGGTGGAGGCGTATTTCGGCCGCGCCGATGCACTGGTCAACAACGCCGGCACGACCAAGTTCGTGGCCCTCAAGAACCTCGACGGTCTGGAAGCGGAAGACTTCCAGCGCATCTATGCGGTCAACGTGATCGGTGCGTACCAGATGAGCCGCGCGCTCGTGCCGCTGCTCAGGAAGCGCAGCGGTGCCGCGAGCGGCATCGTGAACATCTCGTCGGTGGCTTCGATGATGGGGATCGGCTCGTCGATCGCGTACATGGCGAGCAAGGGCGCGCTGAACGCGATGACGGCGGGCCTCGCCCGCGCGCTCGGCCCGGAGATCCGCGTCAATGCGATCGCACCGGGCCTGGTCGAGACCCCGTGGCTGGTCGAGGGCATGGGCGCCGAGCGCTATGCACAGGCGGTCGACGGCTACAAGGCGCGCGCCGCGCTCGACGCGGTGATCTCGCCCGAAGACGTGGCCGAAGCCGCCTGGTGGCTCGGCGCCGGTGCGGCCAAGACGACCGGCGAAGTGCTGCTGCTCGACGCCGGCATGCGGCTCACCAAGGGCTGAGTGCCCGCGCCGGCTACAGGATCAACAGCGCGCGGAAATCGTTGACGTTGGTGTGCGTCGGCCCGGTGACGAGCAGGTCGCCGATCGCGTCGAAGTAGCCATAGGCGTCGTTGCGGTCCAGGTGCTCGGCCAGCTTGAGACCCCTGGCCTGCGCGCGTGCAAGCGTGTCGGGCGTGACGAAGGCACCCGCGTTGTCTTCCACACCATCGATGCCGTCGGTGTCGGCCGCCAGAGCCCACACGCCCGGCTGCGCCATCAGCGCCCCGGCCAGGCCCATGCAGAACTCACCGGCGCGCCCACCGCGGCCCCTGGCCTGCCCAGGTTGGCGCGGCCGGATCGTCACCGTGGTTTCGCCGCCCGAGAGGATCACGCAGGGCTTCGCGAACGGCGTGCCGCGGTGCGCCACCGAGCGCGCGAGCGCGGCATGCACCTTGCCCACTTCACGCGACTCGCCTTCGATCTCGTCGCTGAGGATGTGCGCCTCCAGGCCGGCCGCACGCACCACGGCGGCCGCCGCCTCGAGCGACTGCTGCGGCGTAGCGATCAGGTGCGTGGCGTGGCCGGCGAACACGGCGTCGCCCGGCTTGGGCGTTTCGAGCGCGCCGCTTTCGAGATCGGCGCGCACGGCGGCGGGCACTTCGATGCGATAGCGGTCGAGGATGGCGAGCGCGTCGGCGCAGGTCGTGGCGTCTGGCACGGTCGGGCCGCTGGCGATGACGGCCGGGTCGTCGCCCGGCACGTCGCTGATGGTCAGCGTGACGACCTTCGCGGGCGCGCAGGCTGCGGCGAGCCGCCCGCCCTTGACGCGCGACAGGTGCTTTCGCACGCAGTTCATCTCGCCGATGCCGGCGCCGCTCTCGAGCAGCTGCTGGTTGATGCGCTGCTTGTCCGCCAGGGTCATGCCGTCGGCCGGCAACGTGAGCACCGAGGAGCCGCCGCCAGAGACCAGGCAGAGCACCAGGTCATCGGCGGTCAGCCCCTCGGTCAACGCGAGGATGCGAGCTGCGGCCTGCATCCCGGCTTCGTCCGGCACGGGGTGCGAGGCCTCGACGATCTCGATGCGCTGTGGCAGTCCCTCGGGCCGTGGCGGCACGTGCCCGTAACGCGTGACGACCAGGCCCGACAGCGGCGCTTCGACCGGCCAGAGCGCTTCGAGCGCATGGGCCATCGAGCCACCCGCCTTGCCCGCGCCCAGCACCAGCGTGCGCCCTTTCGGCGGCGCCGGCAGGTGTGCGCCCATGCTGGCCAGCGGCAACGCACGCTCGACCGCGACGCGGTAGAGGTGCTCGAGGAACTCGCGCGGCATGGCGCGTGCGTCGGGTGTCGGTTGCCCGGAAATCGATGCGATCATGTTCTCTGTCTCCGTTCTGTCTTCATGGATTGTCCCGCGTCATGACCACCCTGCTGATCCGCCATGCCGATGCCGTCGCCACCTTCGACGATGCGCATACCGAACCCGGGAACGCGTCGATTTTCGTACGGGACAACCTCATCGAATCGATCGGCCCGGCCGCCGAATTGCCGCAGACCGCGGACGAAGTGATCGATGCGCGCGGCCATGTGGTGATCCCGGGCCTGGTCAACACGCACCACCACATGTACCAGACGCTGACGCGGGCGATCCCTGCCGTGCAGGACGCCGAGCTGTTCTCGTGGCTGCGCGGGCTCTACCCGATCTGGGCCGGCCTGACGCCCGAGATGGTCCAGGTGTCGACGCAGATCGCGATGGCCGAACTGCTGCTCTCGGGCTGCACCACCAGTAGCGACCATCTCTACATCTACCCGAACGGCGTGCGGCTCGACGACAGCATCGAGGCAGCGCAGCGGATCGGCATGCGCTTCGTGGCCTCGCGCGGCAGCATGAGCGTCGGCGCATCGGCCGGTGGCCTGCCGCCCGATAGCGTGGTCGAGCACGAAGACGCGATCCTGAAAGACACGCAGCGGCTGATCGAGACCTGGCACGACGCCTCGCACGGGTCGATGCTCAACGTCGCGGTCGCGCCGTGCTCGCCCTTCAGCGTGAGCCGCGACCTGATGCGCGAATCGGCCGCGCTGGCGCGTTCGTTCAAGGGCCTGGGCGTGCGGCTGCACACGCACCTGGCAGAGAACGACCACGACATCGCGTACAGCCGCGAGAAGTTCAACCGCACACCGGCCGAGTACGCGCAGGAGCTCGGCTGGCTCGGCGACGACGTGTGGCACGCGCACTGCGTGAAGCTCGACGAGGCCGGCATCGGCCTCTTCGCGAAGAGCCGCACCGGCGTTGCCCATTGCCCGTGCAGCAACATGCGCCTCGCCTCGGGCCTCGCACCGGTGCGACGCATGATCGATGCGGGCGTGCCGGTCGGCCTGGGCGTCGATGGCAGCGCGAGCAACGACGGCTCGCACATGCTCGGCGAAGCGCGGCAGGCCCTGCTGGTGGCGCGCGTGCGGCGCGCGCTCGATCCCTTCGGTTGCGATCATGGTCCGGCGGAAATGACGGCACGCGATGCACTTCGCATCGCCACGCGCGGCGGCGCCGACGTGCTGGGCCGCAAGGACATCGGCCATCTCGCGCCCGGCCTGTGCGCCGACATGGCGCTCTTCGATGTGCGAACGCTGGGCTTCGCCGGCGGCGCGGTGCACGATCCGATCGCGAGCCTGCTGCTGTGCGCGAGCCCGACAGCCGCCTGGACGATCGTCAACGGTCGCGTGGTGGTGCGTGAGGGACAACTCGCCACCGTCGATCTCGGCCCGCTGGTGGAGCGTCACAACCGTCTTGCCGGCCAGCTCGCCCAAGCCGCGCACTGATCCATTCGGGAAACACCGCAGAACCGGCTTCGCCTAGCCGCCGCTGTTGCCCGCGGCAGGGAGTTGGCGAAGCGACATGAAGTGCGCGAAGACTGGGGGCGAGCCTATTTCGTGTTGGCGCCCTGCTCGAACCACTTGCCGATGAGAGCGCGTTCGGAATCGGTGATGCCCGTCGCATTGTTCATCGGCATGATCTTCGTGACCACCACCTGCTGGTAGATGCCTTGTGCATGTGCCGCCACCTGCTCGGGTGAATCGACGCGCACGTTCTTCATCTGCATCGCGGCGCCGTGGCACATGTAGCAGCGCTGCTCCAGCACTTTCTGCACGTCGCCGAAGGCCACTTTCTGCACCACCGCGCCGGCCACCGGTGCGGCGACGGGTTCGGGCTTCATCCAGACGATGGTGAGTCCCAGCACTGCGATGCCGATCAGCGCATAGGGCAGCGGGTTGCCTGCATTGCCCAGTTTGAAGCGATGACGCACCACGAAGAACTGGCGAATCGCCGCGCCGCCCAGCATGATCAGCAGCAGCACGACCCAGTTGTACTTGTGCGTGTAGGTGAAGCTGTAGTGGTTGCTCAGCATCGCGAAGAGCACCGGCAGCGTGAAGTAGGTGTTGTGCACGCTGCGCTGCTTGCCGCGCTGCCCGTGCACCGGGTCGACCGGGCGGCCTTCGCGCAATGCCGCCACGTTCTTGCGCTGGCCCGGAATGATCCAGAAGAACACGTTGCCGCTCATGGTCGTGGCCATCATCGCGCCGACGAGCAGGAAGGCTGCGCGCCCCGCGAACCACTGGCACGCGAGCCAGGTGGCGAAGCAGATGAACAGTGCGATCAGCACGCCGACGATGGTGTCGCCGTTCTTGCGCTTGCCGAAGACCTGACAGATGCCGTCGTAGACCATCCAGAACACGACGAAGAAGGCGAGCGCCACGCCGATGGCCGCGCCCGGTTGCCAGTCCATCTTCGACTTGTCGATGAGGTAGGTGCTGGCGTTCCAGAGGTACGACATCGTGAAGAGCGAGAACCCGGTGATCCAGGTGGTGTAGCTCTCCCAGTACGACCAGTGCAGGTGGTCCGGCACCTTCTTCGGGGCCAGCAGGTATTTCTGCATGTTGTAGAAGCCGCCGCCGTGCACCGCCCACTGCTCGCCGCCCACGCCCTTGTCGAGCGACTCGGAGTCGAGTGGTTTCTCGAGGCTGTTGTCCAGCATCACGAAGTAGAAGGAGGCGCCGATCCAGGCGATGGCCGTGATCACGTGGACCCAGCGCAGCAGCAGATTGGCCCAGTCGAGGTAATAACTTTCCATGTGCTTTCAGCCTTGGCGGCGCGTGGGAACGCCGCGAGAGGTGTTGCGTCTGCTCACCACTGCGGGCGCTGTAAGCAGAGAAAGTGCCGCGAACGCAGGTCGTGAGGACCCGGCTCCGCTGCGGCTTGTTGTGGACCGGAGTGTATGCAATTTGAATGCGGTGGGGGATGTTTTATGGCGCGTTCAGGACAAACCCTGCAACAACTGTGCCGCCACCGCCACGGCAATGACCTCGGGCTCCTTGCCGCCGATGCCCGGCACGCCGATCGGGCAGGTGATGCGCGCGAGTTCATCTTCGGAAAAACCGCGCGCCTCGAGACGGTGCCGGAAGGTCGCCCACTTCGTCCTGCTGCCGATCAGGCCCACGTAGGGAAGGTCGCCCTTCTCACGCAACCGCTTCAGGCATGCGACCACGATGTCGAGGTCTTCGGCATGGCTGAAGCTCATGATCAGCACGCGCGATCCCGGCGCGAGCTGCGCCACGGCGTCCTGCACCGGCTCGGAATGCTCGGTCACGATTTGCGCGGGCACCTCGGACGGGAAGACGCCGTCGCGGCTGTCGATCCAGCGCACCGAAAACGGCAGCGACGCCAGGAGGCGGGCCAGTGCCGCGCCGACATGCCCGCCGCCGAACAAGGCGACCGGCGGCAGGCGCGCCACGAGCTCGTCGCGCAGCGCTGCGCGGTCTGCAGCGGTCACGCGCTGGTACGACAGGAACATCACGCCCCCGCAGCACTGGCCGAGGCTGGGCCCGAGCGCATAGCGCATCACCTCGTCGACCGCGCGTTCGCCCGCCAGGATCTCGCGTGCGATCTGCGTGGCCTGGAATTCGAGTTGTCCGCCGCCGATGGTGGCCGTGAGCCCGTCGGCCCAGACCGCCATCCAGGTGCCCGCCTCGCGCGGGGCCGAGCCCTGCGTGGCGGTGACGCGCACCAGCACGGCGTCTTCGCGCTGCAGGCGGCCGAGCAGCTCGTCGACGAAACCGGTCATGCCGGATACCTCCGGTTGCCTGGCGCTGGCCGCGCCACGGTATAAATCCGCCGATGACTTGCCCCACCACCTCGCGCCGCGCCGCGCTCGCCCTCGCCCGGACCGGCGCCCTGCTCGCCACGCTGTGGCTCGCCGCCTGCGGCAGCACCGGTCCGAACGCACCGATCACCTCGCCCGTGCCCGGCCAGCTGAGCGACGCCACGCCCCAAATCGCCGGCCCCGGCAAGACGCCGCGCGCCTCTGCCGCCGCCACGCCACGCGACTACCGGCGCGACGCGGCGCGCCACATCTACGACACCAACAAGGCACGCATCTACACGGGGCAGTTGCCGCCGATCCTCTATGCGGTCGGCACGCTGCAGGTGAACCTCGACGCCAGCGGCAAGGTGCTCTCGATGCACTGGATGCGTGCGCCCAAGCATGCGCCCGAGGTCATCGCGGAAATCGAGCGCACCGTGCTGGCGGCTTCGCCCTTCCCGGCCGCCACGCAAATGGGCAAGGTCACGTGGACCGACACCTGGCTCTGGGACAAGGGCGGTCATTTTCAGCTGGACACCCTGACCGAAGGCCAACTCTGACTCACGAGCCCCGGTAGGTGGAGTAGCTCCACGGGCTCACGAGCAGCGGCACGTGGTAGTGCTGATCGGTGCGCGCGACGCCGAAATCGAGCGTCACCTTGCCCAGGAAATTCGGCTCCGGCAACGTCACGCCGAGCCTGCTGAAGTAACCCGAGACGTCGAACACCAGGCGATAGGTGCCGACCTTGATCGTGTTGTTGTCGTAGAGCGGCGCGTCGCTGCGGCCGTCGGAATTCAGCGTGAAACGCTTGACCAGCGTGGCCTCGTCGCCGACGGTCGTGAACAGTGCCACTTCCATGCCGGCGGCCGGCCCGCCATGCATCGTGTCCAGTACGTGAGTGCTCAGGCCCATCGGTCAACTCCTGTGAATGAGGAAGATCATAAGTTTTAGTCGACAAAAGTGTATACAGATTTTTTGTCCGGGACTATCATCAAAAAAATGGATTCGACCACCACGCGTTCTATCGTCGATGCGCTCACCAAGGCGATTGTGGAACACCGGCTCCAGCCCGGCAGCAAATTGGCCGAACAGAAGCTGGCGGACCACTTCGGCGTCTCGCGCACGCTGGTGAGGCAAGCTTTGTTCCAGCTCTCGCAGAACCGGCTGATCCGCCTCGAGCCGGCACGCGGCGCCTTCGTCGCGGCCCCCGCGGCCGACGAGGCACGGCAGGTGTTCTCGGTGCGCCGGATGCTGGAGGCCTCGATGGCCCGCGAGTTCTGCCGCACGGTCACACCGGCCAAGATCAAGTCGCTCAGAGAGCATGTCGCGCTCGAGAAGGCAGCGGTGGCGGGTGAAGACATTTCCGACCGCGCCGAACTGCTCGGCGACTTCCACGTTCGCATGGCCGAGCTGATGGGCAACACGGTGCTGGCGCAGATCCTGGGGGAGCTCATCTCGCGCTGCGCGCTGATCACGCTCATGTACCAGAGCACCAGCGCAGCCGAACACTCGAACGACGAACACGCCGACATCGTGAAGGCGCTGGCGGCAAAAGACGAAGAGCGTGCAGTCCGCCTGATGACCGAACACCTCGAGCACGTCGAAGCCAACCTCACCTTCGACCGCAAGATTCCCACCAACGACATCTCAAAAGCCTTGTCATGACCACCCCCGACAAAGACCAGCAGCCTGCCGTCTACCCCCGCGACATGGTCGGCTACGGCCGCGACGTGCCGCACGCCCAGTGGCCCGGCGGCGCGAAGATCGCGCTGCAGTTCGTCCTCAACTACGAGGAAGGCGGCGAGAACAACCCGCTGCACGGCGACCCGACCTCCGAGACATTCCTGTCGGAACTGGTCACGGCGCAGGCCTACGAGAACCGCCACATGACGATGGAGTCGATGTACGAGTACGGTTCGCGCGCCGGCGTCTGGCGCATCCTGCGCGAGTTCGAATCGCGTGGCCTGCCGATGACGATCTTCGCGGTCGGCATGGCGCTGCAGCGCTACCCCGAACTGCTCGAGACCTTCATGAAGAACGGCTACGAGATTGCCAACCACGGCCTGCGCTGGATCCACTACCAGAATCTGCCCGAGTCGAACGAGCGGCGCCACATGGGCCTCGCCACGCACGTCCTGAAGGACATGACCGGCGGGCAGTGGCCGCTGGGCTGGTACACCGGCCGCGACAGCCCCAACACGCGCCGCCTGCTGGTCGACCAGGGCGGCTACGAGTACGACAGCGACTACTACGGCGACGACCTGCCCTTCTGGACGCAGGTGGCCAGGACCGATGGCGAAGTGGTGCCGCATCTGGTGGTGCCCTACTCGCTCGACTGCAACGACATGCGCTTCGTGCAGGCGCAGGGCTTCAACACCGGCGATCACTTCTTCAACTACCTGAAGGACAGCTTCGACGCGCTCTATGCCGAAGGCGAGACCGCACCGAAGATGATGAGCATCGGCATGCACTGCCGCCTGCTGGGCAAGCCCGGGCGCATCGGCTCGCTCAAGCGCTTTCTCGACTACGTGCAGAGCCACGAAAAGGTGTGGATCTGCCGCCGCATCGACATCGCGCAGCACTGGAAGAAGGTGCATCCGTTCCAACCGGCCACCGGAGCCTGACATGGCACTCACGATCGACCAGCTCAACGCCGCCACGCCCGCCGAGGCGGTGGCCCTGCTCGACGGCACTTACGAGCATTCGCCGTGGGTCGCCGAAGTGGCGCTCGCGGCGCGGCCGTTCCGCTCGCTGCAGCACCTGAAGCATGCGATGTCGCGCGCGGTGGCGACCGCGCCGGCCGACCGGCAGATGACGCTCATCCGCGAGCACCCCGAGCTCGCCGGCAAGGCGATGGAAAGCAAGGCGCTCACCGCGGAATCGACCAACGAACAGAACAAGGCCGGACTCACGAACTGCTCGCCGGACGAGCTGTCGCACATCCGCCGGCTCAACACGGCCTACGGCGCGAAGTTCGGCTTCCCGTTCATCCTTGCGGTGCGCGGCCCGCGCGGCACCGGCCTGGCCAAGAAGGACATCATCGAGACCTTCGAGCGGCGCCTGCACCATCACCCGTCCTTCGAGCTGGGGGAAGCACTGCGCAACATCCACCGCATCGCCGAGATTCGCCTGAACGACAAGTTCGGCGTGCAGCCGGCATTGGGCAACGAGGTGTGGGACTGGCAGGAACGGCTCTCGGCGCACACCGACCCGGGCTACGCCGAGCTCGGCCAGCTCACCGTGACGTACCTCACCGACGCCCATCGCGCCTGCGCCGCGCAGATCGCCCAAGGCATGCGCGACTGCGGCTTCGACTCGGTGCACATCGACGCGGTCGGCAACGTGGTGGGCCGCTACGAAGGCGCGACGCCCGACGCCAGGACACTGCTCACCGGCTCGCATTACGACACCGTGCGCAACGGCGGCAAGTACGACGGCCGGCTCGGCATCTTCGTGCCGATGGCCTGCGTGCGCGAGCTGAAGCAACAGAACCGTCGCCTGCCGTTCGCGTTCGAGGTCGTCGGCTTCGCGGAAGAGGAAGGCCAGCGCTACAAGGCGACCTTCCTCGGCTCTGGCGCGCTGATCGGTCACTTCAACAATGCCTGGCTCGACCAGCAGGATGTCGACGGCATCACGATGCGCGACGCGATGGCGCACGCCGGCCTCACGCTGGCCGACATCCCGAAGATCCAGCGCGACCCGTCGAAGTACCTCGGCTTCGTCGAGGTGCACATCGAGCAGGGCCCGGTGCTGAACGAGCTCGACCTGCCCCTGGGCATCGTGACCTCGATCAACGGCAGCGTGCGCTACCTGGGCGAGGTGTTCGGCATGGCGAGCCACGCCGGCACCACGCCGATGGACCGCCGTCGCGACGCTGCGGCGGCCGTGGCCGAACTCATCCTCTTCGCCGAGCAACGCGCGGCGAAGGACGGCGATTCGGTCGCCACGGTCGGCATGCTGCAGGTGCCGAACGGTTCGATCAACGTGGTGCCGGGCCACTGCAAGTTCAGCCTCGACATCCGTGCGCCGAACAACGCGCAGCGCGACAGCCTCGCCGACGACATCCTCGCCGCGCTCAAGGACATCTGCGAGCGCCGCAGCGTGCGCTACACGCTCGAAGAGACGATGCGCGCCGCCGCAGCGCCGAGCGCGCCGGAATGGCAGGCGCGCTGGGAGAAGGCGGTCGACGCGCTCGGCCTCCCGCTCTTCCGGATGCCCAGCGGTGCCGGCCACGACGCGATGAAGCTGCACGAAGTGATGCCGCAGGCCATGCTCTTCGTGCGCGGCATCAACTCGGGCATCAGCCACAACCCGCTCGAATCGAGCACCAACGACGACATCCAGCTTTCCGTCGAAGCGTTCCAGTTGCTCCTCGACAACCTCGCCAAAGAAAACCCATGACCGATTACGCCAAGCTCGACGCCTGGATCGACGCGCATTTCGACGAAGAAGTGAAGTTCCTGCAGCAACTGGTGCAGGTGCCGACAGACACGCCGCCCGGCAACAACGCGCCGCACGCCGAGCGCACCGCCGAGTTGCTCGCGGACTTCGGCTTCGAAGCCGAGAAGCACGCCGTGCCTGAGCAGGAAGTGAAGGACTACGGCCTCGAGTCGATCACCAACCTGATCGTGCGGCGCAAGTACGGCGCCGGTGAAGGCCGCACCATCGCCCTCAACGCGCATGGGGACGTGGTGCCACCCGGCGACGGCTGGACGCACGCCCCCTACGGCGGCGAGATCGACGACGGCAGCCTCTACGGCCGTGCCGCCGCCGTCAGCAAGAGCGACTTCGCGAGCTTCACCTTCGCGCTGCGGGCATTGGAGGCGGTCGCCAAGCCCGCCAAAGGCAGCGTCGAACTGCACTTCACCTACGACGAGGAGTTCGGCGGCCTGCTCGGCCCGGGCTGGCTGCTCGAGAACAAGCTCACGAAGCCCGACCTGATGATCGCAGCCGGCTTCAGCTACGAAGTCGTCACCGCGCACAACGGCTGCCTGCAGATGGAAGTGACGGTGCACGGCAAGATGGCGCACGCCGCCATCCCGACCACCGGCGTCGATGCGCTGCAGGGCGCCACGAAGATCCTGAACGCGCTGTACGCGCAGAACACGCTCTATCAGAAGGTGACATCGAAGGTCGAGGGCATCACGCACCCTTATCTCAACGTCGGCCGCATCGAGGGCGGCACCAACACCAACGTCGTGCCCGGCAAGGTCGTGTTCAAGCTCGACCGCCGCATGATTCCGGAAGAGAACCCGGCAGAGGTCGAAGCGAACATTCGCCAGGTGATCGCCGACGCGGCCGCCGAAAGCACCGGCATCACCGTCGAGATCAAGCGGATGCTGCTGGCCAATGCGATGAAGCCTTTGCCCGGCAACAAGCCGCTGGTCGACGCGATCCAGAAGCACGGCGCCGAGCTCTTCGGCGAGCCGATCAAGGCCATGGGCACGCCGCTCTACACCGACGTGCGGCTGTACGGCGAAGCGGGTATCCCCGGCGTGATCTACGGCGCCGGCCCGCGCACCGTGCTCGAGTCGCACGCCAAGCGCAACGACGAGCGCGTGGTGCTCGAAGACCTGCGCCGTGCGACCAAGGTGATCGCGCGCACGCTGGCAGACCTGCTCGCCTGACCCGTTTTTTCAGGCAAAACGTGTCTGCGACGCTCGCCAGCCGGGCGCACGCAGCTATCAATTAGATAGCGGCTGTTGCCCCAGCAGCAGTTCGCGGAACGCCGCCGCGGCCGGTGCCAGCGAGTTGCCGGGCGCGCGCAGCAGCGTCATCGTTCGGGCGATCTGCGGGCGGCCGACGGCGCGCACCTCCAGCCCGTGCCACTGTGCCAGCGGGCGCAGCGCCATCGTGACGATCGCGATGCCGAGCCCCTCTCGCGCCAAGCCCATCATGGTCCAGGGCAACGCGATCTCGAAGGCGTAGTCGAGCGCGATGCCGCGTTCGGCCAGCTTCTCCTCGAGCACGCGGCGCACCGGGTTGCCCGGCAGGTAGCCGATGACCGGCTCGCGTGCGACCTGCGCCCATTCGAGCGTGCGGCGCGCGCACAACGCATGCCCGGCGGGCAGCACCGCGATGAACTCGTCGGCCGACATCGCCGTGCTCACCAGGTCGCTGCGTGCATCGGTCTGGGTGGCGATGCCCAGGTCTGCAGCACCGCTGCGCACCAGCGCGTGCACCTCGTGCTCGGGCACGTCGTGCAGCACCACACGCACGCCCGGATGCAGGTCGCGAAAGGCCCGGATGACCGGCGGCAGCAGCAGCGCGCACTGCACGTTGGGCGCCGCCACCGTGACGCGGCCGCGCGAAAAGCGGGCGAAATCGCGCGCATCGTCGAACAGATGGTCCCAGTCGGCGACCAGCCGCCGCGCCGCAGGCAACAAGGCGGCACCCGCCTCGTTGACACGGCACGCGCGTGTGTGGCGGTCGAACAGGCGCGTGCCGAGTTGCTTTTCGAGCTTGACCAGCGCAGCGCTGAGCGACGACTGCGACATGCCCAGGCGCTCGGCAGCCCGCGTGAAATGCCCGCTTTCGGCCAGCGCGACGAACACCCGGAGTTCGGCCAGTGAGGATGCTTTCATCGTGAAATCCGATTGATTTATAGGATTGTGCGTCTTTTCAGATCCAGGGCCCGGCCCTATTCTTGCGACGCTCCCCACTGCTGACCTGCCCTGCAACGCCCTACTTCCCGACCAGGAGTCGTCCATGAGTTCCACCGGTTCGTCCACCGTCCACCCTGTCGACCAGCGCCTGCCGGGCGGCAAGCTCGCGGCACTGGGTCTTCAACACGTGCTGGTGATGTACGCGGGCGCCGTCGCGGTTCCGCTCATCGTCGGCCGCGCACTCAAGCTGAGCCCCGACGAGGTCGCGCTCCTCATTTCCGCCGACCTGTTCTGCTGCGGCATCGCCACGCTGATCCAGTCGCTCGGCGCGACGCAATGGTTCGGCGTGAAGCTGCCGGTGATGATGGGCGTGACCTTCGCGTCTGTCGCACCGATGGTCGCCATCGCCAATGCCAACCCCGGCACCGCCGGCGCCCAGCTGCTGTTCGGTTCGATCATCGGCGCGGGCATCATCTCGATCCTGATCGCGCCGGTGGTGAGCCGGATGCTGCGGTTCTTTCCGCCGGTGGTCACGGGCACCATCATTGCCGTGATCGGCATCAGCCTGATGCGCGTGGGCATCAACTGGATCTTCGGCAACCCTTTCGGCCCGACGGCGCCCAACGTGGTCGACCCGGCCTACACCAAGTGGTTGGCTGACGTGACCTCGCCGGGCAGCGCGACGCCTGCGGTGCCCAAGGGCTTCGCGATCATGCCGACCGTGCCGAACCCGAAATACGCCGACCTCACGGGCGTGGGCATCGCCGCGCTGGTGCTGGTGTCGATCCTGCTGATCGTGAAATTCGCCAAGGGCTTCATCGCCAACATCTCGGTGCTGCTCGGCATCGTGATCGGCGCCGTCGTCGCCACCGCCATGGGCATCATGACGTTCGAGAAAGTCGGCAAGGCGGCGTGGGTCGACGTGGTGCTGCCCTTCCACTTCGGCATGCCGATCTTCGATCCGCTGCTGATCCTGACCATGACGCTGGTGATGATCGTCGTGATGATCGAATCGACCGGCATGTTCCTCGCGCTCGGCGAAATGACCGACCGCAAGGTGAGCCAGCAAGACCTCGCGCGCGGTCTGCGCACCGACGGTCTCGGCACGCTGATCGGCGGCATCTTCAACACCTTCCCGTATACGAGCTTCTCGCAGAACGTCGGCCTGGTCGCCGTCACCGGCGTGAAGAGCCGCTTCGTCTGCGTCGCCGGTGGCGTGATCCTGATCGTGCTGGGCCTGCTGCCGAAGATGGCGGCGCTGGTCGAGTCGCTGCCGACCGTGGTGCTCGGCGGTGCAGGGCTCGTGATGTTCGGCATGGTGGCCGCCACAGGCATCCGCATCCTCTCCGGCGTGGACTTCAAGGGCAATCGCCACAACGCGATGATCGTGGCGGTGTCGATCGGCGTCGGGATGATTCCGCTGATCGCGCCCAACTTCAAGCAGTGGATGCCCCACGCGATCCATTCGCTGATCGAGTCGGGCATCCTGCTGACCTCGATCGCGGCCGTGGTGCTCAACCTGTTCCTCAACGGCGCGAAGCACGACGAAGAGGCGATCATCAGCGCCGCCAAGCAGGCCGAAGCGCACTGACGCCTTGACTGAACCGCTGACGCCGAGGCGTCATCGGTTCAGGGTTTTCCGCCATACGGCGAGCAGTTGGACTGTATACAGTTTCGCGTACACCACGGTACGCTAAGCGTGGTTCAGGTCGTCCAACCACTTCAGCCCAGGCGCAAGCATGAACAACACAAGAGACAGCCATGGAATCGCAGGCGCCGACGAGCGCCTCATCAACGAAGACCTGGCGCCGGTGACCGGCCAGAGAAAAACCTGGTCGTCATACAGCGTGTTCGCCATGTGGATGTCCGACGTGCACAGCGTCGGCGGCTACACCTTCGCGGCCAGCCTCTTCCTGCTGGGCCTCTCGGGCTGGCAGGTGTTGGCCGCCCTCGTGGTCGGCATCGGCATCGTCAACGTGCTGATGAACTGGATCGGCAAGCCGAGCCAGCGGCACGGCATCCCCTTTCCCGTGATGGCCCGCGTCAGCCTGGGCGTGATGGGCGCCAACTTCGCGGCCGTGATCCGCGGTGTCGTGGGCATCGTCTGGTACGGCGTGCAGACCTATTTCGCGTCCAAGGCAGTGGCCACGCTGGTGCTGGTGTTCTTCCCCGCCGCCGCATCGCTACAGGCGACCAGTTTCCTGCGGCTCGACATGCTCGGCTGGGGTTCTTTTCTCTTCATGTGGTTCTTCCAGCTGTTGATCTTCCAGCGCGGCATGGAAGCGATCCGCAAGTTCATCGACTTTTGCGGCCCTGCCGTGTACGTCGTGATGTTCCTGCTCATGGGCTGGATCATCTGGAAGGCCGGCTGGGATTCGCTGGACCTCACGCTGAGCGACAAGGTGCTCACGGGCAGCGAGTCGATCATCGCGATGGGCAGCGCCATCCTGCTGGTGGTGAGTTACTTTGCCGCGCTGCTGCTGAACTTCGGCGACTTCTCGCGTTATGCCAAGACCGAGCGCGACATGAAGGTCGGCAACTTCCTCGGCTTGCCGATCAACTTCATCCTGTTCGCGATCATCGTGGTGGTGGTGACGGCCGGCAGCGCCAAGGTCTTCGGCCACATGATCATGGACCCGATCGAGATCGTCTCGAAGATCGACAACAAGTGGGCCGTGGTGCTGGGCAGCGTGACTTTCATCATCGCCACCATGGGCATCAACATCGTGGCGAACTTCGTCTCGCCCGCCTACGACATCGCCAACCTCTTCCCGAAGCACATCGACTTCAAGAAAGGCGGTTTGATCGCCTCGGTCCTCGCGGTGTGCGTGTGCCCCTGGATCTTCGTCGACAGCCCCAAGGCGATCACGGTGTTCGTGAGCGTGTTCGGCGCCGTGCTAGCACCGATGTTCGGCGTGATGGTGGCCGATTTCTACCTGCTCAAGAAGCAGGTCATCGATGTCGACCAACTCTATTCCATGGCACCCGGTGGTCGCTACCACTACGACGGCGGCTGGAACAAGGTGGGCCTGGGCGCACTGGGCATCGCCAGCGTGATCGCGGTCGGCTGGGAGTTCTGCACGCAGCTGTTCAAGGTCATCCCCGAGAACAACTTCGGCTGGGTCATCGGCGCGGTCGCCGGTGCGGTGATCTACATGGCGATGATGCGCGGCGCCAAGCGGACCTGAGCGCCGCCGCCCACCCGTCTGCTATTGAATCGATAGCGTGAACCGCCCGCGCGACGGGCGTTGCGGGCTCTTTTCTTCCGAGTATCCGGCTCAGATCATCGCCAGCGGTGTCTTGCGCCGCGGCGGCGGATGCAGCCGGTCGATCGCGTCGATCTCCGCCTGCGACAGCACGAGCCCGGCTGCCGCGAAGTTGTCGCGCAGATGGTCGTCACGCACCGCTTTCGGAATGGCGACCACGCCCGGCTCGGAGAGGAGGCGCGCCAGCGCAAGCTGCGCCGCGCTCACGCCGCGCGCCGTGGCCAGCGACTGCAAGCCCGCATCTGCCGACAGCGCACCCTGGTCGATCGGGCTGTATGCCATGAGCGGCTGTCGGTGCTCGCGCAGCCAGGGCAGGAGCCTGAACTCCGGACCCCGCTCTCCGATGGAATAGTAGACCTGGTTCGCCGCGCAAGCGCCGCCGCCGTCGAGCCCGGCGAGTTCGGCCATGTCGTCGGTGTCGAAGTTGCTCACGCCCCACTGCCCGATGCGGCCATCGTCGACCAGTGCCTGCAGCGCGGCCACCGTCTCGCCCAGGGGATGCGGCCCCTGCCAGTGCAGCAGGTAGAGGTCGATCCGATCGAGTCCGAGCCGTGCGAGGCTGCGCGAGCACGCGACGGCCGTGCCCTTGCGGCTCGCGTTGTGGGGCAACACCTTGCTCACCACGACGAGTTCGTCGCGCTGCACCTCGCCGGCACGCAGGCTCTCGGCGATCGCCTGGCCCACGACCTCTTCGGCACCGCCGTCGCCGTACATCTCGGCGGTGTCGATGAGCCGGTAACCCATGCCGATGGCGCTGCGTACCGCAGCCACTTCCGCCGTACGTTGCGTTGGGATTTCGCCCAGGCGCCAGGTGCCGAGTCCCAGCACCGGGAGCGCCAGGCCACAGGGCGTCGGTACGCTGCGCAGGTTCGGGGAATCGGTCATGAGTGCCTCCTTCGGCTCCATAGGGGCTGCCATGATGCGGCGCGCGCGAAAGTTGACTTCCAGCTTGCGGGAATACCCTCTCCGCCGGCCCCGGCGATCTTGCCTACATTTCTTGCATGCAAGTTATTGTTTTCCTTGCATTCAACATTGAAGGGCCCGTCATGCCTCGCTTCGTCAAATCGCTTTTCGGTCAGGTCGTCATCGCGCTGGTCATCGGCGTGCTGGCGGGCCTGTTCTTCCCCGACTTCGCCGTCAAGCTCAAGCCGCTAGGCGATGCCTTCATCAAGCTCATCAAGATGATCATCCCGGTGCTGGTGTTCTGCGTGGTGGTGCACGGCATCGCCGGCGCGGGCGACCTCAAGCGCGTGGGCCGCGTCGGCATCAAGGCGTTGATCTACTTCGAGGTGCTGACCACCATCGCACTGGTGCTCGGGCTCGTGCTGGCCTTCGTGTTCAAGCCCGGCGTCGGCATGAACGTCGACCCGAAGCTGCTCGACGCCTCTGCCATGAGCGGCTACGTGGACACCGCGAGCAAGCTCACCGGCGGCGGCACGGTCGAGTTCCTCATGAAGCTCATCCCCACCACGGTGGTGAACGCCTTCGCGACCGGCGACGTGCTGCAGGTGCTGCTCTTCGCGGTGCTCTTCGGCTGCGCGCTGTCGCTGCTCGGCGAGCACGGCAAGCCGGTGGCCACGGTGGTCGACTCGCTGTCGCTGGTGCTCTTCAAGATCATGGGGATCATCATCAAGCTCGCGCCGCTGGGCGTTCTCGGCGCCATTGCATTCACGGTCGGCAAGTACGGCATCGGCTCGCTCAAGCAGCTCGGCATGCTGGTCGCGCTGTACTACGCGTCCGTGCTGCTCTTCGTCTTCGGCGTGCTGGGCCTCGTCATGAAGATGTCCGGCTTCAGCCTCGTGAAGCTGCTGCGCTACCTGCGCGAGGAACTTGCCATCGTGTTCGCCACGACCTCGTCGGACAGCGTGCTCCCCCAGGTGATGGCCAAGCTGCGCCGCCTGGGCATCCGCGATTCGACGGTCGGGCTGGTGATCCCGACCGGCTACTCGTTCAACCTCGACGCTTTCTCGATCTACATCACGCTGGCCGCGGTGTTCATCGCGCAGGCGACCAACACGCCGATCGGCATGGGCGACCTGCTGGCGATCCTCGCGATCGCGCTCGTCACCTCCAAGGGCGCGCACGGCGTGCCGGGCTCGGCCATCGTGGTCCTGGCCGCCACGCTGCATGCCATTCCCGCAATTCCCGCCATCGGCCTGGTGCTGGTGCTTTCGGTCGACTGGTTCATGGGCATCGCGCGCGCGCTCGGCAACCTCATCGGCAACTGCGTGGCCACCGTGGCGATCGCCGCCTGGGAAGGCGACATCGACCGCGAGCGCGCGCACGCCGTGCTCGACGGCCGCTGGTCGCCCGACGACGAACCGCTCGCCGACCCCGATTCGACGGTGGTCGCGGCGGCCGGGCACTGAGCACCGTGACCGACATCTCGCCCACCACCATCGCCGAGCGCGTCGTCGAGGCCATCCTCGCGCAGAAGCTCGCGCCCGGCGAACGGCTCGGCGAACAGGCGCTCGCCGGCAATTTCGGCGTGAGCCGCACCATGGTCCGCGAGGCGCTGATGCAGCTGCAGGCGCGCGGCTTCGTCGAGGTGCAGAGCAAGCGCGGCTGGTACGTGGTGGAGCCCTCGGCCGACGAGGCGCGGGATGCCTTCGCCGCGCGGCGCATCGTCGAGGCGGGCATCCTGGCCGAAGCGGGCAAGCCGCTGCAAAAGGTCATCCGCACGCTGCGCGCGCACATCGCCGAGGAACAGCGCGCCATCGACGGCGCGGACGCGGCCACGCGGGCCTTCCTGCTGGCGGACTTCCACGTGTGCCTGGCCGAGCAGATGGGCCACCGGTTGCTCGTGGACGTGCTGCGCGACCTCACGGCGCGCACGACGCTGGCCGCCACGCTCTACCAGTCGAAGCACGAGGCCGCGCAGTCCTGCCGCGAGCATGGCGCGATCGTCGCGGCGCTGGAGGCTGGCGACATGGCGGGTGCACGCGCGCTGATGGTCGCGCACGTCGGCAACGTCGAAGAGGCCCTCGAGGTCGGTCCGATCGCCGCGCCGGATGCGAACGCCCGGCTGCGCGCGACGCTCGCGCCAGTGGCACGGCCCGCCGCGCGCAAGGCCACGCGCGCCTGAGCTCTCACGGGCGACCTGCTATTGATTCGATAGCGCCCAGCGTCCGTCTCATGGGCGTCGCAGCCCGATTCGGCAAATAAAAGACAGCACACGCACAAAGGTGCACCGGCCGACAAACGCGTCCGGCGGGCTCGGCTACAGTGCCATCACTTATGAATTCCCCCCAACTCCAACGTGGCGTCTTCCTCGCGCTCCTGGCGATCGTCACCGCCGCCTTCGTCTGGGTATTGCTGCCCTTCTTCGGCGCCGTGATGTGGGGCGTGGCGCTGGCAATCCTGTTCACGCCACTCTACAAGCGCCTGCTCAAGAAGATGCCCGGCCGCAAGAACGTGGCGGCGCTCACCACGCTGGCGATCTGCCTTGTCGTCGTCATCCTGCCGCTGGCCATGGTGACCGTTTCGCTGGTGCAGGAGGTGGCGCTCGTCACGCAGAACATCCGCACAGGACAGATCAACTTCGCCAGCTACTTCCAGCAGATCCTGAGCGCCACCCCGGGCTGGGTGATCAACCTGTTCGAGCGCCTCAACCTGGGCGATGCGGCCGCCTGGCAGAAGCGAATTTCGGAAGGTGCCGCGCAAGGCGGGCAGGTCGTGGCCAACCAGGCCCTGACCATCGGGCAGAACACCTTCGACTTCGTGGTCAGCTTCTTCGTGATGCTGTACCTGCTTTACTTCCTGCTGCGCGACGGCGCCGCCCTCTCCAAGACGGTTCGCGACGCGCTGCCGCTGGCCAAGCCGCACACGCATTACCTGCTCAACAAGTTCACCACCGTCGTGCGCGCCACGATCAAGGGCAACGTGGCCGTGGCCATCGCGCAAGGCACGCTGGGTGGGCTGGCTTTCTGGTTCCTGGGTGTCCAGGGCGCGCTCCTGTGGGCGGTGCTGATGGCCTTCCTGTCACTGCTCCCGGCGGTCGGCGCGGCGCTGATCTGGGCGCCGGTGGCGATCTACTTCCTGGCCACGGGCCAGTGGTGGCAAGGCGGCGTGCTGATCTTCGTCGGCGTCTTCGTGATCGGCCTGGTCGACAACATCCTGCGGCCGCTGCTGGTCGGCAAGGACACGCAGATGCCCGACTACATCGTGCTCATGTCCACCATCGGCGGCATGGCGATTTTCGGCATCAACGGTTTCGTGCTCGGGCCGGTGATCGCGGCCCTGTTCATGGCCGTGTGGGACCTGTTCGCGATCTCCAACGAGCAGGATGGGGGCGGGCCGCAGGTGTAGATCACCCGGCCGGACGGGTACGATCGCGCGCAGGCTCCACGCGGGGGGCCGCACAGGAGTGACCGTGCTTCCACCTGACCATCCGTCCCGGCTGACACTGGCCGCCGAAGTCCACGCCCGACCGGCCGAAGCGCTGTACACGCCCTGTCGCGCGACCTATGTCGCGATCCTGATCGACCCCGATCAGCGCGAGCGGGAACGCGTGCACCTCGCCACGCTCTGCGCCCACTACGGCGTGCCGCCGCCCACGATGGATGCCACGCACTTCAGCACACAGCTCGGTGCCATCCGCCTCAAGTGGGAACGGCATGGCGAGTTCTCCGGCTTCACGATGCTGACCCCGGGCCTGAGTCCGCAACCCTTCAGCGAACCGGTGGCCGGCCTGCTGCCGTCAGGGTGGCTCGCCGGCCTGCCTGGAACCACGCTGGTGGCGGCCCACGCCAAGCTCATGCCCGCCACGCCGACGCCGCTCGATGCCGGCGCACTGGCCAGTCTGTTCGACGGCAATGTCGTGGTCGGCGGCGAGATCGGGGGCGGCGCCGGATTGTCGTACACCGACTTCAGGATCCACCCCGACGGCTTCGTCCGGTTCGTGGTGTGCAACCGGAGCCTGACGGAACGCCAGGCCGGCCGGACCCTGCAGCGCCTGTTCGAGATCGAGGCCTATCGCATGATGGCTCTCCTGGCGCTGCCCATCGCACGCCGGCTGGCACCGCGCATCGGCGCGATCGAAGCATCGCTGGCGGAGCTGACCGCCCACATTGCCGTCGAAGGCGGCGAGGACGAGGTGCTGCTGCAGGAACTGACCCGCTTGGCAGCCGAGATCGAAAGCTTGCTGTCCACCAGCCAGTTCCGCTTCGATGCGTGCCGCGCTTACCACCAGCTCGTCAGCACGCGCATCGAGGAATTGCGCGAGACGCGAATTGCCGGCATCGAACCCATTCGCGAGTTCATGGCGCGCCGTCTGGCCCCTGCGGTGGCCACCTGCACCACCGCGTCGCAGCGGCTGCACGGCCTGTCGGACCGGGTGGCGCAGGGCAGCGCGCTTCTTTCGACCCGCGTCGACATCGCCCGGGAGCGGCAGAACCAGGCGCTGCTTGCATCGATGGACCGACGTGCCAAGCTGCAACTGCGACTGCAGCAGACGGTCGAGGGCCTGTCCGTCGCGGCGATCGTCTACTACGTCTCCGGCCTGCTCGGCTATCTGGCGAAGGCCGGCAAGGCGGGCGGGCTCGCGCTCGATCCCGATCTGTTCGTCGGCCTCGCGATTCCGGTGGTGGCCTGCGTCGTCATCTTTGCGTTGCGCCGCGCACGTCGCAAGCTGCATCAGGCCGACTCGCCGACGAATGCCTGGACCGACTGAGCGCTCGTGCAAGGCGCCTTTCTGCGCAAGCGCAATGGCGCGCAGCTTGCTTCGCCACGTGCGCAATGAGAGGACGCATGACGACTGCTAGGAATCGAAGGCAGTCGAGGGCTGTCGCCCCCACCACCCCTCCCGGAACTGCCCCTGCAGGAACGCCACGAACGCCGTGACTTTGCCGGGCACCAGCTTCGGCGACGGGAACACGGCGTGGACCTCCTGCTCGGCCAGCCCGTGGTCGGGCAGCACTTCGCGCAGCTTGCCGAGCACGAGCGAATCGCTGGCCACGTAGCGCGGCATCAGCGCGATGCCCATGCCGTCGCGCGCGGCGGCCAGCACGGCCGACAGATTGTTCGAACGGAAGCGGCCCGCGACGGCCACATTCACCGCCTCGCCCTTCGGCGTGCGCAGCCGCCACACCTCGTCGCCGACCACGCTGCTGTAGATCAGCGCCGCGTGCGCGCCCAGGTCCTGCGCGCGCTTGGGCACGCCATGCTTCTTCAGATAGGCCGGTGACGCGACCATGACCCATGGGTTCACCCCGAGCAGGCGCGCCCCGAGCGACGAATCGGCCAGCTTGCCCATGCGCACCGCGACGTCGATGCCCTGCGCGACAAGGTCGACATAGCGGTCCTCGAAGCTCAGGTCGAGCTGCACCTGCGGATTGCGCTGCATGTACTCGAGCGAGAGCGGCACGATCACGCGGCGCCCGAACGCGACCGAGGTGCCGATGCGCAGCAGGCCCTGCGCCTGCCCGTGCTTGAGCTGCACGATGTTCTCCGCCTCCTCGGCATCGCGCACCACCGTCTTGCACTTCTCGTAGTAGAGCGCGCCGGGTTCGGTGAGGCTCACGCCGCGCGTGTTGCGGTTGAGCAGGCGCACCTTGAGTCGCGCCTCGGTGGCGGCGACCTGCTTGGTCACCGTGGGTTGCGTGGTGTTGAACTCGAGCGCTGCCTTCGAGAAGCTGCCGGTCTCGACCACGCGCACGAACATCTCCATCGCCAACAGTCTGTCCATCGGCGCATGGTAGCCAGTTATTCCCCTGCGGAATAGGTTTTATGGCCCGGCGCCGTCTTCTGCCGGAGCGCTTCGATTCCTACAGTCGAGCCGTTCAGCAACCGAAGGAGACCCAGACATGACCAGGATGACCGCGGCTCAAGCCGCCGTGCTCGTGATGGAAAAAGAAGGCGTGACGCAGGCCTTCGGCGTGCCCGGCGCCGCCATCAACCCGCTCTACGCCGCGTTGCGAACGCAAGGCACCATCTCGCACATCCTGGCGCGCCACGTCGAAGGCGCATCGCACATGGCCGAGGGCTACACGCGTGCGGTGGCCGGCAACATCGGCGTGTGCATCGGCACCTCGGGGCCGGCGGGCACCGACATGATCACCGGCCTCTATTCGGCGTGGGCCGATTCCATTCCGATCCTCTGCATCACCGGCCAGGCACCGCGCGCGCGGCTCTACAAGGAAGACTTCCAGGCGGTCGACATCGAGTCGATCAGCAAGCCCGTCACCAAATGGTCGGTGACGGTGCGCGAACCCGGCCAGGTGCCGCAGGTGTTCCAGCAGGCCTTCCACCTGATGCGCTCCGGTCGTCCGGGCCCGGTGCTGATCGACCTGCCCTTCGACGTGCAGATGGCGCAGATCGAGTTCGACATCGACAGCTACGAGCCGCTCGTGCCATGGAAGCCGGCGGCAACGCGCGCGCAGATCGAGAAGGCGATCGCGATGCTCGACGCCTCGGACCGGCCACTCATCGTCGCGGGCGGCGGCATCATCAATGCCGACGCGGCCGACCTGCTCGTGCGCTTCGCCGAAGCGACCGGCGTGCCGGTCATCCCCACGCTCATGGGCTGGGGCGCGATCGCCGACGACCATCCCCTCATGGCCGGCATGTGCGGCCTGCAGACGAGCCACCGCTACGGCAACGCGACGATGCTGGCGAGCGACTTCGTGCTGGGCATCGGCAACCGCTGGGCCAATCGCCACACGGGCTCGGTCGAGGTCTACACCCGAGGGCGCACCTTCGTGCACGTCGACATCGAGCCGACGCAGATCGGGCGCGTGTTCACGCCGGACTTCGGCATCGTGTCGGACGCGAAGCTCGCCCTCGCGCAGTTCGTCGAAGTTGCCGAGGCGATGAAGGCCGATGGCCGCCTGCGCAACCGCGAGGCATGGGCCGCCGAGTGCCGCGACCGCAAGAAGACGATGCTGCGCAAGACGAACTTCGCCGACGTGCCGATGAAGCCGCAGCGCGTGTACCAGTGCATGAACAACAACTTCGAGCGCGACACCTGCTACGTGAGCACCATCGGACTGTCGCAGATCGCGGCCGCGCAGTTCCTGCACGTCTACAACCCGCGGCACTGGATCAACTGCGGCCAGGCCGGGCCGCTCGGCTGGACGATCCCGGCCGCGCTCGGCGTGCGCGCGGCCGACCCGACGCGCAAGATCGTCGCGCTCTCTGGCGACTACGACTTCCAGTTCATGATCGAAGAGCTCGCGGTGGGTGCGCAGTTCAAGCTGCCCTACCTTCACATCGTGGTGAACAACAGCTACCTCGGCCTCATCCGCCAGAGCCAGCGCGGCTTCGAGATGGACTACTGCGTGCAGCTTGCCTTCGACAACATCAATGCCGCACCCGATGCCGGCATCGAAGCCGGTTACGGCGTGGACCACATGAAGGTGGTCGAAGGGCTCGGCTGCAAGGCGATCCGCGTGCGGCGGCAGGAAGAGATGGCGCCGGCCATCCAGCGTGCGGAAGCGCTGATGGCGGAGCACCGCGTGCCGGTGGTGATCGAGGTGATGCTCGAGCGCGTGACCAACATCGCGATGGGTACGGAGATCGATGCGATCAACGAGTTCGAGCCGCTGGCCGAGGGCATGGAAGACGCGCCCACCTCGCTGGCCGCGACGATGCTGGACTGAGGAGCGACACCATGCCCCGCTTTGCCGCCAACCTCACGATGCTCTTCACCGAGCTGCCTTTCATGCAGCGCTTCGAAGCCGCCGCCAGCGCGGGCTTCCAGGCCGTGGAATATCTCTTTCCGTACCCGTTTCCGAAACAGGAACTCGCCGCCGCGTTGCGGGCCAACGGCCTGCAACAGGTGCTGCACAACCTGCCCGCCGGCCAATGGGACGCCGGTGAACGCGGCATCGCCTGCCATCCGGATCGCAACAGCGAATTCCGCCAGGGTGTTGCCAGTGCGATCGACTACGCGACGGCGCTCGGTTGCCGCCGCGTCAATTGCCTCGTCGGCAAGCTACCGCAGGGCGCCACGCCGAACGACGTGCAGCCGACACTGGTCGCGAACCTGCGCTACGCGGCGCGCGAGCTGGAGGCGGCGGGGATCCAGATGCTGGTCGAACCCATCAACCGTTCGACATTCCCGGCTTCTTCCTCACGCGGACCGACCAGGCGCTGGCGCTCATCGACGCGGTCGGCTCACCGAACCTCTTGGTGCAGTTCGACATCTATCACGCGCAGCGCACCGAAGGCGAGCTCGGTGCCACGCTGAGCCGGCACCTGCCGCGCATCGGCCACATCCAGCTGGCCGACAACCCGGGACGCGGCGAACCCGGCACCGGCGAGATCCACTACCCATGGCTCTTCAGGCACATCGATTCGCTCGGCTACGACGGCTGGATCGGTTGCGAATACAAGCCGCGCGGGACCACGCTCGAGGGTCTCGGCTGGCGCGAGGCGCTCACGCAATGACGAACAGGAACAAGGACATGACCCCCATCGGATTCATCGGCCTCGGCATCATGGGCGCACCCATGGCCGGGCACCTGCTCGACGCGGGACACCCGCTCTTCGTGCACACGCGCAGTGCGACACCCGAACCTTTCGCGTCCCGCGCGACCGTGTGCGCCTCGGCGGCCGAGGTCGCACAGAAAGCCGACGTCGTCATCCTCATGCTGCCCGACACGCCCGACGTCGATCGGGTGCTCTTCGGCGAGGGCGGCGTCGCAGCGGGCCTCGCGCGCGGCAAGCTCGTCATCGACTGCAGCTCGATCGACCCGATCCAGACGCAGGCTTTCGCCAAGCGGATCGAAGCGCTGGGCTGCGACTACGTCGATGCGCCGGTGTCCGGCGGCGAGGTCGGCGCGAAAGCCGCCAGCCTGACCATCATGTGCGGCGGCAGCGAACCGGCCTTCGAGCGCGCTCGACCGGTGCTCGAGAAGATGGGCAAGAACATCACGCTGGTGGGTGCAGCCGGTGCCGGGCAGGTCACCAAGGTGGCGAACCAGATCATCGTGGCGCTCAACATCGCGGCCGTGGCCGAAGCCCTGGTGTTCGCCTCCAAAGCGGGTGCGGACCCGGCCAGGGTGCGGCAGGCGCTGATGGGCGGCTTCGCGGCGTCGCGCATCCTCGAGGTGCACGGCGAGCGCATGGTGCAGCGCACCTTCGCGCCGGGCTTCCGGATCGCCTTGCACCAGAAGGACCTGAACCTCGCGATGCAGAGCGCGCGGTCGCTGGGTGTGGCGCTGCCGCAGACGGCAGGCGCCGCCCAACTCATGAACGCGTGTGCCGCACTGGGCCACGGCCAGTCCGATCATTCGGCGCTGGTGAAGGCGATCGAGGCCCTGGCGCAGCACCCGGTCCGCCCGGACTGATGCACCGACGGCGCTCGGACCCGCATCGCGTCATGACAGCGTACTTCTCTCTACAGAAAGCGGCGCTGCTTTGCGGTAGCCTCGATTCGTCGTCCCAGAGAACCCAAGGAGAATTTCAATGGCCGCACCCCTGTCACCGGCAGAAGAAGCGCTGCGCGACGCCGCACGCGAATACCACCGCAGCCCCGTCAAGGGCAAGATCTCGATCACGCCCACCAAGCCGCTGATGAACCAGCGCGACCTGTCGCTGGCGTACTCGCCGGGCGTGGCGTACCCGTGCCTCGACATCCAGGCCGACCCCTCGTTGGCGGCCGAATACACCTCGCGCGGCAACCTGGTCGGCGTGGTCACCAACGGCACCGCGGTGCTCGGGCTGGGCAACATCGGGCCGCTGGCTTCCAAGCCGGTGATGGAGGGCAAGGGCTGCCTCTTCAAGAAGTTCGCCGGCATCGACGTCTTCGACATCGAACTCGCAGAGAACGATCCCGACAAGCTGGTCGACATCATCGCGGCGCTGGAGCCCACGCTGGGCGGCATCAACCTCGAGGACATCAAGGCGCCCGAGTGCTTCTACATCGAGCGCAAGCTGCGCGAGCGCATGAACATCCCGGTGTTCCATGACGACCAGCATGGCACGGCGATCATCTCGGCCGCCGCGCTGCTCAACGGGCTGGAGCTGGTCGGCAAGAAGATCGAGGACGTGAAGATCGCGGTCTCGGGTGCCGGCGCCGCCGCGCTGGCTTGTCTCGACGTGATGGTGGGCCTTGGCGCCCAGCCGAAGAACATCTACGCGGTCGACTCCAAGGGCCTGATCTTCATGGGCCGCGCGGGCGGCTTCGACGATTCGAAATCGCGCTATGCCCAGGCCGATTCGGGACTGCGCACGCTGGCCGATGTCGTGGCCGACGCCGATGTGTTCCTCGGTTGCTCCGCACCCGGCGTGCTGACGGCGGAGATGGTCAAGAGCATGGGCACGCAGCCGATCATCCTGGCGCTCGCGAATCCTGAACCCGAGATCCGGCCCGAGCTGGCCAAGGCCGTGCGGCCCGACTGCATCATCGCCACCGGCCGTTCGGACTACCCGAACCAGGTCAACAACGTGCTGTGCTTCCCCTACATCTTCCGCGGCGCGCTCGACTGCGGCGCCAGCAAGATCACCGAGGAAATGAAGCTCGCCTGCGTGCGCGAGATCGCCGACCTCACCAAGGCCGACATCAGCGAAGAGGTTGCGACCGCCTACGCCGGGCAGGAGCTGGTATTCGGCCCCGACTACATCATCCCGAAGCCCTTCGACTCGCGGCTGATCCTGCGTATCGCGCCTGCGGTGGCCAAGGCGGCCGCGGCTTCGGGCGTGGCCGCACGGCCGATCGAAGACCTCGAGGCCTATCGCCAACATTTGACACGCTTCGTCTACCAAACCGGCATGTTCATGCGTCCTGTGTTCGCCGCGGCCAAGCTCGCCACGGCCAAGCGCGTGGCCTATGCCGAAGGCGAAGACGACCGCGTGCTGCGCGCGGCCCAGCTGGCGGTCGACGAGGGGCTGGCCAGGCCGATCCTGATCGGCCGCCCCGCCATCATCGAGATGCGCATCCAGAAAGCGGGCCTGCGCCTGAAGATCGGCTCCGACGTCGAGATCGTCGACCCCGAGAACGACCCGCGCTTTCGCACCTACTGGGAGGCGTACCACAAGCTCATGGGCCGCCGCGGCATCACGCCCGAAGCCTCGAAGGCCATGGTGCGGCGCTCCAACACCACCATCGCCTCGCTGATGGTGCACCTGGGCGACGCCGATGCCATGCTCTGCGGGCTGGTCGGGCGCTTCGACAGCCACCTGAAGATCCTGGGCCAGATCCTCGGCAGCAAGCGCGGCGCGCCGGGTTTCGCGGGACTCAATGCGCTCACGCTCGACAGCGGCACCGTGTTCATCGCCGACACCCACGTGAACGAGGACCCGAGCGCCGAAATGCTCGCCGACATCGCGATGATGGCCGCCGAAGAGGTGCGCCGCTTCGGCCTGCCGCCCAAGGTGGCCTTCCTGTCGCATTCCAACTTCGGCAGCTCCGAACATGCGTCGGCCCGCAAGATGCGCATCGCACGCGACCTGTTCGCACGCATGGCGCCCGACATCGAATGCGATGGCGAAATGCACGGCGATGCGGCCCTGTCCGAAGAGGTACGTCGCACCGTCATGCCCGACACGACGCTGACCGGCGAGGCCAACCTGCTGATCTGCCCGAACCTGGATTCGGCCAACATCCTCTACAACGTGCTCAAGATGAAGGGCGCCAACGGCATCACGGTCGGTCCGATCCTCTTGGGCGCCTCGCATTCGGCGCACGTGCTCACCGCATCGGCGACGGTTCGGCGCATCGTGAACATGACGGCGCTGGCCGTCGCCGACGCAAATATCGCCAAGTAGGCGCAGCGCACCCCACGATGCCCCGCAGTGCGCACCGCTGCGGGGCATTTTTCGTTCGCGGGAGGGTTGGCACCAAGTGCGTGCGGGCACCGTTTTTGCTTGAATCCGGTGCATCCATCTTTTTTGATCCGGAACCCGAATGAACAAGCGCCAACTGCTCCAGACCTTCCTCGCCGCCTCGGCCCTCAGCTTCGGCCTCGCCGCGCACGCCCAGACCCCGACGCCGATCAAGTTCCAGCTCGACTGGCGCTTCGAGGGCCCTGCCGCACTCTTCCTGCATCCGGCCGCCAAGGGCTATTTCAAGAACGCCGGGCTCGACGTGACGGTCGATGCCGGCAACGGTTCGGGCGGCACGGTCACGCGCGTGGCCTCCGGCGCCTATGACATGGGCTTTGCCGACCTGGCGGCGCTGATGGAATTCCACGCCAACAACCCCGACGCACCGAACAAGCCGGTCGCGGTGATGATGGTCTACAACAACACGCCCGCCTCGGTCATGGCGCTCAAGAAGAGCGGCATCACCAAGCCCGCCGACCTCGCCGGCAAGAAGCTCGGCGCCCCGGTGTTCGACGCCGGCCGCCGCGCCTTCCCGATCTTCGCCAAGGCCAACAGCATCGGCGCCGTCAACTGGACCGCGATGGACCCGACGCTGCGCGAAACCATGCTGGTCCGCGGCGACATCGACGCCATCACCGGCTTCACCTTCACCTCGCTGCTGAACCTCGAGGCGCGTGGCGTCAAGGCGGCCGACGTGGTGATCCTTCCCTACCCCGACTACGGCGTGAAGCTCTACGGCAACGTGATCATTGCGTCGCCGAAGATGATCAAGGAGAACCCGGCCGCGGTGAAGGCCTTCCTGTCGGCCTTCACCAAGGGCGCGAAGGAAGTCATCGCCAACCCGGCGGTCGCGATCGAATCGGTCAAGGCACGTGACGGCATCATCAACAACGAGCTCGAAACGCGCCGCCTCAAGCTCGCGATCGACACCGTCATCAACAGCCCCGATGCGCGCGCCGAAGGCTTCGGCGCGGTCAACGCCGGCCGAATGTCGCTCATGGCATCGCAGGTGTCGGACGCCTTCGCCACGAAATCGCGCGTCAATCCCGACGCGGTCTGGAATGGCACCTTGCTGCCGCCGGCCGCCGAACTCGCGATCCTGAAGAAGTGATGGCGCCCTCACCCGCGGACGCCAGCGCACCCTTCGTCGATTTTCAGGACGTCTGGCTCGCCTACAACGACGAACTGCTCGCACAGAACCACTTCGCGGTCGAGGCGATCGACCTGAAGGTCAAGCGGGGCGAGTTCATCGCCATCGTCGGCCCTTCGGGTTGCGGCAAGTCGACCTTCATGAAGCTCACCACCGGCCTGAAGATGCCGTCGATGGGCAAGATCCGCATCGACGGCCAGCCGGTCACCGGGCCGCTCAAGATTTCAGGCATGGCCTTCCAGGCGCCGTCGCTGCTGCCCTGGCGCACCACGGTCGACAACGTGCTGCTGCCGCTGGAGATCGTCGAGCCCTACCGTTCGAGCTTCAAGGCCAAGCGCAAGGAATATGTCGAGCGAGCGCGCAAGCTGCTGCAGAAAGTCGGCCTGGCCGGCTACGAGGACAAGTTCCCGTGGCAGCTGTCGGGCGGCATGCAGCAGCGCGCGAGCATCTGCCGCGCGCTCATCCACGAGCCCAAGATGCTGCTGCTCGACGAGCCCTTCGGCGCGCTCGATGCGTTCACGCGCGAAGAGCTCTGGTGCATCCTGCGCGACCTCTGGACCGAGCAGCAGTTCAACGTGATCCTGGTCACGCACGACCTGCGCGAGTCGGTGTTCCTCGCCGACACGGTGTACGTGATGAGCAAGTCGCCGGGCCGCTTCGTGGTCAAGCGCGAGATCGAACTGCCGCGCCCGCGCGCGCTGGAGGTGACCTACACCAAGGAGTTCACCGACATCGTGCTCGAACTGCGCGGGCACATCGGTGCCATCCGCAACACCGGCATCAGCGCTGCGGCAACCTCGGCGGCGGTGGCGTCATGATGAAGTCGTCCAAACAGATCGAAACCTGGTCGCCGTGGATCCTGCTGGTCACGGTGCTGGTGCTGTGGGAGGTGATCTGCCGCGGCTTCAATGTCTCGGAATTCATCTTCCCGAGCCCCTCGCGCATCTGGACGCAGTTCTGGGAATACAAGGCCATCATCGGCGGTCATGCCTGGCGCACCTTCTGGGTGACGATGGCCGGCTTCGGCCTGGCGATCGTGGTGGGCGTGTTGCTGGGCTTCGTGGTGGGCAGCTCGCGGCTCGCGTATGCCGCGATGTACCCGCTCATGACAGCTTTCAACGCCTTGCCCAAGGCGGCCTTCGTGCCGATCCTGGTGGTCTGGTTCGGCATCGGCGTGGGCCCGGCCATCCTCACCGCCTTCCTGATCAGCTTCTTCCCGATCATGGTGAACATCGCGACGGGTCTCGCCACGCTCGAGCCTGAGCTCGAGGATGTGCTGCGCGTGCTGGGCGCCAAGCGCTGGGACGTGCTGATGAAGATCGGCCTGCCACGTTCGATGCCGTATTTCTACGCCTCGCTCAAGGTCGCGATCACGCTCGCCTTCGTCGGCACCACGGTCAGCGAGATGACCGCGGCCAACGAAGGCATCGGCTACCTGCTCATCTCTGCCGGCTCTGCCATGCAGATGGGCCTGGCCTTCGCCGGCCTGATGGTCGTCGGTGCGATGGCGATGGCGATGTACGAGCTGTTCAGCGTGATCGAGAAGCACACCACCGGCTGGGCCCATCGCGGCTCGCAAGGCGAATGACCGAGGCGCAGATCGTCAAAGCACTGAGGCGCGCGAAAGAGGTCGCGAAGCGCGCGATGGCGATGGGTCGCCATCCGTTCGGCGCGGTACTGATCGCGCCGGACGGCGACACGGTGCTGGCCGAGCAGGGCAACATCGACACGGTGAACCACGCCGAGGCCACACTGGCCCGCCATGCAGCGGACAACTGGCCCGCCGACTACCTCTGGCAGTGCACGCTCGTCACCACCTTCGAGCCCTGCGCGATGTGTGCGGGCACGAGCTACTGGGCGAACATCGGCCGCATCGTCTACGGCGCAGAAGAAGCGGCGCTGCTGGCGCTGACCGGCGACCATCCCGAAAACCCGACGTTGAGCCTGCCCTGCCGCGAAGTGTTCGCGCGCGGGCAAAAGGCGGTCGAGGTGATCGGTCCCGTGCCCGCGATGGCCGATGAGTTGGTCGCCACGCACCGCGGCTTCTGGGAAGCGCGCGGCACCTGAGCGGCTCAGCTTGCCTGCAACACCTCGTCGAAAAGCGCGAGCACTTGCCGGGCGAACAGATCCATGTTGCGCGGCCGGTCGGTGAAGCCGGTTTCCACGGTTCGGCTCCGGCTCGCGGCGCCGACCACGGCCACGCACACATGTCCGGGTGCATCGCCATACGGGCTGCCGGCCGGCCCGGCCGCCCCGCTTTCGCAAAGGCCCCAGCTCGCGCGATGACCGTCGCGCATGCGGCTTGCGATGAAGGTCGCATACGGTTCCGTCTCGGCGCGCATGCCGACCATGTCGTCCTTTGTCAGCCCCAGCAGCGCCTTGCCGGCACGCCGCGAATAGACCACTGCCCCACCGAGAAAGAACACCGAGGCGCCCGGGATGGCGAGCAGCGCGGCCGACACGAGTCCACCTGCCGACGATTCGCCCACGGCCACGGTCTCGCCGCGCTGGCGCAGGGTCGCGCCGACGCGGTCGGCCAGGTAAGCGAGCGGTGGAAGTTCCGACACGGGTCAGCCCGCCAATCCGACGTAGACGTTCTGTACGTCGTCGTTCGCATCGATCGCGGCCAGGAACGCTTCGACCTCTTCGAGGTGTTCGGCGCTCAGGTTCGCAGGGTCGATCGGGTTCTTCGCCTTGTAGGCGAGCTTGGCCGACAGCACGGTGAAGCCCTGCGCCGGCAACGCACGGCTGACCAGGTCAAGGTCGCTCGCTTCGGTCAGGAAGAGCGCAACTCCGTCTTCGGCTGCCGGCTCGAAATCCTGCGCGCCGGCCTCGATGGCCGCGACTTCAGGGTCGGCCCCAGCCGTTGCGGGCTCGGCCTCGATCATGCCGACGTGGTCGAAATCCCAGGACACCGAACCGGACGTGCCGAGCTGCCCCTTGCGGAACAGCACGCGCATCTCGGGGGCGGTGCGGTTCACGTTGTCGGTCAGGCACTCGACCATCACCGCCACCTGGTGCGGCGCGAAGCCTTCGTAGATCACATGCTCGAAATGGACCGCCTCGCCGCTGAGGCCCGCACCTTTCTTGATCGCGCGGTCGAGCGTTTCCTTCGGCATCGACACCTTGCGCGCCTGCTCGACCACGAGACGCAGCCGCGAGTTGGACCCCGGGTCGGCCCCGCCACGCGCGGCCACCATGATTTCCTTGGCGAGTTTTCCGAACAGCCTGCCTTTGGCATTCGCCGCCAGGTCCTTGTGTTTTGCTTTCCACTGCGCGCCCATGTCGTTGCTCCTTTGATCGAGGTCGTCCTGCCGATGGTGGCACAAGCAGGGATCGGCCGGCGCGGTGAGAATCGATCCATGAGCCAACTCTTCACCCCCATGAACATCGGCGCATTGCCGCTCGACAACCGCATCCTCATCGCCCCGATGTGCCAGTACTCGGCCACCGAGGGCACGCCAGGTGACTGGCACATGATCCATCTGGGCCAACTGGCCCTGTCAGGCGCGAGCCTGCTGATCCTCGAGGCCACGGCCGTCTCGCCCGAGGCGCGCATCACGCCCGGCGACCTCGGCCTCTACTCGGACGAGAACGAGGCTGGCCTTGCGCGCATCCTGAAAGCGATCCGCCAGTACTCGCCGATCAAGGTCGGCATGCAGCTCGGCCATGCGGGGCGCAAGGCGTCGAGCGAGGTGCCGTGGGCCGGCGGCCAGCAGATCCGGTCGACCGATCCGCGCGGCTGGACCACGGTGTCGGCGTCGAGCCTCCCGCACGGCCCCGAGGACGAGGCGCCGGTGGCACTCGACGCGGCCGGCCTCGCCAAGGTGCGCGACGACTTCGTGGCCACCGCGCGCCGCGCCGTTCGCCTGGGCATCGAAGGCCTCGAGATCCACGCGGCGCATGGCTACCTGCTCCACCAGTTCCTCTCGCCCCTGGCCAACCAGCGCACCGACGACTACGGCGGCTCGCTGGAGAACCGCATGCGCTTCCCGCTCGAAGTGTTCGACGCGGTGCGCGCAGCGGTGCCGGCCGAAGTGCCGGTGTGGGTGCGCCTGTCGGCCACCGACTGGGTGCCGGACGGCTGGGACATCGAGGGCACGATCGCGTTGTCGAAAGCGCTCGAAGCCCGCGGCTGCGCGGCCATCCACGTGTCGAGCGGCGGCGTGTCGCCGCAGCAGAAGATCCCGCTCGTGCCGGGCTACCAGGTGCCCCATGCCGCGCAGGTGAAGCGCGAGGTCGGCATCCCGACGATCGCGGTCGGCCTGATCACAGAAGCCGAGCAGGCCGAGGCGATCCTCGCGAACGGCGAGGCCGATGCGATCGCGTTGGCGCGCGGCATCCTCTACGACCCGCACTGGCCGTGGCATGCCGCTGCGAAACTTGGCGCGCAGGTGAAGGCGCCGCCGCAGTACTGGCGCTCGCAGCCGCGGGAGTTCAAGAACCTGTTCGAGGCGGCGGCTTTCGGCCAGCGCTGAAACGCCGACTCAGGCGCCGCCGTAACGCTCGGTGCGGATGCGCGCGGCATCGATGCCGGCATCGAGCAAGCCGTTGGCCACCGACTCGACGAAACCGTTGGCGCCGCACACGAAGACGTGGCGCGGCGAGCGGTTCCAACATGCGAGCAGTTTGCGCAGCGAAGCGGCATCGAGCCGGCGGTCGAGGTCGGTCGGTCGCGGCGGCGCACCGCGCGTCGTGACCGCGACAAAGGAGAAGCCGGGCACGCGGGCTTCGTCGGCGACGAACTCGTCCAGGCCGCACAGCTCTCGTGCAGTGCGCGCCGAATGCACCAGGAACATGTCGAGGCTGGAGTCTGCCGCGGCAACACCCGCCCGCACCATCGCCATCAGCGGCGCGATGCCGGAACCACCGGCCACCAGCAGCAGCGGACCGCCGTCCTCGGGCCGCCAGACGAAATGGCCGCCCAGCGGACCGCGCACTTCGATCGTGTCGCCGGCTTGCGCGATGTCGTGGAAGAAGGGCGACACCTCGCCATCGTCGAGCCGCTCGATCAGCAACTCGATCTCGTTGTTGCCGGGCGCAGAAGCGATCGAATAGCTGCGCTGCGCCGCATAGCCGTCCTCGGCGGTCAGCCGCACGTCGATGTGCTGGCCGGCCCGGTGCGGCGCGAGCGGCGTCCGCAGGAAGAAGCTCTTGAGGCGCGGCGTGCGCGGCACGACGCGCGTGATCGTCGCTTCCTGCCAGGGCCCGTTCCGCCCCGCCGAATCGCTCACGGATCGTCCGAGTAGCGCTGCTGGCGCCACGGGTCGCCGTACATGTGATAGCCGCGCAGCTCCCAGAAGCCGGCCTCGTCGCGCGCGGTGAACTTGAGGCCCCTGACCCACTTGGCGCTCTTCCAGAAGTACAGGTGCGGCACCAGCAATCGCGCGGGGCCGCCGTGTTCGGCCGTGAGCGGCTCGCCACCGTAACGCGTCGCCACCATGGCACGGCCATCCACCAGATCTGCGACCGGCACGTTGGTGTCGTAGTCGTCGAAGGAAAGCGCCAACAGGTACTCGGTCGGCGGCGCGATGCCGGCGGCCGCGAAGAGGTTGTCGATGCTCACGCCCTCCCAGCTGGTGTCGAACTTCGACCAGGTGGTCACGCAGTGGATGTCGCCCTGCCACACGGTGCGCGGCAGCGCCTCGAATTCGGTCCAGTTCCAGCTTGCGATCGGCTTCGCGCCGTGGCTCAGGGTGAAGCGCCAGGTGGCCAGGTCGATGCGCGGCGTCGGGCCCTTCGCGAGCACCGGGAAGTCGTCGGTCTCGAACTGACCGGGCGGCAGGCGCCGGGCGAAGGCGGCGCCGGGGCGCCTGCCGGTGAATCCACGCGTGGCCATCAGGATCCCCCTCGCTCTGCGCGTTCGTTGGCCTGGTCGATGAGCCGGGCGACGAGTTCCGAAGCCATGCGCAGTCGCTTGAGGTCGCGCTGTGCAAGCGCGTCGTTCGCGGCGAAGCTGAAGCAGCACAAGGTGCCGTAGATCACGCCGCCGCGCAGCACGATCGGCGTGCTCAGGTGCGCCCCGACCGGAAAATCCGACGCCGGCAACTCGGCCGCGTTGGGCAATGCCGCCACATCGCACACCAGCTGCGGCAGGCGCCCGTCGAGCACGTGCTGGCAGAAGCTCTCTTCGAGCGGGTCGCAACGGCCGACCGTGAGCACCGGCCGGTCAGCGCGCTGCTCGACGGCACGGAACACGCGCTGGCCATCGAGAAACTGCGAGACGAACGCCACGTCCATGCCGAGGTGCTCGCGCACAAGGCACAGCACGTCGTGCACGGCGCGGGCAATGTCCGCGTCGCTCTCGTCGGCAGTGGCCACCACCAGTCTGGACAGGCGACGGTCGAAACCATCGTCGCTGTCAATGCCTTGATCCCGAGCCGTCATGCTGAGTCCCCACGCGCTGTCATGCGCTCAGCGCAACAGTTTAAGCAGCTTGCGCGAGCGGGATGACTTTCATGCCGCGGTGCACTTCGGCCTCGCCGTGTCTGGCGAGCAGCTGCATCAGGTGCTTGCGGATCAGCATGCCCGGCTTGTCGGACTCCATCGAGTACTCGACGCCGCGGCGGCGCGTGTCGACCAGCGCGTCCGGATCGGTCGACTCGAGGATGTCCTTGTCCTCGCGCGTGATCTCCTCGTCGAAGTCGATCAGCATCTGCGCGGCGCAGTCGGCTTCGGTGTCGTTGCGGAACAGCCATTGGCACAGCTGCATGCGCCCATCGTCGATCGGCGTGAAGCAGTTGATGATGATGTGGCGGATGCCGCTCGGATACTCGATGTCGAGCCGGCGCGAGAACGGCAGGAAGTAGGCATTGCGCATGTGGCGCGTCGTGATCGGATCGGTCACGCCACTGATGGCGTGGAACTTCGCGGGGTTCGCTGCGTCGATCACCGTCTCGGCGTAGAAGCCGTTCTCGTTCTCGACCAGGTTGTACTTGCTCGGCTTCGGGCTCGCGGCCACACCGAAGGTGGCGCGGTGCACGAAACTGAAGTGCGAGTTGTCGAAGGAGTTTTCCAGCGCGCGCATCGGGCTGGTCTGCCATTCCTCGTAGAACTGGTGGATCGTGCGGTACGCAGGGTCGGCGAATTCGGGGATCTCGGGAATGTCGGCGACGGGGTCCTCGAGCGCGACCCACGCATAGCCATAGCGCGCGGTGCAGTGGTAGGCGGTGGTCTTGTAGTCGGGCGAGATCTGGCGGTCGGCCTCGTACTGCGGAATTCGGATGACCTGGCCGCTGCGGTCGTAGGTCCAGCCGTGGTAGCCGCACTGGATGGCGCCGTTGCCGCAGGCTTTGCCTTCGCTGTCGACGCACCAGCCCTTGGAGAGCTTCGCGGTGCGGTGGCAGCAGCGGTCGCGCAGCGCGGCGGGCTGGCCGGCGCCATCGATGAAGAGCACGAGGTCCTCGCCCAGCAGGCGAAAGGGCTTGGGGCCCTCGGCGAGGTCGGTGAGCGGCATGACGGCATGCCAGAACTTGCGAAAGACGGGTTGTTGGGTGACGAGCATGCGTGACTCCTTTGGGTTGCGTGTGGGGGACGAACTTCAAAGAGCAATTTCCTGCCGCGGACGCGTCGATGAACGGGTGCCGGACTGAACGCTTCTACTCTGCGCAACATGCGATGCAAATTGCGGGCCCGATTGTCGCGCACGCTGGACGAACGCACGATCTTCGGGCTAAGCTACAAAAATGATAGCTACTCCCGCAGACCCCGTGCCGGCGCGCAGGCGTTTCGTGCATGTTGTCGCGGCGGCGTGCGCCGCGACGCTGCTCGCGGCCTGCACCACGCCGCGTGCACCATCGTCGCGCACTTCCGTGTCCTATCCGACGCTCACGCCGGAGCAGTCGAGCGACATCGCGATCCATGCACTCGGCCTGGTCGGCACGCCCTATCGTTACGGCGGCAACACGCCCGACGGCGGTTTCGATTGCAGCGGTCTGATCGGCTACGTGTACCGCAGCCGCGCGGGCATCGCGCCGCCGCGCACCGTGGCGCAGCTCGACGGCTTCGGCCAGCCCGTGAGCACCAGCGAGCTGCGCACCGGCGACCTCGTGCTCTTCGGCAGCGGACAGCCTTTCCACGCCGGCATCTACGTGGGTGAAGGCCGCTTCGTGCATGCCCCTTCCACCGGGGGCGAGGTGCGGCTCGACCGGCTCGCGAGCGTGTACTGGTCGAAGCAGACGGTGGCCGTGCGACGGCCCTGAATCCGGCGGTTGGCATGCGTCGTGCATGACCTGCCGCGAGAGTAGAAGCGTTCAGCAGCGCACGCACCACCGATGTGCGCCGCCCGGAAATTGCTCTTGAAGCGCCCTTCTGCCCAGTCCTCCGGACGGCAGCGGGATTTCAAGACCCCTGATTTCGAGGCCTACGCCATGCAACGCCGTTCCTTTCTTTCCGCCAGCGCAGCCGCTGCCGGCGCCCTTGCCTTCCCGACCGTGTTCGCCCAGAGCGGCAAGCTCACGCCGCTCAAGTTCACGCTCGACTTCCGCATCAACGGCCAGACCTCGCCCTTCTTCCTCGCGCAAGCCAAGGGCTACTACAAGGACGAAGGGCTGGACGTGACGCTCGACACCGGCGCAGGCTCGGTCGCGTCCATCACCCGCATCGCGAGCGGCGTCTACCAGATGGGCTTGGGCGACATCAGCTCGCTGGTCGAGTTCAACGCGCAGAACCCCGGCACGCCGGTGGTGCAGGCGGTGTACCAGTACTACAACCGCGCGCCGTTCGTGATCATCGGCCGCAAGGACCGCGGCGTGACCGGCGACTTCAAGAGCCTGCAGGGCAAGAAGGTCGCGGCGGCGGCGGTCGAATCGACGCGCCGTGCCTGGCCGATGGTCGCGCGCAAGCAGGGCATGAAGCCCGACGCCTTCGCCTGGCAGACCACCGATTTCAGCGCGCGCGACAACGTCATGGTGCGCGGCGACGTCGATGCCGCCACCTACTTCCACGACTCCGCCATCTCGCTGTTCGCGCGCATGAAGCCGGAGGAGCTGTCGGTGCTCAAGTATGCGGACGCGGGCGTCAATCTCTACGGCAACGCGATCCTCGCGAGCAGCAACCTGATCGCACAGAACCCGAAGGTGGTCGCGGCCTTCCTGCGGGCGACCAACCGGGCGATCGTCGAGACCTTCGCGAACCCGGGCCCTTCCATCGCGGCGATGCGCCAGCGCGAGCCGATCCTCGACGAGAAGATCGAGCTCGACCGGTGGGCCATCACCGCGCAATATGTCGGCGCGGCCGACACGCGCTCGCACGGCCTCGGCGACATCCGGAAACTCTTGCTTGAGCAGCAGGTCGACGAGGTGGTCGAGGTGTTCAGCCTCAAGAGCAAACCGTCGGCCGACGCGCTTTTCAACTCCTCCATGCTGCCCGCGCGCAGCGAACGCATGATCAAGGCATGAACCTCCCCGAAGAAACCGAACTCGACGAGCGCGACGGGCGCTACCTGCGCAAGGCCATCGGCTGGTCGCACGCGGCACGCCGCCGCGGCAACCGGCCCTTCGGCTCGATCATCGTGTCGGCCGACAACGAAGTGCTGGCCGAAGCCTGGAACAGCACCGCAGAAACCGGCGACTGCACCGGCCACGCCGAGACGAATGCGATCCGCGCACTCGCCGAGCGCAAGCTCACGCGCGAGCAGCTTGCGGGCGCCACGATCTACGCCTCGGGCGAGCCGTGCGTGATGTGCGCCGGCGCGATCTTCTGGTCCGCGATCGGCCGCGTGGTGTTCGGCATCGACGCCGAGCGCCTGCGCGTGTATCGCGGCGAACGCGGCGACCAGCGCGACGCCGAACTCTCGTGCCGCGACGTGTTCCGTGCGTCGCCGCATCCGATCGAATGCATCGGCCCCGCGTTGATCGACGAAGCCAGCGCCGCGCACGACGGCGCCTGGAAGGTCTGACGTGCGCGCATCCCCGTAGACTCGCCGGATGCCCTGGCACGCACGCCTTCACCTCGCCTACCAGAACGAATCCGACCGCACCGTCGCACGCTTCAAGCACGACGGGCCGCTGCGCATCCTGCAGAGCCTCTACCCCGAAGGCGATGCGGTATGCCACAACGTGCTGGTGCATCCGCCGGGCGGCCTGGTCGGCGGCGACACACTGGAGATCGACATCGACGCCGCGGCCGGCAGCCACGGCCTGGTGACGACGCCGGGTGCCTCCAGGTTCTATCGGTCCGAGGGCGAGCTCGCGCTGCAGCGCACGACGATCCGGCTGGCCGCCGGGGCGCGGCTCGAATGGCTGCCACTCGAAGCGATCTGCTACAGCGGCTGCCTCGCCGAGAACCGGATCACGCTGCACGCCGAGCCCGGCGCAGAACTCATCGGCTGGGACGTCACGGCGCTCGGCCTGCCCAATGCCAACCTGCCCTTCGAGCGCGGCACGCTGCTGCAGCACATCGAGGTGCCGGGCGTTTGGCTGGAGCGCGGCCGCATCGATGCGAGCGATCACCGGTTGCTGCAGAGTCCCATCGGCCTGGCCGGCCAACGCTGCATCGCGTCGCTCTTCTTCGTGGCGGGTTCGCCGATCGCGAAGGCACGGCGCGATGCGCTCCTGGACATCGCTCGCGGGCTTCTCGAAGCGCACACACTGTGCGAGAGCGCAGGCGCAACCAGCCCGCAGCCGGAAGTCATCGTGCTGCGCGTGCTGGCGCCGGTCGTCGAACCCGCAATGCAGTTGCTGCGGCAGGTGTGGATGGCGTGGCGTGCAGAGGTGTGGGCATTGAACGCGGCGCCGCCGCGCATCTGGGCCATGTGACCCATCAATTCGAAGGAGCAGCGATGAGCGACAGGATTCTGGTTTTCTATGGGTCGTACCGGTCCGACCGAATGGGCATCCGTCTCGCCGACTATGTGGTCGCGGGCCTGAACGCGCGGGGCGCCGACGCGGAACTGATCGACGCCAAGGCCGTCGACCTGCCGATGCTGGACCGCATGTACAAGGAATATCCCAAGGGCACGGCACCCGCGGCGATGGAAGCCCTGGCGCAGAAGATCATCGGTGCCGATGCTTTCGTGTTCATCACCGGTGAGTACAACTGGGGGCCGCAGCCGGGCCTGAAGAATTTGACCGACCACTTCCTCGAAGAGTGGTTCTGGCGACCCGCCGCGATCGCGAGCTATTCGGCAGGCCGCTTCTCGGGTGTGCGCTCCGGCACCGCGTGGCACTCGATCCTGTCGGAGATGGGCATGGTGGTCGTGTCGAGCACGCTAGCCGTCGGCCCCATCTCGCAAACGCTCGACGAGAAGGCGCAGCCCATCGGCGCGCCCGGCCAGTCGCTCGACAAGTCGTTCGGCCGCTTCGCCGACGACCTGGCCTGGTGGACCGAGGCCGCACGCGCACAGCGCGCACGCAAGGCGCCGCCTTACTGAGCCGGTGCGAGCGCAGCGCGCCCACGAAATTCGGTGAGGTACAGCGCCAGGCCCAGCGCGATGAATCCGCCCCCGAGCAGGCTGAGGCCGGTCCACCCGTGGAACGCATAAACCGCCGCGGCCAGGCCGGACGCCACTGCCGCACACAGGAACACGAAGGTCATGTAGAGGCCGTTGAGCCGCCCGCGCAACTCGGGCGCCAGCATGAAGAGGCTGCGAATGCTCAGCACCTGCCCCAGTTGCACCGCAGCGTCGAGCAGCACGCCGGCGACCACGAGCCCGGCGAGCGAGTGAAAGTGCACCGACACCGCGCCGATCACGAATGACAGGACGCCGATGATCATCGCTGCGCCCGTCGCAGGCCGCGTGAGACCACGGTCGGCCAGCCGGCCTGCCCACGGTGCGGCCAGCGCACCCGCCGCACCGGCGAGCGCGAACACCGCGATGCCGCCCTGCCCCATGCCGAACTCATGCACCAGCGCCAGCGGCACGGCCGTCCAGAAGGCCTGGAAGCCCGCGAACATCATCCCCTGGTAGAACGCGCGGCGGCGCAGCACCGGCGTGCGCCAGACGAGGCCCGGCAGCGACGCCATCGTGCGGGCGTAGCCGATCGAGCCGTGCGGGTGGCGGTCCGGCAAGGCGCGCCACAGCACGACGATGAGGCCGGCCATGATGAGCGCCGAAATCCAGAACACTGCACGCCAGCCGAGTCCGGCCGCCACGATGCTCGAGAACGGCCGTGCCAGCATGATCCCGCCGACCAACCCGGCCATGATGTTGCCGACGACCTTGCCGCGCGTGGCCTCGGGCGCGAGGTGCGATGCGAACGGCACGAGCACCTGTGCCGCCACTGCGCACAGGCCGACGACGAAGGAGGCCGCGAGGAAGGTGATGGCCGAACCGGAGAGCGCGATGCCCACCAACCCCAGCACCGCGCCGACCAGCGCACCCACGACGAGCCGGCGGTTCTCCACCACGTCGGCCAGCGGCACGAGCAGCAGCAGGCCGGCACCGTAGCCGAGTTGCGTCAGCGTCATGATCAGGCCCGCGAGACCGGCGTGCAGGCCCAGCGCGTCGGAGATCGGCCCGATCAGCGGCTGCGCGTAGTAGATGTTGGCCACGCAGAGGCCGCAGGCCACGGCAAAGATCAGCGTGAGACCCGTGGTGAGGCCTTTGGGTGTGGGGGCGAGGGGAAGGGGCAAGGCGAAATCTCTGTGACGCGGAGCGGGCGCTCGCAAGGGGCCGGGACGCCCGGGCCGGCGGCACATTAGCATGGGAGACCAATTCACGCTCGACGAAGGGAACCCCATGACACAAGCCCACGGCTACGCCGCCCATTCCGCCACCACCCCGCTGGTGCCCTTCACTTTCGAACGCCGCGCGCCCCTGGCACGCGACGTGGCCATCGACATCCTCCATTGCGGCGTGTGCCACTCCGACCTCCACACCGCGCGCGGCGAATGGGGTCACACCGTGTACCCCTGCGTGCCGGGCCATGAGATCGTCGGCCGCGTCACCGCCATCGGCGACGGCGTGTCGAAGTTCAAGGTCGGCGACACCGTCGGCGTCGGCTGCATGGTCGATTCCTGCCAGCACTGCCAGCCCTGTGCCGACGGCCTCGAGCAGTATTGCGACAAGGGCATGACCGACACCTACAACGGTCGCGAACAGGAGAGCAAGGCCAACACGCTGGGCGGCTACTCGGACCACATCGTGGTGCATGAGAAGTTCGTGTTGCGGGTGTCGCATGCCGAAAAGGATCTGGCTGCGGTCGCGCCGTTGCTTTGCGCTGGCATCACGACCTATTCGCCGTTTCGCCAGTGGAACATCGGCCCCGGCCAGAAAGTCGGCGTCGTTGGCCTCGGCGGACTGGGCCACATGGGCGTGAAGATCGCGCGTGCGATGGGCGCGCACGTGGTGCTGTTCACCACATCGCCGGACAAGCGTGCCGACGCACTCAAGCTCGGCGCGCACGAGGTCGTCGTGTCGAAGGACAAGGACGAGATGAAGGCGCACCGCAACAGCTTCAACTTCATCCTCAACACGGTCGCAGCGCCACACAACCTCGACGCGTTCCTTCAGCTTCTCAAGCTTGACGGCACGATGACGCTCGTGGGAGCGCCCGCATCGCCGCATCCGTCACCAAGCGTGTTCGGCTTGCTGATGAAGCGCCGCCGGCTCGCGGGTTCGCTGATCGGCGGCATCGCCGAGACACAGGAGATGCTCGACTTCTGCGCGGAGCACGGCATCCTGGCGGACATCGAACCGATCGCCATCGACCAGATCGAGACCGCCTACGAGCGCATGCTCAAGAGCGATGTGAAATACCGGTTTGTGATCGACATGGCGACGCTGAAGGCCGCGCAGCCCGCCTGATCGGCTCGCCCTGTCAGCCCATCGGGGCCGGCGTCGGCATCGGCTGGGGCAGCGGCGACGGCGGCGCTTCGATCGGCTCGACCGGCTGTGGTGCCGGTCCGGGTTCGGTGGCCATCGCATCAACCTTTCTTGTCGGCACCCTCGGCGTCGGCACCACGCCGCTCGCGCCCGAGGTCTTTCATCATCTTCTCGCCCACTTCGTCCTTGCCGTCGGACGGCACGGCCTCTTCCTGGGTGATCTCGGGCTCGTCGCTGGGGGCGCCTCGATCGGATGGCGCGGGTGGTGTCGGACGGCTGTTCATGGCAGGTACTCCTTTGAAGGAGTGCAGGTTCACCCGCCGCGCATCGCCCCGCCGTCCGGCCAAGGGCGCAACCCGCTGTCAGCCGGGACCGCGCCCCTCCCCGCTCAACGCGGGGCGTCGCCCTTGCGGTATTCGGCAGTCAGGTCGTCGAGCTTCTTCTTCAGGTCGGCATCGAGCTTGTAGTCGGCCGCAGCGAGCGTCGCGTCGAGCTGCTCCGGCCGGCTCGCGCCCAGCAGCGGCGCGGTGATCAGCGGGTTGGCCATGACCCATGCCACCGACAGCGTCGCGAGCGGCACGCCGGCCTCGTCGGCGAGCGCGTGCAGCTTCTGCACGGTGGCGAAGCTGCGGTCGTTCCAGTAGCGGTCCTGGTACATGCTGCCGGCGGTGCCCAGCGTGAAACGGGTGTTGTCCTCGGGCTTGGCGCCGGGTGCGTACTTGCCCGTCAGGAGGCCGCCCGCCAGCGGGTTGTATGGAATCACGCCGAGGCCTTCTTCGTCGGCCAGCGGCAGCAGCTCGCGCTCGATCTCGCGGAACAGCAGGCTGTAGCGCGGTTGCACCGACACGAACTGCGTGAGCTTGTTGACCGCGGCGCGTCCGATGGCGCGCGCGAGCCGGTACGACAGGAAGTTCGACACGCCGATGTAGCGCGCACGGCCCGAGCGCACGATCACGTCGAGCGCTTCGAGGCTTTCGTCGAGCGGCGTCTTCGGATCGTCGTGGTGCAGCTGGTAGAGGTCGACGTGGTCGGTCTGCAGGCGCTTGAGCGAGGCATCGATCGCATCGAGCAGGTGCTTGCGCGAGTTGCCCTGGTCCCAAGGGTTCGGGCCGACCTTGTTGGCGGCCTTGGTCGCGATGATGAACTCGCTGCGCCGGTTGCCGCCCTTGGCGCGCAGCCAGTTGCCGATGATCTCCTCGGTGCGACCGGTGGTCTCGACGGTGCCGCCGAGCGGGTACACGTCGGCCGTATCGAGGAAGTTGATGCCGCCCTCGGTGGCGCGGTCGAGGATGCGGTGCGACGTCGGCTCGTCGTTCTGCAGGCCGAAGGTCATGGTGCCGAGTGCGAGCCTCGACACGGTGAGGCCGGTGCGGCCCAGGCGGGTGGTGGGAATGGTCATGAAGAGGACTCGCTGTGGGTGAGCGAGCCATCTTAGTCAGCATGCCCCAATGCTGCTCGCCGCCCGGGGCGATCCGCCGGCCCGCCCGGACAGGGGCAGTGCCCCGGTCGTTTGGCTACCGGCCGGCCGGCGACACTTCGAGCGGCCGTCCAGCCGCGTCGGCCCGCGCGCTCAACAACGACGCGCCGAACACGGCGAGTCCCGCCACGGCCAGCAGCGCGCCCACCCAGCCGGTCGACGTCCAGCCGAGGCCCGCGCTGATCGCCACGCCGCCGAGCCATGCGCCCAGTGCGTTGGCCATGTTGAAGGCCGAATGGTTGAGTGCGGCGGCGAGTGTCTGCGCATCGCCCGCCACGTCCATCAGGCGGATCTGCAACGCCGGCGCGATCGCGACGATGGTGCCGATGAGGAACACGTTGATCGCCGCTGTGACGATGTGGTGTGCCGCGAACGAGAACATCGACAGCACCAGCATCGACCACACGAGCAGCCCGCCGATGGTGCGCATCAGCGATTTGTCGGCCAGGCGCGAACCCACCAGGTTGCCGACCACCATGCCCACGCCGAAGAGCGCAAGCACGATCGGCACGCCGCCGATGGGCAGGCCCGCCACCTCGATCAGCGTCGGCTTGATGTAGCTGAAGACCGCGAACATGCCGCCGAAGCCGATGGCGCCGATGCCCAGCGTGAACCACACCTGCTTGCGCTTGAGCGCGCCGAGTTCGCGCCAAGGGCTCGCGCCGGCGGCTGCCGGCATGTCGGGGATGTCGCGCCGCAGGAGCACGACCGCGATCAGCGCGATGACGCCGACGAACACGAACGCCGCACGCCAACCGAAGAGCTGGCCGAGCCACGCCGCGATCGGCACGCCGACGAGCGTGGCGCCGGTGAGCCCGAGCATGACCAGCCCGACGGCGCGGGCCCGGCGGCCGGGCGGCGCCAGCGCGGCTGCCACCAGGGCGGCCACGCCGAAGTACGTGCCGTGCGGCAAGCCGGTCATGAAGCGCAGCGCGTTCAGCGACAGGTAGCCCGGCGCGAGCGCGCTCGCGAAATTGCCCGCTGCGAACACCGCCATCAGCGCGACGAGCAGCGCGCGGCGATGCCAGCCGGCCGCCGCCACCGCAAGGACCGGCGCACCGATGACCACGCCGAGCGCATACGCGCTGATGACATGGCCGGCCTGCGGAATGCTCACGCCGATATCGGTCGCGACTTCGGGCAGCAGGCCCATGATCACGAACTCGCCGGTGCCGATGGCGAAACCACCCACGCCGAGCGCCAGCATGGCCCGGCCGAAGTTGACGCTCATGTCACTCGCCTCCCATGATCGAGCGCTTCACGTCGTCCTGCAGCCGGCGCAGGTGCTCGCGCATCGCGCTGTTGGCCGCCACGGGGTCGCGCGCACGCAGGGCGCGCACGATCTCGCCGTGCTCCTCGTGGTTCTCCTGCTTGCGATGGAGGGGGCTGTGCAGACGGAACAGGCGCGCGTTGACGCGCAGTTCTTCCACCAGCCGCGGGAACACCACGTTGCCGCTGGCGCTCGCGATCATCACGTGCAGCTTGTCGTCGAAATGCCAGTGCTCGGTCTCGTCGTGCTCGCCGGTGTTGAGGGCTTCGATCTCGGCGGCCAGCGCATCGAGGTCGGCCTCGCTGATCTTGGAAGCCGCGAGCGCGATGGCCTCGCACTCGATGACCTCGCGGGCGCGCATGCAGTCGAAATACTCGCGCGTGCCGAGCGCTCGCACGGCATAGGAGCGGGCATCGCGGCGCACCAGCAGGCCTTCCCCGGCCAGCCGCACCAGCGCTTCGCGCATCGGCGTGCGCGAGATGCCGAGGTCTTCGGCCAGCTTGCCCTCTTGCAACGGGCTGCCGCCCGAGATCTTGCGGTCGAGGATCAGCCCGCGCAGCCGCTCGTAGGCCTGTTCGGCCAGGCTGGCCGAACGAACCTCCAGCGGCGCGATGGTGATGGTGGCGGGTTGGGCCGGACTGGGAAGGCTGGGCATGCGGGGAAACCGTGGCGCGAGGGGAAGCAAAAAGCTTATCAGGCGCGCACCCCGCGCGACGCGCCGTTCACAGCCACTTGCCGATCGGGCTGGCGTTGCGTGGTACCTGTGGCCGCAGGCAAGGCAGGAACTCGCCGGAGCCGGCGGCCGCGTGGAACACGCCATCGGACCACACGGTGCGGCCGCGCGACAGCGTGATCGCCGGCCATGCCCGCAGCTGCATGCCCTCGTACGGCGTGTAGTCGACGGCGTGGTGCAGCATCGCGTTGGTCAGCGTGCGCTCCTGGCCGGGCTCGAACACGTCCCACACCACCAGGTCGGCGTCGCTGCCGACCGCGATGGTGCCCTTGCGCGGGTAGAGGCCGTACAGGCGCGCCGGGTGCGTGCTGGTGAGTTCGACGAAGCGGTGCACGTCGATGCGGCCGCCCAGCACGCCTTCGCTCATCAGCAACGGCAGGCGGGTCTCGATGCCGGGCACGCCGTTCGGGATGCGATCGAACGACGCCTCGTCGCCGCCGGCGAGCTTGCCGCCCGGTCCTTCCATCGAGAACGGCGCGTGATCGGACGACAGGATGGTGAAGAGGCCGCTCGACAACCCGTTCCACACGAACTGCTGGTTCGCCTTGTCACGTGGCGGCGGGCTGCAGATACAGCCCGCGCCCTTCATCGGATTGTCGGGGTCGATGCCCAGGTCCTCGGCGCTCAGGAACAGATACTGCGGGCAGGTCTCGGCGAACACCGGCAGGCCGCGCCCGCGGGCCCAGTGGATCTGTTCGATGGCTTCGCGGCCCGACACATGGACGATCAGGATCGGCGTGTCGAGGAGTTCGGAGAACGCGATCGCGCGATGCGTGGCCTCGCGCTCCACCGCCATCGGCCGCGACGACGAGTGATAACGCGGCGCCGTCAGGCCGGCCTCGAGCAGCTGCTCGGTGAGCCAGGCGATGCAGTCGCTGTTCTCGGCGTGGATCATGGTCATCGCGCCGTGCTTGCGCGCCACTGCGAGCACTTCGATGATCTGGCGGTCGCCCAGCTTCAGGTCGTCGTAGGTCATGTAGACCTTGAACGAGGTGTAGCCCTTCTCGATCAGCGCCGGCAGTTCGCGCTGCGTCACGTCGGGGGTCGGGTCCGACACGATCAGGTGGAAGGCGTAGTCGATCACCGCCTTGCCTTCGGCGCGCCGGTGGTAGTCGTCCACTGCTTCCTGCATGCTGTGGCCCTTGAACTGCAGTGCGAAGGGCAACACGGTGGTCGTTCCGCCGCAGGCCGCCGAGCGGGTGCCGGTGAAGAAGTCGTCGGCGAAGCGCGAACCGTCGCTGGTCGGCTGGTCGAGGTGCACATGGCCGTCGACGCCGCCGGGCGTGACCAGCCGGCCTGCCGCGTCGATGGTTTCGCGGGCCTCGCCTTCCAGCGCCTGGGCGATGGCGACGATGCGGCCGTCGCGCACGCCGATGTCGGCTTGGTAGCGGTCGCCCACCGTGGCGATGTCGGCGTTGCGCAGGATCAGGTCGTATTGCATGGCGGTCTTCGGAAGGTGGCTAGCGCTGTTCGAGCGCGATGTCGGGTGGCGGCGCGTTCGGCTTGCCGCCGGCAGGCCCGTAGGCGCGACCGTAGTGACGCTCGATGCGCCGCTGGATGAAGTCCCACGCGGTGGTCATCAGCAGGTAGTAGATGGCGGCCACGAGGAAGAGCTCGAGCACCATGAATTTCTCCTGGATCAGCACCTGCGTGCGCCGCAGCAGCTCTTCCATCGAGATCACGGACGTCACCGAGGTGGTCTTGAGCAAGCCGTTCACGCTGTTGCCGAGCGTCGGGACGATCAGCCGCATCACCTGCGGCATCACGATGTAGCGCATCGCCTGAGGGCCGGTAAAGCCCATCGCGCGGGCCGCGTTGGTCTGGCCGACCGAGATCGACTGGATGCCGCCCCGCACGATCTCGGCGAGGTACGCCGCTTCGTTGAGGATCAACCCCAAGAGTGCCGACTCGATCACCGAGAGCTTGATGCCCAGCTGCGGCAGCCCCGTGTAGATGATGATCAGCTGCACCAGCAGCGGCGTGCCGCGAAACACCCAGATGTAGAGGTGTGCCGGGCCCGACAACCAGCGCAGCGGTGACAGCCGCGCGAACGCGAGCGCACAGCCCAGCACCAGCCCGCCCGCGATGGCCGCCAACGTCAGCCACAGCGTCGTCAGCGCCCCCGCCAGGATGTACGGGTTGAACAGGTACTCGAGAAAGCCCGACCCGCTCAAGCCGCTGGCCCCTTGACGGTGACGGCGCCGTCGATAGGCTTCACGCCGTACTGGTCGAACAGCTTCTGGAAGCTGCCATCGGCCTTCATCTCATTGAGCACCTTGGCCATGGCGGCGGCCAGATCCTTGTTCTTCGCGGCAAAGGCGACCGGCGTCGGGAACAGGCCGTTGAGCACGCGCTCGAAGTCGCCGCGCTTCTGGTACTCGGTGGCGGTGGAGTCGATTGACAGCGCGACTTCGACCTGGCCGGCGCGCAGCGACTGGAACGACATCGCGAAGTTCTCGAAGGTGCGGATGTTCATGCCCTTCATGCCCTTGTCGGTCAGCTGCTTGTCGAGCTCGCGCGTCTTGCGCTCCTCGAAGCCGCCGATCTCCACGCCGATGGTCTTGCCCGAGAGGTCTTCCGGCTTGGCGATCTTGAGCGGGTTGCCCTTGGCGGTGCTGATGCTGATGGCCTGGTCTTCGTACTGCAGCATCTGCATCAGCTTGGCGCGTTCCTCGGTGTAGAAGATGCCGGTGTTGATGACGTCCCAGCGGCCCGCCTGCAGACCCGGGATCATGGCGGAGAACTCGATGCGCACGTACTCGGGCGTGAGGCACAGGCGCTTGGCGATCATCTCGCCGAGCTCGACGCGCATGCCCTTGAGTGCACCGGTCGAATCCACGAACTGCATCGGCGGCAGCGTCGGGTTGACCGACATCGTGAGCGTGCCTTTCTTGACCAGTGCCGAATCCGGCACCGGCGACTTGCAGGCCTGGGCGTGCGCGCCGCCCATACAGAAAACGAAGAGTGCGGCGACCGAAGCGATGGCGGGAAGCAGTTTCACGGGGAATCCTTCAAGAGGGAAATGGACAGGAAGCGGAAGAGACAGGGAGAAACCGGATGGGCGCTCAGGCCGGGAACGAGTCGAGCAGGCCGAGCTTGTCGAGCGCGACGCGCAGGTCGCGCGCGTCGGCCTCCGGCAGCGGCAGGCGCGGGGCGCGTGGCTGGCCCACGGGCAGGCCCATCATTCCGAGGCCGTCCTTCGAGGCGGCGACATAGCGATGACCGCCGACCCAACGCACGATCGGCAGCATCTTCTTGTAGAGCGCGAGCGCGGCGGGCATGTCCTGCTTGTCGGCGACGAGCTCGAACAGCTCGGCCGACATCTTTGGAATCAGGTTCGAGCACACCGCGACCCAGCCTTGCGCACCGAGCCAGAACGATTCGTAGCCCAGGATGCCGGCGAACACCGTCATGCGGTCGCCGCAGAGTTCGATGATGTCGCGCACCCGCGTGACCTCGAGCGTCGATTCCTTGATGTACAGGCAGTTGTCGATGTGCGAGAGCCGCGCCACCAGTTCGGGCTTGAGGTCGACGTTCGCGGTGGCCGGGTTGTTGTAGACCATGATCGGAATGCCGATGGCCTCGCCCACGCGCTGGTAGTGCGTGAACAGCTCGTTGTCGGTGGGCGAGCTGTAGAACGGCGGAATGATCATCACGCCATCGGCGCCCATCGTCTCGGCCTCGCGGCTCAGGCGGACGCACTCGTCCGTCCACTCGGCGCCCGTGCCGATCAGAACGGGCACACGTTTTGCTGCAGTGTCGATACAGGTCTCGATGACGAGCTGCCGCTCCTCGGGCTTCATCGACAGGAATTCACCCGTGCTCCCCAGCGGAATCAGCCCGTGAATGCCCTGCTCGATCTGCCAGTTCACCAGCTTGCGCAGCGCCGGCACATCGACCTGCTTGCCGTCGGCGGTGAAGGGGGTGATGAGCACCGTGTAGGTGCCTCGAAACGCGGTCATGTCGGTCCTTGGTGCTGAAAAGCGATGCGAAGTATTCGGTATACGATTAGTATACGTATACCGAATACAATGTCAAACGTGATTTACCGCTCCCAGCCAGCCGCCTCCGCCGTGCGCGACAACCGTCTCTCGCATCCCGACATCCAGGCCGCCGGCCAGCCGATCCACTTCTGGTACGACGGCCAGCCGGTGCCCGCACTGGAAGGCGAAACCATCGGCGCGGCCCTCTCGGCCGCCGGCATCGCGTCGATGCGGCACACCCGCAGCCAGGCGCGCCGCGGGCTGTATTGCGGCATGGGCGCCTGCTTCGATTGCCTGGTCACGGTCGATGGACAGGCCAGCCAGCGCGCCTGCCTGACGAAGGTCGTCGACGGGCAGCAAGTGCGCTCGGCGATGCCGGCCGGGACGCCGGAAGATCCGTTGCAGCCGCTCGCGCCCAAACCGGGCGCCGAGCCGGCCCGGCTGACCACCGACGTGCTCGTGATCGGCGGCGGACCGGCCGGCCTGAGCGCGGCGCTCGCCGCACGGCAGGCCGGCGCCAGCGTCCTGCTGCTCGACGAACGGCCGCAGAGCGGCGGCCAGTTCTACAAGCCGCTCGCGCCTTCGCAGTCCGCCACGACGTCCACCGATCGCCAGTTCGCCGATGGCCTTGCGCTCACGCGCGCGGTCGAGGCGGCCGGCGTGCAGCTGCACCAGGGCGCGCAGGTGTGGGCCGCTTTTTCAGCCACCGAAGTCGGCGTGCTGATCGATGGGCGTTCTACGGTCGTCCATTGCCGGCAACTGGTGCTTGCGCCCGGCGCGTACGAACGCCCTGCCCCCTTCCCCGGCTGGACCTTGCCCGGCGTGATGACCACCGGCGCGGCGCAGACGCTGGCGCGCGCCTACCGCGTGGCGCCGGGGCAGCGCGTGCTGGTCGCGGGCAACGGGCCGTTGAACCTGCAGCTCGCGGCCGAACTGCTTGCTGGCGGCGCCACGGTGGTGGCCGTGCTCGAGTCCGCCGCGCGCCCGTCGCTGGCGCAGGTCCGGCCGCTCTGGCACGCGGCCCGCACGGCGCCCGATCTGCTCTGGCAAGGCGCACGCTACCTGCGTCAACTGCGCGCGCACCAGGTGCCTGTGTTGTGGCAGCACACGGTCACTGGCGCGGAGGGTGGTGAGCGTGTCCGGCGCGTCGCAGCGGCAGGCCCCGAGGGCACCGTGTCGTTCGAAGCCGACACGCTCTGCCTGGGCTACGGCTTCGTGCCTTCCACCGAGCTGGCGCGCATGCTGGGTTGCGAGCACCGCGTGGTCGACCGGCACCTGGGTTATCTGGCCACGGTCACGGCCGAGGACGGCGCGACCAGCGTGCCCGGCGTGTTCGTGGTCGGCGACGGCGCCGATCTCGGCGGCTCGCGCGTGGCGCTGGCGCGCGGCACGCTGGCTGGCGCGGCTGCGGCACGGCAGCTTGGACTGGTTGCAACGACTCCGGATGACACGCACCGCCGACTCCAGCGCGCGCTGCAATTCCAGCAAGCGCTGTGGTCGCTCTACGCTGCCCCGCCCGTGTCGCTCGCCGCGGTGAGCGACGACACGCTGCTCTGCCGCTGCGAAGAGATCACTTTCGGCTCGGTGCGCGAGCAGATCCGCGCAGGCCGCGACACGCTGGCATCGCTCAAGCGCAACACCCGGCTCGGCATGGGCCGCTGCCAGGGCCGCTACTGCGCCAATACGGCCGCAAAGCTGGTCAGCGAAATGACAGGCCGCGCACCCGAGCCAGAGCAGTACTTCGCGCCGCGCTTGCCCGCCAAGCCCGTGCCGGCCGGCGCACTGGGTTTCGAGAAGCCCGAATGGGGCGGCCACAAGCCCGCCATCACGCCTAACCTGGCGCGGCCGGTCGAGCACGACGAACTGCCGCCGATGCAGGCCGACGTGCTGGTGATCGGCGCCGGCGTGCTTGGCGCCTGCCTGGGCTACTACCTCTCGCAGGCGGGCCAGGACGTGATGGTGGTGGACCGCGACGACGTGAACATGCAGGCCTCGGGCGCCAATGCCGGCAGCCTGCATGTCCAGCTGCTGTCCTTCGACTTCGGCGCCAAGGCCGAGGCGGGGGGCGGCCCGGCCGCAGCCACGCTCCCGCTGGGCCCGATGTCCGTGCGGCTCTGGCAGGAGATCGAAGCCGCCTGCGGCGAAGACCTGGAGATCAAGATCACCGGCGGCCTGATGGTGGCCGACAGCGAGGCCGGCATGCGCTTCATCGAGGCCAAGGCGGCACTGGAACGCCGCCACGGCATCGACGCGCAGGTGATCGACGGCGCCGAGCTGCGCCGCCTGTCGCCTGCGCTCTCGCCCGACCTGCTCGGTGCCGAGCTGTGCCCGACCGAGGGCAAGATCAATCCGTTGCGCGCCACCTATGCGGTAGTCGCGCGCGCCACGCAGCAGGGCGCACGCTTCGTGCGCGGCTGCAACGTGAGCCGCATCGAGCGCCTGCCCGGCGACGGTGCGGGCTTCCTGGTCCACACCTCGCGCGGCGTGATTCGCGCGGGGCGCGTCGTCAACGCCAGCGGTGCCTGGTCGAGCACCGTGGGCGACATGCTCGGCGTGCGCATCCCGGTCAAGGGCGCGCCGCTGCAGATGATCGTCACCGAACCCGCACCGCCATTGGTGAACCACCTGATCGCCCACGCAGACCGGCATCTCAGCCTGAAGCAGGCCGCGAGCGGCGGGCTCATCATCGGCGGCGGCTGGACCGCGGCCTTCCACGAAGGCATGCGCCTGAACCGCGTCGAGCGCGCGAGCATCGAGGGCAGCCTGTGGGTGGCGCGCCGCACACTGCCCGCCGTGAGCGGACTGCACATGGTGCGCTGCTGGGCGGGCATGAACGTCAACATCGACGGCGCGCCGATCCTCGGCGACGTGCCCGGTGTGCCAGGCTTCTTCAACGCCGTGACGTCGAACGGCTACACGCTGGCACCCATCGCTGCGCGGCTCGTGACCGACCTGATCGTGCATGGCCGGACGGACGTGGACATCACGCCGTTCCGGATCGATCGCTTCATGTGAGTGCGTTGGATCAGATCGCGACGAGCTGCCGCACGCCGTTGGCTTCCATGTCCTTGCCGAGCCCGCGGGCGATGACTTCGCCACGCTCCATCACGAGGTAGTCGTCGGCGAGTTCCTGCGCGAAGTCGTAGTACTGCTCGCACAGCACGATCGCCATGTCGCCGCGATCGGCCAGCATGCGGATGACGCGGCCGATGTCCTTGATGATCGACGGCTGGATGCCTTCGGTCGGCTCATCGAGAATCAACAGCTTGGGGCCGGGCGCGAGCGCCCGGGCGATCGCGAGCTGCTGCTGCTGGCCACCGGACAGGTCGCCCCCGCGGCGGTTCATGAACTGCTTGAGGATCGGGAACAGCTCGAACAGCTCGGCCGGGATCGGCGTGCTGCCGGTCTTGTAGGCCAGGCCCATGCGAAGGTTCTCTTCGACCGTGAGCCGCGCGAAGATCTCGCGGCCCTGCGGCACGAAGCCCATGCCGGCGCGGGCGCGCTCGTAGGGCGTCTGCTTCTGGATGGCCTTGCCGTCGAACTCGATGCTGCCGCTCTTGATCGGCACCAGGCCCATCAAGCTCTTGAGCAGCGTGGTCTTTCCGACGCCGTTGCGGCCGAGCAGCACGGTGACCTTGCCGAGCGTCGCGGTGAAGCTGACGTCGCGCAGGATGTGCGAGCCGCCGTAGTACTGGTGGATGTTCTTGACTGTGAGCATGTCTTGGCCCTCTGGTTCAGATCTTTGGCGATGGAAGGTCCGCCCGGCCTGGGCTCGGGGGTTGATGGAGGCCAGTGCACAACGAAAAGCGATTCAACGCCCAAGGTAAACCTCGATCACCCGCTCATCCGCCTGCACCTCGTCCAGCGTGCCTTGCGCCAGCACGGACCCGTCGCACAGCACCGTCACGATCTCCGAGATGGTGCGGATGAAGCTCATGTCGTGCTCCACCACCATCAACGAATGCTTGCCCTTGAGCGTGAGGAAGAGCTCGGCCGTGCGCGCCGTCTCCTCATCGGTCATGCCGGCGACGGGCTCGTCGAGCAGCAGCAGCTTCGGGTCCTGCATCAGCAACATGCCGATCTCGAGCCACTGCTTCTGCCCATGGCTCAGGTTGCCGGCCATCCGGCTCACGCTGTCGGACAGATGAATCGTCTCGAGAACCTCCGCGAGGCGATCGCTCTGCGCCGAGTCGAGCCTGAAGAACATCGAGTGCTTCACGCCCTTGTTCGTCTTGAGCGCGAGCTCCAGGTTCTCGAACACGGTGAGATGCTCGAACACCGTCGGCTTCTGGAACTTGCGACCGATGCCCAGCTGCGCGATGTCGGCTTCCTTGTGGCGCAAGAGGTCGATGGTGCTGCCGAAGAACACGGTGCCCGAATCAGGCCGCGTCTTGCCGGTGATGATGTCCATCATCGTGGTCTTGCCGGCACCGTTCGGGCCGATGATGCAGCGCAGCTCGCCGGGCGCAATGTCCAGGCTCAGCTTGTTGATCGCCTTGAAGCCATCGAAGCTCACGCTCACGTCTTCGAGGTACAGGATGCGGCCGTGCGTCACGTCGACTTCGCCGGGCGTGCCGATGCGGCCGTAGCCCGCTTCGCGACCGCCAGACTCGGTCATGCCACCCAAGTCGATGCCGTGCAGTCTGGCGGCGCGGTGCGCGCCGGCTTCCATCAGATCGGGCGTCATGCGCGGGCTCCTCCGGTTTCGGCGCCGAGTGGCGGCAGTGCAGCGGGATCCACGCCTTCGGACGCGGCGAGCGAGCGTTGCGCTTCCAGGCGGCCTTCGGTCGGCGATGCGTCGCGCTTGAACAGTTTCTTGACCAGGCCGACGATGCCGTCCGGCAGGAACAACGTGACGGCGATGAAGATCGCGCCGAGAAAGTACAGCCAGTACTCCGGGTAGGCCACCGTGAGCCAGCTCTTCGCACCGTTCACGAGGAAGGCGCCGATGATCGGCCCGATCAGCGTCGCGCGGCCACCGACCGCGGCCCAGATCGCGATCTCGATCGAGTTGGCCGTGCTCATCTCACCTGGGTTGATGATGCCGACCTGCGGCACGTACAACGCACCGGCCACGCCGCACATGACGGCGGAGATGACCCAGATGGTGAGCTTGTACGGCAGCGGGTTGTAGCCCGAGAACATCACGCGTGTCTCGGCATCGCGGATCGCCTGCAGCACGCGGCCGAACTTGCTGCCGATGAGCCACTTGGCGAACAGGAAGAACAGCAGCAACGTCACGCCCGTCATCGCGAAGATCGTCATGCGCATCTCTTGCGTGGCGATCGGAATGCCCAGGATCCGCTTGAAGTCGGTGAAGCCGTTGTTGCCGCCGAACCCCGTCTCGTTGCGGAAGAAGAGGAGCAGTGCAGCGAACGTCATGGCCTGCGTGATGATCGAGAAATACACGCCCTTGATGCGCGAGCGGAAAGCGAAGTAGCCGAACACGAAAGCGATCAGGCCGGGCACCGCGACGATCAGCACGAGCGTCGCGATGAAGCTGTCGCTGAAGGTCCAGTGCCAGGGCAGCGTCTTCCAGTCGAGGAACACCATGAAGTCGGGCAGGTCGCTCTTGTAGTTGCCGTCGCGGCCGATCTGGCGCATGAGGTACATGCCCATCATGTAGCCGCCGAGCGCGAAGAACAGGCCATGGCCCAGCGACAGGATGCCGGTGTAGCCCCAGATCAGGTCCATGGCCAGCGCGCAGATGGCGTAGCACATGATCTTGCCGACCAGCGCCACGGCGTAGTCGCTCATGTGCAGCGGGCTGTCGACGGGCACCCAGATGTTGAGCACGGGCGCCACCGCGCACACCACGATGAGTGCGACGAAGAAGGCCGTCCAGCCCTTGCCGCTCAGCAGCGGCCCCTTGGTTGGCAACGTGACCTTGCTCATGCCTCTGCGCTCCGACCCTTCATGGCGAAGATGCCCTGAGGCCTCTTTTGAATGAAGATGATGATGAAGACAAGCACCGCGATCTTCGCGAGCACCGCGCCCGCCCAGCCTTCGATGAACTTGTTGAGAATGCCCAGCCCCAGCGCCGCATACACGGTGCCCGCGAGCTGGCCGACGCCGCCCATCACGACCACCATGAAGCTGTCGACGATGTAGCTCTGGCCGAGGTCGGGGCCGACGTTGCCGATCTGGCTCAGCGCGCAGCCCGCGAGGCCCGCGATGCCGGAGCCGAGCGCGAAGGCATAGGTGTCGATGCGCGCGGTGTTCACGCCCATGCACGAGGCGATCGGGCGGTTTTGCGTCACGCCGCGCACAAACAAACCGAGGCGCGTTTTGCCGATGAGCCAGCCCATCGCAAGCAACACCAGTGCCGCGAAGACGATGATGCTGATGCGGTTCCACGGCAGCGTGACGTTGCTCAGCATGGTGAAGCCGCCGCTCATCCAGCCGGGGTTTTCGACGCCGACGTTCTGCGCGCCGAACAGCGAGCGCACGAGTTGCTGCAGCATCAGGCTGATGCCCCAGGTGGCCAGCAGCGTTTCGAGCGGCCGGCCGTAGAGGAAGCGGATCACGCCGCGCTCCAGCACCGCGCCCACCAGCGCAGATGCCATGAACGAGACCGGAATGGCGGCCACCAGATACCAGCCGAAGGCCGCCTCGGGCATGTACTTCTGGAAGATGCCCTGCATCACGTAGGTGGCGTAGGCGCCGATCATCATCAGCTCGCCGTGCGCCATGTTGATGACGCCCATCAAGCCATAGGTGATCGCCAGGCCGAGCGCGGCGAGCAGCAGCACGGAGCCGAGGCTGATGCCGCTGAAGATCGCGTTGATGCGGTCGCCCCACACCAACGCACCGTCGATGCTCGCGATGGCGGCGACGAGTGCCGTCTTGACGGCGGGGTCGGTCTCTTCGGTGAGCCGCTCGTTGAGCAGCAACTTGGTGTCCGGGCTCTTGTTCTCGCCCAGTGCCTTCGCCGCGGCAATGCGCCTGGCCGGATCGGCGCTGTTGAGCAGCGAAGCGGCGCGCACGAGTTCGAGCCGCGCCTTGATGCCGGCGCTGGTCTCAGCGGCGAGCGCCTTCTCGATCAGCGGGATGCGCGACTCGTCCGGGTTCTTCAGCAGGGCGTTCGCGGCCTCGAGGCGCACGGCTTCGTCCTTGCTGCTGGTGAGTCGCAGCACCGATTGCGCGGCGTCGAGCGCGCCGCGCATGAGATTGTTGTTGACCACGTCCTCGGCCGTGTCGGGCACCTTCAGTTCGGCGCCGGTGACCGGGTCGAAGCCCTTGTCGTCCTTCATCACGAAGACCTTGTCCTCGGTGAACTTGACCGCGTCGTCGGACATCGCCTGGAGGAAAGCAGTCGTCTTGTCGTCGGCGGTGAGCACCGCCTTGTTCAGCGCCGCGACACGCGCTTCGGTGTCGCCGGCCGCAATGGCCCTGGCTTCGCCGGCCGTCAGCGCATGGGCCGACGCAGCCACCAGAAGAAGCGCGGCGAACGCAGCATGAAAAGTCCGTCGCAAATGCGTGTTCACATCATCCTCGGCAAAAGAAAGGCCCGATCGAGACCAGCAAGGATCGGGCCTGGAATAGCGGTTGCACGCGCATCGCATTCATCACAAAACACCGCGGAACCGGCTACGCCGGGCCGCAGGTGTTGCCCCCGGCAAGGGGGTGGGCGAAGCGACACGCAGTGCGCGCAGCCTGGGGGTTTACATTGACTTGCCGGCGGGTTGGTCAGGCTTCTTGTCGTTGCCTTCGATGTAGGGGCTCCATGGCTTGGCCTTGACCGGGCCCGGCGTCTTCCACACCACGTTGAACTGGCCGTCCGCCTTGATCTCGCCGATGAACACCGACTTGTGCAGGTGGTGGTTCTTCTCGTCCATTTTCGAGACGATGCCCGACGGTGCGTTGAAGGTCTGGCCGGCCATGGCGGCGATCACCTTGTCGGTGTCGGTCGACTTGGCCTTCTCGACGGCCTGCTTCCACATGTGGATTCCGATCCAGGTGGCTTCCATCGGGTCGTTGGTCAGCGGCTTGTCCATGTGGCCCGGGATCTTCTTGGCCTTGGCGTAGTCGCTCCACTGCTTGATGAACGCGGTGTTGGTCGGGTTCTTGATCGACATGAAATAGTTCCATGCGGCCAGGTGACCCACCAGCGGCTTCGTGTCCACGCCGCGCAGCTCTTCTTCGCCCACCGAGAAGGCGACGACCGGCACGTCCTTGGCCTTCAGGCCGGCGTTGCCCAGTTCTTTGTAGAACGGAACGTTGGAGTCACCGTTGATGGTCGACACCACGGCGGTCTTGCCACCGGCCGAGAACTTCTTGACGTCGGCGACGATGGTTTGGTAGTCGCTGTGGCCGAACGGCGTGTACTTCTCGTCGATGTCGGATTCCTTCACGCCCTTGCTCTTCAGATAGGCACGCAGGATCTTGTTGGTCGTGCGGGGGTAGACGTAGTCGGTGCCGAGCAGCACCCAGCGCTTCGCGCCGCCGCCTTCCTTGCTCATCAGGTAGTCGACGGCCGGGATGGCTTGCTGGTTGGGGGCAGCGCCCGTGTAGAACACGTTCTTCGAAAGCTCTTCGCCTTCATATTGCACCGGGTAGAACAAGAGGCCGTTCATTTCCTCGACCACCGGCAGCACCGACTTGCGCGACACCGAGGTCCAGCAGCCGAAGATCACCGAGACCTTGTCCTGACCGAGCAGCTGCTTGGTCTTTTCAGCGAACAGCGGCCAGTTGGAGGCCGGGTCGACGATCACGGGCTCGAGCTGCTTGCCCATCACGCCGCCCTTCTTGTTGATGTCCTCGATGGCCATCAGCACGGTGTCTTTCAACACGGTTTCCGAGATGGCCATGGTGCCCGAGAGCGAGTGCAGCACGCCGACCTTGATGGTGTCGGCAGCGAATGCGGGCGCGGCGCCGAGGGCGGCGAGCGCGACGCTGGCGGTGAGCGCCTTGAGTGTGAAACGACGTTGCATGTGCATCCTTCTCCGGTGGTTGTTGATCGTTCGTCAGCGCATTTGCTGACGATGGAGGGAGTGTGCGGATGACAGCCGCGCGAACAAATACGCCGGGTGGCGTACGACCTCACACCGTGCGGAACTGTCTGGCCGCGAAGGCCCACACCAGCTTCGACGCATCCGGTCCGGCCGCATCGCTGAACGCCAGGCGCGCGGCGCCGCCGCTCCACGCGTGGCCCAGACGGCCGATCTGGCCCAGCGTGACGTGCACCCGGCCAGCGCGCTTGAAGTCGGTCACGCGCATCGGATGGCGCTGGCCGCGTTGCACGATGCGCTCGGCACCGGCGCGCGCGCCGGTGGCAGCAGCCCACACGGCGGCGGCGCTGGCGGCGTTGCTCGCAGCCACCACGCTGTCGGCGTCGCCATGCAACACCAGCAGCGGCGGCAGCACGGTGCCGCGGGCGGCAGCCCCCATCGCCTTGCCCACCGCAGTGGTCGGCATCGCCGGCGCGCGCCGGCCGGCCATCGCGCTCAGCGCACTCGCGGTCGACTGCGCGGCGCCCGGTGCCACGCCCGAATGCATCGCGACGGCCGCGAATCGGTCGGCATAGCGCGTGGCGAGCAGGGCCGCCATGCCCGCGCCCGCGGAGAGCCCCGCAACCGCCACGCGCGTGCGGTCGACCGGGTAGAGCGCAATCACCTGGTCGAGCGCCACCATGAGCGTGGCGGCCTCGCGATCGGCCTTGCCGGAGCGCGTGTCGTACCAGTTCCAGCAGCCTTGCGGGTGGTGGAGACGGTCCTGTTCGGGATAGAGCACCAGGAAGCGCTCGCGGGCCGCGATGCGGTTCATGCGCGTGCTGGCGGCGAAGTCGCGTCCGGTCTGGCCGCAACCGTGCAGCATGAACATCAGCGGCAGCTTCTCGCCGGGCGAGAGAACCAGCCCTGGCGGACGGTACAGGTGGTAGCCGCGCGCGCCGCCTGGGCCGATCGCGATGCCGCTGATCCAGTCACCGGCACCGGGTGGCGGCTTGCGCTGCTCCGCCGCCGCACGCGCGACCTGCCGTGTCATCTGCCCGGCAAGGCGCTTCGAGTTGGCGAGCGTCGCCTTCGTCAGCGCCTTGAGTCCGCGTTGGTAGGCGCGGGTAAGCGAAGACGTGGAAGAGCGGCGAGCCATGGGCGCAGTGTGAACCCACTCGCCGCCGAAGCAAACTCAGTAGCGCTCGGGCACCACCATGCTGTCGGGCACCGGCCGGCGCAGGTAGTCGGCGTGCCGCTCGCGAGCGGGGAGTGCGATCGGGGCGTGCGGCACCTCGTGATACGGCAGCTGGTCGAGCAGATGCGAGATGCAGTTCAGGCGGGCCTTCTTCTTGTCGTCGGCCTGCACCACCCACCAAGGCGCCTCCGGGATGTGGGTGCGGTCGAGCATGATTTCCTTCGCCTTGGTGTACTCCTCCCAGCGGCGGCGGCTCTCGAGGTCCATCGGGCTCAGCTTCCACTGCTTGAGCGGATCGTGGATGCGGCCCAGGAAGCGCATGTGCTGCTCGTCGTCGGTGATCGAAAACCAGTACTTGATCAATTTGATGCCCGATCGCACGAGCATCTTCTCGAAGTCCGGCACAGTGCGGAAGAACTCCTCGTATTCGTCGTCGCTGCAAAAGCCCATGACGTGTTCGACACCGGCGCGGTTGTACCAACTGCGGTCGAAGAGCACCATCTCGCCGGCTGCCGGCAGGTGTGCGACGTAGCGCTGGAAATACCACTGCGTGCGTTCGCGATCGTTGGGGGCCGGCAGCGCGGCCACGCGAGCGACGCGCGGGTTGAGGCGCTGCGTGATGCGTTTGATGACGCCGCCCTTGCCTGCCGCGTCGCGACCCTCGAACAGGATCACCACCTTCTGCTTGCTGTGCTGCACCCAGTCCTGCAGCTTCACGAGTTCGCCCTGAAGGCGGAACAGTTCGGTGAAGTAGGCCTGGCGCGCGGCCTTGTCGCTGGAGACGGGGGCGCCTTCGCCATCGACGATGCGATCTTCTATTTCAAGCTCGATCTCTTCGTCATAGCTGTCCATCAGGTCGCGCGCGATGCGCTGCATGAGGTCGTCCTGGCCCGGGAGCGTGGATGTCGTGATTGTCATGACGCGGGATGCTGCCGCCGCTTCGTGACCCCTGTGTGACGGCCGTCACGCCGTTGTCATGTGCGCGCGGCAGCATCGCGGGCTTGCCTCTCGCACCCGAACTCCTTGCCGGCGCCTACGGTGGCGACGAAGCCGGCCTCATCTGCGGCTACCTTTTCGATGCCACGTCGACGGAACCTCTGCGCGCGGTCGACTCTGCTGCCGCTGCCGAGTGGCTGGCGGGCAGCGCGGATGGCGGCGCGCCCGATGGCGCCTATCTGTGGCTGCACTTCAACCTGAGCCACACCCAGGCGGAGCGCTGGCTGTTGCGTCACGCGGCGCTGTCGGACACCTTCTACGAAACGCTGCGCGACGGCCTGCATTCCACGCGCATCGAACGTGCCGACGACGCACTGGTGGCGGTCATCAACGACCTGAGTTTCGATTTCCGCTTCGAGCCGTCCGACATTTCAACGCTGTGGATCAACGTCGGACCGCGCCTGGTGGTCACCGCGCGCACCAAGCCGCTGCGCTCGGTCGATGCGCTGCGCACGGCGGTGCGTGCCGGCGACGCGCCGCGCTCGAGCACGGAGTTGCTGGAGCACCTGCTGCGCACGCAAGCCGACGTGCTGGTGGCGATCGTGCGCGACGCGACGGCGCGCATCGACGGCATCGAGGACGAGCTGCTTGCCGGCCGCCTCGACCACAAGCGCGCGCGTCTTGGCGAATTGCGGCGGCTCCTCGTGCGCCTGCAGCGCCTGCTGGCGCCGGAACCCGCCGCCCTCTTCCGCCTGCTGCAGAGCCCCCCGGCGTGGATGGCCGAGCACGATGCGCTGGCGCTGCGTGGCGCGAGCGAGGAGTTCTCGGTGGTGCTGCGCGACATGCAGTCACTGCAGGAACGCATCAAGCTGCTGCAGGAAGAAGTGGCTGCGAACGTCAACGAAGACAACAACCGCAGCCTTTTCGTGCTCACGGTGGTGACGGTGCTGGCGCTGCCGATCAACATCCTGGCCGGCCTTTTCGGGATGAACGTCGGTGGCATCCCGCTGGCCGAGCACAAGCACGGCTTCTGGATCGTGGTGGCAATCATCGCGACGTTCACCGCCGTGGCAGCGTGGGTCGCATTTCGCAAGAAGCGCTGAAGGCGCCGGCCAGCGGCCTTTGTTCGCTATAACTTTTGTAGCACTTGGCGCAGCATCCATGCGCCCTGCAAGCGGATTCGATCCGAAATAGAATGGGTGCGTGACCACCTATCTGAACGCCGACCTGCACTGCCACTCCGTGGTTTCCGACGGCACCCTGACGCCCGAGGCGCTGGCTGCGAGGGCCGCAGCAAACGGCGTCGAGCTCTGGGCCCTCACCGATCACGACGAAGTCGGCGGCCAGCACCGCGCGGCAGCCGCCGCCCGCGAGAACGGCATGCGCTACCTCACCGGCACCGAAATCTCGGTGACCTTCGCCAGCGAAACCGTGCACATCGTCGGCCTGGGCTTCGACCCCGACGACGCCGCGATGACGCAAGGCCTCTACGACACGCGCGGCGGGCGCGGCAAGCGCGCGCAGGAAATGTCCGAGGGCCTGGCCAAGGTCGGGATCAAGGGCGCCTACGAAGGCGCACTCAAGTTCGTCGGCAACCCCGAACTGATCTCGCGCACGCACTTCGCGCGGTTCCTTGTCGAGAGCGGCGTCTGCAAGGACACCTACGAGGTGTTCCGCAAGTACCTGACCGAAGGCAAGCCCGGCTACGTGCCGCACCGCTGGGCGACGCTGAAACACGCGATCCAGTGGATCACCGATGCGAAGGGCATCGCGGTCATCGCGCATCCTGGCCGCTACAAGTTCACCGCCAACGAGGAATACGCGCTGTTCCTCGAATTCCAGGCGCACGGCGGGCAGGCGATCGAAGTGGTCACCGGCAGCCACACACCGGCAGAGTACGTCGAGTACGCCGACAAGGCGATCGAGTTCGGCTTTGCCGCGTCGCGCGGCAGCGATTTCCACAGCCCTGACGAGAGCCACATGGACCTCGGCAAGTTGCCCTTGCTGCCCGGCAAGCTCAAGCCGGTCTGGGAACTGCTCGAACACCGCATCCAGTGAGCGAGGTGCAGCCGTCGCCGCGCGGGGCGCGCGACCTCGAATCCGAACGGATCCTCGCGGGCATCGGCCTGGTGCTTATTGCGGTGGCCTGTTTCGCCACGCTCGACACCGCCACCAAGATTTCCGTCAGCGCCGTGCCCATCGTCATGGGCGTCTGGTTCCGCTATGCCTTCCAGGCGGTCGCGACCACTGCCGTGCTGCTGCCGACACGCGGGCTGTCGATCCTGCGCACGGCGCATCCGAAGTTCCATGCGCTGCGCGGCGCCCTCTTGCTGACCACCAGTCTCTTCGCGTTCTTCAGCCTGCGCTACATGCCGCTGGCGGAGTTCACAGCCGTGGTTCTGATTGCGCCGCTGGTGATCACGCTGTTCGCGGCGACCGTGCTCAAGGAGCGCGTGTCGGCGCTGCGCTGGTCGCTCGTGGCGGGCGGTTTCGTGGGCACGCTGGTCATCCTGCGGCCGGGCGGCAGCGCCTTCAGCTGGGCGATCCTGCTGCCGCTCGGCCTGGTCATGACCAACGCCTGGTTCCAGGTGCTCACCAGCAAGCTCGCGCAGACGGAGAACCCGCTCACGATGCATTTCTATACCGGCTGGGTCGGCGCACTGCTCGCGGCATGCGCGCTGCCTTTCGTATGGACCAGCTTGCCGTCGTGGCACTGGTGGGCCCTGCTGTGCCTCATGGGCGCCATGGGCACCGTGGGCCACTTCATGCTGATCCTCGCGTACCAGCGCGCACCCGCTTCCACGCTCACACCCTTCCTGTATGCGCAGATCGCCTTCGCGATGCTCGGCGGCTGGCTCATGTTCTCGCACGTGCCGGACGCCGTGTCGATGGTCGGCATGGGCCTGATCGCGGTGTGCGGCGCGGCCGGCGCATGGCTCACGGTGCGCGAGCGCCGCTTGCCGATCGAACCCGCAGAATCCTGATTGGAGACGCCTCATGGCCCAGTATTTCGAAGTCCATCCCGAGAACCCGCAGCAGCGCCTGCTCAAGCAGGCTGTCGCGCTGCTCGGCCGCGGTGAGGTCGTCGCGGTGCCGACCGACTCCAGCTATGCACTGGTCTGCCATCTCGACGACAAGGACGCGGTCGACCAGCTGCGCCGCATCCGCCAGGTGGACGACAAGCATCACCTCACGCTGCTGTGCCGCGACCTGAGCGAGCTCGCGAACTACGCACGGGTCGACAACAAACAGTACCGCCTGCTCAAGGCCGCCACGCCGGGACCCTACACCTTCCTGCTCGAAGCGACCAAGGAAGTGCCACGCCGCGTGAGTCATCCGCAGCGCAAGACCATCGGCCTGCGCGTGCCCGACCACAAGGTGCTCAGCGAGCTGCTCATGCTGCACGGCGCGCCGCTGCTCGCGACCACGCTGATCCCGCCCGGCGAGACCGAGCCGATGAACGATGCGCAAGAGATCCGCGACCGCTTCGAAAAACTGATCGGTGCGGTGATCGATGCCGGCGCGTGTCCGCTGGAGCCGACCACGGTGGTCGACCTCACGCCGATGGGCGCAGGCGACGACCCGGTGGTGGTGCGCCAGGGGCGCGGTGGGCTGGCTTTGCTGGGGCTATAAGGCAATAGTGTTCCTCGAGGAAGGACCACCCCGTCTGAGACAATCCACCCAGTGGATTTCTCCAACCTGATTCAAACCGTCCTGATTTACGCCCTGCCCGTGGTCTTCGCGATCACCGTGCATGAAGCGGCCCACGGCTATGTGGCCCGGTACTTCGGCGACAACACGGCCTACACGCTCGGCCGCGTCACGCTCAACCCCGTCAAGCACATCGATCCGGTCGGCACCATCCTGATGCCGCTCATGCTGTACTTCGCCACCTCGGGCGCCTTCCTGTTCGGCTACGCCAAACCGGTGCCGGTCAACTTCAACCAGCTGCGCAATCCGAAGCGCGACATGATCTGGGTCGCGCTGGCAGGCCCGGCGTCGAACTTCATCCAGGCGATCCTGTGGGCGCTGCTGTTCGTGGGGCTCGTGGCCAGCAGCGTGACGGAGACCTTCTTCCTCAAGATGGCGCAGGGCGGCGTGCTGGTGAACCTCGTCATGTGGGCCTTCAACCTCTTTCCGTTGCCGCCGCTCGACGGTGGGCGCGTGCTCGCGGGACTGTTGCCGCGCGGGGGCGCGCAATCGTTCCTGGCGCGCATCGAGCCCTACGGTTTCTTCATCGTCATGGCCCTGGTGCTGGCGGGCATCGTCAGCAAGTACTGGCTGAGCCCGCTGATGGCCTTCGGCTACGAGGGCATCAACCTCCTGATCACCCCGCTTCTGGCGCTGTTGCGCTGAGACCTCCGACATGGCTTCCACACCGACCGCGCCGACGCGCTTCCTTACGGGCATCACCACTTCGGGCACGCCGCACCTGGGCAACTACGTGGGGTCGGTGCGCCCCTCCGTGCGCGCCAGCCAGCGCGCCGATGTGCAGAGCTTCTATTTTCTGGCCGACTACCACGCGCTGATCAAGATCGACGATCCGGCGCGCATCCAGCGCTCGACGCTCGAGATCGCGGCAAGCTGGCTGGCCTGCGGGCTGGATCCCGAGCGCGTCACGTTCTATCGTCAGTCGGACATTCCCGAGATCGCCGAACTGACCTGGTTCCTCACCTGCGTCACCGGCAAGGGCATTCTGAACCGCGCCCATGCCTACAAGGCACAGGTCGACAAGAATCTCGCGAAGAACGAAGAGCCCGACGCCGACGTGACCGCCGGCCTCTTCATGTACCCGGTGCTGATGGGCGCGGACATCCTGATGTTCAACGCGCACAAGGTGCCGGTCGGGCGTGACCAGATCCAGCACATCGAGATGGCGCGCGACATGGCGCAGCGCTTCAACCATCTCTACGGCGATCACTTCACGCTGCCCGAAGCCGACATCGACGACGCGGTCGCCACGCTGCCCGGCCTCGACGGTCGCAAGATGAGCAAGAGCTACGACAACACGATCCCGCTGTTCTCATCGCGCACGCAGTTGCAAAAGCTCATCGGCGGCATCGTGACCGACTCGCGTGCACCGGGTGAGCCGAAGGACACCGAAGGCTCCGCGCTGTTCCAGATCTTCCAGGCCTTCGCAGACGCGGATGAAACCGAGTCGCTGCGCCGGGCGTTCGCCGACGGCATCGGCTGGGGCGACGCCAAACAACAGGTGTTCGAGCGCATCGACCGCGAGATCGGGCCGCTGCGCGAGCGTTACGAGGCACTCGTCAACGACCCCGCGCAGATCGAGCGCATCCTGCTGGCCGGTGCCGACAAGGCGCGTGCGACGTCGCGCCCCTTCATGACGACGCTTCGACAGGCGGTGGGCCTGCGCAGCCTGGGCGATCCCGAGCGCAACGACCCCGCGGCCGGCCGCAAGGCGGCGAAAGCCGCGAAGGCCGGATTCAAGCAATACCGCGAGCGCGACGGCCTTTTCTATTTCAAGCTGCTCGACGCGGGCAGTGCGACGCTGCTGCAGAGTCGCGGCTTCCAGTCGCCCCAGGACGCAGGGCGTGCCATTGCCGCTCTGCAGGAGAACCCCCGCGATGCGCTGGCAACGCTCGCCTCTCAACTCGAACCGGTCGACAATGCGGCGCTCGATGGCGTGGTCGAAGCCCTCGACACCCTCGCCGCGGCGGGAACCGGTAAATAACAGACAGACTTGTCCGCAAGACAGCGGCAATATCTGCAAGCGCTACTACGGCGCAATTCAAAGCAAGACATGAGCATTTACGTTATCGACGACCACCCCCTGATGCGCGACGCCATCGTGATGGTGCTTCGACGCCTCCGGCCCGCCGAAAACATCGTGGAGCTCGAGCGGCTCGACAAGCTGGCCAGCGCGGTCAAGCAGCACGGCGCGCCCGATCTTTTCTGCCTCGACCTGAAGCTGCCTGACACGACCGGCGTGTCTGGCGTCATCGCGGTCAAGCAGGCTTATCCCGAAGTGCCGATCGCGGTCTATTCCGCCTCGCCCGCGGCTGACATGGAAGAAGCGTGCATCGAAGCCGGCGCCGATACGTACATCGAGAAATCCGCCGGTTCGGCCGAGTTGACTGCCGCGCTGCGCGGCCTGTTGATGGCCGGCTCGGACGTCGAAGAACCCGCTCAGGCCAGCAACAACAGCAAGTTGTCGAAGCGCCAGACGCAACTCATCGCCATGCTGGACAGGGGCATGAGCAATCGCGACATCGCAGCCGAGCTGGAGATCAGCGAACACACGGTGAAGGTGCATCTGTGGCGCCTGTTCCGCCGGCTCGCCGTCAAGAGCCGCACCCAGGCGCTGCACTACGCGCGCACGAACGGATTGCTCTCCAGCAACAGCTGACCGCTGACCGGCCCGGGGCCGGCGCGTTCAGCCGACGGCCGAACTCACGCGCGCCTGCGCCTGGGATTCGTCGGCGTCGTGCAGGAGCACGCGGAAGACGCTGCCCTTGCCGAGCCGCGACCGCACGCTCACCGGATGGCCGAGCGCGTGCGAGAGGCGCGCCACGATCGCCAGACCCAGCCCGAAGCCGTCCGACGTACCGGCGTGGTCGGCCACCTTGTAGAACTCCAGGAACACATCGCGCAAGTGCTCGCGCGCGATGCCGATGCCCGTGTCCCACACTTCGACGCGCAGGCCGTCCTTCGTCTGCCGTGACGCCAGCAGCACGCCGCCCTCGCTCGTGTATTTGATGGCGTTGGCGATCAGGTTGCCGATCATGCGGCGCACACGGATCGGGTCGGTCAGCACCGTGCCGGAGGTCAGGTGCACCTTGAACCTGAGGCCCTTGGCCTCGGCGACCGGGCGGTACTGCAGTTCGAGGTCGTGCAGGAGCTGGCCGACATCGACCCTCTCGATGTGCAGCCGGACCTGGCCCGAATCGATGCGTGCAAGGTCGAACAGCGAGTCGAACAGCGCGTTGACCGCATGCGTGGCGCGCACGATCTTGGGCGCGATTTCCTGCACCAGTTCGGGCTCGTTGCGCAGCCAGTCGGCGTAGAGCGACAGCGCGAGCACCGGCTGCCGCATGTCGTGCGCAGCGCTCGCGAGAAAGCGGTTCTTCATGGCCACGGCGGAGACGGCCGCCTGTCGTTGCTGCGTGAGCGACGCGATCAGGATGTGGTTGTGGAACAGCAGCTCGAAGCTGTTGCGCGCCGTCTCGTGGATGCGCCCGCCGGCCCGAAGCAGCAGCCACCAGTGCAGCACCGGCAGCAACAGAAAGCCCACGTTGAAATGCGACTCGGCAAAACCGATCTCCGAGATGCGCAGGAGCACTGCCGCCAGCATGGTGATGAACAGCGTGTTGACATAGCGCTTGAGCAGCGGCGGATGGAGTGCCAGCCCGTTCAGCGGGAAGGTCGCAACGCCAGCCACGATCAGCCAGCTCATGAACTGGTTGATCAGCGGCGCGCGCTCGAAAAAGATCAGGATGGAAACGCCCCAGGCGAATGCGCTCGCGCTCCAGAGGTAGGGATAGCGCTTGACGAAGCGTTGCTGGCCTTCGGCGTCCCGGTCAGCGTAGCGCCGGGCGTAGACGCGTTCACCCCAGATGCGGGAACCCGTGCTCAGGACGCCGATCCCTAACCACAGCATGAGCTGCCAGAACGGCACGTGGCCCCAGCTGAGGCCCACCATTGCGGGCATGAGCGCGGCGGCCAGCAAATGCGATCCGCGCGACGCGCGCATCACGCTGCGAATCAGCTCGCCGCGAACCCACGGTTCGGCTTCGTCGGCGGAGGCCGGGGCAGGCGTCAGGCTGGCAAAGGACGAATTGCCCAGGCCGGAGAAGGAAGAGTTGCCCTTCATTGCACTGATCGGACCCCACTGAAAAGGTCAACAAAAAAGCCCCTCGAAAGGGGCCCCTGGATGCGGCAAGAAGCCGCGCTGAAAGACATCGCTGGAGGAGAGGGAGGGATTCGAACCCTCGGTACGTTTCCGTACGCCTGATTTCGAGTCAGGTACATTCGACCACTCTGCCACCTCTCCGGTCGCTGTCGAGCCTCAGATTCTAGCAGAGGCTGGACGGGTTTTTTCACGCCTTGAGCACTTCCATGCCGCCCAGATACGGTCGAAGTGCCGTGGGCACCCGGATCGAGCCATCTTCGTTCTGGTGGTTTTCGAGCACCGCGACCAGCGCGCGCCCGACGGCGAGGCCGGACCCGTTGAGCGTGTGGACCAGCTCGTTCTTCCCCTGTGCGTTCTTGAAGCGCGCCTGGAGGCGCCGCGCCTGGAACGCCTCGCAGTTCGACACCGAACTGATCTCGCGATAGGTGTCCTGCGCGGGCAGCCAGACTTCGAGGTCATAGGTTTTCGTCGACCCGAAACCCATGTCGCCGGTACACAACAGCACGACGCGATAAGGCAACTCGAGCGCCTGGAGCACCGCCTCGGCATGGCCCGTCATGGCTTCGAGCGCCTCGTAGCTTCGGTCAGGATGCGTGATCTGCACCATCTCGACCTTGTCGAACTGGTGCTGGCGGATCATGCCGCGCGTGTCGCGCCCCGCACTGCCTGCCTCCGAGCGAAAACACGGCGTGTGCGCGGTGAGTTTGATGGGCAAGGTCGATTCCGGCACGACCTCGTCGCGCACGAAGTTCGTGAGCGGCACTTCACTGGTCGGGATGAGGTACAGCGCGGAATGGTCCGGCGCGGGCTCGCCGTCCTGGCCGCCCTTCTTAGCGGCGAACAGATCGCCTTCGAACTTCGGCAACTGCCCCGTGCCGCTCAGCGATGCCGCATTGACGATGTAGGGCACGTAGCACTCGGTGTAGCCGTGCTGCTCGGTCTGCGTGTCGACCATGAACTGCGCGAGGGCACGGTGCAGGCGGGCGATCGGGCCCTTCATCACGCTGAAGCGCGAACCCGACAGCTTGGCGCCCATCTCGAAATCAAGACCCAGCGGTGCGCCGAGATCGACATGGTCTTTCGGCGCGAAAGCCAGCGGCGTGGCGGCCGCCCCGGCCCCGCCGACAGGCGCCCATCGACGCACCTCGACGTTGGCCTGCTCGTCTTCCCCGACCGGCACGCTGGCATGCGGCAGGTTCGGCACGGCGATCAGCATGGCATGCAGTTCAGGCTGGATCGCCTCGAGCCGCGTGGCCGACGACTCCTGCTCGGCCTTGAGCGCGTTGACTTCGGTCATGAGCGCCTGCACCTCGACCGCAGCCGGCTCGCCCTTGGCCTTCAGCGGGCCGATCTGCTTGTTCAGGGTGTTGCGGCGCGCCTGCAACTCCTCGGTTCGCGTCTGCAGCGTCTTGCGCTCCGCTTCGAGCGCGCTGAAGACCTCCACATCGAGGAAAGTCTGGTTTTTCTTGCGCGTTTCGAGGCGCGCCACGGCCGAAGCCAGGTCCTTGCGTAACAGGGTGATATCGAGCATGCGTCGATTTTAGGCGGCTGGTCCTGGCGCGTCCTCAGCCTTCGCGCACCGCATGTCGCTTCGCCAACCCCCTGCCGGGGGCAACACCGGCGGCCCGGCGGAGCCGGTTCCGCGGTGTTCGCGATCAATTCAGCGTGGCGGGATCCACGTTCGCGCCGCAGACGATCAGGCAGACCTTCTCGCCGGCGAGCGGCACATAGGCGCCTCTCTGAAGCGCGGCCAGGGGCAGCGCTGCAGCAGGTTCCACGGCGAGCTTGAGCTCCTTCCAGAGCCACAGCTGCGCCGCTCGGATCGCATCGTCCGGCAGCAGCAGCGCATCGCGCACCTGCTGCTGCGTAATCCCCCATGCGAGCGCGCCGATGCGCCTGGCGCCGAGCGAATCCGCGGCCACCCCGCCGACATCCACATCGACGGGCTCGCCGGCTTCGCGGGCGCGGACCAGCGTCGGCGCCCGCTCGGGCTCGAGCGCGACGATCCGGGCGCGCTGCTCGAACCATGCGGCCAACCCGCCGATCAGACCACCGCCACCCACGCTCACGAGCACTGAATCCGGCAAACCCCCTTGCCGTTCGATTTCGCGCCCCAGCGTGCCGGCACCGGCCACCACTTCGGGCTGGTCGTAGGCATGCGTGAGCAGCGCGCCGGTCTCGGCCTGGCGCGCCATGCAGGCCGCCAACGCATCCGAGTAAGCCTCGCCGACCACGACCACCTCGGCACCGAGCGCGCGCAGCTTGGCACGCTTTGCTTCGGGCGAGACGCCGGGCAGGTACACCTCGCAGCGGACGCCCAGCGCGCGCGCCGCCGCCGCCGTGGCGATGCCCGCATTGCCGCCCGAAGCCACGATCACGCCGCTCGCAGGAATTTCGTGCGCAAGCAAGCGGTTCATCATTCCGCGGGCCTTGAAGCTGCCGCCAGTCTGCAGGTGTTCCAGCTTGAGCCAGACCTCGACGCCATCCGCGAGCTTCAGGTCCAGTGCGGAAGCAGGCAGCTTCCACAACGGCGTTTCGCGCAGGAAGTGCGCTGCCTGCGCCCCCAGCCGGCTCGCCGCGCGATCGATTTCACCGCGCCAGTCGGTCACTGGGGCGCTCACGAGATGTGACCCGGCGCCGACATGTCGTCGAGCTTCAAGCCCTTGGGGAGCGGGAACTTAATGGTCTCCTGGATGCCGTCCATCTTGCGCACCGATACCGCCCCGAACGCGCGGATGCGGTCGATCACCTCGCTCACCAGCACCTCGGGCGCCGAGGCACCGGCGGTGAGGCCGATGCGGCTCTTGCCTTCGAACCATTCGGGCTGCAACTCGGCCGCCGAATCGACCATGTAGCTTTCGGTGCCCAGGCGCTGCGCGAGTTCGCGCAGGCGGTTGCTGTTGGAGCTGGTCGGGCTGCCCACCACGATCACGAGATCGACCTGCGGACTCATGATCTTGATCGCGTCCTGCCGGTTCTGCGTCGCATAGCAGATGTCCTGCTGCTTGGGCTCGCGCACCTTCGGAAAGCGCGCGCGGACCGCCGCGGCGATCTCGGCCGCATCGTCCACGCTCAGCGTGGTCTGTGTGACGACGGCGAGCTTGTCGGTCTGTCCGGGCTGCACGGTCGCCACATCGGCCACGTCCTCGACCAGATGGATGCCGCTCGAGAGCTGGCCCATCGTGCCTTCGACTTCCGGGTGACCCTTGTGGCCGATCATGATGAATTCGTAGCCCTCCCTGGCGAGCTTCGCGACCTCGACGTGCACCTTGGTCACCAGCGGGCAGGTGGCGTCGAAAATGTCGAAGCCCCGGTCGCGGGCTTCCTGCTGGATCGCCTTGCTCACGCCATGTGCGCTGAACACCAGCGTGGCGCCGGGTGGCACATCGGACAAATCCTCGATGAAGATCGCACCCTTGGACTTGAGCTCGTTGACCACATAGGTGTTGTGCACGATCTCGTGGCGCACATAGATCGGTGCGCCGAACTTGGCGATGGCGCGCTCGACGATCTCGATGGCGCGGTCCACGCCGGCGCAGAAGCCGCGCGGCTCTGCAAGGATGATTTCGTCGAGCGTCTTCACGGCCTCGGTCACAGCACGCCGATCAGTTGCACTTCGAAGGTCACCGGCTGGCCCGCGAGCGGATGGTTGAAGTCGAAGCGCACGGCGGTGTCGCTGGATTCGGTCACTGCGCCGGCGTAGCTGCCGGTGCCGTCGGGTGTCGGGAACTGCACCACGTCGCCGACCGCGTACTTTTCGTCCGGGTCGCCCAGCTTCGCGAGGAGCGTCCTGGCCACCCATTGCAGCATCTCCGCATTGCGCTCGCCGAAGGCCTCGCCGGCCGGCAGCTCGAAGGTGGTGTGCGTGCCCTCTGCGAGCCCGATCAGGCGCTGCTCCATGGCCGGCGACAGCTCGCCCGTGCCGAGCGAAAGCGTCGCCGGTTTGTCGGCGAAAGTGTTGATGATGTCGCCCGCAGGGCCGGCGAGCCGGTAATGCAGCGTGAGGAAGGAACCAGCCGAAACGACGGCAGCGGTGATGGGCAAAGACAAAATGGGTGTCCCCGATAAACTGAGCTTCATTTTAAGGAGCGGGGCTTTCCCTTGGTTTCCCCCGCCCGTTCCGGGTTTCATCTCCTTCCCATGGCCTTCAAGGACCTTCCCACAGACGCCCGTCCGCGCGAGAAACTCATCGCGCGCGGCGCCGGTGCGCTCGGCGACGCCGAGCTGCTGGCATTGCTGCTGCGCACCGGCGTGGCGGGCAAGAACGTGCTGCAGATGTCGCAGGAGTTGCTCGACACCTTCGGCGGGATCGCAGGGCTCCTGAACACCAGCGTCGAAGACCTCAAGAAGATCAAGGGCCTGGGCGGCACCGCCAAGCGCGCGGAGCTCACCGCGGTGCTGGAACTCGCGCGCCGCGCCTTGGCCGAGCGGCTCAAGGAGCGCGCGGTGTTCGACTCGCCCGAAGCGGTCAAGCAGTACCTTCAGCTGCACATCGCCTCGCGGCCGCACGAAGTGTTCGCAGCGCTCTTCCTCGATGCGCAGCACCGGCTGATCGCGCTCGAAGAACTGTTTCGCGGCACGCTGACGCAGACCAGCGTCTACCCGCGCGAAGTCGTCGTGCGCGCACTGCATCACCATGCGGCCGCGGTCGTGCTGGCACACAACCATCCGAGCGGCGGCGTCGAGCCTTCGCGCGCAGACGAGTCGCTCACGCAGACCCTCAAGGCCGCGCTCGCACTGGTGGACGTGCGCGTGCTGGACCATGTGATCGTCGCCGCGGGCCAGACCTTGTCGATGGCCGAAAAAGGATTGATCTGATGGCTGCGACACCGAAGAAACCGGCCGGACTGAAATCCCTCGCCGACCTCAAAAGCGTTCAGAAGATGCTGGCCGACACGCGTGCCCGCGAGGCCGCGGAAGCCGCTGCGCGCGCCGCCGCAGAAAAGAAACGACTGGCCGAGAAAGACCTCTTCAGCCGCGCGATCGGCGCCACGCAGCCGCTGCGGCGCGTCGCCGCCGTGCCGCTGGCCCCCGATCCGCCGGCGCCCATTCCGTTCCAGCACCAGCTCGACGAGCAGCGCGTGCTTCGCGAGTCGATCAGCGACGAGTTCGACGTGACCACGCTGCTCGATGTCGACGACGCGATGAGCTTTCGCCGCCCGGGCATCGGCACCGACGTGACGCGCAAGCTGCGTGCGGGCGAATGGTCGATCCAGCGGCAGGTCGACCTGCATGGCCTGCGCAGTGACGAGGCGCGCGAGGCGCTCGGCGCGTTCATTCGCACTTCGCACAGGCAGGGCGTGCGCTGCGTGCGGGTGGTGCACGGCAAGGGACTCGGCTCGCCGGGCAAGCAGCCCGTGCTCAAGACCAAGGCGCAACGCTGGCTGATCCAGAAGAACGAGGTGCTCGCCTTCGTGCAGGCGAAGCCGGCGGAAGGCGGGGCCGGCGCGCTGGTGGTGCTGCTGGCGCCGGTCGGGCGCTAGAGAAGGTTCTTGAGCGGCACGGTGGCGTCCGCCGCCGACTCCGGCGCCGGGCTGCGTCCCGCATCGAGCAGCTTGCGGCTCATCATGTGGTCGACCGGCGCATTGACCGATTCAACGCAGACAAGCTGACCTTCAACATAATGAAACAGCGAGAACGCGTTCGGGTTGGCGCCCGGGCCGGGTCGGCGCACCGTCACGTGTCCGGCGGTGCCAGCGGCCGGCACGAGCCCGGCCATCTGCAAGCGCATTGCGCCCTGCTCCGACCAGAACCAGGGCAGCACGTCGTGTGGCTTCGGCGCGCCGGTCAACGTCGCTGCGGCGGTGCGTGCCTGATCGTTTGCGTTCTGCACCGATTCCAGCCGCAGGGGGCGATCGGCGCGCCGATCCGGAAAGCGGGTGCAGTCGCCGATGGCCAGCACCTGGGGATCGCTGGTCTGCATGTGCGCATCGACCACGATGCCATCGGCACAGTCGAGGCCCGCAGCCTGTGCGAGCGCCGTCTCGGGCACGGCGCCGATGCCGAGCAACAACAGATCGACAGGCTGCGCGACGCCATCGACTTCCATCGACACGAGCCGGTCGCCCGCAATCTCGAACGCGCCGACCTTCGCGCCGAGCACCACGTCGATGCCGGCGGCGCGATGCGTGGCCAGCACATGCGCCGACAGCTCGGGCGAGACGGCGCGGCCCAGCAAGCGCGGCGCGCTTTCGATCACGCGCACTGTCTTGCCGAGTGCGTGCGCAGTCGCGGCCACTTCGAGCCCGATGAAGCCGCCGCCGAGAACCGTCACGGTCTGCGCAGCGGCAAGCCGGGACCGAAGACGGTGCGCCTCGTCGGCCGCACGCAGCATCGCCACGTTGTCGAGTCCGTCGGGCAGTCCCGCGAGCCGGCGCGCGCGTGTGCCGGTCGCGAGCACGAGCCGCTCGTAGGGCAGCACGCCGCCGGAGCGCAGCGTGACGGTGCGTTCTTGGCGATCGATCGCGGTCGCCGCGTCGCCCAGGTGCAGGGTGATGCCCGCTTCCCGGTACCAGTCGGCGGCCTTGTGGGGTTGCATCGCTTCCTCCGCGTTCTTCAGGAACGCCTTGGACAACGGCGGTCGATGGTAGGGCTCGCAGGCTTCTTCGCACACGAGGTGCACGCGCGCACCCTGCCCGGCTTCGGCCAGGCCAGCGCAGAGTTGGGCAGCCGCGTGGCCGCCGCCAATGATGACGATCGAATTCATGGTGTCGGGATTGAAGTGTTTGCGGCTCACTCGCCGCGGTTACGCATCCAGTCGGCGGTCTGGAAGAAGGAGTCGCGCAGACGCGCGCGCAGCGGCTCGTCCACACCGGTCTCGCCCATCGCCTGGTCCATGCAGGCGAGCCACTGGTCGCGCTCCTTGATGCCGATGCTGTGTCCGCCGATGCTCTGCGGCAGGTGACGTGCGCGCAGCATCGGGTGGCCGAAGCGATCGGTGTAGTGCTGCGGACCGCCGAGCCACCCGCACAGGAACCCGAAAAGCCGCTGCCGCGCGTTCTCGAGCGTATTGCCGTGCACTGCGCGCAGCACGGCGTAGGCCGGCTCGAGTTCCATCAGGTCATAGAAACGATCGACCAGCGCGCGCACCTTGTCCTCGCCGCCGATCCACTCGAAAGGCGTATCGAACTTGGGCTTTTCCTGGATCTGCATGGTGTCGATTGTCGGGGTGACTATTCGGCGGCGCGCCGCAGCGTATCGACGACGGGCCGGTTCAGCACCTCGCGCAGGCCCCACCAGCCGGCCGCGAGCGCGAGCACGGCACCGGTCAACGCGCCGCCGAGCGGCACCAGCGGCGACGCCGTCCAGGTGAACTCGAACACGTAGCGCGCCAGCGCCCAGCCGATGGCCGACGCGACGATGCTGGCGAGCAGGCCGGCCAGCAACCCGACGCCGACGAGTTCCGCACGCTGCACCTGGCGCAGCAAGCTGGCGCGCGCACCGACGGCCCGCATGATCGCGAACTCCCGCGCCCGCTCCTCGCGCGTGGCCGTGACCGAGGCGAACAGCACGACCAGCCCTGCGGCGAGCGTGAAGCCGAAGAGAAACTCGACGGCGCGCATGACCTGGTCGAGCACGCGCTGGACCTGCGCGATCGTGGCGCTCATGTCGACGTTGGTCACGTTCGGGTACGCGCGCACCAAGGCGTTGTCGAAACCCCTGACCTCCGGCGCGCGGAACGCACCCATGTAGGTCACCGGCACGTCGGCGAGCGACGCCACCGTGTACATCACGAAGAAGTTGGCGTGCATCGAGCCCCAATCCACCTTGCGCAGCGACGTCATGCGCGCATCGGTGGGAATGCCGCCGATGTCGAAGCGCAGGTTGTCGCCCAGCTTCAGGCCCAGCGTTTCGGCCAGGCCTTCTTCCACGCTCACCTCGCCGGCCGTATCGGGCTTCCAGGTGCCCGACGTGATGACGTTGTGCGGTGGCGCCTCAGCACTGTTGCTCAGGTTGAACTCGCGATCGACCAGGCGCTTGGCGCGGTCTTCGGCGTAATCGTCGGGCGACACGGCCTTGCCATTGACGGCGACCAGACGGCCACGAATCATCGGGTACCAGTCGAACTTGCCGACCCCCGCGTCGCGCAGCGTTTTCTGGAACGCAGTGTTCTGGTCCGGCATCACGTTGATGACGAAACGGTTGGGCGCATCGGGCGGCGTCGCCTTGCGCCAGCTCGCAACGAGATCGGTGCGCAAGAGCACCAGCAGGATCAGTGCGAGCAGGCCCACGGCCAGCGCACTGACCTGCACCACCGCATAGATGGGTCGAGCAGAAATCTGGCGTGTTGCCAGCACCAGCCAGCGCGGCGCCGTACTTTCGTTGACGCTGCGGCGCAGCACCTTGACCGCGAGCCAGCTGAGCAACGCAAACACCGCGACCGCACCGGCGAACCCGCCCACCGCGATCAATCCCAGCTTGAGGTCGCTGCTGGCTGCCAGCAGAAGCGCCGCGAAACCTGCGACGCCGACCGCTAGCACTGCCACCGAGGCCGGCTTGAGCCCCCCGACATCGCGCCGGATCACGCGCAGCGGCGGCACCTTGGCGAGCTGCAGCACCGGCGGCAAACCGAAGGCGAACAACAGCGTGAGGCCCATGCCGAAACCGAAGGCCACAGGCCAGAGCGTGGCGGCAGGCAAGGCGGTTTCGACCAGGCCTGCGAGCAGCAACACGAAGACGTAGTGCACCGCGTAGCCGATCGCCACGCCGATGCCGCTGGCCACCAGCCCGATCACGGCGAACTCGAAGGCGTAAGCCATCGCGATGGTGCGTTGGCTCTGGCCCAAGACGCGCAGCATGGCGCAGTCGTCGAGGTGGCTGGCCGCGAAACCACGCGCAGCCAGCGCCACCGCTACCGCGCTCAGCAAGGCGGACAGCAACGCGACAAGGTTCAGGAATTTCTCGGCGCGGTCGAGCGTCTGGCGCATTTCCGGGCGGCCGGTTTCGAAGGAGTCGAGCCGGGCGCCGCGCACGTCGCCCCTCTTGAGCGTGGTCTCGGCGAAGTCGCTGAACGCCTTCACAGCCGGAGCCTCGCCGGCCACGGCGAAGCGGTAGTTGATGCGGCTGGCGGGCTGGACGAGCGCGGTGCGCGCCACGTCGGCCTGGTTCATCATCACGCGCGGCGCGAAGCTCATGAAGCCGGCGCCGCGGTCGGGCTCCAGCGTGATCACGCGGCCGATGCGCAGCTCGGTGTCGCCCAGCAGGAGCATGTCGCCGACCTTGAGGCCCAGCGATTCGAGCAGCGGTCCGTCGACCCAGACCTCGCCGGGCTTCGGGATGTCGCGCGTGGTCTCGCCCGGAGCGTCCGGTGTGGACGCCGTCTGCAGGCTGCCGCGCAACGGGTAGCCGGTCTCGACAGCCTTGAGCGCCACGAGCTTGGTCGCACCCCCCTGTGCATCGCTCGCGCGGGCCATGGTCGGAAAGCCGAAAGTGCCGGCTGCCTGAAGTCCCAGCGCCTTGGCGCGTTCGACGAACAGGGTGGGGGTCGGGTTGTCGCTCGCGACCACCGCGTCGCCGCCGAGCAGCTGTCGTGCATCGCGTTGCAGCCCGCCTTTGAGCCGGTCCGCGAAGAAACCGACCGCCGTGAGTGCAGCCACGGCCAGCAGGACGGCAACGATGAGGAGGCGGAGCTCTCCGGCGCGCAGGTCGCGCCAGAGCGTGCGCCAACCGAGGCGGATGGATGCGTTCATAGGGCAAACGATAGCCGACGAATCGTGTCGACGTAGGACAGCCCCCCATGCACTGAGCCCATTGCATTGCTAGACTGACCCGTAAAAGGAGCCGAGCTTGATCCCACGATTCCACCCTCACGGCTTTCTCGCCGCGCCATTGATCGGCACGCTGCTGGTTTCAGCCGTGCTGATCGGGTGCGATGCGAAGCCCTCCACGCCCGCGCCCAAGGCCGCGAGCGGCACCGAAGGACCAACCGCCGCGTCGGGCGGCCCGCCTTCGGCGGCTTACCCTGCTGGCATCAAACCCGCCGCTTCCGGCGACGTGGTCACCACGGCAGCCTCTCCGCACACGGGCCCCTCGGAGGGCGGCGCGTCGGTCGGCGGCATGAGTTCAGGACAGTCTGGCGGTGCGCCTGCAGTGGGCGGCGCTGCGGCGCCGACCTCCGGCGACGGCAAGACGCCGCCGAAATGACGGCCACTGCCAATGCCACAGCTTTCGTTTTCTCTCTCTTCCCCCAAAAACACACGATGAATCACCGCACTCTTATTTCGCAGGAGGCTCCGCCATGGATGTGAGCCGCCGTCAGTTCTTCCGCGTGAGCGGTGCCGGCCTGGTCGGCTCCAGCATGGTCGTGCTCGGCTTCTCGCCGACCGCCGCGCTCGCAGAAGCCCGCAACTTCAAGCTGGCCCGCACCACCGAGACGCGCAACACCTGCCCGTACTGCTCGGTCGGCTGCGGCATCGTCATGTACAGCCTTGGCGACAAGGCCAAGAACGTGGTGTCGTCCATCCTCCACATCGAAGGCGACGCGGACCACCCGGTCAACCGCGGCACCTTGTGCCCGAAGGGCGCCGGCCTGCTGGACTTCGTCCACAGCCCCAACCGCCTCAAGTACCCCGAAGTCCGCGAAGCGGGCACGGACGAGTGGAAACGCATCAGCTGGGACAGCGCGCTGGACCGCATCGCCAAGCTGATGAAGGCCGATCGCGACGCCAATTTCCAGACCACGAATGCCGCAGGCGCCACGGTCAATCGCTGGACCAGTACCGGCATGCTGTGCGCATCGGCCTCCTCCAACGAAACTGGGTACATCACCCACAAGGCATTCCGCTCGCTCGGGATGCTGGTCTTCGACAACCAGGCACGCGTTTGACACGGACCGACGGTGGCCAGTCTGGCCCCGACGTTCGGCAGAGGCGCAATGACCAACCATTGGCAGGACATCCAGAACGCGGATGTCGTGCTGATCATGGGTGGCAACGCCGCGGAAGCGCATCCGTGCGGTTTCAAATGGGTGATCGAGGCCAAGAAGCAGAACAAGGCCCGGCTGGTGGTGGTCGATCCGCGTTTCACGCGATCGGCAGCCATGGCCGACTACTACGCGCCGGTGCGCGCAGGGTCGGACATCGCGTTCCTCGCGGGCGTGGTCAATTACCTGCTGAGCAACGACAAGATCCAGACCGAGTACGTCCGGCACTACACGAACGCGCCGTTCATCGTCGGGCCTGACTACCAGTTCGCGGACGGCCTGTTCAGCGGCTACAACGCCGACAAGCGCAACTACGACCCCAAGTCGTGGGGCTATGCCCTGGACGACGCCGGCATGGCGAAGGTCGACATGACGATGCAGGACCCGCAGTGCGTGCTGCAGGTCATGAAGCGCCATTTCTCGCGCTACACGCCGGAACTGGTGAGCCGCATCACCGGGACGCCGCAGGACAAGTTCCTCAAGGTCTGCGAATACATCGCCAGCACCAGCGTGCCGAACCGGACGATGACGGTGATGTACGCGCTCGGCTGGACGCAGCACAGCACCGGCTCGCAGATGATCCGCACCGCGGCCATCATGCAGCTGCTGCTGGGCAACATCGGCGTGTCCGGTGGCGGCATGAACGCGTTGCGCGGGCACAGCAACATCCAGGGCCTGACCGACCTGGGGCTGCTGTCGAACTCGCTGCCGGGCTACATGTCGCTGGCGCGCGAAGGCGAGCAATCGCTCGACGTCTACTACAAGACCCGCGCGCTCAAGCCGCTGCGGCCCAACCAGATGAGCTACTGGCAGAACTACCCCAAGTTCTTCGTCAGCCAGCAGAAGTCGTGGTGGGGCAATGCGGCCACCGCCGAGAACGAATGGGCCTTCCACTACCTGCCCAAGATCGACAAGCTCTACGACGTGCTGCAGGCCTTCGAGCTGATGAACAAGGGCGCGATCAACGGCTACATCTGCCAGGGCTTCAACCCGGTCGGCTCCTTCCCTGACAAGAAGAAGATCGTCGACGGCCTGAGCAAGCTGAAGTTCCTCGTGACGATCGATCCGCTCGTCACCGAGACCAGCGAGTTCTGGAAGAACTACGGCGCCTTCAACGACGTGAAGACGACCGACATCCAGACCACGGTGTTCCGCCTGCCATCGACCTGTTTCGCCGAAGAAGAAGGCTCGCTGACCAATTCGAGCCGCTGGCTGCAGTGGCACTGGAAAGGCGCCGAGCCGCCGGGCGAAGCCAAGGGCGACATCGAGATCGTTGCAGGCATCTTCTCGCGCATTCGTGCGGCCTACCAGAAGGATGGCGGCGCGTTCCCCGATGCGATCACCAAGCTCACCTGGCCGTACAAGATTCCCCATGCCCCGTCCGCGCAAGAGTTGGCGATGGAATACAACGGCAAGGCGCTCACCGACCTGGTCGATCCGAAGGACGCCACCAAGCTCCTGGCCAAGGCGGGCGAGCAACTGCCAGGCTTCGGTCTGCTGCGCGACGACGGCAGCACCGCTTGCGGGTGCTGGATCTACAGCGGCGCGTGGACCCAGGCCGGCAACCAGATGGCGCGGCGCGACAACGCCGATCCGTACGGCATCGGCCAGGCGCTCAACTGGAGCTGGGCATGGCCCGCGAATCGCCGGATCATCTACAACGGCGCATCGGTCGACCCGACCACAGGTCAGCCGTGGATTCCGAAGCGCACCCTGGTGAAGTGGGACGGCAAGGCATGGATCGGTTCCGACATCCCGGACATCCGACCCGATGCCAACCCCATGGAAGCCGACGCGGTGCGGCCGTTCATCATGACGGCCGAAGGGGTGGCGCGGCTCTTCGCTCCGACGGGCATGGCCGAAGGGCCGCTGCCGGAGCACTACGAGCCCTTCGAGTCGCCGCTGGTGAACAACCTGATGCACCCAAACAGCGAAGTGGCACGGGCCAATCCGGCCGCGCGCGTCTTCAAGGGCGACCTGGAGCGCATGGGCGTGCCCAAGGACTTCCCGTATGTGGCGACCAGCTATCGGCTGACCGAGCACTTCCACTACTGGACCAAGAACGTGCGGACCTCGGCCATCATCCAGCCGCAGCAGTTCGTCGAGATCGGCGAAGAGCTGGCGAAGGAAAAGGGCATCGAGAACGGTGGCTGGGTCAAGGTGAGCAGCAAGCGCGGCTTCATCAAGGCCGTGGCGCTGGTGAGCAAGCGCATCAACGCGCTGCAGGTCGACGGGCGCACCGTGCACACGGTCGGCCTGCCGAACCACTGGGGCTTCATCGGCCTGGCCAAGCCGGGCTATCTGGTGAACACGCTGACGCCTTTCGTCGGTGATGCGAACACGCAGACGCCCGAGTACAAGTCGTTCACCGTGAACATCGAGAAAGCCTGAACATGTCGTCTCTTCAAACACTCGACATCGCGGCGCGCTCGGCCACGACGACGCCCTCGCCCGACATCCGGCACCGACCGCAGGTTCAGGAAGTCGCCAAGCTGATCGACGTTTCCACCTGCATCGGCTGCAAGGCCTGCCAGGTCGCGTGCATGCAATGGAACGACCTGCGCGACGACATCGGCGACGCGGGCGGCAGCTACAACCATCCGAACGACCTCACGCCTGCCTCGTGGACTGTGATGAAGTTCGCTGAAGTGGAGCCGGAACCCGGCAAGCTCGAGTGGCTGATCCGCAAGGACGGCTGCATGCACTGCGAAGATCCGGGCTGCCTGAAGTCGTGCCCGGCACCGGGCGCGATCGTCAAGTACAGCAACGGCATCGTCGACTTCATCAGCGAGCATTGCGTGGGTTGCGGCAACTGCGTGACCGGCTGCCCGTTCGACGTGCCGCGCATCAGCAAGGGCGACAACAAGGCCTACAAATGCTCGTTGTGCTCCGACCGCGTCGGCGTGGGCCTGGAGCCCGCCTGCGTCAAGGCGTGCCCGACCGGCGCCATCCACTTCGGCACCAAGGAAGACATGCACGAGTACGCCTCCGAACGCATCGTCGACCTGAAGGAGCGTGGCTTTGCCAACGCCGGCGTGTACGACCCGGCCGGTGTCGGCGGCACGCACGTGATGTACGTGCTGCAGCACGCCGATCGCCCGGGCCTCTACAGCAACCTGCCGAAGGACCCGCACATCAGCCCACTGGTGTCGCTCTGGAAGGGCGCTGCGAAGCCGCTGGCGGTGCTCGCGATGGTGGGTGCCGTGGTGGGCAGCTTCTTCCACTACATGAAGGTCGGTCCGATCGAGCCCAAGGAAGAAGTGGACCCCGATGGCGACGGCAACACCGTGATCCTCGAGGAACCGCCGGCCGAGCACCCCCCTGCAAAGGAGACACCGCGATGACCACCCGACTGCTTCGACGCTACGGCGACGGCACGCGGATGAACCACTGGTTCGTGGTCATCCTCTTCTTTGCGGCGGCGCTCTCCGGCCTCGCGTTCTTCCATCCGGCGCTCTTCTTCTTCAGCGCGCTGTTCGGTGGGGGGCCCTGGACGCGCATCCTGCATCCGTTCTTCGGCGTGGCGATGGTGCTCGGCTTCGCGTTCCTGTTCTTCACGATGTGGCGCGACAACGTTCTCGACCGCACCGACCGGGACTGGATCGCGAACGCGCCCGCGATGCTCAAGGGCGACAAGTCGCACATGCCGCCGGTCGGCAAGTACAACGCCGGGCAGAAGCTCGTGTTCTGGGCATTCGCGGTCAGCCTCGTGCTGCTGCTGGTCACCGGCTTCATGTTCTGGAGCCCGTGGTTCGTCGGCTTCTTCCCGATCCTGCTGCGCCGGATCGCGGTAGTGGTGCATGCGGCCTCGGCCGTGGTGCTGATCCTCTCGGTCATCACCCACATCTACGCGGCGCTCTGGGTCAAGGGCAGCATTCGCGGCATGACACGCGGCACCGTGACCGAGGGGTGGGCCAAGCTCAACCATCCCTTGTGGCACCGGAAGATGACGCGCGGTGAATAATGCCCGTTCGATGACATCCACCCCCGGCACGACCACCCCCCTTCGCACCACACGCGTCCTTTCGGCCGAAGAGATCGCCATGCAGGCCGGACGGCAGATGCCGTTCGTGCGCCTGCCGATCCGAGCCACGGTGTTCTCCGACCGGCAGCTTCGCCTGCGGCAACTGGCCGCGTCGCATCCGATGCGAGACTACCTGTTGTTCATCGCGGATCTCGCTTCGGCCCAGCACCACATCCTCAAGGACTACGCGCCGATCGCGATACCCGACGCTGCGGCCTGCACGGCCGCGGAGAAGGCGCTCAAACCACCGACGCCAGCCTTTGGGTGGCCGCGCGATGCGGTGTGGCTCGCTGAACTGCGCCGCTTGCTCGCCACCTTCGGCGCGTCGTTGCCCGCAGGCCCGGTGAAGGACGCGGTCGACCGGCTGCGCGCGGCGCCCGACGACTGGATCGACGCGCAGGCCGACCGGCTTTCGCGCCGCATCACGCTCGGCCTCGACCTGGCCACCGCGCCGCTGATCGCCGCAGGCCTGCAGACTTACTGGACGCAGCTGGCGATGCTCACTGCCGACGCGCACGGCGAGCGCGTGTTCGGCCACACCGACCCCGGCACGCAATGCCCGTGCTGCGGCAGCCTGCCGACCGCGAGCATCACGCGCATCGGTGCCGAAGACGCGGGCTTTCGCTACCTGCACTGCTCGCTGTGCAGCACGCAGTGGCATTACGTGCGCATCAAGTGCACGCACTGCGAAAGCACCAAGGGCATCCACTTCGAGGCACTCGAGCCAGCCCATGACGGCATCGCGATGCCGTCCTCGGGCGCACGGCCTGGCGCCATCAAGGCCGAGTGCTGCGATGTGTGCGGCCATTACCTCAAGCAGGTCCTGATGGAGAAGGATTCGGAGGTCGAGCCCGTGGCCGACGACCTCGCGAGCGTCGCGCTCGACCTGCTCGTCTCCGAGTCCGGGATCGCGCGCAGCGGCCACAACCTGATGCTGCTCTTCGGCGAGCCCGAAGACGACGACGGCGGAGGCGGCTGATGGCCGCGCCCGAAGAGTCCGTGGTCCACGGCTCGACGGCAAGGCCCTCCGATCTGCCTTCTGTCGATCTCTTGCTGCGTGGTGACGCAGCCTCTGCCCTGCTCGCCACGCACGGCCGCACGCTTGTCGTGACCGAATCGCGCGCCCTGATCGACAGCCTGCGCCAGCAGGCGCTCGCGGGCACGTTGCCACTGAGCGACGTCGATGTCCCGGCGCTCGTCACCGCGCTGTCCGTGCGCATCGACCAGCGCCTCGCCCCCCGCATGCGCGGCGTGCTCAACCTGACGGGCACCGTCATCCATACCAACCTCGGTCGCGCCGTGCTCGCCGATGCGGCGCTGCAGCGGCTGCTCACGGTAATGACTTCGCCGAACAACCTCGAGTACGACCTGGTCTCGGGCAGCCGTGGCGACCGCGATTCGCTCATCGAGGACCTGCTCTGCACCATCACCGGTGCCGAGGCCGCGACGGTCGTCAACAACAATGCCGCCGCGGTGCTGCTGACCATCGCCGCCCTGGCGCGCGACCGCGAAGTGATCGTTTCGCGCGGCGAGCTGGTCGAGATCGGCGGTGCCTTCCGCATGCCCGACGTGATGGCCAGCGCCGGCGCGCACATGGTCGAGGTCGGCACCACCAACCGCACGCACCCGGCCGACTACGAGCGCGCCATCACCGAGCGCACCGGCCTCGTGATGAAGGTGCACACCAGCAACTATGCGGTGCAGGGCTTCACCGCCGCGGTCGACGAGAAGACCTTGGCCGGCATCGCGCACGCGCGCGGCGTTCCGCTGGCCACCGACCTGGGCAGCGGCTCGCTGGTCGACCTGGCGCACTACGGCCTGCCACGCGAACCGTTGCCGCAGGAGATGCTCGCGGCGGGTTGCGACGTCGTCACCTTCTCGGGTGACAAGCTGCTCGGCGGCCCGCAGGCCGGCCTCATCGTCGGCAGCAAGGCCGCGGTCGGCCGCATCCGCAAGTTCCCGATGAAGCGCGCGCTGCGCATGAGCAAGCTGCCGCTGGCCGCGCTGGAAGCGACGCTGATGCTGTACCTGCGGCCCGAGCGCCTCGCGCAGGACCTGCCCACGCTGCGCTTGCTGACACGCCCCGCCGACGCGATCCGCGAGCTTGCGCGAACCTTGCAGCCGGCGGTCGCCACTGCTGTCGCGCCGCGCTTCACGGTCGAGGTGGTCGAGCTGCTCGGGCAGATCGGCTCGGGTTCGCTGCCCGTCGAGCGCCTGCCCTCGGCCGGCCTCGCACTGGTGCCCGCCGGCACGTCGAAGAAGGGCCTGGGCACCGCACTCGATGCGCTCGCGACCGCACTGCGCCGACTGCCGGTCCCCGTGATCGGCCGCATCGCCGACGACCGCCTGCTGCTCGACCTGCGCTGCCTTGAAGACAGTGCCCCCTTCGTCGACCAGCTGCCGCTGCTGAAAGAGCACGTGCGGTGATCATCGGCACCGCCGGCCACATCGACCACGGCAAGACCACGCTGGTGCGCGCGCTGACCGGCGTCGACACCGACCGCCTGCCCGAAGAAAAGCGCCGCGGCATCTCGATCGAGCTCGGCTACGCCTACCTCCGCGCGGACGACGGCACGTCGCTGGGCTTCGTCGACGTGCCGGGCCACGAGCGCCTGCTGCACACCATGCTGGCCGGCGCCACCGGTGTCGACCACGCGCTGCTGGTGGTCGCCGCCGACGACGGCGTGATGCCGCAGACGCGAGAACACCTGGCCGTGGTCGCGCTGCTCGGGCTCTCGCGCGGGACCGTGGCCCTCACCAAAATCGACCGCATCGACGCGGCCGATCGCGACAGCCGCATCGCGCAGCTCCGCGCCGAGGTCGACGCGCTGCTGGCCGACACGCCGCTCGCAGGGTCACCGGTGTTCGCGGTCGCGGCGACGACCGGCGAAGGCACAGACGCGCTGCGCGAGCACCTCGTCGCAAAAGCCCGCGCAGAAGCCGGCCCCGCGCAGATCGGCAGCGAAGCGCTCGCCTTCCGCCTGCCCGTCGACCGTGCCTTCACGCTGTCCGGGGTCGGCACCGTCGTTACCGGCTCGGTCATGGCCGGTCGCGTGAACGTCGGCGATGAGCTGCTGTTGATGCCAGGCGAACGCAAGGTGCGTGTGCGCGGCATTCATGCGCAGAACGAGCAAACCGACTCGGCGCACGCCGGGCAACGGTGCGCGCTGGCACTGGCCGGCGTCGCCAGGGACGAGGTGCAGCGCGGCCAATGGGTTTGCGCGCCCGGCATCGCACTGACGACCGACCGCATCGACGTGCAGCTCATGCTGTGGCCGGGTGAGGCACACGCGCTGCGCTCGGGCACCACCGTGCACGTGCACATGGGGGCCAGCGACGTGATGGCCTCGGTCGCGCTGCTCGACCGCGACGTGCTGGCGCCTGGCGACACCGCCCTCGCCCAGCTGGTGCTGCGCGAACCCGTGAGCGCCTGGCACGGCGACCGCGGCGTGCTGCGCGATGCATCGGCCACGCGCACCGTCGCTGGCGTGCGCGTGCTCGATCCGTTCGCGCCGGTGCGCTACCGGCGCACGCCCGAGCGCCTGCAGGCCCTGGCCGCATGGGCGCTGGCCGATCGCGATGCGCGCATCGCCGCGCTGCTCTCCGCCGCGCCCCTGGGCCTCGACACCGACCGCCTCGGCCGCGCCCTCGCGCTGCAAGGCGAACCGCTGCTTCCGGCGGACGCGGTTCGGCTCGACAGTGCCGCGATTGCCCGCACGCATCTCGATGCGCTGACCCAGCAGATCGTCGACCGACTCGCCGAATTCCATCGTGCCTCGCCGGAGGACGTCGGCCCGGACCTGCGACGCCTCAAGCGACTCGTCGGGCCACGCGTGGGCGACGCGCTGTGGCTGCACGCGGTCGACTCACTGACGAGCAGCGGCGCGGTGGCGCGCAGCGGGCATTGGCTGCACTTGCCCGCGCACGCCGCGGTACTGAGTGCCACGGAAGAGCGGCTCGCCCAGAAGCTGGTGCCGCAACTGGTCAATGGCGGATTCGATCCGCCATGGGTGCGCGACCTGGCGAAGAACAACGTCGTGTCCGAACCGGTGGTCCGCCAGACGCTTGCCAGTCTGGCGCGGCGCGGCCAAGCTTTTCAGGTGGTCAAGGACTTGTACTATCCGGTGTCGACCGTCGAGCGACTGGCCACGTTGGCACGCGATTGCCTCGCGTTGCCCGAGGGCCTGCAGGCCGCGAGCTTCCGCGATGCGACCGGCCTCGGCCGCAAGCGCGCGATCCAGCTGCTCGAGTTTTTCGACCGTGTCGGCTACACGCGACGCGTGAAGGATGTGCACCTGCTGCGGCCGGACACCGTGCTCTTCGGAGGCGACGGCAGCAGCAGCAAGCAATGAATTCCATGGTTTCGCATGGAAGGGAATCGTCCCTGGTGGGGCGGCCGGGCTTCAAACCCGGTGGGTGGCGCCACGCGTTGCCGGGAGGGTTCGACTCCCTCTCCCTTCCGCCCTCCCGGGCGGGCATCAACGCATCAGCATGAAACCTGCGGCCAACGCCGCCATGCCGCCGAGCACTGCCAGCACACGCCCCTTTTTGCCCGTCGAGCGCCGCGCACGGTAGCCCTCGAGTCGTGCGGGCAGCGTGCGAATCTCGTCGATCGGGCGCGGCAGCACCAGCCGCTCGTCCGCGGCGATGGCTTTGCGCAGAGAACCGAGGTCCGGTTGAGCGGCGCTGTCTTTGGCGGCATCACTCGGGCTGCCATGCCGGTTGGTCACGAATGCAAGAAAAGATGTGCCTTGCGGCGTCACGCCGATGTATTCGCCCGTCATCGACAGCACGCCGATGTCGATCAGTGCATCGAGCCCTCGGCGCACATAGGGTCTTTCGTCGACCGGGACGGTGGATTGCAGGCCGGTGCGGGAGGTCTTCGGTGCCTTGGCGGCGGTGCAACGCTCGGCCACCATGGAACCGAGCACGGCGGCAAACGACTCACGTTCTGTGAGCGTGCCGATGGCGTCGGCGGAAAGCGGTTGATTCATGAGACGACTCTGGGAAGGGATGCCAATGACTCTTTGTACGCGCCGGCACACTCGATGGATGTCGTCTAACGCCGATTTTCCATAGCGGTTTTCGTTCGATGGGCTGGCGTCAAGTCCGACGCGGAGTGCGGGCATGGCAAGGCAACCTGCTTGCATGACCGATCCAAGAAATGTCGCGCACGACAAGAAAGTGCAGCAAGAGAAGAAGCATCGCGGCGAGGAAATCGCACCGGATGCCGAACATGCGCCGCAGCCCGGCATGAAGCCGGCACTGAAACACACCGACGGCAAGGCCACCGACGAGGACGCCGACAAGAACTCGGCGACCTGATCGACCCCGAACCCAAGGAACACGCGATGTCCAACTCACCGTCGACCCCCGACACCCCCGACACCGAAGCGCTGCTCGAGCAGGCGCGCAACGAAGCACAGGAAAAGATCGCGGCGCTGCACGCCGAGGAAGGCACCGTGATGTCGGAAGGCGCGCAGAACTCGCCGAGCCCCGAAGACGTGATCCCCGAGCAGGCGCCCGTAAACGCGCCTTGAAGCCCTGACCCGTCATCCATTCCGGAATCCACCATGTCAACACCCCAAAACTCATTCGAAGTGCGCCGACGCGGCGTGCTGGCGGGCGGGCTCGCCACCGCCGCAGGCACGGTGATTCCGGTCGCTGCCGCGCGCGCCCAGTCCGCCAACGCGCCTGGCGCATCCACCTCAACCACAACACCCATGCAACCCGTCGAACTCAAGGTCAACGGCCGCACGCACGCCCTCAACCTCGACACACGCACCACCCTGCTCGACGCCTTGCGCGAGCACATCCAGCTGACCGGCTCCAAGAAGGGCTGCGACCATGGTCAATGTGGCGCCTGTACCGTATTGGTCAATGGCCGGCGCATCAACAGCTGCCTGACCCTGGCGGTACTGCACGACGGCGACGAGATCACGACGATTGAAGGCCTCGGCACACCCGACAAGCTGCACCCGATGCAGGCCGCATTCGTCAAGCACGACGGCTTCCAGTGCGGCTACTGCACGCCCGGCCAGATCTGTTCGGCGGTGGGAACCCTGCAGGAGATCAAGGCCGGCGTGCCCAGCCACGTGAGCGTTGACGTGACCGCCATTCAGCGCGCCACGCCAGAGGAAATCCGCGAGCGCATGAGCGGCAACATCTGCCGCTGCGGCGCATACGCCAACATCCTCGACGCCATCCAGGAAGTCTCCGGAGAAAAGGCATGAAGCAGTTCACCTTCGAGCGGGCCACCACGCCCGCGGGGGCGGCCGCGGCGCTGGCCAACACGCCGGGCGCGAAGCTGATCGCCGGCGGCACCAATCTGCTCGACCTCATGAAGCTGCAGATCGAGACGCCTGTGCACCTCATCGACATCAACCGGATCAATCTGAACCAGGTGGAAGACGTGCAGGGTGGCGGTCTGCGGATTGGCGCACTGGTGCGCAACACCGATCTCGCTTCGCATCCCCGCGTGCGCAAGGACTATGCGGTGCTCAGCCGGGCGTTGATGTCTGGCGCGTCCGGCCAACTGCGCAACAAGGCGACCACCGCAGGCAACCTGCTGCAACGCACACGCTGCCCGTATTTCTACGACACGACGAAGCCCTGCAACAAGCGGCAGCCGGGCACCGGCTGCTCGGCCATCGGCGGCTTCGACCGCAACCTCGCGATCCTGTCCACCAGCGACCAGTGCATCGCGACGCATCCGAGCGACATGGCGGTGGGCATGCGGGTGCTCGACGCCACGGTCGACACCGTGCGCGCCGATGGCACGCGGCGCACCATCCCGATCGCCGATTTCCATCGCACGCCCGGCACCACCCCGCAGGTTGAAACCGCCCTCGCGCGCGACGAAATGATCACGCATGTGACATTGCCCGCACCCATCGGCGGCAAGCACATCTACCGGAAGGTTCGCGACCGCGCCTCCTACGCTTTTGCGCTGATCTCGGTGGCGGCAGTGGTCCAGCCCGACGGCCGCGGCCGCTTCGCCTACGGTGGCCTGGCGCCCAAACCGTGGCGCGTGGAAGCGGCGGAGTCGCAGACAGACGCTACCGCGATCGCGCGTGCCACCCTGGCCGGCGCACGCACCAGTGAACACAACGCGTTCAAGCCCTTGTTGGTGGAACGCACGCTGGCCTCCGTGCTGGCGGAATCGAGGAGCTGACGTGATGAAGTTCGATCAACCCGCGACGCGCAACCCGGTCGACCGCATGAAGGTCGTCGGCAAGCCGCACGACCGCATCGACGGCCCGCTCAAGACGAGCGGCAAGGCACCGTATTCCTACGAGCGCCACGATGTCGTGCCCGGCCAGGCCTATGGCGTGGTGCTCGGCTCGGCGATTGCGAAAGGCCGCATCCGCCGGCTCGACACCAGCGCCGCGCGCGCCGCGCCCGGCGTGATCTCCGTGGTCACGCACGAGAACGCCGGCAAGGTGAACAAGGCCAAGGCCATCACTGCCAAGCTGCTGGCCGGCCCGGAGATCGATCACTTCGACCAGGCCGTGGCCATCGTGGTGGCCTCGACGTTCGAGCAGGCACGGTCCGCCGCGCAACTCATCGTGGTGGAGTACGACCGCGCGGAAGGCCGGTTCGATCTCGCGAAGGAACGCGCTTCTGCCGTGAAGCCCAAGATGGACGACCCGGCCGACACCGCGGTCGGCAACTTCGACGACGCATTCTCGAAAGCCGCGGTGAAGGTCGACCAGACCTACACCACGCCCAACCAGAGCCACTCTGCGATGGAGCCGTTCGCGACCATTGCTGCATGGGACGGCGGCAAGCTCACCGTTTGGACATCGAACCAGATGGTTGCCTGGGCACGTCGTGACCTGTCGGAAGTGCTCGGTCTGGATCAATCCAACATTCGCGTGGTGTCCAGCTACGTGGGTGGCGGCTTCGGCTCGAAGCTGTGGATTCGCAGCGACTCCGTGATGGCCGCCCTGGCTGCGCGCGTGGCGGGCCGCCCCGTCAAGGTCGCGCTGGCACGCCCGCAGATCAACAACAACACGACCCACCGCCCCGCAACGATCCAGCGCATCCGGCTGGGTGCGGGCACCGACGGCAAGCTGACGGCGATCTCCCATGAGACATGGTCCGGCGACCTGCCAGGCGGCCAGCCTGAAACCGCCGCGATGCAGACCCGACTGCTGTACGCGGGTGCCAACCGAATGACTTCGCACCGCCTTGCCACGCTGGACCTTCCCGAAGGCAATGCCATGCGCGCGCCCGGCGAAGCACCGGGCCTGATGGCGCTAGAGATCGCCATGGACGAACTGGCCGAGCGTCTGAAGATGGACCCGGTCGCGTTGCGAATCGCGAACGACACCCAGGTCGATCCCGAAAAGCCGAGCCGTGCGTTCTCGCAGCGAGATTTCATCGGCTGTCTGCGCATCGGCGCGCAGCGCTTCGGTTGGGACCAGCGCCGCGCGACGCCAGGCCAGGTGCGCGACGGACGCTGGCTTGTCGGCATGGGCATGGCCAGCGCCTTCCGCGGCAACCTCACGATGAAGTCCGCAGCGCGTGCCTCGGTCGATGGCAAGGGCGTCGTGACCATTGCCACGGACATGACCGACATCGGCACCGGCAGCTACACCATCATCGGGCAGACGGCCGCCGAGCTGCTGGGCGTGCCGCTCGAGCAGGTCGTCGTGCGTCTGGGTGATTCTGACTTTCCGGTCTCCGCAGGTTCGGGCGGCCAGTGGGGCGGCAACAGCTCGACGGCTGGCGTGTACGCGGCCTGCATGAAGCTGCGCGAAGCGCTGGCCCGCAAGGCCGGGGTGATGGCGGGCGATGCGCGCTTCGAGGACGGGAAGATCATCTCGGGCACCCGCAGCTTCGCGCTCGCGGAGGTCGCGGGCCGCCAGGGCATCACGGTGGAAGACGGCATCGAGTTCGGTGACCTGACCAAGACCTACGCGCAGGGCACGTTCGGCGCCCACTTTGCCGAGGTCGCTGTCGATGCAGCGACCGGCGAGGTGCGCGTGCGCCGCATGAGCGGCGCCTTCGCAGCCGGTCGCATCCTGAACCCAAAGACCGCGCGCAGCCAGGTCATCGGTGCAATGACCATGGGTCTGGGCGCCGCGCTGATGGAAGAGTCGATCGTCGACACCCGCCACGGCTACTTCGTGAACCACGACCTGGCCGAGTACCACGTGCCGGTGCACGCCGACGTGCCGAAGCAGGATGTCTTCTTCCTCGACGAAGTGGACGACAAGTCCTCGCCGATGAAGGCGAAGGGCGTCGGCGAACTCGGCCTGTGCGGCAGCGCTGCGGCGATCGCCAACGCGGTCTACAACGCATGCGGCGTGCGGGTGCGCGACTATCCGCTGACGCTGGACAAGATCATCCGATCCCTGGCATGACGGCGACTCCCGTCGGATCTTGATCCGACGCAAAGGAGCCTGAAAAAGGTCAGCGGGCGCGAGCGCTGGGGTCATGATCAGCGCTTCCGTCATCGACTGGCCCTTCATGTCCTTTATCGCCCTGATCCTCGGTGCCGTCCTGGTGCTGGCGACATTGATCGATGCCTTCGAGGTGGTGCTGCTGCCGCGCCCGGTGCGGCGGCAGGTTCGCCTCAACCGCTACTTCTTCCAGTGGACGTGGTTCGTCTGGGCGCGGTGTGCTCGGCTGCGGTCCGAGGGGCGAAGGCGAGAGGACTTCATCGGTGTGTATGGCCCGCTCTCGATGGTCATGCTGTTCGTGCTGTGGGGCTCCAGCCTGATATTGGGGTTCGGCCTGATGCAGTGGGCGCTTCAGCGCTTCGTACCCGATGCCGGCTCGGATGCGCTGGTCAGCCAGATCATCGTGAGCGGCGATGCGTTCTTCACGCTCGGCTACGGCGACAACGTGCCGCACAACGCGCTGGCGCGGGTGCTGGTGATCGTCGAAGCAGGCATCGGCTTCGGCTTCATCGCGCTGACGATCGGCTACCTGCCGGTGCTCTACCAACATTTCACCCGACGCGATCTGCAGCTCATCGAGTTCGCGGCGCGCGCCGGCTCGCCGCCCACTGCCGCCGTCCTGCTCGATTGGCACGCACAGGGCAGTTCCGAAGCGCTCGAGGGCTGGTTGCGGGGCTGGGAGCTCTGGGCCAGCGACCTGATCGAGAGCCAGGCGGTCTACCCGATGCTGGCGTTCTATCGTTCTCAGCACGAAGGCCATTCATGGCTGGGATCGCTCGCCGTGGTGCTCGACCTCTGCACGCTCATCGTCGCCGGCGCGGACACCGGTGCCCGCAATGGGCTTCGCGCGCAGGCGGCCGCCACCTTCTCCGCCTTGCGCCGCGTCCTCGACGAAGCCAGCGACTCGCTGCGGGTCGCTCCCTCCGGTGAGAGCGCAGACGGGCGGATGAACAGCGAAACGTTGCAACTGCTCGCGCCGATGATGCGCAAGATCCTGCCGGATTGGGGGGACGCCGACGCGGCGCAAGACGCCGTCGACACACTGCGCCAGACTTACGAACCCCGGCTCGAAGCGCTGGCCGCCTACCTGATGCTGCACTTGCCCGCCTGGGCCGACACCGGGGCGGTCTCCGCCGACCGGTCGGGCCGGCAAGACGTCATCGCGCACCTCATGGCTGGCCGGTAGCGATTTCCATGCAAAGCGCATCGGAAGGATCTGTGCCACACGGCCTCGTTCCGGATGACGACCGGGCGATCGCCGCCGCCATGCTGGCCCTGCTGTCGGCACGTGCGGCCTCCGCGTCGATCTGCCCGTCAGACGTGGCGCGAGCGATGGCAGCCGATGAAAAAGTCTGGCGCGCCCGCATGCCCGACATCCGGCGGGTGGCCGCGCAACTTGCCGCCGCGGGCCGTGTGAAGGTGACACGGGGCGATGTGGAAGTCGACGCGCTTTCGAAAGGCGGGCCTATCCGCATTCGCCGCCCATGAGGGTCCCGATCACCTCCAGCGCCCGTCAACGCGGTTGAGGCGGAAGCTTCAGTCGAGCTGGACTTTCAAGCCTGGCGCCCCGGCTTCCGCGCGCCCGATCACCGCGGCGGCGGCAAACCCTTCGTGTCTGAAAATTTCCAGCACGGCGTCGACGGAATCAGAGGCACAGCTCACCAGTAGTCCGCCCGATGTCTGCGGATCGCTCAACAGACTCTGCGCAGCCGCCGGCAGTCCTTTCGCCAAGGCCACGTCGGCACCGTACGCCGCCCAGTTGCGACCTGACGCGCCGGTCACGAACCCATCGGACACCATCGCCTCCACGCCCGCCAGCAGCGGGACCTTCGACCACTCGATCACCGCCGTGAGCCCCGCGCCGCGCGCGAGCTCCAGCGCGTGGCCGGCGAGGCCGAAGCCCGTCACGTCGGTCAGCGCGTGCACGCCATCGAGCTGGGCGAGCGCGATGCCCGGCGTGTTGAGTTGCGTGGTGGTGTCGATCAACTGCCGATAGCCGCCCTCCGACAGCTTTTCCTTCTTCAACGCCGCCGACAACACGCCAACGCCCAGCGGCTTGCCGAGCACCAGCACATCGCCCGCCTGTGCACCTGCGTTGCGTCGCACGTGGTCCGGGTGCACCAGCCCCATCACGACGAGGCCGTAGATCGGTTCGACCGAATCGATGGTGTGGCCGCCCGCAATCGGGATGCCGGCCGCACGGCATACGTCCTGCCCACCGCGCACGATCTCGCCGATGACCTCGAGCGGCAGCTGGCCGATGGGCATGGCGACCAGCGCCAGCGCCATGATCGGCTTGCCGCCCATCGCGTACACGTCGCTGATCGCGTTGGTGGCGGCGATGCGGCCGAACTCGTAGGGGTCGTCCACGATCGGCATGAAGAAGTCGGTGGTGGCGATCAGCGCCTGGCTGTCGTTGAGCTTGTAGACGGCCGCGTCGTCGGCGGTCTCGATGCCGACCATGAGTTCGGGCGGGATCAGGCCATTGCTGCCGATCCCGCTGTTCTTGAGGATTTCCGAGAGCACGCCGGGTGCGATCTTGCAGCCGCAGCCGCCGCCGTGTGAAAAACTGGTGAGGCGCAGGGGCGCGAGCGGGTTCATGAGCGTGGGGGTCATGCGGACGATTATCGAAGGATGCGGCTTTCTACAATGGCGCCCTTCCCTTGTCCGCACCTCATCGAGGCATTCCCCATGAAAACGCTCCATCGCCTGACCCTCACCGTGACCCTTTCACTCGCCGCTTTCAGCGCCCTTGCCCAGGGCAACGTGCTGCGGGTGTCGGCCATTCCCGACGAGGCACCGACCGAGCTGCAGCGCAAGTTCACGCCGCTGGGCGACTACCTCAAGAAGGAGACCGGCATGGACGTGCAGTTCACGCCCGTGACCGACTACGCGGCCGTGGTCGAAGGCCTCGCCACCAACAAGATCGACCTGGCCTGGCTCGGCGGCTTCACGTATGTGCAAGCGCGCATCCGCACCAACGGCGGCGCCGTGCCGATCGTGCAGCGCGCCGAGGACGAGGTCTTCACCAGCAAGTTCATCGTGCCGATCGACAGCACCGCCAAGTCGCTGGCCGACCTCAAGGGCAAGACCTTCGCGTTCGGCGCGCCCTCCTCCACCTCGGGCAGCCTGATGCCGCGCTACTTCCTGCTGCAGGCCGGCATCAACCCCGAGAAGGACTTCAAGACGGTCGCGTTCTCGGGCGCGCACGACGCCACCGTGGCCTTCGTCGCCGCGTCTCGCGCCGAAGCCGGCGTGCTCAACGCCTCGGTGTGGGACAAGCTGGTCGAGAGCAAGAACCCGAACGCCGCCAAGGTGCGCGTGCTCGCCACCACGCCCACCTACTACGACTACAACTGGACGGTGCGCCCCGGTATGGACCCGGCCCTGCAGAAGAAGCTGACGGACGCGTTCCTCAAGCTCGACGCCTCGAACCCGGCGCAAAAGGACATCATGGCCCTGCAGCGCGCCAGCAAGTTCGTGCCGACGAAATCGTCCAACTACGACGGTATCGAAGCCGCGGGCAAGTCGGCCGGCCTGATCAAGTGACACGCGTTTTCCTGCGACTGGCAGGACGCTTCGCATGAGCTTTGCGCTCGACGGCGTCGGGCTGGTGCACCCGAACGGCCAGCGCGCGCTGCAAGGCGTGTCGCTGACCGCCCGCAGTGGCGAGCGGCTCGCCGTCATCGGCCCGTCGGGTGCGGGCAAGACAACGTTGCTGCGCGTGCTCGGCGCAGCCCTCCAGCCCGGCGAAGGCGCGGTCCAGGTGCTCGGCGAATCGCCGTGGCGCCTGGCTGCCGCACCACTGCGCCAGCTGCGTGCGCGCATCGGCACCGTGCACCAGTCGCCACCGATCGCGCCGCGCCTGCGCGTGGTCACGGCGGTGCTGTCCGGGCGCCTCGGCGAATGGTCGACGGCTCGCGCCATCGGCTCGCTGCTGCGTCCTGCCGACATGGCCGGCGCCCATGAGGTGCTCGCGCGCCTCGCGCTCGAAGACCGTCTGTTCGAACGCTGCGACCGCCTCTCGGGTGGCCAGCTGCAACGCGTCGGCATCGCGCGCACGCTGTACCAGCGACCCGCACTGCTGCTCGCCGACGAACCGGTGTCGGCGCTCGACCCGACGCTGGCCGACGCCGCGCTGCGCGAACTCGTCGCCCAGAGCGAGAACACCGGCGCCACCTTCGTCGCATCGCTGCACGCGGTCGACCTGGCGCTGCGCTGGTTCCCGCGCATCGTGGGCATGCGTCAGGGCGAGGTGCTGTTCGACGCCGCCGTCGGCGACGTGACCGAGGCGATGCTGAAAGCGCTCTATGCCAGCGAAGGCGCCTTGCCGACCCATGTGGCGACTGTTGCGGAGGCGATCCCGGTGAGTACCGCGTCCTTCCGTCGACCGGACTGTCCTTGACCACCCATCCCCCCCTGCGCGACCCGCAAGCGCGCGCCCGCCTCGTGTGGACGCTGGCTGCATTGGCCATCGCCTGGCCGATGCTGCAGCTGGCGGAATTCAGGCCGTGGGCGCTCTTCACCTCGGGCAACCTCGCGGTCATCGGCGGTTTCCTTGCGGGCTTCTGGCCGCCTTCCACCGACGCGCCTTTTCTCGCGATGCTCGGCAAGGCCACGCTCGAGACGCTGGCGATGGCGACCGCCGGCACCGCGCTCGCCTTCGGGATCGGCGCGCCGCTGGCCTTCGTCACCACGCGCGCGCTGTCGGTGTCGCGCATCGGGCCCGGTCCTGGTCGTACGCGTGCACTGGCCGTGCGGCAGGCAGGTCGTTCGTTGTTGATGGTGCTGCGCGCGATCCCCGAGATCGTGTGGGCGCTGTTGTTCGTGCGTGCCCTCGGGCTCGGGCCCGCGTCGGGCGTGCTGGCGATCGCGATCACCTACGGCGGCATGCTCGGCAAGGTATACGCCGAGGTGCTCGAATCGACCGACACGCGCCCGGCGCGCGCGTTGCTGGAGGCCGGCAGTGGCCGCTTCTCCGCCCTCTTGTATGGCCTGCTGCCGAACTGTGCGCAGGAGCTCACGTCGTACACCGTCTATCGCTGGGAATGCGCGGTGCGCGCGTCGGTGGTGATGGGCTTCGTCGGCGCCGGCGGCCTGGGCCAGCTGATGGACCAGTCGATGAAGATGCTCAACGGCGGCGAGGCCAGCAGCATCCTGCTGGTGTTCCTCGCGCTCGTGCTCCTGGCCGATGCACTGAGCAACGCGTTGCGAAGGCTCCTGGCATGACGCCGTTGCCATCGCTGCAGCCACCACCGCGCTGCTGGCGCTGCATCGGCACGCTGACGCTGATCGCGGCCGCCGTGGTCGCGAGCTTCGCCTATCTCGCCGTCGACTACCGCCAGCTTTTCACCGGCGAATCGCTGCGCTTCATGGCGAAGTTCATCGCCGAATTCTTTCCGCCCGATCTGTCGCCCGACTTCCTCGCCAAGACCGGCTGGGGCGCAATTCAGACGCTCGCCGTGTCGGCGCTCGGCACCTTGCTGGCCGCGGTTGCCGGCGCCGTCATCGCGTTGCCGGCTTCGGGCCGCGCGGGCTGGCTGCCCAGGCAAGCCGCGCGCTTAGTCCTCAACTTCCTGCGCAGCGTGCCCGAGCTCGTCTGGGCCGCGCTGATGGTGCTGGCGGCCGGCATCGGCCCATTCGCGGGCGCGCTGGCGCTCGCGCTCCACACGACCGGCGTGCTGGGCCGGCTGTTCGCCGAGAGCCTGGAAAACGCGCCGCGCGAGCCCGAGCAGGCGCTGGTGCTCGGCGGCGCCGGCGCAGTGGCGGCCTTCGGCTACGCAAGTCTGCCACTCGTCCTGCCCCAATGGGTGGCCTACACGCTGTACCGTTGGGAGATGAACATCCGCATGGCCGCAGTGCTCGGGTTCGTCGGCGGCGGCGGGCTGGGCCAGTTGCTCTACTTCCACCTTTCGATCTTCCAGCAGCAGCAGGCGATGACCGTGCTGATCGCGATGTTCGGCCTCGTGGCGCTCGTCGATTTCGCGAGCGCGCGCCTGCGTCGCAGCCTGGGACCCAGCTATGCATGACAACAAACATCGCCCGCCGACGCGCGTGAGCGACCGCCACGCCTTCGACGCGATCATCGACGCGCGCTCGCCGGCCGAATTTGCGCTGGACCACATCCCGGGCGCGATCAACTGCCCCGTGCTCGACGACGACGAGCGCCGCATCGTCGGCACGCTGTACAAGCAGACCGGCGCCTTCGAGGCCCGGCGCGTGGGCGGTGCGATGGTGGCCGCCAACATCGCGCGCCACCTGCAGGGTGTGCTCGCCGATCGTCCGATCAAGTGGAAGCCGCTCGTCTACTGCTGGCGCGGCGGGCTGCGCAGCGGCTCGATGGTCACCTGGCTGCGCCTGGTCGGCTGGGATGCGCAGCAGCTCGCCGGCGGCTACAAGAGCTTTCGCCACCATGTGCTCGAGCAGATCGAAACGCTGTCGCCGCAACTGACCTTGCGCGTCATCTGCGGCGCCACCGGCAGCGCCAAGACGCGCGTGCTGCAGGCGCTGGCTGCGCGCGGCGAACAGGTGCTCGACCTCGAGTTCGCGGCCAGTCACAAGGGCTCGCTGCTGGGCGCCTGGCCGGGCGTGCCGCAGCCATCTCAAAAGCAGTTCGAGACGCGCATCGCCACGGCCTTCGAAGGGCTGGACCTCTCGCGCCCGCTGTACGTCGAAGGCGAGAGTGCGCGCATCGGGCGCCTGTCGGTGCCGCTGCCGCTGGTCGGTCACATGCGCGAGGCGCACTGCATCGAGGTCGAGGCGACGCCGCAGTCGCGTCTCGATTACCTGCTGCGCGACTACGCCTACCTGGGCGACGACCGGCAGGCGCTGGCCGAGCTCCTGGCCCGGTTGAAGGAGATGCAGGGCAAGGAGACCGTCGGCCGCTGGCAGGCCTGGGCGCTCGAAGGCGATCTGCCGCATCTTTTCGCCGAACTGATGGCACTGCACTACGACCCGCACTACGACCGTTCGCAGGCCAAACATTTCAGCGCGTGGCCCGCGCGCGAAACCGTCGTCGCACCGGACCTGACCGATGCGGGCATCGAGGCGGTGGCCGCTGCGATCCTGGCGCTGCCGACCGCGGCAAAAGCCAACGACCGCTAGGACCCGGCCGGCACTCCAGCCGCGTAGAGCACGGCCCGCGGCGCCCGGCACAAGCCCCACAGGCGCAAGCCGCTGAGCTCCGCCATCCGCACGCCCATGGCCGTCGGTGCGGAGATGGTGGCCATCGCCGCGATGCCCAGGCGCGCGCACTTGCGCACCAGCTCGTGGCTGCCGCGGCTCGACATCAGCACGAAGCCGGGGTCGGACAGGCGGCCGGCATTGGCGAGCCGGCCCAGCAGCTTGTCGAGCGCGTTGTGGCGGCCCACGTCTTCCATCACGTCCGTCACCTCGCCGTCGAGCGTCGCCCAGGCGGCAGCGTGGATCGCACCGGCCTCGCGGTTGAGCTGCTGCTGCGCCGGCAGCGCCGAGAAGGCACGCAACACGGTGTCGAGGTCGATGCGCTCGATCCAGTCGTGGCGCGGCAACGGCAGCGGCGTGAGGTCGAGCGCGGCGAAGCTCTCGACACCGCAGACGCCGCAGCCGGTGCGGCCGGCCAGGCTGCGGCGCCGGTCCTTCAGGCGCTCGAAGCTGCGCGTGGAAATCTCCAGATGGACCTCGATGCCGGGCATGCCATCGGGCAGGCCGGCGTCGTGCGCATCGACCGGCACGATGTCGACGCCACGGCAGTCGGCCGCGCTGTCGAGGATGCCTTCGCTCAGCGCGAACCCGAGCGCGAAGCTGTCGAGGTCTTGCGGCGTCGCCATCATCACCGCGTGCGACACGTCGTTGAACACCAGCGCCACCGGCACCTCGGCCGCCAGCGTGTCGTCGCGCACGATGCCTTCCGGTGGTGCGCCCTTTTCGCCGAACACATGCACCGGATGGCGTTCGAGCGAGGCGATGGAGTCGGTCATGTCTCCAAGTCTTGCACAGCCGCGCGACCGGCGTCGGTGAGGTGCGCGACCCAGCGGTCGTCCAGCTGCACCACGCGCACCCAGCCCGGGCCGCGCACGCCGCCGAGCGCGGCATCGCCCATCAGCGTGAGCTGGCGCATCACCGCACTGCCGCCGAGGCCGAGCCGCTTGCCGAGGCGCGGCAACGAGGTGCCGCCGTCGCCCGGCGTCTCCGACAGCGCCATGAGGATCGCCGCGGAGAGCGCGTCCGGCGTCACGCCTTCAGACCACCGCTGCGGCCGGTGCCGACGCCAGCTCCGCAGCTTGAACGTGTGGCACCAGCACGACCGGGATCGACTTGGACGCCGGCGTGCCCGCGTTGAGCGCGACCGACGACAACGGCACCAGCGGATTCGTCTCGGGGTAGTAGGCCCCGAGGTTGCCGCGCGGGATGTCGTAAGCCACCAGCTTGAACTTGTCGGCACGGCGCTCGTGGCCGTCGTCCCAGACGGTCTTCATGTCGACCCAGTCGCCGTCCTTCATGCCGAGGGCCTTGATGTCCTCGGCGTGGATGAACACCACGCGGCGCTGGCCGAAGACGCCGCGGTAACGGTCGTCGTGGCCATAGATCGTGGTGTTGTACTGGTCGTGCGAGCGCGTGGTGAAGAGCGTGAACACCACCGCATCGCCCTTCTTCGAGTAACGCGCACGGGCGCGGTGCGACGGCGTGTCGACCGGCACCGGGTGCGCGAAGAAGCCGGCCTTTTTCGACGCTGTGTTCCACACGCGCTCGCTCGCCGTGTTGCGCAGGCGGAAGCCGCCCGGCACCGCGACGCGCGCGTTGAAGTCCTTGAAGTCGTCGAACACGGCTTCGATCTTGTCGCGGATGCGGCTGTAGTCCTCGATGAGCCAGAGCCACGGCGTCTGGCTGCGGTGGCCGATGGTCGCGGCCGCGAGGCGCGCCACGATGGCCGGCTCAGACAGCAGGTGCTCCGAGGCCGGCGGATTGATGCCAGCGGAGATGTGGACCATGCTCATCGAGTCCTCGACGGTGACGCCCTGCGCACCGCCGGCCTGCATGTCGATCTCGGTGCGGCCGAGGCACGGCAGGATCAACGCTTCGCGGCCATGCACGATGTGGCTGCGGTTGAGCTTGGTCGTGACGTGGACGGTCAGGTCGCACTGGCGCAGTCCCTTCCAGGTCTCGTAGGTGTCGGGCGTGGCCGCCGCGAAGTTCCCGCCGAGCGCGAAGAACACCTTGCCCTTGCCGTCGAGCATCGCCTGGATCGATTCGACCGTGTCCCAGCCGTTCGCGCGCGGAGGCTCGAAGCCGAACACCTTCTGCAGTCGGTCGAGCAGCGCGACGGGCGGCTTTTCCCAGATGCCCATGGTGCGGTCGCCCTGCACGTTGCTGTGACCGCGCACCGGGCACGGGCCGGCACCGGGACGGCCGACGTTGCCGCGCATGAGCAACAGGTTGCCGATCATCTGGATCGTCGCGACCGAGTTCTGGTGCTGCGTGATGCCCATGCCCCAGCAGGCGATCACGCTCGGAGCCTTGCGGTACACCTCGGCGGCCAGACGGATCTGCACTTCGGCCAGGCCCGATTCGCGCACCAGCACGTCCCACGACTCGGCGCGCAGGTCCGCGGCCACCGCGTCGAAGCCGTTCGTGTGCTCGGCGATGAAGGCGTGGTCGATGACCGCCTCGCCTGCGTCGTCGCGCTCGAGCAGGTGCTTCATCATCCCCTTGACCGCGGCGAAGTCGCCGCCCACGCGCAGTTGGAAGTAGTGCGTGCTGATCTCGGTCGAGCTGAGCGTCGCCATCTCGAGCTTGTCCTGCGGATCGGCGAAGCGTTCGAGCCCGCGCTCGCGCAACGGGTTGAAGCTCACGATGCGCGCGCCGCGCTTGTGTGCTGCACGCAGCTCGCCCAGCATGCGCGGATGGTTGGTGCCGGGGTTCTGGCCGAAGATGAAGATCGCATCGGCCTTCTCGAAATCGTCGAGCGTGACGGTGCCCTTGCCCACGCCGAACTGCGGCCGCATGCCGCTGCCGCTCGGCTCGTGACACATGTTCGAGCAGTCGGGAAAGTTGTTGGTGCCGTACTCTCGCACGAACAGCTGGTACAGGAATGCCGCTTCGTTGCTGGCACGCCCCGAGGTGTAGAAGATCGCGCGGTTCGGGTCGGACAGCGAGTTGAGGTGCTTTGCGACCAGCGCGAAGGCGTCGTCCCATTCGATCGGTTGATACTTGTCGCTGGCCGCGTCGTAGACCATCGGGTGGGTGAGACGGCCCTGGTCTTCCAGCCAGAAGTCGCTCTGCGCGGCCAGCTCGGCCACCGTGTGCTTCGCGAAAAGCTCGGGGCCGGCACGTCGTGCCGTGGCTTCGGCGGCCACCGCCTTCACGCCGTTCTCGCAGAACTCGAAGGTCGAAGCGTGGTTGCGGTCGGGCCAGGCGCAGCCGGGGCAGTCGAAGCCGTCGGGCTGGTTGGCCGACAGCAGCGTCTTGGCGCCCTTGATCGCGATGTCCTGCCTGAGCAGGGCCTGCGTCACGCTGCGCAACGCGCCCCAGCCGCCGGCCGGGCCTTTGTAGAACTCGATCTTCTGGTCAGTCATGGGGTGAGTGTTGTTGGGGCGGGCACGGGGGTCAAATTGAATCCGCACATGCCACGATTCGGAACGGAAATGAAAAGAGCGCAGGTGGCCATGAATTCATGGTGCCCTGCGCTCCGGTGCGGGCGTCGAGCCCGATGCGTCAGTTGAAGAACTTGGCCGCGCTGATCAGCGTCTTGTAGACGCCCCAGGCCAGCGGCAAGCCGACAGCCAGCCATGCGAGCGCCACCACGGCCGGGCTCACGGTGTCGCCGGCACCCGAACCGCTGCCCACTTCGGCGGCCGAAGCCTTCTCGTGCGCCAGCTTCTTCTCGACGGCGAGTTCGGCGTCGGTCATGAAGTGCTTGTCGGCAACCGGGCGCACCATCAGGTTGGCGATCAGGCCGATGACCAGCATGCCCACCAGGATGTACATGGTCTGGTTGTAGACCTGGTCGCGGGGAATGCCGAGGCCGAGCTGGTATTCGCGCATGTAGTTCACGACCACCGGGCCCAGGATGCCGGCCGTGGCCCAAGCGGTGAGCAGGCGGCCGTGGATGGCGCCGACGAACTGCGTGCCGAACAGGTCGGCCAGGTAGGCCGGCACGGTCGCGAAACCGCCGCCGTACATCGACAGGATGATGCAGACCGCACCCACGAACAGCAGCTTGCTGCCGGCCGCGGCCGAGCCCGGCAGGCTGGCGTACAGGAGGCCGCCGAGCACGAAGAAGATCGTGTAGGTGAGCTTGCGGCCCAGCTTGTCCGACAGGCTCGCCCACACGAAGCGCCCGCCGATGTTGAAGAGCGACAGCAGCGCCGTGAAGCCGCCGGCCACGGCCGCGATGGCGGCCAGCTGCGTCTTGTCAAGCTCGCCGAACTTCTTCGCGACGCCGATCAGGCCGCCGCCGAACACTTCCTGCAGCATGGGCGATGCCATGCCGATCACGCCGATGCCGGCCGACACGTTCATGCACAGCACGATCCACACGAGCCAGAACTGGGGAATGCCCCAGACCTTCTTCACGTGCACATGGCGTTGCGTGATCATGGTGTTGGCGGCCTTCGCCACGGGCGGGGTCCAGCCTTCGGGCTTCCAGCCGGTCGGTGGCACGCGGTAACCGAGGGCGCCGCCCATCATGAAGACGAAGTAGACCAGCGCCATCACGACGAAGGTCTGCATGACGCCGACGCTGGTCGGGGTCGCGAAGTGCTTCATGAGTTCGACGGCGAGCGGCGAACCGATCATCGCGCCGCCACCGAAGCCCATGATGGCCATGCCGGTCGCCATGCCGCGACGGTCGGGAAACCACTTGATGAGCGTCGACACCGGCGAGATGTAGCCGAGACCGAGGCCAATGCCGCCGATCACGCCGGAGCCGAGGATCATCAGCCAGAACTGGTGCAGGTGAATGCCCAGCGCCGAGATCAGCATGCCGCCGCACCAGCAGACCGCCGATACCACGCCTGCCTTGCGCGGGCCGGCGCGCTCGAGCCAGCCGCCCCAGAGCGCGGCCGAGCAGCCGAGGAACACGAAGAACAGCGTGTACATCCAGCCCAGCGTGGCAATGCGCCAGTCGCAGCCGCTCGCGAACAACTCCGCGAAGAAGCTCATGTCCTTGGCGCAGGCCTGCGCGCCGGTGCCGCCGACCGACAGCATCTTCGACAACGGGAGCCAGAACACGGAGAAGCCATAGGCCATGCCGATGCACAGGTGGATTGCGAGTGCGGCAGGCGGGACGAGCCAGCGGTTGAAACCGGGGCCCGCGATGATGCGTTCCTTTTCCAGGAAGCCGGGCCGCTCGCCCGGGGACCCGCCGCCCTCCAGCGTGCCGGTGATGGTGTTAGACATATTTTTCCTCATTCCTCAGTAAAAAGCCGGGCAGCCTGACGGGTGCCTGAACGCGCAGAGTGTGAACAATTGTGGAGAAACGCGTCCAATTGCATCGACACATGTGTCGATTCAAACAATAAATGAATGCGTATGTGCTACGCGGCGAGCGCGCCGCTGTGCTGCTCGACCTGCGCTGCCCATTCCGGCGTCTGCAACAGGTCGAGCCCTGCCTGCAGCGCGCGCGAGGGGCGCACGCCGGCCTGCGTCATGAAGCCGATCGGCGTTCGCACTTCGGGCTCCACCAGCGGCAAGGCCTCGAGCTCGCGGTAGCCGCGCACCGCCGCGACCATCGCGCCGGGCAGCACGCTGCACACCTGGCCGGCAATCACCGCGAGCGCGAGCGCCAGCACCGAGTTGGTCTCGATGGCGGGCGCGACCGGCGTCCCGGTCGTGCGCAATGCCTGGTCGATGATCGTGCGGTTGTGCATGTCGGGCGTGAGCAGGCACAACGGCAAGGCTGCCGCATCGACCCAACGCATCGGCGCACCGATGCGCAGGGCATCCGCCGGATCGGCGGCGCGTCGCAGCAGGTAGTAGTGCTCGATGCTCTGCGGCCAGGCGGTGAGCTTCAAGGCGCGCAGGTCCATGCGCTTGGTGTAGCCGAGGGCGAGATCGAGCGACAGGTTCTCCAGTCCGGTTTCGAGTTGCTGCGAACTCATGGAGAGCACCGTCGGCACGATGCCGTCGTGACGCTGCTGCAGCATCGCCGCAAAGCGCGCCAGCATCGGGACCGCCGTCGGCACGGCGGCCATGCGCAACTTGCCGCGCGGCGTGGCGGCCTCGCTGCGAAGCTCCTGCTGCAGCACCTCGTGGTCGCGCAGCATGCGTTGCGCGGTGGCCAGCACACGTTCGCCCTCCTGCGTCAGCCCGACATAGGCGCGGCCACGCCTGGCGATCACGACGCCGAACTCCTGCTCCAGCGCGCGCAGGGCGTTCGACAGCGCCGGTTGCGTGATGTGGCACGCCTGCGCGGCGCGGCCGAAGTGGCGATGCTCGTCGAGCGCCACGAGGTAGCGCATCGACGCCAGAAGATTCATCGCACGCCCACCCTGATCTCAGGTGTTCTGGCTGATGGAGATGGTCGGGAACTTCGCGGAGAAGTCCTTGGCCTTCTCGGCGATGCTGACCGCCACGCGCCGCGCGATGGCCCTGTAGATGCCGGCGACTTCGCCTTCCGGGTCGGCCACGACGGTCGGGTTGCCGCTGTCGGCCTGCTCGCGGATCTGCATCGCGAGCGGCAGTGCGCCGAGATAGTCCATGTTGTATTGCTCGGCCATCTTCCGGCCGCCGTCGGCGCCGAAGATGTGCTCGACGTGGCCGCAGTTCGAGCAGATGTGCACGGCCATGTTCTCCACGATGCCGAGGATCGGCACGCCGACCTTCTCGAACATCTTGATGCCCTTCTTCGCGTCGAGCAATGCGATGTCCTGCGGCGTGGTGACGATCACTGCGCCGGTGACCGGCACGCGCTGCGAGAGCGTGAGCTGGATGTCGCCCGTGCCCGGCGGCATGTCGACGATGAGGTAGTCGAGTTCGCGCCAGTTGGTCTGGCGCAGCAGCTGTTCGAGCGCCTGAGTGACCATCGGCCCGCGCCAGATCATGGCCTGGTCGCCGTCGACCAGGAAGCCGATCGACATCACCTGCACGCCGTGGTTCTCCATCGGCTCCATCGTCTTGCCGTCGGCACTTTTCGGCTTGCCTTCGATGCCCAGCATCATGGGCTGGCTCGGGCCGTAGATGTCGGCATCGAGGATGCCGACGGTCGCGCCTTCGGCCGCCAGCGCGAGCGCCAGGTTGACGGCCGTGGTGCTCTTGCCCACGCCGCCTTTGCCCGAGGCGACAGCGACGATGTTCTTCACGCCCGGCAGCAACTGGACGCCGCGTTGGACCGCGTGGCTCACCACCTTGGTCGAGATGTTGACGGACACGTTGTCCACGCCGGCGACCGTTCGCGCAGCGGCCACCAGCGCCTTGCGCAGTGCGGGGTGCTGGCTCTTCGCGGGGTAGCCGAGTTCGAGATCGAACGCCACGTCGCCATCGGCGATCTGGATGTTCCGGATGGCCTTCGAAGCGACGAAGTCCTTGCCGGTGTTCGGGTCGGTGACGGTCGCGAGTGCGGCGACCAGTCCCTCTTGGGTAACTGCCATGGGTTCAACTCCTGAATCGCAGGAGTCTAGTTCGCGCCCATGCCCTCTGCCGGACGCGCCCATTCGCCGTGGCGGTTCAGTCGCCCGGCGCGATGCCCAGTTCAGCGCAGACGCGCGCCAGCAGCGTGCGGAGCGCGACCACCTCGACTTCGAGCCGGGCCATGTTGGCCTTGAGCGCCGCGACTTCGCCGAGCGACACCTCGCTGGCGCCGCCCTCAGGCTCGGGCCCGGCGGCGTCTTCGGACGGTGCGCCGCTCAGCAGGTGGGCCCAGCGGCTTTCGCGGGCGCCTGGCAGCCGCGCGAGCCTGACCACCAGCGCCCCGGCCGGGCGTTCGGCCATCTCGTTCAGGAAGCCCTCGACGGACGAGATGTCGGCAAAGTTGTGCATGCGGTCGCAGGCGATGCGCAGCTCGCCCGCCGTCTGCGGGCCACGCAGCATGAGCACCGTCAGCAGGATGACCGACTGCGATGGCAGGTGCAGCACGCGGTCCGCGTTGTGCGCATAGCGGAACGCGCGGCCACCGCTCGACTCGCTCACCAGGCTGTAGCCTTTGAGGCTGTCGAGCGCGGCCTGCGCCTCGGCGTCGGACACGTCCAGCACCGGGTTGCGGCTGGTCTTCTGGTTGCAGCCCGACACCACCGCGTTGAGGGTCAGCGGGTAGCTGTCGGGCACGGTGCGCTGCTTCTCGGCGAGCACGCCGAGCACGCGCGCCTCGAGCAACGACAGGGCGGGATGGGATGGCGCAGCGAAGCTCATCCGCTTCAGGCGCCCCGGATGCGACTCACCAGGGCCTGGGTGAAGGCCACGGTGTTCGCGGTGCCGCCCAGGTCGCCGGTGCGTACCTTGTCGAGGTTGAGCGTCTGGTCGATGGCGGTGCGCAGTCGCGTCGCCTTGTCCTGCAGCTTGACGTGGTCGAGCATGAGTGCCGCGGCGAGCATCAATGCGATCGGGTTGGCGATGCCCTTGCCGGCGATGTCGGGCGCAGAGCCGTGCACCGCCTCGAAGATCGCCGCGTCGGCGCCGATGTTGGCGCCCGGGGCCATGCCGAGGCCACCCACGAGGCCGGCCACGAGGTCGGACAGGATGTCGCCGAACAGGTTGGTCGTGACCAGCATGTCGAACTGCCACGGGTTGAGCACCAGTTTCATGGCGCAGGCGTCCACGATGATGGTGTCGAGCTCGAACTTGCCCTTGTACTTGTACTTGTCTTCGTACAGCTTGAGGCCGGTCTCGAGGAACAGGCCCGTCAGCACCTTCATGATGTTGGCCTTGTGCACCAGCGTCACCTTCTTGCGGCCGGTGGCAATGGCGGTCTCGAATGCGTACTCCAGCACGCGCAGGCAACCCTGGCGCGTGTTGATGCCGGTGGCCATGCCCACGGCATGCGGATCGTCGTCGATGCGCACGTAGTGCTCGTGGCCGATGTAGAGGCCTTCGAGGTTCTCGCGCACCACGAGCAGGTCCACCTTGTCGAAGCGGCCGCCCGGGATGATGGTGCGCGCCGGGCGCAGGTTGGCGTAGAGCTGGAACTCCTCGCGCAGCCGCACGTTGGAAGAGCGGTAGCCGCCGCCCGATGGCGTTTCGAGCGGACCCTTCAACGCGAGGCGGGTGCGGCGGATGCTGTCGAGCGTGGCAGCGGGCAGCGGATCGCCCGAAGCGGTCACGCCGCCGAGGCCGGCGATCTGGCGGTCCCACTCGAAGGGCGCCTCCAGTGCTTCGAGGGCGGCCAGCGTGGCGTCCACGATTTCGGGGCCGATGCCGTCGCCGGGGATCAGGGTTGCGGGAATGGGAGTGGTCATCGGCGGCTTTCGGTGCGCTGGTGGCGCGTTGCTGTGAATGAGGGGGTCAGCGCCTGGCGCCGGCCACGAGTTGATCGAGTGCGGCGCCCCAACCGGCATGAAAGCCCATGGCGGCGTGCGCCTTGGCGCCCGCCTCGTCGGCATGCATGACCCGCGCGGTGTAGCGCGTGCCGTGGCCTTCGGGCGCGAGCGAGATGATGCCGGTGAATGAAAAAGGCACCCCGGTGAGCACGGCCGGCCGATAGCCCGGCAGCAGCGCACCCGTCCAGACCAGCCGCTCGTTCGGCACGACTTCGAGATAACACCCGACGTTGGGAAAAGTGGTGCCGTCGGGCGACTGCATGACGGTACGGAAGATGCCGCCTGGCCGCAGATCGATCTCGCAGTCGATTGTCTTCCAGGGCGCCGGCGTGAACCAGGTCATCAGCGTCGCCGGATCGGTCCAGGCCTTCCACACGGCTTCGGGCGGGACGTCGATCACGCGTTCGAGCACCAAGTCGAGGGTAGGGGCAAGCGGGTCCATGCGGAGCTCCTTGAGGGCAATTGCGACAGCCACATCGTAGCCACTCGCCGCCACCTAAAATGCATCTCCCTCTCCTGAAAGCGCCTCTCGATGTCCCAGCGCAAGCTCTTCGTCACCACCGCCCTGCCGTACGCCAACGGCAACTTCCACATCGGCCACATCATGGAATACATCCAGGCCGACATCTGGGTGCGGTTCCAGCGAATGACGGGCGCGGACGTCAACTTCGTGGGCGCGGACGACGCGCACGGCGCGCCGATCATGATCGCGGCCGAAAAGGCCGGCAAGACGCCGCAGCAGTTCGTCGCCGACATCGCTGCGGGCCGCAAGCCGTATCTCGATGGCTTTCACATCGAGTTCGACAACTGGCACAGCACCGACGCGCCGGAGAACCACGATCTCGCGCGCCAGATCTACCTCGACCTGAAGGCCAAAGACCTGATCGAGAGCCGCACGATCGAACAGTTCTTCGACCCCGAGAAGAACATGTTCCTGCCCGACCGCTACATCAAGGGCGAGTGCCCCAACTGCCACGCCAAGGACCAGTACGGCGACAACTGCGAGGTGTGTGGCAAGGTCTACGCTCCGACCGACCTGATCAACCCCTACTCGACCCTCACGGGCGCCAGGCCGCTGCTGAAGAACTCCGAGCACTTCTTCTTCAAGCTCTCCGACCCGCGCTGCGTCGCCTTCCTCGAAGAGTGGACGCAGAACGGCAAGCACGTGCAGCCCGAGGTCGCCCGCAAGGTGAAGGAATGGTTCAGCGTGCGCGAGAACGCCGACGGCACCACGAGCGAAGGCCTTGGCGACTGGGACATCAGCCGCGACGCACCCTACTTCGGCATCGAGATCCCCGATGCGCCGGGCAAGTACTTCTACGTGTGGCTCGACGCGCCGGTCGGCTACCTGGCATCGTTGAAGAACCTGCTCGACAAGCGCTGCATCGAAGCCGCCGGCGACGGCATCTCGTACACCGAGTACATGGCCGATCCGGAGCTCGAACAGGTGCACTTCATCGGCAAGGACATCGTCACCTTCCACACGCTCTTCTGGCCCGCGATGCTGAAGTTCAGCGGCCGCAAGACGCCCGACAGGGTCTGCGTTCACGGCTTCCTCACCGTGAACAACGGCGAGAAGATGAGCAAGAGCCGCGGCACCGGGCTCGATCCGCTCAAGTACCTCGGCCTCGGCCTCAACGCCGAGTGGCTGCGCTACTACCTGGCGGCCAAGCTCAACGGCAAGAACGAGGACATCGACTTCAACGCCGAAGACTTCGTTGCGCGCGTGAACAGCGACCTTGTCGGCAAGTACATCAACATCGCGAGCCGCGCGGCCGGCTTCATCGGCAAGCGCTTCGACGGCCAGCTCGGTGCGGTGTCGGCCGACGGCGCCGCGCTGCTCGCCTACCTGCGCGCCGAATCCGACAACCTGCGCACGATGTACGAAGCGCGCGACACCGCCCGCGCCTTGCGCGAGACGATGGCACTGGCCGACCGCGTCAACGAATACGTCGACGCCAACAAGCCCTGGGAACTCGCGAAGAAGGAAGGCATGGAAGCGCGACTGCACGACGTGTGCACCGTCTGCATCGAAGCCTTCCGCCTGCTCACGCTGTACCTGAAGCCGGTGATGCCCGTGCTGGCCGCCAACGTCGAAAGTTTCCTGAAGGTCGCACCGCTGCAGTGGAGCGACGCCGCGACCGCGCTTTTCGCCGGTCACGTGATCGGCGACTACAAGCACCTGATGCAGCGCGTCGATCCGAAGGTGCTCGAGCAGCTTTTCGAGCCGAATGAGCCCGTGGCACCCGCCCCGTCTGCGGAAGCAGCTATCAAAAAAATAGCAGACGACGACGCGCTGCCGGGCGGCGAGGCGATCGCGCCGACGATCACGATCGACGATTTCGTCAAGATCGACCTGCGCCTCGCAAAGATCGTCGCCTGCGAGAAGGTCGAAGGCTCGACCAAGTTGCTGCGCCTGACGCTCGACGCCGGCGAAGGCCGCGAGCGCAACGTATTCAGCGGCATCGCATCGGCCTACCAGCCCGAGCAACTCGTCGGCAAGCTCACGGTGCTGGTCGCCAACCTTGCGCCGCGCAAGATGAAGTTCGGAATCAGCGAAGGCATGGTGCTGGCCGCCAGTCACGCCGATGAGAAGGCGAACCCGGGCATCCACGTGCTGGAGCCCTGGCCGGGTGCGACGCCGGGGATGCGCGTGCGTTGAGCGCCCGTTGACCGCCGCGCCCGACGACAGAGTCACCCACCAACGACATCCAGGAAGCTTGCCGCCATGCCCCATCTCATCGTCGAACATTCCGCCAACCTGGGCGAACTGCCCTTGAACGATCTGCTGCCCGCGCTCAACCGCAGCCTGACGGCCAGCCCTGAAATCCTGGACGAGACGGACCTGAAGACGCGCGTCGTTGCGGTCGACCAGTTCCGCATCGGCAACCAGGCCGACCAGCGCGGCTTCGTGCATGCGCAGTTGCGGCTGCTCTCGGGGCGCACGCCGGAAGCCAAGCGCGACCTGACCGAGCGCATCGCGGTCGTGCTGCGGCAGTTCGTGCCGCGCCCGACCGGCGTGCTGGTTCAGCTCAGTGTCGAAGTGGTCGACATGGACCGCGGCAGCTATGTGAAAGAAAAGCTGCCGGTCGCCTGAGCGTCAGCCGCTCGCCTGCGAGCGGGGTTTCAAAGGGGCGTGTCACTGCTTTTCGGTGCTGCGGTCCGGCGCCGAGCCGCTGCGCACCACGCGCTGGTCGTCGTTCAGCACTGCGGTGAACACCATCGGCGAATTCGGTGGCTGCATCCAGCGCCAGTCCCACTCGGTCTCGTTCTTGAGGCGGTAGGGCGTGACCTTGGCAGGCTTGCCGAGGAGCTTGCGGAGGTCTTCCATCTTCATGCCGGGTTGCACTCGCGCGAAATTCTCCGGCGTGAGCACCTGGCGCAGCGCCGTCATCTTTCCATCGGCGCCGATGGTGATCATGTAGTTCTTCTGGCCCTGTGGCTGGCGGTTGAACTCCAGGACCCGGCCGTTGGGCGCGTCCCAGACGTTTTCAGGTTCGCCGAAGCGGGCGCGGACATCGGTTTCGGTGGAGACGCCCTCCTCCAGCTCGCTGATCGCCTTGTTGTCGCATCCGGCCAGCAGCATCAACGTGCCGAGACAGGCCGCCGCCAGAAGCTGGCCTCCGATTCGCTTGCGCATGGCATCCCCCGTAAAATTCGTCCAACAAGGTTCCAGTCTATGTCCATCTTCAATCGCCCCCACTACACCTCCGACGTCACGAACTTCATCGAGGCGCTGAAGGAAAAGAAGCCCACGCTCGAGGCCGAGCAACGCGCAGGGCGGGCCCTTCTGTGGGACAAGCACGTCGACCGCGGACTCGCCGAGGAGTACGCCGAGGGCAAGACGCCCCAGCAGCCCTACGTGTACCAGACGCAAGTCAAGTAAGTGCAGATTCGGCCTTCAGGGGCGCCTGACGAGGGCGCGCCTTTCGTCGCGAGCATGCCGGAGGTCGTCGACCAGGTGGCACTGGCCCGCCTGTACGGCGAGCCGCTCTTCGCGATGCCGAAGGACCTGTACATCCCGCCCGAGGCGCTGCAGGTCTTCCTCGAAGCGTTCGAGGGGCCACTGGACTTGCTGCTCTACCTGATCAGGAAGCAGAACTTCAACATCCTCGACATCCCGATGGCGGGGCTGACGCGGCAATACCTCACCTACGTCGACGAGATCCGCCAGACCAACCTCGAGCTCGCGGCCGAGTACCTGTTGATGGCGGCGATGCTGATCGAGATCAAGTCGCGCATGCTGCTGCCGCCCAAGAAGGTGGCCGACGGCGAAGAGGCCGAAGACCCGCGCGCCGAACTGGTTCGTCGCCTCATGGAGTACGAGCAGACCAAGCTGCAGGCCGCCGCCATCAGCGCCCTGCCGACCTACGGGCGCGACTTCTGGAAGGGGCAGGTCTACATCGAGCAGTCGCTCAAGCCGCGCTTCCCCGACGTCGACGTGGTCGAGCTGCGCGACGCCTGGGCCGACATCATGAAGCGCGCCAAGCTCGTGCAGCACCACAAGATCTCGCGCGAAGAGCTGAACGTGCGCGAGCACATGAGCATCGTGCTGCGCCACCTGCAGGGGCAGCGCTTCGTCGAGTTCGAGAAGCTGTTCGACGTGTCGCGCGGCGCGCCGGTGCTGATCGTCACCTTCATCGCGATGCTGGAGCTCGCGAAGGAAACGCTGATCGACATCACGCAGGCCGAGGCCTTCGCCCCGATCTACGTGCGCCTGGCGTACTCGCCGGCTGCCTGATCGTCCCGATCAGTTCGCGGCGAAGCAGTAGAGCAAGCCACCACCGCCCGTCTTCTTGAGCGCCTCCAGGCTGCAGCCCTGCGTGCCGTGTGAAGCGTTCCACGACTTCGCCGGCGCCGATTCGTCCAGCCCCGTCTTGTCGTGGTGGCCGACGATGGCGGAGCCGTCACCGCTCTTGGTCCAGTTGCCACAGGTGGTGTCCTTGCCATCTGCGGCCATCACTGCGCGCCCTTCTGGCGACGAGCCGGTCAGGATGTCGTGCAGGTTGGTCGCATCGCCGCGGCCCATGATGCCGTCGCCCTTTTCGGTGAGTGCGGTCTGCTTCGTGAGCATGTTGGCGCCATGCAGCTGGTCGACGCTGCTGGCGATGATCACGCCTTTCGAGTTGGTCCACGGGCCGCTGCCGATGCGGTCGCGCGCATTGACGGCCGGCTGGCCAGCCGATGCCGTGGTGCTCAGGTAAGCGCGCCAGGTGCGCACGCCCGCACCGGCCGCGGTGCCGAGTGCCTGGCAGTACCTGTCGGCACCCGCCAACCCGCCGAAATCCGCCCCCTTGCCCGGATTGGCGCTGGTCACGAAGAAGCCCATGCCGCGCGCCGCACTGGAGGAGGACCCCATGGAACTGCAGGCAGCCATCAGAACGGTGGCGGCAGCGGCCGCGGCGAGGGTCAAGACGATACGACGGGCCATGAGGCACTCCTGGATAAAAAAGGAGCGCCACGGTAACCCGGCGCGCCCGCCTTTTCAATCCGGTTCAGCCCGCCTCCGCAGACGGCTCGCGGCCCATCAGCGCCGCCACGGCGTCGGCCGGGCCGTGATGGCCGTCGAGCAATGCCACCACGCCTTCGGCGATCGGCATGTCGATGCCCAGGTGGCGCGCCCGCTGCACGACGGTGCGCGCGCAATAGACGCCCTCGGCCACGTGACCGAGCGAATCCACGGCCTGCGCCAGCGTCCGGCCCTGCGCGAGCAGCAGCCCGATCTTCCGGTTGCGCGAAAGATCACCCGTGGCCGTCAACACCAGATCGCCGAGACCCGAGAGGCCCATGAAGGTGTCGGCCCGAGCGCCCAGCGCAAGGCCGAAGCGCGTCATCTCGGCCAAGCCGCGCGTGATGAGTGCAGCGCGCGCGTTGAGCCCGAGCGCGAGGCCATCGCACAGGCCGGTCGCGATCGCCAGCACGTTCTTGACCGCACCACCGACCTCGACGCCGACGATGTCGTCATTGGCATACACGCGAAGCGCCGGGCCATGGAACGCATCAACCAGCGTGTCGCGCACGGCAGCATGCGGACTGGCCGCGACCAGCGCCGTGGGTTGTCGATGCGCGACTTCCTGCGCAAAGCTGGGGCCGCTCAGCACGCCCGAGAAGAGGTCGGGCGCGACGTGGGCCTGGATTTCATGTGCAAGCAGTCCGAACGCATCGGCGCTCCCCTGCTGCACGGACTCGACGCCCTTGCAGAGCCAGGCCACCGGGACGGTGGTTCCCCGCAAGGCTTCGAGTTGATGGCGCAGCGCAGCCATCGGCGTGGCGACGACGACGAGATCGGCCCCATGGACGGCGGCTTGCGCATCGCCATCGGCGATCGTCAGTGCGGAAGGAAAAAGGGTGCCCGGGAGATAGCGCGCATTTTCACGCGCGCCGGCCATGGTTGCCGCCTGAGTCGCATCGCGCGCCCACAGCGTGACGCTGTGGCGTTCGGCCGCATTGACGGCCAGTGCAGTGCCCCAGGCACCGGCGCCGAGCACGCAGATCTTCATCGGCTGCAGCGCGGCAAGGTGGCGCTTATTGCGCGAGGGTCGGTGCAGCGGTGCCGGCGGCTTGCGCCTGCTGCTGTTCGTACATCGCCTGGAAGTTGATTTCCGCCAGGTGCACCGGCGGGAATCCGCCGCGCTGGATCACGTCGGCGACGTTGCCGCGCAGATACGGATAGACGATCTGCGGGCAGGCGATGCCGAGGATCGGGCCCATCTGGTCTTCCGGCAGGTTGCGGATCTCGAAGATGCCGGCCTGCTTGGCTTCGACCAGGAACACGGTCTTGTCCTGGATCTTGGTCTGTACGGTCGCCGACACGGTGATCTCGTAGATGCCGTCGGTCACGGGCTGTGCGTCGACGCCGAGCTGGATGTCCACGGTCGGCTGCTCCTGCTCGAGCAGGATGCCCGGCGAGTTGGGCTGTTCGAGCGACAGGTCCTTGAGATAGACGCGCTGGATCTGGAACACGGGTTCTTGGATGTCTGCCATGGCTGAACTTTCGGGGAAATCAAAACAATGCCCGCCAGGGAAAACTTCCCGCGGCGGGCTTGGGGAGACCGACGATTATCGCCGGTGAAGTGTGCGGTCTCGAGGCGATCAGGCAGCCTGGAGCAGCGGTACGAGACCGCCTCGGCTGTCGAGCGCCATCAGTTCGTCGCAGCCGCCGACGTGCGTGTCGCCGATGAAGATCTGCGGCACGGTGCGGCGCTGCGTCACTTCCATCATGGTCGCGCGGGCGGCGGGATCGGTGTCGATGCGGATTTCTTCGATCTGCTCGACACCCTTGGATTTGAGGATCTGTTTCGCGCGAATGCAGTAGGGGCAGACGGCGGTGGTGTACATCTTGACGGCTTGCATGGTGCTCTCGGCTGAAGACCCGATCAGGCCTTTTCGATGGGCAGGTTAGCGTCTTTCCAGCCTTTGAGTCCGCCGGCCACGGCTTGGGCCTGCTCGTAACCCAGTTTCTTGGCGATGGCGACAGCGCGCTGCGCGCGGGCTCCGGTCGCGCACATGATGAGGACCGGCAGCGACTTGTTCTTGACGGTGGTCTGCAGTTTGGCCTCGAGCTGGGCGAGCGGCAGATTGCGCGAGCCGGTGGCGTGGCCTGCCGCAAATTCCTCGGGCTCGCGCACATCGAGCACCACCGCGCGCTGGCGGTTGATGAGCTGCACAGCACCCTGCGCCGTGAGTGCGCCGCCGCCCCCGCGCAACAACGGCCAGGCGAGCATGGCACCCGAGCTGAGCACGATCAGGATCAGCATCCAGTTGTCGACGATGAATTTCACGGTATTCCTTGAATGGCAAACCCCGGATTTTAGAATGTCGGGTTTCGCAGTGAACGCCAAAGGCCCCAAATGCACAAGCTGGTACTGATTCGCCACGGTGAATCGACCTGGAATCTCGAAAACCGTTTCACCGGCTGGACCGACGTCGACCTGACGCCGACCGGCGTCGAGCAGGCCAAGCAGGCCGGCCGGCTCCTGAAGGCCGAAGGCTACGAATTCGACGTGGCCTACACCAGCGTGCTCAAACGCGCGACGCGCACGCTCTGGCACACGCTCGACGAGCTCGACCGCACCTGGCTGCCGGTGGTGCATTCATGGCGCCTCAACGAACGCCACTACGGTGGCCTCCAGGGCCTGAACAAGGCGGAGACCGCCAAGAAGTACGGCGACGAGCAGGTGCTGGTCTGGCGCCGCAGCTACGACACTCCGCCGCCGCCGCTGGAAGCGAACGACCCGCGCAGCGAGCGCGGCGACATCCGCTACGCCAAGCTGGCCGCCGAACAGATCCCGCTGACCGAATGCCTCAAGGACACCGTCGCCCGCGTGCTGCCCTTCTGGAACGAATCGATGGCACCGGCCATCCGCTCCGGCCGCCGGCTGGTGGTGGCAGCGCACGGCAACTCGATCCGTGCGCTGGTCAAGTACCTCGATGGCATTTCCGATGCCGACATCGTCGGGCTGAACATCCCCAACGGCATCCCGCTGGTTTACGAACTCGACGACGACCTCAAGCCGCTGCGTCACTACTACCTCGGCGACGCGGAAGCGGCGGCAAAGGCCGCTGCCGCGGTGGCCTCGCAAGGCAAGGGTTGAAACAGTAACCCTTTGCTGCCAAACGGGCGGAACCCCGGCCGGCAATTTGCTTCCAAGCTGTGTATATTGGTTCGCGCCAGCCACAAGGACACCACATGGGCCACAAATTGAAGATCACCGGCTGGGTCGCCGCCGGCGCCGTTGCCGGCGTCTTGACCACCGTCTCCCTGCAGACGGTTGCACGGGGCTCGCTTGCTCCGCTGCCGCTTGAAGAATTGCAACAGCTCGCCGCCGTCTTCGGCATGGTGAAGAGCGACTACGTCGAACCCGTCGACGAGAAGAAACTTATCTCCGACGCGATTTCCGGGATGGTCGCGGGGCTCGACCCCCACTCGCAGTATTTCGACAAGAAGTCCTTCAAGGAATTCCGTGAAGGCACGACCGGTCGCTTCGTCGGCGTCGGCATCGAGATCTCGCAGGAAGACGGGCTCATCAAGGTCGTCTCGCCGATAGAGGGCTCTCCCGCCTTCCGAGCAGGCCTCAAGCCCAACGACCTGATCACCAAGATCGACGACACCGCTGTGCGCGGCCTGAGCCTCAACGATGCCGTCAAGCGCATGCGCGGCGAAACCAGCACCAAGGTGCTGCTCACCATCTTCCGCAAGGACGAGAACCGCACGTTCCCGGTCACGATCACGCGCGAGGAAATCCGCACGCAGTCGGTCCGCGGAAAGATCGTCGAGCCGGGCTACGGCTGGATCCGCGTCTCGCAGTTCCAGGAACGCACCGTCGACGACTTCGTGAAAAAGGTCGAGGAGCTCTACAAGGCGGACCCCAACATGAAGGGCATGGTGCTCGACCTGCGCAACGACCCGGGTGGCCTGCTCGACGCGGCCGTGGCGATTTCGGCAGCCTTCCTGCCGGAGAACGTCACCGTGGTGTCCACCGATGGCCAGCTGGCCGAGAGCAAGTCGATCTACAAGGCAGCGCCGGAGTTCTACCAGCGCCGCGCGGGGAGCGATCCGCTCAAGGGCCTGCCGGCAGGCTTGAAAAAGATCCCGTTGGTGGTGCTGGTGAACGAAGGATCCGCGTCGGCCAGTGAAATCGTCGCCGGTGCGCTGCAGGATCACAAGCGTGGCACCGTGATGGGCAGCCAGACTTTCGGCAAGGGCTCGGTGCAGACGGTGCGCCCGCTCGGCCCCGACACCGGGCTGAAGATCACCACGGCGCGCTACTACACGCCGAGCGGTACCTCGATCCAGGCAAAGGGCATCGTGCCCAATGTGCTGGTCGACGAAACGGCCGAAGGCAGCCCGTACGCCGCGCTGCGCACGCGCGAAGCCGACCTCGAGAAGCACCTCGCCAGTGGCCAGGGGCCCGAATCGAAGAATCCGGAGCGTGAGAAAGCCCGTGACGAAGCTCGCAAGCGGCTCGAGGAAGAAGCGCGCAAGCCGCCGCAGGACCGCAAGGTGCCCGAGTTCGGTGCAGCTGACGACTTCCCGCTGATGCAGGCCCTGGCGCAGCTCAAAGGCACGCCGGTGCTGGTGAGCAAGACGCAGGTCGAACGCAAGGAAGAGAAGAAGGAAAACTGACCGCCCCCGGTCTGGTCTTCCACCTGCGCGGCCCATGGACGACGGCGACCTGCTGCGCTATTCGCGGCACATCCTGCTCGAGGAGTTCGGCATCGACGGGCAGGAGCGCGTCAACGCGTCGCGCGTCCTGGTGGTCGGTGTCGGCGGGCTCGGCTCGCCGGTAGCGCTCTATCTGGCCGCTGCGGGCGTCGGCCACATCACGCTGGTCGACGACGACACCGTCGATCTCACCAATCTGCAGCGCCAGATTGCGCATACGACGGGGCGGGTCGGTCTGCCGAAGGTCGAATCGGCCGCCGCGGCGATGCGCGACATCAATCCCGAAATCGCAATCGAGCCAATCAGAACGCGAGTGGACGGCGCCATGCTCGAGGCGCTTGTCGTGCGCGTCGATCTGGTGGTGGACTGCTCGGACAACTTCGCCACGCGCCAGGCGATCAACCGCGCGTGTGTCGTGCATCGCACACCCCTTGTGGCTGGGGCCGCGATCCGTTTCGACGGGCAACTCAGCGTGTACGACACACGCGATGCCAACTCACCCTGCTACGCCTGTCTTTTTCCAGCCGATGCTGATTTCGAGGAAACCAGGTGCGCGGTGCTCGGTGTGTTCGCGCCGGTGGTGGGCACCATCGGCTCGCTGCAGGCGCATGAAGCGCTCAAGCTTCTCGCCGGGGTTACACCCTCGCTGGCAGGCACTCTGCTGATGTTCGACGGGCGGTCGACACGTTTCGACCGCCTCAACGTGGCACGCGACCCCCAATGCGCGGTATGCCGCGACCGTGGCCACGCTTGATCAGTTCGCGACCGGCTGCTTGGCGGTCTTCGCCTTGTTCGCACCAACAGCCGCAGCACCGGTGCTCGGCTTGTCTGCCTGTGCGAGCACGTCGCGGCAGTCAGCATCCTGACCCGGGCCCGTCTCGATCGTCGCAGCGAGGGCCAGCAACGGATTGATCGCACTCAGCGCCAGTGCAGCGAGCCCACGCGTCGCGAGTGGCGTCACCTCGACACCGGCGGAGGGTGACCCGAAGGTGCCGCGCACCAGCAGCGGGGTGCGCAACGACAGGATGCTGACGTCCTTGGGCTGCGCACGGATCACGAAGTCCATCGTCTCGTTGCCCAGGTTCGCGTTGCCAGTGGCATTGAAGACGGTATCGGTGGTGTCGAACACCACGCTGCGTCCGTTCATCACGCCCTTGTTCACGTCGAAGGCCACTGCACCGCATCGAAGGACAACGTTGTGGTCGCCCTTGAGAAGGAACTTGATGACCTCGCCCCCGTCCAGTCCGAGAAACTCGAGCAGCAGGTTGCTGAACTCGCCGCGCCCGGTCATGGCCGCGACGTCGCCGGACGAAGTTGCCAGCCAGCTTGCGACGGAGTTGCCGCGTCCCGAGAGATTGACGCGTCCATCGAGCTTGCCGAAGCTGGTCTTGAGCGTTTCGACTTTGGGAATCAGCCGGTTGAGCTGCATGGCGCGAATCTCGAGCGACGCACGGATGTCCGCCGGGTTGCTCGCGGCATCGATGCGGATCGCACCTGCCAGCTTGCCGCCTGCAATGCCCAGATCGAGCGGATCGAGCGTCAGGACGCTGTCTTTCAGCGTGACGTGCACACTGCCGCGGTCGAGCGGCAGTTCACGCACATTGGAGATGCGGTCCGCGACGTAGGTCACGTCGGCGTTCATCGCGCGCAGGCGTTCGAAGTCGAGTGTCGCGGTCGGGAGCACCTTCGTGCCCGGATCGCGCTTGGCTCGCTTGACCTGCGTGATGGTCGGCGGCGGCGTGACGCCTTCCACTGCATTGGCTGAGCGCGCCGTGGGCGGCAGGCCGATCAGCGGCCCGAGGTCGTCCATGTCCATCACACGCGAACGCAGCGACCCGGAGAGGAATGGCACCTTCTGTCCCTGGTCGAACTTCATGTCGCCGCCGATATCCGAAAGCCCGAGCTTGCCCTTGAGCGCAGCCACTTCCCAGACCGTGGCCTTCTTGCGCAACTCACCACTCAGTGCATAGGGCGAGGTCTGTGGCAGCGCGATGCCCAGCAACGGGAAGAGCTCACCGAGGTTCTGCCCCTTGAGACTGAACTTGGCGTCGATGCCGTCGAGCGTCGCGAGCTCGGCCACGCTGCCGGCAGCAGTCAGCTTCGTATTTCCGGCTGTGGCGTTGATTTCCAACGGGAACGGCGGTTGGCCCGCGGCATTGATCTGCAGAACGTTGCCAGTTCGTCCCTCGGCTGTCAGCGGCTGCTTCTGGTACTTGCCCTTGATCTTGTAGCTGAGGGGCATCTCGCCACGCGAAGTGTCGAAGCTCAGGTCCGCATGCAGATCGACGCCCAGATGATTGGCCAGGAAATCGACGGCACCGCCGTCGATCTGGACGCTTCCGATCGTCGGCACCGTGCCGGAATCGGACGTGTCCTTGCCCAGCGCCCAGGTACGCCGACCGTCCTGCTCCATTTGCAGCCCGACCTGCGGCGACACGAGCGCCAGGCGCGGGATGATGACGGTGCTCTTGAGCAAGGGCCAGATCCGGATATCGAACTCTGCGCGCTCCGCCTTCACGAGATACGGTTCCCGCGCCCACTCCGGGTTGGCGAACTCGATTCCATCGAGCTTGACAGTGGCGCTTCGAAATCCGAGGCCGACATCGAGTCGTCGCGTGATCTCGAACTTGCGGCCGGTCTTCTCGCTCACGTAACGGTTGATCGGGCCCCGCAGAAGATCCCAAGGGAAGAACACTGCGACCAGAACGAGCACGCACAGCAGGGTTGCGAGCGCGATGACGATCTTGGTCCAGAGGGGATGACGACCTGGAGTCGTCGTGTGGGAGTTGCTGCTGGCCATGGCGCAGGTTAGCGCTATGCGGTTGCAGCCCTGGGTCGGCAACCGGGTCTTGTGAACGTGGGGGAAAGACTACGGAACCCCCGCGGCACCGGCGTCGGCGGTCGCCTACAGCCGTTTACCGGCGGAGCTTGCAAACGAAACGATTCATGCCCGCTAATATCCGCGCAAGCGCCGGAACATCACGGCGGAGGGAGCGGCAGTTTTTCCATGGACGGCAGATTGAAGACTTTCATCGTCGAGGACAACCTCACGATTCGCGAAAACCTTGTCGGGACGCTCGAGGAATTGACGCGCCTGAGCACGGTCGGTCATGCCGAAACAGAAGACGATGCGCGCGAATGGTTCACCCAAAATCCCGATGCATGGGATGTCGCTGTGGTGGATCTTTTCCTGCGCCAAGGCAGCGGTCTAGGCGTGGTGCATGCCTTGTCCACGCGTCGTTCGGAACAAAAAGTCGTCGTTCTCACGAACTATGCAACCCCCGAGATTCGAAGGCGGTGCGCGCGCCTCGGCGCTGACGTCGTATTCGACAAGTCCAACGAGATTGAAGGACTTGTCGACTACTGCGTCGAGCTGGGCGATGCGCAGCTCGCGCGCTGACGTTGAATTAGTCGATCAGCTTGTTCTTCAGGGCGTAGTAAGTGAGGTCGCTGTTGGAGGACAGATTCATCTTCTCCATCAGTCGGGTGCGATAGGTGCTCACCGTTTTCACGGACAAAGACAGCGTCTTTGCGATGTCGCCTGCCGTCTCGCCCTTGGCGAGCTTCAGGAACACCTGAAATTCGCGCTCGGAAAGCTGCTCGTGAGGGGCAGTGTCGTCCTTGCGGTCAAGTTGGCGCGCAAGCAGTTCTGCCACCGCCGGCGTGATGTAGCGCCGCCCGAGGGAAATCGTGCGAATCGCATTGACGATCTCGATCGGGTCGCATTCCTTGTTGAGATAACCGCTGGCACCCTGGCGGATCAGGTTCATCGCGTAGTGCTCTTCCGGGTAGCCGCTCAGGATCAGGATGCCGACGTCCGGCGCCTTGGCGCGGATCATCGCGAGGGCATCGATGCCGCTCTGTCCTGGCATCGAAAGGTCCATGACCAGAACATCGAGTTCGGTCGTGCGTACCAGCTCGATGGCTTCGCGACCGCTGGCCGCTTCGCCGGCCACGCGCAAATCGACATGTTCCGAGAAGAACTGGCGCAAACCCGAGCGCACGATGGCGTGGTCGTCCACAATCCCGATCTTGATCATCTTGTACTTTCTTGCTGAGAGCGCCGTGTCCATGCACCGCGCATATCGAACCCTGTTCAGCGCCAATTATTGACGAAATCAACCCCGGGTCACTCCGTACAGAACACATGCGTTGGTCAGCTTTCCCGAAGATGGCATTGAGCCTCACGCTCGCCACCCTTGCCGCCTGCATCCTGGTGGGCATCAACGAGGCCAGTTTTCGACAATCCAACAAGGCCCTTGTGGACATCGGCGGCGCCCAGCAGGTGCGTCTGGTGCTCAACGAACTGCTCCAGACGGTGCTGGATGCAGAGACCGGGCAGCGCGGCTACCTGCTGACCGGCGAGACGCGCTACCGGGAGCCGTACGACGCAGCGGTCAAGAAGATCGATGGCCAATTGCAAGCGCTCAACCGCCTCTATACCGAACAGCCTGAACAGACGCAACGCCTGGCCGCACTGGCCGGGCATGTGACTCGCAAGCTTGGCGAAATGGACATGAGCGTGCGGCTCCGCGCCACGGGCGCCGAAGATGCCTGGAAGTTCGTCATGACGACCGACGTCGGGCGTGAGGAGATGGAGGCCATCCGCGCACAGGCTCGCGAGTTGATCCAGACGAGCAATACGGCATTGAAGCGCGGGCAGACGCAGATTGCCGGGTCGCTTCAAACCGCACGCATCGGCATTTCGGTGATCGCGCTGGCGGCACTGCTGTCCTTCTACCTCTACCTGCGACAGACGCATGCGCTGCGCGTCATCGGCGAACGGCAGCAGGAAACGCTACAGCGCGAGCGCAATGCACTCGAAAACGAGGTCGCGGAGCGGACCGCCACGCTCGCTGAGCTCGCCACTCACCTGCAGAACGTGCGCGAAACCGAACGCGGCTACCTCGCGCGCGAGCTGCACGACGAACTGGGCTCGCTGCTCACCGCTGCGAAGCTCGACGTGGCACGCCTGAAGTCCAAGCTGAGCGACTCGCCGGATGCCATCCAGCGGCTCCAGCATCTGACCGAGCTGCTCAACAGCGGTATCGCATTGAAGCGGCGAATCATCGAAGACCTCCGGCCCTCATCGCTCTCGAATCTTGGACTCATCGCGTCGCTTGAAATCCTGGGCCGCGAATTCGCGGACCGGTCCGGGATGGACATCGAAATGGCGCTCGAACCCGTGAAGCTGGACGAGGCGAACCAGCTGACCGTCTATCGCATGGTGCAGGAAGGCCTGACCAACATCGGCAAGTACGCCGAGGCGACAGAAGCCACGATCGTGCTGAAGAACTATGAGAACCACGTCATCGCCGAACTCGCGGACAACGGCAAGGGGTTTGACACCCGGGTATCACGGCCGGCGACGCACGGACTGGCGGGTATGCGCCACCGGGTGGAAGCCGCGCGAGGCAAACTCACCGTAACCTCGCAGCCCGGCCAGGGCACGAAGCTCAGCGCAATGCTGCCGGCCAAGCTGGTTTGATCCGCCCATCCGGATGAACGACGCCGATTCGCCCCTTTCCTACAGTCCGCGCGCGCAGGTGCTGACAGTCCGTGCGCAAAGGGCCGGTTAACGTAGTCCTTCAGTCTGAGATCCTCATAACGATCTTTGCCGTTCTGGCAATTGCCAGCTTCATTGCAGGCTTGTCGAAGAGCGGTTTGCACCGCTACGATGAGCTTGCTGTCATCACAATCAACTTGAAGGAAATCCAATGAACATGGCAAACAAAACCCCCGCACAACTCGCAGACGAGGCCCGTCAGACTGCCAACGATGCGATCGATTCGACGCGTGCCTATGCGCAGAACGCTGTAAACGCCGCTGGCGAAAAGGTGCGGGATTTCAAGCGCGACGCCGAGCCGACCGTTGAGCAGATCGCCGCCCGCGTTCAGCAAGCCGTGCAGCGTGGCCTCGACGCCGCCTCGACGACCAGTGCACGCGCACAGCGTCGTCTGGAAGCCGCAGCCGACGTGACCGGCAAGTACATCTCCGACCAGCCCGTGCGCTCGGTCCTCGTGGCCGCGGCCGCGGGTGCCGCCATCACCGCGCTGATCGTGCTGGCCAGCCGCCGCCGCGACGAGTATTGAAAGACAGCCGCCGCAAGGCGGTCTGAAAAAAGCCCCGCAACGCGGGGCTTTTTACTGCGCGCCACGCGGCCGCAATCACATTTTCACATCGAGCTGGTTGTCGACCGACATGACGCCGTTGACTGCCTTCGCGATTTCCGTTGCACGCAGCTTCGCTGCAGCGCTCGGTGACGGACCCTTCAGCGTGACTGCGCCACCCTTGGTGTCTACATCGATCTTGACCGCGCTGAGTTCCACGTCTTTCGCCAGCCCTGCGGACACTGAAGCGGTCACCGACGCATCGTCGATGGTGGCGCCGAGCGAGGCGCCCGCGCCCTTCGCGGCAGCCATCACGTTCGCGGCACCCTGCTTCAGCGACGCCTCTCCGGGCACGGAGGAACTGTCGATCCTGGCTTTGGCTTCCGCCAGAGCATCCTTGGTTTTCGCAGCGGCCGTGTCGGCCGCTTGCTCCGTCTTCGCCAACCCCGCATCGACTTTCTCGCCGACCGTGCGGGTGTCGTTCTTGTCGCATCCCGCCAATAACAACGCCCCGCATGTGGCTGCCAAGGCGAGCCAGATACGGGGCGGGGTCGATGTTGTTGCGATCAACTTCATTGTTCGCCTCCTTCGTGGTGCAGGAGCCGCCGCGCCTGGCGCGGAAGCTCCGCGCATGGTTACAGCTTGTCGGCGCCCGACTTGATGGCGTCCTTGGTGTTTTCCTTGGCATCGCCGTAGGTGCTCTGCACCTTGCCGGACGCCTGGTCTGCCAGACCTTCGCCCTGCAGCTTCTCATTGCCAACCACCTTGCCTGCGACTTCCTTGATCTTGCCCTTGGCTTCGTCAACGCGGCCTGCTACTTGATCCTTGTTCATGTCGTTTCCTTCCGATGTGTGTTGAGTGAACCGGGTTCGATCCACTGCCTTCAATCTAGCAATCACATTTGGAAAGACACGCTGAAAGCGTCTCGAATCGATGTAGGACAGCGAGGCTCAGACACTTACGATCCAGCCTTCCACTGGATCGACGCCGAGTGGCAACCCGTACCCGGCGCCCGCGCTCTCCGCGCGTGCCAAGGCCCATGCCGCCTGCACGAGGCACAGGACCGCATCAACGCGGTCTCCACGCGCGTCGTCCAGCAACTGCCTGCGTAGATCGACCTCCAAGGCAAGCTTGAGGCCGAGTCGGGGGGCTCCGGCCTCCAGTGCCGTGACGAGGTCGACACGCGCTGCGAGGCGATCCGTGGTCTGCTTGGCAAGTTCGTCGCTCTTGTAGCTGCGACGGCCGATCAGCTCACGCGCCAGGAGCCCGGGATAGGCCTCCAGGGCGATCTTTGGGGATCCTGAGACCGGCCAATGCAGCCCCGGAAACGCAGCCCCTGCAGCGATGAGTCGCGGCACCCCTGCGTGCAGCATGAAGGCCACCGGCGGATTGACCCATTTCATCGAGGGGCTCGAGCCGGCCGGACCGTCCGTGGCCCGATGGGCGAATTTGCCACCGACCGGACGCCCAGCACAAAAGGCCGCAAAGGTTTCCCGAATCTCCGCCCTGCTCAAACTGGCGTAATGGGCGATGAGTGCCGGCCACTCCGTCGGCCAACCCAACTGCTCGACCAGCTCGCGCGGCAAACCGAACGGAAGATCGAACCCGCCGACCCACGCCGGCATCGATGCCAGCCAATCACCCCACGCGTCGAGCGACGCGAAATGTTCGATGCGATCCAGCACCACACGGTCGCCATCGGCCTGCCCCACCGCCACCACGATCGGTTTGCGCCGGGTCGGGGCGCTGGAAAAATCACAGCCGATCAGCAAGCTCAAGGGCGACCTCAGCCGAGTGCGAGCGCGACCACGCCGCCAGCGATGCAGAGCGCCCCAAGCAATCGCAGAAGGCGGTCGCCTTCCCGCAGCAGATGCCCGCCGATCAACGCCGCGAACAGCATCGACACTTCACGCGCGGGCGCCACGTGCGAGATCGGCGCCTGCTGTACCGCATAGAGCACCAGCACGTACGAAACAGGGCTGATCGTCGCGATCAGCAACGCGTATTTCCATTGCGCGCGCCACATGCGCGCCGTGGTCGCGCGGTCGCGCAGCACCGCAGGCAGCAGCAGTCCGGTGCGCACGAAATTGCCGACGTAGTCGAGCAGGATCGGAGACATGGCCAGGAACTTCACGGCGTAGCTGTCGGCTACCGTATAGGCCGCAATGAAGGCGCCGGTGAGCACGCCGTATCGCAAGCCCTTGTGCACCCGGTCCCGCTGTGCCGGATCTTGCGTCTTGCGCCACAACCCGGGGCCGCCGGCCACGAGAAAAACGCCGAGCACCACACCGGCGATGCCGGCCATGCCGACCCCGCTGATGCGTTCACCGAGGAACAGGATGGCGAAGGCCGACGACAGCAAGGGCCCCGAGCCCCGCGCGAGTGGATAGACGACGGTAAGGTCCGACTTGCGGTACCCCCGCAGCAGGATCACCAGGTAGAACACATGGAGCACGCCGCTCAGCGTGACGAATGCCCACTCGATCGCTCCCCACTGTGGCACCACGTCCCAGCCGAGCCAGAAGCCGACCGGCGCCCAGACAACCATGAGGAACACACCGCTCTGGAAAGCGAAGCGTGCATCGCCGTTCGCCTTCTTGGCGGCGATGTTCCAGCTGGCATGAATGAATCCCGCAAGCAGGATCAGTGCGAAGGCGGAAAGCGGCACCCCGCGAGACCGCCGCCTAGTGGCGGCCGACGATCGCGGCGGTCGCGATCAGCTCTTCGAGCAGCGCCAGCGACACCTTGCCCGAGACGGCATAAGGGTCGAGTTCGGGCTTGTCTGAATACTTCAGCAGCGTCGACGCATTGAGACGCGACAGGTTCACCTGGCCCATCGTCCAGCCGCCGAAGCGGCGCTCGAAGATCTCTTCGTAATGAAGCAGAACCACGTCCTTGTGGCGCGTGTCGCGCTGGATGTGACCATAAAGCTCGCTGATCGCATTGCGGCCGCCTTCGATGGCCTGCAGGAAGACGCCCGAGCCATAGCAAAGGATGCCGGTAATGCCCGACGGCATGTTGTGCGCACGCGATTGCGCAAGGATCGCGTCGATCGCGGCAGGACTCGTGTCGACCGCGCGGCTGGCATAGAGAAGGCGGACCAGCATGGCTCAGCTCTTTCGCGGGAGAAGTGAAAGAAATTCGCGGCGCAGGTTGGCGTCCTTCAGGAACACGCCGCGCATCACCGAATTGATCATCTTGCTGTCCATCTCCTTGACACCGCGCCAGGCCATGCAGAAATGCTCGGCCTCCATCACCAGCGCCAGGCCGTCGGGCTGGGTCTTTTCCTGGATCAGGTCGGCCAGTTGCACCACCGCTTCTTCCTGGATCTGCGGGCGCCCCATGACCCATTCGGCCAGGCGCGCGTACTTGGAAAGACCGATCACGTTGGTGTGCTCGTTGGGCATCACGCCGATCCACACCTTGCCGATGATCGGGCAGAAGTGGTGCGAACAGGCGCTGCGCACCGTGATCGGGCCGACGATCATGAGTTCGTTCAGGTGCTCGGCGTTCGGGAATTCCGTGAGCGCAGGCGGCGGCACGTAGCGACCGCGGAAGACCTCGTTGAGGTACATCTTGGCAACGCGCCGCGCGGTGTTGTCGGTGTTGTGGTCGCGCTCCACGTCGATCACCAGGCTGGTGAGCACGTCCTTCATCTTGACTTCGACTTCATCGAGCAACGCCTCAAGCTCGCCGGGTTTGATGAACTCGGCAATGTTGTCGTTGGCGTTGAAGCGTTTGCGCGCCGCCTGGAGGCGCTCGCGGATCTTGACGGAAACAGGTGTTCCCTCGTCGTTGTCGCTTGGTTCGGGGCGCTCTGCAGCGTCGATTTTCTTCAGCATACGGGCATCCTAACAGTGAAAGATTCGCAAGCCCCTCGGGCCTGCAATGCCCGTCATCCGGGCGCGAGCAGCTATGAATTCGATAGCAAAAAATCGGTCACGAGCGGCAGGTGATCCGACATGCGCGCCCAGATCGGGCCGCGCGGCACCGTGCAGGACACCGGCGTCAGGTGCCGCCCGTAGATGAAGTCGAGTTGCGCCACCGGCAGCCGCGAAGGATAGGTCAAGGTGCGCGGGCCCCGCAGGTCGCCCGAATCGCGCAGGCCAGCCGCGTTCATCGCGTAGCGCATGCGCGCACCCCAGTCGTTGAAGTCACCCGCGACCACCACCGCTTCGCCCGGCGGGATCTCCCGCGCAATGAAGGCATTGAGCAGCGCGACCTGACGCACGCGGCTGCCTTTGATCAGGCCAAGGTGCACGACGATCGCGTGGACCGATCGACCCTCAACTTCGATCACGACATGCAGCAAGCCGCGCTGTTCGAAGCGGTGGTCCGAAATGTCCTGATGGCCCTGCCGCAACACCGGCCAGCGCGTCAGCAGGGCATTGCCGTGTTCGCCGTGCCGTGTGACGGCATTGGTCTCATAGACGGCGGTGTAGCCCTCGGGGCACAGGAAGTCGGCTTGCGGCAGCTCGGGCCATCGCGTGAAGCGTGCCGCGGCCTGCCGGTTCATCTTGCGTACTTCCTGCAGACAGACGATGTCTGCATCGAGTTGCTCGATCGCATGGCCGAGGTTGTGGATTTCGAGGCGGCGTGCCGGCCCGATCCCTTGCACACCCTTGTGGATGTTGTAGGTCGCCACGCGGAGCGTGTGGGCCGGAAGATTCATTGCCGAAATTGTGGCAGCAACAGAATAGCTTCGGCGTTGGACGGGGAAAAGCATGCGTCGGCCGCCTCGCGATACGGCAGCCATTGCCAGTCGGTGTGCTCGCGCGGCGCGAGCGTCGGCGTCAGGCGCTCGGGCACGCACAGACCGAAGAGATGCTCGGTGTTGCGCGTCACGCCGGGCGCGTAGCGCGCGCGCCACTGCGGGTAGATCTCGTAGACGTTACGCACCTGCCAGTCGACCAGGTGCGAAGCCAGAGCGCTGCCTTCACCGCAGTCGATGCCGGTCTCTTCGAACACTTCGCGCGCGGCTGTCAGCGCGAAGGGTTCGCCGACTTCGTCCTTGCTGCCGGTGACCGATTGCCAGAAGTCGACGGCGTCGGCGCGACGGATCAGCAGCACGTCGAGCGCCGGTGTGTGGATCACGACCAGCACCGACTCCGGAATTTTCCAGGGTCGGGCGGTCATGGCACCGCGCTCAAGCCGCTTCGACGTTGCGCAGACGGATGTGCAGTTCGCGCAGCTGCTTCTCGTCGACCGGGCTCGGCGCCAGCGTGAGCAGGTCCTGCGCGCGCTGGGTCTTGGGGAAGGCGATCACGTCGCGGATGGACTCGGCGCCTGTCATGAGCATCACGAGACGGTCGAGGCCGATGGCGATGCCGCCGTGCGGCGGCGCGCCGTACTGCAGCGCGTCCAGCAGGAAGCCGAACTTGAGCTGCGCGTCTTCTGCACTGATCTTGAGGGCGCGGAACACCTTGCTCTGCACTTCTTCGCGGTGGATACGCACCGAGCCACCCCCCATCTCGATGCCGTTGAGCACCATGTCATAGGCCTTGGCGATGCACTTCTCGGGGGCCGTGTCCATCAGGTCTTCATGACCGTCCTTGGGCGCGGTGAACGGATGGTGCACGGCCGACCAGCGCTGGCCTTCCTCGTCGAACTCGAACATCGGGAAGTCGACCACCCAGAGCGGCGCCCAGCGGTCCTCAAACAGACCGGCCTTCCTGCCAAAGGGGCTGTGACCGATCTTCACGCGGAGCGCGCCCATCGCGTCGTTGACGACCTTCGCCTTGTCGGCGCCGAAGAACAGGATGTCGCCATTGCGCGCACCGGTGCGCGCAACGATCTCGGCCAGAGAGGCGTCGTCGAGGTTCTTCACGATCGGGCTTTGCAGGCCTTCGCGGCCCGCTGCTGCATCGTTGACCTTGATGTACGCCAGGCCCTTGGCACCGTAGATCTTGACGAACTCCTGGTACGCGTCGATCTCGCCGCGCGAAAGGCCGCCTTCGGCACCGCCACCGGGCACGCGCAGTGCGACCACGCGGCCGTCCTTCATGAGCGCGGCATTCGAGAACACCTTGAACTCGACGCGCTTCATCAATTCCGTGAGCTCGGTGAACTCCAGCTTGACGCGCAGGTCGGGCTTGTCCGAGCCGTACTTGAACATCGCATCGCCGTACGTCATGGTCGGGAAGACCGGCAGATCGATCCCCGCGGCATTGCGGAACATGGTGCGGACCATGCCTTCGAACATCTCGCGGATCTCTTCTTCGGCCAGGAAGGAGGTCTCGATGTCGATCTGGGTGAACTCGGGCTGGCGATCGGCGCGCAGGTCTTCGTCGCGAAAGCACTTGACGATCTGGTAGTAGCGGTCGTAGCCAGCAACCATCAGCAGCTGCTTGAAGAGCTGCGGCGACTGCGGCAGTGCGAAGAAGCTGCCGTCGTGCACGCGGCTGGGCACGAGATAGTCGCGCGCGCCTTCGGGCGTCGACTTGCCGAGCATCGGCGTCTCGATGTCGATGAAGCCGTTCGCATCGAGGAACTTGCGCGTTTCCATCGTCACCTTGTATCGCAGCATCATGTTGCGCTGCATTGCCGGGCGGCGCAGGTCGAGCACACGGTGCGTGAGGCGCGTGGTCTCGCTGAGGTTGTCGTCATCGAGCAGGAACGGCGGCGTGACCGAAGGGTTCAACACCTTCAGTTCGTGGCACAGCACTTCGATCTTGCCGCTCTTGAGCGCTTCGTTGACCGTTCCCTCGGGTCGCGCGCGCACGAGGCCCGTGACCTGGACGCAGAACTCGTTGCGCAAGCCCTCGGCCGCAGCGAAAGTGGCGGCGCGGTCGGGATCGCACACGACCTGCACATAGCCTTCGCGGTCGCGCAGGTCGATGAAGATGACGCCGCCGTGGTCGCGACGACGATTGACCCACCCGCACAGGGTGACGGTTTGGCCCAGCTGGGCTTCGGTCACGAGACCGCAATAGGAAGAACGCATGGCCATGATGATTTCCGGCGCCGTCGAGGCGCGTTTTTATTGCTTGATCGCGATCGTGGAAGGGCCGCCCGGAACGACCACCCCCATCGACACGATGTACTTGAGCGCGTCGTCCACGCTCATCTTCAATTCGATGCAGTCGCTGCGCTTGAGCATCACGAAGTAGCCGCCCGTCGGGTTCGGCGTGGTCGGCACGTAGACGCTGAGGAAGTCGCCGCCGCCGAGATGGCCGAGCACCTCGCGGCCTGGCGCGCCCGTCACGAATGCGATCGTCCAGACGCCTTCATGCGGCCACTCGATCAGCACCGCCGTACGGAAGGCGTTGCCGTTCTCGGAAAAGAGGGTGTCTGAGACCTGCTTGACGCTGGAATAGATCGAGCGCACCACCGGAATTCGGCGAACCACGGCATCGCCCCAGCCGAGCAGCCGTTTGCCGACGAAATTGCTGGCCACGGCGCCGACCACCAGCAGAATGGCCAGCGTGAGGAGCACGCCGAGGCCTCGCACCTTGTGGTCGAACAGCCACTTTTGCCAATCCTCCGGCAAGAGCCACAGCGTCTGGTCCAGGGTGCCGATGATCCAGTTGAGCACGCCCAAAGTGATTACCAGCGGAACGATCACCAGCAAGCCGGACAGGAGCCATTTGCGCAGCGCGAGCATGGTGGCCTCAGTCGCCCTTGGTGGCGGGTGCGGGTGCAGTCGCCGGCGCCGCGGCAGGCGCCGGTGAAGCTGCAGGGGCCGGGGCCGGCGCGGGGGCCGCAGCTGGCCCATCGGACTTGGCGCCCGCAGGCTCGGCGGCTTTTTCGCCTGACGCGCCCTCTGAAGGCTTGCTTTCTGTCGCCTTCTTGCCACCGCCATCGCGGAAGTCGGTCACGTACCAGCCCGAGCCTTTGAGCTGAAAACCGGCGGCCGTGACCTGCTTCTCGAACGTGCTTGCGCCACAGTTCGGACACACCGTGAGCGGTGCGTCGGACATCTTTTGCAGTGCATCCTTGGCAAAGCCGCAGGAACTGCACTTGTAGGCGTAAATGGGCATGAATGAGGGGCAAAAACGCGGCAGGACGCCGCTTGCAAAGCCCTCGATTATAAGGGCGGCACCGTCCAGTGCCCTGCCCTTTCAGGCCGAACCGGCGACCAGCGGCCGGTGCGGCGTGCGCACGTTGCCCACCCACTGTGGCGCAAGGGAGCCGGCCAGCATTCCTGCGGCGGCCGCAAGCACGCCGGCCAGCTGCGCTGGGAAATCGGCGCCCCAGGGCATGGCAAGGAAGAGCAGCCAGACGCCGACGCCGGACACGATCGATGCCACAGCGCCTTGCGTGGTCGCGCGCTGCCAGTACAAGCCGCTCACCAACGGAACAAAGGCACCCACCAGCGGCACCTGGTAGGCACCGGAGACCAGCTCGTAGATGGGCGTGCCCTGCATGCGGATCGCATACGCCAGCACGGCGGCGCTGAACAGCAGCACGGTGATGCGCATGGTGCGGAGGTTCTCGCGGTCGGTCCCAGTTGGGCGGAACTGACGCCAGATGTTCTCTGTGAAGGTCACGCTGGGTGCGAGCAGCGTCGCCGAGGCGGTGGATTTGATGGCTGACAGAAGCGCGCCGAAGAACAGCACCTGCATCACGAAAGGCATCTTCTCGAGTACCAGCGTGGGCAGCACCTTCTGGGGGTCGTCCTTGAGCAGTTGTGCCGTGTGCTCCGGCATGATCAGCAGCGCGCTCGCCACGAGAAACATCGGCACGAAGGCGAACAGGATGTAGGAGATGCCACCGATGACCGGGCCCCGCGTAGCCGCCTTGACGCTGTTGGCCGACATCACACGCTGGAATACGTCCTGCTGCGGGATCGAACCCAACATGATCGTGATGGCCGCGGCGAAGAAGAACACCATGTCCCTGAATTTGGGCTCGGGCCAGAACTTGAAGAGGTCCCTGCTCAGCGCGAAGTCGATCACCTTGCCGGCACCGCCCGCCATGTTGCCGGCGAAGACCGCGATCACGGCCAAGCCGACCACCAGAATGATCATCTGGATAAAGTCGGTCACGGCGACCGACCACATGCCCCCGAACAGCGTGTAGGCCAGGATCGACACCACCCCGACCGTCATGCCGACCGGAATGGAGATGGCGCCTGCCGACAGCACGTTGAACACGAGCCCCAACGCCGTGACTTGGGCCGATACCCAGCCCAGGTAGCTCAGCATGATGATGAGCGAACACGCCACCTCAACCACGCGGCCGTAGCGCTCCCGGTAGTAGTCGCTGATCGTCAGGAGCGTCATGCGGTAGAGCTTGCCTGCGAAGAAGAGGCCGACGAGGATCAGGCAAGTGCCGGCGCCGAACGGATCTTCGATCACGCCGTGCAAGCCGCCTTCGATGAACTTCGCCGGGATGCCGAGCACCGTTTCGGATCCGAACCAGGTCGCGAAGGTCGTGGTCACGATCATGAAGAGCGGCAGGTGCCGCCCGGCGATGGCGAAGTCGGTGGTGTTCTTGACCCGACGGGCCGCCACCAGGCCGATGGCGATGGTGATCAACAGATAGACGACGACCAAAGTCAGCAGCACAGGGGCACTCCTCTAGAAAATCCTGACGCGCAGCAACAGCTGCATGGCGAGCAAACCCAATACAAAACCCATGCCACCGTAGACGATCGCCTGCAGCAGCTTGTTGGTGCGCTTCTGCGCGGCGAGCAGTTCCAGCAGTTCGCGCCGGTGGTCCACCGGGCGATTCTCGAGAAAGTCATGAAGAAGGCGCGGCAATTGGGGCAGCAGCTTCGCGTAGCGAGGTGCCTCGGCCTTGAGCTGCTCGAAGAGCTTGTGCGGCCCGATCTGGTCGGTCATCCACTTCTCGAGGAAAGGCTTGGCCGTGGCCCAGAGGTCGAGCTCGGGATCGAGTTGACGCCCGAGTCCTTCGATGTTGAGCAGCGTCTTCTGCAGGAGCACCAGCTGGGGCTGGATCTCGACATGGAAGCGGCGCGACGTCTGGAACAACCGCATCAGGACCATGCCGAGCGAGATCTCCTTGAGCGGCCGGTCGAAGTACGGTTCGCACACGGTGCGGATCGCGGCCTCCAGCTCGTCGATGCGCGTGCCTTCGGGCACCCATCCGCTCTCGAGATGCAGCTCAGCGACGCGCTTGTAGTCGCGTCTGAAGAAAGCCACGAAGTTCTGCGCCAGGTACTCCTTGTCGGATTCGGTCAGCGTGCCGACGATGCCGAAGTCCAGCGAGATGTAGCGCCCGAATGTCTCCGGCGCGAGGCTCACCTGGATGTTGCCCGGATGCATGTCGGCGTGGAAGAAGCCGTCGCGGAACACCTGCGTGAAGAAGATCGTGACGCCATCGGTGGCCAGCTTCGGGATGTCGACGCCGGCGGCCTTGAGCTTGTCGAGCTGCGCGATCGGCACGCCCGTCATGCGCTCCATCACGATGACTTCCGGATGGCAGAAATCCCAGAACATCTCGGGGATGAGCACCAGCTCGAGCTTGGCCATGTTGCGGCGCAGTTGCGCGGCGTTGGCGGCTTCGCGCACGAGGTCGAGTTCGTCGTGCAGGTACTTGTCGAACTCGCCCACGACTTCGCGCGGCTTCAGGCGCTTGCCGTCAGGCGACAGCTTTTCGACCCAGCCCGCCATCATGGCCATCAGCGCGAGGTCCTTCTCGATGACGCCGCGCATGTTCGGGCGCAGCACCTTGACCGCCACCTCGCGCAGCGTGCCGTTGCGCAAGCGCACCTTGCCGAAATGCACTTGCGCGATCGATGCGCTGGCGATCGGGGTCTCGTCGAACTGCACGAAGATGTCGCTCACCGGGCGGCGGAACGCACGCTCGATGGTCGCGACGGCGATCGACGAAGCGAAGGGCGGCACTCGGTCTTGCAGGAACGCCAGCTCGTCGGCGATGTCGGGGGGCAGGAGGTCCCGGCGCGTCGACAGCACCTGGCCGAATTTCACGAAGATCGGGCCGAGCCGCTCCAGCGCCTCGCGCAGCCGCTGACCACGCGGCGCCTCGAGATTGCGGCCCACCGACATGATCCGCGCCAGCACGCGCAACCACGGCTTCTCGAAGCTCGTGAGCACGAGCTCGTCCAGGCCATAGCGCAGCGCGATCCAGACGATGAAGACGCCGCGATAGAGCCGACTCATGCGGCGCCGCCCGCCGACCCCGAGCTTCCGGGCGCCGCTGTGCGATCGCCGACGAAGTTACGCAGGGCTGCGACCACCCGTCGTGCGCCGTTGCCGACAGCATGTGCCGGCACGTCGCCGATCACACGCGCGAGATCGTCTTCGACGTCCCAGCGCACATGGTCGACCAGCCAGTTCACTTCGGCCGCCAGCTGCACGTCGCCCACGATCTGGACGGCGGGTTTGTCCCCGCGGACGGTCGCGCGCACCAAGTCGAAGGGCGATTCCTGGGTGACGGTGAGCGTCAGGTCGGGCACCGCGCCTTCGGGCGCCAGATCGAGCAGGCCTGCAGGCGTCGCGACCAGTGCCATCGTGACGAAGCGCCACTGGAACTGCACAACCTTGCCCTGCTGGCGCAGGATGCGCTGCTGGGCCTCGGGCTCCTGTTGGAGTACATGGTTGAGGAAGAGAACGGCGCGATGCTGCACTTCATGCACAGCCCATGGCGGAGGCTGGAGGCGCTCGCCGATCTTGTTGAAGAGGTCGCCGAAAAAAGCAAATGGGGACGATGGTGTGGCCATGTCCCCATTATCCCGAATGCGAACGGCTTCGCGCCGTCGCGGGTCGCTTATTGCAGCGCTTGCACGCCGGCCACCAGCCAGCCGCCGGTGCCGCTGGTCGGCTTCGTCATATTCCACACTTCGCGGAACGGGCTCGGGCCGACAGAGGCGTCCTCGCGGATCATCCCCGAGAACTCGACGCTCGCCATGTAGGCATCGGGCAGTTCCTCGATTCCCAGCAGCTTGGCCTCGAGCATCACGACCTCGGTCTTGTTGGCCACGCCGCCGGTGTGGCCTGCACGGTCCGCCAGCTGCTTCTGGATTTCGTCGACCATGCCGTCGGTCATCATCGAGCGCAGCATCGTGACGTCGGCGCGGTCCCAGGCGTCCTGCAAAGTCACGAAATTGCGCTTGGCCGCACCGAGGAAGCCTTCGACATCGAAGCCCGCCGGGATGCCCCACGACTGCGAGCCCGCCAGCGCCGAACCGATCATGCTGCCGCCCGCTGCGGCACCCGCGGCCGACAGGCTGCTGCCGTGGCGATCGAATTCCGCGCCCGGCTGCGCCGGAGTCGCGTCGAAAGCCGTCGAAGACCGCTCCCAGGGGCGCGCAGATGCATCGTTGCCCACATTGGCGGGGCTGTATTGCGCCGGCGAACCCGCGTTGCCTGCACCCTCAAACGCCAGACCGCCCTGCCGGCCACCGTTGTTCGTGCCACCGGCGCGGCGCGCAGCGAACATGCGCCATGCCACCACCGCGGCCAGCACGAGGAGGCCGATCAGCAGGATGTTGCCGAAACCTGCACCCAGCCCCAGCGAGTGCGCCAGCCATGCGAGGCCCAGACCGGCGGCGAGGCCGCCAAGCATCGCGCCCCAAGGCCGCTTGGGCGCAGCAGCGGCCGCGGGCGCAGCGGCGCCCGGCTTGGCAGCGGCCGCATTCTGCGGCGCAACCTGGTTGGGCGCGGCGGCTGGCGGCGTGGCCTGACGTTGCGTCACGTTCGGCGACTGCCGCCCGAACGAACCACCGCCACCCATGCGCTTGGCCTCGGCCGAAACACCGCCCAGCAGCAAAGCCACCGTGAGCAGGGAAACCATCAATTTGGACATACCGTCTCCTCTTTCAATCGTGTCAGTTCAATCAACGTTCAGCACTTGATTCCAACATGCAGGGCGACCACGCCACCCGTCATGTTGTGATAGTCCACGTGCCCGAATCCGCCCTCTTTCATGAGGGCCTTGAGCTCGTCCTGCCCAGGGTGCATCCGGATCGACTCGGCCAGGTAACGGTAGCTGGCGTCGTCGCCGGCCACCAGCTTGCCCAGGCGCGGAAGCACCTTGAACGAATACCAGTCGTAGGCCTTGGCGAGCGGCTTGGCGACCCTGGAAAACTCCAGCACCAGCAACTTGCCGCGCGGCTTGAGCACGCGGTTCATCTCCTTGAGCGCCAGGTCCTTGTGCGTCATGTTGCGCAGACCGAAGGCCACGCTCACCACGTCGAAGTGGTTGTCCGGAAACGGCAGCTTCTCGGCGTCGCACACCATCGTCGGCAGCGAGACGCCGGCGTCGAGCAGGCGATCGCGCCCGGTGCGCAGCATCGCCTCGTTGATGTCGGTGTGCACCACTTGGCCGGTCGTGCCGACCTTCTTCGCGAAAGCGATCGCGAGGTCGCCCGTGCCGCCGGCGATATCGAGCACCTTCGAGCCTTCGCCCACGTTGGCAACCATCACCGTGTAGGCCTTCCAGGCACGGTGCAACCCCATCGACATCAGGTCGTTCATGAGGTCGTAGCGCGTGGCGACCGAATCGAAAACGCCGCGCACGCGCTGCGCCTTGTCTTGTTCGTCGACCGATTCGAAGCCGAAGTGGGTGGTGCTCATGCGCCCGATGTTAGGGCGTAAGCGCTGGCCTCAAGAGGGTGACCCCGCCGCCGGACCGGGCTTTACTCAGTGCGAGGCGCAGCCGTGGCCGCCGGAGATCGGCATCGGCGCGTCGCGATCGATGCCCGCTTCGGCCAGGCGTGAGACGTACGCCGCCCACAACTCGGCCTCTTTCGAGCCCAGCTCGTACAACAGGTTCCAGGAGTAGATCCCGCTTTCGTGGCCATCGCTGAAGACCGGCTTGACCGCGTAGTTGCCGACCGGCTCCAGCTCGACGAGCCCCACGTTGCGCTTGCCCGTTTGCAGCACTTCCTGGCCCGGCCCGTGGCCCTGCACTTCGGCCGAGGGCGAGTAGATGCGCAGGAGCTCGAACGGGATGCGAAAGGTCGCGCCGTCGGAGAACCCGACCTCGAGCACGCGCGAGGTGCCATGCACGGTGATCGAACGGGGCGTCGGTGCGCCAGCTTGCAGTCCTGCCATCAATTGCTCCTTGCGCCCAGGCGCGTCATGCCCTCGTCCATCACACCAGCACCCGCTCGATGCCGCCGCTGTTGGCCGCGGCCACGTAATCCGGCAACCACTGGTCGCCGAGAATCTGGTTGGCCATTTCGACCACGATGTAATCGGCCTCGAGCAGGCCGTTGTTCAGGTCGTTTCCGTAGCGGGACAGGCCCTGGAGACAACTCGGGCAGCTGGTGAGGATCTTCACGTTGGCCTTCGCCTCGACCTTGCCGCTGTCACGCAGTTGCGCTTCGCCCTTCTTGAGCTCCTCCTCCTTGCGGAAGCGGATCTGCGTCGAGATGTCGGGACGCGTCACGCCCAGCGTGCCGGATTCGCCGCAGCAGCGGTCGTTCTTCAGCACGTTGTCGCCGACGAGCGCCTTGACCGTCTTCATCGGGTCCTGCAGCTTCATCGGGCTGTGGCACGGGTCGTGGTACAGGTAGCCGCCACCGCCCGCGTCGCCGAGCGTGATGCCCTTCTCGAGCAGGTATTCGTGAATGTCGATGATCCGGCAGCCGGGGAAGATCTTGTCGAACTGGTAACCCTGCAACTGGTCGTAGCAGGTGCCGCAGCTCACCACCACCGTCTTGATGTCGAGATAGTTCAGCGTGTTCGCGACGCGGTGGAAGAGCACGCGGTTGTCGGTGATCATCTTCTCGGCCTTGTCGAACTGGCCGCTGCCGCGTTGCGGGTACCCGCAGCAGAGATAACCCGGCGGGAGCACCGTCTGCACGCCGGCGTGCCAGAGCATGGCTTGCGTCGCCAGGCCGACCTGCGAGAACAGGCGCTCCGATCCGCATCCCGGGAAGTAGAAGACCGCCTCGGTTTCCGACGTGGTCGCCTTCGGATTGCGGATGATCGGCACGTAGTCGGCATCCTCGATGTCGAGCAGCGCGCGCGCCGTCTGCTTGGGCAGGCCGCCCGGCATCTTCTTGTTGATGAAATGAATGACCTGCTCCTTGATCGGCGCCGGGCCAAGCGTCGCAGGCGGTGCCGAGGTCTGCTTGCGCGCCACGCGCCGCAACAGGTCGTTGGCCAGGCGCTGCGCCTTGAAGCCGATGCCGACCATGCCGACACGCATCGCCTTGATGGTCTGCGGATTGGTCGCGTTCAGGAACAGCATCGCCACGGCATTGCCGGGACGGAAGCTCTTCTGCCCCATCTTGCGCAGCAGGTTGCGCATGTTCATCGACACATCGCCGAAGTCGATCTTCACCGGGCAGGGCGAGAGGCACTTGTGGCAGACCGTGCAGTGATCGGCCACATCCTCGAACTCTTCCCAGTGCTTGATGCTCACGCCGCGGCGCGTCTGCTCCTCGTACAAAAAGGCCTCGACCAGCAGTGACGTCGCGAGGATCTTGTTGCGCGGGCTGTACAGCAGATTGGCGCGCGGGACGTGCGTGGCGCACACCGGTTTGCACTTGCCGCAGCGCAGGCAGTCCTTGACCGAATCGGCGATGGCGCCGATGTCGCTCTGCTGCATGATCAGCGACTCGTGGCCCATCAGGCCGAAGCTCGGCGTGTAGGCGTTGGTCAGATCGGCATTCAGGCCGTGCGCCGCACCCTTGGCGCGCAGCAGCTTGCCCTTGTTGAATCGACCCTCCGGGTCGACGCGCTGCTTGTAGTCGGTGAAGGGCTGCAGCTCCGCATCGGTCAGGAACTCCAGCTTGGTGATGCCGATGCCGTGCTCGCCGGAAATCACGCCGTCGAGCGAGCGCGCCAGCGCCATGATGCGCACCACCGCGGCGTGCGCGGTCTGCAGCATCTCGTAGTTGTCGCTGTTGACCGGCAGGTTGGTGTGCACGTTGCCGTCGCCGGCATGCATGTGCAGCGCGACCCACACGCGGCCCTTCAACACGCGCTGGTGAATCGCGTTGCACTCTTCGAGGATCGGCGCGAACTCGGCGCCGGTGAAGATCTTGGCAAGCGGCGCCTTCAGCTCGGTCTTCCAGCTCGCGCGCAGCGAGTGGTCCTGCAGTTGCGGGAACAGCGAGTCGATGTCGCCGAGCCAGCTGAGCCAGCGCGCACGCACTTCGCGCACGAGCGCGATGGCCTGCTGCACACGGCTTTCGAGCAGCTCGGCGCTCGGGATGTCGTTGGCGTCGTCGGTCTTTCCCAGCGGCAGGTTGCCACGCGCGAAGAACGCTTCGAGCGCGTCGGCAAGCGCAGCCTTGTTCTGCAGCGACAGCTCGATGTTGATGCGCTCGATGCCGTCGGTGTACTCCGCCATCCGGGGCAGCGGAATCACCACGTCTTCGTTGATCTTGAAAGCGTTGGTGTGCTTGCTGATCGCGGCGGTGCGCTTGCGGTCGAGCCAGAACTTCTTGCGCGCCTCTGGGCTGATGGCGATGAAGCCTTCGCCGCTGCGCGAGTTGGCGATGCGCACGACCTCGGAGGTCGCGCGCGCCACGTCGTCGGCGTCGTTGCCGGCGATGTCGCCGAACAGCACCATCTTCGGCAGGCCGCCGTGCTTTTTCGACTTGGTCGCGTAGCCGACCGCCTTGAGGTAGCGGTCGTCGAGGTGCTCGAGGCCGGCCAGCAGCACGCCCGAGCGCTTCTGCTCGGCGAACATGAAGTCCTTGATCTCGACGATGCTCGGCACCGCGTCCTTCGCGTTGCCGAAGAATTCGAGGCACACGGTGCGCGTGTGCGCCGGCATCTTGTGCACGACCCAGCGGCAGCTGGTGATGAGGCCGTCGCAGCCCTCCTTCTGGATGCCGGGCAGGCCGGACAGGAACTTGTCGGTCACGTCCTTGCCGAGGCCTTCCTTGCGAAAGGTCTTGCCCTCGATGTCGAGGTGCTCGGTGCGCAGGTGCGTCTTGCCGTCGGCCGCGTAGTAGTTCAGCTCGAACACGGCGCGCTCGGCGTCGTGGATCTTGCCGAGGTTATGGCCGATGCGCGTCACTTCCAGCCACTCGGCCTGCGGCGTCACCATGCGCCACGAGGCCAGGTTGTCGAGTGCCGTGCCCCACAGCACCGCCTTTTTGCCGCCTGCGTTCATGGCGACGTTGCCGCCGACGCACGACGCCTCGGCGGAGGTCGGATCCACCGCGAACACGAAGCCCGCGCGCTCGGCCGCATCGGCGACGCGCTGCGTCACGACGCCGGCCTCGGTCCAGATCGTGGGGACCGGCGCCGCGAGGCCGGGCAGCTCGCGCATCTCGACCTCGGTCATCGCTTCGAGCTTCTCGGTGTTGATGACCACGCTGTTCCAGGTCAGCGGGATCGCGCCGCCGGTGTAGCCCGTGCCGCCGCCGCGCGGGATGATCGTCAGGCCGAGCTCGATGCAGCCCTTGACCAGACCGGCCATCTCGGTCTCGGTGTCGGGGCAGAGCACGACGAACGGGTACTCCACACGCCAATCGGTCGCGTCGGTGACGTGCGAGACACGCGAGAGGCCGTCGAACTTGATGTTGTCCCTGGCGGTGAGCCGGCCGAGGATGCGCGTGGCCCTGCGGCGCAGCGCGGCCACGTCACGGAACATGGTGTCGAACGTCGCGATGGCGCGGGACACCAGAGCCGCCAGTTCACCGACCAGCGCATCGCGCTCGGCATCGACGTCCGGCGTGCGGCGCTTGCCGACTTCGGCCAGGCGGTGGTTCAGCGCACCGACCAGTTGGCCGCGGCGGCGCGGATTGTCGAGCAGGTCGTCGACGAGGTAGGGATTGCGCTGGACGACCCAGATGTCGCCAAGCACCTCGTACAGCATGCGCGCCGAGCGCCCCGTTCTGCGCTCGCCGCGCAGCATCTGGAGCAGTTCCCAGCCGCGCTCGCCCAGGAGGCGGATCGCGATTTCTCGATCGGAGAAGCTGGTGTAGTTGTAGGGAATCTCGCGAAGTCGCGCGGGCTCTTCGGCCTGCGACAACAACGCGGTCAGCGCGGTCGGAGCATTCATCGGGAAGTGGGGCCTCGGTCGGGCGCTGCGCACCCTCTTGCCGGGGTGGCGATTTTAGGTCAGGGGCCGAGACCGTGCCCGCGGAAGGTCCGGCGGCCGCCTCCAGGCACTTTCGGGGGTCGGAACCTAGAACAGCACCCGGCTGCGGATCGTCCCCGGCACCAGCGCCAGCTTTTCCAGCGCCAGGTCCGACGACGCGGCGTCGATGTCCATCACAACGTAGCCGACCTTCTCATTGGTCTGCAGGAACTGCGAGGAGATGTTGATGCCGTTGTCCGAGAAGATCTTGTTGATTTCCGACAGCACGCCCGGCACGTTGTGGTGGATGTGCAGCAGACGGTGCTTGCCGGGATGCGCGGGCAGCGCGACTTCCGGGAAATTGACCGACGAGGTCGAGGTGCCGTTGTCGCTGTACTTGACCAGCTTTTCAGCCACCTCGAAGCCGATGTTGGCCTGGGCTTCCATCGTCGAGCCGCCCACGTGCGGCGTGAGGATGACGTTGTCCAGCCCGCGCAACGGCGACTGGAACTCCTCGTTGTTGCTGCCCGGCTCGACCGGGAACACGTCGATCGCCGCGCCCCATAGCTTGCCGGCCTTCACCGCTTCGGCCAGGGCATCGATGTCGACCACCGTGCCGCGCGCCGCATTGATGAGGATGCCGCCGTTCTTCATCGCGGCGATCTCGGCCGGGCCGATCATCCACTGCGTGGACGGGAGCTCCGGCACGTGCAGGCTCACGATGTCGCTCTGCGCCAGCAGGTCGTGCAGACGCGGTACCTGGCGGGCATTGCCCAGCGGCAGCTTGCTCACCACGTCGTAGAACGCGACGTGCATGCCGAGCCCCTCGGCCAGCACCGATAGCTGCGTGCCGATCGAGCCGTAGCCGACGATGCCGAGCGTCTTGCCGCGGATCTCGTGCGAGTTGGTGGCCGATTTCATCCAGCCGCCGCGGTGCACCAGCGCATTCTTCGCCGGGATGCCGCGCAGAAGAAGGATGGCTTCGGCCAGCACCAGCTCGGCGACCGAGCGGGTGTTCGAATACGGCGCATTGAACACGGCCACGCCGCGCTCGCGCGCCGCGTTCAGGTCCACCTGGTTGGTGCCGATGCAAAAGCACCCCACGGCGACCAGCTTCGGCGCGGCCGACAGCACATCGGCGGTCAGCTTGCTCTGCGACCGGATGCCCAGGAAATGCACGTCGGCGAGCTTGGCCTTGAGCTCTTCGCCCTGCAGCGCCTTCGTGAGGATTTCGATCTGCGTGTAGCCCGCTCCCCGGATCGTTTCCACCGCCGAGGGGTGGACGTTCTCGAGCAACAGGAACTTAATCTTGCTTTTGTCCAGGGAGGTCTTGGTCATGCGCCGGAGGCTAGCATGGTGCACCGCAGCAAGCAGGGCCGCGCACCAAGGTCGGGCACTGAAAAGGGTTTCCCCGGCTGGTCGCCGCCGCGACTCCATGCGACAAACGGCGACGCGGAACCGTCACGCAAATGACCTAGCATCCGCGCTTTTGTTTCCCCGATCAGGAGTCTTCATGCGATTCAAAAACCTCGCCATGGCCACAGCGCTGGCAGCCACGCTGTGCACCGCGGCGCAGGCCCAAACCGAGATCCAGTGGTGGCACTCGATGACCGCCGTCAACGGCGAATGGGTCAATGACCTGGCCAAGCAGTTCAACGAGAGCCAGAAGGAATACAAGGTCGTGCCGACCTTCAAGGGCACCTACGACGAATCGATGACGGCATCGATCGCTGCGTTCCGCGCCGGCAACGCCCCGCACATCCTGCAGGTGTTCGAAGTGGGCACCGCCACCATGATGGCCAGCAAGAACGCCATCATCCCGGTCGCGCAGGTCATGAAGGATGCGGGCGAGAAGTTCGATCCGAATGCCTACATCTCTGCTGTCGCGGGCTATTACACGGCGCCCAACGGCCAGATGCTGAGCTTCCCGTTCAACAGCTCGACGACGATCTTCTACTGGAACAAGGACGCCTTCAAGGCGGCCGGCCTGCCCACCGACAAGGCGCCCACCACCTGGCCCGAAGTCGTCGCTGCCGCGGGCAAGCTCAAGGCCGCGGGCCACAAGTGCCCCTTCACCACTGCGTGGCAAGGCTGGACCCAGCTCGAGAGCTTTTCGTCCTGGCACAACGTCGAATTCGCGACGAAGAGCAACGGCCTGGCCGGCCTCGACGCGCGCATGAAGATCAATTCGCCGCTGCACGTGCGCCACATCGAGAACCTCGCCAACATGTCCAAGCAGGGCCTGTTCGTCTACAAGGGTCGCGGCAACGTGCCTGAAGCGAGCTTCGTGTCGGGCGAGTGCGCCATGATCAACACGTCGTCGGGCTTCTACGGCAACGTGGCCAAGAACGCCAAGTTCGACTACGGCCTGGCACCGCTGCCCTATTACCAGGATGTACCCGGCGCGCCGCAGAACACTGTCATCGGCGGCGCCAGCCTGTGGGTGATGTCGGGCAAAAAGGCGCCGGAATACAAGGGCGTGGCCAAGTTCTTCAGCTTCATCTCGACGCCTGAAGTGCAGTCCGCGAGCCACAAGCGCACCGGCTACCTACCGGTGACGACCGCGGCCTACCAGCTCACGGAGAAGTCGGGCTTCTACAAGGAGAAGCCGGGCACCGACGTGGCCGTGACGCAGATGATCCGCAAGGTGACCGACAAGAGCCGGGGCATCCGCCTGGGCAACTACGTCCAGGTCCGCGCGATCGAGGACGAAGAACTCGAAGGCGTCTGGAGCGGCAAGAAGACCGCCAAGGAAGCGCTCGACGAGATCGTCAAGCGTGGCAATGAGCAGCTCGAACGCTTCCAGAAGGCCAACAAGGGCTGATTGCAACGATCTGTGAAACGGACCCCCGGGTCCGGCTAACATCCGCCCCGCCCGTTTGCCCTCGTCATGAGGGTGACCGGGCGGGATTTTTCTTATAAGGGACACATGGAAAAACGCGTCGTCTTCAAATCGGGCTGGCTGCCCTGGCTCCTGATCCTGCCGCAGATGGCGGTGATCCTCGTGTTCTTCTTCTGGCCGGCTGCGCAGGCGGTCCTGCAGTCGCTGCAACAACAGGACGCGTTCGGCACCTCGGTCGATTTCGTCGGCTTCGACAATTTCAGGCAACTCATCGACGACCCGGCCTATCTGGAGTCGTTCAAGACCACGGCGTTCTTCTCGGTACTGGTCGCCGCCATCGGCATCAGCCTGTCGCTGATGCTCGCGGTGTTCGCGGACCGCATCCTTTCGGGCGGCATGTTCTACAAGACCATGCTGATCCTGCCTTACGCGGTGGCGCCCGCCGTTGCCGCGGTGCTGTGGGTCTTCATGTTCTCGCCGTCGCTCGGCGTCGTGTCGTATGCGCTGGGCAAGATCGGCATCGACTGGAACCACCTGCTCAATTCGAACCACGCCATGACACTGATCGTGATGGCCGCGGTCTGGAAGCAGATTTCCTACAACTTCCTCTTCTTCCTCGCGGGCCTGCAGTCGATCCCGAAATCGCTGATCGAAGCTGCGGCCATCGACGGTGCGCGCCCCTGGCGCCGGTTCTGGACGGTGCAGTTCCCGCTCCTGACGCCCACCACGTTCTTCCTGCTCGTGATCAACGTCGTCTATGCGTTCTTCGACACCTTCGCGATCGTGGACGCGGCCACCCAAGGCGGTCCCGGCAAGGACACCACGATCCTGGTCTACAAGGTCTATCACGATGGCTTCAAGGCCATGGACCTCGGCGGCTCTGCCGCGCAGTCGGTGGTGCTGATGTTCATCGTTGTCTTGCTGACCGTGGTGCAGTTCCGCTACGTCGAGAAGAAAGTGAATTACTGACATGGTCGAAAAACGCGGAACCCAGGGCGCCCTCGCCCATGTGGTGATGGTGCTCGGCGTCTTCATCGTCGCCTTCCCCCTGTACCTGGCCTTCGTCGCCTCCACGCACACGGCGCAGGAAATCGTCCAGGCGCCGATGCCCCTGCTGCCCGGCAGCAACTTCTGGGCGAGCTACAAGGCAGCGCTCTTCGGCAGCGAGAACGCGGTCGGCTCGAACGCCCCGGTCGCGCACATGATGTGGGTGAGCTTCGTGACGGCCATGGTGATCGCGATCGGCAAGATCGCGATCTCGCTGCTGTCGGCCTTTGCCATCGTTTACTTCAAGTTCCCGTTCCGCAAGACGGTGTTCTGGATGATCTTCGTCACGCTGATGCTGCCGGTGGAGGTGCGCATCCTGCCTACCTACAAGGTGCTGTCGGACCTGAACATGCTCAACACCTACGCGGGCCTCACGGTACCGTTGATCGCGTCGGCCACGGCGACCTTCCTGTTCCGGCAATTCTTCATGACGGTGCCGGACGAACTCACCGAAGCCTCGCGCATGGACGGCGCAAGCCCGATGCGCTTCTTCATCGACGTGCTGCTGCCGCTCTCCAAGACATCGATCGCGGCGCTCTTCGTGATCCAGTTCATCTACGGCTGGAACCAGTACCTCTGGCCACTGCTGGCCACCACCAACGAGGACATGTACCCGGTGGTGATCGGCATCAAGCGAATGATGGCCGGCGGTGACGGCCAGCAGGAATGGAACGTCATCATGGCCACCGCCATCCTCGCCATGCTGCCGCCTGCGCTGGTGGTCGTCCTCATGCAGAAATGGTTCGTCAAGGGCCTTGTTGATACCGAGAAATAAAAAATGGCTGCTCTTTCCCTTCGCAACGTCATCAAGCGCTACGGCGTCGGCCCCAAGGCCAACCAGGTCATCCACGGCGTGAGTGCCGAGATCGCGGACCACGAATTCATCGTCATCGTCGGGCCCTCGGGCTGCGGCAAGTCGACCCTGCTGCGCATGGTGGCCGGCCTCGAGGAAATCTCGGCCGGCGAGATCCGCATCGGCGACCGCGTCGTGAACGACCTCGAGCCTTCCGAGCGCGACATCGCGATGGTGTTCCAGAACTACGCGCTCTACCCGCACATGACGGTGTTCGCCAACATGGCCTACGGCCTGAAGATCCCCAAGGTGCCGGTGCCCGAGATCAAGGCGCGCGTCGACAAGGCCGCGAAGATCCTCGAACTCGGCCACCTGCTGGCGCGCAAGCCGCGCGAGCTGTCCGGCGGCCAGCGCCAGCGCGTGGCCATGGGCCGCGCGATCGTGCGCCAGCCGCAGGTGTTCCTGTTCGACGAACCGCTGTCGAACCTTGACGCCAAGCTGCGCGCGCAAACCCGCCTGGAAATCCAGAAGCTGCACCGCGAACTCGGCATCACCTCGCTGTTCGTCACGCACGACCAGGTCGAGGCCATGACGCTGGCGCAACGCATCATCGTGATGAACGGTGGCGTGATGGACCAGTTCGCAACGCCCGAAGAGGTGTACAACCGCCCCGCCACCACTTTCGTGGCGAGCTTCATCGGCTCGCCGCCGATGAACTTGCTCAAGCATGCGCCGGGCGTGCGTCCCGGCCAGATCCTGGGCATTCGCCCCGAGCACATGAGCCTCGACGAAAACGGCTGGACGGTGCAGGTCGAGCAGGTCGAACTGCTGGGCGCCGAGCGCCTGGTCTACGGCCGCATCGGCGACGAGCAGATCATCATGCGCACCGACGCGAGCGACCACCCGCCGGTGGCCGGCGACACGGTCAAGATCGCCGCGCGCCAGGACAAGCTGCACTGGTTCGATGCCGGCTCCGGCAAGCGGGCCGACTGACCGATGCCAGCGCTTGCGCCCTGGCCCTACCCCCGCTGGGTCGCTCATCGCGGTGCCGGCAAGCTGGCGCCCGAGAACACGCTGGCCGCCTTCCGGCTCGGCGCGTCGCACGGCTATCGCATGTTCGAGTGCGACGCCAAGCTCAGCGCCGACGGCGTGCCCTTTCTCATGCACGACGCGACGCTGGCGCGCACGACGAACGGCGGCACGGGCGTGGGCGGCGAACTGCCGTGGCACGCGCTGTCGCAGCTCGATGCCGGCAGCTGGCATTCGCGCGCGTTCGCCGGAGAGCCGCTCTGCACGCTGGAGAGCGCCGCGCGCTTCTGCCTGGCGAACGGCCACGCGCTCAACATCGAGATCAAACCCACGCCCGGCACCGAGCGCGAGACGGGCGAAGTGGTGGCGCAGCATGCGGCACGTCTGTGGCGAGGCGCCGCCATTGCGCCTCTGCTCACCTCGTTCCAGGTCGCATCGCTCGAAGGTGCCGCGGCCGCGCAGCCCGAGCTTCCACGCGGCCTGTTACTCGACACGCTGCGCGATGGCTGGCTCGCCACGGCAGAGCGGCTCGGCTGCGTCGCGATCGTCTGCAACCATGCCTTGTGGGACGCGCACACCGTCGCCAAGGCCCAGGCCGCCGGGATGCGCACGCTGAGCTACACGGTCAACGACGACTGGGCGGTGCAACGACTCATCGCACTCGGGACCGATGGCGTCATCACCGACCGTGTCGATCTGTTCAGCCCGGATCCGCCACCGCGCTGACGCGCGCGACGCGCCTTCCATAATGGCGCCATGACCTGGATACGACGCCTCGCGGCCTTGCTGTTGGCGGGCGTGCTGTGCAGCGGCGCACTCGCGCAGGACGACAGCACCAATACCGCCCCCGAACCCGAGCCGAGCGTGGCGGCCCTGCGCGCGCAGCTCGACAAGATTCTAAAGACCGCCGAGACCAATGCCGACGTGCGCGGACTGCTCACGCGCATCAACGACATCGGCAGCGAGGGCGAGAAGTTCGTCGCCTCCCGCACCGGCCAGCTCGACGACCTCAATGCGCGCCTGGGAGAACTCGGCAACGCGCCGGCCGCCGGCACCAGCGAAGACCCCGATGTCACCCGCCAGCGCGCCACCCTGACGAGGCAACGCAACGCGCTCGATGCCGATGTGCGCCTGGCCAGGCTTCTGACCATCGACGCCCGGCAACGCGGCAGCGACCTGGTCTCGCAGCGCCGCGCGCTGTTCGAGGCGCAGCTCACCGAACGTGCCGCTTCTCCGCTCGGCGCCGAGTTCTGGGGCGATCTGCAGGACGCATGGGGCGACGACACGCGACGCATCCGCGTGCTGACCGACGAGTTGAAAGCCAGCGTCGCGGTCGCGCGCCAGCCGGAACACCGTGTCGCCGTGCTCGCCGCGCTCGTCACGGCGCTGCTCGTGGCGCTGCTTGGCAATCGCCTGGCCGAACATGGCCTGGCGCGGCTGGCGGCGCGCTTTCTGCCCGCAGGCCGACTGCGCCGCTCGCTGCTGGTGATCGCGATCGTGGTGGCGAACGTGCTGCTCGTGGCGGCAGCGGCGCACTGGGCTTTTCATGTGCTCGACGAGCGCGGCTTGTGGGGGCCGCAGGCGCGCAAGGCCATGCTGGCGCTGGTGCAATCGCTGGTGTTCATCGCCTTCGTGGTTGGCCTCGGCCGCGCGCTGCTCTCGGCCGGACGCCCGTCCTGGCGCCTGCCGCCAATGTCGGAAGCCGTGGCCTCGCGCCTGGCACCGATGCCGTGGCTGGTGGCGCTGGTCGCTGCACTGGTGTGGGCGCCTGCGCAGATCAACGCGTTGGTCGAGGCCAGCTTTGCGGCGGTGGTCGCCACGCACGTGCTGACCGCGCTGTCGCTGACCGCGCTCATCGCACTGCTGCTGCTCCGGCTGAAGCCGCTGCGCGCGGAACCGGTCACCGAAGACGGCGCCGAAAAACCGGCCGAGCGGCCGATGTGGGTCGGCATCCTGCTGGCCTGCGTCGCTGTGCTGATGGTCGCGATCTGGGTGCTGGTGGCGGCAGGCTATGTCGCGATGGCGAGCTTTCTCGCGTCGCAACTCACCTGGAGCGGGATCGTCGCGGCGGCGTTCTACGTCCTCTTCAAGTTCGTGGACGACGTCTTCATGGCGACGGTGTCGTCCAAAAGCGGCTTCGGCCAGCGGCTCGAGAAGAGCTTCGGCCTCGCGCCGACCACGCTCGACCAATCGGCCGTGGTGCTGTCGGGCGTCGGGCGCACCGCCCTCTTCTTCTACATGCTGGTCGCGCTGGTCACGCCGCTCGGCACCGGCCCGGCCGAGGTGTTCCAGCGCAGCGGCCAGTTCGGCGGCGGGCTGAAAATCGGCGAATTCCAACTGGTGCCCGGCGCGATCGTCAGCGCCATCCTGGTGCTTGGTGTCGGCTTCGTGCTGCTGCGGGTGTTCAAGCGGTGGCTTGAGAACAGCTACCTTCCCGAGACGGCGCTCGAGCCCGGGATGCGCAGTTCCATCACCACGCTGCTCGGCTATGTCGGCACGATCGTGGTCGTGGCGTTCGGCATGTCGGCGCTCGGGATCGGCATCAACCGCATCGCATGGGTAGCGAGCGCGCTCTCGGTGGGCATCGGTTTCGGCTTGCAGGCGATCGTGCAGAACTTCATCTCGGGGCTGATCCTCCTGGCCGAGCGGCCGGTGAAGGTGGGCGACTGGGTGGTGCTCGGCACGGCAGAGGGCGACGTGAAGCGCATCAACGTGCGCGCCACCGAGATCCAGCTGGGCGACCGCTCGACGCTGATCGTCCCCAACTCGGAATTCATCACGAAGACCGTGCGCAACATGACGCTGTCCAACGCCGAGGGCCGCGTGCTGATTCGTCTGCCGATGCCCTTGACCACCGACGCGCACCGCACGCGCGATGTGATGCTCGCCGCCTGTGCGGGCCATTCCGGCGTGCTGCCGGCACCGGCACCCGCCGTCACGCTCGAAGGCATCGAGGGCGGCTTCCTGATCTTCCAGCTGATCGCGTATGTGCAAAGCCCACGGCTGGCGGGCGGCGTGCGCAGCGACTTGCTGTTCACGATCCTCGACGGGCTGAACGCGGCGCAACTTCCGCTGGCGGCCTATGCCGCGACGCCGATGCCGATGCCGATGCCGATGCCGATGCCGATGCCGGGGCCGATCCCGGTGCCTTCCACCGTGCCCGGTCCGGATCCCGGACCTCGCCCCGCCTGAGCCTTCAGCGGCGCCAGCCTCGGGCCAGCAGCCACTGGCCCGTGCCGCACACCGCGACCAGCGCTGCGTAGGTCATCATCATTCCGTCGCGCCCGTACCAGGCGAGCCCCGCCGCGAGAACCGCCGCGCCCGCTACAAAATTGATAGCTGCCTGCGCCCACAGGGCGGGCGCTCCAGCCCTTTTTTTCATGAGAACCCGGGTCGCCAGGGCAAGCACCACGGCCATGAACAGCGCCGGCGCCACGAAATTGAGCAGATGATTCGTCAGGTCGAGCGGGGACATGGTGGGTGGGTTTGAACAGCGATATCGCGACCATAGTCTCGACCATCCGAAAGAGGGAGGCCCATCGCCTCCATAAATTTTATAATCTCCGCCTATGTCAGTCTGGGCCCTCGGGTTGAACCACACGACCGCGCCGCTCGACCTGCGCGGTCGCTTCGCGTTCGCGCTCGATCAACTGGCCCCCACGCTGCAGAGCCTGCGCAGTTCCTTTCCGGCCGGCCGCCATCCGCAGGTCGAGGCTGCGATCATTTCCACCTGCAACCGCACCGAGATCTACTGCGCCGCCGACCACCTGGCGCTGGAGCACACGATGGGCTGGCTGGCCGAAAGCGGCGGCGTCGCGCCGCACCTGCTGCGCTCGCACGCCTACACGCTGCACGACGATGCAGCGGCCCGGCACGCCTTCCGCGTGGCGAGCGGCCTCGATTCCATGGTGCTCGGCGAGGCGCAGATCCTCGGCCAGATGAAGGACGCCGTGCGTGCGGCCGAAACCGCCGGCGCACTCGGCAGCACGCTCAACCAGCTGTTCCAGCGTTCGTTCGCGGTCGCCAAGGAAGTGCGCACCGCGACGGAAATCGGCGCGCATTCCATCAGCATGGCCGCCGCCGCGGTGCGGTTGGCCGGCCAGCTCTTCGAGGACCTGAAGGAAACGCGGGTGCTGTTCGTCGGCGCCGGCGAAATGATCGACCTCGCGGTGACGCACTTCGCGGCCAAGGCGCCGAAAAGCATCACCATCGCCAACCGCACGCTCGAACGTGGCGAAATGCTGGCCTCGCGCTTCGGTGGCGAGGCGATGCGCCTGGCCGACCTGCCCACCCGGCTCGCGGAGTTCGACATCGTCGTGAGCTGCACCGCGAGCACCCTGCCGCTCATCGGCCTCGGCGCCGTGGAGCGTGCCCTCAAGGCGCGCCGCCATCGCCCGATGTTCATGGTCGACTTGGCGGTCCCGCGCGACATCGAGCCCGAGGTGAAAGCCCTCGAGGACATCTATCTCTACACCGTGGACGACCTCGCCCAGGTCGTGCAGCAAGGCCACGCCAGCCGGCAGGCCGCGGTGGCGCAAGCCGAAGTGATCATCGACGCGGGCGTGCAGAGCTTCATGCAGTGGCTGGACCAGCGCGGCACCGTGCCGCTGATCCAGCAACTCAATGCGCAGGCCGACGACTGGCGCAACGCCGAACTCGCGCGTGCGCGCAAGCTGCTTGCAAAGGGCGAGCCGGTCGACACGGTGCTCGAAGCCTTGTCGCGCGGCCTCACCCAGAAGATGCTGCATGGCGCGATGGCCGAACTGCACGCCGGCGACGCTGCCGGGCGCGAGCAGACGGCGCAGACCATTTCGCGCCTTTTCCTGCGCAAAGAGCGTTAGCGACGCCGGTCGGTCCGGCCGCCGCCGCCGCGCGGCCCTCTCCCGTTGCCCACGCTGCAGTGGTCATCCTATTTTCTTTCGCCGAGTCCCACGTGAAGCCCTTTCTCCGTCACCAGCTCGAGCGCTATGCCCAACGCCTCGGCGAACTCGACTTCCTGCTCTCGCGCGAAGACATCATGGGCGACATGGCGCAGTACCGCACCATCTCGAAGGAGCACGCCGAGGTCACCCAGATCGCGGGTCGCTACGCGCGTTACCAGCAGCGCGAGGCCGACATCGCCGGCGCGCGCGAGATGCTCGGCGACCGCGACATGGCCGAGATGGCGCAGGAAGAAATCGCGACCGGTGAAGCCGAGTTGCTGCAGCTCGAAGACGAACTGCAACGCGCCCTGCTGCCGCGTGATCCCGACGACGCGCGCAACGCATTTCTCGAAATCCGCGCCGGCACGGGCGGCGACGAGTCCGCGCTCTTCGCGGGCGACCTGCTGCGCATGTACACGCGCTACTGCGAACGCGCGGGCTGGCGATGCGAGATCGTGAGCGAGTCGCAGAGCGAACTGGGTGGCTACAAGGAAGTGGTCGTTCGCGTCGTGGGCGACGATGCCTTCGGTCGCCTGCGATTCGAATCGGGCGGGCACCGCGTGCAGCGCGTGCCGGCGACCGAGACGCAGGGCCGCATCCACACCAGTGCGTGCACGGTGGCCGTGATGCCGGAGCCGGACGAGACGCAGGCCGTCAAGCTCAACCCAGCCGATCTGCGCATCGACACTTTCCGCGCGAGCGGCGCCGGCGGCCAGCACATCAACAAGACCGATTCGGCCGTGCGCGTGGTGCACTTGCCGACCGGTATCGTGGCCGAGTGCCAGGACGGCCGCAGCCAGCACGCCAACAAGGCGAAGGCGCTGCAGGTGCTGCAGGCGCGCATCCAGGAAAAGGAACGCAGCGAGCGTGCCGCGAAGGAGGCGGCGCTGCGCAAGGGGCTGGTGGGCAGCGGCGACCGGTCCGACCGCATCCGCACCTACAACTTCCCGCAGGGCCGGCTCACCGATCACCGCATCAACCTCACGCTCTACAAGCTTCTCGCGGTGATGGAGGGCGACCTGGGCGACGTGCTGGACGCCCTGCAGGCCGCGCGTGAGGCCGAGCAGTTGGCCGAACTCGAATCGGCGCTGCCGGCATGAGCCAGTCGCCCGCCACTGTCGCCCAGGCGCTGGCCGCTGCGTCCGGACTCGGCGTCGACCGGCTCGACGCCCAGCTGCTCACGCTGAACGCGCTCGGCCGTCCGCTGCACGATCGGGCCTGGCTCCTGGCGCACGACACCGACGCATTTCCCGAAGGCGCCTGGCCGGCACTCGCGGACCGGTTGACGCGAAGACGCACCGGCGAACCCGTGGCCTACCTTGTCGGCGAGAAGGATTTCCACGGGCTCACCTTGCAGGTCGATTCCCGAGTGCTCGTGCCGCGGCCGGACACGGAAACCCTGGTCGAGTGGGCGCTGGAGCGCCTCGGCGGCCTCAGCGCGCCGCGCGCACTCGACCTCGGCACAGGCAGTGGCGCCATCGCGCTGGCGCTGCAGCATGCGCGCCCGGACGCCCGGATCGACGCGGTCGATGCCAGCGCCGATGCGCTGGCGGTCGCCACTGCCAATGCCCTGCGCCTCGAGTTGCCCGTGCGCTTCTCGCAGGCCGATTGGCTCGACGGCGCAGCCGGCGACTACGGGCTGATCGTGTCGAACCCGCCCTATATTGCCGCCGACGATCACCACCTCGACGCACTGCGCCACGAGCCGCTGGCGGCGCTGGCCGCCGGTGCCGACGGCCTGTACGACCTGCGCCGCATCGTGTGCGATGCGCCTCGCCACCTTGCCGATGGCGGCTGGCTGCTGCTGGAGCATGGCCATGACCAGGCCGACGCCGTGTGTGCGCTGCTGTCGGCGCGCGGCTTTGCCGAGGTCCAAAGCCGCGACGACCTCGCCGGCATCGCGCGCTGCTCCGGCGGAATCTGGCGCACGGTGAAATAATCACCCCAATCCCGTTTTCCCCAAAAGGAGTCCCCATGTCCGACGCACAACAGCGCATCGACGAACTCGTCAAATCCAACGAGCTCGTGCTCTTCATGAAGGGCAACGCCAGTTTCCCGATGTGCGGCTTCTCCGGCCGCGCGATCCAGATCCTCAAGGCGATCGGCGTCGACACCAAAACGCTCAAGACCGTGAACGTCCTCGACGATCCCGAGGTCCGCCAGGGCATCAAGGAATACAGCAACTGGCCGACCATTCCACAGCTCTACGTCAAGGGCGAATTCGTCGGCGGCTCGGACATCCTGATGGAGATGTACGAATCCGGCGAACTTCAGCAGATGGTGAACGGCGCGCCTGCGGCCTGATCGTTTTCGCGATGAGCCACGACCACGGCGACCCCGGCCATTCGCATGAAGGCGACGCACCCTGGAAACACGACGGCGTGCGCGTCGTCAAGGCGGGCCAGCTCGACGCGAACACGGCGCAGACGCCCGGCATGAACCGCGCGGCGGCGGTCAACTTCGCGCGCATGGGCGCGCAGAAGCTGTGGGCCGGCACGGTCACGATCCACGCCGACGCGAAGACCGGCGCCCATCACCACGGCCACCTCGAGTCGGTGATCTACGTGGTGCGCGGCAAGGCGCGCATGCGCTGGGGCGACCAGCTCCAGTTCACCGCCGAAGCCGGGCCGGGCGATTTCATCTACGTGCCGCCGTACGTGCCGCACCAGGAAATCAATGCCAGCGCCACCGAGCCGCTCGAGTGCGTGCTGTGCCGCAGCGATGGCGAAGCGGTCGCCGTCAACCTCGACATCGAACCTGTCGAGAAGCCCGAATCCGTGCTCTGGGTCGACCCGACCCACCCGCACGGCGGCGTATAGAACAAGCCCTCTTTTCGACTCGTCTCCCGCGCGACTTCGCGCCGAAATGCAGTCACGAACGTGATCGTTCGTCGACGTTTTGGCTGTTGAAGTGGATCTGCGCAGCAACTTCGCTGCGTTGGACCTAAAAAGAGGAGACAAAAATGTTCAGCAATTTCAGGCGCGCCGCGCTCGTGGTCGCGCTTGCTTCGGCGGCTTCGATGCCCGCCGCGGCGCAGATCAAGATCGCCTACATCGACCCCCTGTCGGGCCCGTTCGCCAACGTCGGCGAGCAGCAACTCCAGCATTTCTACATGGCGGCGGAGCGCATCAATGCGCGCGGCGGCGTCCTGGGCCAGAAGCTCGAGATCCTGCCGCTGGACGGCAAAGCCAGTCCGCAGGACAGCGCCAGCGCACTGCGCTCGGCCTACGACAAGGGCGCTCGCTACGTGTTCCAGGGCAACGGCTCGAACGTGACAGCCGCCCTGGTCGACGGCGTGAACAAGGGCATCAGCCGCGGCGACGAACCGATGATCGTGATGAACTACTCCGCCTTCGATCCCGACATGACGGGCATCAAGTGCAACTTCTGGCACTTCCGTTTCATCCAGAACGTCGACATGAGCATGAACGCGATCACCACCGCGATCGCGGCGCGCCCCGAGATCAAGAAGGTCCACCAGCTCAACCAGGACTACGTGGCCGGCTACCAGGCCCAAAAGGCGTTCCGTGAAATGTTGCCCAAGAAGCGGCCGGACATCGAGCTGGTCGGCGACGACCTCGTGCCGCTCGGCAAGGTGAAGGACTTTGCACCCTACGCGCAGAAGATCAAGGCCTCGGGTGCCGACACCGTCATGACGACCAATTGGGGCAACGACCTCACCCTGCTCATCAAGGCGATCAAGGAGTCGGGCTCGAAGGCCAACGTCTACACGCTCTATGCCAACACCATCGGCGTGCCGACCGTGCTGCAGGACACCGGCATCGACACCGTGTTCAGTCTTTCGGAGTGGCATGGCAACGTGGCCAATAACAAGACAGAGGCTTATGCGACCGAGTACAAGAAGAAGTTCAAGAACGACTTCCTGCTGCTGCGCGTGAACACGGCAATGGACATGCTGGCCGAAGCGATGACCCAGGCCAAGTCGGTCAAGGCGCTCGACGTGGCGCGCAAGCTGGAAGACATGAAGTTCCAGAGCGACATGGGTGAGGTGTGGATGCGCAAGGACGACCACCAGTTGCAGCAGCCGCTCTATGTCTCGACCTTCGCCAAGGTGAACGGCAAGGACATCAAGTACGACCTGGAAGGCACCGGCGTCGGCACCAAGACCGCGCAGTTGATTTCTGCCAAGGACGCGATGCTGCCGACCGCCTGCAACATGCAGCGGCCGTAAGGCGGCTCGGCATAAAAGGCTTGATCCGGGCCTTTTGCACACCTCCGCGTTTCGGGCACGGCTTATGCTGCATCAGCGTGAGTCGTTCTCAAGCGCTCGAAACCGGAGGTGTCCATGGATTCCAGCAGTCTCGTTCCCGCAACCCAGTCGTTCCAGCTGCCGGTTGCCAACCTGCGCAGCGTGTTCCAGACGCACGACGTCGAGCGCAAGCTGGCCAAGCTGCCGCAACGCGATCACGAAAATCTCCGCACCACCTACGAGCGCATGCTCGAACGCGGTCCCGACCGTTTCCAGGTCAAGCCGAGCGGCGTGCCCGAGATGGCATCGCTCTACGCCCAGCTCCCCAATTTCACCGACGTGCTCGATGACGTGCGTCGCCATGTCGCATTGGCACAAGACAGTCGCGATGGCCTCGAAGTGACGCCGATGCTGCTGCTCGGCGCACCCGGCATCGGCAAGACCCATTTCGCGAGGAAGCTGGCCGACCTGCTCGGCACCGGCATGTCGCTGGTGCCGATGAGTTCGATGACCGCGGGTTGGCTGCTCTCGGGCGCCTCTTCGCAATGGAAGGGCGCCAAGCCGGGCAAGGTTTTCGAAACGCTGGTCGAAGGCCAGTACGCCAATCCGGTGATGGTGATCGACGAGATCGACAAGGCCGGCGCCGATGCGCAGTACGACCCGCTCGGCGCGCTCTACAGCTTGCTCGAGCACGACACAGCGCACGCCTTCGTCGACGAGTTCGCGGAGGTGCCCATCGATGCCAGCCAGGTGATCTGGATCACCACCGCCAACGACGCGCGGAGCATCCCCGACCCCATCCTCAACCGCATGAACGTGTTCGAGATCGAGGCGCCCTCCCACGAGGCCGCGCGGCAGATCGCGCGCCAGCTGTACGTGTTGATCCGGACCGATCACGACTGGGGAAGGTCGCTCGCCGAAGAGCCATCGAGCGACGTCCTCGATCACCTCGCCACGCTGGCGCCGCGAGAAATGCGGCGCGCGCTGATGACAGGCTTCGGCAACGCGCGCCTGGCGCACCGGGACGAAGTGCGGATCGACGACCTGCCGCGTGCCGCGCAAGGCAGGAGTCGCATCGGCTTCATGCAATAGCGCCGGCGAGCGTGGCACCATGGCGGGCCTTGTTTGACCGCCCATGAATCTGACCCTGACCCAAAGCCTGCTCGTGATCGTCGCGTTGATCGCGGCGAGCGCATTTTTTTCGCTTGCCGAGATCACGCTGGCGGCGTCGCGACGCCTGCGCCTGCGCCAGATGGCCGACGAGGGCGACGTGCGCGCCGAACGCGTCATGCGCATCCAGGAGCAACCGGGCCACTACTTCACCGTGGTGCAGATCGGCCTCAATGCGGTTGCGATCCTGGGCGGCGTGGTGGGCGAAGGCGCGTTCTCGCCGTTCTTCTCCGGCCTACTCGAGCGGTGGCTGAGCGTCGAGGCTGCGCAGGGTTGGGCCTTCGCAGCGTCGTTCGTGATCGTGATCGCGCTGTTTCTCGTCTTCGCCGACCTCTTCCCGAAGCGGCTCGGCATGAGCGACCCGGAACGGCTGGCCGTGCGCATGGTCGTGCCGATGAACGTGCTCATCACGACGTTCAAGCCCTTGGTGTGGTTCTTCACGCGCAGCACCGACCTGCTGTTCAAGCTGCTCGGCATTCCCCTGCAGCGCGTCGACAAGATCACCTCCGCGGACATCCTGGCCATGACCGAGGCCGGCGCGCGTGCCGGCGTCCTGGCGGTGCGGGAGCAGCAGGTGATCGCCAACGTGTTCGAGCTGGAAACGCGCCTTGTCAGCAGCGTGATGACCTCGCGCGACCGCATCGCCTGGTTCCAGAAGGACGACCCCGAGTCCGTGCTGCGCGCACGCATCGTGGCCGAGCCGTTTTCGGCGTACCCGGTGTGTGATGGCGACATCGACCATGTGCTCGGCTACGTCGATGCCAAGGACATGTTCCAGCGCGTGCTGAGCGGCCAGCCCCTCGCACTCGACCAGGGCGTGCCGCTGCACAAGGCACTGGTGATTCCGGACAGGCTCTCGCTGACCGAGGTGCTGGAGCAGTTCCAGCAGGCGCATGAGGACTTTGCAATCATCGTCAACGAGTACAGCCTGGTCGTCGGCGTGATCACGCTCAACGACGTGATGAGCACCGTGATGGGCGACCTGGTCGGCCTGCAGGACGAGGAGCAGCAGATCGTTCGGCGGGACGACAACTCCTGGCTGATCGACGGCGTCACGCCGATCCAGGACGTGCAGCGCGCGCTCGACCTGGACGATTTGCCGCACGTCGAGGAATACGAGACGCTGGCCGGCTTCCTGATGGTGATGCTGCGGCGGGTGCCCAAGCGCACCGACAGCGTCAGCTGGGGCGGCTACAGCTTCGAGGTGGTGGACGTCGACAGCTACCGCATCGACCAGGTGCTGGTGACGAAGACCTCTGCGGCGGCGTTGGCGGCCGCAGCCGCGACCTGAATCCCGGGAATCAGCCCGCCGACGGCGTGGGGGGCCCAGAGGGGGCAACCGGCAGCATGGGTGCGTCGCCTCGGTCCCTGTACGCCCACAGCCGCTGGTTCGCGAACACGGCATCCGGATATGCCGAGCGGCCGCGGCTGCCGTTGTAGCGGCCGAGCGTCATGAACAGGTTGCCGTCCTCGCGGTTGAGGTAGTGACGCAGGATCTGGCAGCCGAAGCGCAGGTTGGTCCGGGCGTGGAACAGCTTGGCCGAGTCGCCATCGCCGATCACGCGCGTCCAGAAAGGCATCACCTGCATCAATCCCCTGGCACCTGCACTGGAGACGGCCCATTTGCGGAAGTTGCTCTCGACCTGGATCAACCCGAGCACGAGGCTGACCTCGAGACCCGAGCGCTTGCTTTCGTACCAGACGGTCTGCAGCAGTTCGATGCGCTCCTGCGCGCCCGGTACCTTCTTCTTGAGCCGCTCGCTCATTTCGCCAAGCCAGCGCAGATACATCAGGCGTGACGGCGTGTCGCTGAACTCGGGCACCGGCGGCGCGCTGCTGCGGATGGCGGAACTCAGCGCGTTGCGCACCGAGTCGATCATCGGCTCCTCGATCTGGGCGCCCGCGTGCGCCGGCTCGCCGAAGGACAGCGCCATCGGCAGTGCGGAGGCGCGCACCAACCACTTTCGCCGGGAAAGCAACAGCGCCGCCTCGGGCGCAGGCGCAGCGCGCTCGCTCATCCCTTCAGGCGTGCCTTCAGGAACGACGCAGCGTCCGCGGCCGGCACCTTGGTCGCAGCGGTATCACGACGATGCTGGTACTCGTACTGGCCTTCCTTGATGCCGCGGTCGGAGATGACGATGCGGTGGGGCACGCCGATCAGTTCCCAGTCGGCGAACATCGCGCCGGGGCGCTCACCGCGATCGTCGAGCAGCACGTCCGCGCCAGTGGCGAGCATCTCTTCATAGAGCGCTTCGGCCGTGGCTTTCACGTCGGCGCTGCGGTCCATGCCGATCGGGCAGATCACCAGCGTGAACGGCGCGATCGCGTCGGGCCAGATGATCCCGCGCTCGTCGTGGTTCTGCTCGATGGCAGCCGCGGGGAGGCGCGTGATGCCGATGCCGTAGCAGCCCATCTCGAGGAACTGCGGCTTGCCGTTCTCGTCGAGGAAGGTCGCGTTCATCGCCTTGCTGTACTTGGTGCCCAGCACGAACACGTGGCCGACTTCGATGCCGCGCTCGATCGCGAGCACGCCCTTCCCGTCGGGCGACGGGTCGCCGGCGATCACGTTGCGGATGTCCGCCACGAGGGTGGGCTCGGGCAGGTCGCGCCCCCAGTTCACGCCGGTCATGTGGAAGTCGACCTCGTTGGCGCCGGTGGTCCAGTCGGACATCACGGCGACTTCGCGGTCGGCCACGATGGTGACCGGCTGCTTGAGATTCAGCGGCCCGAGATATCCCGGTTTGCAACCGAAGTGCGCGTCGATCTCGGCCACTGTCGCGAAGCGGAACCCCTGGTCGAGCCCCGGAACCTTGCCGACCTTGATCTCGTTCATGTCGTGGTCGCCGCGCAGCAGCAGCAGCCAGACCTGCGAGCCCTTCGGGTTGCCAGCGGCATCGACGATGTCGGTGGCCAGCACCAGCGACTTGATGGTGGTCGACAGCGGCACGCCGAGCAGTTCGGCCACGTCGGCGCAGGTGCTCTTGCCGGGGGTCGGCGTCTTCTCGAGCGCGTTGGCGGGTGCGGGGCGCGGACCGGCCGGGGCGAGCGCCTCGGCCTTTTCCATGTTGGCGGCGTAGTTGCTGTCCGGGCAGTAGACGATGGCGTCTTCGCCGGTGGCGGCGATCACCTGGAACTCTTCGCTCAGGTCGCCGCCGATGGCGCCGCTGTCGGCCGCCACAGCGCGGTAGCGCAGGCCGAAGCGGTCGAAGATGTTGCGGTAGGCCTGTGCCATGACCTGGTAGCTGGCCTTGGCCGCATCGAGGTCGCGGTCGAAGCTGTAGGCGTCCTTCATGATGAATTCGCGCCCGCGCATCAGGCCGAAGCGCGGACGGCGCTCGTCGCGGAACTTGGTCTGGATCTGGTAGAAATTCTTCGGCAGCTGCTTGTAGCTGCGGATTTCCTGGCGCGCGATGTCGGTCACCACCTCTTCGCTGGTGGGCTGGATCACGAAGTCGCGGTCATGCCGGTCCTTGATGCGCAGCAGCTCGGGGCCCATCTTGTCGAAGCGGCCGGTCTCCTGCCAGAACTCGGCCGGCTGCACCACGGGCATGGCGAGTTCGACCGCGCCGGCGCGGTTCATTTCCTCGCGCACGATCGCCTCGACCTTGCGGATCACGCGCAGCCCCATCGGCATGTACGTGTAGATGCCCGTGCCGAGCTTCTTGATCATGCCGGCGCGCATCATGAGCCGATGGCTCGCGACCTCTGCGTCAGCGGGCGCTTCCTTGAGGGTGGAGACAAAAAATCGGGAAGCTTTCATCGGGATCGCGGTGATGGAAACGAAATGGAAGTGGGGAACTGCTCCCCCGGAGAGACCCTGAGAGCCTGCATCGCAGCTTGCCGAGGGCACCCCGGCATGCATAATCGACTCAGTTCAAAAATTGGGGTTTGATTATGCTCGACCGGGACGGCTTCAGGCCCAACGTCGGCATCATCCTGCTCAACCAGAAGAACCAGGTTTTTTGGGGCAAGCGCATACGTACCCACTCCTGGCAGTTCCCGCAAGGCGGCATCGATCGCGGCGAGAGTCCGGAGCAAGCCATGTTCCGCGAACTGCACGAGGAAGTGGGGCTCCACCCGGAGCATGTGCGCATCATGGCCCGTACCCGTGACTGGTTGCGCTACGAGGTGCCGGATCGCTTCATTCGGCGGGACGCACGAGGCCATTACAAGGGCCAGAAACAGATCTGGTATTTGCTCCAGCTGATCGGTCACGACTGGGATCTCAATCTCCGCGCGACAGACCATCCGGAATTCGACGCATGGCGTTGGCACGACTACTGGGTGCCACTGGACGTGGTGGTCGAGTTCAAGCGCGGCGTGTACGAGATGGCGCTCACCGAACTGTCCCGCTACCTGCCACGCCAGGATTTTCGCAACCGTTTCCTGCGCAGCAACGTGCGCGCCCGCGAGTTCGAGCGCCACCCGTCTGCCGCAGGCCTTGAACCCAATTTCGAACTGCCACCCGGCGCAAGCTTCGACCCTGACCCGAATGCAAACCCTGCGAACGAACTCCCATTTCCAACCGACCCGCTTCATGCGCCGCGCTAGCAGCGTTGCCGCATTCGCTCTCTGCTTCGGGCTGGCAGGCATCGCGACGGCACAGACTGGCCTGGCCGCCGACAATCCGGACTGGCAAGAGTCCGAAGTGCCCCCACCGCCCGCGTTCGATCAGAAGCGTTTGGTCGACATCGAAATGCCCGTCTTCATGTCGCTGGAGATAGGGCTCGATCCGGCAACCATCGTGATCGGGCGCGATGGGATTGTGCGTTACGTGGTCGTGGCGCGCAACAAGTCGGGGGGCGCGCTCAACGCCTTCTACGAGGGCATGCGCTGCGCGACCAGCGAGTCGAAGATCTATGCGCGCTATGGCGAAAGCGCCTGGCAGACGCTGCCCAATCCAGAGTGGAAGAAGCTGGGCAACCTGCGTTCCAGCTACGCGTGGCGGATCGCCAGGCAAGGTGTCTGCCGCGGAGACGCCCCCCGGGAGTCGGTGGCCGACATCATCGACCACATCAAGCGTCCCGTTCGCAACCTGGAGTGAAGATGTTCAGCGTCCGCCGGCACTGGCAGGCGTGAGCACCATGTTGTCCCGGTGCACCATCTCCGGCTCGGCGGCGTAACCCAGCAGCCGTTCGAACTCGGCCGACGGTTTGCGGCACAGGATGCGCGCCTCGGCACTTGAATAGTTGGCGAGGCCGCGTGCGAGCTCGGCGCCTGTCTCATCGCGTACGGCGATGACGTCGCCTCGCGAAAAATCGCCTTCCACCGCCGTCATGCCGATCGGCAGCAGGCTCTTGCCCTCGCCGCGCACCTTCGCAGCCGCACCCGAGTCCACCAGCACCGCCCCGCGCATCTGGAGATGGTCGGCCATCCAGCGCTTGCGGGCCTGGTGCTTGGCAGTCTGCGCCACGAGCAATGTCCCGATCGCCTCGCCGCGCGTCAGTCGCAACAGCGCATCGCCCTCGCGGCCCCATGCAATGACGGTCGAGGCACCGGAACCCGCCGCGCGCTTGGCGGCCAGGATCTTCGTGATCATCCCGCCACTGCCGATGCTGGAACCCGCGCCACCTGCCATCGCTTCCAGTGCGACATCGCCCGCAGCAGCCTCGTGCACGAAAGTGGCCGTCGGGTCCTTGCGCGGATCGGCCGTGAACAGGCCTTTCTGGTCCGTGAGAATGACGAGCGCGTCCGCTTCCACCAAGTTGGCGACCAGCGCACCGAGCGTGTCGTTGTCGCCGAACTTGATTTCGTCGTTGACCACCGTGTCGTTTTCGTTGATCACCGGGACCACGCCGAGGCCCAGCAAGGTGACCAGCGTTGAACGCGCGTTGAGGTAGCGCTCGCGGTCGGCGAGATCGGCATGCGTCAGCAGAACCTGCGCGCTGCCGACTCCGTTCTCGCGCAGCTTCGTCTCGTAGATTTGCGCGAGCCCCATTTGCCCGACCGCAGCCGCAGCCTGCAATTCGTTGATCGCCTTGGGACGTGTGCGCCAACCCAGGCGCTTCATGCCCTCGGCGATGGCACCACTCGACACCATCACCACCTCGCGCCCCTCGCGCACCAGCGTTGCAAGCTGACGGCACCATTCACCGATCGCTGCCTCGTCGAGTCCGCGGCCCTCGTTGGTGACCAGGCTGGAACCGACCTTGACAACGATTCGGCGCGCGTCGCGCAATGCCGTGGATCCAGTGCTCGAGGTCATCTCAATCGGCATCGGGCGCGGGATTCGCGAAACGCGGATCGACTTCAACCGGCGGAAGTTCGGCCAGGTGTTGCGCCTTGACGTGCTGGAACACGGCCTGCACGAGATGCTCGCAGCCTTCGCGAGTCAGCGCGGAGATCTCGAACACCGGTCCCTTGAAGCGCATGCGCTTGACGAAGTCCTTGATGCGCGTGGCGCGCTCGTCGCCAGGCACCATGTCGAGCTTGTTCAGCACGAGCCAGCGCGGCTTCTCGTAGAGCGCAGTGTCGTACTTCTTGAGCTCACCCACGATGGCCTTGGCCTCCGCCACGGGATCGACGGTCTCGTCGAACGGCGCGAGATCGATCACATGCAACAGCAGCCGGGTTCGCTGCAGGTGCCGCAAGAACAGATGGCCCAGGCCGGCGCCCTCGGATGCGCCTTCGATCAGACCCGGCAAATCCGCGACGACGAAGCTTTGCTCGGGGCCGACACGGACCACGCCAAGGTTGGGATGGAGCGTGGTGAAGGGATAGTCGGCAATCCGCGGCCGCGCGTTCGAAATCGCGCTGATGAGCGTCGACTTTCCCGCATTCGGCATGCCGAGCAGACCCACGTCGGCCAGCACCTTCAGTTCGAGCTTGAGGCTGCGCTTCTCACCGGGCCAGCCAGGCGTCTTCTGCCGCGGCGCGCGGTTGATCGCGCTCTTGAAGCGCATGTTGCCGAAGCCGCCGTCGCCACCTTTGGCGATCGTGATGACTTCCCCATCCGAAAGCAGTTCGAACAGCACCTCGCCGGTTTCGGCATCGCTGATGATCGTGCCGACCGGCATCTTCAGCGTGATGTCGTCGCCCGCGGCGCCGAACATGTCGGAGCCCATGCCATGCTGGCCACGCTTGGCGTCATGCCGGCGCGAGAAGCGGAAGTCGACCAGGGTGTTGAGGTTGGAGTCGGCGATGGCGAACACATGGCCGCCGCGACCGCCATCCCCGCCGTTCGGGCCACCGAATTCCTTATATTTCTCATGTCGGAACGACACGCAGCCGTTGCCGCCATCGCCGGCTGCGATGTCGATGAAGGCTTCGTCGACGAACTTCATGGGATGTCCAGTTTACAAAT
>JBGMOF010000047.1:0-210597 GCA_041424275.1 Variovorax sp.
CCGACCGCCGCGGCTCGCTCAACGTCGACGACGAAGGCAACGCCAGCCAGCGCAACGTGCTGATCGAAGACGGCATCCTGAAGGGCTACATCCAGGACTCGATGAACGCGCGCCTCATGAAGGTCAAGCCCACCGGCAATGGCCGCCGCGAAAGCTATGCCCACGTGCCGATGCCGCGCATGACCAACACGTACATGCTGGGCGGCGACAAGAACCCCGAGGAAATCGTCGCGAGCATGAAGAAGGGCCTGTACGCCACCAACTTCGGCGGCGGCCAGGTCGACATCACGAGCGGGAAGTTCGTGTTCTCGGCGAGCGAGGCGTATTGGGTCGAGAACGGCAAGATCCAGTATCCCGTCAAGGGCGCGACCATCGTCGGCAATGGCCCCGATGCACTCACGCGCGTGACCATGATCGGCGACGACATGGCGCTCGATTCGGGCGTGGGCACCTGCGGCAAGGAAGGCCAGAGCGTGCCGGTCGGTGTGGGCCAGCCTACCCTGCGCATCGATGGGTTGACGGTCGGCGGCACCGCCTGAAATCCACCCGGCCTGCAAACCCTGTGCTACATTCGCCACCCATGTTGCGCGCAGCTTTCTATTTTTCGTACTTTTGGTTCCGGATCTCCGGCGGCCCAGAGGCGAGCGCGTAAGACAAACGTACACCCCTCCAAGACCGCCGGCGCTCACGCCCCGGCGGTTTTTTTATGCCCTTTTGATTGTTGATCCAGGAGCCACACGATGAGCCAGAACTCTGCCCCCACCAGCGACAGCTGGTATGCGAGCGTCGACAAAACCAGCCAGACCGACGACGAACGCATCAAGGACATCAACGTGCTGCCCCCTCCTGAACACCTGATCCGCTTTTTCCCGATCCGCGGAACGCCGGTCGAAACGCTGATCAGCGGCACGCGCCGCGCCATCCACAACATCATGGCGGGCAGCGACGACCGGCTTCTGGTGGTGATGGGTCCGTGCTCCATCCACGATCCGATGGCCGCGCTCGAATACGCGCGCCGCCTCAAGGCACAGCGCGACAAATACGCGGATTCGCTCGAGATCGTGATGCGCGTCTACTTCGAGAAGCCGCGCACCACGGTCGGCTGGAAAGGCCTGATCAACGACCCGTACCTCGATGAGAGCTACCGCATCGACGAAGGCCTGCGCATCGCGCGCCAGCTCCTGATCGACATCAACCGGCTCGGGCTGCCGGCGGGCAGCGAGTTCCTCGACGTGATCTCGCCGCAATACATCGGCGACCTCATCGCCTGGGGCGCGATCGGCGCACGCACCACCGAAAGCCAGGTGCACCGCGAGCTGGCCTCGGGCCTGTCGGCACCGATCGGATTCAAGAACGGCACGGACGGCAACATTCGCATCGCGACCGATGCCATCCAGTCAGCCAGCCGTGGCCACCACTTCCTCTCGGTCCACAAGAATGGGCAGGTTGCCATCGTGAACACCAACGGCAACCCGGATTGCCACGTGATCCTGCGCGGCGGCAAGGCGCCGAACTACGATGCCGCCAGCGTGGCCGCGGCCTGCGCCGACCTGGAAGCGGCCAAGCTGCGGCCGACGCTGATGGTCGACTGCAGCCACGCCAACAGCTCGAAGCAGCACCAGAAGCAGATCGATGTTGCCGGCGACATCGCGGGACAGATCGCCGGCGGCAGCCGCAGTGTGTTCGGCGTGATGGTGGAAAGCCATCTGGAGGCCGGCGCGCAGAAGTTCACGCCGGGCAAGGAATCAGTCGCCGGACTCGAATACGGCAAGAGCATCACCGACGCCTGCATCGGTTGGGACGATTCGGTGTCGGTGCTTGAGACGCTGTCGCAAGCGGTCAAGCGCCGCCGCGGCTGATCAGATCAGCGCGGCGAGGTCCGGCCAGTGGTGCCGCATGGCCGCGGCCTCGTCGCCGGCGTCCGGCATCAGCGAGAAGTCGCCGAAATCGAAGCCCGGCCCGACCATGCAGGCAGCGAGCGTGAAGTCGCCGGCGGTATGGCTCAAGAGAGGTCGTGCGGCCTGCCACTGACCGGCCGGCACCACCTGCTGCGGACGCGTGCCGTGCACATCGACCGGGCCGAGCCGCACGTGCGCCGGCGCCGTGCGCAACCCGGCGTCGCAGGTCCAGAGGGCGAGCGCCACGCCTTCGAGATGGACCCACACTTCATCGGACCCTACGCGATGCCAGCGCGAATGCTGGTGCGCTTCCAGCAGGAAATAGATCGAGGTGAGGGCGCTGCGCGACGGCCGGCCGTCAGCCGGCGTCACGCTCGTGCTGGAGCGGAACACCTCGCGATACCAACCGCCTTCCGGGTGCGGCTGCAATCCGAGCGTGTCGATCAGCTGTTGCGCACGCGCCGTGCTCATGCGCTGTGCGCCTGCAGTGCAGCGAGAAGCTTGTCGTGCACGCCGCCGAAACCGCCGTTGCTCATGCAGACGATGTGATCGCCGGCGCGAGCGACCGCCACGATCTGCGCGACGAGCGGATCGATCGCCCCGGCGACCTGCGCCCGCGCGCCCAGCGGACGCAGCGCAGCGGCGGCGTCCCAGTCGAGCCCGGCCGTGTGGCAGAACGAAAGCTCGGCGGCCTCCAGACTCCACGGCAACTGCGCCGCCATGGTGCCGAGCTTCATCGTGTTGCTGCGCGGCTCGAAGGCCGCGAGGATGCGCTCACTTTTCTTGCCCTGACCGTCGAGCTGCCGGCGCAGGCCGTCGAGCGTGGTGCGGATGGCGGTCGGATGGTGGGCGAAGTCGTCGTAGACGGTGATGTCGCCGCCAGGGCGTTTCACGGTTCCGCGCAGTTCCATTCGACGGCGCACATTCTGGAAGCCACCGAGCGCCGCCGCGGCATCCGCTGGCGCCACGCCCACAGGTTCGGCTGCGGCGATGGCTGCCAGCGCGTTCATCTGGTTGTGCAGGCCGGAAAGCTTCCACTCCACGCGGCCGACACGCTGGCCGCGCCGCAGCACGTCGAAGTCGCCATTTTCGCCGTCTGCTTGCCATTCGGCGCCGGCGCCGAACTGCGCCACTTCGCTCCAGCAACCTCGGGCCAGCACGCGCCGCAGGCTCTCTTCGGTGGCATTGACCACGACGCGGCCGCTCGCGGGCACCGTGCGCAAGAGGTGGTGGAACTGTCGCTCGATGGCTGCGAGGTCGTCGAAGATGTCGGCGTGGTCGAATTCGAGGTTGTTCAGCACCGCGGTGCGGGGCCGGTAGTGCACGAACTTGCTGCGCTTGTCGAAGAACGCAGTGTCGTACTCGTCGGCTTCGATCACGAAGGCGTTGCCGGCGCCGAGACGCGCTGACACGCCGAAGTCCAGCGGCACGCCGCCGACGAGAAAGCCGGGCGCCTGGCCTGTGCGCTCCAGGATCCACGCGAGCATCGAGGTGGTCGTGGTCTTGCCGTGCGTGCCGGCGATCGCGAGTACATGCCGGCCTTGCAGGACATGTTCGGCCAGCCATTGGGGCCCGCTGGTGTAGGGCGCGCCGGCATTGAGGATGGCTTCCATGAGCGGGTACTTCGGGGTGCCGTCGGCCAGGCGCGCGCGCGAGACCACGTTGCCGATTACGAACATGTCGGGCTTCAGCGCCAGCTGATTGGCCGAAAAGCCCTCGATCAGCTCGATGTCGAGCGCGCGCAGCTGGTCGCTCATCGGCGGGTAGACGCCCGCGTCGCAGCCTGTCACGCGGTGGCCGGCTTCGCGGGCGAGGGCGGCGAGGCCGCCCATGAAGGTGCCGCAGATGCCGAGGATGTGAATGTGCATCCGGTGATTTTAGGGATGCGATCCGTACGGACTTCGTGGAGAGGCGGTCTGCGGGCAGAATGATCCGATGGACACGCCCAAGCGCGAAATCGCAGCGACCGCCGCCCGCCTCGTCGTCGAGGAGGGGCTGGAGTACGGCCCCGCGAAGCGGCGCGCCGTGCGCGATCTCGGACTGTCCGCGCGCACCGGCCTGCCCAACAACGACGAAGTCGAAGCCGAGGTGCGCGACTACATCGCGCTGTTCTGTGCGGACACGCAACCCCGGGAGTTGCAGGCGCTTCGCGTGCTCGCGCTCGAATGGATGCAACGCATGGCCGCATTTCGGCCGTACCTGGGTGGGGCCGTCTGGCACGGCACGGCGACCCGTCTGTCCGATGTCTATATCCAGATGTTCTGCGACGACTCGAAATCGGCGGAGATCGCGTTGATCGATCACCACGTGGACTATGAGCCGCGCATGGTCACAGGCTTTCACGGCGAACAGGTCGAAGCGCTCAGCGTGCATGCGCACAGTCGCGAACTCGGCGAGGAGATCGGCGTGCATCTGCTCGTCTACGATCTGGACGATTTGCGGGGCGCATTGAAGCCTGACGCTCAGGGCAGAACCCCTCGCGGCGACCTGGCTGCATTGCGCCGGCTGATCGAAAAGGATTCGGTATGACACAAACAGTGAACCGTCGACGGTGGCTTTACGGTGGCGTTGCGGTGGCCGCGGTCGGTGCGGGCCTCGGCGGCGCCTGGTGGCGCGAGCGCCAGACAGCGAGCGCTTCCGGCGAGCAGATCGATGCAGCGTTCTGGGCGAACACCTTCACTCGGCCGGAAGGCGGAGAGATCAGGATGGCCGAGCTCAAGGGCAGGCCGCTGTTGCTCAACTTCTGGGCGACCTGGTGCCCGCCGTGCATCGAAGAGTTGCCGATGATCGACCGCTTCTTCAAGGATCATGCGGCCAACGGGTGGCAAGTCGTCGGCTTGGCCATCGATCAGCCGACGGCCGTACGGAAGTTTCTCGAAAAGTTGCCGGTGACTTTTCCGGTCGGACTTGCAGGGCTGGAGGGCACGGACCTGGTCAAGCAGCTGGGCAACAGCGCGGGCGGGTTGCCTTTCACGCTGGTGCTCGGCGCCAGCGGCGCCATCGCGGCGCGTAAGATGGGAAAGCTCGAAGCCGCTGATCTCGAGGCTTGGCGCAGCGCAGAACTTCACGGTTAGAATCCGCCCCCACGCGATGGTGTTGGCGTTGATACGCCGAAATAAGCCAACGTTCAGGCGAGTTACAACCGAATGACCGGCAAAGCCGGCGAGCACGGCAATTGGAGTCCCATGGATCTACGCAAACTCAAGACACTGATCGATCTGGTGTCTGAATCGAACATTTCCGAACTGGAAATCACCGAAGCCGAAGGCAAGGTCCGCATCGTGAAGGGTGGCGAGGCTACCCCTGTTCAATATGTACAGACGCCGGTGCCTCAAGCCGCCGCACCTGCTGCGGCCACTACAGCACCTGCACCTGCTGCAGCACCCGCCGAGGCTGCTGCGACAGGGCACACCGTGAAGTCCCCGATGGTCGGCACTTTCTATCGTTCCTCGAGTCCCGGCGCGCCGTCTTTCGTGGAAGTGGGCAGCAAGGTCAACGAAGGTGACACGATCTGCATCATCGAGGCCATGAAAATCCTCAACGAGATCGAGGCCGACAAGTCGGGCACGATCACCCAGATCCTCGGAGAAAACGGGCAAGCGGTCGAATACGGCCAGACGCTGTTCATCATCGAGTGACCATGTTCAAGAAGATCCTGGTTGCCAATCGCGGCGAAATCGCCCTGCGGATCCAGCGTGCCTGCAGCGAGATGGGCATCAAGGCCGTCATGATCTATTCCGAGGCGGATCGCGACGCCAAGTACGTCAAGCTGGCGCAGGAGGCCGTGTGCATCGGGCCGGCCGCGTCCGGACAAAGCTACCTGAACATGCCGGCGATCATCTCGGCGGCCGAGGTGACCGACGCTGAGGCGATTCATCCCGGCTACGGCTTTCTGAGCGAAAACGCCAACTTCGCCGAGCGCGTCGAGCAGAGCGGATTTCAATTCATCGGCCCGACGCCGGAAAACATCCGCACGATGGGCGACAAGGTGTCGGCCAAGCAGGCCATGATCAAGGCCGGCGTGCCCTGCGTGCCGGGATCCGAGGGTGAGTTGTCGGACGATGCGGCCACCAACAAGCGCATTGCGCGCGCTGTCGGCTACCCCGTGATCATCAAGGCCGCCGGCGGCGGTGGTGGCCGCGGCATGCGCGTCGTGCACACCGAGGCTGCACTGATCAACGCGATCCAGATGACGAAGGCGGAGGCGGGCGCCGCGTTCAACAATGCGGCGGTCTACATGGAGAAGTTTCTCCAGAACCCGCGTCACATCGAAATCCAGATCCTCGCCGACAAGCACAAGAACGCGGTCTACCTCGGCGAGCGCGATTGCTCGATGCAGCGCCGTCACCAGAAGGTGATCGAAGAGTCGCCGGCGCCCGGCATCCCGCGCAAGCTGATCGAGAAGATCGGCGAGCGCTGCGCGGCTGCCTGCAAGAAGATCGGCTACCGCGGTGCGGGCACCTTCGAGTTCCTCTACGAGAACGGCGAGTTCTATTTCATTGAGATGAACACGCGCGTCCAGGTCGAGCACCCGGTGACCGAGTTCACCACGGGCATCGACATCGTGAAGACGCAGATCATGGTGGCCGCTGGCGAGAAGCTGCCGTTCACGCAGCGCCAGATCGAGATGCGCGGGCATTCGTTCGAATGCCGCATCAACGCGGAAGACGCCTGGAAATTCACGCCGTCGCCGGGCCGCATCACGATGTGGCATCCGCCGGGTGGCCCTGGCGTGCGCGTGGATTCGCATGTCTACACGAACTACTTCGTGCCGCCGAACTACGACTCGATGATCGGCAAGCTCATCACGTTCGGCGACACGCGCGAACAGGCGATGGCGCGCATGCGCACGGCCCTGAACGAGACGGTGGTCGAAGGCATCAGCACCAACATTCCGCTGCACCGCGAACTGATGGTCGACGCCAAGTTCATGGCCGGTGGCACCAACATCCACTACCTCGAAGAGTGGCTTGCCGCTCACAAGCGTTGATCGGACCCGCGCGTGTTTGAACTGCGGCTGCTGGTCCCCGAGCACAACGTCGAGCCGGTGAGCGAGGCGCTCGACGCGCTCGATGCACTGAGCGTGTCGGTGGAAGACGCCGATGCGCAGACCGATGCCGAGCAGGCGCTGTTCGGCGAGCCGGGCATGCCGCCGCCGAAGGAGGGCTGGCAGCGTTCGCGCGTGATCGCCCTGTTCGACTCCGAGGCACTGGCCAACGACGCGGCGACCGTGCTGGGTGCGCAGGATTTCTTCGAAGGCTGTCAGTTGCTGGGCGTTGCCCTTGTGCCGGACCAGGACTGGGTGCGCCTCACCCAGTCGCAGTTCGCGCCGGTCGAGATCACGCCCGATTTCTGGATCGTTCCGACATGGCACGAGCCGCCGGCGCAGGCACGTCGCGTGATCCGCCTGGACCCGGGCCTCGCGTTCGGGACCGGTACGCATCCGACCACCCGCATGTGCCTGCGCTGGATCGCGAAGCGCGGCGAGTTCGCAGGCGAGCGCGTGCTGGACTACGGTTGCGGCTCAGGCATTCTCGCGATCGGCGCGGCGAAGTACGGTGCCGTGGACATCGACGCGGTCGACATCGACGAAGCGGCCGTGAGCTCGACGCGGCTCAATGCGGAAGCCAATGGCGTCGCGTTGAACGCTGCGTTGCCGGATGCCGCACGAGGCCTGTACCAGACCGTCCTGGCCAACATCCTCGCCACGCCGCTGAAAGTGCTCGCGCCGTTGCTGTGCGCACACGTGGCGCCGGGCGGGGCCCTGGTGCTGGCCGGCATCCTCGAGCGCCAGGCCGACGAGCTGAAATCGGCCTACGCACCTTACGTCCAGCTCGAAGTGAGCGACGCCGAGGACGGCTGGATCCTGATGACCGCGCGCACCTGAGCTTCGGGCGCCGGGGTGTCGACCCTACAATTCGCGCCACATGAGTCTCGTCACCCGATGCCCCGCCTGCGCAACCACATTCAAGGTGGTGCGGGACCAACTCCGCATCTCGGATGGATGGGTACGTTGCGGGCGTTGCAGCCATGTCTTCGACGCCACGCTCGATCTGCGCGATCTCGATGCAGAACCGCCCGCGGCGCTGACGCCCGACGATCCGAATATGCCTGTCGGCGCCGCTGCGCATGGGCACGAGTCATCGCGCGACGACGATTACGACGTCTACGAGGAGCCGGGCGCTGCATCGGGACCGGTCAGCCAGGCGGCGCCTCCCGTTTTTCCAATGCTCCCGGATCTGTCCAGCCCGAACGTCGGCATCGTCGCGGACGAGCCCTGGCCTCAGCCGCCGCCGCACGTGACAGGCCACGACGAAGCGCCTTCGCATTCGACCATGTCTGTGGCAGCGCTGGCACCCTCGCTCGAACTCGACGAGTTGACGCAGGTGCACATGCAAAAGGCATTGCGCCGTGAGCGCCTTAACGCCGTCAGGCTTGCGCGCGCGAAAGAAAGGGAGACGCCCGCCGCGCCGATCGATCAGGCGGACGCGCTGGTCGCCGCCCCGGTCGTCCTGACGGCGAGCGAGTCCGAGCCGCCGGTGTCGCCTCCGCCTGCGATCCCCTCTTTCCTGCGAGCCGCCTCCTCCGGCGTGTTCTGGCAGAGTCGTCGCGGGCGGGTGATCGCGATTGCCGGCATCGTGCTGGCGATGCTCGCGCTCGCACTGCAGATGCTGCAGCATCAGCGCGACAGCCTTCTGGCGCGGGCCCCCGCGTTGCGGCCGCTGCTCGAGCGTGTGTGTGCGGTCACCGGCTGCCAGCTGGCCGCTCTCCGCCGCATTGGCGACATCACGATCGACGGCGCCACCTTCGTGCGCGAAAAAGTCGGCGACGGTTACCAATTCAGCTTCACACTGCGCAACGCGGCAACGGTCCCGCTGGCCATGCCGGCGATCGAGCTGTCCCTGCTTAACACGCAGGAGCAGGCCGTCGTGCGGCGCGTGCTTCAACCTGCGGAGTTCGGTGCCCCGGCCGAATTGGCCGCACGCGGTGAGCGCGCCGCGTCGTTGTCTCTGATGCTGACCGGCGCTGAAGCGGCTGCGCTACCGCCAGTCGCAGGGTTCAACGTCGTTGCTTTCTATCCCTGAAGCTGCACCAGGCAGTCCATCCTTTTTCTTTCTCAACATACGGTCTCCCCATGGCAGCAGTGATTTGCGGTTCCCTCGCGTTCGACACCATCATGACTTTCGAAGGGCGGTTCGCGGACCAGATCCTCCCTGACCAGTTGCACATCCTGAACGTGTCCTTCCTCGTGCCGGCATTGCGGCGCGACTTCGGCGGCTGCGCGGGCAACATCGCTTACAGCCTCAATGCATTGGGTGGAACCGCATTGCCGATGGCAACCGTGGGCAGCGATGGCGCCGACTACGTGGCACGGTTCAAGGGTCTCGGCATCGGCACGGAATTCGTGCGCGAGCTGCCGGACACTTACACCGCACAGTGCTTCATCACGACAGACCTCGCCAACAACCAGATCACGGCGTTCCATCCCGGAGCGATGCAGCAGGCGCATCTCAACAAGATCCCGGCGCGCAGCGACATCCGCATCGGCATCATTTCACCCGACGGCCGTGACGCGATGCTCCAGCATGCCGAGCAGTTCAAGCATGCGGGCATCCCGTTCGTGTTCGATCCGGGCCAGGGACTGCCCATGTTCAACGGCGACGAGCTGGCCCGGTTCATCGATCAGGCCGACTGGGTCACCGTGAACGATTACGAAGGCAAGATGCTCAGCGAGCGCACCGGCTGGAACGAATCGGACATCTCGCGTCGCGTGCGCGGCCTGGTGGTCACGCTCGGCGCCGAAGGTTGCGACGTCTGGATCGATGGGGTCAAGACCCATGTGCCTGCCGTGACGCCGGAAGCGGTCGTCGACCCGACAGGCTGTGGCGACGCATGGCGCGGTGCTTTGCTGTTCGGGCTGGAGCAGGGCTGGGATCTGGCGCGCTGCGCCGCATTGGGCAACCGCATCGGCGCGCTCAAGATCGCGCAGCGCGGGCCGCAGAACTACCAGATCGATCTGAAGGCCATCGGGCTTTAACCGGCGTACCCCACAAAAAAAGCCCGGCACCATGAGGTGTCGGGCTTTTTGCCTTGGAGGCCGCTGAGCGACTCAGGGCTTGCTGGCTGTCGGAAACGGCCAGGCAGCCTGGGGATTCAGCGTCGTTTGCGCCGCAGGGGCAGGCGCTACCGCAGCCTTGGCGGGCGCCTTCGCGGCCTTCTTGGCAGCAGGCTTTGCGGCAGGCTTGGCAGCGGGCTTCTTCGCTGCTTTCTTGGCAGCGGGCTTTTTAGCCGCGGCCTTTTTCGCAGGGGCCTTCTTGGCAGGAGCCTTCTTGGCGGCGGCCTTCTTGGCAGGCGCCTTCTTGGCAGCGGCCTTCTTCGCCGGAGCCTTCTTCGCTACGACCTTCTTCGCAGGCGCCTTCTTGGCAGCTGCCTTCTTGGCCGGGGCCTTCTTGGCAACGACCTTCTTCGCCGGAGCCTTCTTGGCCGCGACCTTCTTCGCCGGAGCCTTCTTGGCGGCTACCTTTTTGGCGGGAGCCTTCTTGGCGGCCACGACCTTCTTTGCCGGAGCCTTCTTTGCAGCGGCCTTTTTGGCCGGCGCTTTCTTTGCAGTTGCCATTTCTATTTCTCCTTGATCAAGTTGAAAAAATCAACCTATTGAAGCACTCCACGCACGTTGGGAGCGTGAAGCGATTCATGGCGTTGGAATCTGAGCCCCAGCACCATGAACACCTGAGCCCTCGTCCATGCCGCGCTCTTTGGCGCGATCGGTGGCAAGGGCAATTCTTGAATTCATTAATTCTTGTCGAAAGATTCAATCCCAGGAGAGCGCACCACCCGACTGGTACTCGATCACGCGGGTTTCGAAAAAGTTGCGCTCTTTCTTCAGGTCAATCATTTCGCTCATCCAGGGGAACGGGTTTTCTTCGTTCGGGAAGAGCGTTTCGAGGCCGATCTGCTGTGCACGCCGGTTGGCAATGTAGCGCAGGTAGCCCTTGAACATGGAGGCGTTCATGCCGAGCACGCCACGTGGCATGGTGTCTTCGGCGTATTTGTACTCGAGCTCGACGGCCTTCATGAAGAGGTCCTTGATCTCGGCCTTGAACTCTGCGGTCCAGAGGCCGGGATTCTCGAGCTTGAGCTGGTTGATCAGGTCGATGCCGAAATTGCAGTGCATCGACTCGTCGCGCAGGATGTACTGGTACTGCTCGGCGGCGCCGGTCATCTTGTTCTGGCGGCCCAGCGCCAGGATCTGCGTGAAGCCGACGTAGAAGAACAGGCCTTCCATCAGGCAGGCGAACACGATGAGCGACTTGAGCAGCGTCTGGTCGGTTTCGTGCGTGCCGGTCTTGAAGTGCGGGTCGCTGATGGCGTCGATGAACGGGATCAGGAACTGGTCCTTCTCGCGGATCGACGGCACTTCGTTGTAGGCGTTGAAGATCTCGCTCTCGTCCAGGCCGAGCGACTCGACGATGTACTGGTACGCGTGCGTGTGGATCGCTTCCTCGAACGCCTGGCGCAGCAGGAACTGGCGGCATTCGGGCGCCGTGATGTGGCGGTAGGTGCCCAGCACGATGTTGTTGGCCGCCAGCGAGTCGGCGGTCACGAAGAAGCCGAGGTTGCGCTTGACGATGCGGCGCTCGTCTTCGGTCAGGCCGTTCGGGTCTTTCCACAACGCGATGTCGCGCGTCATGTTCACTTCCTGCGGCATCCAGTGGTTTGCGCAAGTGGCGAGGTACTTTTCCCAAGCCCACTTGTACTTGAACGGCACCAGCTGGTTCACATCGGTCTGGCCGTTGATGATGCGTTTGTCGGCCGCATTGACGCGGCGCGCAACGGTCGGTGTGGCTTGTGCGGTGGCTTGAGCGAATGCGTGCGCCTGTTCGCGAAGAGGCGCGACGGCGCCATCGTCGAGTCGGCGCGGTGCCACTGAAGCGGGGGAAATTTGCGAAGTCGGAGCTTCCATCGAGCGGCTCGCGAGGGAGCCGCTTTTCGGCGATTGATGCAATCCTTGTTGCATGTCCTTTGGCAAGGAGGGCTTGACTTCTTCGTCCCAGGTCAACATAGAAAAATCCAATGCTCAATTATGTGAGCAACGATGTGAGTTGCAAAGCGCTCCTTCACATCGTGCTCCAGTTATCTCGGTGTCATGTTGCTCACATGCATCGCGCTGACGTGTCAGGCGATGCCGCAAACATCATTGGCAGGCTTCGCACGTCGGGTCGTCGACGCCGCAGAACGCGATGTCGGTCGCGGGCATCGCACTGAGTTGCGCTTGCGCTGCGAGAGCCGCGGCTTCAAGTGCATTCATCTTCGCGCCATCGACGTTGTGGCTGTTGCTGCCACCCGATGCGACCGCGTTGAGTCGGCCCGATTGCACCGTCGACTTCTCGGCGTGTGTCGCGCTCTGCGTGCGCAGGTAGTAGGTCGTCTTCAGGCCGCGCAGCCACGCGAGCTTGTAGGTGTCGTCGAGCTTCTTGCCCGATGCGCCGGCCATGTAGATGTTGAGCGACTGCGCCTGGTCGATCCACTTCTGGCGACGCGATGCGGCTTCGACGAGCCACGTCGTCTCGACCTCGAAGGCGGTGGCGTAGAGCGCCTTGATGTCCTGCGGAACGCGGTCGATGGGGCGCAGCGAACCGTCGAAGTGCTTCAGGTCCATGACCATCACGTCGTCCCACAAGCCCAGACGCTTCAGGTCGCGCACCAGGTAGTGGTTGATGACGGTGAATTCGCCCGACAGATTCGACTTGACCGACAGGTTGCCGAAGCAGGGTTCGATCGAAGCGTCGACGCCGATGATGTTCGAGATGGTCGCGGTCGGCGCGATGGCGGTGCAGTTCGAGTTGCGCATGCCGTCGGCCTTGATCTTCTGGCGCAGCGCGTCCCAGTCGAGCGTGGCGGAGCGATCGACTTCGACGTAGCCGCCGCGTGCCTTCTCGAGCAGGTCGAGCGTGTCGATCGGCAGCACGCCCTTGTCCCAGAGCGAGCCCTTGTAGCTCGAGTATTTGCCGCGTTCCTTGGCGAGGTCGGTCGACGCCCAGTAGGCGTGGTAGCAGATGGCTTCCATCGACTCGTCGGCGAACTGCACCGCTTCCTGCGATGCGTAGGGAATGCGCAGTTCGTACAGCGCGTCCTGGAAACCCATCAGGCCGAGGCCGACCGGGCGGTGGCGCAGGTTGGAATCGCGTGCCTTCTTGACGGCGTAGTAGTTGATGTCGATCACGTTGTCGAGCATGCGCATCGCCGTCGAGATCGTCTTCTTGAGCTTGACCTGGTCGACCTTGCCGTCCTTCAGGTGCTGCAGCAGGTTGACCGAGCCGAGGTTGCACACGGCGGTTTCGGTGTCGCTGGTGTTGAGCGTGATCTCGGTGCAGAGGTTCGACGAGTGCACGACGCCGGCGTGCTGCTGCGGCGAGCGCACGTTGCAGGCGTCCTTGAACGTGATCCACGGATGGCCGGTCTCGAACAGCATCGTGAGCATCTTGCGCCACAGGTCGCTCGCCGGAATCGTGCGGGCGGGCTTGATCTCGCCGCGTGCAGCCTTCTCTTCGTAAGCGACGTAGGCGCGCTCGAACTCTGACCCGAACAGATCGTGCAGGTCGGGCACGTTGTTGGGCGAGAACAGCGTCCAGGTGCCCTTTTCCATCACGCGGCGCATGAACAGGTCGGGGATCCAGTTGGCCGTGTTCATGTCGTGCGTGCGGCGGCGGTCGTCGCCGGTGTTCTTGCGCAGTTCGAGGAATTCCTCGATGTCCAGGTGCCAGGTCTCCAGGTACGTGCAGACGGCGCCCTTGCGCTTGCCGCCCTGGTTCACGGCCACGGCCGTGTCGTTGACGACCTTCAGGAACGGCACGACGCCTTGCGATTCCCCGTTGGTGCCCTTGATGTGCGAGCCGAGCGCACGCACGCGGGTCCAGTCGTTGCCGAGGCCGCCGGCGAACTTCGACAGCAGTGCGTTTTCCTTGATCGACTCGTAGATGCCGTCCAGGTCGTCGGGCACCGTGGTCAGGTAGCAGCTGGAGAGCTGCGAGCGCAGCGTGCCGGCGTTGAACAGCGTCGGGGTCGACGACATGAAGTCGAACGACGACAGCACTTCATAGAACTCGATGGCGCGCGCTTCGCGGTCGATCTCGCCGAGCGACAAGCCCATGGCCACGCGCATGAAGAACGCCTGCGGCAGCTCGATGCGCGTCTTGCGCACGTGCAGGAAGTAGCGGTCGTACAGCGTCTGCAGGCCGAGGTAGTCGAACTGGTTGTCGCGCTCGGCCTTGAGAGCGGCGCCCAGGCGCGGCAGGTCGAACTGCAGAAGCTTCTCGTCGAGCAGGTCGTTGTCGACGCCCTTCTTGATGAATTGCGGGAAGTAGTCGACGTAAGCCTGCGAACGTTCCGCGGGCATCACTTCGCGGCCGATGATCTCCTTGAAGATCGTGTGCAGCAGCAGGCGCGCCGTCGCGAAGGTGTAGTCGGGGTCTTTCTCGATCAGCGTGCGGGCGGCCAGGATCGAGGCCTTGTAGACCTCGTCGAGGGGCACGCCGTCGTACAGGTTGCGCATCGTCTCGGCCTGGATCGGCGCGGCGGTGATCGTGTCGCCCAGACCTTCGCAGGCGGATTCGATCAGGCCCTTGAGCTCGTTCAGGTCGAGCGCGACGCGCTCGCCGCGATCGAGCACGTGGAGCGTGGGCGCAGCCGGTGCGTCCTGCGCGCCCTGCTTGGCGCGTTCCTGCGTGCGGCGTTCGCGGTACAGCACGTACGCACGTGCGATTTCATGGTGGCCGCCGCGCATCAGGCCGAGTTCGACAGAGTCCTGTACGTCTTCGATGTGGAAGGTGCCGCCGCCCGGACGCGAGCGCACCATCGCGCGCACCACGGCCTGCGTCAGGCCGTCGACCGTCTCGCGCACGCTGGCCGATGCCGCGCCCTGGGTGCCGTGCACCGCGAGGAAGGCTTTCATCATCGCGATTGCGATCTTGTTCGGCTCGAAAGGCACGACCGCGCCGTTGCGGCGAATGATCTGGTAGTGCGCGAGTGCGTTGGCAGCCGGCGCGCCTGCGACGTCGCGGGCTGGCTTGGCGGTGGTCGACGTCGGTGCAGGACGGGTCGTGGACGGTGTGGTCTGGGTTGTTTGCATTCGGTCCTCTGTTGGCAATTCTGTTGGCGCGTTGACGACGCAGCAGGCGACTTGAAGTCGGCGGTCGTTTTCAGGTAACGCTGAGCAGCGCACACTATATCTAGGGTGCGGAGGGGCTACAACCCACTAGATGTAGTGTTTTCCACGAATATCAATCGCAGCCGGCGAAGTGCGTGCAAATTGTTTTCGCGCTGCCGGCGGCGTCGCTGCTGGACGCGCATTCCCCGGCCCAGTATCGACGCGCCCTGCGGCAGCATTCCGGCCGGAAAACCGCGTGGTTGCTGCACATGCGCCGAGGATTCGCGCATGAGGCCTCGACCGTCGCGGTCAACATCGATTCCGCGATGCCGATTGATAATTTTCAGCGTGTTGTGGTGTCGTCGGGGAACGCGGTCGCCGGCCAGCCGAGGCTGTCGCGCAATCGCTGCCACTCGAAACCCGGCCCCGGGTCCTGCTTGCGCCCCGGCGCGATGTGTTCATGCCCGGCCACGAAGGCGGTGGGGTACTGCTGCGCGATTGCCGAACACAGGCTGCCGAGCGTGTCGTACTGCGCGTCTTCGAACGCGCCGCCCTCGATGCCTTCGAGCTCGATGCCGATCGAATCGTCGTTGCAGTTCGTGCGTCCGCGCCAGGCCGAGGGCCCGGCGTGCCATGCGCGCGCGTCGGCACTGACGAACTGCCATAGCTCGCCGTTGCGCCGCACGTAGAAATGCGAGGACACCTCCAGCCCGCGGATGCTGCCGAAGTACGGATGCGCGTCCCAGTCGAGGCGGTTGGTGAAAAGCTGCTGGACCTCGTCGCCGCCGTACTGGCCCGGGGGCAGGCTGATCGAATGCACGACCAGCAGGTCGATCGATGCGCCCTGGGGCCGCGGCCCGAAATTCGGCGAGGGCAGGTGCTTGGCGAAGCGGTACCAACCGCCGGACCACAGGGTCGTGCCGGACGTATCCGCCATCGCGCTCACTCCTCGTTGTCCGCGCCGTTCGGCGTCGCGATGCCCAGGCGCGCGATGCGGTAGCGGATCTGGCGCAAGCTCAGGCCCAGCCGGGTGGCGGCGGCCGTGCGGTTGAAACCGCTCTCGTGCAGCGCGCGCACGAGGATCTCGCGTTCCTGCTGGTCCAGGTAGGTTTGCAGGTCGGACGGGACGGCAGGCGGCGCGCCGGATTCGACTCGCACGGGCGGCATGGGCGCACCACCGGTGTCTTCAACCTGAGTTTCCTGTGCGACCGGCAGGGCGGCCAGCGGCGACAGCTCCTGGTGGCTGCTGCCCATGAAGTCCAGGTGCAGTTCGTCGCCATCGTTGAGCGCGACCGCGCGGTGCAGCAGGTTCTCGAGTTCGCGCACGTTGCCGTCGAGTGGATGGTGTGCCAGTTGCTGCAGCACCTCGGGCGAGAGCGTCGGCACCGGCATGCCGGCATCCCTGGCGATGCGCTCGAGCAGCGCGGCGGAGAGCGCGGGCAAGTCTTCGCGCCGGTCGCGCAGTGCAGGCACCGCAATCTCGATGACGTTGAGACGATAGAACAGGTCTTGCCGGAACCGGCTGGCCTGCACTTCGGCGTGGAGGTCCTTGTGCGTCGCGCTGACGATGCGGACGTCGACCGCATCTTCCTGCGTGGAGCCGATCGGCCGCACGCTGCGCTCCTGGATCGCGCGCAGCAACTTCGACTGCATCGCGATCGGCAGGTCGCCGATCTCGTCGAGAAACAGCGTGCCGCCGCGCGCCGCCTGGAAGTAGCCATCGCGGTCCTGCGACGAGCCGGTGTAGGAGCCCTTGCGTGCGCCGAAGAATTCCGCCTCGAGCAGGTTCTCGGGAATGGCGCCGCAGTTGACTGCGATGAAAGGACCTTCGCTGCGCTGGCTGCAGGCATGCACCGCACGCGCGACCAGTTCCTTGCCGGTGCCCGATTCGCCCCGCACCAGCACCGGTGCCATGCCGCGCGCGACCTTCGCGATGCGCGACTTGACCAGCCGCATCGGTTCGGACGCGCCGACCAGGCGGTCCAGCGCCGCCACGCCGCTGGCCGCGAGCGGCATGCTGGACTTGCCGTTGTCGACCGCTGGCTTCACGGCTCGGGCCGCCATGGCCTGATCCTGGACCGCCGAAGACACCACGCCGCGAAATTGCTTCAGATCGACCGGCTTCGTCAGGTAGTCGAAGGCGCCCGCCTTCAGCGCCTCGACCGCGTTCTCGGCCGAACCGTAGGCGGTCATCACCACGCAGCGCTCGCTGCGCTGCTCCTGCTGCACGCGCTGCAGGATTTCCATGCCGAGCCCATCGGGCAAGCGCATGTCGGTGATCACCGCGTCGAAGCGCGCCGCAGCCAGATGCTCGAAGGCTTCCGACACGCTGCCCGCCGCCTCGACGTGGTAGCCCTCGCGCAGCAGCGTCAACTCGTACAGGGTGCGAAGGTCGGGCTCGTCGTCCACCACGAGGATGCGGGAGGGCGGCGTCGACGTCGGGTTGGAGTTGCTCACGGGGCTATTGTGTCAGTCGTGTTTCGGCAGAAGCGAAGGTCACGAAGAACTCGTTGCCCTCGGGGCCGTTGGCGGCCAGCTGGCGCCGCTCGTAGCCGATCGTCGCGCCGTGCCGTTCGCACAGTTCGCGACACAGGAAAAGGCCCAGACCGCTCGAACGGCTTTCGGACGAAAAGAAGGGCTCGAACAAATGCCGCTGCACAGCCGCTTCGAGCGGCGCGCCGTCGCTCCACACCTGCAGATGGGAGCGACCGGCGGCGTCGACCAGCGTGCAGACCTGGATCGAGCCTTCGCGCTCGCCGGCATAGCGTGCCGCGTTGTCGAGCAGGTTCACGAGGATTCGGCGCAGATGTTCGGCATCGAAGCGTACATCTCGCCCCTCGGTCGACAGCAGCAGCAGCACGCCCTGCTGGCGCGTCTGCCGCACCCATTCTTCGGTCAGCATGCGCACGGTGGCATCGAGCGTGACCATCTCGCCGAGCGGCAGCAGCCGTTGCTGCCGCGCGCGCGCCACGTCGAGCACGTCGTCGACGATGCGTGCCAGGCGCTGTGCGTTGTGCTGCACCATCCCCGTCAGCTTGCGGTGCGCCGGGTCGACCAGGTCCTCGGCGAGCAAGCCACTCGCCTGCGTGATGGCGGCGAGAGGATTGCGGATCTCGTGCGCCACCGCAGCCGACATGCGTCCCATCGCCGCCAGCTTCTCGGTGCGGATGCGCGCCTCGAGCTCGCGAAGGTCCTGCAGGAACATCACGCACAGACTCTCGATGCCATGCTCGTTGGCCGGCGTGAGGCGCGTGCGGACCCGCACTTCGCGCGGCGCGCCCTGCGCCTGCGCTACAGGCATCTCCCGCGATTGCGGCGAGCGGCGCACGAAGGTTTGTTCTGCCAGGTCGGCGAGCGGGTGCCAGGCGGGCTGCGAGGCGAGCACGAATGGCATTGGCCGGTCGGCCAGCCCGCTGCCGAGGATCGCATCGGCCGCCGGATTGGCCGCGTGGACCCGGCCGTCACGGTCGATCACCAGCACGCCCTCGGTGAGCGTCTCGATGACCAGATCGTTCACCTGCGCGTGCATTTGCGCGGTGCTGCGGCTGCGCAGCGCGTGCGCTTCCTCGCGGGCGAGCCGGCGCGCCAGTTCATGCGCCAGCAGCGCGACGACAAAGAGTCCGGTGCCGGTGAGGGCGGCCTGGACGAAACGTGTCGACGAATCCGCGGGCTGCTGCCACCAGGCCCAGCCCGCGTCGGACAAGAGCAGCAGCGTGACCGCCGCCGTGGTGCCGAGGCCGACCGACACCGTGCCGAGCACTGCGCCCATGAGCACCGGCAACGCAAACAGCGGCGTGAAGTTGACGCTGCCGGCCTGCAGCAATTGCAGCAGCGTGAAAGTTGCCAGATCGATGCCGATGGTGGCGAGCCATGCGCCGCCGAGGCGACGGATCGGTGGCTGAAAGCGCGCGAAGCGGGAGCCGACCAGCGTTGCAGCGAGGTAGACGAAGGCGAGTGCGATCGCGCCGCTGCGTACCGGCTGGCCGATGGCCAGCGTCACCAGTTGAAGCAGCAGCAGGACCGCCGCCACGAAGCAGCGCGCGGTCATGAAGCCACGCCACAGCCGTTCGAGTGCAGAGCTGCCCTGGCTCGGAACGGCCGGACTCTCGAACATGCCCCACTCGGTGACGGGCTCGCCGCGTGACCAGAGGAGGGGCGTCATGCGTTCAGCCTGCGCGATCGGCGGCTTGCCGATGCGCGCTGCTGCAGTACACAGCGCCGGGCCCGCCGATGGCGTCCGCGGCGGGCAGGTGGATGCCGCAGTGCGCGCACCGGACCATCTCCTTCGGAAGGCCCGGTGCTGACCGCGCGGGTGGTCTGGCCGCCTTGCGCTCGCGCTCCTCGGCCCGTTGACGCTTGCGGAAGAGCCAGAGCGCCACGAAAAGCACGGCGAAGACCAGGAGGTATTTCATGTCGCGCGCCCCAGGACCACTTCGAGCACGAAGCGCGAGCCGACATACGCGAGCAGCAGCAAGGCCGCACCGGCGTACAGCACGCGCCGCGCGGTGCGGCCGCGCCAGCCGAAACGCGACCGGCCCACGAGAAGCACCGCAAAACAGAGCCAGGCCAGCACCGAGAACACGGTCTTGTGCTCCCACTTCCAGCTGCGGCCATAAAGCGTTTCGCCGAAGAACCAGCCTGCGAGAAGCGTGGCCGACAGCAGCACGAAGCCCGCCGTCACGAAGCGGAAGGTCAGGCGCTCGAGCGTGAGCAGAGGCAAGCCAGCCTCGGGATCGGCGGCCAGTCTGATCTGCTTCTCGGCGCGCGTGATCAGCCATGTGTGGACCACCGCCGTGCCGAACAGGCCATAGGACGCGATGCCGAGCGCCAGGTGAAGCGGCAGCCACGGCGATGCACTCACATGCAGTGGCGAACCAGGGAATGCGATCGCCAGCAGCACGGCCGCGGCACCCAGTACGGTCAACGCGCGACGCACCGTGAGTTGCGGATACAGGCGGCTTTCGACCGCATAGACGGTGAGCACGAGCCACGCGGTCACCGACAGGGCCGGTGCGAACCCGAAGCGCGGATTGCCGCTCACGAGGCTCCAACCGAGTGTGAGTGCGTGCAGCAGCCATGCGAGACCGAGCATCGATTGCGTGGCCTGCCGTCCCAGTCGGGGCGCCATGGCGGCGGTTGCGCCGTAGGCGGCGGCGGTCGCGATGCCCAGCGCCACGCCGAGCGGGGAGGGGCTCGCTAAAATCATGGGTCCGAGTTTAGCGTCGCCGTTGCAGCGCGCTCGCGCTTCAAGGCACCCCTATGGCCACAGCCCTCACCGAAAAATTCTCCCGTCTCGTCAAGCAGATGAGCGGCCAGGCCCGCATCACCGAAGCCAACGTGCAGGACATGCTGCGCGAAGTGCGCATGGCGCTGCTCGAAGCCGACGTGGCCTTGCCCGTGGTGCGCGACTTCATCGCACGCGTCAAGGACAAGGCGCTAGGCCAGGAAGTGCTGGGCTCGCTCAAGCCCGGCCAGGCGCTGGTCGGCATCGTCAGCCGCGAACTGACGGCCACCATCGGCGAGGGCATTTCCGACATCAATCTCGTCGCGCAGCCGCCCGCCGTCATTCTGATGGCCGGCCTGCAGGGCGCCGGCAAGACCACGACCACGGCCAAGCTGGCCAAGCACCTGATCGAAAAACGCAAGAAGAAAGTGTTGACGGTCTCGGGCGACGTGTACCGGCCCGCCGCGATCGAGCAGCTCAAGACCGTCACGAAGCAAGCCGGTGCCGAATGGTTTCCGAGCACGCCCGACCAGAAGCCGCTGGACATCGCACGCGCGGCGCTCGACCACGCGCGACGGCACTTCTTCGACGTGCTGCTGGTCGACACCGCCGGTCGCCTCGCGATCGACGAAGTACTGATGAACGAGATCAAGCAGCTGCATGCCGAGCTGAATCCGATCGAAACGCTGTTCGTGGTCGACGCGATGCAGGGCCAGGACGCGATCAACACCGCGAAAGCGTTCAAGGACGCCTTGCCGCTGACCGGCATCATCCTGACCAAGACCGACGGCGATTCGCGCGGCGGTGCGGCGTTGTCGGTGCGACAGATCACCGGCGTGCCGATCAAGTTCGCCGGCACGAGCGAGAAGATCGACGGGCTCGAGGTGTTCGACGCCGAACGCCACGCCGGGCGGATTCTCGGCATGGGCGACATCGTGGCGCTGGTCGAGCAGGTGACGGCCGGCGTCGACGTCGCGTCGGCGCAGAAACTGGCGGCCAAGCTCAAGAGCGGCTCTGGCTTCGACCTGAACGATTTCCTCGGCCAGATCCAGCAGATGAAGCAGATGGGTGGTCTCAGCAGCATCATGGACAAGCTGCCGCAGCAGATGGCAGCCAAGACCACCGAGGCCGACATGACCCGCGCCGAGCGCGACATCCGCCGCAAGGAAGGCATCATCCAGAGCATGACGCCGCAGGAGCGCCGCAAGCCCGAGCTGCTCAAGGCCACGCGAAAGCGCCGCATCGCCGCAGGGGCCGGCGTCCAGGTTCAGGAAGTCAACCGCCTGCTCAACGAGTTTGACCAGATGCAGACCATGATGAAGAAGATGAAGGGCGGCGGCCTGATGAAGATGATGAAGAAAATGGGCGGCATGAAGGGAATGCCCGGCATGGGCGGGCCTGGCGGCCCCAAGCTGCCTTTTTAAGGAGACAACATGTTCAATCACATCATGATCGGGTCGAACGACATCGAACGATCCAGGCGTTTCTACGATGCGGTGCTCGGCACGCTCGGCGTGGGCGAGCCGATGCGCAACCAGACGAAGACGGGCCATACGCGGCTTTTCTACCGGCACGATGGCGGGACCCTGGGCATCAGCGAGCCAATCAACGACGAACCCGCGACTTTTGCCAACGGCGGAACGATCGGATTCAAGTGCCGTTCGCCGGAGCAGGTTCGCCAGTTCCACGACGTGGCGGTGGCTCACGGCGGCGTTTCCATCGAAGACGCGCCAGGTCTGCGCGGCGGTGGCAGCCTGGGCGACATGCATCTGGCGTACGTGCGCGATCCCGACGGAAACAAGCTCTGCGCCATCCATCGTGTCGGCTGACGTTCTGCGCATATCGTCCTTTCGCTGAGGGCGTTCCCTTCGGGCACCGCCCGCATCGAGCCAAAGCAAAAAGTCCGCACAAGGCGGACTTTTTGCTTTGAAGCGCGCCGTACGGCGCTTACCTCTGTCGCTTCAATCGCATCAGGCTGCAACGAGCGCCGGACGGGCCAGGCGAACGGCATGCATCCACGCACGGCGGAGTACAGCCGGCGAACGCGACTCTTCAGGAATCAGCAGGAAACCACGATCACGCAAGGCGGTACCGAAGCCGATCTGGCTGGTCAACACCGTCAACGGTATTGCGAGCAGCAGCGGCAGGCCCACAGGCATCAGCCAGACCAGAGCGCTCGGGTCGATCAGCGAGATGCCCACTGCGAGCGCAGCGATGATCGTCGTCATCGGTGCCAACTGGCTGATGGCGATGTTCCAGGGCACGGCGTTGGCTTCGCGAGGGGGCGACTTCCACTCGAGCTTGAGGCCGGTGAGGGCCACCAGCACGAACAGGGCGTGGGCCAGCATGCGCACCGGCGCCTGCACGATGGCCAAAGCGCTCTCGAGCACCGTGCTCTTCACGAGGCCCCACAGGCCACCGTACTGGCGCTGCTCGCCGCGCATCATCACGGCAGCGACGCCGAGAATACGTGGCAGGAACAAGAGACACAGGGTCCACACCCACAGGCCGACCAGTTCCATGGGCAGCACGTTCCAGTTGGCGACCAGGCTCGAGCCCGAGAGCCACAGCGCGGTACCAAGCGTCAGGAACGCGAGCCACAGCGGCGCCGAAACATAGGCCATGGTGCCTGTCACGAACATGGCGCGATGCACCGGGTGGATGCCAGGCTCGGCCATCAGACGGGCGTTTTGCAGATTGCCCTGGCACCAGCGGCGGTCACGCTGAAGTTCGGCCAGGAGGTCAGGCGGTTGCTGCTCGTAGCTGCCGACGAGGTCGGCGCAGAGCCACACGTGGTAGCCGGCACGGCGCATCAGCGCGGCTTCGACGAAGTCGTGCGACATGATGCCGCCGGACATGCCGCCAGTGCCCTTGATGGGCGCGAGCGCGCAATGGTCCATGAAGGGCTGCACGCGGATGATCGCGTTGTGGCCCCAGTAGTGCGATTCGCCCAGTTGCCAGAACTGCATGCCCAGCGTGAACAGGCGGCCCGTCACGCGGGAGGCGAATTGTTGTGCGCGGGCATGCAGCGTGACGTGGCCGATGGCCTGCGTCGCGGTCTGGATGATGCCGGCGGTCGGGTTTGCTTCCATCAGCTTGACCATCGAGGTCAGGCAGTCGCCGCTCATCACCGAGTCGGCATCGAGCACGACCATGTAGCGGTAGTCCTTGCCCCAGCGGCGGCAGAAGTCGGCCACGTTGCCGGCCTTGCGGTGCGTGCGGCGGGTGCGCAGGCGGTAGTACACCTCGACCTGCGGCTGGTTCGGGCTTTCGGCCAGTGCGGCGCGAAGGTCTTCCCAGGCAGCGCGCTCGGCGGCGGCGGTCTCGGGGTTGTAGCTGTCCGACAGCACGAACACGTCGAATTGTTTCGCGTGACCGGTGGAGGCGACCGATTCGCACGTCGCACGCAGGCCGGCGAACACCGTGGCCACGTCCTCGTTGCAGATCGGCATGATGATCGCGGTGCGCGCGTTCGGGTTCATCGCATGACCTGCGACCTGCTTCACCGACAGCGAATGCTTGTCACCGCGAACGGAAACATAGAAACCCATCAGAGCGGTCACGAAGCCAGTCACGACCCAGCCGGACAGCAGGCCGTAGAGACCGATCTGGCCGTATTCGAGCCAGACGTTGTCGTAGTCGGGTTGCACACCGGCGAACAACGTCGACGCGATCACGGTGCTCATCAACGTGAGCAGCATGAACGCCAGGCGGCGTTGCTTGGCAGCGCGTTGCCATGGCTGTTCAACGTCCAGCGCCTTGGCGCCAGCGCGCGAGGTCTTGCGGACACCGCCAGCGCCGAGCTTGACCAAAGTGGCGGTGCCGAGGCTGTTCCAGAAACCGCGCCACGGGCGCGGCGTCATCGAACCGCGATTGACCGGCGGCGCGGTCACCGCGTTCGGGTGGCGTTCCTCGCGCAGGATGCTGCGGGTGGACGCCACATCCTGGAGGGCGGAAAAATGGGAAAAGTCGTTTGGCTTCATGAGTGTCTTACCAACGTTGCTTGTCCAGGGAGGAGGTGTCGCCAATTGCCGGAAAGCGCTTGATCACGCAATCGGGGGTGGCGCCGGAGGCGGCGTCGAAGGCGCCGAGCGAAGGACCCGTGGCACGGGGCCGCGAGAGGGAAAACTGCTTTTGACGCAGGCCATCGCGCTGCGGACGCAGTGCGAAAGAGGGGCTCGTGTGTGCTGTCATGCCTCTACAGGGGCAAACCCTGTGCCAGGCTGGAAAAATCGTTACGTGACAACGACTTGCGGCATTTTCAGCTTGATTTTCCAGGGTTCGGGTGCCGCAATTGCCCTAAACCCTCTGTTTTTGTCGCCGAATCCCGACAGGTCAGCTGACCCCTCAGAAAATACTCAACAAAATCAACGCTTTACCCGCGTCGCTAGTCGGCGACAGCCTCGCCGGCCGGCGACGGGCCGTCGGCCTTGAAGTGCCCCGGGGTCAGCTCGTGCTTCTGGAGCAGCCGGTAGAACTCCGTCCGGTTGCGGTCGGCCAGACGGGCTGCGTCCGCCACGTTGCCGTCTGTCAGTTTCAGCAGGCCGACGAGGTAGTCGCGCTCGAATCGCTGCTTCGCGTCGGCGTAGGTCTGCACTTCGACGCTCGGCACGCGCAGCGCGCGTTGCACCAGCGACAGCGGGATCAGTGGCGAACTCGACAGCGCACACACCTGCTCGACCACGTTGAACAGTTGCCGCACGTTGCCCGGCCAGGACGCCGTTGCGAGCGCCTTCAGCGCCTCGGGCGCAAAGCCGGAGAGCCGCTTGCCGTATTTGGTAGACAACCGCTGGAGGAAGTGATTGGCCAGCAAAGGGATGTCTTCACGACGCGCGCTCAGGGGCGGCAGCGTGAGCGTGACCACGTTGAGGCGGTAATAAAGGTCTTCCCGGAACTGGCCGGCCGCCATGGCAACGTCGAGGTCGCGGTGCGTCGCGGAGATGATGCGGACGTCGACTTCGATCGACTGGCTGGCACCCAGCGGACGCACCGCGCGCTCCTGCAGCACCCGCAGCAGCTTGACCTGCAGCGCCGGCGGCATGTCCCCGATTTCATCGAGCAGCAGCGTGCCGCCATCGGCCTGCTGGAACAGGCCTTTGTGATTCGCGTGCGCGTCGGTGAAGGCGCCCTTCATGTGGCCGAACAGTTCCGATTCGAGCAACGCCTCGGGGATCGCGCCGCAATTGACCGCGACGAAGGGTTTGGCCGCGCGCGCGCTGGCACGATGGATGGCACGGGCAAGCAGTTCCTTGCCGGCACCGCTGTCGCCGCGCAGCAGCACGCTGGCGTCCGACTGCGCGATCATCCGGGCTTCCGCCAGCACCTCGGCCATGCGGTTGCTGCGGCTGACGATCTCGGCGCGCCAGCCTTCGTCGCCGACTTTGCCCGCCACGGCCGGCGGTGCGCCGAGCGCGAGCGCCTGCGCGATCTTGTCGAGCAGTTCCCGGCCGTCGTAGGGCTTGGTGAGGTAGGTGAAGACGCCGCGGGCCGTCGCTTCGACCGCGTCGGGGATCGTCCCGTGAGCGGTCAGCAGGATCACGGGCAGCGTTGGATGCTGCTTGCGGATCTCGTCGAAAAGTGCCAGCCCGTCGCGACCCGGCAGCCGCACGTCGCTCAACACCAGTTGGGGGTGCTCGATTTCCAGCTGCGTGAGCGCCGATTCGGCCGAAGTGACGGCCGTGACCTGGTAGTTCGACGAGGCGAGCCGCATCGACAACAGGCGCAGCATGTCCGGGTCGTCGTCGACCACCAGCAGCTTGGCGCCGGTCGGCTTGGCGGCAGTCGGTTCGTTCATGGGATCAGGGCGCGGGCTTCGCGCCGTTGGTGACGGGTGGCGCGGCAGCAGCGCCGTTCGCGGGGCGCGCGAAGCTGCGCTCGATCGCGCGCAGCGCCTCGATGCGGTCGTTCAGCTGGTCGATCCGGCGTTGCGAATCGCGCAACTGCGCCACCTGGCGGTCGCGGTCGTCCTCGACGCGTCGTTGCTCAAGGTAGCGCGCGGCCAGCACGCGGGCCAGGGGATGCAACGGCTTCGCTTCGGCGCTCGTGTTCGCCGCCACGCGCTGCAGCAGTCCTACGGCACGCGCCAGATCGGCGGGCACGCGCGTCTGCGCCAATGCGAGCGCCGTCTGCATCTGCGCGGTCGGTGCTTCGCCCGGGTCGCCCAGCCGCGCCAGCTCGGCATTGAGCTCGTTGCCGTTCAGGCTGCGTACCTTTTCGGCATACGACAGCATGGCCGACACCGGCCCCTGCGTGATCAGCGTGAACAACGAGGCAGGCTGGGCGGCCGGCGCGGCAGGCTGCGCCTCGATCGGCGCGATGGGTGGCGGGGCGGGTGCCGGAGCGGCTTCGACGGGCGGCGGCTTCGGCGCGGAGACGCAGGCGGCAAGCCAGAGCGGCGTGGCAATGGCCATGACCAGGGCAGACCTGCGGACGATCGGAAAAAGCATGGTTCGGAAAATGGGGCGCGTGGGCGTTGGGAATCAGACGGTGCGCGGCAGCTCGATGCGAAAACGGGCGCCGGGGCCGTCGGGCAGCAGCGTGACGCGGCCACCATGGGCTGCAATGTACTCCTGCACGATGGAAAGTCCGATGCCGGTGCCTTTGACGGCGTGGTCGGGTTGGCGCTCCCCCCTGTAGAAGGGTTCGAACACGCGATCTCGATCGCCGTCGGCCACGCCCGGCCCGGCGTCGGCGATGTCGATCAGGGCCGTGTCGGGCGTGCCGGAGACCTCGAACGCGATGGTGCCGCCGCGGGCCGAAAAGCGGATGGCGTTCGACAGCAGGTTCGCGATCGCCGTGCCGAGCTTGACCGGATCGACCTGCACGCTCAGCGGCTCGCCGCCGGCGCGCACCGTCAGGCCCTGGCCCTGCCACTGCAGCCGCTGCGCGTCGATCTGTTCTTCGATCAGTGGCAGCAGCGCGGTGCGCTGACGATGGAGTTCGCGGGCTTCGAACGCCGCGGCGTTGAAGCGCAGCAATGCCTCGATCTGCCCCTGCAGCGCCAGCGTGTTCTGGTTCAGGATGTGCGCGACCTCTCGCTGCGCCGGGTTCAGGGCTCCGGTCACGCCGTCTTCCAGGAGCGACACGCCCTCGCGCAGCGCTGCCAGCGGTGTCTTGAGTTCATGGGACACGTGCCGCAAGAAGCGCGCCTTGTCGGCGTCCAGTTCCGTCAGACGAAGCCGCAACCATTCGAGTTGCTGCGACACGCGCCGGACGTCGGCCGGGCCGCGGATGTCAATCGGCTCGTCGAGCCGGTTTTCGCCCAGGCCGACGATCGCTTTCTGCAAGCGCTTGAAGGGCCGAGCCAGCCAGACGCCGAAGGCCAGCGCCAGCGACACCGCCAACACGCTCGCCGCGATCACCTGTCGCATCACGCGGTTGCGGGCGTTCTCGATGCGTTGCGCCAGCGCGTTGTTCTGCGTCTCGATCAGGAACTGGGCCTGCTGCGCGATGGTGGTGTTGAGCGCGTCGAGCTCGCGAAACTGCATCGCCATCGAGCTCTCGCGGGTCAGCGCACTGTCGGCAGAGCCGATCATCAGGCCGCCGATCACATCGAGCTGCTGACGCCAGGCGTCTGCGGAAGCCGGCGCGAGATCGTTCTCCACCAGCTTGTCGAGCGTCGCGCTCGCATCGCGCGCGGCGTCGGTGAAGCGCTTGCGCAGCACGGCGTCGTTGAGCACCAGGGACTGGCGTCCCGCACGCTCCATGGCCGCGCTGCGCTCGGCCAGCGATTGGGCTGCGCCCGACAGCGTGAGCGCGCGCGCCGCGGCGTCGCGGCTCTGCGTCATCAGCGCGTCGTACTGGAACACCGAGCGCAAGGCGACGCCGACCAGCAGCGCGGTGATAAGCAGGAAGGCAAACAGCAGCAGCTGCTGGAACGAGCCGCGGGCGTAGGGGCGCTTTGCCATCAGGCCGGCATCGCGGCGAGCGCCGAGGGTTGCGTCTCGCGCGTGACCACTTCGCCGCGCAGCGTGTAGGCGAGCGAGCGCGTGATGCGCAGGTCCGCCATCTGGCCGACCAGGCGTGCGTCCCCCTCGAAATTGACGACGCGGTTGCAAGCAGTGCGCCCCATGAGCTCGTTCGCATCCTTGCGCGAGGCGCCCTCGACGAGCACGCGCTGCGTGCTGCCGACCAGCGCATCGCCGAAGCGACGCACGTTGCCGTCGATCACGCGCTGTAGCGTCTGCAGGCGCGCCAGCTTCACGGCGTGCGGCGTGTCGTCGTGCAGCGCGGCGGCGGGCGTGCCGGGGCGCGGGCTGAAGATGAAGCTGAAGCTGTTGTCGAACTGGCAGTCGTCGATGAGCTTCATCATCTTGTCGAAGTCTTCCTGCGTCTCGCCGGGAAAGCCGACGATGAAGTCGCTGCTCAAGGCGAGTTCGGGGCGGATCGCGCGCAGCTTGCGCACCGTGCTCTTGTATTCCATCGCGATGTAGCCGCGCTTCATCGCCATGAGGATGCGGTCGCTGCCGTGCTGCACCGGCAGATGCAGATGCGACACGAGCTGCGGCACCTTCGCGTACGCCTGGATCAGCCGCGGCGTGAATTCGTTCGGATGGCTCGTCGTGTAGCGGATGCGCTCGATGCCCGGGATCTCGGCGATGTACTCGATGAGCAGCGCGAAGTCGGCGATCTCGCTCGTGTCGCCCATCGTGCCGCGGTAGGCGTTCACGTTCTGGCCCAGCAGCGTGATCTCGCGCACGCCCTGATCGGCGAGGCCGGCCACCTCGACCAGCACGTCGTCGAGCGGGCGGTTGACTTCTTCGCCGCGGGTGTAAGGCACCACGCAGTAGCTGCAGTACTTCGAGCAGCCTTCCATGATCGAGACGAAGGCGGTCGAGCCTTCGACACGCGCCGGCGGCAGGTGGTCGAACTTCTCGATCTCCGGGAAGCTGATGTCGACCTGCGGGCGATTCAGGCGCTCGCGCTCGTTGAGCATTTCAGGCAGCCGGTGCAGCGTTTGCGGGCCGAACACGATGTCGACATACGGTGCGCGCGCAATGATCGCGTCGCCTTCCTGGCTCGCGACGCAGCCGCCGACGCCGATCTTCACGCCCTTGGCCTTCAGGTGCTTGACGCGGCCGAGGTCGCTGAACACCTTCTCCTGCGCCTTCTCGCGCACCGAGCAGGTGTTGAAGAGGATGAGGTCGGCCTCGTCGACGTTCTGCGTCGGCTCGTAGCCCTGCGCGGCGTGCAGCACGTCGGCCATCTTGTCCGAGTCGTACTCGTTCATCTGGCAGCCGAAGGTTTTGATGAAGACTTTCTTGCTCATGTCACTCACCGTACTTGGGCAGTTGATCGAACGGGGTCTTGCCGTCGTCGCGCGGCCGGCCGTCCGACGATGCGAAGGGCCAGAAATTGAACATCGGCCGCTCGGCGGAGGCGCGTTCTGCACGGGCCTCTTCCGGCGTCAGCACCCAGACCTGCGACACCAGGCCGGCCGGGTCGCGCGTGTAGTTGACCAGCAGGTTCTGCCCGACGAGGGCCGCGGGCATCACCAGCATGTTCTGAGCGCTGCGGATGCGGCCGCCGGGCGCGAAGCGTTCGGGCTGCCCATCCAGCTGGATCTCGGGCGGGTTCACCACCATGAAGCGGCCGCGCAGCGTGCCGACGGGGAAGTTGCGTCCGCCCGCTTCGGATTCGAACTGCGTCTGCGGAATGCCCTGCGCTTGTGCGCCAAGGGCGAAAAGCGCTGCGGCGGGCGCCAGTGCTGCGCAGAGCGCTATGAAAAAGAGAGCGTAGGGCTTGTTGTTGCAGCGGTTCATGGGGTTCATCCAGAGGCTGTGGGGAAAACCCGATTTTAGCGGTCGGGTCCTGCGTGCCCTCTTGCGGCTGAAATCCTGTATGGACGGCGGCACCCGGTCCCTGCTCCAATAGCGAAAGTAAGAAAATGTTGCTCAGGTTCTGCTGGAAATAAAACACATGAAGAAAACCACTGTCCGAGCGCTCGCAGGCACCTTGATCGTCGCCGGAGCCGTTGCCGCCTGGTGGTGGTCGGGCGCCTCGGGCCGCAGCGCTGCCAAGGCGCAGACCGCCAGCGCACCCGCTGCTGCAGTGGCGCCTGCGCTGGTGACGATTGCCACCGCCCGCAAGCAGACCGTGCCGGTCACGGTGCAGGTCAACGGCAGCGTGGTCTCGCTCAACAGCGTTGAATTGCGGCCGCAGGTCACCAATACGGTGACGGCGGTGCATGTGAAGGAAGGGCAGTTCGTGAAGGAAGGGCAACTGCTCTTCACGCTCGACCAGCGGCCCGACCAGGCGAATCTCGCCAAGGCGAAGGCCCAGCAACAGCGGGACGAAGCGACGATGGCCGATCTGGACCGGCAATACAAGCGCAGCCAGGACCTCGTCGCCCAGAACTTCATCGCCAAGAGCGCGGCCGATTCCACGCTGTCGCAGCTGGAGGCGCAGCGTGCCGCGGTCTCGGCCGACCGCGCGGCCGTGCAGTCGGCGCAGGTATCGCTCGGTTACTCGACACTGCGCGCGCCGATCGCCGGACGCATCGGCGCGGTCAACATCTACCCCGGCACGCTGGTGCAGCCGACCGCGACGCTGGTCACCATCACCCAGCTCGACCCGATCGCGGTGAGCTTTCCGGTGCCCGAGGCGCAACTGCAAGACCTGCTCGCCGCCGCGCGCGACAAGACGCGGGTCGAGGCGGTCGTGGTCGGGCGCAAGGCGCCGCTCGCCGGCGCGCTGAGCTTCGTGGACAACACGGTCGATCCGCTGATCGGCACGGTGCGGGCCAAGGCCGTGTTCGGCAATGCCGACCAGTCGCTGTGGCCGGGCCAGTTCGTCGAAACGCGCATCACGGTGCGCACGCTGGTCGACGCGACCGTGGTGCCCGCGGCCGCGATCATGATGCTGGCCGACGGCTCTTCGCTCTACGTGGTGAGCGACGACAAGACCGCCACGCGCCGCAAGGTCCAGACGGTCTACACCTTCGGGACGGACGTGGTCGTGCGCGGCGTGACCCCCGGCGAGCAGGTGGTGATCGAGGGCAAGCAGAACGTGCGCCCGAACGGCAAGGTGCGCATCGAGGCGCCGGCCCAGGAGCGCGCATGAACACCGGGCAGGAGCGCGCATGAACATCTCGGAACTCTGCATCCGCCGACCGGCGATGACGGTGCTGCTGTCGGCCGCCGTGGTGGTCATCGGCGTCTTCGCGTACTTCAGCATCCCGGTCGCGGCGCTGCCGAGCTACAACACGCCGGTCATCAACGTCAACGCGCAGCTGCCGGGCGCGAGCCCCGACACGATGGCGTCGTCGGTCGCGCTCCCGCTCGAGAAGCAGTTCTCGACGATCCCGGGGTTGCAGACCATCAGTTCGGTCAACACCCAGGGCGTGACCTCGCTCACGCTGGAATTCGTGAGCAGCCGCGACATCGACGCGGCCGCGGTCGACGTGCAGGCGGCGCTGCTGCGCGCCCAGCGCCAGCTGCCGATCGAGCTCACGCAGCTGCCGGCCTATCGCAAGGTGAATCCGGCCGATGCGCCGGTGCTCTTCATCGCGCTGCTTTCCGACTCGATGAGCCCGGCCGAACTCAACGACTACGCCGAGAACCTGATCTCGCCTACCCTGTCGACCATCGACGGCGTGGCGCAGGTGTCCGTGTTCGGGCAGAAGCGTTTCGCGGTGCGCATCAAGGCCGATGCCGACCTGCTCAATGCGCGCAACATCACGCTCGACGAACTCGCGCGTGCGGTGACCTCGGCCAATGCCAACACGCCGGTCGGCGTGCTCGACGGTCCGCGCCAGACGCTCACGATCCAGGCCAACCAGCAGCTCATCAAGGCGGCCGAATTCTCCAAGCTCATCATCGGCCAGCGCAACGGCGCGCCGGTCAGGCTCGACGAGGTCGCGACGGTCGAGGACAGCTTCGAGTCGGTCAAGACGGCGAGCAGCTTCAACGGGCGCAGCTCGATCTCGCTCGCGGTGCAGCGGCAGCCGAATGCCAACACGGTACAGGTGGTCGACGCGGTGCGAGCGCTCATGCCGCGCTTCAAGGCCGAGCTGCCGCAATCGGTCGAGATCAACCTGGTAAACGACCGCTCGCTGTCGATCCGCGAAGCGGTGCACGACGTGCAGCTCACGCTCATCGGCACCATCTTGCTGGTGGTGCTGGTGATCTTCCTGTTCCTGCACCGGCTGGTCGCCACGCTGATCCCGGCGGCCACGATTCCGATCTCGCTGATCGGCGCGGTCGCGCTGCTCTACGCCTTCGGCTACAGCCTGGACAACGTTTCTTTGCTCGGCATCACCCTGGCTGTCGGCCTGGTGGTGGACGACGCGATCGTGGTGCTCGAGAACATCATGCGCTACGTCGAGAAGGGCATGGAGCCCTTCGCGGCCGCGCTGCGCGGGGCGCGCGAGGTCGGCTTCACGATCGTGTCGATCTCGATTTCGCTGGTGGCGGTGTTCATCCCGATCTTCTTCATGCCCGGCGTGATCGGCCTCCTGTTCCACGAGTTCGCCGTGGTGGTCGCGCTGGCGGTGCTGGTGTCGGCGGTGGTGTCGCTCACCCTGGTGCCAATGCTGGCCAGCCGCCTGCTCAAGCACACGCCGCGCAATGGCGACGTCGATGCGCACGACCACGAGGAGCAGCACCCCGAACCCGGCACGGCGATCGGCCGCTGCTTCGAGCGCGGCTACCAGTGGGTGCATCGCAACTACATGCGCACGCTCGACTGGACGCTGGGCCATCGCGGGGCGATGCTGGGCGCCGCCGGGCTCACGTTCGTGCTGACGGCGTGGCTCTTCGTGACCATCCCGAAGGGCTTCTTCCCGGAAGAGGACATCGGCCAGATCCAGATCACCACCGAGGCGGCCGAAGACATTTCCTTCACCGCCATGAAGGTGCTTCAGGAGCGCGTGGCCGAAGCGCTCGGGAAAGACCCGAGCGTGGCTTACGTGAACTCGTTCGTCGGTGTCGGCGGGCCGACGGCCACGCAGAATTCGGGACGGCTCTTCGCGGTGTTGAAGCCGCGCAGCGAGCGCCCGAAGATGGCGCAGGTGCTGGAGTCGCTGCGCAAGCGCTTCAGGGAAATTCCTGGCATTGCGGTCTACATGCAGCCGGTGCAGAACCTGCGGCTGGGCGGACGGCAGAGCAAGGCGCGCTTCCAGTACACGCTGCAGAGCGTGAGCGCCGGCGAGATGAGCCAATGGTCCGAGAAACTCATGACGCGCATGCGTGCCGATACCGGCACCTTTCGCGATGTCACGAGCGACTCGCAGAACCGCGGCCTGCAGGCCACGCTCGACATCGATCGCGACAAGGCCGGCGTGCTGGGCGTCGCGGTGGGCGACCTGCGCACCGCGCTCTACAACGCGTACGGCGATCGGCAGATCGGCAGCATCTACGGGTCGAGCAACACCTACCAGGTGATCCTTTCGGCCTCGGACAGCGACCGTCAGTTCGAGGACGACATGTCGCGCGTCTCGGTGCGCAACAAGGCGGGTCAGCTGGTGCCGTTGTCCGCGTTCTCGACCGTCAGGCGCACTGTCGGGCCGACCTCGGTCAACCACCAGGGCCAGCTGCAGGCGGTCACGGTGTCGTTCAACCTGGCGCCGGACGTGCCGCTCGGCGAGGCGACCCGCAAGATCGACCAGTTCACGGCCGAGATCAAGATGCCGCCGTCGATCATCACGAGCTACGGCGGCGATGCCGCGGTGTTCCAGAGCTCGCAATCGAGCCAGGCGGTGCTGCTGGTGCTGGCGGTGCTCGTGATCTACGTGCTGCTCGGCGTGCTCTACGAAAGCTACATCCACCCGCTGACCATCCTTGCGGGCCTGCCCTCGGCGGCGGTCGGTGCGCTGCTGTCGCTCAAGCTCTTCGGCTTCGACCTGACGCTGATCGCGACCATCGGCATCCTGCTGCTGATCGGCATCGTCAAGAAGAACGCGATCATGATGATCGACTTCGCGCTCGATGCGCAGCGCAACGAAGGCATGCGGCCGGTCGATGCCATCCGTGAAGCCTGCCGCCTGCGCTTCCGGCCGATCCTGATGACGACGCTGGCTGCGCTCATGGGCGCCTTGCCCCTCGCGCTCGGTCTCGGTGCCGGCGCCGAGCTGCGTCAGCCGCTGGGCGTGGCGGTGGTCGGCGGGCTGATCTTCTCGCAGGTGATCACGCTCTACATCACGCCGGCGATCTATCTGGCGCTCGATCGTTACAGCGGGAGCGGGCCGATGGTGGCGATGCCGGGCGAAGCAGGCAGCTACGCGACTTCAGCGGTGCACTGAACCTGTTGCTGGCGCGGCGCGGCTGCCGTGCCGGCGACACGCAAGGCCCATTCGCCGACGATGGCGAGAAAGGCCTGCTGCGACGCCTGCGAGGTCAGCAGATGGTCCATCTCGCGTACGAAGACGTATTCGGCGTGACGCACGAAGTCCTCGTCCCGGAACTTCCCCAGCTGATCCAGATGACGGTCGATCGCACTCAACGAGCCCGTGTAGAGCAAGAGGATGGGCACCCTCTTCTCGGCCACCTTCTTCATGGACTCGCGAAAGAACGTTTCCCTTTGCTCGGGCGCTTCCGTCGCGTAGATCTGTCCGTCGGCGGCGGTTCGCTTGCCGATCTTGACCATCGCCCATCGAATCATCTTGTCGAGCACGGCGGCGTTCGTCGGCATGACGAGGAACCGGCGCAGATAGCGCTCGAAGCGTGCCCGTCGTCCAGGAAAGGTGTAGCCGTCGAACAGCAGCAAGCCCGCCACACGCGGATCGGTCGCCGCGACGGTCATCGCACTGGGCGCACCGGAACACAGCCCCATCACCACGAAGCGGTGGATGTCGAGTGTCTCTTCGAGGTGCGTCATCGCATCCTGAAGATCCTTCACGGACTGGATGGCGAAGGGCGCGGCATCGGACGGCGCCACGCTGTCGCCCAGCCCCGAAAGATCGAACCGGATGCTGCAGACGCCGTGCGCCGCCAGTTGCCGCGCGAGCTTGACGTTGATGCGCCGCGGCCCGATGCGGTGGTCGCCGCCCATGTTGAAGAAGAGGCATGCGACCTGTGCGCGCACCGGCCCGTCGGGCGTGGTCACGACGCCGATCAGCGTGCCGCTGCGGCCGAACAGAAACGTGTCTTCCTGGATGTCAGCCATTGATTTCAGCCAGCACGCGCTGGATCGCATCAGCCGGCACCGCCGGATTGTCGGCATCGGGCGTGAGCGTCCAGTTCAAGGGGTGCCTGAACGTGGAAAGCCGGATGGGTGAACCCGATGCCACGGAGCGCTCGACCCAGTGCAACGCCGCGCGGTCTTCCGGCGGCGCCAGCACAGTGGTTTCGGCCTGCGGCGACGCCAGGGTCTCGGGGTGCAACGCGCGCAACTGCGCCAGAAGCGCGGGAGAAATCGCCGCGCCCAGTGCTTCATCGGTGAACGTTTCGGGACATTGCTTGAGCCACCGGCGCCAGCGCCGATCCGGTTCGAAATAGGACTGCTCCAACGCCTTGACGTGGGCGGTTCGCAGGCTTTCGAGGTAGGCGGGCCCTTCCAGCACGGGATCCCACAGCAGCAGCCGCGCCGCCCGCGAATCGACGGCGTCAGCCTTGGCCGCGAGCGTCGCGCCCAGCCGCGCACCGAGCCAGACGATGCGCCTGTCGCGTGCCTGCTGGCGCAGTTCGTGATCTGCGAGCTGGACGTCTTGCGTCCAGCCTTCGAACTCGCCTTCGGCATCGGTACCACCCGAATCACCATTGCCGTAGAAGTCGAAGCGCAGCACGGCGTGTCCGGCACGCGAAAGGCGGTCGGAGAGCACGCGGAAGAAGCGGTGCGTGCGGATCGCCTCCTGCCCGAACGGCATGCAGATCAGCACGGCGGAGGTGCCACTGCGCTGCGGTGGGTGGTGAATTCCGAAGAGGCGACGGCCTGGCGGTCCGAACAGCACGGGTGTCATGCACGCGCTTTCGCGGGCATGACCTTGGCCACTGCGCACACGAGGTCTGGACCACAGCCGAAGGAGTGCACTTCGAGCGCGATGGCCTGGCCTTGCGCCGACAGTTCGATGCGTTTCGAAGCCTCGGTGACACCGGTGTCGACTTCCGACGCGTCGAGCGTGCCGAGTCCGATGCCGACGGCCTTCAGGCAGGCTTCCTTGCGCGTCCAGCCGACCAGGAACGCGCGGTCGCGTTCGTGCGGCGGCGTGTGCGCGAGCTGGCTGCGTTCGGCGGCGCTGAAATGCACATCGGCCAAGGCCGCGTTGTAAGAGGAGGCTCGAACCTGTTCGACATCGACCCCGACCTCGTCGCGCTGATTCCAGGCGATCAGCCCCGCACCGCCGCTGTGGCTGAGGTTGAAATGAAAGCCGCCCGCGCCACGCAGCCGTGGCTTGCCGTATGCACCATGCTCGAAGGCGAGCGCCCCCGGCGGGATGTTCGCCAGATCCGACAGGGTCTTGCGCAGGGCCAGATGGGCGGCGCGAAAACGACGCCGGTCCCGCTCGAAGACGAAGCGCGACGCCCGCTCGCTTTCCTCTTGCGACAGTGTGTCGCCCACGACGTGATTCATGTCCTGGTCGAGATCGACGTACCAGAGCTGGCAGGCCGACACAGGCGAGAGCGGGGTGGTTTGCATCGCGTTCAGGATTTCTGGCGGGACCAACCGCCGAACACCCGGCCCAGCAGGCCGCCGCGCTTGCCCGCATCGCTGGCGTCGGCGTGGCCGTTGCCGTTGTGCGCTGCAGGCGTTGCGCTCATGGACGCGCTGGCACCAACCGGGGTGCCCGATGCGGCGACCGCCAGCTGTGCGAGGTTCTCGAACACATACCGGCGTGCCTCGATCTGGAAGCCGAGCGTCTGCTCCGCCTGCTGCATCACCCGCATCGCGAGCAACGAATCCCCACCCAGATCGAAAAAGTTGTCTGTCGGACGGATGTCGTTGACGTCGATGCCCAACGCGCATGCCCAGACCTGCGCCAGCCGCGCCTGCTCGGGCGGCAGCAGGGCCATGGGACGCTGCTCGCGGGCGACCGCTGCGGCGGCAACTTCTTCCTCGTGTGCGTCGTCAGACTTGGCGGCCAGCCGCGCGAGCACCTGGGCACTGGCCGAGCCTTGCGGATCGAGCAACGCATCGAGGGTCTGGTCCGGCGCAGCGGCGATCGCGTTCAGCAGTTCCACATAGCGCTGTTTGAAGGCGACGCCGGTTTCAGGCAGGTAGATGTCGGAGTTGTAGGTGACGGCACCGACCAGCCCTTCGGTCTTCTCGACGAACCACAGGCCGAGATCGTCGGTCGCGCCGCTTTGCCGCGTGTGGATCTGCTGATGCTTGAGACCGCCCCAATCGGTGGGTCGTGCGCGCGCGTCTTCAAAAGAGAACAGGCCCTGGTACAGGCCGACGCCCTGGGCACGCTCGGCGAACTCCGGCTCGGCGACCAGGCGCTCGAACGGAAGCAGCTGGTAGTTCATGTGGTCGAGCAAGGTCTTCTTGACGTACTGCAGGAACTGGCCCGTCCCCATCGAACGGTCGATCTCGAACGACAGCGGCAACACGTTGTTGAAGAAGCCCATCACCGACTCGAGCTCGGGCTGCTCGCGGCCTCGCACCGGCGCCGCGATCACGAGCGAGTCGGTGTCGATGGCGCTGCCGAGCAGAAGCACGTACACGCCGAGCGCGAACATGTTGAGCGTCACGTCGTGCTGCGCGGCGGTCGCATGGAAGCGTGCCGTCGTCGCCGGGTCGAAGTTCATCCACAAGGTTTCCCCGTGGCCACTCATGCCCGATTTCCGGGGGAGGTCGGTGCGCGGTGCGCGCGGCACCGGCGTGTTCGCGAAGCGCGATTTCCAGTACTTGAGCTGTTCGGCGGCTTCGGGGCCGGCGAGCCAGTCGTGATGCCACTGTGCGTAGTCGCCGGTGCTTACCGTGAGTTCGGCAAGCACGGGCTTGGCGCCCCGCACCAGCGCGCCGTACAGGGCCGCGAGTTCGGTCTGGAAAAGATCGTAGGACCACCCATCCCAGATGAGGTGGTGGGCCACGAAGACGAAGGCGTGGTCGGTGGGCGACATCCGGTAGAGCGCCGCGTGGAAGAGCGGCGCCTGGCGGATGTCGATGGGCCGATCGATGGCCTGGCGCAGGGCCGTCGCCAGTTCGCTCTCGCGCTCCGACGCCGGCACGCCCGACAGGTCGATCACCGGAAACGGAAAGTCCACCGACGCATGGATCACCTGGCACGGCTCGCCGGTCTCGGGATCGTTGCCCATCGCGGTGCGAAGCGTCGACTGGCGGCGCACGATCTCGCGAAACGCCTGCTCGAACTTGGCGGTGTCCATCGGCCCGCTGAAGCGGTGCGTGGCCGGCTGGTTGTAGACGGAGCGGCCGGGATGCAGCTCTTCGATGAAGCGGATGCGTTGCTGCATCGGCGTCTGCGGCGCGCTGCGGCGGTTCGGCAGCGCGACGATGGGCTCGCGGCGCGGAGCGCCTGCGCGCTGGATGTCGCCGATCGCCAGGGCAAGGGCCTCGGCGGTCGGTGCCTCGAACAGCACGCGCATCGGCACGGGCACATCGAATTTCTTGCTCAGCAGGGTGGCCAGGCGCGCCGCCAGCAGCGAATGGCCGCCCAGCGCGAAGAAGTCGTCGTGCACGCCGAGACCCGGCAACTTGAGCACCTTCTCCATCGTCTCGAGCACCACGCGCTCGTGCTCCGTGCGCGCGGCCACGCGTGCAGAAGCGCCCGTGGTTGCGGCCTGCGGAACCGGAAGCGCCTTGCGGTCGACCTTGCCGTTGGGCAGCAGCGGGATGGCCTTCAGCGGCACGAAATGCTGCGGCACCATGTATTGCGGCAGCGTGGTGCGCAACTGGCGGCCGATCGCGTCGGTGTCGAGCGTGGCGCCAGACGCCAGCATGAGGTACGCGACGATGCGCACGTCACCGGGTGTGTCTTCGCGGGTGATGACCACGCTGCGCGCGACGCCCGCGACTTCGTTGCAGCGCGCCTCGATCTCGCCGAGTTCGATGCGGTAGCCGCGCACCTTGACCTGGGAATCGAGCCGACCCATGTGTTCGAGCAGGCCGTTGTTGCGCCACCGCCCGCGATCGCCGGTGCGGTAGAGCCGCGCAGGTGCGCCGTCGATGTCGACGGTGACGAAGCGGTCGGCGGTGAGTTCGGGCCGCTCGAGGTAGCCCAGCGTCACGCCGTCGCCGCCGATGCAGAGCTCGCCGGGCACGCCGATCGGCATGCGTTGCAGGTGCGCGTCGAGGATCCAGACCGTGGTGTTGTCGATCGGCCTGCCGATCGAGACGCCCGTGCTCGCGATCTCCGTCGGTTGCACGCGCCAGAGCGTGGACCAGATCGTGGTCTCGGTCGGGCCGTACATGTTCCAGACCTCGCCGCCCACGCGGAGCAGGTCGTGCGCCAGGTCGGGCGGCAGGCTTTCGCCGCCCACGAGCACCTTGAACTGCGGGTGGCCCTTCCACCCGCTGTCGAGCAGCATCCGCCAGAGGCCGGGCGTGGCCTGCATCATGGTGGCGCCGGTGGTGGAGAGCAGTGCGGCGAGATCGCTGCCGTTCATGGTCACGTCGCGCGGCGCGATGATGACTTCGGCGCCCACGCTCAGCGGCAGCAGCAGTTCGAGCACCGCGATGTCGAACGACAAGGTGGTCACGGCGACGAGCTTGTCGCTGGCGGTGATCCCCGGTTGGCGCTGCATGCTCTGGAGGAAGTTGGCCACCGCGCCATGCGGGACGACCACGCCCTTGGGCTTGCCGGTCGAGCCGGAGGTGTAGATCACATAGGCGGGATCGTTGCCCTGCGCATCGAGCGGGCCGGGCGGCAGGGCATCGCCCGACGCTTCGAGCCAGCGGGTCTCGGTATCCAGTTCGAAGATGCGCGCGGCGGCGTCTTCGCGCCAGGTGCGCGGCGCCGCGGCCACGTCGGACCGCGTCACCAGCAAGGCGAGCCCGGCATCCTGTGCGTAGTAGTCGAGGCGGGCCTGCGGAAAATCCGGATCGAGCGGCACATACGCTGCGCCGGCCTTGAGCACGGCGAGGAGCGCCACGACCATGTCGTTGTCGCGCGGCAGGCACAGCCCCACGCGCTGGCCCTTGCCCACGCCTCGTTCGCGCAGCGCATGGGCCAGGCGGTTGGCGCGTGCGTCCAGGTCGCCGTAGCGCATCGCGCTGCCGCCATGGCGAAGGGCGGCGCTCGCCGGCGAGGCGATGGCCTGCGCGCCGAACGCGGCATGCATCAGCGGCGCGCCGGTGTGCGATACCGGTGCGGGCTGCAACGCGCGCAGCGCCGTCTCTTCCGAGGGCGGCATCACGCCAAGCTGGCCGACCGTCCGCGTGGGCGCTGCGACCGCACCGCGCAGCAACTGCTCGTAGACCTGGAGCCAGCGCGAGACGGTGACGCCGTCGAAAAGATCGGTGTTGTACTGAACCTCGACCTGCATGCCACGCGCGACGGGCGTGATGTTCACGAACAGCTCGAAGTTCTCGCAAGCCCGCGGCACGCTGCCCAGTTCGGCCTCGATGTCCGGAAAGCTGCCCTGGCCGGGCGCGGCGTCGCGGTCGACGTTGAAGAGCACGCTCACGAGCGGCAGGCGGCTCGGGTCGCGCGCCACCGGCAGCTTGCGCAGCAGCGTGCCGTAGGTGAGGTTCTGGTGGTCGAAGGCGTCGAGCAGCGAGACCGACGATTGGCGCATCAAGGTGTCGAAGGGCAATTCGGCATCGATGGCGACGCGCACCGGTAGCAGGTTGACGCAGTGGCCGACCAGTGCCGGCATGTTGCTCGCCATCTGCCCGGCGGCCGCGATGCCGATCACGAGATCGTCCTGCGCCGTCAAGCGGTGGAGCATGGCGGCAAAGCCGCTGAACAGCACCGCGTACAGGCTGGCACCCTGGGTGCCGCCGGTCTTGCGCAAGGCGTCGATCAGGCCACGGTCGAGCACGTGGTCGATGCGGGCGGAGGCGAAGGTGCGGACGGCCGGGCGTGCCCGGTCGAGCGGCAGTTCCATCACCGGCAGGCTGCTTCCGGAAAAGCGCGAGAGCCAGTAGTCGGTGTGCACCTGCATCGTCGGGCTGGCGGACTCTTCCTGCTCCCAGGCCACGTAGTCGGCATAGCCTGGCGCGGCGTCCAGCGCCGGACCCGCCCCGATCTGCTCCGCATAGAGCTGGCCGAGGTCGTCGGCGATCACGCCCCAGGACCAGCCGTCGCAAATCGCATGGTGCGCGGTCATCAGCAGATGGAATTCCACCGATGAGAGTGCATACAGCGTGACGCGGAACAGCGGTCCGGTGTCGAGTGCGAACAGTTCGCGCACGGAGGCCGCTTCGGCGGCGGCGACCGCGCGTTTCTGCGCTTGCAGGTCGAGGTGCCGAAGGTCGTGCTCGACCAGTGGCAACTGCTGTGGCTCCCCGATCAGCAGCTGGGTGCCGTCGGCAGAGAATGTCGAGCGCAGCGAAGGATGCCGACGCACCAGCGCGTCGAACGCCAATGCGAGCGCGGCGGTGTCGAGGTGGCCGCGCAGCCGCAGCGTGAGCGACTCGTTGTACGCCAGGGATGCCTGGGGGCCGAGCTGGTCGGCGAGCCAGACTTCACGCTGCGCTTCGCTGCTCGCAACCGTCGCCTCGATGGCGCCGGCCGCGAAGGGATCGAACGCGAGTTCGCTATCGACAGGCTGGGTCAGGGTGAGAGTACTCATGCTTGCAATTTCACGAATTTGCCTTGGGCTGCCGGGTCCGGTACGAACCAGGCAGGCGTGCCGTCACGATCGCGCCCGAGGCGGGCGTTCGGAACAGGCGGGTTTGCCGCGTCGAAGGACGGTGCCGAGGGCGGCGCGCCGGGCAGGAATTCCGACTGCTGCATTTCGGCCACCGACTCCTTGAAGGCGGACTTGATCGTCGCGATGTCCTCGTGCGTGTGCGCGGTGGTGAGGAAACACGGGAAGTTGTCGAGGATGTGCACGCCGCGGCTGCGCATCATCGCGAACAGCAGGTCCTGCAGCGGATGGTCTTCGAGCCAGCTCACGCGCCAGAGCGAGGAGAAGTAGCGGATCTCGAGCGGTGCGCCGACTTCGCGGCAGAACGCCGTGAGCTCGTCCGCGAGCGCTGCGGTGTGCAGGTTGAGCTGGGTCTGCAAGCCTTCTCCGGCTTCCTTCAGGTGCGTGAGCGATGCCTTGCAGGCGGCCAGCGCCAGCGGGTGGCGCACGAAGGTGCCCGCGAAGTAGGTGACGCCGACGGTAGGCATCGATGTGTCGCCGTACGTCCAGGCGCCGCCATCGAGTGCATCCATGTAGTCGCGCTTGCCGGCCACGACGCCGACCGGGAAGCCGCCGCCGATGACCTTGCCGTAGCAGGCCAGGTCGGCGCGGATGCCATAGACCGCCTGCGCGCCGCCCAGGTGCGAGCGGAAGCCGGTGATCACCTCGTCGAAGATCAGGCAGGTGCCCGACGTCTGCGTGATGGCGCGCACTTCGCGCAGGAACTCGCGCGGCTGGAAGTCGGGCCGGCGGCTCTGCACCGGCTCCACCAGCACGGCAGCGAGATCGTCGGCGTTGGCGCGGATGAATTCCAGCGCCTCGGGCGTGCCGTAGTCGAGCACCCGCACGTCGCCGAACATGCCCTGCAAGACGCCCGGTGCCGCCGAGAGCCCCTTGGCGTTGCGGCCGGCCCGAACGAGCACTTCGTCGAACGTGCCGTGGTATGAGCCCGCGAAGAGCACCACCGTGTTGCGGCCGGTGACCGTGCGCGCGATGCGGATCGCGGCCATGACCGATTCGGAACCGGTGTTGCACAGCGCCGCGCGGTCGAAGCCGGTGAGCTCGCAGATCAACTGCGTGACCTCGGCCGACAGCGGGTGCTGGGGGCCGATCTCGTAGCCCAGGTCGAGCTGTCGACGCACGGCGTCATTGACGAAGTCGGGCTGCCAGCCGAACAGGTTCATGCCGAATCCGTTGAGCACGTCGACGTACTCGTTGCCGTCGATGTCCCAGAGGCGCGAGCCCTTGGAGCGCTCGACCACCACCTGGTAGGTGATCTCCTTGGTGGCCGGGCGGAATCCGTTGACCACGCGCGGATCGGCCATGTGCGGGCGATTGGCCTCGGTGAAGGCCTTGCTTTTCTGTGTGCGCTCGTTGTAGCGGCGCATGAAGGCGGCCAGGCGTGCGCGCTGCCGTTCGGTCGGCTCCTTGCTCTGCGTGTGGATGCGTGCGATCGCACCGAAGGCCTTCTTGACGTCGTAGGTGATGCGCGTGGGCGTGTCGGTGGTGTCGCCATCGACCGGCGCCGCCTGCGCAGCGGCTGGTGCCGCCTGCGCGGGCGCGACGATCGCGACGGGCGCTGCCACCGGCGCCGCGACCGCGACTGCGGCCGGGGGCGCACCCGCGAGCAACGCGAGTTGCTGCTGCATCAGGCTCATCTGCTGGGCGATCAGCTGATGCATCAGCGGCTGGCCTTCGGTCGATGAGGGCATGAACTGCTGCAGGGCGACCGCTGCCACGTGCTGCGGTGCTGCGGTTGCCGTCACGGACACCGCGGCCGGGGCGGCAGCCGTTGCCGGCACGGCGGCCGGCGCAGGCACCGGCGCCGCGTCGGGCGGCAGGCTGGCGTCGAGGAAGCCGGCCAGGGCATCGAACGTTCGGTAGCTCTCCATCAACTGGCGGAAGCTCAGGTTCACCTTGAAATGCTTCTTGACCTGGCCCGCGGCCTGCGTCAGCGTGAGCGAGTCGAGGCCCAGCTCGACGAACAAGGCGGTGCCATCCGCGTCGGCCATGTCCACGCCGGAGATGTCTTCGAAGATTTCGCGCAGGCGCGAGGTCAGCGCAGCGTGGCGCGCGGGGGCTGCAGACGTGTGCGACGTGGCGGCGGTCATGGGGGGCTCCGGTGGTTGCAGGGGCAAGTGGGTGGACGCGGCGGCGGGACTAGGGATCTCCGTGGCGCCTCGCGAAGGTGTGGAAGTTACAGCGACATCGACCCAGAAGCGCTTGCGCTCGAAGGGGTAGGTCGGCAGGCTCAGCCGTGACTTGCGGGCGCGCGTGTCGAGCGCGAGGGGGTCGATCGCCACGCCGTCGATCCACAGGCGGCCGACAGCGAGTCGCCATGCGGCGGGTTCGTCGGCGGATTGATCGCTCAGCGAGGCCACGGCGCGCGGTGGCGTTGTGCCCCCGGCGTGCTGGCGCACCAGCATGGCGAGCGTGTTGCGCGGGCCCACTTCCACGCAGACGGCGTGGGGCAAGTCGGCGAGCGCGGTGCGCACCGCGGGGGAGAAGCGCACGGTTTCGCGCAGGTGCCGCGCCCAGTACCGCGCATCGGTGGCTTCGGCCGCGGTGAGCAACCGGCCGGTCAGGGTCGAGTAGATCGGGATCGCGGGTGGCGCCAGGCGCACCGCGCGCACCAGGGCTTCGAACGGTTCGACCGCCGCATCCATCATCGCGGAGTGGAAGGCGTGCGAGGTGTGCAGCAAGCGCGTCGTGACGCCTTCTGCCTCGAGCGCTGTGCGGAGTGTTTCGACGTCCGCCGAGGCGCCTGCCACGACGCATGCCTTGGGGCCGTTTTCCGCCGCGAGCGACAGGCCGTCGAGCAATCGGGCCTGCAGTTCGGCAGCAGGCAGGCGCACGGCCAGCATGTCGCCGGGCGGCTGCGCCTGCATGAGCGCGCCGCGGTGGGCGACGAGCCGGGCCGCGTCTTCGAGCGACATCACGCCGGCCAGAACAGCGGCTGCGAACTCGCCGACGCTGTGACCGATCAGCGCTGCAGGCGTCAGGCCGAGCGAAAGCCACTGGCGTGCGAGTGCGTACTCGAGCGCGAACGTGGCCGGTTGCGTGACCGATGTCGGCGCCAGTGCGGCCGGGTCGGGTGAGAGCAGTCGCTCGCGCAGGTCGAAGCCGAGCACCTGGTCGAAAACCCGCAGGCAATCGTCGAACGCGGCACGAAAAACGACATCGCTTTCGCGGAGGCCCTGGCCCATGTGCGCGTACTGCGCGCCCTGGCCCGGGAACAACAGCACGGGTTGCGGCTCGAACGCCGCGGCACTGCCGCTGGCGCGCCAGGGCGAATCGGCACTGCGCAATGCCGTGATGGCTTGTGCTGCGTCACTGGCCACGACGCACGCACGGTGCAAGAACACTTTGCGGCCCACGCGCAACGTGTGCGCCACGTCTGCGAGTTCGACATCGGGGTGCGCTTCGAGATGTTCGGCGAGCCGTTGCATCGCCGCTTCGAGGGCGGCCGGCGTGCGCGCCGACAGCTGGAGCAATTGCGGCAATGCCGAGTGTTCGCCCGGCAACGCAGGTGGCGCCTCTTCGACGATCACATGGGCGTTCGTGCCTCCGACGCCGAACGCGCTCACCCCGGCACGGCGCGGCTGCGCGGTGCGCGGCCAGGCAGCGAGCTGGTGCTGCACGCGGAACGGTGTCGCGCCGAAGTCGATGGACGGGTTGGGCGCGTCGAAATGCAGCGACGGCGGCAACGTCTCGTGGTGCAGTGCCAGCACTGTCTTGATCAGTCCGCCGGCGCCGGCGGCGGTCACCATGTGGCCGACGTTGCTCTTCAACGAGCCGATGGCGCAGAAGCCCAGTTCGCTCGTGTGACGCGCGTACGCCTGGCGCAGGCCTTCGATCTCGACCGGGTCGCCCATCGGCGTCGCCGTCCCGTGGGCTTCGACGTAGGAGATGCTGCGCGCATCCACACCGGCCGATGCGAGCGCGGCCGACACCACGGCCGCCTGCCCCTTGATGCTCGGCGCCGTGAAGCTGGCCTTGGCGCCGCCATCGTTGTTGATCGCCGCGCCGCGGAGCACGGCATAGACCGTGTCGCCGTCGGCCACCGCGTCGGACAGCCGCTTGAGCAACACCACCGCCGCGCCGTCGCTGAACACGGTGCCCTGCGCCTGCGCGCTGAAGCTGCGCGTCCTGCCGTCGGGCGACAGCATCGAGCCTTCTTCGTACAGATAGCCGCTGCGTGGCGGACAGGTCACCGAAGCGCCGCCGGCCAGCGCCATGTCGCACTGGCGGTTGCGCAGCGCATAGAACGCCTGTGCGATGGCCACCAGGGACGTCGAGCACGCGGTGTGGACCGCGACGGCCGGCCCCGTGAGGTTCAGCTTGTTCGCCACGCGGGTCGCGATGTAGTCCTTCTCGTTGGCCAGCATCACCTGGAATTCGCCGACGGCTTCGATGAGGTCGGGCCGGCTGCGCACATGGCGCTGGAAGTACGTGGCGTTGTACATGCCGGCGTAGACGCCTACAGGCTCGGTGCACTGGTCCGGCGCGTGGCCGGCGCGCTCCATGCACTCCCAGCACAGCTCCAGGAAGATCCGGTGCTGCGGATCCATGAGTTCCGCTTCCTTCGGATTGATGCCGAAGAAGGCGGCGTCGAACATCTCGACGTCTTCCAGGATGCCGCGTGCCCGCACATAGGCGGGATCGCTGCGCAGTGCCGCGCTCACGCTCGCATCGAGCGTGGCATCGGTGAAGACGCTGATGCTGTCGCGACCTTCGACGAGGTTGTCCCAGAACTGCTCGAGGTCCGCGGCGCCCGGAAAGCGCCCGGCCATGCCGATCACGGCAATGGGTTCTTCTGCATCGCGGTCGCGTGAGACCGGCGCGCTGCGAGGCTGACCCGCTTCTTGCGGGCCGGCCATTTCGGCGGCGATCGCCATCGGCGTGGGATCGCTGAAGAACAGGTTGGCCGACAGCGCCTGCGAACCGCCTTGCTGCAGCTGCGCCAGGACCTTCAGCACGAGCAACGAGTTGCCGCCCAGGTCGAAGAAGTTGTCGCGCCGGCCGATGCGATCGAGCCCGAGTGCACTCGCGAACGCGTTGCAGACACGCGTTTCCAGCGCATTGCGCGGCGCTTCGAAGTCTTGCGCCATGTCGGGCCGGACCCGGGTGGGTTCCGGCAGCGCGCGGCGGTCGAGCTTGCCGTTGTTCGTGATCGGCAACTGGTCGAGCCAGACCTGCGCCGAGGGAACCATGACCTCCGGCAGGCTCGCTGCGATGTGCGCCCGAAGCGCGCTCCACGGCACTGCCTTGTCGCGCGCAACGAGATAGGCCACGAGGCGCGGCTGGCCGCCGTCGTCGCGGGCCACCACCGCGCTGGTCAGCACGCCAGGGTGCGCGTTGAGCACGCTTTCGATCTCGCCGGTCTCGATGCGATGGCCGCGGATCTTGACCTGGCCATCGATGCGTCCGATGAATTCGATCGTGCCGTCGGGCAGCCAGCGCGCATGGTCACCCGTGCGATAAATCCGGTCTGCGGGGCCTCCGAAAGGGTCCGGCACGAAGCGCTCGGCCGTGAGGTCGGGCCGATTCAGGTAGCCCCGCGCGAGTCCGCTTCCGCCGATGCAGAGCTCGCCGACCAGGCCGATCGGCAGCAGTTGCAGCGTGGGTGACAGCACGTGCAAGGTGGTGTCGGTGATGGGCCGTCCGATCGGTACCGAACGCGCGTCCGCCGGCAGGGTGCGCGGGATTCGGTGCGTTGCGGCGAAGGTGGTGCACTCGGTCGGACCGTAGCCGTTGATGAGCGTGAGCTCGGGCAGCGCCGCCAACGCCCGGCGCACATGCGCGACCGACAGCGCCTCGCCGCCCGTGAGGAGCTGCCGCAAGCCTGCGAGGTAACGGGCGTCCTCGTCGATGATCGCGTTGAAGAGCGCGGCGGTGAGCCAGGCGGTCTTCACGCCCTGCGTGCGGATGGTGTCGGCCAGTCCGGCACCTGTCGGCCGCAACTCGTCGTGCACGACGCAGCAGCCGCCATTGAGCAAGGGGCCCCAGATCTCGAGCGTCGAGGCATCGAAGCCGAGCGGCGCCGCGTGCAGCATGGGCTCGTCCGGGCGCAGGTCGACGTAGTGCGCTTCGAGCACGAGACGCAGGATCGACCGATGACAGATCTCGATGCCCTTGGGCGTGCCGGTGGAGCCGGACGTGTACATCACGTAGGCACGCGCTTCGCCGTCCACGGTCACAGGTTTCAGGGGCGGCAGCGTGTCGGCATCGGGCCCCGCCTCGTCGAGCCAGAGGGCTGTCGTTCCGGTGGGCAGTGCTTGCGCATGCACCCGCTGGCTGACCACGATGCGCACATCCGCGTCGCCCAGCATGAACTTCAGGCGGTCGGCCGGAAAATCGGGTTGGACCGGCACATAAGCCGCGCCCGTCTTCAGGATGCCGAGCAGCGCGACGATCGCATCGGGCGAGCGCTCGAGCATCACGCCGACGGCGTCACCCGCCACAACACCGAGTGCCTGCAGGCGGCGCGCCAGCCGTTCGGCGCGTGCGTCCACCTCCGCGTAGCGCCACGCGACCGGGTGCGCATCGGCCGAGACGCCCACCAGGGCCGGCCGCGCGGCGTTCGTCGCCGCCTGTTCGGCGAAACGTCCGTGCACCGTGAGCGCGGGATCGCGCTGCAGCACCGGGCGATTCCACGTCTCCAGCATGCGTCGGCGGTCGTCCTGCAGCACGCCGGGGATCGAATCGATGGGCGCAGAGAGGTCGGCGAGGAGCTGCTCGGTGGTGGCAGCGAGCGTGGCGAGCAACTGCGCCGTCGAATCGGGCTCGAGCCGGTCGGCAGGGCCGCTCAACCAGAGCGCCGATGCATCGGCGCCGATGAACAGGTCGGAAGTGTCCGTCTGGTCATCGGGTGGGGCCGAACGCCAGCCGACCATTTCTTCGGGAAGCTGGCCGAGGCGACGGGCTTCTTCGACTTGCGCGAGCCAATCGCGGCACCGTCCCGCGGGCATCAGCAGGCCGGTCGAGAACCAGCGATGTTGAAGCCAGAGCAGGGCGGCGAGCCACGGCGTGTCCGCATCCCAGCCTTCGGCAGCCGCCTGCTCGCGAGCGGCCCGAACCCACTCTGCGTCCAGTGGCACTGTCTGGCTCCGGCGGGTGCCGGGCGCGCGGGAGGCCGAAGCGGCGGGCGCCAGCAAGTCGAGCAACGACTGCATCGGGGTGGGCGCCGGGGTCTGCGTGCTCATGACGATCGCCGCGACCACGCAGCCATCAACGGCAGGAATGTCTGCAGGGGATGCGGGCAGTACGTAACGTGAAGGATGTGGCGCAACATATTGTTTCTGCCCGTTCCAGGTAGTGCCAAAGCATTTACTCTGCAACAGGCGCAAGGACCGCGCAACTGCCCATTGGTAGAACTCAATGGAGGGGTGCACTACCCTGGGGAGACAATTCCTTCTTGAAAACCCACTCCCGTAGATGCAACTGGTTGCCATTGTCGAATTGACAATCGCGCGAAAAAAAATGACTCCCAGCCATTTTGCGCTTTTTTAACAATCGTGAGTACTAAAAGCTGACATTCCCTCGTATCGAGGGGGTAGGAACAGGCTGTAGTGCCCGTTGCGAGGCCAGCGAGGCGAATCCGCTCGCGTCAGTCGACGCGTTCGTCCAGTGGTTCGTCGTTCAGGTGCGACGCATCGCCCCATCCCACCAGCGTGAATCCGCCCGGGGTCCACAGCAGGCGGTTGATCACTGCATTGCCGAGGTCCCAGGTGCGGGGTGCGTGCAGAGCCTGTCGCGTGGCAGCCCGGTACAGCACATCCATGATGCCGCCGTGGGCGACCAGCACCACGAGTTGCCCCGGGTGGCGTGCCGCCAGTTCGCCCGCGACCCCGGTGATGCGGTCGCGGAAGGCCAGGAGGCTTTCGCCGCCCTCCGGGGCGAAACCGGGATCGCGCGTGCGCCACAGGCGTGCCTGCTCGGGCAGCGTGGCATCGATCTCGGCGAAGCGCATGCCCTCGAAGCACCCGAAAGCACGTTCGCGCAGCCGTGGTTCCCGCTGCACGGTCAGGCCGCGGGGCCGGGCAATCGCAAGGGCGGTCTCCCATGCGCGCGACAGGTCGCTCGCGTAGATGGCATCGATTTCCTCGTCGGCCAGCGCCTCGCCCACGCGCCGCGCCTGCCACTGGCCGGTCGCGTTCAGGGCGATGTCGAGCTGTCCCTGGATGCGCGTGTCGACGTTCCAGGCGGTTTCGCCGTGGCGCACGGCGATCAGGCGGGTGGCCTCGATCACGCTATCGGGGCTTCGACGGCAGCGGAATGTCGATGCGCCGCTCGCCCTCGGGCGGATTCGGGAAACCCTGCAGCGCGGCATCGAACATCACCGGCAGGATGTCCGCGCTGCGGTTGTAGGGACCGTCGTTGCGGGCGCGCGTTTCGTAGACCACCTGGCCCGATGCCTGCTCGCGCAGCACGAGGCTGACCTCGCGTTCGTACCAGGGGTTGGAGGCCGGGGGAAAGTCGAACCCGTACCAGCCGCCGCGGTAGCCGTAGCCGGTTCCCCAGGCGCCGGGGCCGTAGCGCCCGGGCCCGTACAGCCATGGATCGGCCCAGGGCGAGAGCGCCAGCGTCACGCGGGCGCCGACCTGCGCGTTGTAGCGGGCGCCTGCGTCGTCGCGCCGAAGCCCGACCCTGTCGAGCGCTGCACCGGCCATCGCTTCGAGCGACTGCTGGGCGGCCTCGTCCACCTGCTGCGAGGGCAGGCGCTCGAAACGGTAGGTAGCGTCCGGAGGAACCGCCGTCAGCTTCGAGAAGCTGCGCACCTCGCTGTCGACCACCCAGGTGGCGCACCCGCTGAGGGTCGCGATCAGGAGGAGGGCCGCCAGGAGACGTCGCATGAGGAAGAGGTGGATTGGGGGCCGGAAATTACCCGTCAGAGCTGCACGATGCGCAGCGCCGACGGCGCGCTCGCCGGCGGGAAGTCGGGCGCATCGAAGGCCTTGTCGCCCTCGTCGTCCGCCACGCCGGTCGCCTTGAGACCCTTGAAGTCGTGGCGGGTTCCGTCGAGCAGGTGCGAAGGCACCACGTTCTGCAGCGCGGTGAACATGTTCTCGATGCGGCCGGGGTGCTTCTTCTCCCACTCGCGCAGCATTTCGCCGACCTGTTTGCGCTGCAGGTTTTCCTGGCTCCCGCACAGCGTGCACGGAATGATCGGGAACTCGCGGTGCTGCGCCCAGCGCACCAAGTCCTTTTCGGCCACGTAGGCCAGCGGACGGATCACGATGTGCCTGCCGTCGTCGCTCACCAGCTTGGGCGGCATGCTCTTCAACTTGCCCGCGAAGAACATGTTGAGGAAAAAGGTCTGCAGCATGTCGTCGCGGTGGTGGCCGAGCGCGACCTTGGTGGCGCCCAGTTCGTCCGCCACGCGGTAGAGGATGCCGCGGCGCAGGCGGCTGCACAGGCCGCAGGTCGTCTTGCCCTCGGGGATCACGCGCTTGACGATGCTGTAGGTGTCTTGGTTCTCGATGTGGAAGGCCACGCCGAGCTCGCTCAGGTACTTCGGCAACACCTCTTCGGGGAAGCCGGGCTGCTTCTGGTCGAGGTTGACGGCGATCAGGTCGAAGTGGATCGGCGCGCGGGCCCTGAGCTTGAGCAGGATGTCGAGCATCGCGTAGCTGTCTTTGCTTCTTAGAACACTGCCTTTGTAAACATCACAGAGCTTGCTGCGCGGTCCTATGGCGGAACGGTTCGAGTTCGGCCCGCAATCTTTACGACCAACGAGACGCGAATGTTTACGGCTCATCCGACCACGGCAGGCCACAGTGCCAGGTGGGCAGCTCCACCGAGGTGGGTTGGTAGAAAATAAGGGCATGGACAACGTCACGACTTTCCCACAGGTGCCGCATGCGGCCAAACCGGGCTCAACTCCCTTCCCACATCCTACTCAGGCGGCGGACGGCCCATCCCGCTCAGCGATGGCGGTGCAGAACAAAATCTACAAGCTTGCGGGGAAGGCGGTGCATGACTTCTCGATGATTTCGGAAGGTGACGTCGTAATGGCGTGCATGTCGGGTGGGGCCGACAGCTACACGATGCTTGACGCTCTACTGCATCTACAGCGGAAAGCTCCAATTCACTTTTCGATCGTGGCCGTCAATCTTGATCAGAAACAGCCAGGCTTTCCGGAAGAAGTCTTACCTAACTATTTGTCGAGCATTGGAGTCGACTTCCGAATCGTACAACAGGACACCTATAGCATTGTCAAACAAAAAGTTGCTCCAGGAAAAACGACGTGCTCACTTTGTTCTCGATTGCGGCGGGGAATCCTGTACAACACCGCCGTGGAACTGGGAGCTACCAAGATTGCGCTAGGCCATCATCGAGATGACATTTTAGAGACACTCTTGCTGAATCTATTTTTTGGCGGTTCTTTAAAAACAATGCCACCAAAATTGAAGTCTGATGATGGCAGAAATGTAGTCATCCGACCTCTTGCTTATTGCAAAGAGAAAGACATTAAGCGTCATGCGAACGCAAAGATGTACCCAATTATCCCGTGCACTCTTTGCGGATCTCAGCCCAATCTGCAGCGACAAGCGATGAAAGAGCTGCTAAAGAGCTGGGAGATTGAGAATCCTCAGAGAATTCGTAGCATGTTTACTGCATTGACCAACGTGGTGCCTTCACATTTGATGGATCGAAAGCTTTTCGATTTTCAGAACTTCGATCGCTTTGATGCAGTCAACCAAGGCGACATTCTTTTTGATTCCGACGATGCTATTTCTGAGTTTCAACGTGTAGTGGCAATCGACTAGAAAGGCGAATTTCGCTTTGGTTTTGCTCTTGTAGCATAGTGTGTTTGACTTTGAACGTTGGACGGAATCGGCGTTAAAAGCAGTTCCTTGCCCTGAGTTAAGAAGCTTACGTTGTGTGCTAATTGCCGATGGCGATGCATTAATGCGTGGTATTTCTCTTCTAATTCTTTGAATTCCTGCTTCAGTCTGGTGTACTGATCTTCAGCTCTCGTCTGATCCTGCAAACCTGCATTTATCGTTCTTGCTGCAGTTGCATCAAAGGCCGATTTTATAACTGCATGCTTTGTGAGTGCTTGGCGAGACCAAACTTTGTCAATGGGTAAGCTCTCGCTGAACGCGAATGCTGCGCGGAGCGATTCCCAGCTAAATTGTTTCTCGGCCGGCCATGTATTTGCAAGCGCTGCAAATCTTGCTGCCTCTGAAGCCTTAATTTTTGGTTGGCCCATTTACCCTTACCTACTATCCTTGCGCTCGGATGTAAGCGCTGCGATCACTGACACTCATTGAGGTGCTTGCTTTCTTAAAAGTTATTAAGGCACCTTTAGGCGCTGTGGGATCTTCCTCAAATGCAAAAATCTCGTTGGCTCGATCGAGCGCCTCTTGCGCATGAGTGATTTGATTTGCAATTGTGATCCGACGAGGATTTTTTATAAGCTTCATTTTCCCGGCGGAAATGATCTCTTCCGACATGGCTTTAATGCTTGCTATTCTTGTGAGTTTGATAGCGTCTCCCTTTATCCATACTTGACCTCCGCAGCGAAGGCAGTCACCTAGTTGTTCGCATGGATTAATTGACCAATCAGATTTGCATCCGCCGAGTTCTGTCATGTGCTTTGGGGATGCGGTGCGAAATAGGAAATCCCGTCGATCAATAATGGGGATTCGTCTTTCAGCGATTGCCATCGCCGGTCCGGCTACGTGAAGAGTTTTAACGCCACGCAAGGCGTCAATTAGGCCTCGAAGCTTTTGTTGCCTAGACCTATCGTCGTAGTAGTCACTTTGCCGGCCACTGCTTCGCCCCGAAATTTGGTCTAGAAAGATGAGTGGAACACCAGCTAGGAGCCCCTCAGTCTGATGCCATTTGCGGGCGTCCTCCACGGAAAAGGTGGGGTATGCGCCATCAAGCAAACTGACGTCTAAGGCCTTGAACAGCATGGCTGGTCCTTGACCAGTGGGCCGAAGCCAGCGCGCCATCATGTCGGGCGTAAAAAGCATAGGCTTCCACCAAAGCAACTGCTTTCTCTTCGGATCCACATTTTTCGAATTCGCGCTCTCATAGAACACCATCAGTGCATCGCAAAGTTTGAGATCCCGCTCTTTTGAAGCGTACGGCCAATGTGGAAAATTGCTGAGCTTGAAGTCATTTAACAAACACTCAAGCACATCTTCAGTCTTAAGCCAGGCACGAACGGAAGTTCCAAACTGATAGATTTTCTTCAAAAGCGCTTTCTTTGTCTTCGACTTTGTCCCCATCATGCGCTCTAGAGCTCCCGGCGTTATGCGCTTTCGCATGTCGATTCCAAATGGAAGCGCAACGACTAATCCAGCACTCTTGCAGAACTCAACTGCTGTACCAATTTGCAGAGTAGGCTGACCAACGTAATCAGTGGAGTATTCGCTCAAATCACCCGGCTCATCCACAAATTTGTGTATAGAAATTCCTCTCAGTACACCTGGGATCTGATCGAGATACGCGGCATCGTGAAGGTTTAAGGCTGCGCGAGCACATTCAAAAGTGATAAAAGGATGGGCGAACGTTTTTCTTAGGTGTGCCGGTATAAAAAGCCGGTCAATGTCTTTAAAATCGTGGAAGTGCGAACAATAAAACGAAAAGGCTTCATGTGCCTCTTTCGTCAGCTTAAAAACTCTCAAGTGACACTGTTCGGCCAACTCGACGAGAATGTCTGGGATCTTAAGATCTTGATCTTCGTCAATTTTTGGACGAGACAGTCGTAACCTTGATTCACCTGTGTCGTTACGATAGACACAGTCCCTCCGTAGTAACGCGAGTTCTATGCTGCGCATTGATGCAGCGGTAAACCCCAACGCGATGGAGGCGGCGATAAAGCGAACTAAATCTCCTGCCTGTTCGTCAGCGAAGGCGAGTTGATAAGCTAAGCCAACGCATGCGACCACCTCGTCCGATACGGTACCTACCGGTGGAATGTCCATGCGCTGATTTTGGGCGATTCGTAGATCGTTGAGTCGCGGCGGGGAAACTATGGGCGATTTGTATTCAAATCGAGCTGAAAGCAAGTTGAAACCGTCGTAAGGGAATCTGAACGACTTTGAGCTGTATCCGCCTTGCAGCATTCCGGCGATTAATTCCAGCTCTTTTCCGATGTCGTACTGCTTCTGCAGGGTGTACCGTGATTGTTGGAGGAGCGAAGTTGCTATAGCGAATGTCAGGTGATTGAACAACGCAGGATCATTGTTCAACTGTTGAATGCGAAGAGCCTTTTCGAGAAACGATAGCGCGGTGACAATTTCTTTAGGTATAGTACGACGATGCGACTTTCGCAAACACAACACGTTCAACAGCGCTTTGCTAAAATGAAGAAATTTTCCGTCTTCAATGCAGTGAGTTCCATCTTTTGATTCGCGATTCTGAATGTTTTCGCTCAATGACAAATTGGCATAGTAATTTGCTTCAAACTTGATAAACCAAACACGGGCCGTCACTTGACCTAAGGGCACGTACTTGTCTGCTGCCGCAAAATAAGGGGACTGACGCCGGTAGGCAGGCGCATGTTCGCTGTTGATGCCCTCTCGCCCACCTGGTTCGTACCGCTCGACGAAGTCATCAAATTTGCACTTGGCCAAGGTGCTGCCCTCCGATGTCTGCAATGACTTGCTTGACTGCCTCGATTAGGTGATCGTCGCGGGTGACGACCGCGTCATCGAGGTGTAGTGCAGCGCGGTCGAGTCTTAAGCTTTCAAGGTGGTCTAGCGCTTCTTGGTGTGGTCCATCGGCGAAAGCTTCAAACTTGTAGCAGCCGTAACAGCCGACATTCATCAGACCCTTGCAAGGCTGAACGGCGCATGCGCCCAAGTCTTCGTCGGAGAGACCTGGTGCTCCAATGAGGTGTTCTTCGTCGGGATGAGTAGCCCCCGCTCGGTCAACGATTCGCCCCTTAAAAAACCTGACAAGCGCATTGTGTGAGTTGGCCATCTTCGTCTCGAAGCTTCGCTGGACATCCTTGGAGACATTAACGTACCTTCTGACTGACCCTGAAGACGTTTGATAAGCACATCGTTGCAGAACTGATAAGGGTGCTCCTAAGAGACCTAAATGGGTCAGCATCGTGTGCTTGAACCGCCGACAAAAAAGGATCACATTTTCGAGATCCGGAATTCCCGCGATAATTCTTGCTCTTGTTTCGTTCACAATTAAATTAATTCTTAAAGGACTTTTGCTAATTACGTAATTTCCAAGAAAATCTTTGGTCAAGCAAAAAATTCTGTCCTCGGGCATCAACTCGCGGCCGGCTACAGTAGATACGAAGTTCAGATGCTCCGTCAAAGGGACCCACGCTCTCGACGCAAGCGTTTCCGTTATTAAATAACTGAGTGCCGGCGTGCCTTTTTGCTTGACTGCCGGCACATGTATCAAAACCTCAAGTATTTCGCCATGCTCGTCCTGAATGATCTCGAAATGTTTTACGCGCAAAAGAGCAAGTTGCGACGGCCTTAGTCCTTCTGCTGAGATCAGCGTCCATAAAAGTTGGTCTTGGGAACTAAATTCCTTTGCAGCGTAAAGCTCACCGATGCGTTCGGAGATCTGCCGAGATTGAGCAATCGTCAGTGGGCGTTCGTCAGGCTTCTGATTCTGAATTTGCTGCGTCGATGGACGTTTGGGCGGGGAGGCTGAGTCCAAGTGTCGAGCGAGTCCTCGGTGCAGTCCTTCAACATTTTGTTTGCACCAGAAACTAAGAAACGTCCTTATCAGCCCAACCTGCGATGGGTTACAGGCTTCTGTGTACCAAAGGTACATTCCTAAAGTGATTGTTTCGATTTTTGTCGCTCCGAGCGCTTCGCAACACAGGCGGAAAAATAGATGAGCCTCCTTTTCCCATCTAGAAACTACAGAGGATTTGTACCGGCGATCCAAGGCCGTAATCATCACATACGAAAAACTCTCGAATGTCTTCGAAGTTAAAAAGAGCCGGAAGCGATTCAACTTAATGTTTACAGTTCCACCGTCGCCATCGATTTTCATGCAGTCAAGGTTGACTGGTATGGAAGTTGTATGCTCGATCGGTTTTATTTGAACGGGACAAACGAAAGAGCGATACGAAAATACCGTTGGAAAATCGTCGGCAGACCGAAAAAAGAGCTGAACGGCATCCGCGGGAAAAGTCCGTTTAGGTTTTGTTTCCACGAATTTCATCTTCCCGTGTTTTCTTGAATTTCGCCGTCTGAGCTCTTACGTGTCTACCGGTGTAATGCGCCACCTGCGGTGAGCCAGGCGTGAAGCGACCGATGTCCGTTACCAACTGCTCAATTTCCGCACCGTCGCGACCTCGCTCCTGTGCGCCATCAGCGAGCTCAGTAAGACCCGTGTGTCGCAATGAATGGGGGTGTACCGAAGATCTAATCGCAGAATGAACCGTCAGCTTCTTAACAACACGATTGATGTTGCGCTGGGATGTTTCCTTTCCAATGTGTTCAGGATCGCCTTCGTGATTGACGAAGAGGTAAGCGGTTTCGACGCCGTCGATGCGAAGATCAACGGCATCCCGCCTCGGTCCAAGAATGTAATTTTGCAGATCCTTGAAGAGCTCGTTGCTGATTGGCACGTCCCCGTTGCGGGTCTTAATAGCTGGTTCGTATTTTCGGCAGTCCTCAGCAGATTGAGGGTCGCGGATCGTCGTCATGTACGGGGATGGAAGCAACTCTGAAGGTTCGCAGACCTGTTCAGTTTTAATTTTTAGTAGCTCACCGGCACGGAACGATGTTTCTCTTAAAGTTCTTATGATGAGAGAATCCCGCTGAGCGCTTACAGAATTGGTAAATAAGGGGTGGTTGTCGAGCAATAGCTCCATTGCCTGAACTTCAACGGAATTGAGCGAGAGAACTTCCGAATGTTTGGGGACTGGAACAAGCTTGTTCTGCAGTTCAGTCTCTAGTGATCTTTTAAGTTCCGAGATGTAGGGGTAGAAATGCAGATCTTGAACATTGGCGGGCTTGCGACCATGATTGAGGAGGTGCGTCAAAAACCTCTTTGCAGTACGAATTCGGCCATTTAAACAGGCCGCGCTCACTGTCTCATGAGATGAATAAATGTCCAACGCCACCCCATTTTTCAATGCGTCTAGCGTCCTTGACAAAAAGCCTGCCTTGAAACTGCAAGAGTTTGCGAAATCATCAATCTCACTCGATGACATGGGTGGCTCTGATTGGAGCGCGCGTTGCAGACTGTCTTTCCAACCTTTGTCTTTGAGGCTCTGAATAAGGCGCCATTGTCTGAAAACAGCAAGTTCGTCTCCGGCTTTGTCTTGCGTACCAACTGCCTTAGTCCCGAGTACGACATCGATGTAATTTTGCTCGAGCTCGCAAGGGAGACCAGTTTCTCGATCAACGAGGTATACGCGACGAACAGCATGGCGAGCAGTCGCATCGATGCACGGATCACTGATGCGCTTGATCTGAGTTACAAGGTAGGTGTTGGTCATTTCAGCAGTTCGTCTTTGCTGAAATCTTGTCACCGATGTTGACGCTGCGGCAGTGTTCCACAGTCAACCTGTAACAACGGGAAGATTAAGTCCTAGATCGAAACGGATTTAATAGAAACCCGTTCGGGTTTATCAGTGCACTGCGAGGGTGCGGGTCACCGTTTTTCGAAAGATTACCCAACACCGGCTTGTCCAGCCCTGTGGTTGCGGGGCCATTGTGGGAATTCTGTTCTCGAAGATCACAATTTCGCCCTATTAACTTCTCACGGCTTCAATATAAAGCGGCGTCATTCGTAAAAATCGCCTACATTTACTTGAATCTGTCGCAAAAGTTACGTTTGCTTTCGTCAACCCCTGTTTGAGGCAAACGATAGGCCGCGATGCTCCCATGATTCGGTTCCAGCGGACCGATTCCAAACAAAGCCTAGCTGCGCCGGCCACTTTGAACGCCTGCCGGGAGCTGCTACGCGAAGGTGTAGTTCAATTTTGGAGGCCATCCAGCGGGGCCGTACAGGGTTCGTCCGGCTCACTCGTCGCGTTGTATGGGTGCGTTGCCATCATGGCCACCGCTCTCCCACATCCAGAGCGTGACTGATGCCCAAGACAGTGATGGGTGTTCCAAACATCCGGACTGTCCTCGCGGGCGAACGGCTTCGGTGTCGATGCACAAATTCACCAAGCATCAGCGATCTTGGCAATGGTGCCGACGTGGAAGCGACGAACGACCAGCTTCTCGCATCCCCTGATCGGACTTCATCTTTCGATGCAGGATGCCCTTGCGCAGGGATCCACAGGCGACTCGCTCGTCAATCCTTCAAAAGCCGCGCAACGTGCACTCCTAACGCAACGGCAAGTTTCTCGAGGTTGTCCAAAGAAATGTTCCGACTTTCCCGCTCAACGTGAGCGATGAAGGTTCGATGCAGTCCCGACTCGTGGGCGAGAGCTTCCTGAGACCACTGCCTTTTCTGCCTAAGGTGCACTAGGTTGACCGCCAACAGCGCGCGTGCTGACTTGGCGGAAACATGAGGGGGATCGTCGACAGCCACAAAGCCGAGTCTGTTGGCTTGCCGCTTTTACGTCAGCCGCGTTTAAGTCACAATGGCGGGTCGGCGCCTCTAAGTTTGCTGTACAAGCACTTTGCCCTGTACCGCAACTTGCGTCGACGCAACTCTATGTTCTCGACGCCATCATCCAGAGCCACCGTCGCCGAAGGCGAGCAGCTTCAGTTCGCGATCTCACACATTGGCGTCAAGGAGCCGGTGTTCCTCTGCACTTGGTCTCCTAACGGTCAAGTCGGCGCCGACGAAACCGGCGCATTTCTTTGCAGCAAGGATGAGCTCAGTCGCTTTCTGCTGGCCCAGAATGTTCCGAAACTGGTCGCACTACAAGTTCTCGTGCCTTCTGGACCTTTGAGCTGGTCGCTGCGGACTGCACGGACCGTTGCGCATCGCTCCGCTCTAGGTTCCGATTCCGTCGACCTAGTGTTCAGCGACGATCTGGAGCTTTTCGACAGCTGGTCAGAACGACTGCCAAGTTCAATCGTGTTGATTCCGCTTTGGAGCGCGCCGTCAATCGATGCTCAGCTCGGGTGAGAACGCATCAAAAACACGTCGAAGCGGTGGGCACTGAATAATCAAAGAGGACAAACCTATGACGCTCCCCTACGAAAGACGTCGTGCGCTCGAATGGGCAGGTGAAGCTCTTCGTGCCATTCGCGCCGAGAGCAAAGACATTGAGCAGTGGGGCGGGCCAGTCCCAGAAAAGCTCCGGATTCTTGCGACGCGAATCCTTCGACACTACCCAACGCCACAGGAGATCAATGCAGCAACCGCGATGGAAGACGTGCCTGTAAGCGGCTGGATCGCAAACGACCATGACAAACCCCGCCGGTTCGATTGACGAGCCAATACCTATCGCTAGTCTTCAAACCTTTCCGGTAGGGCCAGCTCGCCACTGCTCCCGACGACGTCGACAAAACTAATCGGTGAAAGAAAAACATGACATCTGACCAGCTCAAGGTCGAGTACCCATACATGTTCGCAGGCCCCAACATTGGCTTGGACATGTATGACGGGTGGACGCAAATCCTTGCGCAAGCGTGTGGAGAGATCGACGCGATTTTGGGGGAGAACAAGCGTCGTTTTCACTTTTCACAAATTAAGGAAAAGTACGGAAGTGCGAGGTACTACTACAACTCCGAATCTCTGGGCAGTGAAGAACTACAGCGAATTCAGACCTTGCTCGACCAGGCAGAGTTGGCAACGGAAACCGCTTGCATGCTTTGTGGACGCCCGGCCACCATTGAAAAGCATGGCGGATGGTTTCTGTGCCTCTGCACCGCGCATGCAGACGAACACCGCGACCGAATCAGTGCTCGGCGGTCGGGACTTGGAGTTTAAGCAAGCGAAGGCGATGACCGCTGCCACACCCAAGAAGCTGCAACGTCGATACAAACACACCGGTAGCCTGGTGCCCGATTTTGTATTCGCTGAGTGGTACGACAGCGAAACCGAGACCCTCACAATCTCGGCGCAAGATTTCGACAGCATTGCGGTTGCCGAACTCGTGATTCACAACGACTACGGGGTCGTTGCCCACGAGGATGAGACAAGGCAAAGCGTGCGCCCGTCGGCGTTTGTGATTGTTGAAATCTCAGGTATTCGATTCCGCGCCTTTGTTGTGCGACAACGTCGGTATGGAACACGGGGCGGCGAACATGTGATGGTGAGGTTAAGCATCATGTGAACGTCGCATGATTTGCCGGCTCGCTGAAGGCGGCACTGCCCAGTGAAGCGCCGATGAGCAATGACCGCCTAACCAACCGGCTCTTCGCGAAGCTCCGCCGCCGTCCACACAGAGCTTCCTATAAGTCCTTTGAGGAACGTACCCGTCCGATGCTCGACGCAAAGGGATGACCAAGGCCCACAGGCATTTGTGATGATCGAAGGCGCCCCGCACACGATGCATGATTGTCGGAGTGTCACTTCCCCACGCAGCACGACTTCTTGAATCTCCACTGCGGAAGGATCAAACGAATCGGCCGGCGCACAAACTATCCGAGTGACTTGATCCGGCCGATGCGCGTGTATCACGTGCCGCGCATGACCGCACATCTGGTAAGAAAGGCTCGGCGCACCGAACTTCTCGCGAATCCTTGCCCAAGCGAAGTCCCGCTTGTCATCGCCGAGGCTTATGTCGATCTGCTCGCACATCTGCGCGAATGTGGGCATCCATCCGCGAAAGAACACATACGCTCGCCGCCTATCTGACCCCACGAGCGGGAACATGTATTGGAAGCGCGCGAGGAAGCTTCCAAGCTGAGAAGCCTCATTCCACGCGGCTGAAGTCGGCTGGTTCATGGCTCCAGAGGCTTTGAGTCAAAGAACATAATTTTCGGTGCGGTTCAATGCGCAAGCAAATTCTTGAGAGCAGTCGGCAAGACTCGGTCATCAAACTTCGGAGCGCAGGATCAAAGCGAGTACCGACGTGACCCAGCCTGGTTCGAGGTCAAGCTGGCAACAGTTACGTTTAGTGGGGTCTCATGAAGAAAAGTCCAACCTTGAAAGTCGAGAATTCTGCCGAGGGGCGTCTCAAGCGGAAGGATGCGGTGGACTTTGCTCGCGCTTCGCTCGGTCTATCTGGTTTCAAAATAACTTCAGAACACGAAGCTCGCGCCCGACGCTTTATCGATGGCGAAATAAGCTTGGAAGAGTTTTTGGGTGCAGCTGACAAGTCGTGACTGATCGCTGAAGACTAGCTGTTCCCTTCACCATCAAAATCGTCAGGGACGAAGTTTGCTGTCCATTGGCATGGCAACGTAGACCAACCTCAGGCTCGCGACCGCTTTGGCGAGGCCAAGCAGAGAGCGATGCACTACTCAACGTCAGTGCGTTCCATGCACGTGTTTCCTGGCTGACCGGATGAAATAATTCACTTATGGGTCAACATTTCCGCACCAACGCCTCGCTGCCTGCCGTCAGAGGCGGGTTGCTGGCGCTGCTGGCGGCGGCGCTGTTTGGCGTCAGCACACCATTGGTTCAGCATTTCGGCAAGGGCATGGGCGCGTTAACAACCGCATGCGTGCTCTACGCCGGCGCGGCCGCCGCAGGCGCAATTTCGCGTCAGCGCACTCAGAAGGAGGCGCACCTGCTCCGCAGTGATCTTCCGCGCCTGTTCCTCATGGCGGCTTTCGGTGCCATCATCGGTCCCGTCGCGCTCGCGTGGGGCCTGCAGCACACGAGCGGCGCCAGCGCGTCGTTGATGCTGACGCTGGAGGCCTTTTTTACCGCCGTTCTGGCGCGACTGATGTACCGCGAGATGATGGGAAGGCGGGTCTGGGTCGCCATGTTTTTGCTACTCGCCGGAGGAGTGGCATTGGTGATTGATCTGGGCCTGAGCGGCGGCGTCCAGATTTGGGGTCTGATGGCCGTATTTTTGGCGACCGCCGCCTGGGGGACAGACAACACGCTGTCGCGCGCCCTGGCCGAGCGCGACCCAAGCCAGGTAGTTCTCGGCAAGGCGTTGATTGGCGCAGTCGCAACAGCCTTGCTAGCGTGGGCATTCGGTGAGCGACTTCCCACTTTGAGTGCAGCGATCATTTTGCTGCTCGTCGGTGCGACCGGCTACGGGCTGAGCCTGCGATTCTATCTATTGGCCCAACGCGCCTTCGGTGCAGCGCGCACGGGATCGGTGTTCGCTTGTGCGCCATTCATCGGCGCCGCCTTTGCCATCGCACTCGGCGACCGCAGCGGCTCCTGGATCATGCTTGCCGGAGGTGCGCTGATGCTTATCGGGGTCGCGTTGCACCTTGAAGAGTCGCATGGTCATGAACACCGGCACGGAGCGCTGGACCACGAGCATGCGCACACGCACGACGACGGGCATCACGATCACGTGCATGCCGATTTTGAAAGTGACTCGCACAGCCATCGGCATGTGCATACGCCGCTTCTTCACAAGCACGCGCACGTGCCGGACGCGCACCATCGCCACGAACATTGACGCTCCGTGGTTTAGGCAAGCTAAATTCCGGACGAAAATCGCTTGACCTTGTCACTGTGTCAACGTCCATAATTCGAAAGATGTCGCTGTTTCGTTCCCTGCTGCTCTGGGCTCTCATGCTCGCAGTGCCCTTTCAGGGTTATGCAGCCGCGACCATGCAATTCTGCGCAGCAGGCGAAACATCGGCAACGGCAGCAACGTTTTTAGAGCCAGCCCTGCCGCACGAACACGTGAAACCGAAGTCGCACGCGCACGACGGTGGACATGTGGATTCGGCCTCGGGTATCGAAGCCACTCCGCACCATCACGAAGGTGCCTCCCTGGACACGGATTCGGGCCACAAGTGCGGCACCTGCGGTGCCTGCCACTCCGTCGCTCTCATTGGCGACCCGCCCGTGGTGGCGTCACCTGCTTTGCCCCCTGCCGCCTTGGCAGAACCTTTTTCTGCAGTGGCGTCATTGACGCCGCGCGTCCTCGACAAACCTCCTCGCGCCTAAAGCGTTCGTGTGCCAGTGACTTGACGTCACCGGGTAGCGGCGAACGCACATGCATCGCATGCGTCATGCCCTTTTTCGGGCAGCACTGACGCACTCCGTTCATGAACTCGCGAGGACTCCATGTTCCATTCATCGTCGGCCCGTCGGCTGGCAACTTTTCGCTTTTTTGCCGCCGCGGCCGTGGCAGCCGCGGCAACATTCAATGCCCTCAGCGCGTTGGCTCAGCCCGCATCGGCGAACCCCAGCGCGCCGACTGCGTCGACGCCGCCCGTCCTGACCTACAAGTCCGTGCTCGAGGGCTTTCAGCCCTTCGCTGACGAAAAACCCATCCCCTGGAAGGAGGCCAACGAGACGGTTTACCGCCGCGGCGGCTGGCAGGCTTATGCCAAGGAGGCCTCTGGCGCAGGGGCGGCCAAGACTGAATCTCCGAAGGACGGTGCCGCGGCGCCCGCTTCGCCGCCAAGTCACTCGGTGGGCATGCCTGGAATGCCTGGCATGTCGGGTGCGTCCGCGAAGAAGGACAAGCGATGAGGCGCGCCTTGCGTTTGACCGCCATCGCCTTCGCGGCCGCGTTTCTGGCTGGCTGTGCCTCTGTCGGCATCGAGGACGCCCTGAAGGACACGAACACCAACGCCCAGCAGTTCACCGGCGGCAAGCTCGAACTCAGCCGCACCCAGGAGCAACGTGACCGCCGGGCGGCACTGTCCCAGGAATTGCTCGCCAAGCCACTTTCGCAAAGCGACGCGGTCCAGCTCGCACTGGCCAACAGCCCGTCCGTCCAAGCCCTGATTGCCCAGAGCTGGGGCGACATCGCCGCGGCCAACCAGACCAGTCGTTTGCCCAATCCGATTTTCACGTTCGAGCGCATGCGCCTGAACAGCGAACTGGAGTTCGGACGGCTGCTGTCCTTCGGCCTCGTGGACCTGATCCTGCTACCGCAGCGCCTGTCGATTTCGAAAGGCCAGGCCAATCAGGCCAAGGTTCAGCTGACCGGGGTCGTTGTCGACCAGGTTACGCAGGTCAAGCAGGCCTGGGTCCGCGCGGTTGCTGCCAAACAGTCGCTGCAGTATGCCGAGCAGGTCAACAAGTCGGCCCAGGCAAGCGCCGAACTCGCGCGCCGGATGCAGCTCATCGGCAACTTCAGCAAGCTTCAGCGTGCACGCCAACAGGTGTTCTACGCCGACGCGACCACACAACTCGCCATGGCGCAGCACGCCACCACCGCTGCGTGCGAGGAGTTGATTCGCATCTTGGGCTTGAACGACGAACAAGCCGCCAAGTTGGCCTTGCCCGAACGTCTCCCGGATCTGCCCAAGACGCCTCGCGAAGCGAAGGAAGTCGCGGCCACCGCAACAGAGCAACGCCTCGATGTCCAACTTGCTCGCGCTCAGCTGGACGTGGCAGGGCGGTCGCAAGGCCTCAACCTGCTGTCGACTTTTACCGACGTGGAAGTGGGTGGGCGTCGCGACACGGTCTTCGACAACGCGGCGGGCACCAAGAGCACACGACGCGGCTTCGAGCTCGACATCCGGCTGCCGCTCTTCGACTGGGGTTCTGCCCAGCGCGACGCGCTGAACGCGCAGTCGTTGGTCGCGGCCAACCGTTACGACGCCGCCGTGCGAGGCGCCTCCTCGCAGCTGCGAGAGGGTTACTCGGCTTACCGCACGGCTTACGACATCTCACGGCACTACCGCGACGAGATCGTGCCCTTGCGTCAGGCGATGGCCGACGAAAACGTGCTTCGCTACAACGGCATGCTGATCGGCGTCTTCGAGCTGCTTGCCGAAGCACGCGACCAGATCTCCAGCGTGACCAACGCGATCAACGCACAGCAGCAGTTCTGGCTGGCCGACGCCGCGCTCGCGGCTTCGGTGATGGGCAAGCCCACCTCCATGGGCAACTCCATGTCCATGTCAGGTCGCGAAGGCGCCTCCGCTGGCGCAGGCCACTGAACCCAACCGATTCGAATGACATGACAAACAGACGCAATTTTCTGAGCGGTGCGGGTGCCATCACTGGCGCCATTGCCGCAGCCAGCGTGAGCAAGGTGGCAATGGCCGCCTTGCCCGAGCCGGTGTTCCAGACGACCCCTGACACCATGGCGCCGCTGGTGCCATCCAGTGGGCGCCCTTACAACCCCGTGGTCACGCTCAACGGCTGGACGTTGCCCTGGCGCATGAACAACGGCGTCAAAGAGTTCCACCTCGTGGCCGAGCCGGTGGTGCGCGAGATGGCCCCCGGCTTCAAGGCCAACCTCTGGGGGTACAACGGCCAGTCGCCTGGGCCGACCATCGAAGTGGTGGAAGGCGATCGCGTGCGGATCTTCGTGACCAACAAGCTGCCTGAGCACACGAGCGTGCACTGGCATGGGCAGCGCCTGCCCAACGGCATGGACGGCGTCGTGGGGTTGAACCAGCCGCCGATCCGCCCGGGCAAGACGTTCGTCTACGAGTTCGTGGCGCGACGCCCCGGCACATTCATGTACCACCCCCATGCCGACGAGATGACGCAGATGGCGATGGGAATGATGGGCTTCTGGGTGACGCATCCGAAGGCAGACCATCCGCTGATCGACAAGGTCGACCGGGACTTCGTCTTCCTGCTGAACGCGTACGACGTAGAGCCCGGCAGCGCGACGCCCAAGATCATGACGATGCTGGACTTCAACCTGTGGTCCTGGAACAGCCGGATCTTCCCGGGCATCGATTCGCTCAACGTGGGCCTGAACGACAAGGTGCGCATCCGCGTGGGCAATCTGACGATGACGAACCACCCGATGCACCTGCACGGCCATGAGTTCGAAGTCACGGGAACCGATGGCGGCCCGACACCGAAGAGTGCGCGCTGGCCCGAAGTGACAACGGATGTGGCCGTTGGCCAGATGCGCCAGTTCGAGTTCCTCGCCAACGAAGAAGGCGACTGGGCCTTTCACTGCCACAAGAGTCATCACACGATGAATGCGATGGGCCATGACGTGCCCACCATGATCGGCCTGGACCACAAGGACGTGGCCAAACAGATTTCCAACCTTGTGCCTGACTACATGGTCATGGGCGAGCGCGGCATGGCGGACATGGCCGAGATGGAAATGCCGATTCCCGACAACACCGCGCGAATGATGACGGGCGAAGGGCCGTTTGGCTCGGTCGAGATGGGCGGCATGTTCAGCGTGGTTAAGGTGCGCAAAAACCAGAAGGCTGGCGACTACTCCAATCCCGGCTGGTTCAAACACCCCAAAGGCACCGTTGCGTATGAGCTAGATGGCCCGCTGCCGGTAACGCCGCGCCAGCAAGGTGCCGGCGCGGCCGCGATGCCCGCTCAGAACATGCCCGCCAAGAGCATCGAAGTTCAGATCCGCAAGCCCGTCAACGGCCATTCCGGCCACTGACTTTTTTCACTCCCCTCGAACCTCCCAGCCTCTCAAAGGAAAACCATGAACCACGCCTTCCGCAATACCGCCCTCGCCGCATTGCTCGCTCTGGCCGCAGCCAGCGCGTCAGCCTCGGGTACCCACGCCGGTGGTCACGATGCCAGTGACGCGATTGGCAAGCCCGGAGTGGCTTCCCAGTCGACACGCACGATCAACGTCGACATGGCCGACAGCATGCGCTTCACGCCGGCCGACATCAGCGTCAAGCAGGGCGAGACCGTGCGCTTCGTCATCAAGAATTCCGGCCAAATCAAGCATGAGCTCGTGCTCGGCACGCAGAGGGAGCTCAAGGAGCACTACGAAGTCATGAAGAAGAACCCGGAGATGGAACACGCCGACGCGAACATGCTCACGCTGGCACCCGGCAAGAGCGGGGAAATCGTTTGGCAGTTCACGAAGGCCGGCAAGGTCGACTTCGCTTGCCTGCAACCCGGTCACTACGACGCAGGGATGAAGGGTGCCGTGAACGTCTCAACTGTGTCTGGCAAGGCTGTCAACAAGTAAACACAACGTTCGGGTGTGCGGTCCTGCTGCCGCGCCCCGTCAACCCAACAACCAATCGATGCTCAAGGAACTCTCAATGCAAAACATTCGTCTCGCACTCGTTGCATCCGCAGCCGCGATGCTTTTCTCCGCCATGGCTGCTGCCCAATCGGCCCCGCCCTCTCAGACCACAGTGCAAGGAACGTCCACTGCCGCTGCAACGTCCGAACTGTCCGATGGAGAAATCCGGAAGGTCGACAAGGATGGCAAAAAGCTGACCATCAAGCACGGACCCCTTAAGAACCTCGACATGCCGGGCATGACGATGGTGTTCAGCGTCAAGGACGATGCAGTGCTGGACCAGGTTCAGTCCGGCGAGAAGGTTCGCTTCCTCGCGGAAAAGGTCGACGGAAAGATCACCGTCACCAAGATCGAAGCAGCCCGTTGACGCGCTTCCGAGCAACGCATTTGCGGATGTTTTATTCAACCCACCGCCGGATCTTCCGGCACTTAACCAAAGGAGACATCCATGTCACATGAAACCTACGCAGCTTGCATCGAGGCATGCAACGCATGCGCCATCGCGTGCAACAACTGCTTTTCAAGCTGCCTCAAAGAAGAGGACGTCAAGATGATGGCCAAGTGCATCGCGATGGATGCAGATTGCGCTGCCATCTGCCAGCTCGCCGCCGGCGTCATGGCCCGCGACAGCGTCCACGCAAAGGCTGTATGCGCCTTGTGCGCCGAGATCTGCAAAGCCTGCGGCGACGAGTGCGCCCAGCACAAGGCCGCGCATTGCCAAGCTTGCGCAAAGGCCTGCCACGCCTGCGCTGCCGCATGCCTTGCAATGACGCACTGAAGTTCAATCCACTCACCAAGGACAACGTTATGAAAAACTCTTTTCGCACACTCACTTCGTCGCTGTGTTTCTCTGCAGCGATCGTGCTTTCTTCCGTCGGTGTTGCGCAAGCGCAGCCAGCACCTGCTTCGGCGCCCATGTCGAAGGATCACATGCAGCACTCGGGCGCCGGCTCGGCCGACATGAAGCAATCCATGATGGCCGGCATGGACGGGATGCAGAAGATGCAGATGTCAGGTGACACCGACAAGGACTTCGCCATGATGATGAAGCTGCACCACCAGCAAGCCGTGGAGATGGCGCAGATGGAATTGGCGCACGGCAAGTCGCCTGAGATGAAGGCGATGTCAAAGAAAATCATCGCCGCACAGAAAAAAGAAATTGCCGAGTTCGACCGCTGGCTTGCGAAGCAAAAGTAAACCTGCTGCCGGCGTAGCGGCCAAGTACGGGGTGGCATTTCGCGCATCTCGATCCATCAAGGAAAGAAGAGATGAACGATCAAGAACTTGAGCGCTCCGGCGTGCTGGCCGCCGTCGACACACACCATCAAGCGGGTGAATCGGCACGACGCTCTGGAGCCGACGCCGCGGGTTCGTCGGGTGCCCTGAAGGATCCTGTCTGCGGAATGAACGTGACGGCGGCTTCGCTGCATTCGACGCAGTACGAAGGCGGTCCAGTCTATTTCTGCAGTGCCGGCTGCAAGGCCAAGTTCGCCTTGAATCCTTCCAAGTTCATGGGCGAAGCCAACATCGGTGGAGCGGAAAGCAAAGCCACGCCCCCTTTTCAAGAGCCGGTAGTCGTCGGGGGAGACGCGATCTACACATGCCCCATGCATCCTGAGATTCGTCAGAGCCACCCGGGCAACTGCCCGAAATGCGGCATGACGCTGGAGCCTGAAACGCCGACGCTGGACGAAGGCGACAACCCGGAGCTGGTCGACTTCACCCGTCGATTCGTCTGGACGCTCCCGCTGACCATCGTCGTGACCGTGCTGGCCATGGCGGGCCACCGCCTGCAGTGGTTTGAGATGGCCACACAGAGCTGGATCGAATTCGCGCTCAGCGTGCCGATCGTGCTGTGGGCGGGTTGGCCGTTCTTCGTGCGAGCGGTCCAGTCCGTCGTGAATCGCAGCCCGAACATGTGGACCCTCATCGGCCTCGGCACGTCTGCGGCGTTCCTCTACAGCGTCGTGGCCACGGTGGCGCCGGGCGTGTTTCCGGCGGCCTTCGTGTCGATGGGCCGCGTCGCCGTCTACTTCGAAGCGGCGGCCGTCATCATTTCCCTGACGCTGCTCGGCCAGATACTCGAACTCAAGGCGCGCTCCCAGACCTCTGCCGCCATCAAGTCCCTGCTCGGCCTTGCGCCCAAAACCGCACGGCGCATCGACGCCGCTGGCGCTGAAGAAGACATCCCGCTCACGCACGTCCATGTCGGCGACACCCTGCGTGTGCGGCCCGGCGAGAAGGTTCCGGTCGACGGCGTGGTGATCGAAGGGTCAAGCGCCGTGGACGAATCGATGCTCACCGGCGAACCGTTGCCGATCACCAAGCGAGTCGGCGACAAGCTGATCGGCGCGACGCTCAACACCAACGGCGCGCTTGTGATGCGCTCCGAGCATGTCGGCTCGCAGACCGTGCTGTCCAGCATCGTCCAGATGGTTTTGCAGGCGCAGCGGTCTCGGGCGCCGATGCAGCGAATGGCGGATCAGGTCGCGCGCTACTTCGTCGTGACCGTCATCAGCATCGCGCTCCTGACCTTCGTCGTCTGGGGCCTGGTCGGGCCGGAACCGAGCTGGGTCTACGGCCTGATCAACGCGGTCGCGGTGCTCATCATCGCCTGCCCCTGCGCTCTGGGGTTGGCCACGCCGATGTCGATCATGGTGGCGACCGGCAAAGCCGCGACGCAGGGCGTGCTGTTTAGAGATGCCGCAGCGATCGAGAACTTCAGAAAGGTCGACACGCTCATCGTCGACAAGACCGGCACGCTGACTGAAGGCAAGCCGACGTTCGAGCGATCGGTCGCGGCGCCGGGCTTCACCGAAGCAGATGTGTTGCGACTCGCTGCGAGCCTCGACCAGGGCAGCGAGCATCCGTTGGCCGACGCCATCGTGCGTGCAGCGAAGTCGCAAAAGCTGGATCTGCAGAAGGCGGACGGATTCGAATCGGCCAGTGGCATCGGGGTGAGCGGCAGCGTGGGCGGCAAGAAACTGGCCCTCGGCAACACGGCGTTGATGACGCAGTTGGGCGTGCCGGTCGAGGGCTTGGCGGCGCAGGCCGAATCGTTGCGCGTCGGCGGCGCCAGCGTGATGTTCCTGGCGGTCGATGGCAAGGCTGCGGGCTTGCTGGCCGTGTCCGACCCGATCAAGGCAACGACTGTCGAAGCACTGGCAGCGCTCAAGGCGTCCGGCCTGCGCGTGATCATGGCGACCGGTGACGGTTTGACCACCGCCAAAGCAGTTGCGGCCCGGCTCGGCATCGACGAAGTTCATGGCGAGGTCAAGCCCGCCGACAAGCTGGCACTCGTCGACAAGCTACAACGCGAGGGCCGCATCGTCGCGATGGCAGGCGACGGCATCAACGACGCGCCGGCGCTGGCCAAGGCCGACGTCGGTGTTGCCATGGGCACCGGCACCGATGTGGCGATGAACAGCGCGCAGGTGACGCTGGTGAAGGGCGACTTGCGTGGCATCGCGCAGGCTCGCGTGATTTCCGACGAGACAATTGCCAACATGAAGCAGAACCTGGCATTTGCGTTCGTCTACAACGCGCTCGGCGTACCGCTGGCAGCCGGCGTGCTGTTCCCGTTCACCGGATGGCTTTTGTCTCCGATGATCGCGGCGCTTGCGATGAGTTTGAGTTCGGCTTCGGTCATCTTCAATGCCTTGCGGCTCAGACAGGTCGCGCATGTCAACGCCCCGGCGCCTGTGACTTCTCCAGTTAGGGCGGTCTGACGCTACACTGCGCCAAACATGCGTCGCCTCCGGCCTCTTCGTCACTGCATCATCACGTTCTTCGTGATGCTGTCGGTGCTGTTTTCGCAGATGGCACTTGCAAGCTATGTCTGCCCCGGCATGAACAACGCCGAAGCGATGGCGCAGGCGATGGCCGAGGGAACGCCGTGCGAAGGCATGGACACCGCGCAACCCGTGCTTTGCCACCAGCATGCGGCCGACGCATCCCAGTCTTTCGAGAAAGTGAAGGCGGCCACGCCATCTCTTCCTGCCCTTGTGCAGGTCTTGGTGGTTCCACCGCTGCTGCTCGCTGACGTCCAGGGCTTGCCTCTGCAGAGTGCGCTCGAGCCGCGGCCTCCTCCCGATCCCATCTTCCTCTCGACACGCAGACTCCGCGTCTGAAATCTCCGCCGACCTGACCGGTGCTGGTGCGACCTGTTCGTTCGCCAGCGACTTTTTCGTTCGTCTGCGGAGTTTCTATGTCCCTTCCATTTTTGCGCGCGGCCGTGCTGCTCGCCGCATCGCTACCTCTCATGGCGGCAGCAGCCGAGCCGCTGTCGCTCGATAGAGCGTTGCAACTGGCTGTCGAACGCTCAGAGGCATCGCGTGCGGCACGCGCCGGCGTGCTGAGTGCCACCGAGGCAGCGCGAATGGCAGGCCAACTGCCTGATCCGGTACTTCGCATCGGGGTCGACAACCTTCCTTTCACCGGTCCGGACCGCTTCAGCACAACGCGCGATTCCATGACGATGAAGCGCATCGGCATCAGCCAGGAATGGCTGTCTGCCGACAAACGCGCGGCACGTGAGGCAGCAGCCAATGCGACTACCGCACGGGAGGCGGCAATGGCAGGGGTCTCGATCGCCGCGACACGGCTGCAGACGGCGCTCGCGTACGCGGATGCCTTCTATGCAGGCGAGTTGCTGACGCTCACCACGTTAATGGAACACCACGCCCATGAGGAACTTGAAGCATCGCGTGCACGGCTGTCGTCTGCCGCGGGCAGCAGCCAGGAAGTGCTTTCGCTGACCGGCGCGAGAGGCAGCTCCGATGACGAGTCCGCCGACGCAAGGCAGCAGCAGAATGCCGCGCGGCTCGCACTACAGCGCTGGGTAGGCGTGCTACCGGAAGCGCTGGCTCCGATACCCGCAGAGCCGCCACCCAGCGAAGAAGCCTACGTCGCGAGACACCCGTCGGTCGTCGCCATGCAGCGTGAGTTGGAGGTTGCGACGCAAGCGGCTGCGGTGGCGGGCACCAATCGCACACCGAATTGGACATGGGAAGTCGCCTACGGTCAGCGCACGGGGTACTCGGACATGGTGTCGTTCGGCGTGAGCATCCCACTCCAAGTATCTCCAGGCGAACGTCAGGACCGGGAGACGGCGTCCAAGCTCGCGTTGGCGGACAAAGCGGACGGGGAACTGGCCGAGGCCAGGCGCATTGCGACGTCCGAATACCTGACCCTGCGCAGCGACGCTGCACGCCTGCAGGAGCGCATCGAGCGTTACCGCGCGAATTTGGTGATTCCTGCCAGACAGCGAACGGCTGCTTCGACCGCAGGCTACCGCTCCAACCAGGCAACGCTCGCAACGCTTTTCGAGGCACGCCATGCAGAAGTCGAAGTGCAGCGCAAGCTGCTCACGCTGCAACGCGACCTCGCCCGGTCGCAAATTCAATTGGCCTTGCGTCCGCTGACCGCCGAGGTGGCACCATGAAAAAATCCAGTTCCATTACGTGGTCGGTTCTCGGTGTCGTGGTGCTCGCAGCAGTCGGCGCGGGCGCCTTCTACGCAGGCCGCAGCACTGGCCATGGTCACGAAGGCGCCATGCCCTCCGCGATGGCACCTGCGGCATCGGAAGGACGCAAGGTTCTCTACTGGCACGACCCGATGGTGCCCGGCCCGCGCTTCGACAAGCCCGGAAAGTCGCCGTTCATGGACATGCAGCTCGTCCCCATGTACGCGGACGGCGACGCGGGCGCAGCAAGCGGCGGCGTCAGCGTCAGCCCATCGGTGCAACAGAACTTGGGGATCCGGCTCGCCAAGGTGCGCCGCGCTGACGTCTCCTCGTCGTTCGACGCCATCGGCGCAGTGCAGTTCGACGAGCGCCTGAGCGTGTCCGTCCAGAGCCGTGTCGCCGGATTCGTGGAGCGACTGTCGGTGCGTGCGCCAATGGAACGCGTGCGCAAGGGACAGGCTCTGGCAACACTCTTCGCGCCTGAATGGCTGGGGCCGCAGAATGAGCTGCTCGCCTTGCGGCGCGCGGGCGTCTCACCGGACCTAGTTGCCGCGGCTCGAGAGCGGATGCAGGCGATGTCCATTCCCGCCGAACTCATTCGCCAGAGCGAGAAGGCCGGAACAGCGCAAGCCCGCTACGTGCTCAGCGCGCCAGCCAGCGGCGTCGTGGCCGAACTCGGCGTGCGCGAAGGCGTGGCCGTTACGCCCGGCATGACGCTCTTCAGGATCGCCGGCCTCGAAAAGGTGTGGGCGGTGGCGGAGATCCCGGAGGCGCAGGCCGTGCGCCTGAAGCCAGGCCAGAAAGTGAAAGCCGTCCTGCAGGCCGACGCATCGCAGTCGTTCGAAGGCGAGCTGAAGGAGATCCTGCCCGAGGTCAGCACCACGACGCGCACCCTGAAGGCTCGCTTCGAAGTCGACAACGCCAAGGGCCTATTGACTCCCGGCATGCTGCTGCGACTGCAGGTCGCGGGCGCCAGCAGCACGCGCCTGGTCGTGGCGTCCGAGGCCGCGATCCGCACGGGCAAGCGAGCCGTCGTCATCGTGCGCAAGGACACGGGTGCGTTCGAGCCGAGGGACGTGTCGCTGGGTGCGGACCTGGGCGATAACATTGAGGTGCTTCAAGGACTGTCCGACGGCGATCAGGTGGTCGCCAGCGGGCAGTTTCTCATCGATTCAGAGGCGCGCCTGCGCTCCGTTCTGGGCGGCATGGCGTCGCCTGCCGCAGCCACTCCAAGTGCGCCGAGTTCCAGCGCTTCAACGTCCTCGGCACCTTCACCTTCAACTCCAGTGACGCCAGCCCCTGCAACGCACCGCGCGGAAGGCAAGGTCGAGAGCGTCGATCAAGACGGCATCACGATTTCGCACGGACCGGTCGCTACGCTCAAATGGCCCGCGATGACGATGGGCTTTGCAAAGCCGAAGCCGGCCGCGTTTCCGGACATCAAGCCCGGTGACCGCATTCGCTTCGAGTTTAAGGAAGGCGGGCCGACGGGCTACGAGCTCGAGTCGGTGGAGCGCCAGCAACCGGCAGCTCAAAAATGATCGCTGCGCTCATTCGATGGTCCGTCGGCAACCGATTTTTGGTGCTGATCGCGACGCTGTTTCTGGTTGCTGCTGGTATCTGGTCAGTGGCGCACACGCCGCTCGATGCGCTGCCGGATCTGTCGGACACCCAGGTCATCATTCGAACCCCATACCCGGGCAAGGCGCCCCAGGTGGTCGAAGACTTGGTCACCTACCCGCTGACCACGACCATGCTCAGCGTCCCCGGTGCAAAGACGGTCCGCGGCTACTCATTCTTCGGCGATTCGTTTGTCTACGTGCTGTTCGACGACAAGACCGATCCGTACTGGGCACGCTCGCGCGTAGTCGAATACCTCAACCAGGTGCAAAGCAGACTGCCCGCGGGCGCCAACGCTTCGCTGGGGCCGGACGCCACCGGGGTGGGATGGGTCTATGAGTACGCGCTGGTCGACCGCACGGGCCAACGAGACCTCGGGCAACTACGCGCGCTGAACGACTGGTTTCTGAAGTTCGAGCTAAAGACGGTCCCCGACGTCGCCGAGGTGGCCAGCATCGGCGGCATGGTTCGGCAGTACCAGGTGGTGCTCGATCCCGACCGCATGCGCGCACTGGGCATCACGCAGGCCACGGTTGTCGATGCCTTGCGCAATGCCAACCAGGCCAGCGGTGGCTCGGTGGTCGAACTGGCCGAAGCCGAGTACATGGTGCGCTCGCGAGGCTTTCTTCAGTCGCTGGAGGATTTCCGCTCCATCCCGCTTGCGCTGACTGGCGCCACACCGGTCCTGTTGCGCGATGTGGCGACGGTCCAGATCGGACCGGAAATGCGCCGCGGCATTGCCGAGCTGGATGGCGAAGGCGAGGTTGCCGGTGGCGTGGTGATCATGCGCTCCGGCAAAAACGCGCGCACCACCATCCAGGCCGTCAAGGACAAGCTGGCCACTTTGAAGTCCAGCCTGCCGGCAGGCGTCGAGATCGTGCCGACCTACGACCGTTCCTTGCTGATCGATCGCGCGGTTGACAACCTGCGCTTCAAGCTGATGGAGGAATTCATCGTGGTCGCGGTGGTCTGCGCCATCTTTTTGTTCCATCTGCGCTCGGCGCTGGTGGCGGTAGTCGCACTGCCCGTCGGGGTGCTGGCCGCCTTCATCGTCATGCACTGGCAAGGCGTCAATGCCAACATCATGTCGCTCGGGGGCATCGCAATCGCCATCGGCGCCATGGTGGACGGCGCCATCGTGATGGTGGAGAACGTGCACAAGCATCTGGAGGCTTTCGAGACACATCGCGACAGGCAGCCGACCGTTGCGGAGCGATGGCAGTTGGTCACCGAGGCCTCTGTCGAAGTCGGACCGGCGCTGTTCTTCTCGCTGTTGGTCATCACGCTGTCTTTCGTGCCGGTGTTCTCGCTGGAGGCGCAGGAGGGCCGGCTGTTCGCACCGCTCGCCTTCACCAAGACCTACGCCATGGCCGCGGCCGCGGGCCTGTCGGTCACGCTGATTCCGGTGCTGATGGGCTACCTCGTCCGAGGCCGAATTCCGCACGAGGCGGCCAACCCGGTCAATCGCTTTCTGATGGCGGTCTACCGGCCTGCGCTCGAACTGGTGCTGCGGTTTCCGAAGGCGACGCTGGTCCTTGCAGCCCTGCTTCTTGCACTGACCGTCTTGCCGGTGATGCGCCTGGGCGGGGAGTTCATGCCGCCGCTGGACGAAGGCGACCTGCTGTACATGCCGTCCGCGCTCCCCGGGCTCTCGGTTTCCAAAGCGGGCGAGTTGCTGCAGCAGACTGATCGACTCATCAAGACGGTGCCCGAAGTAGCGCGCGTCTTCGGCAAGGCCGGTCGTGCCGACACCGCTACCGATCCTGCTCCGCTGGAGATGTTCGAGACCACGATCCAGTTCAAGCCGAAGGACCAGTGGCGCGCGGGCATGACGCCGGACAAGCTGGTCGAAGAGTTGGACCGGGCTGTGAAGGTGCCGGGCCTTTCGAACGTCTGGGTGCCTCCCATTCGCAACCGGATCGACATGCTGGCCACAGGCATCAAGAGCCCGGTGGGCGTGAAGGTCTCAGGTGCGGATCTCGCCACGATTGACTCGCTGACGACGCAGATTGAGTCGGCCGTCAAAGGCGTGCCTGGCGTGCCGTCGGCGCTGGCAGAGCGACTCACCGGCGGTCGCTACATCGACGTCGATGTGGACCGCGCGGCCGCAGCGCGCTACGGCCTGTCGGTGTCGGATGTGCAGGCGGTGGTGTCAACGGCGATCGGTGGCGACAACGTCGGCGAGGTCATCCAGGGCCGCGAGCGCTACCCCATCAATGTGCGCTACCCGCGGGAGATCCGCGACTCGCTTGAGGGACTGCGCGATCTACCGTTTGTGACGACAAAGGGTGCAACGGTGTTCCTGCGCGACGTGGCGAAGATCAGCATCGCCGACGGGCCGCCGATGCTGCGCAGCGAGAACGCGAGGCTGTCAGGCTGGGTGTATGTCGATGTCCGCGGCCGCGACCTTCGCTCTGCCGTCAACGACATGCAGGCTGCGGTCGCCAGGTCCGTCAAAACACCAGCAGGTTATGCGGTGTCATGGTCGGGCCAGTTCGAATACCTCGAACGAGCGACCGAGCGATTGAAGCTGGTCGTGCCCGTGACACTGGCCGTCATCTTCGTGCTGCTGTACTTGCTCTTCAAGTCCTTCAGCGATGCGGCGTTGGTCATGGCGGCGGTGCCGTTCTCGCTCATCGGCGGTTTTTGGCTGGTCTGGATGCTGGGCCATTCCATCTCGGTCGCAACGGCGGTGGGCTTCATTGCCCTGGCCGGTGTCGCCGCAGAGTTCGGCGTCGTGATGCTCGTGTATCTGAAGAATGCTTTGCACCGTCGCCTCGACGCTGGTGAACCTATGAACGACGAAACGCTGCTGGCTGCGATCCGTGAAGGCGCTGTCCTGCGCGTACGGCCCAAGGCGATGACAGTAGCAGTCGTCATGGCGGGCCTACTGCCGATCTTGTGGGGCACCGGTACCGGTTCTGAAGTCATGACGCGCATTGCCGCGCCGATGGTCGGCGGCATGGTGACTGCACCTTTGCTCAGCATGCTGGTCGTGCCGGCGGCTTGGTACTTATTGAATCGAAGAATGCGCGCCGATACAGCACCCCGTCCAACGCAATCGGCATCAGAGAGTCTTTAAACCGTCCTTTCTTCCAAATGCTTTTCAGCCCGGAGTTATGCAATGAAAAACCAGTTCCTTTTTGCCACCGCGCTCGTCGTTGCCTCCTCAGCGGTCATTGCACAGAAGCCGATGGATGGCATGTCGATGCCCGCCGGGTCGTCGCAAAAATCGACGAAACAGGTAGTTCAGTTGACCGACGCGGTCGTCCAGCGCATCGACACGGCCCACGGAGAGATTGTTCTCAAGCACGGGGACATTCCGAACCTGGGTATGCCGGCGATGACCATGGCGTTCGAAGCGGACGCAGCCACGCTCAGAAGAGTGAAAGCCGGAAAGAAGGTGCGCTTTCATGCGGAGATCGTGGACGGCAAGCCAACCTTGACGCACATCGAAGCTGCACCTTGATCTTTGGCCTGCACCGAAGATCGTGCTGTTCGCAATCACATTGAGGCTGACAGACAGAGATGCGCTTTTGTGGTTTAAGCACCGGGCCGGGCACTGAACGGAACGGAGTTCGAGGTAGTGGCAGCCATCGAGCGCCTTCCCCTAGTCGAACATCAAGGGCGCTCGCTCCCTACGCAACGGCACCGGAGCATTCAGACAACCACCGCCTTCCGCATGTCTTCGGTCATGACCACCAACGCGAGACATGCCGCGAGCGCTAGAAGCGCTGAGAACCACAGCGATCCGACGCCCCAACGTTCGACTGCGAGTCCGAAAAGGAACGGCGCAGCAGCCTGCACCACCCGCGCTGGAACCATCAAAAAGCCCTGACGTTGCCCGTAACCTTTGGCACCAAAGATCAGCAGTGGCAAAGTTCCGATGGCAATGGTCAAGATGCCGTTGCCCAGCCCGTGGAGCACGGCAAAGGCCGCTGCCGCCGAGGTGCCAAACGCGCCCAAGAAAAGCGCTCCGAGCGGATGCGCCAGCGTGGCCAAGCGCGCCGAAAGAAGCGGATGCGCCCGCTTCAGGAAAGCAAACTCGATCAGCCGCCCAGCCACTTGAGCAGGCCCGACCAGCGCAGCGATGCCCACCGCGACAGTCAATGTGGCACCTGTTGCCAGCAACAGCTCCGGCAAGTGGGCCGCCATGGCCGTGCTGTTGAACCACGTTACCGCAAAGACGAAGGCCATCAAGAAGGCGGCGCGGCGCTGTTGAGCGGGCGAGAGGCCGGCACCGCCCTCATGCGCGGGCGCATCGGCCTTTGACGCTGGACCCGCCCGTGCGGCGCGTGGCACCAGCGCATTGAGCGGCAGGCCGATCGCCAAGTGCATCGCAGCCCAAGCCAGGCAGGCGCCACGCCAGCCCACCGCGCCCTCGAGATACGTCGACAGCGGCCACCCCACCGTGCTCGCGAAACCCGCGAACAGCGTGATGCCCGTGATGGCGCGACGCGCATCCACTCCATGCAGCCGCACCACGGTCGCGAAAGCCGCTTCGTAAAGACCACTGCCCATGGCGAGGCCCATCACCGCCCACGCGCCGAAGACATGGATTGGCGTGTGAGACTGGCTGAGCGCAGCGAGTCCAAGGGCGAATACCAGGTTGCTCGCGATGAGCACAGGCCGCCCACCAAACCGGTCGATGAGCCTGCCCGCGTAAGGACCGACCGCCGCAGCGACAAGCAGCGCCGCCGAAAACGCTCCGAAGATCGTGGAGGTCGACGTGCCAACGTCTCTGCCGATAGCGCCCGCCAAGACGGCGGGGAGGTAGTACGACGAAGCCCACGCCAGCGTCTGGGCAACGCCCAGCATCACTGTGGTGGTGGTTCGACTCTGCAAGGGCTCGATCAGATGCTGCGAAGGTTCACTCGCTTGGACAACGCCTCGGCGCTCTCACGCCGCTCGCTGTACCGGTCGACCAGGTAGTCGGCACAGTCGCGCGTAAGCAGCGTGAACTTCACCAGCTCTTCCATTACGTCGACCACGCGCTCGTAGTACGGCGATGGCTTCATGCGCCCGTCCTCCTCGAACTCCATGAAGGCCTTGGCGACCGACGACTGGTTGGGGATTGTGATCATGCGCATCCATCGGCCGAGCACCCGCAGCTGGTTCACCGCGTTGAAGGACTGCGAGCCACCCGACACCTGCATCACCGCCAACGTCTTCCCTTGCGTCGGCCGCACTGAACCGATGGCCAACGGGATCCAGTCGATCTGCGCTTTCATGATGCCGGTCATGGCCCCGTGGCGCTCGGGTGAGCACCACACCATGCCTTCCGACCACTTCGCCAGATCGCGCAGCTGTTGCACCTTCGGATGCTCCTCGGGCGCGGCATCGGGAAGCGGCAAACCGCTCGGATCGAAGATGTGCGTCTCGGCGCCGAACGCCTGCAGCAGGCGCGCCGCCTCTTCGGTCACGAGGCGGCTGTACGAACGCTCGCGCAGCGACCCGTAGAGCAGCAGGATCCGCGGCGCATGCGTGGCTCGCATTGCGGGCAGCAGCCGTTGCATGTCGGGCTGCTGGAATAGCGCCCCATCGACGTTGGGAAGATCAAGGCTTGACGACACTTTGGCCCTTCGCGTCGACGACAGCTTCGCCGTCTTCCTTGGCAAAAGCGCCTTGCTGCGGCCGCGGCAGGATCTCCAGCACCGCCTCGGACGGGCGGCACAAGCGCGTGGCGAGCGGCGTCACGACGATCGGTCGGTTGATCAGGATCGGGTGTTGCAGCATGAAGTCGATCAGCTGCGCGTCGGTCCACTTCGGGTCGGCAAGGCCCAGCTCGTCGTAGGGCGTACCTTTCTGACGCAGCACATCGCGCACAGGCACGTCCATCGCGGCGATCAACGCCTGAAGGGTGGCTCGGTCGGGCGGGTTCTTGAGGTACTCGATGACGGTCGGCTCTTCACCCGAATTGCGGATGAGCGCCAGCACGTTGCGCGATGTGCCGCAGGCCGGGTTGTGATAGATCGTGATGTCAGACATGGTCGAAACGAAAGAAGTGAGAGATGAAGTGAACACTCCGCCCTCAGGCAACGCTGAGTCGAAGCGCCAGCGCAGCGAGCGTGACGAACAGCACCGGCACGGTCAGCACAACACCGACCTTGAAGTAGTAACCCCAGGCGATCGTCGTGCCTTTCTTGGCGAGGACGTGCAGCCAGAGCAGCGTGGCGAGGCTGCCGATCGGCGTGATCTTCGGGCCGAGGTCGCAACCGATCACGTTGGCATAGATCATCGCGTCCTTGACGATGCCGCTGGCATTCGAGGCGTCGATCGACAACGCGCCGATCAGCACTGTCGGCATGTTGTTCATCACCGACGACAGGATCGCAGTGAGGAAGCCGGTGCCCATCGCCGCACCCCAAATGCCGCTCTGCGCGAAGACGTTGAGCAGTGTCGCGATGTGATCGGTCAGGCCGGCGTTGCGCAAGCCGTAGACCACCAGGTACATGCCCAGCGAGAAGACGACGATCTGCCATGGCGCGCCGCGCAATACCTTCTTCGTGCTGATCACCGAACCCCGAGCTGCGACACCGAGCAGGATCACTGCGCCTACTGCGGCCACGGCGCTCACCGGCACGCCCAACGGCTCCAGCCCGAAGAAGCCGACAAGCAGCAGGACCAGCACCACCCATCCCGCGCGGAAGGTCGCGGGGTCGCGGATCGCGTCGCCGGGCGTCTTGAGTTGGCTCACGTCGTAGGTGGCCGGAATGCTGCGGCGGAAGTACAGCATCAGCACCAGGAGGCTGGAGAGCACCGCGGCGATGTTCACCGGCACCATCACCGACGCGTATTCGTTGAAGCCGATCTTGAAAAAATCGGCCGAGACGATGTTGACCAGATTGGACACGATCAAGGGCAGGCTCGCCGTATCCGCAATGAAGCCGGCGGCCATCACGAAGGCCAGCGTCGCGGCCGGCGTGAAGCCGAGCGCGATCAGCATCGCCATCACGATGGGCGTGAGGATGAGCGCCGCACCGTCGTTGGCGAACAGCGCCGACACGGCGGCACCCAGCAGCACGATGAAGGCGAACAGCAAGCGCCCTCGGCCACCGCCCCAACGCGCCACGTGTAGCGCAGCCCACTCGAAGAAGCCGGCTTCGTCGAGCAGCAGGCTGATGATGATGACGGCCACGAAAGTCGCTGTCGCGTTCCAGACGATGCCCCAGACCACGGCGATGTCGGCCAAGTGAACAACGCCCAGGAGCAAAGCGATTACCGCGCCGAGCGATGCACTCCAGCCGATACCCAGGCCGCGCGGCTGCCAGATGACCAGAACGAGCGTGAAGATGAAGATGAGGATGGCGGTCAGCATGGGCGCTTAGGAATGAGTCGTTGGTCGATGGGCCTGCCCTGCAGCCTGCTGTAGGGCGAAGACAGCAAGAGGCTTGGCGCTCAGATGGCTTCGAGTGCCACGCGCAGCTGCGCGTCGCTCAGCGCGTCGAACGGCACCTCGGCAAGCTTCTGCATGCGCTCGCCGATGGCTTGGCGCGTGGACTCGAAAGCGGCCAGCTTCTCGGTATCGGTGGGGCCGACGTTGGAAGGGTCCGGATAACCCCAGTGGATCTTGACTGGCGAACCCGGCCAGTAGGGACAGGTCTCCTGGGCCGCGTTGTCGCACACCGTGATTACCACTCGCATCGTCGGCGCGGAGTCTCCGGTGAACTCATCCCAACTTTTGCTGCGATAGCCGGAGGTGTCGATGCCCGCGCGTTTCAGCACCTCAATTGCCATCGGGTTGATGCGACCGCTCGGGCTGCTGCCAGCGCTGAATGCGTGGACGTCTGCGCCCACTTCCTTCGCCCAATGATTGAGCATGCCCTCCGACAGCACACTGCGCGCGGAGTTGTGGGTGCAGAGAATCAGAATGTTTGTCGCCATCTCAGCGCGTGCCGATGTCGCGCACTTCGCGCTGGATGGCCAAGGTTTCGAGCTTTGCCAAGGGCAGAGACAGAAGGAATTCGATGCGACGTTTGAGGGTCACCGCGGTGTCCATGAACGCGCGTTTTTTTGCTTCGTCCGACCCGTCCACTGCGGCCGGATCGGCCACGCCCCAGTGAGCCGTGATCGGCTGGCCGGGCCACACCGGACAGACTTCATTGGCCGCGTTGTCGCAGACGGTGATGACGAAGTCCATCGGCGGGGCACCAACGGCCGAATACTCGCCCCAACTCTTGCTCCGGAAGCCTGTGTCCTTGAAGTGCAGTTGCCGCAGTGTGGCGAGTGCCAGCGGGTGCACATCGCCCTTGGGCTGGCTACCGGCGGAGTAGGCATTGAAGCGCTCGGCACCAAGCTGATTCAGCATGCCTTCGGCCAGGATGGAGCGGGCGGAATTGCCGGTGCAAATGAAGAGCACGTTGAGTTTTTTATCGGACATGACGGTTCTCGTGGGCGGACGTGGCAAGGGAAAAGATGAGACACCGACGTCAACCGGCATCGACTTCAACAATCGCAGGCGACGGTGCTCTCCAGGGCGCATGCCTCGCCTTGGCAACAGTTGTCGGTGAGGTAGGCGAGAAGGCCGTTCATCTGGTCGAACGCCGCTCGGTAGATGAGGTTGCGACCTTGGCGTTCCTGCGAAGCCAAGCCGGCATTGGTGAGTTCCTTGAGGTGGAACGAGAGGCTGGTTGCAGGAAGCGCCAGCGCGTCGCTCAACGCGCCTGGTGTCAGGCCATCCGACCCCGCGATCACGAGAGCGCGAAACACGCGCAGGCGGCTTTGCTGGGCGAGTGCGGCCAAAGCTTTAACGACGTTGTCTTCTTCCATCATCCAATTATTATTGAATAACTGGATCGAAGCAACCGGCGAAGTTTTGCTGAGGAGAAACAAGGGCTGCTCGAAGAGGATCGTCATCGTCGGCCTCTTCACGTGTTGCCCGGCAACTGCCTTTCAGCTGTCTGTTGTCAGTGCGGCATCGATTTCCAGGGCCGTGCTGCGTGCAGAGCGCATGACGCCGATCAGCGTCGCCGAAGCAGACCCCGTCCACTCCCCGTAGCCCACGCACCAGAGCCGAGGTTGGCTCAACGAGCGCGTGCCGTCGACTGCGACGCGCCCGTCTGTTCTCACCACGCCCAGCGATGTCAAATGGTCCAAGGCCGGCCGAAAGCCGGTGCACCAGACCACCGCATCGATCTGCTCCTCGACACCGTTCGGCCAAACCACGCAGGTTTCGGTCATGTGTGCGAATGGCCGCACTGTGTGAAGCACTCCGCGCTCTCGCGCGTCCTTGACCGGAGGAACCATCACGATGTCGCCCAACCCACCCGACATCTCGACTGGCCTGCCTTCTTGCTGCGCACGCAGTCGTTCCGTGGCGCGTTCGAAGAGAACACGCCCGTCAACCTCATCGAGCAGGAATGTGGGCTCCTGTTGAGTAACCCACTGTGCTTTGGCGACGGAAGACAGTTCCGCGTAGATCTGCGCCCCGGAGTTGCCGCCGCCAACCACGAGGACCTTCTGCCCCACGAAAGCGGTTGGCCCGTCGTACAAGGCGGAGTGGACCTGCACGCCTCGAAACTCCGCCGACCCTGGGTATGCCGCGATGTATGGATTGGACCAAGTGCCCGTTGCGCTAACGACCGCTGAGGCCGACCAGTCGCTCTTGTCTGTGTGGATCTCGAGACGTCGATCACGCTCGGTCACCGAAGTCACGCGCACGGGGCGCCGCACGTCCAACTGGTAGCGTCGCTCGTAGGCGTCAAGGTATGTCACGACATCGGTCGCACCGGGCGTCCCTTCGCCCTGATAGGGCATCGGCCATCCCGCGATCGAACTCCATCCAGCGGGGGAGAACAGCCGCAGCGACGGCCATCCGTGCTGCCAGGCACCGCCGGCGCCCGCCTCAGCGTCGAGCAGCACCACGCTTCGCTTTGTTCGCCTTAGAAAATACGCGACGGACAGCCCGGCCTGACCAGCACCAATGATGGCGACATCAACATGATTCACTGCGATGGGTTCTCCGTTCGAGGCATCGAGCTCAAACGCTGAAGAGTAAACGCGTCAAACGCGTCCTGCCTCCGCCTGAACAAGCCGTGGCGCATCGGCCACCATGTCTGCGTCATCGACTGCTTTGACCTTGAAGCGCTACATCTTTTCCCAAAGCGTTTTGCGGCTGATGCCAAGCAGTTCCGCCGTGCCGGAGTCACTTCCGCCTGCGCGCTCCAGTGCTCGCTGGATGTGCCGCCGCTCTGCCTCTTCGACCATCGCCTGAAGCGGCACGAAAGGGTCCTCTCCATCGTCGGCTTCGGTTTGCTCCGCGCGATGCGCCAGACTGCCGGCCGGCAGGTCAACCACACCCTCGTCGCTGAGCACCACGGCCTGTTCCAGGTATGAGCGAAGCTGGCTGCTCCGAACTTTAAAGGGACTAGCAGTTCGAGCAGCCGCTCTGGCGACGTCGAATGGGTGACACTTAGGCCGCGCTCACCCAGATCGAAGTCCAGACGCTGGACCTCCGTCACGCCCTGCAGCGCCATTCGCACGAGACGCTCTTCCGAGGGGCAGTCCATCTTTGGGACATTGAAAACAGTGAGCTTCAAGATCTCTCCTACCAAGTCAGTCTTCGCCTGATTGGAAGCCATGAAGTCGGCTCAAGGTCAACGCCTCCCGTGCAACTCAGCCGTGCCGCAACTGGCGAGCCCTGTAGGCATTCATCACGAAGCCAAAGAGTGCAATCGCCAAAACGACGACTTGCGCAGTGACCGTCTCAGCTGACGGGTACACCCCCAGCAAATCGATGCGTGGCGCCATGATCGGGGTAGCACTGAGCCAACCCGCCTCCTGCAGGCCGGCCATGCCCTTGCCCGCAAGGACGACCGCCAACACGGCAACCATGATCGAGCTGATGCTGAAGAACTTTCCTATCGGCATCCGGGCGCTGGTCTTGAGCAGCACCCAGGTGAGTATCGCCAGCAGTGCGACGCCCACGCCGAGCCCGCCAAGCAAGGCGTTTCCGTTCCCATCGGCCGACAGCGCCGAGTAGAAAAGCACGGTCTCGAACACCTCACGGTAGACCGCGATGAACGACAGGCCGAACAAGGCCCAAGCTGATCGCTTCGACATGGCTGATGAGAGCTTTTCCTTGAGGTAGGCCTGCCAGCGGCCTGCAGCGCTCTTCTGATGCATCCACAACCCGACGCTGAGCAAGACGAGGGCTGCAAAGAGCGAAGAGAGCCCTTCAGTCACTTCACGGCTCGCGCCGCTGATGTTCACGAAGTACGTCGCAATGCCCCAGGTGAGCCCGCCAACGGCCAGGGCTGCAATCCAGCCGCCATGCACGTAGCGCAGGACGTCGGGACGATCGGCCTTCTTCAGGAAGGCGATCATGCCGACCACGATGAGCAAGGCTTCAAGGCCCTCGCGAAGCAGGATGGTGAGCGAGCCCAGGAAAGTGGTGAGCGGCTCGGCGGCTTGGCCACCCAGCTCTTTCTCCACCTCGGCAAAGAGGTAATCGAGCTTTTGCGCAGCGGCCTCTGTCTGGGCCAGCGTGTCGTTGGTGATCGCTGAGCGATAGGCCAGCATGCCGTTTTCGACCTCGGTGAGGAGCGCCTTGTTGCGCGCGCCCAGCGAGGGCTCCAAGGGCTCGAAACCGTCCAGATAGGCCGAGAGCGCCAAACGCGTTGCTGACGGCTTGTCGCCCTTGCGGATCGCTGCAAGGCTTTCGTCTAAGCGCGTGCGAGACAGCGTCAGGCCGCCGGCGTTTGCAGCCGCCGAAGCTGCTTCGGGCTGACTGCGCAGGAATGCGGTGATGTCGCGAGCGGCCTCAGAGGCGATCTTGCCGGCAGCCGCCGCCTCGGTGGTCGTGGTCACGGCAGCCAGATCTGGGAATGCTTTCCGTGCAGCAGGATCTTGCTTCCACAGTTGCTCGCCACGCTCACGCATGCTGCTGTCGTAAGACAGCGTTCCGGCAAAGAACGCCAGCGCCCATCGATCCTCGTCAGGCAGCGTGGCGAAACTCGGCATCGACGTACCGGCCACGCCTTGAGAAGCGACCTGGTAGAGGGCCATGAGGCTTCGCGAGCGCGCGCGTTCACGGTCGGTGAAGGCGATCGGGGGTGGGTCCAGCCGCGCAGCCAGGGGGCCATCACCAGCACCCGCGGCGCCGTGACAGGAGGCGCATTGGGCCTGGAACAGGGATGCGCCACGCTTCAGATCAGGCAGCCCTTTGGGTGCGACAGGGATGGGGTAGGCCGCAATCAGGAGCGCTTCAGCTTCATGCGCAAGTCGAGCCACGTCGGCTTCATCGGCCTTGTTGGTGACTGCCTCCTGCAGCTTGGTGGCCGCGGCAACCACGGCGTCTTTCGAAGCGTGCGTCGGCAGGCTGCGCGCCTGGTTCACTGCGTTGGCCGTGAAGTCGCGCATCTCGGCGTACTCGGATTCGCTGACGACAGCGCCCTTCGCGACGGCACCCCCGTAGTCCACGGCGACATAGTCCAGCAACTGCCAGAGCTGGCGAGGACCCTCGTCAGTACCTCGCGATGCCGTCTGAGCTACTGCAACGCCCCAAACACACATCCACACCGAGAACACCCACAGCAAGCGCTTCATCTTCAACCTGAATAAGAACGACAAGGATTTTCGTTCAACCACTAAGAGGAACTGCTTCCTCGAATGGCACTGCATCGTCACGATGCAGTGCAGCCAGCCGTCAGGCTTGCGTTTTTGCCTTCATGAGCCGGAGGCCGTTGGCGACCACGAGCAAGGTGGCCCCCATGTCAGCAAAGACGGCCATCCACATGGTGGCCGTGCCAAAAACGGCGAGCACCATAAACACCGCCTTGATGCCCAAGGCGAGGGAGATGTTCTGCATCAGGACCGTGTGGGTTCGCCGGGACAGGCGGATCGTCTCAGGGATGCGTCGCAGGTCGTCGTTCATGACAACGACGTCGGCCGCCTCCATGGCGATGTCCGTACCCATGCCACCCATTGCGAACCCGATGTCGGATTGAGCAAGCGCGGGGGCATCGTTAATGCCGTCGCCCGTCATGCCTGTCATGCCGTGCTGTTTCTTCATCCCTTCGATCTGGGCGAGCTTGTCCTCCGGCAGCAGATTGCCGAGCACCTGATCGATGCCCGCTTGCGCGGCGATCGTCTTGGCGGTGGCGACGTTGTCGCCGGTGAGCATCACAGGAACGACGCCCAGCGCCTTCAGTTCGGCAACGGCTTGCTTCGACGATTCCTTAATCGTGTCCGCCACAGCAAAGATCGCGAGGACGCCGTCTTCATCGGCCAGCAGCGTGACGGTGCGGCCTTGTTCCTCATGCTTCCTCAGCTCCGATTCGAGTTCTGTGGAAAGCTGGCCTCGTTCTTGGACAAGGCGAAGGTTGCCAAGGGCGTATTTCCGCCCACCGATCATGCCTTCCGTGCCACGGCCTGGCAGCGCTGTAAACGAAGCAACATCGCTCTTTGGCAACCCCAGCCCTTGGGCGATCGCCTTGGAAACGGGGTGGTCGGATCGATCGGCCAAGCTCATGCCGATGCGCCCGATCGGACCCGCATCGTCCCCGCTGCGAAGAGATCTCCACTCCACCAGCTGAGGCTTGCCTTCGGTGATCGTGCCCGTCTTGTCGAGCGCCAGCGCCTTCAGATTGCGAGCTTCTTCCAGGTACGTTCCGCCCTTGATGAGGATGCCTCGGCGTGCGGCAGAGGCGAGCGCGCTGACGACTGTGACGGGGGTCGAGATGACCAGCGCACAGGGGCATGCCACCACCAGGAGAACCAAGGCCTTGTAGATCGCGTCCAGCCAGGCGAAGCCAAAGAGCAAAGGGCTTAGCACGGCAACCGCCAACGCCAACGCGAAGACGGCGGGCGTGTAGATCGCGGCAAAGCGATCCACGAAACGCTGTGTGGGAGCGCGCGTGCCTTGCGCCTCCTCAACGGCATGGATGATCCGGGCCAAGGTTGTATTGGAGGCGGCAGCGGTCACACGGAACTGCAGCTCTGCCGTCTCGTTGATGGTGCCGGCGTAGACCGGATCGCCAACCGTGCGGTCGACCGGCAAGCTCTCCCCGGTCACGGGGGCCTGGTTCACTGCGCTGCGCCCTTCGGTGACGATGCCGTCCAACGGCACCCGCTCACCGGGGCGAATCCGCACAACGGCCTCCAGGGGGACGCTCTTCGATTGGACCGCCTTCCAGGTCCGGTCCGCCTGCAGCACATCGGCTTCTTCGGGCGCAAGTGCGATCAACCCCTTGATGGCGTTTCGCGCTCGATCCGCAGCACGCCCTTCGATCAGTTCAGCGATCGCGTACAGGGCCATCACCATCGCAGCCTCTGGCCACTGACCGATGAAAAACGCACCGGTGACAGCGACGCTCATCAGGGCATTGATGTTCAGACGACCGCGAACAAGGGCCTTCATGCCTTTTGTGTACGTCTCAACGCCAGAGAGCCAGATGGCCAGCACCGCGACCACCAGGCCGGCGTACTTCAACGCAGGGGCGTCGCCTGATAAAAAGTGGAACGCTTCAGCACCGATGGCCAAAACCAGAGCCGCTGCGAGGCGCTTTACGCCGGCGCCATGTTCATGATCATGGTCATCCTCGCCTTCAGCTTCTGCCTCTGCTTTGACGTCAACCGGGGTTGGTTCGTAGCCGGCCTTCCGGATGGCCGCGACAGCTGCTGCGATGGCGTCCTCAGGGGCTTGGATCGCCACCGTGCGCGCGCCGAGCTGGAAGTTCAGGCTGCGGATGCCTTCGACCTTGTCCAGCGCTCGGCGAATGTCGCTTTCCTCAACGGCGCAGTCCATGGCTGGGATGCGAAAAACGCTCGCATCGGCGGGAATCGCTGCGACCGGCACGGCCGACTTTGCCGCTGGCGCACAGCAAGGTTCTGCAGAACAGCAGGCATCCGACGCTGAGGCGGACATCGATGCGTTCTCAAGACCAGCACTCTTGTCCAGGGCAGGAGCCGGATCTACTGTCGACGTGGAGCAGGAGGCCGAACCACAACAGTCTTCGGCGGCAGGGATGGCGACGGCGCCAGGATGGGCATTTGACATGAAACCATTGGAAACCCTGAAGTGGGTTTAGAGTCAAGACTTTCTTGGAGGCCAAAATGAAAATCGGCGAGTTGGCCAAGGCCACAGGAACGAGCGTTGAGAACATCCGTTTCTACGAGCGGGAAGCTTTGCTGCCCTCTCCGATGCGAGCTGACAACAACTACCGGTCCTACGGGAACGAGCACATTGAGCGCCTTGTCTTCATCCGGCATTGCCGGTCGCTCGACATGGCGCTTGGTGAGATCCGCTCTCTGCTGCGCTTCAAGGAAACGCCGCAGGAAAATTGCGAGGGCGTCAACGAGTTGCTCGATGAGCACATCGGGCACGTGGCCGAGCGCATCCGAGAATTGAAATTGCTCGAAAAGCAATTGAAAACGCTCCGTGCCCAATGCGCCGAATCAAGCGCGGCGGGCTGCTGCGGCATCCTGAAAGAGCTCTCGACCGAGGTAGCAGGGTCGAGCGAGAACTCGGTGCGCAAACACGTCCACGGAACGCACTGATTACTGCCGGCTTGGGTGCCCTAGGTTGAAGAACGCAGAGCCCCTGCCGCATTGACTCTGAACCGGTCCTCGGCAGAGCCAGGGCCACAACATGGAGGCGCGGTTTTGGCTCAGGCGCTGCCACGTAGCCCCATTGAGCACGTCAGGAACGCATGTCCCTTCTCTCTCTTCGCTCCGCTCTCGAAACCCGGCAGGTTCTCATTTATTTCGCCGCGGTGGTCCTTGCCGGCATCTTGGCGTGGCAATGGCCTGCTTCGGCAGTGATGGCACTGGCCATCGATCCCTTGCTGGCCTTCATGCTGTTCGTGACGTTCCTGCAGGTGCCGCTGACAGAGTTGCGTCGTGCTTGGTCGAACATGCGCTTCCTCGGCGCGCTGCTGCTGGCTAACTTCGTGGCTGTACCGTTGCTGGTCGCCGTGTTGTTGCCTTGGATGCCGCAAGACCCGCTGCTGCGGGTCGGCGTGCTGCTGGTGTTGCTGACACCATGCATCGACTACGTCGTGACCTTCGCCCATCTTGGGCAAGCAGATGCCAAGCCGCTGCTGGCATCCACTCCGCTACTGCTGGCGGCACAGATGGTCCTGTTGCCCGTTTTCCTTGGTTTTTTCATGGGGAACGCCGCCGCTCTCTTGGTCCAGTGGGAGCCTTTTGTGCATGCATTCATCTGGCTGATCGCGGTGCCTTTGTCACTGGCGGCCGTGTTCCAGGCCTGGGCGGTCCGATGGACCGCTGGGGAGCATGCCGTCGGTTGGCTCGGGCTGTTCCCCGTCCCCGCAATGGCCGCAGTTCTTTTCGTTGTCGTGGCGGCCGTCGCGCCGCAGCTTCGCTTGGCACTGGACGCTGTGCGCGCAGTCGCTCCGGTCTATGTCGCGTTCGCCATCGCAGCCCCGATGCTCGGGTGGGGTGTCGCCCGCCTGTGTCGCTTGCCAGCCGATCAAGGAAGGGCCATTGCCTTCAGTTCGGCGACCCGCAACTCCCTGGTGGTGTTGCCCTTGGGACTGGCCATCCCCGGTGCGTTGCCCTGGGTGCCTGCCGTGATCGTGACCCAGACGTTGGTGGAACTCGTCAGCGAGCTGGTGTACGTCAAAGTAGCGCCGAGGTTGGGGACAAAGGCAGGGCGTTTAGCCTGCGTCACTCCACGCAAGCACGGAGGCCTTGAGAGCGCTGCTCATCGGGCAGGAATGCGGGCTCCTATTGGGTAATCCACTGTGCTTTGGCGACGGAAGACAGTTCCGCGTAGATCTGCGCCCCGGAGTTGCCGCCGCCAACCACGAGGACCTTCTGCCTCACGAAAGCAGCTGGCCCGTCGTACAGGGCGGAGTGGACCTGCGCGCCTCGAAACTTCGCCGACCGTGGGTATGCGGCGATGTATGGACCAAGTGCCCGTTGCGCTGACGACCGCTGAGGCCGACCACTCGCCCTCGTCCGTGTGGATCTCGAGACTTTGATCACCCTCGGTCACTGAAGTCACGCGCACGGGGCGCCGCACGTCCAACTGGTAATTCATGTGTACGCCGCCCTGCGGGACCTGCAGAGTAACTTCGGATGGAAATCAATAAGAGGTCGGCTGAGGGTGCGGGACGGCTTTACCTAGACCACGTTCATCATCTTCCAGGCTGCGGTGGACGGCCTAGGGCATTGCCATGGCAACTCGCTCAATGTAGAGGGACGGACGACCTGAAGCAGAACCAGCAAGAGCTTCTTGATGAAGTCGTTACATTGCCGGCAGGTGCCGCTGCTCGCCAACTATGGTCAGGGTTTTGGCGCCACGGGTCATTGCTACATACAGATCCTTCGCGTCCAGAGTATCTGCATCGAGGATGACCGCATGGTCGTACTCCAGCCCCTTCACCAGCAGCGTTGTGCCGATGAGCTTTCGGTGGCTGATCGGCCTCCCCGTGTGCCTCAAGTCGCGTTGATATAAGTTTCCTGCTTCTGTCAGCGTCGCCCCTCCACCGTCAACGTGAATCTTCAGCACGTTGAGGAATCGATACAGCAGATCGCGACGATAGGCAGACGTTTCAGGGTTGGCCTTCAAGGCCAAGAAGAAGGCTTTGAGTTGAGCACTGGTCGGCTCCTTTAGGTAAGCATTCGCGGCATGCATGACCAAAGGGTACTTGGTCCCTTTGCGCTGCTTCGCGACCTCGCCTCTCTTCGTGCCAGCGGTCAAGATGTCGCCTACGCCAGTGAAGCACTTCTTGGCAAACTCCAGCACCAGCAGAAAGCCCAGTTGCGTTGTCTTAGCTGCAACAAGTTTCTTGATGAACGAATGAAGGTCTTTGCCTTCAACCTCTTCGATGGAAGAGAACCGCCCACCCATGGTTTTTGCCAAGAGATGGGTCTTGTTCTTGGACTGCTGATCGCCGCCATGAAGAGCAATCACACTCTCGTTATGCGCAAGCAAACCAATGAGCGAGGAATACTGCTTTGCCGACAAGAATTCAGGGGTCGTGTGAGCACGTTTTACACATGCAGGCAAGGCGTTCAGAAGATCGATCTTTTGACCCTGTTCTAAAGTCTCCCTTGCGTTCTTGAGCCAAGCTCCAAGGTTAGGATCGCCGGCGGTTTTCCAGCGCCATGGCGTCTCTAGCTGACCGAGGCACATGAAGGTCGGGTAGACACTCACGGCCCAATCGACAGGCTTGCCTTCGTCACCCCCAAAGTCAAAGATGGCCTGCATAGGATCGCCCAGAATTCGGCACGGCATGAGTTCAGCGAAAGCACAGACAAGGGAGTGTTGCAGATCGGAGCAGTCCTGGTACTCGTCTACATAGACACCGCCATAGGTGGCAGCGACAACGCGGCGAACGAACTGCTTACCCAGCAACTCAGAACAGCACTCGTAGAGCTTGTTCCACTGCTTGCTGGTTGGGTGCTCCGCCTTCCACCCAGAAGTCTTCGGGTAGGCAAGACAAAGCCGAAGTGACCAGCTCGCAATCGTGTCGATCTGGTACTTGGAAGCAGGCACACCAAGAACATTCATCTTGGTCTTGATTGAGTTCACACCCGCGAAGGTGTGGGTCAAGATTAGCTGCCGTTTGGTAGCGGCTTTCACTGCCATGGCGATGAGATGCGTCTTGCCGTAGCCGGCAGGCGCTATCACATACCCCTTGGTAGTGAAGTCGCTGAGCTTGAGAGCCAGTTCCTCAGACATGCGCAGCCCAAGTCCAAAGCGCCTCCAGTTCGACGGCCAAATTCTTCTTTAAAAAAGCGGCGTCGTTAAACGCAGGGCTCACGACCTTGAACCACTGATCGCCCCGCGTGGTGTCCTTGAACCAACCGGCCTTCTTCGCGGCGGACCCAATAGCGGTTCGCAGCTTTGGACTCTCAGGCCACTTCTCAAGGTCTGGATCAAGTGCTTCCTGAACTCTGGAGCGCACTTGGTCACAAACCGGGTAACTCAGCTCATTCTGCGCAAGCTTCAAGCTGCCCACGACGCTCACCCAAGGCAGATCTTGGAATGCTCGCTCCTCCAGGGAGTACTTGTCGCTCCACACATGCACGGGGATACCAACCTTCGCGAGTTCCGCTTCATCAGCGGTTGAAAACTGATCTTCAGCGTCTGCATCCGCAAGCACTGAAACGTCGTATCCGAGCGACTTGAACGCCTTCGCTAAATCCTTGATCTTGCTGGCCCCCCTCGCGTCCAAAAGGGCAACGCCGTGATAAGAAAATGGATCCTTTCCTTTGCCGACTTGGTGATCGTCAAAACCTCGCACGAACCCAACTTCGGTAGCGCCCTCACAGACCACAACCTTCTTCGCCAAGAACGCTTCGGTGCTGGATCGAATCTTTCCCTGCACCTCAAGCTGTTCTAGACCGTCCTTGGCTGCGGAAGTGATCTGCACGACCCCTCCCGTACTGTGCACGACGTACAGCTCTTTTACGGTGAGTTCCCGCAGGACCGTTGGTGAGTGCGTGGTTAGGAAGTATTGACCTCTCTGGTCCTCACGGACGTGCTTGATCAGGCGGGTGATTCGATGCGGCTCCAAGCCGAACTCCACCTCGTCAAACAATGTGATGTGGCCTTCTTCCAAACCCATCTTCTGAATGCCACACAGCAGCATTCGCCGCGATCCAAGACCTAGCTGACGAAGAGGAATGTCACCGTCATGGAGGGCCAACCCACCCACTTTTAGGTTGATGGAAGCCAGGTCAAGGTGAGCCTTGTAAGCGTCTGATACCGGCACACCTAACAGCTTCGCGATGTCTTGAGACTTCTCAGCCGCTGCATCGAAATTCTTGAGGGTGACAGGCCGGTCCGCATCCAAAGAGGCTCTGGCCGTGCGAGAGGCCGTTGCCAGCAGATCGTTCAGGCTCTGGGCCTCAGTGAGCTTCGCCAACGCCGTGCCTGTAGCCCATGAAAGCTGTTTCTCGCTGTAGGCACCGATGAGGCCGACACTGACCTTGTTTCTATCGCCTTGCTTGAACGGAACACCGCCAGGATGGCGATCACAAACAACCATCCACTTGGGCTCAAGGTCTTTGTCAACCTTCAGCCGCACCGTCAGGACACTCTCAAGGTGATCTTCAGGTTCGTCAGTCAGCGTAAGGGCGGCAGTATTCCAGCCACGGAGGTACTGGCCGTACTTGTCCAAGGCGCAGAAGGCTTCGGTCAATGCTCCAATAGTGATTTCTATGACGATGGAGTCGGCTACCTTGCACTGGTAGAAATCCGCGTCGCCTAGGGTCAGGTTCCACTGGGGGTAGAAGGCATACCTGATGGCCTCAAGGATGGTGGATTTAGAAGAGTCCCCTTTTCCAATCAGGCAAAAGATGTCTGCGCTGGGAAGGCTCCAGTCAAGCTCTTTCACGCCTCGAAAGTTCTTAATTTCTATTTTTCTGATCTTCACCGAGCAAGGTCCTCTAGAACATCACTTATGCACTGGGCTACTGCCGTCGATGCGCTCCCAAGACAGCATGAAATGTCTTTTCGCGCTCGTCTCCCCATCATAGATACATCTCGTCACGTTGCCGTTAACGGGCGATAGAAGGTTCAGAGAACTTCCTGCCCCACTGTCGTGAGGCAGCTGATGCCAGCGACGTAAGGCGCGGCAGACTAGTCGGCGCCAGCTGAATGTCCGAAGTGCGGCCGCGAGCGTGCACTGATGCAGGACCATCGGCTGACAGCAATCGCTGCGAAGCGGTCCTTTGCTTCACCGCGAATCCGAACTTAAGCCAACACCCTCGGCACATCCGCCCACCGCGTCGTGTACTCCGGCGTCTTCAACGACTGCTTCATCGTCCAGGTCCGCTGCCCGTTCGATTTCCCCGTGCTAGCCAGTGCAATCGATCCCCGCCCATACCGTTCGTTGAGCCGGTCCATCGTCTCCATGAGCGCACTGCGATCCGGTGGCCCTTCATCGAGTGCCAGCTCGTGCTGCTCCACCGAGGCATCCTGCAGGTCGAGCAGCATCACGCCGGCCTTGGCGTAGTTGAAGCCGGGCCTGAAGATGGCCTTGGCCCCGTGAACCGCCGCCTGTACCAAGGCCGCCGTATCAGAAGTTGGTCTTCGCAGCGGAACAGTCACTGAGCGCGAATACTGCTTGTCGTCGCGCCGGAAGGGACTGGTGCGGATGAAGCACAGCACCTGGCCGGCACGGCTGTCTTGCTTACGCAGCTTCTCCGCAGCGCGGCTGGCGAACTGGCTGACCGCTTCGATGAGGTCGGCCAGCTGGGTCACCGGCTGCCCGAAGCTTCGAGTGCTGGCGATTTCCTTCTTGGCCGGTGCTTCGTCCTCGAAGCCGACGCACTGCTGGCCCTGCAGTTCTCGCACCGTGCGCTCCAGTACCACCGACCAGCGCCCTCGCACCATGGCCGGATCGAGCCGCACAACATCCAGCACGCTCTTGAGCCCGGCTTCCTGCAACTGCGCACCGATGCGTCTTCCAATGCCCCAGACCTCGCCCAGCGCCGTGGCAGCAAACACGGCCTCCAGATCGCTGGGCGGGAGTGCGCTGAGGTTGCACACGCGGGCAAACTCAATCGGGTAGCTGCCGGGCTTGCGGTCGGCGGTCTTGGCCACGTGGTTGGCCAGCTTGGCGAGGGTCTTGGTGGCGCCGATGCCGATGCCCGTGGGGATGCCGGTCCACTGCAGGATGCGCTCGCGCACCCGGTGGCTGCGTGCCACCAGATCACCGCGCATGGTGCTCATGTCGATGAAGGATTCATCGATGCTGTAGATCTCCTGGCCCGGCCCGAGACCGGCGGCGATCGCCATCATCCGGTTGCTCATGTCGCCGTAGAGCGTGAAGTTGGCACTCAGGGCGACCACCCCCGCGTCGGGCAAGGACTGGCGGATCTGGAACCAGGGCGCCCCCATCGCAATGCCGAGTGCCTTGGCTTCATTGCTGCGGGCGATGGCGCAACCATCGTTGTTGCTCAGGACGATGACCGGTCGGCCCTGCAGGCTTGGGCGAAACACGCGCTCGCAGCTCACATAGAAGTTGTTGCCGTCGATCAGCACGTACATGGCGTATCCGTGGACCTGCTATTTCACGAACCGCTTGATGGCGGCGGTGACGACGCCGCAGATGTCAGCTGTTGGCCTTCCTTGAAGGTGATCTCGGGGAAAGTGGGATTGGCTGTGGTGAGCTTGATGCGGCCGCTGCGCTTGTACAGGTACTTGACTGTGAAGTCGCCATCGACCTGGGCCACGACGATGTGACGGTGCATCGGGGTGATGGCCCGATTCACCACCAGCAGGTCGCCGTCGCCGATGCCGGCTTCGACCATCGACTGGCCGCTGACCTGCCAGTAGAAGGTGGCCAGCGGATGGGTGATCAGCAGGTCGTTGAGGTCTTGGCGCCGAATGGCGAAGTCGTCTGCAGGAGATGGAAATCCGGCGCGCAGCTTGCCTTCGACCACAGGCAACGGGAGCACCACAGGCTCCACTGCGACCTCGGCGGCAAAAGGCGGAATACTGTACATGCATCCAGTATATAGCTAGGATGACGCCATGAACGACACCACCGCTGAAATCTGGATCGCGGCCTGTGCGCACCGGCTGCAGCAGCACTGGCGCACGGTCGATCCGGACGTACTGGAGGAGTTGGCGACGGACCTGTCGAACGACTCACACCTTCTTGCGCTTTCGCCCGCCCAGGCTGCCGCTGAATGGCTGCAGCCCGTAGCATGTGGTCCATGTGCACCCGCTACATCTCCCCTGAGACACGAGAAATAGAAGCGTTTTGGCACATCGGCGCACGCACCCCCAACAACCCTTTCCCGAGCCCGCGTAGCCTCTTTCCGCTGGCGACTGGGCCGTTCCTGCGCAACGCTGCCGACGACGGCTCGCGCGAGCTGGCATGGGGCCAGTGGGGAATGATTCCGCCCGAGAGCAATACACGCATCCCGATGACCCGGCCGCGCGGTCCGGGCGAAAAGCCCAAGAGGCTCAGCACGGTCAATGCGCGCATCGAATCAGTCAACAGCCGGCCCACGTTCAGCGGCGCCTGGCGTGCCGGGCAGCGCTGCATCGTGCCGGCCTCGAGCTTCGACGAGCCGAACTGGGAGACCGGCAAGAACGTCTGGTGGCAATTCCGCCGGGCCGACGGTGCGCCGTGGGGAGTGGCAGGTCTGTGGAGCCGGTGGATTGACCCGGAGACGGGCGAGACTGTGGACAGTTACACGATGCTCACCCTCAACGCGAACGCGCATCCGCTGATGAGCCGCATGCACAAGCCCGAGGTGGATCCAGCGACCAAAATGCCGTTACCGCCTGAGAAGCAGGACAAGCGCAGCCTGGTGCTGATCGAACGGGAACATGTCGACCGGTGGCTCCAAGGCACGCTCGACGATGCGAAGGGGCTGCTGGTGCCGACGCCGGCCGAGAGGTTTCTGGCAGGGCCGCACGCGATCGATGCTTGAACGGCCATGCGAGTATTCATCACCCTTGCCTGGTTCGCCGGCGCGTCTCGGCAGTGCTTGCAAGCTTCGAGCCGGATCCGTATCTAACGCATGTTCGTCGCGTTCCCCGCTTTGCTGTCCGCTTCAGACTGACTGCAGTCGGTCGACCTGGCCCGATCAATGTCGGCGCTTGCACAAAGCAGCATCACGCTGGCCCCTCGCGCGCGCAAAACTTCGGCCTGGTTCGCCAGCGGCACTACATCGATGCCCAGTTGCTCCATCAACGTCGCATTGCCGATGGCAAGGGTCTTGACGCTCACGACGCCCTTGATTCCGATTCCCGACGCGGAGTCAAATTGCTCGGCCTTGTCCAACTTCAGCTCGCGATCCCTTCTGGGCGAAACAGTGAGATGGCCAAACGCGCGAGCGATCGACCGCCTGGCGTTCGGCAGCCTGCTGTTCGGTGTCAGTTGGGGCCTTGCGGGCTTCTGTCCTGGACCGGGTCTGGTGGCGCTCGGAATGGGGGAAAGCGAGGCGCTTGTCTTCACCGCCGCGATGCTCACCGGAATGATCGTCTTCGAAGGCATTGAGCGTCGCAAGTCGCTGCGTGCAGAACCCGCGATCTAACACAGGCTCAGGGATTCGGCTTCTGCGCCATCGGCGATTCGATCGGATTGCCATAGAGCGGTCGCGCGCCGAATTGTGTGCTGATGGCGTAGGCCACGCCGCAGGCTAGCATCACGGGAACGGTGAGCTGGAATTGATTTGTCATCTCCAGCACCATCACGATCGCCATCAGCGGTGCATGGGTGACTGCGGCCAGCACCGCCGCCATGCCGACCACCGCGAGCAGACGCGGATCGCCCACCCACACCGCCGGCAACCAGAGCGCCGCCACTTGGGCCAAGACACTTCCAGCGGTCGCCCCGACGAAGAGCGATGGCGTGAACACACCGCCGATCGCGCCGCTGCCCGAACTCAGCGTCGTCGCCACCACTTTTGCGAGCAGCACCCACGCGAGCCATTGCCAGGCGTGGTCACCGTGAAGCACCTGCGACACCACGCTGTAGCCATTGCCCCAGACCTGCGGCACCCAGGCCGACAACAGGCCCACGAGCAAGCCCCCGAGTCCCAGGCGCAGGACTGGCGTACGGATGCGCGCGAACCAGCTTCGCCCTGATTCCAGCAGCGCCAGCAACCCCCAGCCCAACCCCCCGAACAGCACGCCGGCGAGTAAGGCGATACCGAGGCTCGTCGGTGCCATGACGACAGGCGGAACGTCGTAGAGCGGTTTGGGTTCGACCAGCCAGTAGATCAGTGAACTGGCCGTGGCCGACGCGATCAGCACCGGAGCGACCGTGTGGCGCGCGAGGAAACCGAGCGCCAGTTCCAGAACGAAGACGACGCCCGCAATGGGTGCGTGATAGGCCGAGCCGATGCCTGCGGCGATGCCGCACACCAGCAGCGTGTTGCGTTGTTCCGGCGCCGTCGCGACGAGTCGTGCCAGCCGCGCACTGACCCAGGCAGCCAGTTGGACCATCGGCCCTTCGCGTCCGATGGAAGCGCCCGTGCCGACGGATAAGAGCGCGGACACGGTGCGTGTCAACGTCGTTCGATCGTTCAGGTCGACTCTTCCTGCGCGCGCGGCATCGATGTAGTCGAGGTTCGCCGCGCCGCCCGGGCCCCGCCTGGCCCAGGCCGTTCCGCCTTGCAGGACCAGCCCTGCGAGCAAGCCGCCCAAGGTGCAGACCAGCGCGCGGTGCCAGGGCGACAACGACAACGCGGCTTCGACCAGTCCGCCGCGCTGACCGGTCGCGAGTTCCTCGACCCATTGCGTCAACCACCGGAAGCCCAAGACGGCAGCCGCAGCGAGCGCGCCCGTCACGGCCGCCCACCACCAGACGCGCAACGTTTCGGCAGCCGGTCCCATGGCCCACAGGCGCGCACGACCGCGTCTGGGAGACGCTACTTCTTCGGGAAATTCGTTGGCAGCCACGGGGATTCCATTTCAAGACGCTCGCAGTGCGCCACGAAGCGTTGCAGGTTGCCCGAAAGGCGCTTTTTCTGATGGTGCACCAGATAGAAGCGGCGAGTCAGACGAGGCAACGTGGTTCGCAGAACGACCAGTCTGCCGAGTGTCACCAGGTCCTGCACCGCGCACAGCGACAGGCAAGCCAGCCCGAGGCCTTCGGCCGTCGCCTGCTTGATCGCCTCGGTGCTGCCCGGCTGCATGTCGCCGTCCAGGTGGTGGAGGTGCGGCAGCAACACGTGCTCCACGGCCTCGCGCGTGCCGGAACCCGGCTCACGGAGCAACCAGCGTGCCTGCCGCAAGGCCTTCAACGGAACGCGTGCCTGCACGCCCTCCTGCACCAGCGCATGCGTCGGTGCAGCCACGATGACCAACTCGTCCTGAAGCCATGGCGTCACTCGAAGCTCGGCCTCGTGGCAGGGCCCTTCGATCAGACCAATGTCGACCTCCAGGCGGGTCACGGCCGCAGCGATGTCGCGCGTGTTGCCGATGACGACATCCACTGCGGCACCGGGCCACGTCCTGCTGTAGCCGGCGATCAGCGCCGGCAGCACGTAATTGCCGATCGTCGTGCTGGCACCGACGCGAAGTCGCGTGACCAGCGGCGCGGTGTCAGCGCCCGCGCTTCCGAGACCGAACCGGCTTTCGATCTCCTGTGCGCCGTCGAGCAATGACCTGGCTTGCGGCAGCAGCGCACGGCCGTTGTCGTTCAGCAGCAAGCGCTTGCCGATGCGGTCGAACAGTTGGGCGCCGAGCAGGCTCTCCAGTTCGTTCAGTGCGCCACTGGTTGCCGACTGGGACAGTGCGACGCGCTCACCGGCGGCCGTGGTGCTGCCGGTGTCCGCCACGGCCGTGAAGATCAGGAGTTGACGCAATGTCAGGCGCATCCAAACGCTTTCGTTACCTGTTCGATGGCTAGGTTATAGCGGAAGTATCCGTTTGTCGGATAGATCGTGCCGGTTCAAAGTTCGTTCATGCCTTCCGAAAACGACGTGATGGAGAAAACGATGCACACCGCCACTTCCGCAGCCCACCTGACGCACACCCCCGCAGCGATGCACCGTGTACGCCTGTTGGTTCCTGGTCTCGCACTCACGGGCGCTCTGGCTTTCGTGTCGATCCAACTGGGCAAGATCGGCTGGCTGCAGTCCAACGGCATCAGCGCGCTGACCCTGGCCATCGTGCTGGGCATGGTGGTCGGCAATACCGTCTACCCCCGCATAGGCGCCGCGGCCGGCGGCGGCGTGACCTTTTCCAAGGCCAACCTGCTGCGCCTGGGCATCATCCTGTACGGCCTGCGCCTGACCTTCCAGGACATCGGTAACGTGGGCTGGACCGGCGTCGCGATCGACGCCACGGTGCTGTGCAGCACCTTCGGGCTCGCCTGCTTCCTCGGCACCCGAGTCTTCGGGCTCGACCGCAAGACGGCCATGCTGATCGGCGCCGGCAGTTCGATCTGCGGCGCGGCAGCTGTGATGGCGGCCGAACCCGTCGTGCGCGGTCGCGCCGAGCAGGTGATGGTCGCGGTGGCCACGGTGGTGGTGTTCGGCACGCTGGCGATCTTCCTGTATCCGGTGCTGTATCACCTGGTCGCTCAATACCGGCTGTTCGACCTGTCGCCGACCGCTTACGGCGTGTTCGCCGGCTCGACCATCCACGAAGTGGCACAGGTGGTCGCTGCCGGTCGTGCCGTCAGCGAGCAGGCTGCGAACACCGCCGTCATCGCCAAGATGGTCCGCGTGATGATGCTGGCGCCGTTCCTCATCATCCTGTCGGCTTACCTCTCCCGCTCCAGCGCCAAGGATGCCGATGCTGTCGACGGCGGCGACGAAAGCAAAGCCTCGCCACGCGGCGGCATCGTGATTCCCTGGTTCGCCCTCGGTTTCGTGGCGGTCGCCGGGCTCAACTCGCTCGCGTTGCTGCCCCATGCGGTGGTGACGCAGGTGATCGACATCGACACCGTGCTGCTGGCGATGGCCATGGCCGGCCTCGGGCTGACGACGCACGTCTCGGCCATCCGCAAGGCCGGCATCAAGCCGCTGGCGCTGGCGGCCGTGCTCTTCGTCTGGCTGGTGTGCGGCGGCTTCGCCATCAACGCGGGAATCACTGCACTCCTCAAATGACAGGGCGGACCTGGAATAAATCGCCCCCGCCATTCGTCCATCCATCCAGACAACCGAAAGAATCTCATGAAACTCCGTCCTCTTGCACTCTCGCTGTGCCTCGCCCTCTCGACACTCGCCTCGATCCCTTCGACGGTCACGGCACAGCCGGCGCCTGTCGCAGCGTCCGCAAGTGCGACGCAGCGCTGGACCTTCGACGGTGCCATCCACAACAATTCGCTGGCGCTCAGCCCGGACGAGGGCACGGCCGTGGTGTCGTACAGCGAACGCCCGGACGTCGTCGTCTACGACCTGAAGACCGGCAAGGTGCGCAAGGTGCTGGATGGCTTCGTGACGCCACGCAACATCGTGTTCGCGCCGTCTGGCGAGTTCTTCTATGTTTCGGACAGCAGCCTGGGCACCGTGGCGAAGATCGCCACGTCCAGCCTGAAGACGGTCAGCAGCCTGCCGGCAGGCCCCGGTGCCTTCGGCACCGTGCTGAGCAAGGACGGCGCCACGATGTACGTGAACAACCAGGCCGCCAGCACCGTCACGCGTTTCGATCTCGCAAGCGGCGAACCGCGCGCCGTCATCACCGGCTTCGCGCAGCCGCGCCAGGGCGTGCGCCTGAGTCCCGACGGATCGGCGCTGTACGTCACCAACTTCATGGGCGACAAGATCACCATCGTGAACACGGCGACCAACAGGATCGACGGCGAGATCACCGGGTTCAACAAGCTGCGCGCGATCTCAGTCACCGCCGACGGCAAGACGCTCTTCGCTGCGAACAGCGGCAGCAACACCATCGCGGTCGTCGATCTGGACAAGCGCGCCATCGAGTCGACGATTCCCGTCGGAAAGGACCCGTATGGTGCGGCGCTGTCGCCCGACGGCAGGCGCGTCTACGCCGGCAACCTGGGCGACAACTCCCTGTCCGTCATCGATGTAGCGAGCAAGAGCGTGGTCGCCACCATCACCGGATTCAAGGAGCCGCGGCAAGCCATCGTCTTCACGCGCGACGGCAAGACGGCCTATGTTCTGAACGAAGACTTGGGAATCGCCAAAGTGGACTTGGCGAGCAACCGTGTGGAGGCGACGCTGGCTGCGCCTGCGGCAAAGATGCAGAAGGCCGCGCCGTGAAGAAGCGCTCGTGGACTACCTGAGATCGCCTGCAGCACAAGCAATCTTCGAGAAGTGGGGTTGGAAGACACCCTGAATAGCCACTGTATTTATCTAACAAACGAGACAAACCATGAGATCAGGTCGCGAAGCCACACCCACCGCGCAGCACGACGCCAAGCGCCCTCCATCCCGTCGGCGCTTCGTCCAGGGCGCCGGTCTTCTCGCGCTGGGTGCGTCGCCGCTCGCCGCGCTGGCGGCTGGTCGCGATACTGGCGAAGGCGTGACCTTTGCCGACGGACCGCGCCCCATGGTGACGTACCCGCAAAAACGGCCGCTGATTCGCGTTCACACCCGGCCGCCGCATCTGGAAACGCCGTTCTCAGTCTTCAACGAAGGGCCGATCACCGCCAACGACGCTTTCTTCGTGCGTTACCACCTGGCCAACATCCCGCTGGCGGTCGACCCTGCTACCTACCGGCTCACCGTCAAGGGAAAGGTCAACACGCCGCTGAACCTGTCGCTGGCCGATCTGAAGGCATTGGCAGAGCCTGTGGAAGTGGTGGCGGTCAATCAGTGTTCCGGCAACAGCCGCGGGTACTCGTCGCCGCGCGTCTTCGGCGCCCAGCTCGCCAATGGCGCGATGGGCAATGCCCGCTGGGTCGGCGTGCCGCTGCGCAAGGTGCTCGAGAAGGCGGGTGTGGCTGCGGGTGCCCGGCAGGTGACCTTCAACGGCCTCGACACGCCGGTGCTGCCCGCGACCTCGGACTTTCGCAAGGCGCTGGACATCGAACACGCGCTGCAGGACGAACCGATGCTCGCTTGGGGCATGAACGGCAAGGACCTTCCGTTCCTCAACGGCTACCCGGTCAAGCTCATCGTACCGGGCTACTTCGGCACCTACTGGGTCAAGCACCTCTCGGAAATCGAGGTCATCGACCATGTGTTCGACGGCCATGACGCGCTGTTCATGACGACCGCCTACCGCGTGCCCGACAACGACTGCCAGTGCGTGGCACCGGGTTCCGCAGCGGCGAAGACGCGGCCGATCTCGACGCTGCCCGTGCGCAGCTTCATCACCAGCGTCCAGGCCGGTGGCATCCTGCCTTCCGCTCGCTCGATCGAACTCAAGGGCATCGCCTTCGATGGCGGTGCCGGCATCAAGACGGTGGAAGTCTCCATCGACGGCGGCCAGAGCTGGAAGGCGGCGACGCTCGGCAAGGATCTGGGGCGCTTCTCGTTTCGGGAATGGCGGGCACCGGTGAGCTTCGCGAAGAAGGGCCGAGCCGTGCTCATGGTCCGCGCGACCAATCAGAAGGGCGAAGGCCAGCCTGCCACGGTGGACTGGAATCCGGCAGGTTACCGCCGCCATGTGGTCGAGTCCACGCCGGTCACCATCGCCTGAGGACACGCCATGAAAACCACCACTTTTTTGGCCCGCGCCGTTCTTGGCTGCTGCGTGTTGATCGCGTTCAACGCGTTGGCCGCGCCGCCCGACATCAAGCTGCAGCCCGACACGTCGAAGCTGCGCCCGTCGAAGCTGCCGGGCTACGCCATCGCGATGCAGAAATGCGCGATCTGCCATTCGGCGGACTACGTCAACTACCAGCCACCCGGCATGACGCAGACGCAGTGGACCGCCGAGATGGCCAAGATGCAGCACACCTACGGTGCGCCGATCAGTGATGACGAAGTCAAGCAGTTGGGTGCCTATTTGGCGGTCGCCTACGGGTCTGCGAAGGCCACAGACGCCAGTGTGATCGCCGCATCCACACCAGCGTCTGCGCCGCCCGCTCCGCCAACGTCACCGGGTGCTGCGGCCGCGCCACCAGCTGGTGGCGGGAGTGTCAACGTCCAAGCGCTTCTTGCGAGCAACGCGTGTCTGAGTTGCCATGGCCTGACCCAGAAGATCGTCGGTCCGGGCTATCACGACATCGCCGAAAAGTACAAGGCCGATCAGCAGGCGCAGTCGAAGCTGGAGGCCAGCATCCGTGGCGGCAGCGTCGGCAAGTGGGGCAGCGTGCCGATGCCGCCTTTCGCCGCACTGAAACCCGAAGAGGTGAAAGCGCTGGCTGCGTTCGTCTTGAAGCAGTAAGCACGCCCCCGATCGCCGGAGCGATGACTCCGGCAACGACTAAAAACCCCCCACGAGATTAAAAAAATGACCCCCACGAATCGCCGCTTTTTCATCTTGCAAGTTGCCGGCGCGGCAACTGCGCTGTCCGTCTCCGCCGCCCACGCACAGTCCGGTGGCCCGAAGCTGGCCGAGACCGATCCTCAGGCCGTGGCGCTCGGCTACAAGGAAGACACCACCAAGGTCGACGCCAAGAAATTCCCCAATCACGCGGCCAGCCAGAACTGCGCGAACTGTCAGCTGTTTCAAGGCAAGCCCAAGGAAGCGACGGGCGGCTGCCCGCTGTTCGCCGGCAAGCAGGTCGCTGCTGCGGGCTGGTGCAGCGCATGGAACAAGAAAGCGGCATGAGCAGCGGCTTCGTTCGTGCGGGGTTCCTCGGGTTGCTGGTCGCAGGGAGCACGTTGACGCAGGCGGCCGACATGCACGCGCACAGTATGAAAGCCGAGGGCGTCGTGCCTCCCAGCTTCATGGCCAGCACGGCCAAGCCCTTCGATGCGCTGATGGGCGATGCCATGGCCGTAATGGACCACGACATGCGCACCGCACCCATGAACGGCCAGCCCGCGCACGACTTCATGACCATGATGATTCCCCATCACCAGGGCGCCATCGACATGGCCAAGTCGATCCTGCTCAACACGCAAGACCCGGAAGTGCGCAACCTCGCGCAGGGAATCATCACCGAGCAGTCCAACGAGATCCGGCTGATGCAGGCCTGGCTCGCACGCCACGCATCACCCGCCAAGTAGTCGCTCCAGACACGTCGAAGAAGGACCTTTCATGAATTCACTCAAACCCCTTGTCCTTGCCACGGCGCTGGCCGTTGCATCTTTCGGTGCATCGGCCGCTTCCAATCCCGGCGACCGCGTCTACACCGCAGACCAGAACACCAACACGGTGTCGGTGATCGACCCGAACACCAACACATTGCTCGGCCAGATCAAGCTGGGGAACCAGCGCCCCGACGTGCTGTCGCCGATCTACAAGGGCGAGATCAACGTTCACGGCCTCGGTTTCTCGCCCGACCACCGCGCGCTGGTCGCCATTGCCAACGGCTCGAACTCGGTGACCTTCATCGACACGGCGACCAACAAGGTCAAGGGCGTGACTTACGTCGGCCGCTCGCCGCACGAGGCCTTCTTCACGCGCGACGGCAAGGAGGTCTGGGCCGTGGTGCGCGGAGAAAACTACGTCTCGGTGATCGACGCGAAGACCTTCAAGGAGAAACGCCGGATCGAGACCGCGCCGGGTCCCGGCATGGTGCTGTTCACGCCGGACGGTGGGCGCGCCTTCGTGGTGTCGAGCTTCACGCCCGAAGTGGCCGTGGTCGACACGCGCTCGTACAAGATCGTGAAGCGCATTCCGGTCGTGAGTCCGTTCTCGCCGTTCCTGCAGTTCACGCCGGACGGCAAGGAAGTCTGGATGGGCCACAAGGACGTCGGCAAGGTCACTCGCATCGACGTGAAGTCGATGGCGGTGACGAGCGTGATCGACACCGGCTTCATCACCAACCATCTCGGCTTCGCCAAAACCGCGCGCGGCACGCTGGCTTACGTCGCCGTGGGTGGCGAGAACGTCGTGAAGGTCTACTCGACCGATGGCGAGGCGAAGCTGCTCAACACCATCGCGACTGGCGCGCTGCCGCATGGCGTCTGGCCATCGGACGACGGCACGCGCATGTACGTCGGACTGGAGAACGGCGATGCGGTCCAGGTGATCGATACCGCCAGCGACAAAGTCATCGCGGCAGTGCCGATTGGACAGGCTCCGCAGGCGCTGGTCTACGTTTCGAACGCCGTGCCGTCGGGTGCCGGCACGGACAACCTGAAGCCGCTGGCGAACGCGGCGCCGGTCAACATTCCGCTCATGCCCGATTCCGGCGACGCCAAGGGCTTCGTGGTGGCACGCAATTTCGGCGTGGTCGATGCGCTGGAACTGTTCCTCTACAAACTCAAGCCGGAAACGGTCTACAGCATCTACGTGGGCGATCAGAAAGTGCCCGTCGCCAGCTTCAAGACCAATCCGATGGGAATGGCCGACGGCACGGCGATCGGCGAAATCCGCGAGGTCACTCGTCTGCAGTCGGAAGCCAATCCGAAGACCGCATCGATCGTGGTCATCGAAGGCGATGGGCCGATGGATGCAGCCAAGGTGGTTCTGCGCAGCCCGATGTGATCCAAGGCCCGCGCATCTTTCGTTACGTCGTGCGGCAAGACCGCGGCGGGTCGCCGAATCCTTTTCACGGCTGGTGCTCGCTCGCTGTGTGCAAGCCGCAGATTCGTCGCTCGGCACGTGTCGGCGACTGGATCGTCGGCCTGCGCAGCCGCCACAACGACCAGCTCGTCTACGCGATGCGCGTCGATGAGGTCATGGCGCTGGGCGACTACTGGGCGGACCCGCGCTTTGTCGCCAAGCGACCTGGCGGCGATGGCCCCCCGGACAACTTCTATCGGGCGATGGCGAACGGCTCGATAAAGCAGGTGGCCAACACGTTGCACGACGACAGCGAGGCCGCGCGAGACATTGCGGGCCTCAACGCCCTGGTGTCGTGGCATTTCTGGTACTTCGGCGACCAGAGCCCACCGCTGTCGACCGATCTGGTGCACCTGACGCATTCGGGCCAGGGACACTCGCTGCACCGGCGGCGTCGAGCGGATGACGTCGCCGTGCTGCAGCACTGGCTGGACCACTGGCCGATGGGCCGCAACGGAAATCCCGTCGATGCCTGGCCCATCGGGCGCCAAGACTACTTGTGCACTTCGAGCTGGCTGTAGACCGCCTCCGCGACCCGCAGCATTTCGGACTTGCTGTCGCCTGAAGAGATGGCGTAGCCGAATTCCTTGTCGACCCAGTAGAAGACATTCACCGGGCCATCCTGGCCGAACTTGAAGGCCGTCTCGCGTCCGGCGTCCTCGCGGGTGACGTACAGCGTCAGACGCTCGCCCTTTGCGCCGCCGAACATGAACTGCGCCACCGGCCCCTTGTCGCCCGGCAGCAGCCGCCCGCCGATGAGCTCGTAGCCCAGGGCGCGCAGGTCGGGCGGCTTCACTTCGGTGCCCATGCGCTTGGTCAGCCAGGTGACGAGTGCCTGCTCCTGGTCGGCGCCGACCTCCACCGGACGACGCACGTCCGGGCTGTAGACCACGTGGGCCACGGCTGCACGGTGAGCGAAACCATTGAGCGTGCCCACTCGCGCCGCCGCCAGCGTGGCACTGCGCTGCAGTTGCCCATCGTAGGCGCCACGGCCCCACCAAGCCGACCCGGTGCTGACGACCGCGATCGCCACGCCGGCTGCCAGGGAGCGCCACGGCCATTCCTGCCAGCCCGCCCCCGGCGCCGGCTTCAGCGGCAGGCGCAACGGCAAGGGCTCGGACAGGACCGGGTCGAGCAACTGCTTGAGCGCCAGATTCTGGGCACGCCAATCGTCCACGCGCTGGCGTTCGGCCGGGTGGGCATCCAGGAATTTATCGATTTCGACATGCCGCGAAGAGTCCAGAAGCTGGTCCGCGTAAGCATGCAGATCGGCTTCGGTCACCGGCTTGATGCCGTCGGTGGAAATGGGTTTGAGTGGGGGAGAGTCCATGTCACTTGATCCTGCGCAGGGGCGCGGCAACTTGGGCTGATGGCGCGCGGCCTTGCAGTTCCTGTCGCAGCTTGTCACGGCCGCGCGCCAGGCGGGACATCACCGTGCCGATGGGCACGCCGAGCGCGGTGGCGGCTTCTGCATAGCTCATTTCTTCGACTGCGATGAGCAGCAGCACCTCGCGTTGCTCCACGGGCAGCCGCTGCAGGACGCGGTCCAGGTCGCGGACCTCGATGCCGTCGGACTGGCTGGCTCGTTGTGGGATTTCGGGCAGGTCGTCGCCCGCGCTGTCCTCGGGTCGCCTGCCCTTGGCGCGTACACCGTCGATGAAGTGGTTGTGCATGATGCCGAACATCCAGGCGCGGATGTCGCCGCGTTTCTGCCAAAGCGAGAACCGACTCCAAGCCCGTTCCAGCGTGTCCTGCACCAGGTCGTCAGCTCGCTCGGTGTCTGCCACCAGCCCGCGCGCGTAACGGCGCAGGCTGGGAATGCAGGCGACGATCGAGGCTTCGTCCTGTGCGCGCATGGGATGAAGCGTCGTGCTCTCTTCCGTTCTGGTCGGTCAGGGCTTGATGACGTGCCAGACGTTCTTGAAGTTGTCGCCAGTCATGTCGCCGACCTTCATGTCGGACTTGTACAGGTACACCGGCTTGCCCTTGTAGGCCCACTGCTTGGTGCCGTCGTCGCGCACAACGATGGTCATGTCGCCTTCGGGCTTCGCGTCCGCTTCTGCCATCACCGGTGGCCACAGTCCGGCGCACGGGCCGTTGCAGGCACTCTTGCCGCTGCCCGCCGTGTCGTTGTCGAAGGTGTAGAGCGTCATGCCGCTGGTGTTGACCAGCATGCCGCCGGCTGTCTTGACAGGAGCGGCGGCCATAGCGGCGCCAGAGGCGAGCGCGGCGAGCGCAAGAATCAGGGTGGGCAGAAGGGAAGATTTCATGGGAAGTCCTGTGGAAGATGGAATTGGTCAGAGTTGACATCCAGACAGACGCTTGGCCGCCTGCGTTTATTCCGCTGTCTCAAAGAATTTTTGAGATGGGCGCCAGCGCAGATGGCTGCCAGATGCATTGCAGATGCAGTGTGCGACCAGCGCCTGACTCATAGGCACGCATTTCGCCGTTGGCGATCTCCAGGCACGAGACCGCTTGTTCACTGAGTTCTTCAAGCTGCATCACCAGCGCCCGCAGGCTGTTGCCATGACCGACGACAGCTACCGTTTGGGCCAACGCCAATGATGGTTCGATCAGTTCCTGCCAGAGCGCGGTCACCCGCAGAACGGTTTGCGCGAGTGATTCCGCCAAGGGCAGGGGTTCCAGCCCTGCGCAGGGTGGTTCCATCGATGGATCCGTCGCCACCCGACCGACATCGTCCTGAGTCCACGGCGGCGGTACCGCGCGGTACGACCTGCGCCAAGCTTGCACCTGATCGGCACCGTACCGCGCGATGGCTTCGGCCTTGGATGACCCCGTCAATGCACCATAGTGCCGCTCGTTCAACCGCCAGTCGGCTGTGCGTGGCGCCGATGGACTTCCCGCTGCGAGCAGCAAGCAGTCGACAGACCGTACGCAACGGACCAGCATCGAGGAGAAGACGCGGTCGACGACCAGACCTGACCGCCGAATCGCACGGCCGGCCTCCTGCATCTGACGCACACCCCGCGGCGTGAGGCCCACGTCGGCCCAGCCGGTGAAACGCTGTGCCAGGTTCCATTCGGACTCACCGTGTCGGATGAGCAGCAGTTGCACCTGCGATCGTGGCGCCGCCACGTTCAATTGCCCTGCCTGTCGGCATGCGGATCCAGTGGCGTGGGTGTTCTCAGCCGGGCCATCGAACGTCGCAGATGCAGCGTCGATGCCCAAACGAGCGCGCAAGCAAGGTGCCTGTTCATGATCTTCTTTAGATTCGGGATTTTTGAAACATGATCTGAGTGTTACTTCAGTCGATCTGCGCGCAGGCGCTGTCGGTCGTCGGTGACGGCCCTCGCCGCCAGATAGACCGCGCCCGCCGACGCGAGACCGCCGGCGCCTGTGAGCAGGAAAAGCAGCAGGATCTGGTATTTCACGGCCTCGAGTGGATCCATGCCGGCCAGCAACTGCCCCGTCATGATGCCGGGCAGCGTGATGACACCCGCGGCCGACATCTGGTTGATGATCGGAATCATCCCGCGGCGGATCGCATGGCGGATCGGTGCGGCCAGCGCTTGGTGGATGCTGGCGCCGAGCGCCAGCTGCGCCTCGATCGCCGGGCGCCCGGTGCTGATGCCTTCGAAGAAGCTGTCGAGACCCAGGCTGGCCGAATTGAGCACACTGCCGAGCACGATGCCCATCAGCGGGATGGCGTAGCGCGGGTCGTACCAGGGCTGCGGGCGGATCGCCGTCATCAATGCGAGCAACACGGTGGCGATGCTCGAGAAGCCGACGACCACCGCCGCGATGCGGTGACTCCCGGCACCCTTGAGACGCCGAGTTGGACGCACTGCGACTTCGCGCGCGGCCGCCAGCAGCATGAGCGCGACGATCCCGAGAGTGGCCGCCGGCGACGCCGCCTGGAACACGAAGCGCAGCACCAGGCCGACCAGCAGGAGCTGGACGACCATGCGGGTAGCGGCCCAGAGCACCTGCCGATGCAACTGCAGGTGCAGGAGCACGGACGCCAGGGCGTTGATCAGCACCAGCAACGTGGCGAGCGCCACGTCCGTGGCGTGAAGATGGATGGTGCTCATGGCGCGTGCAGCTTGCCGTCGCGCATCTCGAAGTGGCGATGGCTCATCCGCACAGCCTGCTCACGCGAGTGCGTCACCATCACGATGCCGAGGCCGGAGCGGAGCTGTTGCAGAAGCAGGGATTCCATCGCCAGCGTGGAGGCGCCGTCGAGCGAGGCCGAAGGCTCGTCGAGCAGCAGCACGTCGGGCTCCCGCACCATCGAGCGGACGAGCGCCAGGCGTTGACGCTCGCCGGTCGAAAGGCGTGCGATGTCGGCGTCCAGCAGGTCCGGGCTCAGCCCGAGCGCCGCCATCAGTTCGGCGACCCGGCTCGACGCGGCAGACGGAAAGTGGGCTGCCGGCGTTGACGCCCACCAAGCGGGTTCGGCTGACTGGTAGATCACACGACCTCGCCACGCCGGCGCTGCAAACGTCTCCCGGCGTTTCCCGGCCAGGTTCACGCCGCCGGTGCCGGGGTCCATGTCGGCGATCAGGCGCAGCAGGACGCTCTTGCCCGATCCTGATCTGCCGAGCACGCAGACACATTCGCCGGCGTTCAAGGCCAGATCGAACGGACCGCCGAACGGCGACGCAAGACCGGAGATCGCCAGCAAGCAGTTGTCGACAGTCATTCGTAAACGGTCCTCGGCGAAGGTCAACGCTGCGGTCAATCGCCGGCATCAGTGGCATCACCGGCCAACGCGGGCGGCGTTGCTTTGCCGATCCGCCCGTAGACCATTGGCACCTGGATGTAGAACACCGTGACCGGCTCAAGCGCAATCGCTGCAAGCAGTCGTTCGGCGACCTCTTCCGTGGCCGATACGGTCACCGCCACAGGCTGCTGGGCCAGTTCGAAAAAGTGAGTGGAATGCATTTTTCCGGCGGATCCGAAACCCGTAGCCGCGCCCATCAAGCTTCCGCCCAACGCACCGTTGTCTTTGGCAAATTGCAAAAGCCAGTCTCCCATGGGGGTGTGGTCGTGTCGATGTTCCTGCTCGGCAAAGAACGTGATCTGGAAACCCTTCATGATGAACTCCTGGTGAGCGTGAACGAAAAAGAGAAACCGATGCCGTGACTGGCACTCTCATGAGCCACGTGCCGTTGATGGCGGCACTGGCGGTCGGCACGATTGGGCGTTGGTTGGCGACTCCGACTCGCCGTCGGTCATTGGAAGCTCGCAAGCGAAAAGAACGGCCCGCACCTTGCCCAACTCCTCCGCGTGCTCCTGCATGAAGGTCCGAAGCCGAGTTTCAGAGTCAAGCAACTCCAGACATTGCGGATGTCGCAAAGCATGGCCTTCAAGGTGGTGGTGCGTGAGCCGCTCCCCTGGCAGGTAGCCCGATCCGATGGGGTACAGCAAGGCTTGCTGAATGCCCGAGCGACGAGCAACCTCCAACAGATGCTGCGCCAGCGCGGGCGCGCCCAATCGGTGCCAGAAACGCGTGGCCTTGGCGCGGCTGTTGGCGGGAAAGTACAGACGCAAAACGGTCAGGTCGTACGTAGGAGTGGAGGCCTGAGTCGTCATTACTTCGTCTCCTGCAAAACGACGTCCTGCTTCTCCTGCTTCTGCTTGCGCCGGAACTGAGCGATGTCCGCCTGCCGAGGGTTTTTGGGCAAGGATTGGCGATGCTTGCCGGGGCGGACGCGCTGCGCGTGGCAGATGAACGCCCGTAGCTGCATTTCGGTGTCGATCAGCTCCAGGCACTGCGGATGCAGCATGTGGGAGCCGTCGATCTGGTGATGTGTCACGCGCTCTCGTTTGAGGTGGTCCGATGTGACGTGGTAGAGCAGCGCCGACTGCAGGTGCGCGCGCTTTGCCGAGACCAACAGTTGCTGCGCAAACCCTGGAACGCTCAGGTGATACCAGATACGGGTTGGGTTCGCATGGCTGCCGGCTGGGAAATACAGCTGCAGTGCCATCACCGTCGACGGATAGTTTTCAGCGCGACTCATGAGCGGTCATCTCTGGTTGCGGAGACGTGCTGGGTCTGCTGCTTTTTACGGAATTGCGGGACATCGGCGATACGCAGTTCCTCTGGGGGACCGCCATGGTGTTTGATGTGGCCGACGCGCTGCGAGTGGTAGATGCCGGTGTGGCCGGAGCAGAGGTAGCTGGTGATGCAGCCGATGGCTGCGAGCGGTCCGATCTGCGGCCCAAACAGTTCGATTGCCATGACGATGGTGGCCAGTGGCGTGTTGGCCGCGCCCGCGAACACGGCCACAAAGCCGATGCCGGCGAGCATGGCGAAGGGCAGCTGCAGCATGGGCGCCAGGACGTTGCCCAAGGTCGCGCCGATGTAGAACAGCGGCGTGACCTCGCCGCCCTTGAAGCCTGTGCCGAGCGAGGTGACGGTGAAGGCCAGCTTGCCAAAAAAATCCCACGGCGCCGAAGGTTCCTGGAAGGCGTTGACGATGCTAGGAATGCCCAGCCCGATGTAGCGATGCGCATCGAAGCCCGCTCTGCCGAGAGCCCAGAGGGCGAGCGCGATCACGATGCCGCCCAACATCGGGCGCAGCGGCGGATAAAAGATCCATCGCTTGACAAGCCCTCCGAGCTGGTGCGTCGCGGTCGCAAACACGAGGCCGACGAGACCGAAAATCACACCAGCGATCACGACGGCTCCGACGCTCCAAGGCGTAACCGCGACCACCTCTCCGATCGCGTAGTGCATGTGGTGCACGCCCCAGGCCATGCCGACCTGATCGGCCACGATGCCAGCGACCATGCAGGGAAATAGGGCGTCGTAGCGCATCCGGCCTATGGCCAGCACCTCGAGGCCGAAGAGTGCCCCCGCCAGCGGGGTCCCGAACACGGAGGCGAAGCCAGCGCTGATGCCCGCCATCAGCAGGATGCGGCGATCGGCAGGCTGCATTCGAAAGACGTGCGTGAGCTGGTCCGCCAGTGCGCCGCCCATCTGCACCGCCGTCCCCTCGCGACCCACGGACGCGCCGAAGAGATGTGACATGACGGTGCCGCCCAGGACGAGCGGGACCATGCGCAGCGGCACGACCTTCTTCGGGTCGTGGATCTCGTCGATCAGCAGGTTGTTGCCGGCCTCGACCTGCTTGCCGAGCTTGAAGTACACCCAGCCGACGGCGCCACCGGCGAGGGGCAACAGCCAGATGATCCAACGATGCGCTTCGCGCCAAGCCGTGGCGCGGTCGAGGGCGAAGAGGAAAAGTGCGGAAGCGCTGCCGGCCAGGAAGGCCACAACGGAGGCAATCACGAGCCACTTGCCGATGTACGGCAGCAGGTCGAATTGTTCAGGTCGTCTAAATCGGCTCATGCGGGTCAAGGAAACGAATCAATCGGCCTGACCAAGCAAAGAATCTGAGCGCGAACGCCTACAGCCCTGTAATGTGATCAGGTGTCTGTAGGCATCATTAGCCCCGGGCGATGCCAGGGCGGTTCACGGAAGGAATGCCATCTCCGTCGAAAAATTATAGCGAAATGGACTGGAAAAAGTAAAACGGCGCGGCATGCGGTTGAGGCTGCTTTCAGATCACAAGGCAAACATCAACTCGGCAAGTCATGAAGAGGTCGTACTTGCAACATACCCTGCCCGACATTTACATCACCTGGGGCAGCTGGTGCAGGGAGCATCGCACTCGCCGGCAGCAATGGCGACGTCAGGAACGTTGATGTGGGCGACGCCGCACAGTAGGGGTGTTCATCCGAAATAAGCCGTCAGCCGTCAGCAAACGGCAGCTACCCCGCCTAGAGCAGACACTGATCGGCCGACGGTCGCCGGCAGCAATCGCTGCAGAGCGGCCATCTGTTCGGCATTCCGCTGGCGCAACTAGACACGTTCGCGATGCATCCCCGGCTTGATTGTCGGGCGGTCGAAGTCGATGGTCTGGTAGGGCATGCTATGGCCGTAGCCCACTGAATCGTCGTAGGTGCACCATGAAACAACGAAGTAGGAAACGGTGGATCCTCGCCAGAGCTTCGCTGAGCAGGAATACTGACCTTGCTGTTCGCAGTCTCAATACGGACGATCTCGCGGCATTTCGGTCCAGCTCGGGAAGCGGGTTGCTCTTTTTGAGAGCCTCGCGCGAAATGTACGAAGGCGTACGCCGCATTCGACCCAAGAGAGAACTGCTTGATGCTTAAACCATGACAAGCAGAGTTGAATCGTGCTATCAAACAAGATTTCACATCTTGTCAACAGGTTATCCACAACCAAAATTCAGAGACTGACGCGCCTCCTCCGGAGGCTTGCCACTTCGACTAATTCTGAGAGCGGAAACCTGCAACGTTTACAGGCAGGCTGGTGTGCTAAGAACCTTGCCGCCCGAGACGCAGACCATGACCTTGTCGCCCTCTTCGATCATGTTGTAGTCGACGATCGCGCGGCCCACCTCGCGGCACAGGCGCTTCTCGAGCTTGTGCGTTTCGCGTTCGATCTTCAGGGTGTTGGGCGCCGCTTCGGGCACCTCGTCGATCCAGACGGCGCTCATCTCACTTGCTCCTGAAGACTTCCACGCCAACGGCTTCGCAGTCGGGGTACACATCGGGCTTGGCGGTCGACACACGGGCGGCATGCACCTTCGGGTGCTCGAGCACGGATGCCAGGATGTCGTCGCACAGCGTCTCCTGCAGATGGATGTGCCCCTTGCTCAGGCGCGTGGCGATAGTGCGGCGGATGAAGTCGTAGTCGACCACTTCGTCCAGCTCGTCGGCCTTGGGCGTGGAGAGTTCCAGCAGCACATAGAGGTCGACATTGATGATGACGCGCTGCTCTGCCTTCTTCTCGAATTCGTGGACACCGATGTTGATCCAGACCTCGTAGTCCTTGAGGAACACGCGCCGGCAGGTCAGCAGCAGGGGGTCGAGGGCGGCGAAGGTCATGGGGCGGAAGCTTTCAGCAGGTCGTCGACGACGAACATGATGTCGCGCGCGAGCGGCACCAGATGCTGGCCGTTGTCGACGCACAGGGTGGTGCCGGTCACGCTGGGCGTTTCGGCGAGGAATACACAGGTCCGCGCGACGTCGGCCGGATCGATCGGGCGACGCAGCAGGTTGGCGCGCGCCGCCTGGGCGAAGTTGGCGTCGTTTTGCGGGCCGCTCGTGAAGAGAAGACCCGGCGCCACGCCGCAGACGCGCACCGCGGGTGCAAGCGACTGCGCCTGCAGCGACACGGCCCGCTCCAGGGCGAGCTTGGACACGGTGTACGAGAAATAGTCGGGGTTCAGGTTGAACACCTTCTGGTCGAGGATGTGGATCGCCGAGCGGTCGGTGCCGTCGATCGGCTGCCGGGCCAGGAGGCGCGCGAAGGAGAGCGGTGCGATCAGGTTCACGCCGAGCTGCCGCAGCGCCGCATCGGGCTCGAAATCCAGGCCGGTGTCGGGCTCGAAAGCCGACGCGTTGTTCACGATGGAGACGAGCGGCACCTCGGCGGCGATGCGCGCGACCAATGACTCGCGCGCGGCCTCGTCGCCGATATCGGCTTCGACCGCTTGCGCCGCGAAGCCTTCATCGCGCAGGCGCGCGCACAGCGCCTCGGCCGCCTCGCGGGACGCGCGGTACTGGCACCACACGGTCCAGCCTGCGCGTGCAAAGGCTTCGCAGACGGCTGCGCCGAGACGTTGCCCGCCGCCCGTCACGAGGACGCCGCGTGGTGTGGATGCCATCCTGCTAAATTTCCCGAATGAATAAGACTGTGGGAACCCGCGGCGAAAGCGCCGGCCCGATGACCCGGATTATCGATGCCGCGCTGGAACGCGCCGGCGGCTGGTTGCCCTTCGACCGCTTCATGGCCATGGCCTTGTACGCGCCGGGGCTCGGCTACTACGCCAACGACTCCGCCAAATTCGGCCAGATGCCGTCGTCGGGCAGCGATTTCGTGACCGCTCCCGAACTCACGCCGTTGTTCGGGCAGGCGCTTGCAGTGCAGGTGGCGCAAGCGCTGGAAGCGACGGGGACCGACACCGTCTGGGAGTTCGGCGCGGGTTCCGGCGCGCTCGCCGAGCAGCTGCTCGATGCGCTCGGCAGCCAGGTGGCGCGCTACCGCATCGTCGACCTCTCGGGCACCTTGCGCGCGCGCCAGCAACTCGCGCTCGCGCGGCATGGCGACAAGGTCGAGTGGCTGAGCGAGCTGCCCGAAACCATGCAGGGCGTGGTCATCGGCAACGAAGTGCTCGATGCGATGCCCATCCAGTTGCTCGTGCGCGTGAAAGGGCAGTGGTTCGAGCGCGGCGTGGTCAAGGGCGCCGACGACGATGGCTGGGCCTGGGAAGACCGCCCGACGGAACTGCGTCCGCCCGTCGAACCCGAAGGGCCGCAAGACTACCTCACCGAGATTCATCCGCAGGCCGAAGCGTTCATCGGCACGCTGGCCGATCGCCTCACGCAGGGGGCCGCATTCTTTCTCGACTACGGCTTTCCCGAAGGTGAGTACTACCACCCGCAGCGGCACATGGGCACCGTGATGTGCCACCTCGCGCACGAGGCCGACGACAACCCGCTGCTCGACGTGGGCCGAAAGGACATCACGGCCCACGTCAACTTCACCGGCATTGCGCTGGCGGGCCAGGATGCGGGGCTGGAAGTGCTCGGCTACTGCAGCCAGGCGCGCTTTCTATTGAACTGCGGGTTGCCGCAAAAGATGGAGAACGCCCCGTTGGCGCAACGCGTGCTGGCCGCCCGATTGATCAACGAGCACGAGATGGGCGAACTCTTCAAGGTGGTCGGCTTCGCGGTCGGCGAGCCCTGGGACGCCCTGGGCTTCGCCGAAGGCGATCGCTCCCACACACTCTGACCCCACCCCGCCGCGCGCGCCTCGGGTCTAATTCATCGCCATGAGCCTCTCTCCTGCCAACGACCTCCTGCGCATTGCCGATGCGCTCGCCGACGCAGCGGCTGCGCAGTCGCTCGCGCACTTCCGCACGCCGCTCGACATCGTCACCAAGGCCGACGAAAGCCCGGTGACGCTGGCCGACCGCGCCGCCGAAAGCGCGATGCGCGACATCCTCGGTGCGCGCTGCGCTGCCGACGGCATCTATGGCGAGGAACACGGCCTCGAGCGGCTCGATGCCGCTCGCGTCTGGGTGCTCGACCCGATCGACGGCACGCGCAGCTTCATCACGGGGTCGCCGTTGTGGGGCACGTTGATCGGCGTGCTCGAAGCCGGGCGCGTGGTGCTCGGCATGGTCGACATGCCGGTGCTCGGCGAGCGCTGGGTTGGCCAGGCAGGCCAGGGCGCCCAGCGCAACGGCCAGCCGGTGCGGGTGAGCGCCTGCACGGACATGGCGAAGGCGCGCATCGTCACCACATCACCCGACATCTTTCCGCCTTCGGAGTGGGCCGCGTTCGACCGCTTGAGCCGACAGTGCGCGATGCGCCGATTCGGCGGCGATTGCTACGGCTACGCGCAGCTGGCCGGCGGCACCATCGACCTGGTGGTGGAGACCGGCCTGCAGCCCTACGACTACCTCGGACCGGCCGGCCTGATCGAAGCGGCCGGCGGTGTCATCACCGATTGGCAGGGCCGTGCGCTCGGGCTCGATTCAAGTGGCAGCGTGATCGCCGCGGCCACGCCCGCGCTGCATCGCCAGGCGCTCGCGGTCCTGAACGCCTAGTGCGCTTCGCATGATTCGCTGGCTGATCGTCGTCGTGCTTGCGCTCGTGCTGATGAGCGGGCTCACGGCGTGGCTGCGGCGTTTCGGCTTCGGGCGCTTGCCCGGCGATTTCGAGTTCCGCCTCTTTGGGCGCGACTGGCAACTGCCGATCGCCAGCACCGTGCTCCTCAGTTTGATCGCTGCGCTCATCGCGCGCTGGCTCTGACGCCGGACGCCTCCGGCTTGAAAAGGATTCCCTAGACATGAAAGCTTGCGTCGACATCGGCGGCACGAAGGTGGCCGTCAGCCTGGCCCGCCCCGGAAGCCGCGAACTGATCGCGCGTCAACAGGCGCCGACCGCCAAGCGCGGCGACAACGATGCCATCGCGGTGCAGGTCATGGAACTCATCGACGCGGCATGCGCTGAAGCCGGCGTGCCACCCGACAGCATCGAGGGCATCGGCGTTTCGTCGGCCGGCCCGTTCGTGCTGAACACAGGGTGTGTCGAGCTCGCATCGCCCAACATCTGCGGCGGCCTGGCCGGGCCCGAACGCGGGCTGCCCAACGACTGGATGACCGCCGCCATCGAGGCGCCGCTGCGCAAGCGTTTTCGCCAGGTGCGGGTGGAAAACGACGCGCTCGCCGCGCTCGAGGCCGAGCGCCGCTGGGGTGCGCTGCAGGGGCTCGACCATTGCGCCTACGTGACGTGGAGCACCGGCGTCGGCGTCGGCCTGTGCGTGGATGGACGCCCCTTGCGCGGCAAGAACGGCAACGCCGGCCATGCCGGTCACAGCTTCGTCGCCGATGACGACAACAACGAGGCGCTGTGCGGCTGCGGCAACGTGGGCGACGTCGAAGGACTGGCCGCGGGCAACGCCATCGCGCGCCGCTTCGATCGGTCCGCTCGTGAGCTGCTCACTGCTGCTTCCTCCGGCGACGCCCACGCGCTCGAGATGACCGATGCGCTCTGCCGCGTGATGGGCCGCATGCTCTACAACCTGATCGTCACGCTCGACCTGCAGCGCATCAGTCTCGGCGGCAGCGTGTTCTGGAACAACCGCGACCTGCTCCTGCCGCGCCTGCAGGCGCAGATCGACGGCAAGCTGAAGCCGCTCACGGCCGGCGTCACGCTGGTGCCGGCCGGACTCGGCGACAGCGTGGGTGATTACGGCGCGCTGGCGCTGCTGGACTGACACAATGACGCTCATGAAATGGCTTACCTTGTCTCTTCTGGCCCTCGCGATCGCGGGTTGCGGCACCCCACCGAACGAGGTCATCAAGTTCGGCGACGGCCGTCTGCGCGCCCCGACCTATGTCGAGGCGGGTGACTATTGCAAGGCGCAGGGAACCACCGCACGCATGCTCGGCAGGGCTGCCGGCGAGACGGGTGTGATGTTCACCTGCAACTGACCCCGGACCCGGGCGGCGCCTGGCCCTTCGGCTCGCCGCTTCAAAGGAACATGCCCCCCGACACCTCGATGCGCTGACCCGTGATCCAGCGGTTGTCGGGCTGCAGCAGCGTCGAGATCGCGCCGCCGATGTCGTCCGGCAATCCCGCGCGGCCGAGCGCGGTTTGCGATGCGATCATCGCGTTCATCCGTGCGTTGTCGCGCACCACGCCGCCGCCAAAATCGGTTTCGATGGCGCCCGGCGCCACCACGTTCACCGTGATGCCGCGCGGTCCCAGTTCCTTGGCGAGGTAGCGGGTGAGCACCTCGATCCCGCCCTTCATCGACGCGTACGCCGCAAAGCCCGGCAGCGCGAAGCGCGCCAGGCCGGTCGAGACGTTGACGATGCGTCCACCGTCGGCGATGAGCGGCAGCAGCTTTTGCGTCAGGAAGAACGGCCCCTTGAGCTGGATCGCCATCAGCGTGTCGAATTGCGCTTCGGTCGTTTCGGCAAAGCTGGCATGAATGCCGACGCCTGCGTTGTTGACCAGATAGTCGAAGCGCTCGCGCTGCCAGATCTCAGCCAACGCCTGCTTCACGTCGGCAGCGAAGTTGTCGAAGCTGGCGCTGACCGACACATCGAGCGCCAGGGCCACCGCCCGGCGGCCGAGGGCTTCGATTTCCCGGACGACGGCAGCGGCTTCATCGGCGCCGCTGCGATAGGTGAGGATGACGTCGACACCGCGGCGAGCGAGGTGCAGCGCGGTGTTCTTGCCGAGGCCACGGCTGGCGCCGGTGACGATGGCGATCGGTGTGGATTTCACGGTTCAGGTCCTGGTTGATGCGATGGCCGCACTTTAGGAAAGAACAATCGGCCGATAAACCCGCAAAAATCCAGAAGACTGTTTTGTTTGAGATAACAATGCACCGGATGGATCTCGACCTGCTGCGCATCTACGTCAAGGTGGCTGCGCTTTCCAGCTTCACCGCGGCCGCCGAACAACTGGGCCTGCCCAAGGCGCGCGTGTCGACGGCGGTGCAGCGGCTGGAGGCCGACATCGGCGTGCGGTTGTTGCACCGCACGACCCGCACCGTGCGCATGACGCCCGACGGGGAGCAATTCGCGGAGCGCGCCGAGGCGCTGTTGGCCGAGGCGGATGACCTGCAGTCGCTGTTCCAAAAAGCGCCGGCGAGTCTTCGTGGCCGGCTGCGCGTCGATCTGCCGACCGGATTCGCGCGCCATGTGGTGATCCCGCGCCTGCCGGAGTTCCTCGCGGCGCATCCCTTGCTCGACGTCGAGCTCAGCAGCACCGACCGCCGGGTCGACCTGGTGCACGAAGGCTTCGACTGCGTGCTGCGCATCGGCCAGCTGCATGATTCGCTGCTGGTGGCGCGGCGATTGGGCGAATTGCCACTCGTCAATCTGGCCAGTCCGGCCTACCTGCAGCGCCATGGTGTACCGCGCACGCTGGACGATCTGCGCTCGCATCGTCTGGTGCGCTACGTGCAGACGCTCGGCGAGACGCCGTCCGGGTGGGAGTACCACGACGGCGAGCGCTGTTGCACCATCGACATGCCGGGGGCGATCACGGTAACGCACACGGATGCGTACGAGGCGGCGTGTCTTGCGGGCCTCGGCATGATCCAGGCACCGCTGCTCGGCTTGCGGCCGGCGCTGGACGGCGGGCGACTGGTCGAGGTGATGCCCGACTTCACCGCCGAGCCAATGCCGGTGTCGCTCGTCTACGCGAGCCGCCGCAACATGCCCAAGCGTGTACAGGCCTTCATGGACTGGCTGGCCGGAGTGACGACGGAGTTCCTGCGCTGACGGGTGAGCCCTTCCGCGCGATCAGCAGCGTCAGTCGGCCGTGCGCTCCAGCGCATCGAGGAAGGTGCGGCGCCACCAATGGATGTCCTGCTCGCGCACGCTAGACAACAGCTTCTGGTGGCGGGCACGGCGCTCCTCGAGTGGCATCTGCAGGGCTTGCTGCACAGTTTCAGCGGTGCCGTGCGTGTCGTAGGGATTGACCAGCAGCGCTTCCTTCAGCTGCTCCGCTGCACCGGCAAACCGCGACAGCACCAGCACGCCCGGATCGGCCGGGTCCTGCGCCGCGATGTACTCCTTGGCCACCAGGTTCATGCCGTCGCGCAGCGGTGTGACGAGGCCCACGGCGGCGGCGCGGCACAGGCCCGGCACGCGTTTGCGCGCGACCATTCGGTGGATGTAGCGCACTGGCATCCAGTCGAGTTCGCCGTAGTCGCCGTTGATGGCGCCGCACAGCGATTCGAGCTCGCGGCGGATGTCCGCGTACGCGTCGACGCTCTCTCGCGTGGGCGATGCGATCTGGATCAGCGTCGCGCTGCGCCGGTTTTCCGGGTAGTTCGCGAGCAGCTCGCGGAACGAGCGCACGCGTTGCGGGATGCCCTTGGAGTAATCGAGGCGGTCGATGCCGAGCAGCAGTCGGCGCGTCGAGTACTCGCGCTTCATGGTGTCGTACATGTCACGCGCTTCCTTGGCGTGCGTCAGCGCGGCGAATTCGTCCACGTCGATGCCGATCGGGAAGGCGCTGCAACGCACGGTCTGGCCGTAGGCCGAGTAGACGTCGTCACCCAGCGCCTTGCCATTGGCCTCGCCGATCACGTAGCGCTCGAAATGCTGCTTGTCCTGGTTGCTCTGCAGGCCGATGAGGTCGTATGCGAAAAGCGAGCGCGTGAGCCACTCGTGCTGCGGGATGGCGGCCATGATTTCCTGCGGCGGCAGCGGGATGTGCAGGAAGAAGCCGATCTTCTGCTTGCACCCCATCGCCCGCAATTCCGCCGCGAGCGGAATGAGGTGGTAGTCGTGCACCCAGATGATGTCGTCTTCCCTGAGCAGCGGCAGCAGCTTGCGGGCGAAGAGCTGGTTCACGCGACGGTAGCCGCCGATGAAGCCCGCATCGAAATGCGCAAGGTCGAGCCGGTAATGAAAGACGGGCCACAGCACGTCGTTGCTGTAGCCGAGGTAGTAGCTGTCGTGGTCGTCGCGGCTCAGGTCGAGCGTGGCGAGCGTGACGGGACCGGCCTGGTGCTTGTGCAGCTCGCCTTCGCCGGTGGGTCCGCCCTCGACGATGTGGCCGCTCCAGCCGAACCACATGCCGCCGGTCTGCTGCAGCGACTCGCCGAGCGCGACGGCCAGGCCGCCCGCTGCGGGCTTGCGCGGGTCGGCCACGCGATTGGAAATGACGACGAGGCGGCCCATCAGTGGCTCCCTTCGTTGGCGGGTGCGGCTGCAGGTTTCGGGGCGGCGAGCAGGTCACGCGCCTGCACCAGCCATTCGAACACCGCGCGCGTCGAATCGAGCCGATGCAATGCCAGGCTCGGGCCCGAGCCGACCTTGATCGCGATGCCGCCCATCGGCTGCACGACGGCAAAGCCGTGCTCGTCGGTGGTGTCGTCGCCGGCGAACACCGGCACGCGGCCCGCGAACGGCGGCTCCTGCATGAAGGCGTGGATGGCGACACCCTTGTTCACGCCCGAGGGCTTCACCTCGAACACGAACTTGCCGTGCAGCAACTCGAGTTGCGGCTGGCCGTCGATCACGCGTGTCATGGCATCGCGGCACACGGCTTCGAGCTGCGGCGACATGCGGTAGTGCAATGCGATGGCTGCATGCTTGCGCTCGACCAGGAGGCCCTCGTGCACACGCGCCAGTTCGTTGGCGACCTCCAGCACGCGGGTGAGATCGGGCGCACGTTGCTCCTGCATGTGGCCCTCGGCGTCCCGGCGTTGAACGCCGTGCTCGCCAGCGGCCGGCAGCCGCAGCGGTGCGAGGAAGCGGTCGATCGAGTCGATCTGCCGGCCCGAGACGACGGCCACCGCGCCTCCCAGCAAGTCGTGCAGATCCTCCAGCAGCGCGACGAGCGCGCTCGGTACCTCGATTGCCTCGGGCGTCTCGGCAAGGGCCACGAGCGTCCCGTCGAAATCGAGAAAAAGGGCGGCGTCGGGCGTGAGTTGTGGAGGAATCTGCATCGCCGGTGACCTTAGCAGCGCGGGCGACACGGCAGCGTCGGCCAATGCCGCAAATCGCTTTCGGCGAGCCGCGCGCCAGGGCTTCAGAGCGCTTCGGCCACGGCGGCGACCCGGGCGGCGCGCACCGCTTCCCCGATCTTCGGGCCCGTGGCACCGGCCGACTGCGCCGCCCGGGCCACAGTCTCTGTGACGACCGACTGCGCCGCGGCCAGCGCCGCCAGCCACCGGGCGCGCGGCGGCCAGGCGTCGGTGCCGGCGAGACAGGCGCACGCGAAGAGGGCCTGCGCAAACCGCTCGGGTTTGCGGATGGCGTCGCAGCGTTCCAGCAACGCCACGCGCGCGGTGCCGTCGAGCCCGGCGTCGGCATCGAGCGCAGCGCGCTCGCGGTCGACCAGGAGGGCCAGGTCGCGCTCGTCGGTCGGCACGCGCCAGCGCTCGCACAGCGTGGCGACGGCCGGGCCCGCACCCTGCACGAGGCAGGCGAAGCGCACCGGCAGCAGAGCGCCTTCGCGTGCAGCATGGTCGAGCACGCGCAAGCGCTCGGCAGAGTGCTCGATTTCCGGCAGCAGCCGGGCGAGCGCGCCGCAAGCCTGCAACACCTCGAACATGCGCGAGGGCGTTGTCTCCATCAGTCCGCGTGCCAGCTCCTGCCAGACGCGCTCCGGCACCAGCGCATCGACCTCGCCGGCGTCGACCATGCCGCGCATGAGCGCCATTGTCTCGGTGGCGACGCTGAAGTCGGCAAAGCGTGCGGCGAAGCGCGCCACCCGCAGGATGCGCACGGGGTCTTCGCGGAATGCTTCGGTGACGTGGCGCAGTACCTTGTCGCGCAGATCTCGCTGGCCGTGGAACGGATCGACCAATGCCGCTGCATCCAGCCCCGCGTCGGCCAGCGCTGCGGGCAGCGCGATTGCATTGATCGTGAGGTCGCGCCGCGCCAGATCCTGCTCCAGCGTGACATCGGGCGAGGCGTGGATGGTGAAACCGCGGTAGCCGGGGGCGCTCTTGCGCTCGGTGCGGGCGAGTGCGTATTCCTCGCGCGTCTTGGGGTGCAGGAACACGGGGAAATCGCGGCCCACCGGCAGGAAGCGCTGCGCCACCATCTGTTCGGGCGTGGCGCCGACGACCAGCCAGTCCCGGTCGCTGCCTGGCCGGCCGAGCAGTGCATCGCGGATCGCGCCGCCGACGAGGTAGGTTTGCATGCGGCGCAGTGTAGGCGCGGTGACGCTCAGCGCGCCGTGCGGTACGGCTCGTCGAAAGGCACGAAGTCGTGCTCGGCGAGCGCCGCCTCGGTCCACGCCGTGACGCTGCGCAACGCCCGCACGCGCGCGATGTAGTCGGCGATGTGCAGTGGCACCGGCAGCCCGTACGTCGTGATGCGGGTGCAGACCGGCGCGTAGTAGGCGTCGGCGATGCTGAATTCGCCGAAGAGCATCGGTCCGCCATGCTGCGTGAGCAGTTCGCTCCACATCTGCACGATGCGGTCGAGGTCGGCCTTCACGGCGGGCTGCTCGCGCAGCAGCCGCGCACCGACTTCAGGCAACGAGGCTTCGAGGTTCATGGCGCAATGGCCACGCAGGCCACCGAAGCCGGCGTGCATCTCGGCACAGATGCTGCGCGCCCGCGCACGGTCGGCCACTGCGGCGGGCCAGAGCGCCTTTTCCGGAAACGTCTCGGCCAGGTATTCGGCGATGGCCAGCGTGTCCCACACCACCAGGTCGCCGGACTGCAGCACCGGCACCTTGGCGATCGGGTTGACCTCGCTCATCACGCGCTTGAACGCCGAGCCCGGCGCGAACGCATCGAAGCGCACCATGACTTCCTCGAACGGGATGCCGGTTTCGGTCATGAGCACCCAGGGGCGCATCGACCAGGACGAGTAATTCTTGTTGCCGATGTAGAGCTTGTGCATGGGGTTCTCCGGAGATCGAGCCGGGCATGCTAGCGCGCCGCGTCGCGCGCTTTGATGCCGAATTCAGCGCGCATTGATGCGCCGGGCGATTCAACGGCGCGCGTCGTCCGCCGCGTCGTCCGCCAGCGGCTTGCGGGGCGGGCCGACCACGCGTTCAAGCAGTGTCACCAGGCGCGGGACGATCCCCAGCACGGCGAGCGCGAGCAACGCGCTGAGCACGGCCGTGACTTCGCGGCCGAGGCCGCACGCCATGCCGATGGCGGCGGTCATCCACAAGCCTGCGGCCGTGGTGAGGCCCTGCACCTGCTGCTCGTCCTTGCCCTGCTTGAGGATGGTGCCTGCGCAAAGGAAGCCGACGCCTGCGATCAGGCCCTGGATCACCCGACTCATGTCGGCCGGCACGATGCCGCTCTGCTGCGGGATCAGCACGAACAACGCCGAGCCGATGGCCACCAGCATGTGGGTGCGCACCCCGGCCGCCTTGCCATGCTGTTCACGCTCGAACCCCAGCGCGAAGCCGAGCACCGCGGCGAGCATGAGCCGCACGAGGATGCGCACCAGCTGCGCCAGGTCGGCCACATCGGAGAATTCCGAGCCGATCGCGCGGATGACTTCGTCGGTCCAGGCCATGGCCGCCGCTCAGGGCAGGTCCTTGTTCGGCTCGGGTTCGCTGGCGTTGCGGGGTCCGACGCGGCCGAGCCGCGCCTTGAGCGATTGCGGCTGGCCGCTGATGAGCGCCGCGTAGTTGGTGGTATTGGCGAGCACCTTCTTCACGTAGTCGCGGGTTTCGGCGAACGGCACGTTCTCGGCCCAGATCGCGGCATCCATGACCGGGCCGTTGCGCCAGTTGCGCGGGCGTCCCGGGCCCGCGTTGTAGGCCGCGGCGGCGAGCGCCATCGAGCCGTCGAAGTCGTCGAGCGCGAGCTTGAGGTAGTTGGTGCCGATGGTGATGTTGGTTTCGCGGTCGGCGATCATGCCGGCCGAATAGGGCAGCCCGATCTTGTTGGCGGTCCATTTCGCGGTGGCGGGCATCACCTGCATCAGGCCCGAGGCGCCGACGCCCGAGCGCGCGTCCATGATGAAGCGGCTTTCCTGCCGGATGAGGCCGTACACGTAGGCCGGGTCGAGGCCGATGTCCTGGCTCTTGCGCAGCACGGTGTCGTGGAAGGGCATCGGGAAGCGCTGTTCGGCATCGATCACGCCCTTGGTGCGCTCGCTGGTGTTGATGCAGCGGTCCCACACCTCGCGCTGGCAGGCGAAGTCGGCCGCGGCGAGCAGTGCACGGTCGTCCATGCCGCCCTTGTCGTGCAGGTTGGTGGCGTAGTTCCACTCGCGCGTGCCCTCGGAGCGCAGGCCGATCGCGATCGCGTAAAGCCCGCGGCTGAGTCCGGGGTTGCTGCGTGCGCCCGCCTTTTCCTGCGGGGTGAGGGGGTCGGGCCGGGTCGGCACGACGGCGCGCTGGCCGAGTTCCTCCAGCGCGAGCAGTTCATAGAAGCCGCGCGTGCCAGCGATGGTTTCGTACAGCGTGCGGGCCTGGGAGCGACGGTCCTCGCCGCCCTGCGCCGCCAGCGCGCGCGCTTTCCAGTAGACCCACGTCGGGTCGACTTGCGACTCGTCGCTCATGGCCGACACGGCCTGCTGGACTTCTTTCCATTGGCCGTTGCGCAGCGCCGCGCGCGCGCGCCAGCCGAGCATGTCGTCCGACAGGTCGCCGTTCTTCGTGACGTTGGCGTAGTAGCTGCCGGCGGCCGGTGACAGTTTGGAAGCGGCCTGGCGACCGATGGTGCCCCAGACCCAGTTGCGCTCTTCGGCCGCGAGCATGAGGTTCCACTTGGCGTCCATCTGCGCGGCGGCCTGCTCGGGGTCGGCCATCGCGATCTTGATGAGCGCGAGCACCACGATCTCGCGCCGCGAATTCGCAACGACCGCGCCGCGCGTGAGCAGGAACTTCGTCGCGCTCGCGTTCACTTCCTCGAAGAGCGGCAGGGCATCGGGCGACGCGAGGCCGACGGCCGTGCGCGCGGCTTGCGGGCGGTTGGCTTCCATCGCCAGGCGCGCTTTTTTCCACGCGTCGTTGGGGGACATCATCCGCGTGGAGATCATTCGATCGGCGGCGGTGAGGCAGCCGTCGTCAGTGTCGCGCTGGGCAAACCAGGTGCGGCGAACCGTCTCGGCCTGGGCGGCGCTCGGCGTGCCCGACTTGAGTGTGTCGACCAGCACCGCGTAGCAGCGCACCTGGGGATCGTCGCCCATGCGGTAGGACGGATGCATGGCGGCGAAGCCGTCCCAGTCGCGGCGCTGGCCCAGCAGCAGCAGCCAGTCGTTGCGCAGGCGGTCTTCCTGGTAGCTGCCGGCATAGCGGGCGAGGAAATCCTGCACCTCGGCCGGGGTTGCTTCCTGCAGGCGGGCCTTCAGTTCCCAATAGGCTGCCCAGGGTTCGAGCGTGCTGCCGCGGGCCTGCGGCAAGAGGGCGCTCAGGCGACCCTTGTCGCCGCGCTGGAAGGCCTGCTTCATCTGCACCACGACATCGTCGCCGCCGGTCTGTGCCAGGGTGGGTTGCGCAAGGGCCGTGGCCGAGAGGACGAGGGGTGCCAGAATGCTTCGAAACTTCATCTTGGGATTATGGACAAAGCACACGGTGAAAACGTTGAAGACCCGGGCCAAAGCCGGTCTGAAACGGCAGCTTTTCTCAAAGCGCAGTTGCGCGCGGCACTCATCGAGCAGCGCCTCGCGTTGCCCGACCGACATTCGCGCGCAGACCTGCTGCAGCGCGTCATGCGAATCTGGCTCGTGGGCCGCCCCGACACGGTGATCGGTGCCTACTGGCCGATCAAGGGCGAGTTCGATCCCTTGCCGGCGTTGCACCGCTGGAAGGAAGACGGCGAGCTGCTCGACGAGCCGCACCGCCGCCGTATCGGCCTGCCAGTGGTCGACCGCGTGCACAAGACGCTGACCTTCCACTCGTGGTACCCCGGCTGCCCGATGGAGAACGACGCCTACGACATCCCGAAGCCGAAGGACACCGAGCTCATCGTGCCGACGCTGCTTTTCGTGCCGTGCCTGGGCTACAGCGCGGGCGGTTATCGCCTGGGCTACGGCGGCGGTTTTTACGACCGCACGCTCGCGACGCTGCAGCCGCGGCCCTTCACCGTCGGACTGGGCTTCACGCAAGGCTACCTGGACGACCTCGAGCCTGAGGCCCATGACGTGCCGCTGGATGCGATCCTGAACGACAACGGGGTGGTCTGGCCGATCGGCTGATGCCGCTCAGTCGATGTCGTCCACCGTGTCCGCGTCCGGCACCTCGCCGATCGTCTCGCGGGTCGTCGCGGCCTGCGCCTCGAGCCAGTCGCAGAAGGCCTTGATCTCCGGCCGCAGCGCATTGCGAGGCCCCACGATCAGCCAGTAGGCCATCGGCGAATCCATGCGGTGCTGCGGCAGCACCTCGACCAGGTCGCCGTTGGCGAGGCTTTCCGCGATGAGCGAACTGCGCGCGAGCACCACGCCCTGGCCGGTCAGGGCGGCCTGAACCATCTGGTAGGCGTAGTTGAAGTAGAGCCAGCGCTTGGGCTGCGCGCGTTCCAGCTTGTTGTCTTCGAACCAGCGCCGCCAGGTCAGCCATTCGAGATGCGAGCGATGCGCATCGCCGGCCTCGATGAGCGTGAAGCGCGCGATGTCGGCCGGCGCCTTGATCGGCGGACTGCTCTTGATGAGCCATGGGCTGGCCACCGGCGTGAGGTTCTCGCCGAAAAGCCGCACGGCGCCGGCCGGCATGCCTTCGCGCGGGCCGTAACGCAGCGCGATGTCGACGTCGGCCACGTCGAGATCGACCGCGGTGTCGCTGGCGTCGATGCGGATGTCGATGTCGGGGTTGTCGCGCTGGAAGGCTTCGAGTCGCGGAATCAGCCACATCGATGCGAAAGACGCAAAAGTGGTGAGCGACACGCTCTTGCGCCCCGCGCTCTGCCTGATCTGGCGCACCGCGCCATCGATGCGCGGCAGCGATTGCTGCACCGCCAGCAGCAGCTGGGCACCGGCCCCGGTGAGTTCCACCGCGCGCGTGTGCCGCAGGAACAGCGGGACGCCGACTTCCTCCTCCAGCGACTGGATCTGCCGGCTCACCGCCGACTGGGTGAGTGCCATTTCCTCGGCGGCAGCGCGGAAGTTGAGGTGCCGCGCCACCGCCTCGAAGGCACGCAGGTGGCCCGCCGAGATCGGGCGGGAGCGCAGGTGGGTCTGTGAATGCTGCATGACGATTGATGCGAAAGCGGAATCAATAGGCTACCGCGTTTTCATTGGACCGCTCAACACGCAACGCAGATCATTCATTCCCGAACTGCGCCATTGACGTCAATGCGCTTCGGCCCTCCGATCAGGAAAACACCATGTCCGCCACCTACACCTCGTCTTCGATCCCGTCGCCCCTGTCGTTGCCAGCCAAGGCTGCAGCGATTCCGCCGGCCGTGCGCCGCGGCGCGTGGCAACTGCCCGCGGGCCAGGCCATTGCCCTGAAGGCGACGCAAGCCAGCGTGTTGCAAGTGCGTCAGGGACGTGTGTGGGTGACGCTGGACGCGACCGCTCGCTGGGGCAGCGAAGACATCGTGCTCGCACCCGGGGAATCGATGACGGTGGCCGCAGGCCAGCGCATCGTGATGGAGCCCTGGGATGGCTTCGGCGCCACCTACACCTGGGACGACGCCTCGGCGCCGCTCAGCCGCTGACGTCGAAGTGCGGCCGCAGCGCGAGAAAGCGCTCGAGCGCGGCTGCACCGTCCAGCGTCTTCAGGTCCGCCATGTTGGTCGGCCCTTCGACGTCGGCAAAACCCATGTCGAAACGCTCGTAGCGCCGCTCGTTCAGGGGGCCTTCGTGGACCACCCGGATGTCGCTGTGCCGCGAGTCGTGCCCGATGCGATCCATCAGCCGGAGGAGTTCGCCGCGCGGTCCTTCGATGTGCTGGCAAAAGTTCTGCCCGTCGAAGATCAGCAATCCGGTGATGCCATGTCCTGCGTTCCTGGCCCTGGCCTGACTGACGATCTGCCCGACGACCGTCGGGATCTGGCCGGGTGAAAGCGTGCTGAAGTAGAGGATTTCGTGGAACTCGGTCATGCGTGCGGTGCGGGGGAGGCGGGAGTCTAGGAGCGCGCGCGCAATCCCGAAATGTCAAAAGACACAGAGAAGCGGCCTATAGTCGCCGCGTGAAATTCGAAGACCACCCCGAGCCCGTCTCGCCGCCGCGCTGCGCGCACCCCTGCGAGGTGTGCGGTTTGCGCCGCAATCCGGCATTCCTCCCGATGCCGGAAAAAGAGCTGAAGTCGATCGAGTCGTTTCGTGATGGCATCAGGGTGGTCGATGCCGGGCGCCCCGTCATCGCGGAGCATCATCCGGGTCGCCAGCTCTACACGCTCTATTCGGGCTGGGCCTTTCGCTACAAGACCCTGAGCGACGGCCGCCGCCAGATCCTGAATTTCCTGCTCCCCGGCGACTTCATCGGTCTGCAGGACGAATTCGCCGAAGGTCAGACCCACGGCGTCGAGGCGGCCACCGGCGTGACGCTGTGTGCTTTCTCGCGCGAACGGCTCTGGGATCTTTTCCACTCGCAGCCGCGCATCGGCTACGACATCACCTGGCTCGCCGCGCGGCAGGAAAAGATGGTGGACGACAACCTCGTCACCGCCGGACGGCGCAACGCGACCGAACGCGTCGCGATGCTGCTCATGCACCTCTATCGCCGCGCGCAGCGCGTGGGGCTGGAGCGCGATGGCTGGGTCGAATTCCCGTTCAACCAGCAGCACATCGCGGACGCGCTGGGGCTGTCGCTGGTGCACACCAACAAGACCTTGCGCAAGCTGCAGCAGCTCGGCTTGCACAAGCTCGACGGCGGCTGGCTGCGCATTCTCGATCCGCTGGCGCTCGAAACCCTCGCAGACTACTTCGAGCGGCCCATGCAGCCGACGCCGCTGATCTAGCGCGTGCCCATCAGGTCGCGCACGTCGGCCTCGTAGGCGCGCAGTCGTTCCACGGCCTTCTGGCGCTGCGCCGGCGTGGTGGCGTTATGCAGCGTCGCGACGTTGAAGCAGCCTTCTTCCAGCAACGCCTTCTGGTAGTCGCGCCACGGCCCGACCGGCGGCTCGGCGATGCGCTGGATATAGGCGTGCAGTGCGGAGCGCGCTTCGCTGGCGGGCGTGCGTTCGGCCGCGAAACGGCGCAGCAGCGCGAGCGCTTCGCCCTGGCGGTTGCGGCGCTCGGCCTCGACGCGCCGCGGATCGAAGATCGATTGCGCAGTCAGCTTGCGCAACAGCGCCCGCTGGTCGGTGTCGAGCCGACCGAAGAACTCTTCGTTGCGGTCGAGGAACTGGTCATAGCGTTTCTCTTGCTGTTTGGCGCGGCTCAGCTTGACCCAGGCGCTCGCATAGTCGGCATTGTTCTTCTCGTACTTGCGCGCGAGGTGCAGCAATTGATCCTCGCCGAGGCTCACGGCCAGTTCCGCGCCCGCCGCTTCGGCGCGGTCGGTCACCGCCGTCAACCGGGTGCGGATGTCATCTGTGAATGCGCAGACCTGGGCTGGCGTCACGTCGTTCGGCGCCATGGCCTGGGCCTTCTGCAGCAGGGCCGCGATCTGCGGGAGTTCGGTCTGGCGGTGCCAGGCGAGCAGGGCGTTCAACTCGTCGCGCACCTTGGGCGTCTGCGCGCCGTTGAAATCAACGTAGCCATCGAGCCACCAGTAGCTGATGTCAGGCAGGTTGTTGTAGGCGAGTTTGACGGCGCTGCAGGCGGCCAGCGTCGTGAGAGCGGCGCCCAGCGTGAGCGCCCCGATAATCCGGGCCAGCTTGGCGCAACGCAATCGGAACAACAGACGCATGAATCAGCTTTCGCAAAACAACCTCGGGCCGGTCGACGTGGTCATCATGGCAGCCGGCAAGGGCACGCGCATGAAGAGCAGTCTGCCGAAAGTGTTGCACCGATTGGGCGGGACGTCCCTGATCGGTCACGTAGTCCGTACGGCCGCGCGCATCCATGCGCGCCACGTGGTGGTCGTCACGGGGCACGGCGCGGCCGAGGTCGAAGAGGCGCTTGGCCAATTCAGCGCCGAGGTCCCCATGCAATTCGTGCGTCAAGTGCCGCAGCTGGGCACCGGCCACGCCGTGCAGCAGGCCGTGCCCGTGCTTCCCGACGATGGCACCGTGCTCGTGCTGTCGGGCGACGTTCCGCTCATCGGCGAAGACACGCTGCGCGCACTCCTGACCGCCAGCGCGGGGCGGCGACTCGCTTTGCTCACCATCGCATTCGACGACCCGACCGGCTACGGGCGCATCGTGCGGGGCGACTCGCAGGGCGCCCAGGGCGACCACGACGCCGTGCTCGCCATCGTCGAACACAAGGACGCGACGGAGGCCGAGCGCGCCATCCGCGAGGTGTACAGCGGTGTGATGGCGGTGCCGGCCAGGCTGCTCAAAGAGTGGCTCGCGCGCCTGGACAACCGCAACGCGCAGGGCGAGTTCTACCTGACCGACATCGTGAAGCTCGCCGCGATCGACGGCGTGCCGGTGGTCGCGCACGTGATCACCGACGCGCTGCAGGTGGCCGGCATCAACAGCCCGGTGCAGCTCGCCGCGCTCGAGCGCGCCTTCCAGCTGCGCCAGGCCGAGGCTTTCATGGAGCGCGGCGTGCGGCTGGCCGACCCGGCACGCTTCGACGTGCGCGGCACGCTGGTGTGCGAGGCCGACGTCGAGATCGACGTGAACTGCGTATTCGAGGGCGCGGTGTCGCTCGGAGCCAGTGTGCGCGTCGGCGCGAACTGCGTCATCGCGAATGCGCGCATCGAGACCGGTGCCGTGATCCATCCGTTCACCCACATCGATGGCGAAAGCACCGGCGTGACCGTGGGCGCCGGCGCGCTGGTCGGACCGTTCGCACGCCTCCGGCCCGGCGCCAGGCTGGGCGCCGACGTGCACATCGGCAACTTCGTCGAGGTCAAGAATTCGACGCTGGCGGCCGGTGCCAAGGCCAACCACCTTGCCTACCTCGGCGATGCGACGGTGGGCGAACGCGTGAACTACGGCGCCGGCAGCATCACCGCCAACTACGACGGCGCCAACAAGCACCGCACGATCATCGGCAACGACGTGCACGTGGGCAGCAACTGCGTGCTGGTCGCGCCGATCACGATCGGCGCCGGCGGCACGGTGGGCGGTGGGTCGACGGTCACCAAGTCGACCGAACCGGGTTCGCTGACCGTCTCGCGCGGCCGGCAGGTCAGCATCCCGAACTGGCAGCGGCCGAAAAAGCAACCGAAGGCCTGAAGCGCGACGTCAGGTGTTTGCCATTGGCACGCGGGGCGCGAATTTCGAACGCTTGACGCTGAAGAAGGCCTTGACGTTGCGCACATTGGCATCGACGGTGAAAAGCCGCTGCGCCAACGCCAGATAGCCGGGCATGTCGCGCGCCGCGACGATCAGCACGAAATCGGGGCCGGGAGAGACGCGATAGCACTGCTGAACCGCGTCGTCTGCGTTCACGCGCAGCTCGAAGGCGTCAAGTGCCGCGCTGTCCTGCCGGTCGAGCGAGATCTCGACGACGGCCTGCAGGCCGTGCCCGATCAGCGGTGCCAGCTTGTCGGGCGAGAGCAGGGCGACCTGGCGTTCGATCAGTCCTGCCATGCGCAGCCGCTGCACTCGGCGCAGGCAGGTGGGCGGGGAAATGCCGCTGTCGGCCGCCAGCTGCTGGTTGGTTCGCGAGGCATCACGTTGCAAGGCGTCCAGCAAACTCAGATCGACCCCGTCCAGTTGAAATGATTCCATGAATCGATTGGATGTGAAATAAAACTCCAAATCAAGAAGACGAAGAAATATTCCGTCGAATAAAACGGTTATTTGAAAGCATTGTTGGTCGCAAGCTCTCTAATATCCCTGCTCCACCACTCCCCAAGGCGGCATCCCATGTGCGGCATCGTCGGCGCGGCTTCGAGCCGCAACATCGTCCCGGTCCTGGTCCAGGGCCTGCAGCGGCTCGAATACCGTGGCTACGACTCCTGCGGCGTGGCCGTGCATGCGGGCGGACTGACCCGCGCCCGCACGACCTCGCGCGTGGCCGACCTGTTGACGCAGGTCGCCGAAGACCACATCGAAGGCCTCACCGGGATCGCCCACACGCGCTGGGCGACGCACGGTGCGCCGGCGGTGCACAACGCGCATCCCCACTTCAGCCATGGCGCTGGCGAAGGCGCGGAGAGCGCGAGGCCGGCGCGGATCGCGATGGTGCACAACGGCATCATCGAGAACCACGAGGCGCTGCGGGCCATGTTGCAGGCGCGCGGGTACGTGTTCAAAAGCCAGACCGACACCGAGGTCATCGCGCACCTGATCGACAGCCTCTATGACGGCGACCTGTTCGAGGCCGTCAAGGCCGCGGTGCTGCAACTGCATGGTGCCTACGCCATCGCGGTGATCTGTCGCGACGAACCGCACCGCGTGATCGGTGCGCGCGCCGGATCGCCGCTCATCCTCGGCGTGGGCAAGGACGGCACCGAGAACTTTCTCGCGAGCGATGCCATGGCGCTGGCCGGCGTGACCGACCAGATCGTCTACCTCGACGAGGGCGACGTGGTCGACCTGCAACCCGGAAAGTACTGGATCGTCGACCGCGCGCACAAGCCGGTGACCCGCGCGGTGCGCACCGTGCAGGCACACAGCGGCGCGGCCGAACTCGGTCCGTACCGTCACTACATGCAGAAGGAGATCTTCGAGCAGCCCCGCGCCATCGCCGACACGCTCGAAGGCGTGCTCGGCATTGCGCCGGAGCTGTTCGACGGGCTCGACGAAGACGGCGCCACCCGGGCCAGCGCGCACCGCGTGTTCGGCGATATCGACAAGGTGCTGATCCTCGCGTGCGGCACCAGCTACTACAGCGGCTGCACGGCAAAGTACTGGCTCGAAGGCATTGCGAAGATCCCGACGCAGGTCGAGATCGCGAGCGAATACCGCTACCGCGATTCGGTGCCCGACCCGAAGACGCTCGTCGTCACGATCACGCAATCCGGCGAAACCGCCGACACGCTCGCCGCGCTCAAGCATGCGAGAAGCCTTGGCATGGAGCAGACGCTGACCATCTGCAACGTGGCCACCAGCGCGATGGTGCGCGAGTGCAAGCTCGCGTACATCACGCGTGCCGGCGTGGAGATCGGCGTGGCGTCGACCAAGGCCTTCACCACGCAGCTGGCCGGCCTCTTCCTGCTGACGCTGGCGCTCGCACAGGCCAAGGGACGGCTCAGCGACGAGGACGAAGCGCGCTACCTGAAGGAGATGCGCCATCTGCCGGTCGCGCTGCAATCGGTGCTGGCGCTCGAGCCGCAGATCATCAGCTGGTCGGAGGATTTCGCGCGCAAGGAAAACGCGCTCTTCCTCGGCCGCGGCCTGCACTACCCGATCGCGCTCGAGGGTGCGCTCAAGCTCAAGGAAGTCACCTACATCCACGCCGAGGCCTATGCGGCCGGCGAGCTCAAGCACGGCCCGCTCGCGCTCGTCACGAGCGAGATGCCGGTGGTCACCGTCGCGCCGAATGACGCGCTGCTCGAAAAGCTCAAGAGCAACCTGCAGGAAGTGCGGGCACGCGGCGGCGTGCTCTACGTGCTGGCCGACAGCGACACGAAGATCGTCGGCAGCGAAGGCCTGCACGTGATCCGCATGCCAGAGCACTACGGCGCGCTCTCGCCCTTGCTGCATGTGGTGCCGCTGCAGTTGCTCGCGTATCACACGGCCTGCGCGCGCGGCACCGATGTCGACAAGCCGCGCAATCTGGCCAAGAGCGTGACGGTGGAGTGAACCGTCCGGCCCGTCCGGCTATTGCCGGAATTAAAGGGTCCTATTCGCCTTTTGCCGGCGTCTGCAACAGAATTTGAGGCTTCCCCACAGCGATCAAGCAGGAGTCTCCCGATGGCCGACGAAAAGAACGAAGCGAAGTGTCCATTCAGCCAGGCAACCGGTGCCGGCAGAACCAACCGTGACTGGTGGCCCAAGCAATTGCGCGTGGACCTGCTGCACCAGCACTCGTCCAAGTCCGATCCGCTGGGCGGGGACTTCGATTACGCCGCCGCGTTCAAGAGCCTCGATCTCGCAGCCGTCAAGAAAGACCTCGCCGCGCTGATGACCGATTCGCAGGACTGGTGGCCGGCCGACTTCGGCCACTACGGTCCGCTCTTCATTCGCATGGCCTGGCACAGCGCCGGCACCTACCGCATCGGCGATGGCCGCGGCGGTGCGGGCCGTGGCCAGCAACGTTTTGCGCCGCTCAACAGCTGGCCCGACAACGTGAGCCTCGACAAGGCACGCCGCCTGCTCTGGCCCATCAAGCAGAAGTACGGCAACAAGATTTCGTGGGCCGACCTGATGATCCTCACGGGCAACGTCGCGCTGGAAACCATGGGCTTCAAGACCTTCGGTTTCGCCGGCGGTCGCGCCGACGTCTGGGAGCCGGACCAGGACGTGTACTGGGGCCGTGAAGACAAGTGGCTCGGCGGTGACGTTCGATACTCGCAGGGCTCGCCCGGTGTCGAGGAAGCACACGGCGTGCTCGTGAAGGACGACGACAGCCAGGTGCCTCACACCCGCGATCTCGAAAACCCGCTGGCCGCTGTTCAGATGGGCCTGATCTACGTGAACCCCGAAGGTCCGGACGGCAAGCCCGACGCGCTCGCCTCGGCGCGCGACATCCGCGACACCTTCGCCCGCATGGCGATGAACGACGAAGAAACCGTGGCACTCATCGCCGGTGGCCACACCTTCGGCAAGACGCACGGCGCAGGTCCGGCAGACAACGTCGCGCATGAACCCGAAGCGGCTGGCATCGAGGCACAGGGCTTCGGCTGGGCCAATGGCTTTGGCAGCGGAAAGGGCGGCGACACGATCACCAGCGGCCTGGAAGTCACCTGGACCACCAAGCCGACGCAATGGACCAACGAGTACTTCGAGCACCTGTTCGGCTTCGAGTGGGAGCTGACGAAGAGCCCGGCCGGTGCGCATCAGTGGACCGCCAAGGGTGCGGACGCCACGATCCCGCACGCCCACGACGCGTCGAAGAAGCTGGTGCCCACCATGCTCACCTCCGACCTCGCGCTGCGCGTGGACCCGGCCTACGAGAAGATCTCGCGGCGCTTCTTCGAGAATCCCGACCAGTTCGCCGACGCGTTCGCCCGCGCCTGGTTCAAGCTCACGCACCGCGACATGGGTCCGCGCGTGCGCTACCTCGGCCCGGAAGTGCCAGCCGAAGAGCTCATCTGGCAAGACCCGGTGCCGGCGGTCGACCACGCGCTGGTCGATGCGCAGGACATCGAGTCGCTGAAGCAGAAGATCGCAGCGTCGGGCCTGACCCACGCGCAGCTCGTGTCGACGGCCTGGGCCTCCGCTTCCACCTTCCGTGGCTCCGACAAGCGCGGTGGTGCGAACGGCGCGCGGATTCGGCTGGCGCCCCAGAAGGACTGGGCGGTCAACCAGCCAGCGCAACTGGCCAAGGTGCTGCAGGTGCTGGAAGGCATCCAAGGTGAGTTCAACGGCGCGCAGAACGGCGGCAAGAAGATCTCGATTGCCGACCTGATCGTGCTGGCGGGCGGCGTGGGTGTGGAGCAAGCGGCCGGCGGCAGCGTCAAGGTTCCGTTCACGCCGGGGCGCACCGATGCGTCGCAAGAGCAGACCGACGTGGAGTCCTTCGAGCCGCTGGAACCGGCAGCCGATGGCTTCCGCAACTTCGTCAAGGCGCGCTACAGCGTGGGCGCCGAAGCATTGCTGATCGACCGGGCGCAGCTGCTCACGCTGACCGCACCGGAGCTGACCGTGCTGGTCGGTGGCCTGCGCGTGCTGGGGGCCAACGTCGGTGACTCGAAGCAAGGCGTCTTCACCACGAAGCCGGGCACCCTGAGCAACGACTTCTTCGTGAACCTGCTCGACATGGGGACCGAGTGGAAGTCGGTGGGTGGTGCGGGTGAGCAGTTCGAAGGGCGCGACCGCAAGTCCGGAGAGGTGAAGTGGACCGCTTCGCGCGCCGATCTGGTCTTCGGCTCGAACGCGCAACTGCGCGCCGTGGCCGAGATCTATGGCAGCGCCGACAGCCAGGAGAAGTTCGTCGCCGACTTCGTGGCGGCGTGGACCAAGGTCATGAACCTAGACCGCTTCGACATCGCCTGAGTTCCCCGGGCGCCCGCGTGCGCCCCATTCGACACGTTGCCGCCGCAGGCTCGCTTGCGGCGGCAACGCTGCTTTGGGCACTTGCGACGGACAGCGTTGGCTTCGTGTCCTAGCCGCGCGGGCGCCATTCGCCGGACCGCGGGCACACATCGACCGGCACGCCATCGAGCCTGAGCTGCTGTTCTTCCATCCGAGACGCGGCCGCGGGATCGGTGTCGAAAGCAATGCCGAGTGCACGCGCGACGGCGGCGTGCTCGATCGGCAGCTCCCAGGTCAGGAAGACTTGCGTGCAGTCGTCGGCGGGCGTGAAGTCGGCTGCGTCGAAGCGATCGGTGCCGCGCCGCACCACGGCGTGGGGCTGGCCGGTGTCGAAGAGGAGGGCGGCTCCGCGGACCAGCGGGATGCGCTGCCCGGTGTGCGGGAAATGCACGTCGAGCCCCTTGTCCTCGCTCACGAACAGGTTGCAGAACGCGGCGCCGCCATATTGCGCCGCGTCGTGGTGGTAGCGCGCGCCACGGCACGTCATGAGCGCCATCTCGCTCTGCGTGAGCAGTTCCGGGAGACCGAGTGCACGCGTCCATGCCACAGCGGCCTGCACGCAGCGCGCGAAATCCGGCCAGCGCGCACGGGCACGCGCCATCGGCAGCGCCTCGACATCGCCGGGTTCGAGCGCGAGGTGCGTGGCGGTCTCGCGCTCCCAGTCGGCCACGAGCCGTGGCGGCGGCGCGGGCACGTCGAGCACCGCGGAGAGGACGTGGCCACTCACGGGCCGGCTGCGCATGGCATCGCCGCTGCGGTAGTGGGACACAAGGCCGCCTGGCGCACGCTCGGGCAGGATGGAATGGCTCATCGCCGGGCAGTGTAGTCAGCCATCGGCGCGATGCACTTCACGGCATACTTGTCGCGGTCATCACTCGCCCGAATCCTTTCCCAATGGACAAAGAAGTCGAACCCGCGGTTCTCGCGGTCATCAACGAAAAGCGCCTCCTGGGCGACAAGCGCACCCCCGTCGAAATCATCGCCAAGATGGGCGTGTTCGATGCGCGCACGAAAGCCTCCGACTCCGCATGGCTCGCCACGGGCGACAACATCATCGCCACCATCTGGGCCGAGTTCGTGAGCCTCAGCGCCGATGGGCACTGGTTCTATCTCGAATCGCTGGATGCACAGCACCGTACCGACGGCGGCGAACGCAGCGCGCTCCAGATCCAGCGCGCCAAGGACCGGATGGGCCTGCTCAAGCGCTCGCTCGACGCGGGCCAGGGCATCAGGACCGTTCTGCAGACCAACCGCGTGCCGATCGCCGACCTGGAAACCGACAAGGCCGCCAAGGTGTCGATGCGCATTCCCGACGAGCAGGAGTGGCACGTCGCAAGCTGGGACACCGACCTGAAGATCGCCGTGCTGGTGCGCGGGCCGCGCGGATGGGTGCCCACCGCTGAAGACGTCGAAACGGCGCGCGCGCGCGGCGGCGTGCCGGCGCCTGTGGTGGAAAGCGCCTCGGGCAATGCGTCGCCGGAGGCGGTCCAGGCCGCGGCGCTGGACTACCTCACGCGGCATTTCGCGGGCTATGGCTACAAGGCCGGCAACGTGGTGGACCAGAAGCTCGGCTACGACATCGAGGTCTCCGACAAGAAGGGCAACACCCTGCTCAAGCTCGCGGTCAAGGGCACGGCCCGCGGTGTGGCGAGTTTCCAGCTCACGGGCGAGGAGCGCGCGTGCGCGAAGAAGGGCGACCCGTGGCGGCTGGCCGTCGTCACCGACGCGATAGGCCCGGCCGCGCAGCACAAGCTCTACAAGCCCGACGAGATCGACAAGGCTCCCGGCCTCGCGCTGTAACCGCATGACGATGGCGCTTGAACCGTATCTCTTCCTCGCGCTGCCCGAAGGCGCGCCCGAACGCTTCGTGCGTTGTCTTAATACGGTGGGGCGATGGGCGGTTCAGAGCACCGCGTCGTCCCCTTGGCTCGTCTGGCCGTCGACCGGGCGGGAGGCGGCGCAGGCCGCTGCCGAGCGCGTATCGCGGGCTCGGGGCTGTGCGGTCGAGGTCGTGTCGCGCGCCCATGACGAATGGGTGGAAGGCCGTGATGTCCAGTGGTTCACCGAAGCACTGTCGACGGCGCTCGGTGCGGCGGCGCCGCAGAGCGCGGCCAGGGCTCGCCGATTGCGCACCGAAGCCGACAAGCTGGAGGCTTTCTGCGTCGTGGTGCGTGCGGCGTCGAGTGCCGCCGACCACGATGCGTTCGCCGATGTGAGCCGTGCGGCGTCGAAGGCGCTGCGTGCGAAGTTCGGAGGCGGATCGATCACCTCGGCGTTTGCCTGGCTCGCAGGACGCAGCGCGCAGGATGCGCTGCAAAGCGTTCTCGCGGGCGACGTGGAGTTGGGCGGTTTGCTGTCGATCCAGCAGGTCGTCGAAGCCGCGGAACTCGCGCGGCAAGCGGAGCAACTCCGCACCGCAAGCTGAGCCGCCCGCAGGCGGCTACAGGACCTTGACGGCCCGGCCGATGAACTGGATCGGACCGGTCGGCCGATCGATCGGCGAGCCGTTCTCGGGCTCCAGCGTGAGCTCGAACAGCTGGTTGGCTTCGAGCGGCGGCAACTGGTTCAGCGGAACCCGGAGCGTCTGGCCCGGCTTGACCAGGCCGAGCGAAACCGGCCCGCGCCACTGGTCCGCCTTGGTCCAGAACTGCAGCGATTTCTGGCTCGGGACGGGTGCGGTACCCAGCGGCACGAGGCTGAGCTGGCGTGAGGCGTTCGCCTGGATCACGTAGCCGGGAGCTTTGCCCTGCGGCTCGACCAGCACGACCATGAATTCGGGTGTCGGCGGCGTGGCGATGCGAAAGACCAGCACCGAGGCCAGCACTGCGGCGGTAGCGAACCCCGCGCCCGTCATGCCGCGCCACAGGGTGAGGTTGTTCCACCAGCTCGCGCGGTTGGCAGGTCGCTGAACGGGTTTTGCAGCCGGCGCGCCGGCCAGGCTCTGCTCGATGCGCCGCCACAACGCGGGCGACGGTTCGGCCGGCGGCGACAGTGATGCAAGCGGCAGGAGGCGTGCCTCCCAGGAGCGCACCGCGTCACGCAGGACGACGTCGTGCGCCAGCCGTGCCTCGAGCGTGCGGCGCTCGGCCGCGCCCAGCGTGCCGAGCACGTATTCGCCTGCGAGTGCGTCGATGTCTTCGTTCACGACATGCACTCCCTGAGCGTCTTCATGCCGCGTTGAATCCAGGCCTTCACGGTGCCGAGCGGCGTGCGCGTGCGCTCGGCGATCTCGGCGTGCGAGCATCCCTCCACATACGCGTAGAGGATGCAGTCGCGCCTTGCGGGTTCCAGTCCCGAGAGGCATCCGTGCAGCCGGCCGAGGTCTGCGTTGAGTTCGAACGGATCGGCCGTGGTCGCATAGGCCGCGAGCGCAGCGTCGTCGTCCATGGCGGCTCCCGTGTCTTCGTCGACCAGGACTTCGCGCGACGTGCTGCGCACCATGTTCAGCGCTGCATTGCGCACCACGCTGTAGATCCAGCCACGGCCTTCGCCGCGGGTGGGATCGAAGCTCGCAGCGCGCTGCCAGATGCTTAGAAAGGAGTCGTGCAACACGTCTTCGGCGCGGTGATGCGTGCGCACGATGCGCAGCGCGACACCGAGCAGGAAGCGCGCCTCGCGCTCGTAGAGGCGGTGCAGCGCCTGGCGATCGCCTTGAGCGCAGGCCATGAGTGCGGCGTCGTAGTCGAAGGAGTCGGCAGGCGGCAAGGTCGGTCGCGGCGGAGGGAAGAGGGCTCGATGGTATTCGAGCCGCGCCTCACCGCCGCGACGTCACCCCGGTGCCGGCGATCAGGACGCCTTCCAGAAGATGTAGTCGGCCTGGTACTTCACGATCTGCTTCTGGCCCTTGGTGGCCGGCGTGCAGGGCATGGCCGCTGGCGCCACGCCACCGGTCAGTGCGACGCGCTGAATGTAGGTCACGCCGGTCATGGCGCCGTTGCCCATCGCAGGGTTGGCCTTGACGAGCTGGTACGGCAGGCTGGTCGGGCCCGATGGCGCGACGGCGAGCTGCGTTGCGGTCAGCTTGGACCCGTCCATCGATTCCCAGGTTGCAGGCGGGCCGTAATACTTGCCGACCTGCCTGCCGCTGCGGTCCATCAGCTTGGCATCCGGGCCCACGAAAACCCATTCGGTCTGGCCGGGCGCATTGGCCTTGTCGCGGCATTCGTACGTGATGTCGCCCACGCCCACGGTTTCCATCGCGACCTTGTTGCCTGGCGGCACCTGGATCGAGGCGGGAAGCGACGACTGATTGAAGCTGGGGCTCATCATGGCGCCGGAGCCGCTCATGGAGCCGCAAGCAGCGAGCAGTGCGACGGCGGACAGGACGGCCGGAACCGCGACGAGACGTGAAACCTTGGGTGTGCGCATTTGATTTTCTCCAGTGAAAAAAGGAAGCAGCACATTTGCTGCCATGGGCTCTACACGCCGGATGCGCTGCTGGATGCACTCTTGCCAAAAGAATTTCACCTTCAGGGCGCGGAAGAATGTCACGGGAATGTTCGTTTAGTGGATTCGGGGGTGCCAACCGTGCAGGTGTTCTCACGATGTTTTGGCCGGGACGCACAAGAATCGACGCATGACCACAGCACCAGGCCTCCTCTGCGACAACCAGCTGCTCGTGCGCTCCTTCGCATGGCGCCGCGATGCCACGCATGGCGTGAAGAACGCGCGAGAGAAGGCACAGGCCCATGAAGCGGAAATCCGACGCCGCTTCACCGCCGGGGCCGTGACCGAATGCGGTGCGTTGGAAAAGCCGCCTGCCCCGCGTCGGTCGTGCTGGAGACTGTGGTGAGCACTTCACCCGGCGTGGAAGTTGGCGGTCGTGCCGCTGCGGTTGCGGCTGACACGAGGCGGTACGCATCGTCGCAATACTTCCCACCCATGAGCCACTACATCGCCATCGTCGTCGTTTCCATCGCATCCGCGGCGGCCCTTGTGATCGCTGCGCCAGCCGACGCTTCGTCTACTTCATGGGAACTGCCGGGGCTTGGAGTCGCGGCCAAATAGCAATCTTCGCGCGACGCGCGGCCGTGAAAAAAAGCGGACTCGGTCCGCTTTTTTACATGCCAACCTGCCCTGTCAACGTGGTGGAATCGGCGTCACGGTTTCATAGATCAAGCCACCGCCAAGCACGCTGCCTTCGACCGACGTGCGGCCTGAACCCTGCACTCGCGCTTCGCACGCTGCCCGATCGACAGGCTCCTGACGAGCGCAACGCGCCATCGCGTTTCGCAGGTAGTCCGGTGGATTGGACAAGTCCCCGTTGGCCGCTGCCTGGCGCGCCGCTCCGGCCTCGCGGATGCACGCAGCACGGTCCTGCTGGATGCGATCGCAAACCGCGACTTCCTGCCGGTAAGTGCTCGCGTCGGCAGCGCGGCGTGGCCCCGCTGCCGATGCGGTGCCGAAAGCCGCGATGCCGCTGGCAGCGATCACTGCGGCGAGCATCGAACGTTGAATGGCTCTGTTCATGACGTGCTCCTTGGGTAGCGAATCCACAAAACGATTACTTGGCGGGAACCGGCGTCACCGTTTCACGGATCACGCCGCCACCCATCACGCTGCCGCTGGTCGACGTGCTGCTGCCCGCCGCGCCACGCAGGCGTGCCTCGCAGTCGGCACGGTCGGCCATCGGTTGCAGGTCGCAACGTGCCATCGCGTTCGCGTTGTTGCCGGCGCGGCCGTCGGTGGTGAGTCCGTTGCGGCCTGCCTCCTGGCGGGCTGCGCCCGCTTCACGCAGGCACGCAGCCTTGTCCTGTTGCACGCCGTCGCAGGTCGCGCGCTCGCTTTGCATGCGCGCGGCGGTGCCGGGTGCACCGGTGGTCTGAGCGAAGGTGCTCAAGGTGCAGATGCCGAAACTGACGGCGATGGCGGTGCGGGTGATCTTGTTCATGGGACTCCTTGTAAGGTCCCCGAATATCGATCCCTCACGCCCCGCCGTCTGTGGGACACGGAAGCATCGCGCTCGTGATCGGTGCGCCGATTCGTGTCGGACGCGTCCGTCAGGCGCGTGGGTCAGCCTTCTGCGATGCGCCGGGCCAGATGCGCCAGCGCTTCCTCGACCTGGTCGACCAGGATCAACGACAGATCACCCGGCTGCAACCGGGCCAGCGCGTTGTCGATCGCGATGAACTCGCCGCGGATCTCCTCGATGTGACGGGTGCGCGAGGCGCCTTGCAAGCCTTGCCGCAGCAGCGCCATGACCTCGCCGTCGGCACGGCCGCGCTGGGCGGCGTCCTGGTACAGGATCACGTCGTCGAAGGCCTGGCCGAGGATCGCCGTCTGGTCGCGGATGTCGCTGTCGCGGCGGTCGCCGGCGCCACTGATCACCACCGAGCGCTTATTCGCCGGCATGGTGTCGACCGCGGACACCAGCGCGCGCATCGCGTCGGTGTTGTGGCCGTAGTCGGCGATCACGGTCGCGCCGCGGTAGTCCATTACGTTGAAGCGACCCGGCACGCCGGCCGCATCGTTCATGAAGCTCGCCAGGCCGCTTCGGATCGTGTCCCAGTCCAACCCGACGGCCCAGGCGGCGGCGACGGAGGCCATCACGTTGTCGACCTGGAAGCCGATGGTGCCGCCGCGTGTGATCGGCACGTCGCGCAGTGCAATGCGTTCGCGCCACGAGCCTTCGGCGGCGACCAAAATGTCCTGGTCGACGTACACGGTGCGCTTGCCTTGTGCGCGATGCGTGGCCATCACCGGGTGCTGCCGGTCGGCCGCAAAGAAGATCACGCTGCCGGGGCAGCCAGCCGCCATGGCCGCGACGATCGGGTCGACTGCATTGAGCACCGCATAGCCGTCTTCGGACACGTTGCGCACGATCACGCGCTTGAGAACCGCGAGGTCCTCCACGGTCGTGATGTAGTTCAGGCCGAGGTGGTCGCCGCTGCCGATGTTCGTGACCACCGCGACCTGGCAGCGGTCGAAACCAAGGCCTTCGCGCAGCACGCCACCGCGCGCCACTTCGAACACGGCCGCATCCACGTCGGGGTGCAGCAACACGTTGCGCGCGCTCTTGGGGCCGCTGCAGTCGCCGCTGTCGGTCTGCCGCCCGTCGACGTACACGCCATCGGTGTTGGTCATGCCGGTGCGCAGGCCGCTGGAGGCCAGGATGTGGTTGATCAGGCGCGCCGTGGTCGTCTTGCCGTTCGTGCCGGTCACGGCGACCACGGGGATGCGTCCGTTGTCGCCGGGCGCGAACAGCGTGTCCATCACCGCTTCGCCCACCGCGCGGCCGCGACCAAACGAGGGCGAGATGTGCATGCGAAGGCCGGGCGCGGCGTTCACTTCGACCACGCCGCCGTGCTGTTCTTCGAGCGGGCGCAGGACGTTCTCGCACACCATGTCGACCCCGCAGATGTGCAGGCCGACCATCTGCGCTGCGTCGACAGCGCGTGCCGCGACTTCGGGGTGCACCGTGTCGGTCACGTCGGTCGCGCTGCCGCCGGTCGAGAGGTTCGCGTTGTTGCGCAGCACCACGCGCTGGCCGCGCGCGGGCACGCTCTCGGGCGTGAGCCCTTGCGACTCCAGGCGACCGATCGCGATGTCGTCCAGGCGGATCTTCGTGAGCGAGGTCGAGTGCCCTTCGCCGCGGCGCGGGTCGAGGTTGACCGTGTCGACCAGCTGGCGCACGGTGCACGTGCCGTCGCCAATGACCTGCGGCGGGTCCCGGCGCGCCGCGGCAATGAGCCTGTCGCCGACCACGAGCAGGCGGAAGTCGAAGCCCGGCAGGAATTTCTCGACCATCACTTCGCCGTAGTGCGCAGCGGAGTCGAAGGCGGCAGTGAGTTGCTCGCGCGACGTGATGTTGACCGTCACACCCTTGCCCTGGTTGCCGTCCTGCGGCTTGACCACGACGGGCAGGCCGATTTCTCCGGCCGCGACCCAGGCGTCGCCGGCATCGGTCACCGGGCGGCCGAGCGGCACCGGCACGCCGGCGGCGTTGAGCAGTTGCTTGGTGAGTTCCTTGTCCTGCGCGATCGATTCGGCCACGCCGCTGGTGCTGTCGACTTCGGCGGCCTGGATGCGTCGTTGCTTGGAGCCCCAGCCGAATTGCACCAGGCTGCCGCGCGTGAGGCGGCGGTAGGGAATGCCGCGGGCCACGGCAGCATCGACGATCGACCCGGTACTCGGCCCGAGGCGCTCGGATTCGTCCTCGTCGCGCAACTCCGCGACCGCAGCGTCGGCATCGAAGGCGGTGTTTCGAAGCGCCGCCTGGATCAATTCATCGGCCAGCGCGATGGCGCGGCGGCCGACCGACTCTTCGCTGTATTGCACCGTGACCTGGTAGACGCCCGCCTCCGGTGTCGGCGCCGTGTGCCCGAAGTTGACCGCGCAGCCGGCCTGCACCTGCAGCGCCATGGCGGCGTTCTCGAGCACGTGCGCGAGCGCGAGCGGCTGACCCAGCACGATCGGATGCAGTTCGCCGATGTTCGGGAACAGCGCACGCAGGCGGTCCTCGAAACCGGGCAGGCGCTCGACGGCGTTCTCGTCCCCCTCGCAGGTGACGATGGCCTCGATCGCCGTGTGGCGGCTCCAGAGGTTCGGGCCGCGAAGGGCGCGGATGCGGGTGACTTCCATGCCGGGCGTCTCAGGAAAGTTGTTGGGAGTGCAGCGGTGCGGCCTGCGCCAGCTGGAGCGAGGCGAGCGCGGCGTTCAGGTCGGCTTCGAAGGCTTCGACGCCGGCGCCGATCAGGTTCAGCGGGATGCCCAGCGCCCAGGCCGCAGCAACCGCGGCCAGCAGGCTTTCGAGGGTGACGCCTGCATGCGTGGCGCGCCAGACCGCGAGGCGGCCGAGGCCGGGCAGGAACGACTCGCTGCTGCCGTTGGCCAGCACCACGCGGTCCTGCCGCACCAGCACGGCCTTGCCGCCGGTGGACTGGTGGGTTTGCAGGGCAGGGGCGTTCGCGTCGGCGCTGTAGAGGATCACGGCACCGTCGCACAGCGGCGCCAGGCCGGCGACGCGAGGGTCCGCCGCGTTGAGCACGGCGGTGCCCTCCGGCAGCACCACGTCCACCTGCGTGCGCAGCACCTTGACCATCTGATCGGTCTCGCTGATGTCGAAGTCGGTCAGCGTGTCGGCGCCTTCGAGATCGGTCACGATGCCGACCTCGCAACGGTCGTAGGCCAGGCCGTCGCGCAGGATGCTGGCCGCGCCGTTCTCGATCACCACGGCCTGCACGGCGCGGTTCACGAGCAGGCGATGGCCGGCTTCCCAGTGCGCGCTGTCACGCGCGTCGACGCGGCGGCGTTCGAGGAACAGCCCGTCGCGGCAGGCCAGGCCGGTGTAGCGGCCGCCCAGGCCGAGCAGCCACGCCACGAGGCGCGCCAGCACGGCGGTGTCTTGCGAGCCCGCGACGCCGACCACCGGGATTCGGCCCGATGCTTCGTCCGGAAAGAGGTGGTCGCAGATCGCGCGGCCCACGGGGCGTGGCGAGCCGACGGCCGGCTTCAGGTGCATCAGCAGGCCGGGGCCGGCGTTCACCTCGACGATGGCGCCGCCTTGCGCCGCGAGCGGGCGGCCGATGTCCTGCGCCACGAGGTCGATGCCGGCGATGTCCAGGCCGACGATGCGCGCAGCCAGCGCCGCGGCGTGCGCGACTTCGGGGTGCACCTGGTCGGTGCAATCGACGCCGAGGTTGCCGTTGCGCTGGATGACCACCACACGTCCGGACTCGGGCACCGAGTTGCCGTCGAGTTTCTGGCGCTGCAGCTCGAGCTGCAGCTTGGCGTCGGTCGGCAGGTCGATCAGGTCGAGCGGGAATTCTTCTTCGGCGCCGCGCCGCGGGTCGCTGTTGAGCTGCTTGTCGATCAGCGTCACCACGTTCGCCTTGCCGTCGCCCGTCACCGTGATGACTTCGCCGCGCGCCGCCGCGACCACCTGGCCGCCGACCACGAGCAGCCGGTGCTCGGAGCCGCGCACGAAGCGCTCGACCATCACGTCGCTGCCTTCGGGTTCGGCCACCGCGAAGGCGTCCATGACTTCTTCGCGCGTGGTGAGTTCGAGCGACACGCCCCGGCCGTGGTTGGCGTCCGACGGCTTCACCGCCACGGGCAGGCCGATGTCTTCGGCCGCTTCCCAGGCTTCTTCGGCGCTCTCGACCACCTGGCCCTCGGGCACCGGCACCCCGCAGCTCGCGAGCAGCGACTTGGTGAGTTCCTTGTCGCTCGCGATCGATTCACCGATGGCGCTGGTGTAGTCGGTCTCGGCGGTCCAGATGCGTTGCTGGCTCGCGCCGTAGCCGAGCTGCACCAGGTTGCCGCTGTTGAGCCGGATGTGCGGGATGCCACGGTCGGTCGCCGCGCCGACGATGCAGGCGGTGCTCGGGCCCAGGTAGCAGTCTTCGACCTGGCCCTTGACCACGTCGACCGACTTCTGCACGTCGTCCGGCGTGAACGGGTCGTTGTTGATGGCGGCCATCAGAAGGCGATGGCCTTCGGCGAGCGCCGCACGCGCGACCTGCTCGTCGCGTGCGCGGAACACCATGCGGTACACGCCGTGCTTCGACGTACTGCGCGTCTGTCCAAAGCCGGTCGGCATGCCGGCAAGGTTGAGCAGTTCGATGACCACGTGCTCCAGCACATGCCCCGCCCAGGTGCCTTCGTTCAGGCGCTGGATGAATCCGCCGCGCTCGCCGACACCGCAGTGGTGCTCGATGAGTGCCGGCAGCAGCGTCGTGAGCCGCTCGGTGAAGCCCTCGATGGCGTTGGATGGAAAATCCTCGAGGCGGCCCAGATCGAGCCACGACTCCAGCACAGGCCGGTAGGTCCACAGGTTCGGCCCGCGCAGATAGTTGATGCGCAGGAGTTGGATGTCGTCGAAACGGGTCATAAGAACGTTGAGGGTTCGCGCACCCCCAGGCAGGAATTCAAAGAAACACAATGCAACATCACGATCCAGTCGGGGCCCGGGAGGGAGAAGAGCAGGCCGTCTCAGAAGCACTGAAAACCCGGCTTGCAGTCGCGGAAAACGTTCTGGCGAGCCTCACGGTTGACCTCGACGCCGAATTGAGGTTCTCCTCGGGCTTCGTCGCGCTGACCGGGCAACGCATTCTGTCGCGCGATGGCGCAGGCCACTGGCGCGAATGGCGCCTCGCCGACGCCGGGCTCGAACTGCAACTGGTCGACCACGCGGGAGTCGGCACGCTCGACCTGATCGGCGCAGAAGGCCATCTCGCACGTTGGCGCTACACCCTCGGGCATCAGGCCGATGCACTGAAATTGCAGAAGCTGTTCGGCCAGCAGGTGGCAGGCGTCGCAGAGGCGACAGCGTCGTCGGAGGTCGACGAACTGGCCCTCGGCGAGCCCGAGCGTCAGGCGCCGCCCTCGACGTGGGTGCTGCTGCGCCTCGGGCGCTTTGCCCGGCCCTACCGCAAGCAATTGCTGGCGGGCTTCCTGCTCACGCTCGCATCGACGGCCGCGACGCTGGTGCCGCCGTACCTCACGATTCCGCTGATGGACGACATCCTGATCCCGTTCCAGAACGGGCAGCAGATCGCCGTCGAGAAGGTCGTGATGTTCCTGGGGGCGTTGCTCATCGCCGCGCTGGCCGGTTGGGGGCTGGACTGGGCCCGTACCTACTTGCTCGCCCTGGTTTCCGAGCGCATCGGCGCCGACCTGCGCACCACCACCTACGAGCACCTGCTGACCTTGCCGCTCGACTATTTCGGCGGCAAGCGCACCGGCGACCTGATGTCGCGCATCGGCTCGGAGACCGACCGCATCAACGTCTTCCTGTCGCTGCACGCGCTCGACTTCCTGACCGACGTGCTGATGATCGTGATGACCGCGGTCATCCTGGTGTCGATCAACCCGCTGCTGGCGGTGGTCACGCTGGTGCCGCTGCCGTTCATAGGCTGGATGATCCATGTGGTGCGCGACCGCCTGCGCACCGGTTTCGAGAAGATCGACCGCGTGTGGAGCGAGGTGACCAACGTGCTGGCCGACACCATTCCCGGCATCCGCGTGGTCAAGGCCTTCGCGCAGGAGAAGCGCGAGGCCGACCGCTTTCACGCCGCCAACGCCTACAACCTGCAGGTCAACGACAAGCTCAACAAGACCTGGTCGCTGTTCACGCCGAGCGTGTCGCTGCTCACCGAGATCGGTCTTCTGGTCGTGTGGGGCTTCGGCATCTGGCAGGTGGCGCGCGGGCGCATCACGGTGGGTGTGCTCACCGCCTTCATCGCCTACATCGGGCGTTTCTACACGCGGCTCGATTCGATGAGCCGCATCGTCTCGGTCACGCAGAAGGCCGCGGCGGGCGCCAAGCGCATCTTCGACATCCTCGACCATGTGAGCAACGTGCCGGAGCCGATCAACCCCGTGAAGGTCGAGCGCCTGTCGGGTCGCATCGAGATGAAGGGCGTGGGTTTTCGCTACGGCTCGCGCGCCGTCATTCGCGATCTCGACCTGGCCATCGAGCCCGGGGAGATGATCGGGCTGGTCGGCCACAGCGGCTCGGGCAAGAGCACACTGGTCAACCTGATCTGCCGCTTCTACGACGTGACCGACGGCGCCATCTCGGTCGACGGCACCGACATCCGCCGCTTCGCCGTGGCCGACTACCGGCGCCATGTCGGGCTCGTGTTGCAGGAGCCGTTCCTCTTCTTCGGCACGATCGCGCAGAACATCGCGTACGGCAAGCCGGACGCCACGCGCGAGGAGATCGTCGCGGCCGCGCGCGCCGCGCATGCCCACGACTTCATCCTGCGGCTCGCGCACGGCTACGACTCGCTGGTCGGCGAGCGCGGCCAGGGCCTCTCGGGCGGCGAGCGCCAGCGCATCAGCATCGCGCGCGCGCTGCTGATCGACCCGCGCATCCTGATCCTCGACGAGGCGACTTCGGCCGTCGACACCGAGACCGAGAAGGAGATCCAGAAGGCGCTCGACAACCTCGTGAAGGGCCGCACCACCATCGCGATCGCGCACCGCCTGTCGACGCTGCGCAAGGCCGACCGCCTGGTGGTGATGGATCGCGGAGAGATCGTCGAGGTCGGCCCGCACGATGCGCTGATGGCGAAGGAGGGCGCCTATTGGCGGCTCTACCAGGCGCAGTTGCGGCAGGCCGACGAAGAAGAGAAAGCCGTCGCCATCGATGAGCGTGTCGCCGTGCAGGTGGCCCTCGGCACGCACGCTGCGCATCCTGCAGGAGAAGCATGATGGACAACTTCACGATCGAACGCGACGCCTTCGGGCGGCTGGTGCTGACCGATGCCCAGGGATTGCGGCACGTCGGCATCGTTCCGGTGCGCGCGTTTCCGCTGACAGCGCCCGATGCGGGCATCTCACTGGTCGGGCCCGAGGGCAAGGAGCTCGTCTGGCTCGAGCGGCTCGACGATCTGCCGCCCGCCACGCGCAACTTACTGGCTGCGGAGCTTGCGGTGCGGGATTTCGCGCCGACGCTCCAGAGGCTTCATAACGTTTCCAGTTTCGGCGTGCCGAGCACCTGGCGCATCAGCACGGACCGTGGCGAGACGCAATTCGTGCTGAAGGCGGAGGAGGACATTCGCCGATTGGAAGGCGGCGCGCTGCTGATCGCCAGCGCCCATGGAGTGCAGTTTCGCATCCCGGATGTCAGCGCGCTCGACCGCGGCTCCCGCAAGCTGCTCGAACGCTTTCTTTGACGATGTCGCGCCGCTTCAGCGCGACGCGAACCAGCGCATGACCCAGGCGCCCGCGCCCGAAGCCACCGCGCTCGCGAAAGTGCCCCAGGCGATGTCGACGAAGGACAGCGTCACCGGCCAGTCGCGCACGACGGCGAGGTTGGTGAGGTCGTAGGTCGCATAGGCGAAGAGGCCGAACAGGGCGCCGAGCACTGCAGCGCGTGCGACGCTGTCGGCAGCCACGCCCGGGGTGACCGCGAAGATGGTCAGGCCGACCGGGTACATCAGGTAGAACAACGCCGCCACACCTAGCCGCGGCTCGGGCGACATGAGCGAACCCATCGCCTGCTGGTAATACGTCTTGGCGATCACGCCGAGCCAGAGCAGATCGATGGCCAACATGACGATGAAGGTGGCCGCCCAGGCGACGAGGTATTTGGAAGTCATGGCGGCATGGTATCTGCGGTGCCTGGGCTGCTGCGAAAATCGCGCGCTCCACCTACGGCGCCGTGGCCGCTCCCCGCACAGCCGCTTTTCGATTGCAAAAAATGCCGATGCACACCACCGCCCTCGTCCTGTTTTCCGGAGGACAGGACTCCACCACCTGCTTGGCCGAAGCGCTCTCGAAGTACCAGCGCGTCGAGACGCTGGGTTTTGACTACGGCCAGCGTCACCGCATCGAACTGGAGGCGCGCACGAACGTGCTGGCCGCCATGCGCGCGCGCTTTCCCGAGTGGGCGCCGCGGCTCGGCGAAGACCATGTGTTGACGCTCGACGCGTTGCACCAGCTCGGCGGCTCGTCGCTCACCGAGGAAGTGGCCTTTGCGATGCAGGCTGACGGCCTGCCCAACACCTTCGTGCCGGGCCGAAACCTCCTCTTTCTCACGCTGGCTGGCGCCCTGGCTTACCGGCGCGGCCTGCAGGTGATCGTCACCGGCGTCTGCGAGACCGATTTCTCCGGCTATCCGGACTGCCGCGACGACACCATGAAGGCGATGCAGCTCGCGCTGTCGCTGGGGCTGGAGCGACGCTTGGTGATCGAAACGCCGCTCATGTGGATCGACAAGGCCGAGACGTGGCAACTGGCGCATCGGCTGGGCGGAGACGCGCTGGTTGACCTGATCGTCGAAGACACCCACACCTGCTACCTCGGCGACCGCACGCACCGGCACGACTGGGGCTACGGCTGCGGCGAGTGCCCGGCCTGCGACCTGCGCAAGCGTGGCTGGGTGAGGTATCAGCCTGTAAGTTCTTGAAATGTCGGTCTATTTTCGACAAGTCCGGCCTCAGAATCGGCGCTCTTGCCGAGAGCAAATTGCGCTCTCGTCCTACACAAAGTTGTCGGTAAGCCGGTTTCAGGCGTCAGCCCGATCTGCGCAGCGTCTGGAGTTTCATGCGATTTTTCCCTCTCGTCTTTCCTGCGGCTTCGTTCGCCCTCGCTCTGACCGCTTGCGGCGGCGGGGGTGGTGGTGGTGGCGGGTCCGGCTTTCCTGTTGGACTCGGTGCGCCGGCGCCCGCTGCAGCACCTGCCCCCGCCCCCGCTGCCGCACCGGCCGCGGCAGTGCCCGCCAGTGAGCCTGCCCCGGCGGTCGCTGACGCCTGCGCGGCGACTGACATCCCCTCTGGCGCCCGAGCACTCGGCTACACCCGCAAGGTCATCAACACCTGCCCGACGGCGGCCCAGATCTCGCTCGACGGCAAGGGAAAGGTTGCGCTGTACGACGGCAACTGGTGGTCCAACAACCGTGCCGCGCCCGGCACCTACTCGACCAACGCGCAGAACAAGCTGAGCATGCGCCTGGGCGGCGGCGTGACCACGGTGTCGCCGCTGGACGGCTCCGGCGCATTGCCGCTGCTGGCGGGCAGCGCTGGCTTCTATGTGGAATTCGATGCCTACATTTCCGGCAACGACAGCGACCACTGGCCTGCACTGTGGGTGATGCCGATCGAGCACAACGGCAAGCAGGACGACGCCTATGCCGGCGATCCGGCCGGATTCGAGCGCTGGATGGAACTCGATGTCGACGAGGGCGGTTACACGCCGGGCTGGCTGGGCACCGTCCACAGCTGGAGCGGCATCTGGCCGAACTACAGCTCGAATCGCAATCCTTACCAGGTGCTGGGCCCGGCGCTGGACAGGACCAAACCGCACAATTTCGCCGCGGCGTTCGATCCGAAGACGCTCAAGGTGACGTGGTGGCTGGACGGCCAGTACATCAACGAAGCGGGCGCGCCGTTCGTGCCCGAAGTAGCGCGCCGACAGAACTTCTACCTGCTGCTCGGCGCCCAGAGCCACGGCAAGAACTTGCCGTATCAGATGGTTGTGGAGCGCTTTCGGGCTTTCGTGCCGGTCTGAGGGATCACTTCGCGCCGCTTTCGCGGGCGAGCGTGTAACGCGCAGGCGCACCGTCGGGCTGCGGCACCAGAACCCATCGCTCGCGATGGTGCTCGCCGACGGCGGCCCGGTGCGCGATCGACACCATCGCGCCGCCCGCCGACTGCACTGTCGCCGCAAGCCGCCTGTAGAGCGTGTTCTCGGCCTCGGGGTCCAGCGCACTGGTCGCCTCGTCGGCGAAAAGCCACATGGGCTTCTTGAGCAGCACGCGCGCGATCGCCAGGCGCTGCTGTTCCCCGCCCGACAGTTTCTGGCTCCACGCATCGCTGTCGTCGAGCCGGCCCGTCATCTGCGGCAGCAGCGCGTCGGTCAGCGCCTGCCGGAGCGCTTCGTCGCTGTAGTCGGCCGCGGCATTGGGGTAGGCCAGCGCATCGCGCAACGTGCCGTCCGGCACATACGGACGCTGCGGAATGAACATCGCATTCTGTGGAACGTTCATGCGCCCGCGTGCGAAAGGCCAGATGCCCGCAAAGGATCGGAACAGGGTCGACTTGCCGCTGCCAGAGGGGCCTTGCAGCAGCACCGTGTCCCCAGGGCGCACGGCCAGCACCGCGTCGGCGAGGAGGATCTTTCCATCGGGCAGCGCGACCGTGAGGTCTTCGCTCTCGAGCTGTACCGACGCGGTGCGTTCGAGCGCGATCTTCGTGTCTGCATGCGCGCGCATCGCATCATCGAAGCTGGTGAGCCGGTCCGTGGTGGCGCGCCACACGGCCACGCGGTCGTAGTTGTCGACGAACCAGCTCAGCGAATCCTGCACCTTGCCGAAAGCCGACGAGATCTGCATCAGCTGCCCCAGCTGGATCGCGCCGGAGAAGAAGCGCGGCGCCGCCACGATGAACGGGAAGATCACCGCCGCCTGTCCGAAGAACGACGTGAAGCCCACGAGATTCTTCTGCTGCCTGATCAGCTGCAGGTAGTTGCGCAGCACGCTGCCGAAGCGCGTGTCGAGCTGGCGGTGTTCGACCGGTTCGCCGTTGTCGAGCGCGATCGCTTCGCTGTACTCGCGCACCCGCACGAGGTGGTGCCGGAAGTCGGCTTCGAAGCGCTGCTGGCGAAAGTTCAGTCCGATCAGCGGACGTCCGATGTAGTGCGTGATCACCGTGCCGACGACGCAGTAGACCAAAGCGATCCACACCATCGAGCCGACCACGTTGTACGTGCTGCCGCCCAGCGTGACGGGCACCACGCCCGAAAGCGCCCACAGGATGCCGATGAAGCTCAGCAGCGTCACCACCGCGTTGAGCAGGCCCATCGACAGCGTCACCGTGTAGTCGGTGAAGAGCTGCATGTCTTCCTGGATGCGCTGGTCGGGGTTGTCGGGCGTGGCGCCCGTGCCGGTCCGGTAGCGGGCGAGCTCCAGGTGATAGAAAGTCTTGTTCTCCAGCCAGCGGCTCAGGTAGCTGCGTGTCATCCAGGCCCGCCAGCGCACCTGCAGCAATTGCGTCAGGTAGAACTTGACGACCTGGACCGCGATGTTGGCAAAGGCGATCCAGCCGAACACGCCGATCTCGCGCCAGAACACGCCCGAGTCCTTGTTCTGCAGTGCGTCGTAGAAGCGCCCGTACCACTGGTTGCCCAGCACGGCCACGTAAACGTAGCCGAGGTTGAGCGCGACGATCGCCAGGAGCAGCGCCCGCGCCTTCCATTTTTCTTCCGAGCGAAAGTAGGGCGCCGCGAGCCGGCCGATGCGGCGCAGCGTGTCGGGAAAGGATCGCGCGGGCGCGAGCGGGGAAGCTGGAGGATTGGAAGAAGACATGAACCGCCATCGTGAAGCGCGCCCGGCGCGCGCATGGCGGTCATCGTAGCGTCGCCGGCCTCCCGAGCCTTAGGCGACGCTGAAACGCCGTCCGCCTCAGTCGGCCTTGGGCTTCGGGAGGACCGGCGTCGAGCCCGGCGCGAGCAGGCCGGTCTTCGTGTACGTCATCAGCTTGTCGCGCGTGTCGACGATGTCGAGGTTGCGCATCGTGAGCTGGCCGATGCGGTCGGCTGGCGAGAAGGGCGCGTCTTCCACCTTTTCCATCGACAGGCGCTCGGGCTTGTAGGTGAGATTGGGCGAATCGGTGTTGAGCAGCGAATAGTCGTTGCCGCGGCGCAGCTCGAGCGTCACTTCGCCGGTGATCGCGCTCGCGATCCAGCGCTGCGCCGTCTCGCGCAGCATGATCGCCTGCGGGTCGAACCAGCGGCCCTGGTAGAGCAGCCGGCCGAGCTTCAGGCCGTTCATGCGGTACTGCTCGATCGTGTCCTCATTGTGGATGCCGGTCACGAGGCGTTCGTAGGCGATGAACAGCAGCGCGAGGCCGGGCGCCTCGTAGATGCCGCGGCTCTTGGCCTCGATGATGCGGTTCTCGATCTGGTCGCTCATGCCCAGGCCGTGGCGCCCGCCGATGCGGTTGGCTTCCATCAGCAGCGCGACCGGGTCGGCGAAGGTCTGGCCGTTGAGCGCGACCGGCATGCCTTCTTCGAAGCGCACAGACACTTCTTCGGTCTTGACGACCACGTCGTCCTTCCAGAACGCGACGCCCATGATCGGCTGCACGATCTTCATGCCGCTGCTCAGGAGCTCGAGGTCTTTCGCCTCGTGCGTGGCGCCGAGCATGTTGGAGTCGGTGGAGTAGGCCTTCTCGGCCGACATCTTGTAGCCGAAGCCGTGCTGCGTCATGAACGCCGACATCTCGGCGCGGCCGCCCAGCTCGTCGATGAAGAGCTGGTCGAGCCAGGGCTTGTAGATCTTGAGCGACGGATTGGTGAGCAGGCCGTAGCGGTAGAAGCGCTCGATGTCGTTGCCCTTGAAGGTGCTGCCGTCGCCCCAGATGTTGACGTCGTCTTCCTTCATCGCGGCCACCAGCATGGTGCCGGTCACGGCGCGGCCGATCGGCGTGGTGTTGAAGTAGGTCACGCCACCCGTCGAGATGTGGAAGGCGCCGGCCTGCAGGGCGGCGATGCCTTCGTTGACGAGCTGTGCGCGGCAATCGATGAGGCGCGCCTGGATCGCGCCGTATTCCATCGCCTTGCGCGGGATCTCTTCGTAGTCCGGCTCGTCGGGCTGGCCGAGGTTGGCGGTGTAGGCGTAGGGCTGGGCGCCCTTCTGCTTCATCCAGAGCAGCGCGGCGCTGGTGTCGAGGCCGCCGGAGAAAGCGATGCCGACCTTCTGGCCGGTGGGGAGGTGCTGGAGGATGGTGGACATGGAGCGTGGGTGCCGGAGCACTCAGGAAGAAAACGGAAGAGCGCTATTTTCGGCGTTTTTTCAGCGTGGATTGCTCACGCCGCTGGAGACATGGCCCGATGGCACGTGCCGCGCCGCTGCGTCGACGTGGCCGGTCTGGTCGTCGAAGAAGAAGTCGGGCTCGAATTCGCGCAGGAACTCGCCCTTGGGCAGGCCGCCGAGGAACATCGCTTCGTCGACGCGGATGTTCCACTTCATGAGCGTGCGGATCGCGCGCTCGTGCGCCGGCGCGCTGCGGGCGGTCACGAGCGCCGTGCGGATGCCCATGTCGGCGTTGCCCGCCTGCTGCAGCCGGTGCAGTGCGGCGAGGAGCGGCTTGAACGGTCCTTCGGGCAGCGGCAATTCGGCCTTGCTCGATTCGTGCGCCTGGAACGCATCGAGCCCTTCGGCCTGGAACACGCGCTCGGCTTCGTCGCTGAAGAGCACCGCGTCGCCGTCGAAGGCGATGCGCACTTCATTCGGGTAGGCATCGCTCGCCTTCACCGACTCGACCAGCACGCGCGCCGCCGGGAAACCAGCCACCAATGCCTCGCGCACGTCTTCCGCGTTGACCGACAGGAACAGGTGCGCCCCCAGCGCCCGCAGGTAGCCATACGGTGGACGGCCCTGCGTGAACACACCGCGCTGCAGGTTGATGTGTGCGGCCGTGCTGGAGCGAAAGATGCGCATGCCCGACACCGGGTCGTTGCGCGACAGGATCACCACCTCGACGCGCTGGATGCCGTCGTCGTTGAAGCGCAGCAGCTTGCGCACGAGCGAGTACGCGATGCCCGGTTCGGCCGGCACGTCGAGCCGCTCGAACTGCAGCTTCATGTAGCCCTCGGCGTCACCTGAGTCGAAGAGGCGGTTTTCTTCCTCGAGATTGAAAAGGGCGCGCGAGGAAATCGCGACGACGAGCTTGTTGTCGAGCGAGACCGCCATGGCTACTTCACGAACTGGTTCAACTGGATGATCGGCATCAGCACCGCGAGCACGATCAGCATCACCACGCCGCCCATCGCCACGATGAGCAGCGGTTCGAGGATGGTGGCCAGGTGCATCGCGCGCCGCTGCACCTCGGCGCCGAGCTGGTTGGCGGCGCGCTGCAGCATCAGCGGCAGGGTGCCGGTCTGCTCGCCGAGCCGGGCGAACATCGAAACCAGGCCCGGAAAGCGTTTCTTCTGTGCGAGCGCAGAGGCGAGCGGCGCGCCTTCGCGCACCAGCACCAGCGCGTCGAGCGCATCGGCGCGCATCGCCTGGTTGCTCAGCGTCTCGGACGCGGCCTGCAGCGCGCGCAGGATCGGCACCCCGGCGGTCGCAAGCATCGCCAGCGTGCTCGCGAAGCGCGCAGCGTTGTACTGGCGCGCCAGCTTGCCGACCAGCGGCAGGTTTAGCCATGCAGCGTCGAATTTCAAGCGAAAAGTGGTTGTAGCGAGCGCCGCACGGGCGCATCCAGCTATCAAAACGATAGCAAGCAGCATCGCCCAGCCGTAGCTGCGCACGAATGCGCTGATGGCCAGCATCGCCACCGTCAGAAAGGGCAGCGCCCGTTTCGTGCCGGCGAACACGTTCGCCACCTGCGGCACGACGTAGCTCACGAGGAAGATCACGATGACGATCGCCACCAGCGTGACGATCGCCGGGTAGAGCGCCGCGCCCACCAGCTTCTGCTGCAAGGCCATGCGCTGCTCGAGGTCGTCGGCCAGGCTTTCGAGCACCATGCCGAGATTGCCGGTCTGCTCACCCGCGCCGATCACGGCCGTGTAGATGGCAGAGAACTCCTGCGGATGCTGCGACAGCGCACGCGCAAAGGGCGAGCCGCCGTTGACCTCGGCGCGCAGCGAGGCGACCAGGTTGCGCTGGCCTTCGGTTTCGGCCTCGTCGGTGAGGGCGGTCAGCGCGCGTTCGAGCGGCAGGCCCGACGACACGAGGCCCGCGAGTTGCCGTGTCCACACGGCCAGGCGGGTGGCGTTGAAGACGCGGCCGACGCCGAGGGCACGCCGCCATCCGCCGGAGGCGGGTGCGTCCACGCCGCCGCTGCCCACCAGCACGACCGAAAGCGGAATGAGCGCCTGGGCCCGCAGCAGCCCGCGGGCGCCGCGCGCGGTGTCGCTCTCGAGCACACCCTTGCGGGCGTGCCCTTCCTGATCGATGGCTTCGAAAGAATAGGCGGGCATGGCGAAGGCGCAGTTTCGCTCAGTCCCGTGTCACGCGGAGCAATTCGGCGCGGGAGGTGATGCCGCCTTCGACCAGGCGCTCGCCGTCTTCGCGCATCGAGCGCAGGCCGCCCTGCTCGCCAGCGGCCAGCAATTGGGCTTCGGAGGCACGACCGTGGATCAGTCCCTGAACCGCTTCATCGGCCACCAGCAATTCGAAGATGCCGGTGCGGCCCTGGTAACCGGTCTGTCCGCAGGCGTCGCAGCCCGTCCCGGCGCACACGGTGCACAGCTTGCGCACCAGCCGCTGCGCCAGCACGCCGAGCAGCGACGAGCTCAGCAGGAAGGGCTCGACGCCCATGTCGGTGAGACGCGTCACTGCGCTCACCGAGTCGTTGGTGTGCAGGGTCGCGAGCACGAGGTGGCCGGTGAGCGACGCCTGGATGGCGATCTGCGCGGTCTCGAAATCGCGGATCTCGCCGATCATGATCACGTCGGGGTCCTGCCGCAGGATCGCGCGCAGGGCCTTTGCGAAGGTGAGTTCGATCTTGGCGTTGACCTGGGTCTGGCCGACGCCGGCCAGCTCGTACTCGATCGGGTCCTCCACCGTCATGATGTTGCTGCGGCCCGCATCCAGGCGGCCGAGCGCCGCGTACAGCGTGGTGGTCTTGCCGGAGCCCGTGGGGCCGGTCACCAGGATGATGCCGTGCGGCTGCTGGATCAGTTTCTCGAAGCGCGACAGCGTGCCGCCCTGCATGCCGACGGCCTCGAGCGTGAGCTTGCTTTCAGTCTTGTCGAGCAGGCGCAGCACGGCACGTTCGCCGTGGGCCGAGGGCAGGGTCGAGACCCGCACATCCACCGCACGCGTGCCGATGCGCAGGCTGATGCGGCCGTCTTGCGGCAGCCGCTTCTCGGAGATGTCGAGGTCGGCCATGATCTTCAGCCGCGAGATCAGCGCTGCATGCAGCGCGCGGTTGGGCTGCACGACCTCGCGCAGCGTGCCGTCGATGCGAAAGCGAACCGACGACGTGCGCTCATAAGGCTCGATGTGGATGTCGCTGGCGCCGTCGCGTGCCGCCTGCGTGAGCAGCGCGTTCAGCATGCGGATGATCGGCGCGTCGCCGGCGCTTTCCAGCAAGTCCTCGACGGCCGGCAGCTCCTGCATCATCCGCGTGAGGTCGGCATCGCTCTGCACTTCGCTCACCACTGCGGCGGCATTCGATTCGCCCTGCGCGTAGGCGGCGCTGATGCGCTGCGCGAGCTGCGCCGGAGGCAGCGCCTCGAACGACTTGACGGTGTACTTGCGCATCACCTCGCCGACCGCGCTGCGCGGCGGCGTCTGCGGCATCCACAGCGTGAAGCCGCCGTCGTCCGCTTCCTCGAGCAGCAGTTGCTGGCCGCGCGCGAACGCGTAGGGCAGGGGATAACGCATCGGTCAGGGCAGCTCTTTGGCGCTCGACGGATCGGACGACGGCGGGAACGCGCCGCGCAGGCCGACCCGTGGCGGCGGCGTACGGCTGCTGGAGACAGCGCTCGCCGGCGGGATGAGTTGCGTGCCGTCCATTCGAAGGTTGCCGGTGTCGGCGCTGCTGCGTGTGCTGGCGCCAAGGGTCGGGACTTCGGGCAGGACGGGTGCCGCATCGACGCCACGCAGCATGATGTTGTCGACGTTCGGCTGGCTGCGAATCTGCATGGCGCGGATTTCGTCGTAGCGGCCGCTGGCGAACGACTCGGTGGCGGCGGCGTCGCGCATCACGACGGGTCGCAGGAACATCATGAGGTTGTTCTTGACGCGCGAGCGGTTCTCGCTCTTGAAAAGGTTGCCGAACACCGGGATGTCGCCGACCACCGGCACCTTGTCGGTGCTGGTGCCGTAGGTGTCCGACAGCAGGCCGCCGAGCATCACGAGTCCGCCGTCTTCGACCAGCACGCTGGATTCGAGCGAGCGCTTGTTGGTGGTCGGGCCGTTCGGATCGGTGAGCGTGCCCGCAGCGACGTTGGAGATCTCCTGGAAGATCACCATCTTCACGGTGCCGTTCTCGTTGATCTGCGGGCGCACGCGCAGCGTGAGGCCCACGTCCTTGCGCTCGACCGTGGTGAAAGGGTTGATCGACGAGGTGTTGCCGTTGGTGCTCGCATACGAGCCCGTGGGGAACGGCACGTTCTGGCCGATGACGATCTTGGCTTCCTCGTTGTCCAGCGTCAGCAGATTGGGTGTCGACAGCACGTTGGCGTCGTTGTCGTTGCTGAAGAAGTTGGCGATGGCGCCCAGGATGTACTGGCCGCCGATCTTGCCGGCAATGCCGAGGTTGAGGCCCGAGCTGAGCTGGAGACCGGCGGGGTTCCTCGTGGCGAGGGCCTGCGTCAGGGCCAGGATGTTGGCACCCGCCAGCGACGAGTTGGTGCCGGCGACCGCGTTGTTGCCAAGGGCCGATTGCCACTGCACGCCGAAGCTCGCCGCCTTGGTGGCATTCACCTCGACGATGAGCGCCTCGATCATCACCTGCGCGCGGCGGCTGTCGAGCTTGTCGATCACCGCGCGGATCTGGCGGTACTGCGGCTCGGCCGCGGTGATGATCAGCGAATTGGTCGACGGGTCGGCCTGGATCTGGCCACCCGTGGATGGCTGGTTCGCGTTGTTGAGCGGCGTGTTGGCCGCCGAGCTGCCCAGGCCGTTCTGCAGGGGTTGCACCTGCGAAACCGGTTGCGGCGCGGCGGCGTTCGAGAAAGAGGCGCTGGCGCCGGCGGCGCTGCCGCCCCGCGCTTCGCTCGACATGGCCGCACGCAGCGTGGCGGCGAGCTTCACCGCGTCGGAATTCTTGAGGTAGACGACGTAGATGTTCCCGGCGGCACCGTTGCTGTTGTCCACGGGCGCGCGGTCGAGCCGGTCGACCAGTGTGCGCACCAGCTGCGCGCGCGCGGGGTTGGCCGCGCGCACGATCAGCGCATTGCTGCGCGGCTCTGCGAGCAGCGTGGTTCGGTAGGACGCATCCACCGTGCCCGGGGCGCCGCCGCCGGGAGCGCCGGCGGCGCCGCCTTCGAGCAGGCGGTTGATCAGCGGCACCATGTCGGTCGCGACCGAATGCTTGAGCGGGATCACCTCGATGTCCGACGCGTTGGGCACGTCGAGCGAAGCGACGATGCGCGCGAGCCGGCGCATGTTCTCCGCGTAATCGGTGATGACGAGCGAGTTGTTGCCCGGGTTGACGTTGATCGTGTTGTTGGGCGCGATCAGCGGGCGCAGCACCGGCAGCAGGTTGCTGGCCGCTTCGTAGTTCAGCTTGAAGACCTGCGTGACGATCTGGTTGCCCGAGAGCGTGGCCGTCGCGCTGCTCGACGTGGTCACGGCGCTGCTCTGCAGCTTGGCATCGGCCTCCGGAACGATCTTGTAGAGGCCGTCGGCCTGCACCACCGCGAAGCCCTGCAGCCGCAGTGCGGCCGCAAACTGGTTGAAGGCCGCGGCCGGCGCGATGGCGCGGTCGGTCTGGAGGTTCATCGTGCCCTTGACGCGCGGGTCGACCACCACGTCTCGCCCGGTGATCACGGCCATCGTGCGGGCCACGGATTCGATTTCGGCGTTGCTGAAATTGAGCGTGATCGGCTCGCCGCGGCGCGGTGCTCCGGCGTCTTGCGCGAAGGCGGAGGGAATGCAGGTCGCGATCAGTATCTGCGTTGCCAGTGCAACCAGACCGATGCGAACGCCGTGCGAAGACAGATGCTTCATGGTGTCAGCCCAATGTGATGAGCGAACGCGCGCCGGTGCGCCGTCCGATGATGTTCAACAAATTCGAGAGCGCTTCTTCGCGGCCCGCGGCCGCGCTGGCTTCGCCGTCGAAGCGGAAGGCAGTGCCTGTCCACCGGCCGCTGCCGGTGAGTTGCAGGCTGCCTTCGCGCGTGGTGAGGAGCAAGGTCGGTGCAGGGCCGCCATCGAGCGTGAGGCGGTAGCTGCCCATCGGGCGCAAGGTCGACAGGCTCGACGACATGTCGGTGGCATCGAGGGCGGCACGCCCGGCCACCGTGAGCGTCGGGCCGTCCCACTGCATCGACCAGGCGCGGGTCGAGACGTCCAGCACGCCTTCGAGCTTGAGGGTGTTCCATGGCGCGCCGAAGCCGCCGAGCAAGGCGGCCGGCCAGCGCGTCTGGCTGTCCTGCCAGTCGAGGCGCAAGCCACCGGCGCGCGGGCTGGCCTTGAGCTGCACGGGCTGCTTCGCGCAACACGGAATGTCGAGCTCCGCCAGGACGCTGTTCCAGCCCGGTCGCAAGCGCCACTTCAGGTTGCCCGGCAGGGAGATGGCTTCCGCGCCACCGCCGCCGCTCGACAGGACGAGGCCGGCGCTGCCGCTCCAGACCGTGCCGCGGGGATTCACCAGCTGAAGGTGGCCATTGCTCCACTGCGCGAGACTGCCCGCCAGCCAGCGGGCCGGCGCGAAGATCGCGAGGGTGAGCGCAACACCCAGCACGCCGCCGACGAGTGCCCAGCGCCAGCCGGTGGCAGCGGTTTCGACAGGGGGTGGGCGTCGGGCCATGGCGGGACGGGTGTGCGCTCAGCGCGCCGGAAGACTCATGACCAGCGTGCCGTCCCAGCGCACCTTGGCGACGTCGGCGGAACCGGGTCCGGTCGTGGCTTGGGAACGCGTGAGATGCGCTTCGCGCGGGACCGCGCGTGCGTTGCTGCGCGCCTGGCTGAACCACTGCGCGAGCGCGTCGGCCGGCGCTGCACGCATCTGGATGTTCACGCCTTCGTTGGCGCCCACCGTCTGCAACTGCGCATTGGCGCCGAAGCTCTGGCGCACCGAGCTTTCGAGGGCGCGCAGCGCGTCGTCGCGGCTCGCGCGCGGCTGCGACTGCAGCGCCCTGGCCTGCGTTTGCAGTGCCGTCATCTGTTGCAGTTGCGCGTCGAGCCGGGCGTGTTCCGCGGGCGCCGCGGAGAGCGTGCGCAGCGCGGGCGCCAGCGCGACCCACCACAGCAGCGCAGCGGTTACCAGGGCTGCCGCGATCACGACCATGCGCTGTTCGCGCGGCGCGAGTTCGAGCCACCACGACTGCCAGCGCGACACGATGGCGTCGAAGCGCTTCATCGTGTCGCCTCGGCCTGCACCAGCAGCAGGTCGCCTTCGACGCGGGCGCTGTAGCCGCGCGCGGACAACGTTGCCGCGAGGGCGGACTCGTCGGATGGCTGGATGCCGAGGCCGCGCAAGCGCAGCTGGCCGGCGTTGAAGTCCACCGCGCTCGGCGAGCGGCCGGCGGGCAGGCTGCTCGCCAGCGCGCCAAGCATCGGTTCCAGATCGGCCGGCGTGACGCCGCCGGTCGCCTGCTGCAGCGCGGCGACTTCGCGCGCCATTTGCAGCGGGGCGTCGATCACCGGCTGCACCGATGGAAAGGTAGTCGTCATCACCTCTCGCACCGCGTTGCGCTTGGCGTCGAGCGCGCTGCGCTCTCTCCAGGCCCAGGCGTTGAGCCCGATGAGCTGCGCCAGCACCAGCACCAATGCGCCCCAGCGCGCTGCCCGCCAGCGCGGTGCGCGCCAGAGCGACTGGACGATCGACGTGAGCTTCTTGCCGGCACGGGCGCGACCGGTGGACGCGAGGTCGGCCTGCGCGAGGTCCCAGGGCGAGGCGCTCGCCTGAAGCCAGCGCGCGGCCGGCTCGACGAGCGGCACCGGCGGATTGAAGAGGGTCTCGGCCAGTGCGGCCACGCCCGGCTCCGCCAGGATGGCGGCGCCTTCGGGCATGCCGCCGATGAGGGCGAGGCTGGCGCCACTCAGCGGCAGCACGGCCACGCCAGTGCTGTCGCACACGATCAGTTGCGCGGTTTCGGGCGTGCCGGTCGCGATCAGCATCGCGGGCGAGCCTGCGGGTTGCGGCGTGAATTCCGGAACGATGCGCGTGATGCGCCGGCCCGCGCCTTCGAGGGCCTGGGTCACGCTGCGCAGCCAGATGCGGTTGCATGCGGCGACCCAGACGGGGGTGCCTGCCCGCGCCCCGGGTTCGAGCGCGAAGTGCAGCAACTCAGGCTCGTCGAGCAGGCGGTCTTCCAGCAGGCCGTTGAGCACCGAACGCAGGCGGACCGCGCTGCCCATGCTGCCTTGCGGCAACGTCACCTGGTGCCACGACAGCGCGGCAGACGGGACACAGAGCGTCACTTCCTGGCTGGTCGGCAGCAGGGCCGGGACGGCGCTGCCTTGCTGGCGCAGACGCCGGCCGTCCGTGGTCCAGGCCGCCCAACCGTATTCGCTGCCAGCGGTGGCGGGCGGTAGCGGAGCAACGACGAGCAGCGGCATGAAATGACGTTTCGAAACAGGAAGCGGATTGTAGGAGCGGGCCGATGCAGTCGCTACAAGATTGATAGCGCTTGGCGCAACAACTGCGCGCGCTGCAGGCTTTTTTAACTGATAAGTAAGACAGCGCGTCGGGCTGTCACTGTTTCGCCACAAGCGGCGTGGCGCCGGCGCCACGATTGCGCCAGACGATCTGCACCTCTATGCCGTCGCGGCGAAGCAGCGAATGCTCCTCGACCCACGTTCGGTCAAGTCGCAAGCGACCGTCGACCTCGAAGAACCGCGTGTTGACGCTGTGCTGGATGTCGTTGAACTCGCTCGACCCGTCCGGCACGAGTGCGCTGGCGTCGGTGATGCTCTTGAAATGCCCGCGCGTGCGCTGCGCGGCGATCCGCTTGGCGCCGGCCAGGTCCAGGGTGGGCACGCTGGCGAAAATCGCCTCGGCACTCGCCGTGTTGAGGTTGAGCGGCGTTCCTACCGGCAGGATCGTCACATAGGGTGCGATCGCCGATACGGTCGCCGGCGACAGGCCCAGCCAGACCAGCTGAGCGGTTTGCTGGGGCAACAACGGGCCGGCTGCGTCCGCCGTGGCCGTGGTGCGCACAGGCTCCACCTCGGTCGGAGCGCCCGCCACGCCAGTGGCCGTCGGTGGCGTCGCCACCACCTGCGTCGGCAGCGATCGCTGGAGGTTGGCCGTCATGGCGGTCACTTCCTGCCCCGGCAGGCCGAGCAACTCGAACAACTTGGTGAAGGCCGCGACCGCCGTCTTGACCGGCTTTCCGCCGGACACGAGGTTCATCACGTTGAGTTTGGACTGTGCGTCGACGATGCGGCCCGACAGAAACGCATCGGGCAGGCCTTCGAGCGCGTCGCTCGCCACGTTCTTTTCGGCGGCGACGAAGCTGGAGAGGCGCGCTTCTTCGAGCGGGATCGCCCACGGCTCGGCGAGGTGATCGGGGCCACCGGCGCGCCCGTCCTCGCGCAGGATCAGCCGGGACCAGTCAATGGCGCCGATCAGCACCCATGCCGCCTGCATCCGTCCACGCTCGGCCGCTTCGACCTCGGCGGCGCGCCATTGCTGCCAGAGCGCCGCAGCCGCGAAGGTGGCGACCAGCGTGACGGTGAGCATGGCCGCCAGCAACGCGGCGCCGCTTTGGCGGCGGGCGAGGCGCCCGCGATGCTGAACGGGTCGCTTCATGATTTCGGCACGTTCGCGGTCGGGCGAATCCAGTCGCGCGTGAGCAATCCGGCCAGCGCCTGACCCGGGGGTAAATCGAGCACCAGCCGCACGCCGTCGGGCAATGCATTGAGGGTTCCGAGCGATTCGGCGCTCACCGCGGGCCCCCAGCTGTTGTCGCGAAAGTAGGCGAGTTGCCAGGCCTGCAGCGGCATGAGCGGCGTGTCCGCGCCGCGCGCATCGCTGCCGCCGTCCTGGGCCCAGGCGGTGGCGCGGTCCCACGCCTGTCGCCATTCGCTGCGCGAGATGAAGGGCGCCGACTGCCAGCGATACCAGCGCAGCTGGCCGTCGGCGCCGGGCCGCAGCGTCCAGGCCACCACGTAGACGACGGGCTGAGCGAGGTCCGGGCCGCGGCGTGTCAGGCGCAGCACACGGCCGTCCCAGTCGATCGCCTGCGTCTGGGCCAGCGCGATCGTCGCGTCGAGGTCGGCGGTCCATTGCGAAAGGGTGGTTTGCAGCGTGAGCACCGCGTCGCCGCGCTCGCGGTTCTGCGTCTGGGCGCGGCTCATGCTGTCCAGACCGCGCCAGCTGATCAGCGCGAGCAACGCCATCACCGCGATCGCCACCATCAGTTCGATGAGGGTGAAGCCGCGCGGGCCGTCGGCGCGCCGCATCAGAAGCGTCCCACCACTGTGGAAATGCGCAGCACCGTGGCGTCGGTGCCGTCGCGCACCTGCACGTCGACGCGCCGGAAATTCGGGTTGAGCGTGGCCGTGGTCGAGACGGTCACGCCGAAGCTGGTGTTGGCCTGGGTGCAGACCAGGTCCGAGTCGCCGACGGCGGGCATGGCGCGGGCCAGCCGCGCCTTGACGAGCTCGTTCTCCGCGCAGATCTGGGCCAGCATCACGTCCGACTGGCGTTGTGCGTTGCGCGTCAGGGAAGCCGTGGCCTGCGTCCCGGCGGCCAGCGCGATGGCCACGATGCCGAGCGCGATCAGCACTTCGATCAGCGTGAAGCCGGCGGCACGGCGCAGGCCGGCGCGCTTCACGGGGCGACGACCGCGAAAGGCCGCAATCCGTCGGTCGCGATGCGCAGCGTGCGTGCGGGCGGACCTTCGGACGTGAGCAGCAGCTGCTGCGCGGCGATGATCGGGTCCGGGCCCAGCAGCAGCGCGACGGCGGCACGGCCGTCGGGTGCGATCGGTTGCGCGCTCATGCCGTTCGTGAGCCATGCGCCGGGCAACGCGCCGGGCGGCAAACCGTCGAAGACGAACGATTGAGGTCCCTGCGGTGTCGGGCGGAAGCGCACTGCGATGCCGCTCGCGCGGGACTGCGCGCGCGCCGATTCGAGCAGGGCGGCCAGCCGTTCGGCTTCGCGGTCCAGCGAGGCTTGTCCGGAATCGCGCAAGGCGAGGCCGACGCCGGCGGTGGCCAGCGCGACGATCGCGACCACCACGATCAGTTCGAGCAGGGTGAAGCCGTTACTGCCAGCTGCCGACGTCCGCATTGTTGCCCTCGCCACCGGGTTGGCCGTCGGCGCCGAGCGAGAACACGTCGATCTCGCCCTTGATGCCGGGGTTCAGGTATTGATAGGCGTGGCCCCAGGGGTCCATCGGGAGCTTCTCGACGTAAGGCTTCCAGTTGGGTGCGGCCGGGCCCGACGTGGGTCGCGCCAGCAGCGCCTGCAGGCCCTGCTCGCCGGTCGGGTAACGCTGGTTGTCGAGGCGATAGAGCTTCAGCGCCTGCATCAGGTTGTTGACGTCGGTGCGGGCGGCTGTGACGCGCGCATCGTCGGCGCGACCGATCACGTTCGGCACGATCAGCGCTGCGAGCACGCCGATGATGACCAGCACCACCATCAGCTCGATCAGCGTGAAGCCGCGGCGCAGCGAGCGTGCCGGGGAGCGGGACAGACGGGGTGGGCAGATCATCGGCCGATGATAATGCGGCCCCATGGCCCTTCCCTACGCTCCCGCCCGCTGGCCCGCAGCCGCTTCCACCGTGGTGTTGTGGGCGCTGGCGGCTGCCAGCATCGTGTTCTGGGGCATGCGCCTCGTGTCACCGTCCGACGCGGCGCCGCCACCAGCCCTCACGCTCGGCCCCGTGGCGCCGCCCGACCCGGTCGTCCTGTCTCGCTTCTTCGGCGGTGAGCCGGCCGTGGCCGTGGCGACGGTGGCGCCGGAAGCGTCGAGCCGCTTCGTGCTGCTCGGCGTGGTGGCCGATGGCGACCGACAGGGCGCCGCGCTGATCGCGGTCGATGGAAAGCCCGCGCGCCCGTTCCGCGTCGGCGCCCGGTTGAGCGACGACTTCGTGCTGCAGTCGGTGACCACGCGCGCCGCGACCCTGGGCGCCAGTGCCGGATCGGCGTCGGCGTTCACGCTGCAACTGCCGACACGGCCACTGGCCATCCCCGGCCCCGCACGAACGCCCTGATCAGGCCTGCAGGAACAACCGGTAGACCGGGTTGCTCGTCTCTTCGACGTACGGGTAGCCCAGCGTATCGAGGAACTCGTCGAACACCGCAGCGTCCGCCGCGGGTACCTGCAGCCCGACCAGGATGCGGCCGTAGTCGGCGCCCTGGTTGCGATAGTGAAACAGGCTGATGTTCCAGTTCGGCCGCAGAAGGCTCAGGAACTTGAGCAGCGCGCCGGGCCGCTCCGGGAACACGAACCGCAACAGACGCTCATCCTGTGCGAGGCCGGTGTGGCCGCCGACCATGTGGCGGATGTGCTCCTTGGCCAACTCGTCGTGAGTGAGGTCGATCGTCGCGAAGCGGTGCGCGACAAAAGTGTCGGCGATCGTTTTCGACTCGCCGCGCGTCGTGGTCGTCAGGCCGACGAAGACGTGGGCGGCCTTCGCATCGCTGATGCGGTAATTGAACTCGGTCACGTTGCGGGACGCGCCGGGCAGCTCGCCGACCAACTCGCAAAAGCGGCGAAAACTGCCGCGTTCCTCGGGGATCGTGACGGCGAAGAGGGCTTCGCGCTCCTCGCCGACTTCGGCCCGCTCGGCCACGAAGCGCAGCCGGTCGAAATTCATGTTGGCGCCGCACAGGATGGCCGCGTAGGTTTCTCCGCGCGCACCGTGGGTCTCGACGTATTGCTTGATGGCGGCGACCGCCAGCGCGCCTGCCGGCTCGACGATGCTGCGGGTGTCGATGAAGACGTCCTTGATGCCCGCGCACACCGCGTCGGTGTCGACGGTGATGAATTCGTCGACCAGGTCGCTCGCGATGCGGAAGGTTTCCTCGCCGACCAGCTTGACGGCGGTGCCATCGGAGAAGAGGCCGACATCGGCCAGCGTGACGCGCTGTCGTGCCGCGACCGACTGCATCATCGCGTCGGAGTCGTTCATCTGGACGCCGATCACCTTGACCTCGGGGCGCACAGCCTTGATGTAGTTGGCAACGCCCGAGATCAGCCCGCCGCCGCCGATGGCGACGAACACGGCATCGAGCGGCCCCTGGTGCTGGCGCAGGATCTCCATGGCGACGGTGCCCTGTCCCGCGATCACGTCGGGATCGTCGAAAGGGTGCACGAAGGTCATGCCGTGCAGCTTCTGCTGCTCGATCGCGTACGCGTGGGCGTCCGAATAGCTGTCCCCGTGCAGGTGCACTTCGCCGCCCAGGGCGCGCACGGCGTCGACCTTGAGTTGCGGCGTCGTCGACGGCATCACCACGACCGCACGGGTCCCGAGCTTGCGCGCGCTCAGCGCCACGCCCTGCGCATGGTTGCCCGCCGAGGCACAGATCACGCCCGCAGCCAACTGCGCGGGGGTCAGGTTCGCCATCTTGTTGTAGGCCCCGCGCAGCTTGAAGCTGAACACCGGTTGCTGGTCTTCGCGCTTGAGCAACACCGTGTTGCCGATCCTTGCGCTGAGCGCGCGTGCCGGCTCCAGCGCCGATTCGACCGCGACGTCGTACACGCGCGCAGTGAGGATCTTTTTCAGGTAATCGGCGGGGGTGAGGGGCGAAGACATAGGGCCGCGATCATAGGCGCCGCAGTCGCCCAAGAAAAAAGCCCCGAGTCTTGCGACTCGGGGCTAAATCCACCAATTGGAAGGGTGGAGGAGACAACCGGTGCACACCGTGGTGTGCGATGAAATAAAGTATATCGGTTGTTTGTTGCGTTGCAACATGCAGTGATGCTTTTCCCATACAAAACGCTTGCAACGTGATTTTTCACCACGGCGAGCCGTACGAAAGTCTTCAAAAAATGGAATGCACAGTCAGTTGGACCGGCGGTGCCGGTACCGAATCGCCGATGGGCTTCGTCGCCGAGACGGGCAGTGGCCACGTGATCATGATGGACGGCGCGCCCGACGCCGCGAAGCCGGAAAACGGAGGTCGCAACCTGGCACCCCGGCCGATGGAGACGCTGCTGGCTGCGGCTGGCGGATGCACGGCATACGACGTGGTGCTGATCCTGAAGCGCGGGCGCCACCAGGTCGAGCGCTGCAGCGTGAAGCTGACCAGCGAGCGTGCCGAAAAAGACCCGAAGGTGTTCACGAAAATCCATCTGCACTTCACGGTCGCCGGCAAGAACGTTCCTGAAGCGGCGATCGAGCGCGCGATTGCGCTGAGCCACGAAACCTATTGCTCCGCCACGATCATGCTGGCCAGAACCGCCGAGGTCACGACCAGCTTCGAACTGGTCGAGCGCTGAGCGCCTGCGCGTCAGATGCGATGGGCGACCGTTGTCATCACGCGCGACGCCAGACGCATCAAGCCCTTGACGGGAAAGGGCAACTCCCTGGCGCCGGCGCTCCAGGCCTCCGCTGCGTGACGCGCCTCGTCGACTTTCATCTGCTCGATCACCGCGCGTGAAGCCGTGTCGCCGGGCGGCAATCGGTCGAGGTGGCCGTCCAGATGGGCCTCGACTTGCTTTTCGGTCTCCGCGACAAAGCCCAGGCTCCAGCGATCGCCGAGGCGCCCCGCCAGCAGTCCGAGACCAAATGCACCGGCGTACCAGACCGGATTCAGGAGCGACGGCCGCGCGCCGAGCGCATCGAGACGCTGCTGCGTCCATGCCAGGTGATCGGTTTCCTCTCGCGCCGCTTCGGTGAAGTGCTGCCTCAAGCCGGCATCGCGCGTGACGGCCGCTTGCGCTGTGTAAAGCGCCTGCGCACACACTTCCCCGACATGGTTCACGCGCATGAGTGCGCCTGCTTCCTTGCGGTCGACTTCGGCCAAGGCCTGCGGCGTGGCCTGTGCAACCGGCATGGCGCGCGTGGCGTGCGCGGTCGAAAAGAGGGTGCGCAGGGCCGAATCGGCGGCTGCGAAAAAGACATCTGATTGGGCGCTCATGCATAGATTGGAACGCACACCCGCCGTCCTGACGAGGGTGCGGGGTTTTCTTTCACATCGTGAAGCCCTGAGTACTTTCGACCTTTGTTGCACCTGTGCAACGAAACGCCGCACCCAGCCGATTTTTCGGGCGAATTGTTTTGCCCTGCCGCGATGCCTCTGGTGCAATAGCAACAACTTCCCAAAAGGAGGTTGGCCCGGGGTCCGGTGGGAGCACAAAGTGCATGAGCACAGTGAGCCCTTCGCGCCGGAGCCCTATGTTTAACCTTGGAGAAACTTGCAATGAAAAAATCCCTAGTTGCTCTGGCTGCCCTGGCTCTCGCCGGCGTCGCCTCGGCTCAGTCGTCCGTCACCCTGTTCGGCGTGGTTGACGCTTCGATCAGCAGCGTTTCGAACAAGAGCGACCTGTATGTCGCCAATCCCCTGACCCAGCTGAACAACCCGCTGGCGTTCTACGGCGTGCCGAACTCGATCAAGACCAGCAAGACCGGTCTGAACAACTCGGCCTACAACTCCAGCCGTATCGGCTTCCGTGGTACGGAAGACCTGGGCGGCGGTCTGTCGGCTGGCTTCTGGCTCGAAGGCGCTCTGAGCAACGACGACGGCGGTTCGGGTGGCGCAACGGCATTCAGCAGCGGCGCGACCGGTCAGTTCAACCGTCGCTCGACGGTGAGCCTGTCGGGTGGTTTCGGTGAAATCCGTCTCGGCCGTGACTACAAGCCAACGTTCTGGAACCTGACCGTGTTCGATCCGTTCGGCACCAACGGTTCGGGCACCTCGCTGATCCAGAAGGCTTCGGGCCTGGAAACGTCGAACGTTCGCGCAAGCAACACGGTCGGCTACTTCCTGCCGCCGAACCTGGGTGGTTTCTACGGCCAAGTGCAGTACGCGTTCAGCGAACAAGTCAAGGCTGACGACGGCCTGCAAGGCATCGTGAACAACAACAGCCGCGGCGGCCGTTACATTGGTGGTCGCTTCGGCTACGCCAATGGCCCGCTGGACGTTGCTGTCGCTTACAGCGAACAAGCCAACAGCTCCAGCTTCCTGGCTGGTACCGACAACAAGGCCAAAGACCTGAACGTGGGCGCAAGCTACGACTTCGGCGTCGTGAAGCTCTACGGTATCGCTGGCACGATCAAGAGCAAGGTTGACTACACGGGCAGCATCAACGCTCCCGCGTTCAACCCTTCGACCAAGATGGAAGGCTACCAGCTCGGCGTGACGGCACCTATCGGTGCTGGCCTGATCCGCGCTTCGTACGGCCACGTGAAGATCAAGGTTGACCAGCAGCCAGTGCTGTTCCCTGCCTTCTTCGCACCGACCTACTCGGATCCGAAGGCTGACCAGTTCGCTCTGGGCTACGTGTACAACCTGTCGAAGCGTACCGCTCTGTACGCAACCGGCACGTACGTGAAGAACAAGAACGGCGCTGGCTACACCGCTGGTTCGGGCAACATCGACACCGGCTTCGCAACGTCGTACACCGCGAACGGCACGACTTACGCCTACCGCCCGAAGACCTCGATCGGCTACGACTTCGGTATCCGTCACGCTTTCTAATTTGATGCTGGCTCTGCCAGTTCAAAGTTGAAAGACTCGAAAAGCCACTCGATGAAAGTCGAGTGGCTTTTTTTATGGTCCAGAACAGCGTCTCGGCACGGGGCTTGCTCAGTCTTAAGCTGTTCCTTTCATACTCTCTGATGTTCGTTTTCGTATTGCGTCGTTTGGTTCAGGCCGTGATCGTCATGGTCGTCGTGGCGTTCGTTGCCTTCCTCCTCTTTCAGTACGTGGGGGATCCGGTTGTTTTCCTGCTTGGGCAAGACGCCAAGCCGGAGCAAATCCAGCAGTTGCGCATCGACCTGGGTTTCGACAAACCCTTCGCGGTGCAGTTCTGGCACTTCCTCGTCAATGCCGCACAGGGTGAATTTGGACTGAGTCTTCGCCAGGGCGCGAAGGTGTCGCGTCTGATCGCGGAGCGCTTGCCCGCCACGCTGGAGTTGTCGCTGGTCGCGGCCGTGTTGGCGCTCGTCGTCGGCTTGCCGATGGGCGTGTACGCCGCCCTACGCCGCGGAACGTTCGGCAGTCAGGCATTGATGGCGTTGTCGCTGCTGGGCGTGTCTTTGCCGACGTTCCTGATCGGCATCCTGCTGATCCTCGTTTTCTCCGTGTGGCTGGGTTGGCTGCCGAGCTTCGGGCGTGGCGAAGTCGTCAACCTGGGGTGGTGGACCAGCGGCTTGTTCACACGCGATGGCTGGAGCCATCTCATCCTCCCGGCCATCACGCTCGCGGTGTTCCAGCTCACGCTCATCATGCGACTGGTGCGCTCCGAAATGCTTGAAGTGCTGCGCACCGACTACATCAAGTTCGCTCGCGCCCGCGGCCTGTCGGACCGCGCGATCCATTTTGGGCACGCGTTGCGCAACACGATGGTGCCTGTGATCACGATCACGGGCCTTCAGCTCGGCTCGCTCATCGCTTTCGCGATCATCACCGAGACGGTGTTCCAGTGGCCCGGCATGGGCCTGCTGTTCATCCAGGCCGTCACGTACGCCGACATCCCCGTGATGGCGGCCTACCTCTGCCTCATCGCGCTGATTTTCGTGACGATCAATCTGGTCGTCGATCTGTTGTACTTCGCCGTCGATCCGCGCCTGCGCGTGTCGACGCTCGGCGGCCATTGATGAATCCGTCGACACCACGGTTGCAGGTTTCGGGTCGGGCGTTCGCGCACATTGCCGCGTTCTATCCGGAGATCGCAGCGTTCCGTCGTGACCTGCACGTTCACCCCGAACTGGGATTCGAAGAGGTCTACACCGGTGCCCGCGTGCATGAAGCCCTCAAAGCGTGCGGTGTCGACGAGATCCACACCGGCATCGGCAAGACCGGCCTGGTCGCGGTGATCCGCGGCCAGTCCACCGGCAGTGGTCGCATGATCGGGCTGCGGGCCGACATGGACGCGCTCCCGATGACAGAAGACAACGACTTCGAATGGCGCTCTGCGAAGTCGGGCCTGATGCATGGCTGCGGCCACGACGGCCACACCGCGATGCTGGTCGGTGCGGCGCGCTACCTGGCCGAAACGCGCAACTTCGACGGCACCGCGGTACTGATCTTCCAGCCCGGCGAAGAGGGTTACGCGGGCGCCCGCGTGATGATCGAAGACGGACTCTTCGAGCGCTTTCCCGTCGAGTCGGTTTACGCGATGCACAACTGGCCCGCCATGCCGGCCGGCACCATCGGCCTCAACAGCGGCGCCATGATGGCGGCCGCCGATCGCATCACGATCGAGGTCACCGGCAAGGGCGGCCACGGGGCACATGCCTACCTCACGGTCGACCCGGTACTCGTGTCGGCGCACATCATCACAGCGGTGCAGAGCATCGTGTCGCGCAACGTTCGCCCGATCGATGCGGCCGTCGTCAGCATTTGCGCAGTGCAGGCAGGCGACCTGGGCGCGATGAGCGTCGTGCCCGGCAAGGCGGTGCTGGTGGGCACGGTGCGTACCTTCAGTGCAGCAGTGCAGGCGCTGGTCGAGAAGCGGCTGACCGATCTGTGCTCATCCATCGCCGAAGGGTTCGGTGCCAGCGCCAACGTCAGGTTCGAGCGCATCTATCCGGCAACGATCAACACGGCCGCTGAAGCGCTCTTCGCCGGCGATGTCGCGCAAAGCCTGGTCGGCGCCCGCAATGTCGAGCGCAACATGGAGCCCAGCATGGGCGCCGAAGATTTCTCCTTCATGCTGCAGCACAAGCCCGGCGCCTACCTGCGCATCGGGCAGGACGCCAGAGGTGGCGCCTTCTTGCACAACAGCCGCTACGACTTCAATGACGAGATCCTGCCGCTCGGCGCTGCGCTGCATGCCGGCTTGATCGAGCAAGGCATGCCGTTGCCGGGCGCCGCGCGTTCCGCGCCGTCGTCCATCAAGGAAAGCGCCAAGTCGGGCGTGCACCAAATGGCGGCATGATCGCCGCCTCACCGATTCATCTGTTCTCAACCCCCCGAGGAGTTTTCCCCATGAGTTTCAAGCGAAATGTGCTCGCAGCGTCCGTTTTCGTCGCGCTGTCGGCAACAGGTCTGATGGCCGACGCGCAGACCATCCGCATCGCCAACCAGGGCGACGCGCTGTCGCTCGATCCGCACTCGCTGAACGAATCGCTCCAGCTCAGCACCGACGCCAATATTTACGAAAGCCTCGTCGGACGCAACAAGGACCTGTCCGTGGCGCCGCTGCTCGCCACCAGCTGGAAGCAGACGTCCCCGACGGTCTGGCGCTTCGAACTGCGCAAGAACGTGCAGTTCCACGACGGCACCCCGTTCACCGCCGACGACGTGCTGTTCAGCTTTGCCCGCGCCGCCGGTGAAGGTTCGGACCTGAAGTCCAACACCACCGACATCAAGGAAGTGCGCAAGGTCAACGACCTCGTGGTCGAGATCGAGACCAAGGGCCCGTTCCCGATCCTGCCGGACGTCATCACGCAGCTCATGATCATGAGCAAGAAGTGGTGCGAGGAAAACAAGGCCGTCCAGCCGGTCGACCGGCGCAAGGGCATCGAGAACACCGCGTCCTTCAAGGCCAACGGCACCGGCCCATACCGCGTGCGCGAGCGCCAGCCGAACGTGCGCACCGTGTTCACGCGCAACGGGACCTACTGGGGCAAGATCGAAGGCAACGTGGAAGAAGTCATTTTCACGCCGATCGCCAACCCGGCCACGCGCGTCGCGGCACTGGTCTCCGGCGAAGTCGACGTGATGGAACCCGTGCCCGTGCAGGACATCGCCCGCATCAACGCCAGCCCCACCTCGCGTGTGATCACCGGCCCCGAACTGCGCACCATCTTTCTTGGCATGGACCAGAAGCGCGACGAGCTGCTGTACTCCAGCGTGAAGGGCAAGAACCCGTTCAAGGACAAGCGCGTTCGCCAGGCCTTCTACCAGGCGATCGACATCGCCGGCATCCAGCGCACCGTGATGCGCGGCGCCTCGCGCCCGACCGCCCTGATGGTGGGCCCCGGCATCAACGGCTGGAGCGAAGCGCAGGACAAGCGACTGCCTTACGACGTCGAGGCGGCCAAGAAGCTGCTGGCCGACGCCGGCTACCCGAACGGCTTCGAAGTGACGATGAACTGCCCGAACGACCGTTACGTGAACGACGGCCAGATCTGCCAGAGCGTGGCGTCCAGCCTCGCCAGGATCGGCGTGAAGATCAACCTCGCGACCGAGACCAAGGGCACGTACTTCCCGAAGGTGCTGCGCCGCGACACGAGCTTCTACCTGCTCGGCTGGACGCCGACCACGTACGACTCGCACAACGCACTCACCGCGCTGATGGCCTGCCCGGACGACAAGACTGGCGCTGGCCAGTTCAACCTCGGCGCGTACTGCAATCAGAAGGTCGACGAGCTCACCAAGAAGATCCAGTCCGAGACCGACAAGCCCAAGCGCGACGCGATGATCAAGGAAGCCTTTGCACTGCACGCCGACGATGTGGGTCACCTGCCGTTGCACCAGCAGTCGCTGGCTTGGGGTGTGAGCAAGAAGGTCGAGCTGACCCAGATGGCCGACAACTACATGCCGTTCAAGTGGATGAGCATCAAGAAGTGATGCGCTGACGGGGCATTTGCCCCTGCGACCCCTACACGATGAAAAAAACTCTCGCTCGCTGGTATGACAGCGACGTCGGCTACAGCTTTCGCCATTCACCCGTCGCCATCACGGCGGCGGTGATCGCGTTCGTCTGTGTCTTCTGCGCCGTCTTCGCCGGATGGATAGCACCCCACGACCCCTACGACCTCGCCACGCTGCGCAGCGAAGACGCGACGCTGCCACCGGCCTGGATCGACGGCGGTTCGCGCAAATTCCTGCTGGGAACCGACGACCAGGGTCGGGACATTCTCTCGACGCTGATGTATGGCGCCCGCATCTCGCTCGTGGTGGGCATCGCGTCGGTGATCGTCTCGATGGTCGCGGGCGTGGCGCTCGGACTGCTCGCCGGCTTTCGCGGCGGCTGGATCGACACATTCCTCATGCGCCTGTGCGACGTGATGCTGTCGTTCCCGACCATCCTCGTGGCACTGCTGATCGCAGGCGTGGGGCGGGCGCTTTTCCCGAACGCGCAGAACACCGTGGCGTTCGGCGTGCTCATCCTCGCCATCTCGCTGACCAAGTGGGTCGACTACGCGCGCACGGTGCGCGGCTCGACCATGGTCGAGCGCAACAAGGAGTACGTGCAGGCCGCACGCGTGACCGGCGTGCCGCCGCTGCGCATCATGGCGCGGCACGTGCTGCCCAACGTGATGGGGCCGGTCTTCGTGCTGGCCACGATCCAGGTGGCAACGGCCATCATCACCGAGGCGACGCTGTCGTTCCTGGGTGTCGGCGTGCCGCCGACCTCGCCGTCGCTGGGCACGCTGATCAGCAGCGGCAACCAGTTCCTGTTTTCCGGTGAGTGGTGGCTCTCGGTGTTTCCCGGTGCAGCGCTGGTGCTTATCGTGCTGAGCGTGAACATGCTCGGCGACTGGCTGCGCGATGCGCTCAATCCGAGGCTGCAATGAGCGTTCACAAGAAGCTTCTCGACGTCCAGCACCTCGTGGTGGAATTTCCCGGTCGCCGCGGCACGCTGCGCGCGATCGACGACATCTCTTTCGACATCGCGCCGGGCGAGATCCTCGGCGTGGTGGGGGAGTCCGGTGCGGGCAAGTCACTGACCGGCGCCTCCATCATCGGCCTGCTCGAACCGCCAGGCCGTGTCGCGGGTGGCCAGATCCTGCTGGAGGGCCAGCGCATCGACCAGCTGAACCACCAGCAGATGCGGCACATCCGCGGCAAGCGCATCGGCGCCATCTTCCAGGACCCGCTGACCTCGCTGAACCCGCTCTACACCGTGGGCCGGCAGATCACCGAAACGATCCGAGCGCATCTTCCGGTCAACGAGGCGGAGGCGCGGCGCCGGGCGATCTCGCTGCTCGAGGACACCGGCATCCCGGGCGCGGCGCAGCGCATCGACCACTATCCGCACCAATTCTCCGGCGGCATGCGCCAGCGCGTGGTCATCGCACTGGCACTCGCGGCCGAGCCGACGCTCATCGTCGCCGACGAGCCGACCACCGCGCTCGACGTGTCGATCCAGGCGCAGATCATCCAGCTGCTCAAGCGCCTGTGCCGTGAGCGCGGCGCCGCGGTGATGCTCATCACGCACGACATGGGCGTGATCGCCGAGACCTGCGACCGCGTGGCCGTCATGTACGCGGGTCGCATCGTCGAGATCGGTCCGGTGCACGAAGTGATCCACACGCCGGCGCACCCCTATACCGCCGGCCTCATGGCCTCCATTCCCGACATGGCGATCGAACGCGATCGCCTCAACCAGATCGACGGCGCCATGCCCCGCCTCAATGCCATCCCGACGGGATGCGCCTACCACCCGCGCTGCCCGCGCGCCTTCGACCGCTGCACGCAGGAGCGGCCCGAACTGATCGAAGCCGGCGCGACTCGCGCGGCCTGCTGGCTGCACGACGAGCAACACGTCAGGGAGCTCGTGGCATGAGCGCGCCGCTCAACTCCGGAGCCCTCGTGCAGGTCGATGACCTGGCACGCACCTTCGACGTGTCGGCGCCGTGGCTCAACCGCGTCATCGAACGCAAGCCGCGCTTGCTGCTGCATGCGGTCGATGGCGTCACTTTCTCGATTCCGCGCGGCCAGACCATGGCGCTGGTCGGTGAATCCGGCTGCGGCAAGAGCACGGTTGCGCGGCTGATGGTCGGCCTGTACGGCCCGAGCCGCGGCAGCGTGCGCTTCGACGGCGAAGACGTGCACGCCACCTTTGCGTCGTCGAAGGGCCGCGCGCTGCGCCAACGCATCCAGATGATCTTCCAGGATCCGTATGCGAGCCTGAACCCGCGCTGGACCGTCGAGTCGATCGTCGGCGAACCGTTGCGCGAGCACGGGATCGTGACCGAGAAGGTCGCGCTGAAAGAGCGTGTGGGCGAGCTGCTGCGCTCGGTAGGCCTGAACCCGCTGGACGGCGTGAAGTATCCGCACCAGTTCTCGGGCGGCCAGCGCCAGCGCATCTCGATCGCACGGGCCCTGGCCACTGCGCCCGACCTTCTCGTGTGCGACGAACCGACCTCAGCGCTCGACGTGAGCGTGCAGGCGCAGGTGCTGAACATCATGAAAGACCTGCAGCGCGAGCGCGGTCTGACCTACCTTTTCATCTCGCACAACCTCGCGGTCGTGCAACACGTGAGCGACCACGTCGGCGTGATGTACCTCGGCCGGCTGGTGGAGGTCGCGCCCAAGCGCACATTGTTCGCGACGCCGCGGCATCCTTACACGCGCATGCTGCTCGACGCGATCCCGCAGATGCACGCAACGGGGCGCGACCGCACGCCGGTGCAGGGCGAAGTGCCCAACCCGCTCGCGCCGCCGGCCGGATGCGCCTTCCACCCGCGCTGCCCGCACGCCAACGCGCGGTGTTCGGCGGAGCGCCCGAAGCTGCAGACCTTCGGCGACGCGCAGGTCGCCTGCCACGCCGTCGAAGAAGGCCGGATCTAGCGCTAGGCCCCGGCGGTTACTGCTCTTCGCTCCAGGAGAAGCCGTCGCGCGCGATCATCGCGCTCGACGCGCTCGGACCCCAGGTGCCGGCTGCGTAAGGGCGCGGCCCGCCGTCGGTACCCCAGCTCTCGATGAGCGGCTCGACCCAGCGCCAGGCTTCTTCCTGCTCGTCGCTGCGCACGAACAGGTTGAGGCGGCCGTCGATCACGTCGAGCAGCAGGCGTTCGTAGGCGCCGACGCGTTCGGCGCCGAAGCGCTTGTCGAAGTCGAGATCGAGCTGCACCGGCGCCAGCGGCACCATGCCGCTGCGCACGCCGCCCTTGGTCGTCACGCGCTGGTCCTGGGCCTGGGCGAGCAGGTGCAGCTCCAGCCCGTCCTTGGGCTGCAGGTTGATGACGAGCTTGTTCGCCACGCCGGTCGGCGTGCGGAAGATCGCATGCGGCGCCGGGCGAAAATTCATCTCGATGCGTGCATCGCGCGAACCGAGGCGCTTGCCGGTCCGGATGTAGATCGGCACGCCGGCCCAGCGCCAGTTCTCGATCTCCGTGCGCAGCGCGACGAAGGTTTCGGTTCGGCTGTCGGGCGGCACGCCGGTTTCTTCCTTGTAGCCCGGGACGCGTTCGCCATACGCCGTGCCCGCCGTGTACTGGCCGCGCACCGCGTGCAGGCCGAGCGACTCGGGCGTCCAGCGCTTGAGCGAGCGCAGCACCTTGAGCTTCTCGTCGCGAATGGCGTCGGCATGCGCGTTGATCGGCGGCTCCATGCCGATCGCGCACACCAGTTGCAGCGCATGGTTCTGCACCATGTCGCGCAGTGCGCCGGTCTGGTCGTAGAAAGCCCCGCGTTTCTCCACGCCCAGGTCTTCGGCGATCGTGATCTGGATGTTGGCGATGTGCTCGCGGCGCCAGATGGGTTCGAACAGCGAGTTGCCGAAGCGCAGCGCGAACAGGTTCTGCACCGAGGGCTTGCCGAGGTAGTGGTCGATGCGAAAGACCTGGTTCTCGTTGAGCACCTTGCCGACCGCCGCGTTGATGGCGCGGTTGGACTCGAGGTCGTGGCCGAGCGGCTTCTCGAGCACGACGCGCGTGTTGGGGCCGTTGAGGCCGGCCGCTGCGATCTGCTCGACCGTCTGCGTGAAGAGCGCCGGCGCAGTGGCGACGTACATCACCACGGTGTCGGCGTTGCGCGACTTGAGCATGTCGGCCAGGCGCGCATAGTCCGCCGGCTTGGAGAGGTCGAGCCGCAGGTAGTACAGCATCGACGCGAATTCCTTGAACTCCTCTTCGGTCGGCCGCTTGGCGCCTTCGACCGCCTTGAAGCGCGACGAGATGAGCTCTCGGTACTGGTCGTCCGAATGATCGTCCCGTGCAACGCCGATGATGCGTCCGCCTGGCGGCAGGCTGCCATGGCGGAACGCCTGGAACAACGCAGGCATCAGCTTGCGCCAGGCGAGGTCGCCGGTGCCGCCGAACAGAACGAGATCGAAGCTCATGGGAAGGGAAGTCCGAGTGGTTGGAAGTGCCGAATCAGTCGTCACTTTAATGGTAGTTGCCCCGATGCTTGAACCGTGCCAGCGGCGCTATGCTCCCGGGTGGCCCGACGGGCCATTTCTTTTTTGAAGCTCGAGGTTGTATGAAGAAATTTTTGTGCGCCGTGGCGCTGACGGGTTTGACGGCTGCCGCCTCGGCGCAACAGGTCAACGTGATCTGCTCCGTGCAGGCCGACTGGTGCAACATGATCGCCACGGTCTACGCGCGCACCACAGGGGTCAAGATCAACCTTGCGCTCAAGGGTTCCGGCGAGGCGCTGGCCCAGCTGGTCGCCGAGAAGGAGAACCCGAAGACCGACGTCTGGTTCGGCGGCACCGGTGATCCACACCTGCAGGCGGCCGAGTCCGGCCTCACGCTCGAATACAAGTCGCCCTCGTTGCCCCAGCTCTATCCGTGGGCCCAGCAGCAGGCGCAGCAGTCGGGGTACAAGACGGTAGGCATCTATTCGGGGCCGCTCGGCTTCGGCTTCAACACCGAACTGCTCAAGAAGAAAAAGCTGGCTGTCCCGATGACCTGGGCCGACCTGCTCAAGCCCGAATACAAGGGCGACATCCAGGTGGCGAACCCGGCCTCGAGCGGCACCGCCTACACGATGATCGCCACGCTCGTGCAGCTCATGGGCGAAGACAAGGCATTCGAATACCTCAAGGGGTTGCACAAGAACGTCGGCCAGTACACGCGGTCGGGCACCGGCCCGATCAAGGCCGTGGCGCGCGGCGAGACGGCGGTGTCGATCAGCTTCGTGCACGACGCGCCGCAGGAAAAGATGCAGGGTTTCCCGGTCGAGACCGTGACGCCGGCCGAAGGCACCGGCGCCGAGATCGGCTCGATGAGCATCATCAAGGGCGCGCGCAACCTCGAGCAGGCCAAGAAGTTCTACGAGTGGGCGCTGACGCCCGCAGCGCAGGCGTTCGGCGCGGCGTCCAAGCAATACCAGTTGCCGTCGAACAAGGCCACCGTGGTCGATCCCAACGTGCCCGACTTCAAGAAGATCAAGCTGATCAACTACGACTACAAGAAATACGGCGAAAGCGCAGAGCGCCGGCGCCTCATCGCGCGCTGGGAAAAAGAAGTCAATTCGCTGCCGCGCTGACCGGTGAACCGCCGTCCCAACGCCGCGATCTGGTTCTGTCTCGCGGCCGGATTGCTCGGCTACCTGGTCCTGCCGTGGTACGCCATCCAGGACACGAGCTGGTATGAGGCGCTGCCGCAGGTCTTCGCGAGCGGCGAGGCGGCCAACGGCGTGCTGCAGGCCGCAATGCAAGGCCGCAGCTGGCTCTTCGCAGGTGTCGTCGGCCTGGCGATCTGCGCGGTGGGCGGCGTGCTGCCGGCCGGTCGCGCGCAGGGGCGCTGGCTGCTCGCGGGCGGGCTGGTCGGGGCGCTCGGCCTCGTCGCCAGCGGATTCCTGATCGGCGCGCGGGGCTGGAGCAGCGCCTTCCTGAACAGCACCTTCGGTGAATTGGCGATCAACCAGTTCGGCATCGGCGCCGGCGGTTTCATCGTGCTCGTCGCGTTGATCCTGCTGACGGCCTTCGGGCTGGCGCGGCTCGGCTTCTTCAAGGGCGACCTGTTCGTCTCCGGCGCGGTCATCGGCTGCAGTGTGTTGATGGCGCTGTTCATTGCCTACCCCGTCAGCAAGGCGCTGGCCGGCGCGTTCGTCACCGAAGAGGGCGGGTGGTCGCTGTCGGCCTTCGGCACCCGCGTCTTCACCGAGCGCATCTGGGGCCTCAGCTGCGTGGTGGGCGGCGTGCGCTGTGGCGTTGCATGGAACACGCTGGCGCTCGCCTTGATCGTGGCAGCCGGAACCACTTTTCTGGGCACCTTGATGGCGCTGATGGCCGAGCGTGGGCACGAGCGCTGGCAAGGGCCGTTGCGCGTGCTGGCGCTGCTGCCGATCATCACACCGCCGTTCGTGGTCGGCCTGGGGCTGATCCTGTTGTTCGGCCGCGCGGGTGTGGTGAACCAGGTGCTCGACAGCCTGTTCGGCATCGAGCCTTCGCGCTGGTTCTACGGGCTCAAGGGCCTGGTGATCGCGCAGCTCTTCGCGTTCACGCCGATCGCCTTCATGATCATGCGCGGCGTGGTGCAGGGCATCGCGCCGAGCCTGGAAGAGGCCGCGCTGATGCTGCGCGCCGACCGCCGCCGCACCTTCTTCACCGTGACGCTGCCGCTGCTCAAGCCCGGGCTGGCCAACGCGTTCCTCGTCGGCTTCATCGAAAGCATCGCGGACTTCGGCAACCCGATCGTTGTCGGCGGCGACTACGCGGTGCTGTCGACCGACATCTTCTTCGCGATCGTCGGGGCCCAGAACGATCCGGGCCGCGCCGCCTCGCTTGCGTGGATCCTCACATTCTTCGCGCTGGGCGTGTTCGCATTGCAGCGCGGCGTGCTCGGCAAGAAGAACTACACGACGGTGAGCGGCAAGGGCGATGCCGGCATCCCGATGCCGCTGCCCGACGGCGTGCGCCGCACCATCTACTCGATCGCATTCCCGTGGATCGTGTTCACGCTGGTGGTCTACCTCTTCGCTTTCGCGGGAGGCTTCGTGCAGACCTGGGGCCGCGACTACACGCTCACGCTGAACCACTTCAAGACGGCGTTCTCGCTCGAGTGGGGCCAGTTCGGACTGGTGTGGGCCGGCACCGCGTGGAACTCGCTGATCACCACGGTCAAGCTCGCCGCCATCTCGGCACCGATCACCGCCACGCTGGGCCTGCTCATCGCGTGGCTCCTGGCGCGCAACGAGTTCAAGGGGCAGGGCGCCTTCGAGTTCGCGGCGCTGCTCGCGTTCGCGATTCCCGGCACGGTGCTCGGCGTGAGCTACATCCTCGCTTTCAACGTGCCGCCGCTGGAGCTCACGGGCACCGGGCTGATCATCGTGCTGTGCTTCATGTTCCGGAACCTGCCGGTCGGCGTGCGGGCGGGCACAGCGGCGTTCAAGCAACTCGACCGCTCGCTCGACGAGGCCTCGCTGATGCTGCGCGCGTCGACTTCGCAGACGCTCTTCAAGGTGGTGCTGCCGCTGTTGAAGCCGGCGCTGGTCGCCGCGCTGGTCTACAGCTTCGTGCGCTCCATGACGACGGTGAGCGCGGTCATCTTCCTCGTCACGGCCGAGAACGAACTCGCCACCACCTACATCATCGGCCGCGTCGGCAATGGCGACTATGGCGTCGCGCTTGCGTACTGCACGGTGCTGATCGTGCTGATGTCGGCCGCCATCGGGCTGATCCAGTTCGTGGTCGGCGAACGCAAGCTGGGCCGTCGCAAGGCCGCGCAACCCACCATCGAAAGATTGGCATGACCGGCATCGTTTTCAAGGACATCACCAAGCGCTACGGCACCGACAAGAGCGCGCCGCTCGCCGTCAAGGGCATCAGCTTCGAGGTGCCGCAAGGCACGCTCACCACCATCCTCGGCCCGTCGGGTTGCGGCAAGACGACCACGCTGCGGATGATCGCGGGGCTCGAGTCGCCGACGTCGGGCTCGATCGTCATGGGCGGGCGCGATGTCACCACGCTCGGCCCGGCCGACCGCAACGTCAGCATGATGTTCCAGAGCTACGCGCTGTTCCCGCACATGAACGTCATCGAGAACGTCGGCTATGGCCTGCGCATGAGCGGCGTGAAGAAGGACGAAGCCACCGCCCGTGCACGCGAGGCCTTGCGCGGCGTCGGCCTGGTCGGCTTCGACGAGCGGCTGCCGAGCGAGCTGTCGGGCGGCCAGCAGCAGCGCGTCGCGCTCGCGCGTGCGCTGGTGCTCGAGCCGGCGGTGCTGCTGTTCGACGAGCCGCTGTCCAACCTCGATGCGCGCCTGCGGCGCGAGATGCGCGAAGAGATTCGCGCCATCCAGCAGCGCCTGAAGCTCACGGTCGCGTACGTCACGCACGACCAGAGCGAAGCGCTGGCGGTCAGCGACCAGATCATCGTGATGGACCATGGCGTGATCGCGCAGCGCGGCACGCCCGAGCAGCTGTACGGCAAGCCGGAGAGCGAGTTCGTCGCCGGCTTCATGGGCGAGGCGATGGTGTTTCCCGCCGTCGCCGAAGCCGATGGCCGTGTGGCGCTCGGCCCGCTGACGCTGGCGCCGCGCTACAACGTGGCGCCCGGCGCCGTGAAGGTGGCGGTGCGGCCGGAGGCCTGGCAGCTGGGTGCCGCGATCGGGCTTGCGGCGCGCTGCACCAAGTCGACGTATCTGGGCAGCTTCTACGAATACAGCTTCGACACGGCGCTGGGGTCCGTGTTCGTCGTGTCGTCGGATCTCTCGCATCCGATGGCGCCCGGCGCCGAGACCACCCTGTCGCTGGCGAACCACGGCGTATCGGTCGTGCCCGGCGCTGCGTGACCGCACGCCCATGAACATCGTGTTCGACCTTGGCGCCGTGCTGCTCGCTTGGGAGCCGGTGTCACTGGTGCAGCAGCACCTCGGTATGCATGCGCCGACTTCGGAGGCCGCGCACGCGCTGGCCCGCGAATTGTTCAGCCACGAGGACTGGTTGGGTTTCGACCGCGGCACGCATGCGCTGGATGTGGCGGTGCAACGCATGGCAGACCGCCTTTCATTGCCTACCGACACCTTGACCAAACTGCTCGAACCGCTGGGCGAGCGCCTACAGCCGATCGCCGTCGCCGTGAACCTTCTGGACAGTTTGCGCCAGCGCCGTGATGCCGGCGAGGATTTGCGCCTCTACTACCTGTCGAACATGTCGGTTCGCTACGCGCGTGCCCTGGAGTCGCGCGGCCTTTTCCTGCCGTGGTTCGACGGCGGGATCTTTTCAGGGGATGTGAAGGTGCTCAAGCCGCAGCCCGAGATCTACTCGCTCCTCGCGCAGCGATTCGGGCTGGGCGCTGCGGAAACGATCTTCATCGACGATTCGCTCGCCAACGTCGAAGCGGCGCGCCGGTTCGGCTGGCATGCGATTCACTGCCAATCCACGGGTGCCCTGCCGCAGCAGGTGGCCGAGTCGATGGACCGACTCGGCCAGAAGAGGCTCAAGGCGCCGTGACCGCCTCGCCGGTCCGCACGACCTTGTCGACGTCGAAGCCCAGGCTGCGTGCGTACTCGAGCTGTTCCTTGAGTGTGGCCTCGTCGAGCTTCGGGGCTCGCGACAACACCCACAGATAGTCACGCTTGGGCGTGCCGACGAGCACGACCTGGTAGTCGCGGTCGAGCTTCAGGATCCAGTAGTCGCCCCACACCGCCGGCAGCCAGCTCAGCCATGCCGGTGCAAAACGCACTTCGAGGCGACCTGCGCCGGGTTGCCCTGCGACGGGCACCACGCGGGCCGAGCCGATCGCTTCGTCGACCCGGCCGTCGGCCAGTCCACAGCGGTTGCGAACCTCGATCGTGCCGTCTTCCTGCGGCGCGTACTCGGCGGTGACCGGACCGACGCATTTCTTCTCGAAACGGTTGGGCAGGCGCGCCTGCTCGTGCCACAAGCCCGAATACCTTTTCAAGTCCACTGGCGCCACGACCTGCAGCGGTGCACGCATCAGCGGCGCGCCATCGGCGGGACCGGCGGTGTTTTGCGCACGTGCGGTGCGCGCAGTGCTGAGCGCAATCAGGGCCACTGCGCCGCCCACGCAGAAAGCCGCTGCCAGCGTGCCGATGGAGACACTGCGGGCGTGGTCACGCTCGGCAAAATCGGCGGAAGTCGACGACGGCTGCGCCAGTTCGTTGCGGGTGCGGCGAAAGGACATGGGTTTCCTCCTGGTTGTTCAGCTTGCAAGGGTAGTCGCTCGGAGCCTGCTGCAGCGTCAGCGACGGACCACGTGGCCTGTCGTCATCCGACGCAATGCCCGCACCAGAGCATCTGGCATCGTCAACAAGGTATGAACAGCGCCGAAAGTGCGCAGGATAATGATCCGATGAACCAACTCGACGCTCTCCGCCAATGGACCACCGTGGTGGCCGACACCGGCAACTTCAACGATCTCGCCAAGTTCAAGCCGACCGATGCGACGACCAATCCGTCGCTCATCCTCAAGGCCGTGCAGAACGACGCATACCGTCCGCTGCTCGACGAGACGGTCGCCAAGCACAAGGGCAAGCCGGTCGATGAGGTGATCGACAACCTGCTGGTGCGCTTCGGGACCGAGATTCTCTCGATCATTCCCGGCCGCGTGTCCACCGAAGTCGATGCGCGTCTGAGCTTCGACACCGCTGGCACCATTGCACGCGCCGACCGCATCGTCGCGCTGTACCGCGCCGAGGGGATCGACACCGAGAAGCGGCTGCTGATCAAGGTCGCTTCCACATGGGAAGGCATCGAGGCCGCGAAGGCGCTGCAGAAAAAGGGCGTCAACACCAACCTGACCCTGCTGTTTTCCTTCGCGCAGGCTGTCGCGTGCGGCGACGCGGGCGTCAAGCTGATCTCGCCGTTCGTGGGTCGCATCTACGACTGGTACAAGAAGTCGGCCGGCGCCAAGTGGGACGAGGCGGCCAATGCCGGCGCCAACGACCCCGGTGTGAAGTCTGTCCAGCAGATCTACAACTACTACAAGAAGCAGGGCATCGCCACCGAAGTGATGGGCGCGAGCTTTCGCAACGTGGGCCAGATCGCTGCCTTGGCAGGCTGCGACCTGCTCACGATCAGCCCCGACCTGCTCGGCGAACTCGCCGGCAGCGAAGCGCCGCTGCGCCATGTGCTCGACGCCGACGCCGCGAAGAAGATCGATGTCGACAAGGTGTCGTACGACGAAGCCTCTTTCCGTTTCGCGATGAACGAGGACGCCATGGCCACCGAGAAGCTTGCAGAGGGCATCCGTGCCTTCGCGGCCGACGCGGTCAAGCTCGAAGCGCTGATGGTGGCGAAATGAGCGAGCGCTGCGACCGCACCGCGGCATGGGGTTCGCTGCAGTCGCAGTACGACACATCCGGGCGCAGCTTTGACCTTCGTGAAGCGTTCCAGGCCGATGGCACGCGCGTAGCGTCGTTCAGCCAGGAGGCGCCTTACCTCTTCGCCGACCTGTCGAAGAACCTTGTGGACGCGCCGACCGAGAGGCTGTTGTTCGAACTCGCGCGCGAGTGCGGTCTCGAGGCGCATCGCGATGCGATGTTCGCCGGCGAGCACATCAACACGACCGAAGACCGCGCGGTGCTCCACACCTTGCTGCGCAGCCCCGAGGCGACGCCGGAGGTTCTGGAAACGCTCGACGCAATGCTGGCATACGCCGAGCGGGTGCGCGCCGACCACACCATCACGGATGTGGTCAACATCGGTATCGGCGGCTCCGACCTCGGGCCGCAGATGGCCGTGCTCGCGCTGGCCGAGTTCGTTGCGCCGGGCAAGCGCTTTCATTTCGTGTCGAACGTCGACGGCCACGAACTGGCGGGCGTGCTGCGCGATCTCGCGCCTGAACACACGCTGTTCCTGATCGCGTCGAAGACCTTCACGACCGCTGAGACGATGACCAACGCGCAGTCGGCCAGGCGCTGGTTCGAGCGCGCGGGCGGGCTGGATATCGCGCGCCATTTCGCAGCGCTCACGACCAACGTCGAGGCTGCCAGTGCATTCGGAATCACCACGACCTTCGGGTTCTGGGACTGGGTCGGCGGGCGCTATTCGCTATGGTCGGCGATCGGACTGCCGATCGCCCTGGCCATCGGCGCCGACGGCTTTCGTGGATTGCTGGCCGGCGCCCACGCGATGGACGAGCACTTTCGCACCGCGCCGCTGGAGCAGAACCTGCCGGTTCGGCTCGGCCTGCTCGACGTCTGGTACCGCAATTTCCACCGCTTCACCACGCGCAGCATCGCGCCCTACCACAGCGCGCTCAAACGGTTGCCCGCGTATTTGCAGCAGCTCGAGATGGAGAGCAACGGCAAGCAGGTCGACCTCGACGGCAAGCTGTTGCCCTATGGCACGTCGCCGGTGTTGTGGGGCGAACCGGGCACCAACGGCCAGCACGCGTATTTCCAGATGCTGCACCAGGGCACCGACGTGACGCCTCTCGAATTCATCGCGGTGCGCGACGCTTCGCACGACCTCGAAGGCCACCACGACAAGCTGCTCGCCAACTGCATCGCGCAGGCGCAAGCCCTGATGGTCGGCAAGCAAGATGGCGGCGGCCACAAGAACTTTCCGGGCAACCGGCCGAGCACTTTCTTCGTCTTCGAGAAGCTTTCGCCCGAAACGCTCGGCGCGTTCCTCGCGATGTACGAACACCGCGTGTTCACGAGCGGCGCACTGTGGGGCATCAACAGCTTCGACCAGTGGGGCGTGGAACTGGGAAAGGTTTTGGCGAAGGACATCGAGCCGCGCCTGGCTTCAGGCGATGCGAGCGGCCTGGACGCCTCCACGGCAGGTCTCCTGGCGCGCTTGCGAACGCTCTGACGCTCTGCATCGACGGCGGTTCCGCCGCGCCCCGCCCTCTACACCGCCATGAAGGCCGCCTCGTGCGGCCTTTTTCTTTGGCCCGCGGGCGAGCGCTACATCCTGTGTTGCCAGGATCAGGGATTTCACTAGGGAATCGGTGCGTGAAAGTATCGGAGACAGCAGATCAAGTACCAAAAATGCATCGATGAGTCCTCAGAATCCCGGCACGGCGATCGGACGGTCGCTGCCCACAACAGGAGACACCTCATGAAGCGTTTCGTCAAAGCCGGCCTCGTGGTCGCACTCGCCGCCGCGGGCATGGCCCATGCAGCCACCGAACTGGTCATCGCCACCGTCAACAACGGCCACATGATCGAGATGCAGAAGCTCACGCCCATCTTCGAGAAGGCCAACCCCGACATCAAGCTCAAGTGGGTGACGCTGGAAGAGGGCACGCTGCGCCAGCGCGTGACGACCGACATCGCCACCAAGGGCGGACAGTTCGATGTGATGACCATTGGCCTGTACGAAGCGCCGATCTGGTCGAAGAAGGGCTGGCTCAAGCCGATCGCCACCGACGCAGCGTACGACGTTGACGACATCCTGCCGGCCATTCGCAGCGGTCTCTCGCTCGACGGCAAGCTCTTCGCAGCACCGTTCTATGGCGAGAGCTCGATGCTGATGTACCGCAAGGACCTGGCCGACAAGCTCGGCATCAAGATGCCCGAGCAGCCCACCTGGGCCCAGGTCAAGGACTTCGCCGACAAGGCGAACGACCCGAAGGCGGGCGTCTACGGCATGTGCCTTCGCGGCAAGCCGGGCTGGGGCGACAACATGGCGTTCCTGACCACGTTGGTGAACACCAACGGCGGCCAGTGGTTCGACATGCAGTGGAAGCCGCAGATCGACAGCAAGCCCTGGAAGGATGCGATCACCTTCTACGTCGACATGATGAAGAAGGACGGCCCTCCGGGCGCGTCGGCCAACAGCTTCAACGAGAACCTCGCGCTCTTCAACGAAGGCAAGTGCGCCGCCTGGGTCGATGCCACCATCGCTGCCTCGTTCATCTCCGATCCGAAGCAGTCGAAGGTCGCCGACAAGGTGGCTTTTGCCCAGGCGCCGACGGCCTCGACGCCGAAGGGCGCCAACTGGCTCTGGTCGTGGAACCTGGCCATTCCAGCCAGCTCGACCAAGGACGCTGCGGCACAGACCTTCATCAAGTGGGCGACCTCCAAGGACTACGTCAACCTGGTGGCCAAGGAAAGCGGCTGGGCATCGGTGCCGACCGGCACGCGCAAGTCGACCTACGCGAATCCCGAGTTCCAGAAGGCGGCGAAATTCGCATCGGCCGAGAAGAAGGCGATCGATTCGGCCAACCTGACCGACAGCACCCTGCCGAAGTCGCCGTATGTCGGCGTGCAGTACGCCGCGATTCCGGAGTTCCAGGCGATCGGTGTGGCCGTGGGCCAGCAGATGAGCGCTGCCCTTGCCGGCAAGGTGACGGTCGACCAGGCACTGAAGACCTCGCAGACCGCAGCGGAACGTGAAATGAAGAAGGCCGGGTACTACAAGTAACCCACCCAAGGCTGCGCACGCACTTCGCGTCGTTTTGCCACGCCCCCCCCTTGCAGGGGGCACTGCCAGCGGCCCGGCCCAGCCGGTGCCGCGGCAGTCCTGAGTCTTGTCATGGGAGACATCACATGAAACGTTTACTGCCACGGGCGCTGATGGCGCCCGCCGTGCTCACGCTCTTCCTCTGGATGATCGTGCCGCTCGCGATGACGTTGTATTTCTCCTTCGTGAACTACAACCTCAACAACCCGATGCCGCTGTTCGACAGGACGTTCGCCGGCCTCGAGAACTTCGAGTACTTCATCACCGATCCCGACTTCTGGCCGGCGGTGTGGAACACGCTGCTGCTGATCGGCAGCGTGATCGTGATCACGGTGGTGGCCGGCGTGTTGCTGGCCTTGCTGGTCAACGAGCCGTTTCCGGGTCGCGGCATCGTGCGCGTCCTGCTGATCTCCCCTTTCTTCGTCATGCCCGCGGTCAACGCGTTGCTCTGGAAGCACATGATGATGAACCCCATCTACGGCGTGCTGGCCGACCTTTGGCGCGGCTTCGGCGCGACGCCGGTGGACTGGCTGACCGATTGGCCGCTGCTCGCGGTGATCATCATGGTGGCCTGGCAGTGGCTGCCGTTCGCCTGCCTGATCTTCATCACCTCGCTTCAGTCGCTCGACCGCGAACAGATGGAAGCCGCCCGCATGGACGGCGCGACTGCTCCGCAGCGCTTCTTCTACCTGACCCTCCCGCACCTTGGCCGGCCGATGGCGGTGGTGATCATGATCGAGATGATCTTCCTGCTCAGCGTGTTCGCCGAGATCGCCATCACCACCAACGGCGGTCCGGGCAACGCGAGCACCAACCTGACCTACATGATCTTCAAGCAGTCGCTGATGAATTTCGACGTGGGCGTGGCGTCGGCGGGCGCGCTCTTTGCCGTCGTGCTGGCGAACATCGTGGCGGTCTTCCTGATCCGCATCGTCGGCAAGAACCTCGATTGAAGGGCAACGGATCCTCATGAAAACCCATCCCTTGCTCACCGCCTTGCGCACGCTCTCCGCGTGGGCGGTCACGCTGCTGCTGTTCTTTCCGCTCGGCTGGCTGTTCCTCACCGCGTTTAAGACCGAGTTGCAGGCCATCGCCGTGCCGCCGCTCTTCTTCTTCGAGCCGACCATGGACAACTTCGGCGAAGTGCAACGCCGCAGCGACTACCTGCTGTACGCGCGCAACTCGTTGATCACCAGCGTCGGCTCCACCATCCTCGGGTTGCTGATCGCGGCACCGGCGGCCTACTCGATGGCCTTCTTCCGCACGAAGCGCACGCGCGACATCCTGATGTGGATGCTCTCGACCAAGATGATGCCGGCCGTCGGTGCGCTGGTCCCGATCTACGTGCTCGCGCAAAGCGCCGGCCTGCTGGATTCGCTCACCGCGCTGACGCTCGTGTTCACGCTGTCCAACCTGCCGATCATGGTCTGGATGCTCTACACGAACTACAAGGACATCCCGCCCGAGATCCTCGAGGCTGCCCGCATGGACGGCGCCGACATCTGGAAGGAGTTCCGCTACGTCGTGCTGCCGCTCTCGGTAGGCGGCCTCGCATCGACCGGCCTGCTGTGCCTGGTGCTGAGCTGGAACGAAGCCTTCTGGGCGCTCAACCTGGTGTCGTCCAAGGCCGGCACGCTGGCCACCCTGATCTCGCAGTACTCCAGCCCCGAGGGACTCTTCTGGGCCAAGCTTTCGGCCGCCTCGCTGATGGCCATCGCGCCCATCGTGGTGTTCGGCTGGTTCAGCCAGAAACAACTGGTGCAGGGCCTGACCTTCGGCGCCGTCAAGTAAGGAGAGACACACATGGCTTACCTCGAACTCAAGAACATCACGAAGAGCTTCGGCGACGCGCACATCATCAAGGGCGTCGACCTCGAGATCCGGAAGGGCGAGTTCATCGTCTTCGTCGGCCCCTCGGGCTGTGGCAAATCGACCTTGCTGCGCCTCATCGCGGGCCTCGAGCCGACGTCCGGCGGGCAACTGATGCTCGACGGCAAGGACATCACCAACGTCGCTTCGGGCAAGCGCGATCTCGCGATGGTGTTCCAGAGCTACGCGCTCTACCCGCACATGACGGTCGCCGACAACATGTCGTTCGCGCTCAAGCTGGCCGGCGTGCCGAAGGCCGAGATCCGCCAGAAGGTCGAGTACGCGGCGCGCCAGCTCAACCTCACCCAGTACCTCGAGCGCACGCCGAAGGAACTCTCGGGCGGTCAGCGCCAACGCGTGGCCATCGGCCGCGCGATCGTGCGCGCCCCCAAGGTCTTCCTGTTCGACGAGCCGCTGTCCAACCTCGATGCCGCGCTGCGAGGCAACACCCGCGTCGAGATCCACAAGCTGCACGTGTCGCTCGGCGCCACCAGCATCTACGTGACCCACGACCAGGTCGAGGCCATGACGCTGGCCGACCGCGTCGTGGTGCTCAGGGACGGCCTGATCGAACAGGTCGGCACGCCGATGGAGTTGTACGACCGTCCGGCCAACCAGTTCGTCGCGCAGTTCATCGGCATGCCGTCGATGAACATGATCCCGGCGGAAGCCATCCCGAGCTTCTCTGCGCAGACCGGCGGCCGGCTGCCGGCCGACGGCTCGCTCGGCGTGCGGCCCGAAGGCCTGCGCGTGCATCCGGGCCACGGCGTCGGCGTGCCTGGCCGCGTCGACCTGATCGAAGCGCTGGGCGCCGACACGTTGATCCATGTCGACGTGGGCGGCACGCCATTGATCTCGCGCCAGAACGACCGCACCTCGCTGCGCGTCGGCGACGAGGTCGGGGTCGAACTCGATCCCTCGGTGTTGCACCTGTTCAACCGGTCTGGCCAGACGCTGGCGGCCTGACATCTCTCCCATCTGAAAGCCTGACGTGACACTCGCAGCCGCACCGGCCCCGGCCTCTTCGATGGTGGAGCTCCACCTGGGGCTCGGCTCCTTCCACCGCGCCCACCAGGCGGTCTACCTGCAGCAGCTGATCGACCTCGGCGACACGCGCTGGTCGATTTCCGGCGCCAACCTGCGGCCCGACATGGCCGACGTGATGGCCGCGCTGCAGTCCCAGGGCGGCGCCTACACGCTGGAGACCGTGACGCCCGAAGGCGTCTACAGCTACCAGCGCATCGCGTCGATCCGCGAGGTTCTGCCCTACGAGGCCGACCTCGCCGCGGTGATCGCGCGCGGTGCCGATGCCGCCACGCGGATCATCTCGTTCACGGTGACCGAGGCGGGCTATTACCTCGATGCCAGGGACCGGCTGGACCTCACCTTCGCCGACCTGGCCAGTGACATCGAACGCGCGAAGAAGGGCGTGGCGGGCGCGACGATCTACGGCGCGCTCTGCGCGATCCTGCGTGCGCGCATGGCCGCTGATGCCGGGCCGGTGACGCTCCTCAACTGCGACAACCTGCGGCACAACGGCGACCGGTTCCGCAAGGGGCTGCTCGAGTTCATCGGCCTTGCCGGCGACATGACGCTGCTGGCCTGGGTCGAGGTCAACACCTCGTGCCCCAACGCGATGGTCGACCGCATCACGCCGCGGCCGCCGCCGGAGCTGCGCGAACGCGTGCGCCTGGCCACGGGACAGGACGACGCCGCGCCGATCACCGGCGAGAGTTTCATCCAGTGGGTGATCGAAGACCGCTTCATCGCGGGCCGTCCGGAATGGGAACGGGTGGGTGTGCAGCTCGTCGATTCGGTGCAACCCTACGAAGAAGCCAAGATCCGCCTGCTGAACGCAACGCACAGCTGCATCGCCTGGGCCGGAACGCTGATCGGACTGCAGTTCATCCACGAAGGCACTCACACGCCGGCCATCCGCAAGATGGCCTACGACTACGTGACCGACGATGTGATCCCGGTGCTCGGTTCGCCCGGCAAGCCGAGTCCGGTCGATCTGCCCGCGTACCGCGACGTGGTGCTCGACCGCTTCGGCAACCCCGCCATTCGCGACACCAACCAGCGCGTGGCGATGGACGGTTTCTCGAAGATCCCCGGCTTCATCGCGCCGACCATCCGGGAGCGGCTCGCGCGCAACGAAGGCATCGACAGCGTCGCCATGCTGCCGGCGTTGTTCCTCGCGTTCCTGCAGCGCTGGCATGAAGGCAAGGTGCCCTACATCTACCAGGACCAGAGCATGGACCCGGCAGTGGCACACGCGATCTGCGCGGCTCCCGATCCGGTCGTCGCCTTCTGCGCCGACAAGCCGCTGTGGGGTTCGCTGGCGAACGATGCGCGCCTGGTCGACGCGGTGCGCCGCGCCGGCGTGCGTGTGCAGGCCTTCGTGGCGTCTTCAGCGGCAGGTTGAATTCCGATGCGCATCGCACTTGCGGGTGAATCCCTCATCGATTTCATGTGCACGTCGGGGCTCAGCTTCGAGGGCCACGAAGGCGGTGCGCTGACCAACAGCGCGATCGCCGCCGCACGGCTCGGCCAGGCGACTGGCTTCATCACGCAGCTCTCCACCGACATGTTCGGCGAACGGCTGCTGCGACACCTCGAGGTCAATGGGGTCGACACGCGCTTCGTCCTGCGCAGCGATGCACCGTCCACGCTGGCCTTCGTCGAGCGCCTGCCCACCACCAACCGCTATGCGTTCTACACGCACGGCACCGCCGACACGCTGTGGGCCCCGGCGTCGCTGCCGGCGTTGCCCGAGAGCTGCCGCTTCCTGCATTTCGGCTCGATCGCGCTGCTCGCCGAGCCCGCGGCCAGCCGTATCACGGATCTGGTCGAGGCCCAGGCCGGCCGGCGCATCGTGCTGTTCGACCCCAATGTCCGGCCCAGCCTGATCCCCGACATGGCGGCCTACCGTGCGCGCATCCCGCGCTGGGTGGCGGCCTGCGACCTGTTGAAGTTCAGCGACGAAGACTGCGCCTTCCTCGTGCCGGGCCTCGGCCTGGCCGAGGCCGCGGCGCACTTCCTGGCACTCGGGCCGCGGGGGCCGAGCGCCGTGGTCGTCACGCGGGGTGGCGAGGGCGCGACGCTGTACCGCATGGGCCATGCACCGATCGACGTCGCGCCGCCGAAGGTCGACGTGGCCGACACCATCGGCGCCGGCGACACCTTCGCGGCCGGCCTGTCGGTCGCGCTGCTGGAGCACGGCGTGGAACAGGTGGCGCAGCTCGCCGCGCTGCCCGACGACGCCTGGCGCGAAGTGCTGCGCTTCGCGGCGACGGCCGCGGCACTCAACTGCACCCGCGAGGGGTGCGACCCGCCAAGCCGCGACGCATTGCGCGTGGCGCTGGCGGCCTCCTGAAGCACACGGCATGACCCCCTTTCACCTCTACCTCGACAGTGCCGACCTCGATGCGCTGCAGACCTGCCTGCCGCATCCGGCCGTTCATGGCGTCACCACCAATCCGACCTTGATGCGCCGCGCAGGTGTGACGCGCGAGCGCCTGTTTCCGCTGCTTCACAAGGCGCTGAAGCTCGGCGCCCGGCAGGTGCAGGCGCAGGTGCACGCTGCCGACGCTGAAGGCATGTTGGCCGATGCGCGCGCGATGCTCGCCGAGTTCGACGCCGGACAGTTCGTCGTCAAGATTCCCGCCACGCGTGAGGGACTGCGTGCCGGCGCCGAGCTCAGCGCGGCGGGCGCGCCGGTGACCTACACCGCCGTCTACGCGGCCGAGCAGGCGCACTTCGCCGCGCAGCTCGGCGCAGCCTATGCGGCGCCGTATCTCGGACGGTTGCAGGATGCCGGCGTGGACGGGCTCGCGCTGATCGCACAGATGCAGACGCTGGTCGTGCGCAGTGGTGCCGCGACGCGCCTGCTGGTCGCCAGCGTGCGCTCGCGCGAGGCCTACCTGGCCCTGCTGCACCTCGGCGTGGGTGCCATCACGATCCCGCCGTCGCTCTTCGCCGAACTGATGGACCATCCCGCCACGCTCGATGCCGAGCGTGGTTTCCTGGCCGATGCGGCCGCACTGGACACCCTCATCCCATGACCCCAACTTCTTCCCGCGGCCGCCTGGCCGACCGTCACGTTCTCATCACCGGCGCAGGCGGCGGCATTGGCCTGGCCGTGGCCGAGGCCTGCATCGCGGAAGGCGCGCGCTGCAGCATCGTCGACCGCAGTGCGCAAGCGCCGGAGGCCGCGCGCGCGCTGCTGCAGCAGCACCCCGAATCGTTGGCCTACATCGGTGCCGACGTGACCGACATGGATGCGATCCCGCGCATGCTCTCGGCGGCCCAGGCCCGCTTTGGCGCGCTGCACACGTTGGTGAACAACGCTGCCGTGTTCGACATGGCCCCGCTGCTCGAGAGCGACGAAGCCTCGTTCGACAGGATGTTCGCGGTGAACGTCAAGGGCATGTTCTTCGTGATGCAGGCGGCGTTGCGGCACATGGTCGAGGCCGGCACCGAAGGCGCCTCGGTCATCAATCTGGCGTCTCAGGCCGGGCGCCGTGGCGAGGCGCTGGTGTCGCACTACTGCGCCACCAAGGCCGCGGTCATCAGCTACACCCAAAGCGCCGCACTCGCGATGGCTCCGCACGGCATTCGCGTCAACGGCATCGCGCCGGGCGTGGTCGACACGCCGATGTGGGCCGGCGTCGATGCGCTCTTCGCCAAGTACGAGAACCTGCCGATCGGCGAGAAGAAGCGTCAGGTGGGGCTCGCCGTGCCGCTCGGCCGCATGGGCAGTCCGGCCGAAATGGCCGGCGCGGTGGTCTTCCTGGCGAGCGACGACGCGCGCTACATCACGGCGCAGACGCTCAACGTGGACGGCGGGAGCGTGATGAGCTGAGCGCGATCAGGGGCTTGCTCGCTGCGCGCAACCTTGTTCCCTCGCCCGGGGCGACACTGGCGGCCCAGGAGACCTTGTGATGACTTCGACACGTACCCGCACCACCCCGCGCCATCGCCAGCCCGAGCTGGAGCACGACTTCGCGCGTTCGCCCGAGCTCGGCTACGAGAAGCCTGAAGAAGCGGGCTGGGTGCGGTGTCTCGCGCACGGGTTTCCGAGCCCGCTCGCGCGCTGGCATTGCCACGACGAATACGAGCTGCACTTCATCACCGGCACTTCCGGCAAGGCCTTCGTCGGCGACTGGATCGGTCCGTTTCAGCCAGGTCACCTGGTGCTGTGCGGCCCGCGCCTGCCACACAACTGGATCTCGCTCGACGTGCCGCAGGAAGGCGTCGCGACGCGCGACCTGGTGATCCAGTTCCGCCACGAGCCGCTCGAGCAGTTCGCCAGCCAGATCCCCGAGCTCGGCGAGATTCACCAGTTGCTCGAGCGCGCGCGGCACGGGATCGAATTCTTCGGTTTCTCGGACCGTGCGGAAGCCCAGTGGCAACGGGTGAAGTCCACGCGCGGCCTGCGGCGCCTCGGCGCGTTCTGCGACTTTCTGGCGGACCTCGCCGAATGCACCGACTACCGGCTGCTGTCGAGCGTGCAGATGAAGGGGGCCGAGGGCGATGCCGAGGTCGACCAGATCAACGCCATCGTCAATCGCATCACCGACAACGTCGCCGAGCCGATCGCCATGGCCGACGTCGCCGCCGAACTGGGCATGAGCGAGAGCCGCTTCAGCCGCTACTTCCGCCGCTCGACCGGCAACAGCTTCACCGACTTCGTCAATCGTGTGCGCATCAACAATGCCTGCCACCTGCTCATGCAGACCGACCACTACGTCACCGACATCTGCTACCAGGTCGGCTTCAACAACGTGGCCAACTTCAATCGCCGCTTCCTGGAGATCAAAGGCATGACCCCCAGCGAATTCAGAAGGCAGGCCGACAGCCGCTTCGGCGGCGCCCATTGAATCCAGTCAAATCAAGCGCCCAAAGAAAAAGCCCGTCAAAGACGGGCTTTTTCCTGTTCGCAAATCACCGCGGATCCGGCTCTGCCGGTCCGCAGGTGATGCCCCCGGTAGGGGGTAGGCGCAGGCGACACGAAGTGCGCCGCAGCCTGGGGGCGAGCGAAATCACATCCCCATGCCGCCCATGCCGCCCATGCCACCCATGTCAGGCATGCCGCCGCCGGCACCCGATTCGTCCTTCGGTGCGTCGGCGACCATGGCTTCGGTCGTCAGCAGCAGCGAGGAAACCGAGGCTGCGTTCTGCAGTGCGGTGCGGGTGACCTTCGTCGGGTCCAGGATGCCCAGCTCGAGCATGTCGCCGTACGTGTCGTTCGCAGCGTTGAAGCCGTAGTTGCCCTTGCCGGCCAACACAGCGTTCACCACCACCGAGGCTTCGCCGCCTGCGTTGTTGACGATCTCGCGCAGGGGCGCTTCGATGGCCTTCAACACCAGCTTGATGCCGGCTTCCTGGTCGGCGTTGTCGCCCTTGACCGAGTCGCCCACGGCTTGCTTGGCACGCAGCAGCGCCACGCCGCCGCCCGCCACGACGCCTTCTTCCACGGCAGCGCGGGTGGCGTGCAGTGCATCTTCGACGCGAGCCTTCTTTTCCTTCATCTCGACTTCGGTGGCAGCGCCGACCTTGATCACTGCAACACCGCCGGCCAGCTTGGCCACGCGCTCTTGCAGCTTTTCACGGTCGTAGTCGCTGGTCGCTTCTTCGATCTGAACGCGCACTTGCTTCACGCGGGCTTCGATGTCACCAGCAGCGCCAGCGCCGTCGATGATGATCGTGTTTTCCTTGCCCACTTCGATGCGCTTGGCTTGGCCCAGGTCGGCCAGCGTCACCTTTTCGAGCGTCAGGCCCACTTCTTCAGCGATGACCTTGCCGCCCGTCAGGATGGCGATGTCTTCCAGCATGGCCTTGCGGCGGTCGCCGAAGCCAGGTGCCTTGACAGCCACGACCTTCAGGATGCCGCGGATCGTGTTCACGACCAGAGTCGCCAGGGCTTCGCCTTCGACTTCTTCGGCAATGATCAGCAGCGGACGGCCCGACTTCGCGACTTGTTCCAGTGCGGGGAGCAGGTCACGGATGTTGCTGATCTTCTTGTCGTAGAGCAGAACGAACGGGTTGTCCAGAATCGCGGATTGCTTTTCGGGGTTGTTGATGAAGTAGGGCGACAGGTAGCCGCGGTCGAACTGCATGCCTTCGACGACGTCGAGTTCGCTGTCCAGGCTCTTGCCGTCTTCGACGGTGATCACGCCTTCCTTGCCGACCTTGTCCATCGCGTCAGCGATGAGCTTGCCGATGGTTTCGTCGCTGTTGGCCGAGATCGAGCCGACTTGAGCGATTTCCTTCGAGGTGGTGGTGGGCTTCGATGCCTTCTTCAGCTCGGCGACCAGGGCGGTGACCGCCTTGTCGATGCCGCGCTTCAGGTCCATCGGGTTCATGCCGGCCGCGACCAGCTTGAAGCCTTCACGAACGATGGCTTGTGCCAGGACCGTGGCGGTCGTGGTGCCGTCACCCGCGTTGTCGCTGGTCTTGGAGGCCACTTCCTTCACGAGCTGGGCGCCCATGTTCTGGAGCTTGTCCTTGAGTTCGATTTCCTTGGCGACGGACACGCCGTCCTTGGTCACCGTGGGGGCGCCGAACGAGCGCTCGAGGACCACGTTGCGGCCCTTGGGGCCCAGGGTCACTTTGACTGCGTTGGCAAGGATGTTGACACCCTCGACCATGCGTGCGCGGGCTTCGCCGCCGAAGACTACGTCTTTTGCTGCCATGTTGATTTACTCCGGATGGGATGGGTTGATTACTTCTCGACGACTGCGAACAGGTCGTCTTCCTTCATGACCAGCAGCTCGTCGCCGTCGACCTTGACGGTCTGGCCCGAGTACTTGCCGAACAGGACGCGGTCGCCGACCTTGACGGTCAATGCGGCGAGGTCGCCCTTGTCGTTGCGCTTGCCGGGGCCGACGGCCAGGACTTCACCCTGATCGGGCTTTTCGGCGGCTGCGTCGGGGATGACGATGCCGGAGGCGGTCTTGGTTTCGCTGTCAATGCGCTTGACGATCACGCGATCGGCCAAAGGACGAAGTTTCATTGCATCTCCTGAATAAGAAACGGGGTTTGGGTACGGGGCGCCGGTCTGAAAAGACTGGCTGCCCGATCGCTTCGAGGCAGCACTTGTTAGCACTCATCCCCGGCGAGTGCTAATGATAAGGGCATTTGCGGCGGTTTCAAGCCCGGAGACAGGGTGGCGATGCGTGGACAATGTGTCTGAATGCTGCACCCACCGATCCTGTCCACCGCCGATTTCGAGTCGATGTTCGATCTCGCGCCCGTCTCGCTCTGGCTCGAGGACTACAGTGGCCTGAAAAGCCTGTTCGACGCCTGGCGCGCCGATGGCGTCACCGACCTGGCTAAGCATCTCGATGCCGACCCGGCCCGCATTTCCGCCTGCATGGCGCTATTCAAGGTGCTGCGCGTCAACCAGTGCACCCTGACGTTGTTCGGCGCAGATAGCCAGTCCGCTTTGCTGGCCTCGCTCGACGTCGTCTTTCGCGACGACATGTCCGAATCGGTCCGGCACGAGCTCGAGCAGCTCTGGTCGGGGCGGCTCGATTTCAGCAACGAGACGGTCAACTACACGCTGGACGGGCGCCGGCTCGATGTCCAGGTGCAGGTGCGCGTGTTGCCCGGCCACGAGTCGGCCTGGGACCGCGTGCTCGTGTCGCTGCACGACGTGAGTGCGCGCGTGGCCGCGGCGAAAAAGCTGGCCGAAAGCGAACGCTATGCCCTCAGCCTGTTCGACCGTTCGCCCGTGTCGCTGTGGGTGGAGGACTTCAGCGCCGTCAAGCTGCTGCTGGAGGATATCCGCCAGCGCGGCATCACGGACTTCGCCACCTTCATCAAGGTACACCCCGATTTCGTCGTGCGCTGCATGCAGGAAATCCGGGTGATCGACGTCAACCGCGAGACGCTTCGCATGTTCGGTGCCCCGGATGCGCCGACGCTCCTGCACAACATCGCCCGGGTGTTTCGCGACGAGATGCACGATTCGTTCGCGGACCAGTTGCAGGACCTGTGGAACCACAAGACTGTCCAGCAGCGCGAGGTGATCAACTATTCGCTGGCTGGCGATCTCATCAACATCCACATGCAGTTCGCGGTGCTGGACGATCACCTGGAGAAGTGGGACCTGGTGCTCGTGTCGCTGGTCGACATCACCGCCCGGAAGAAGGCCGAGGCCTACCTCGAGTACCTGGGCAAGCACGATGTGCTCACCCGCCTGTGCAATCGCTCGTTCTACACGGAAGAGCTCCACCGCCTCTCGCGCAAGGGCCCCTGGCCGGTGTCGATCCTCGCGATCGACATGAACGGACTCAAGCCGATCAACGACGAAATGGGTCATGCCGCCGGCGACGCGATGCTGCGTCGGGTGGGCGAAGTGCTCTCCAAGGCGGTCGAACCTCCCTGCTGGCCCGCGCGCGTCGGCGGCGACGAGTTTGCGGTGCTGCTGCCAATGACCGACGAACGGGGCGCCCGGGCAGTGCGCGACCGCATCTTCTCGATGTTCGAGCTCAACAACCAGTTTCACGCGGGCCAGAGCGGGCATGCCGTCAGCGTCGCGATCGGCATGGCGACCTGTGCGGCCGGCGAGTCGCTCGATGCGGCGGTGCTGCAGGCCGATCGCGCGATGTATGCAGACAAGGCCTGGCATTACGCCGAGCACAACGTCGCTCGCCGTGACGGCGAGAAAGCCTGATCCGATGCTGCGCGGCGAGCCGTTGCACCAGCGCGTTCGAGCGGGCCTGCTGGCGGGCGAATTCCTGCTGGCCTACCAGCCGAAGGTCGACATGCGCGGCGGCCGCGTCATCGGCTTCGAGGCGCTGGTCCGATGGAACCATCCGACCGACGGCCTGCTCCAGCCGGACGCCTTCATCCCGTCGATCGAACAGGACGAAGTGGTCGAGGCGCTCGCGGACTGGGCCATCGGCGAGGCGCTGCGCCAGGTCGCCGCATGGCACGAGGCAGGCGCGACCACCTCGGTCAGCGTGAACATCAGTCCGCGTGACCTGCTCTGCCCGGATTTCGCGGCGCGACTCGAAGCGCACCTGGGGCGACATCCGCAACTGCACCGGGGCGTGCTCGAACTGGAGGTGCTGGAGACCACCGCCATCCAGGACGCCAGCGCCGTCGTGCAGTCGATCGGACGCTGCAAGGCGCTGGGCGTTCCGGTCACGCTCGACGACTTCGGTACCGGCTATTCGTCGTTGACCTACCTGCGCGAGTTGCCGGTCGCCGCGCTCAAGCTCGACCAGAGCTTCGTGCGCGGCATCCTGCAAAGCCCGGCCGACCGCGCCATCGTGCAGGGCATCCTCGTGATGGCCAGGGGCCTGGGGCTGCAGACCATTGCCGAAGGCATCGAGTCCGTGGCGCACGGGCATGCGCTCATCGCGCTGGGCTGCACCGCGGGGCAAGGCTACGGCATTGCCAAACCATTGCCGCCCGAAGCCGTGCCGGACTGGATCGCGAGCTTCGAAAAGACGCCGCCTTGGGGCCGCATTTCCGGGTGATTTAGCGGGGGCGGAAAGCAAAGTTCGTTTCTGTGCGAAATGCCCGGGGCGCCTCGCAGGGGCTGACTAAACTTCGCGCCTCAGCAGCTTTTGACAATCATGAATCTTTGTGTTTCCAGCCAGATCGCCGCGCGCGTGATCGCCTAGGTCCGAAAGGCGCATGCGCGAGATTCGGCTTCGCTGGAAGGATCGGGTGTCTCATGCCGAGCATGAGATAGAGGCGCACGCCCGCTGGACGCGCGCGTCCGCCGAGATCCGTCGAGACCTCGAAATCATCGTCAGGACGGCGAACGAGCTCTACGGCCCGCGCTCGCACTGGATCGAGGAGCGCGAGGCGCGCCAGCCCGACCGCAAGGCGCGGCTGCGCTTCGACAAACGCGTGCTGCAGGGCGATGCCGCAGCCAGCCCTTATGCGCGCCAGCTCATCGCCGGTTTTCCAAGGCTGCGCTTCGATGCGCCACTGGAGCGCGACTACGCCGACCATCTTCGCGATTCGCAGCGGCGTCCCGCGCTCGCCTGCGGCTGGCTGGCGCTCGTGCTGTGGCTGGCCTGGGCGGGCGTCTCGGTCCATGCAGCGGCGCCGGTCGGGTGGTGGGTGTCGAGAGGCGTGGTCGCCGCGACGCTCGGTGCAGGCATCTACCTGTTCGCGACGCGCCGCTTCTTCGTGCGCACCGATCGGGTGGCGCTCACCCTGTGGCTGCCACTCGCGGCCGTCACGATCCTGCAGGCCTTTCTCGATCCGGTCGCAGGCTTGTCGCACGGCCGGTTCGCGGCCCTGCTGGTGGTCGTGGCGGCGTTCTTTCCGGTGGGGCTGCTGCTGGTCCAGAGCCTGGGTGCCGTGTTGCTGGTGCTGGCCGGCTGCACCTTCGCGGCGCTGGTCCGGCTGCCGTCGGCAGCCCTTGGCGAGACGCTCGCTTTTGCCGGGCTGCTGCTGTCGACCGCGGCATTCTGTGCGGTCGGCGCGTACTTCCGCGAGCACTCGCAGCGCGAGCAGTTCCTGCTGCACGAACTGCTGTCGCGCCAGGCCTACATCGACCCCATGACCGGACTGCAGAACCGTCGTGGCACCGACCATCTCACGCAGATCGCCCGGCTGCAGGCGATTCGCGACGGCGTCCGGCTCTCGTTCGTCGTCATCGCGATCGACCACTTCAGCCAGTACAACGAACGCTTCGGGCGCGACGCCGGCGATGCCACCTTGATGCAGGTGACGAAGATCCTCTCCGCCTTCGCGCGCCGGCCGCTCGACGTGGCCAGCCGGCTCGGCGGCAACGCATTCGGCCTGTTGCTCTACGACTGCGAGCTCGAGCAGGCTCGCCTGCATGCCGAGCATCTGCGCGAGGCGCTGCACGCCGTGCGCATCGACCACGGCGAGGGGACCGACGCGCCCGCCACGCTGAGCACCAGCATGGGTGCCGTGGAGTTGCCGCCTCGAGCAGCTTGTCCGCGCGGCGGTAGAAGTCCTCGGCCTTCTCGTCGTCGCCCGGCGCGCAGGCCGCGATGGCGTGACCATTCGCTGATTCCGCCGTTGGCTGACGCGACCTCGGGCTGCGCCAACGCAGAATCCGTGCGATGAATCACATGCTCGGCTCGGCCGTTCTCGCTGCAGCCGCCTTCGGCGGTCCGGTCCACGCACAAGACGCGGCGACGGGCGATGCCCCCACGCTGCCGGCCATCACCGTCACGACGCCGCGCGGCGTCGGCTCGGCGTTCGACGTGGCCGGCTCGGTCGACCGCGTCGACGGCGCGCAACTGCGCGACCACAAGCTGCAGGTCAACCTGTCGGAAAGCCTCGGATCGGTGCCGGGGCTGCAGGTGCAGAACCGGCAGAACTACGCGCAGGACCTCCAGCTGTCGGTGCGCGGTTTCGGCGCCCGCTCGACTTTCGGCGTGCGCGGCGTTCGCATCTATGTCGACGGCATTCCGGCCACCTTGCCGGACGGGCAGGGGCAGACCTCCAACATCGACATCGGCTCGGCCGACCGCGTCGAATTGCTGCGCGGGCCGTTCTCGGCGCTCTACGGCAATTCGTCGGGTGGCGTGATGCAGGTCTTCACCGAAAGCGGGGAGGGCGCGCCGCAACTCGGCTACTCGTTCGCGGCCGGCAGCAACGGCGTGCTGCGCCAGAGCCTGAAGCTCGGTGGCGCTTCGGGCGCGGTCGACTATCTGCTGAGCGGCAGCCACTTCACCACCGACGGCTGGCGCGAGCGCAGCGCGGCCACGCGCGACATCGCGAACGGCAAGCTTGGCATCGCGCTCGACAACGGCGACAAGCTCACCATCGTCGTCAACAGCGTGCACCTGAAGGCGCAGGACCCGCTGGGCCTCACCGCCGACCAGTTCGCGCTCGCCCCGCGCAGCTCGCCGCTCGCGGTGCAGTACGACACGCGCAAGACGGTCGACCAGACGCAGCTCGGCATGCTCTACGAGCGGCGTGTCGATGCGAACAACGACCTGCGCGTGATGCTCTACACCGGCGAGCGCAGCACCACGCAGTACCAGGCGATTCCCGCGGCGGCGCAACAGAACCCGTTGCAGGCCGGCGGCGTGATCGACCTGCAAAGGCGCTACGGCGGCATCGATGTGCGTTGGAGTTCGAGATTGCAGGTCGCCGACCGGCCGTTCGAGCTGGTCGCCGGCCTCGCCTACGACACGCTGCGCGAGGCGCGCACCGGGTACGAGAACTACCTGGGCCGCGTGTCCGCGCCGCTGCTCGGCGTGCAGGGGCGCCTTCGGCGCGACGAACGCAACACGGTCTGGAACCTGGACCCCTACGTGCAGGCGACGTGGCGCCTCACCGATCGCTGGACCGTGGAGGCCGGCGTGCGCCGCAGCAGCGTGCATTTCGATTCGCAGGACCGCTACGTGATCGGCGCCAATGGCAACGACAGCGGCAGCGCGCGCTACAGCCGCACGCTGCCGGTCGCATCGTTGCGCTACCAGGCCACGCCCGATCTCGCGCTCTACACCTCGGCGGGCCGCGGCTTCGAGACGCCGACGCTCAACGAACTCTCGTACCGCGCCAACGGGCAGAGCGGCCTCAACTTCGCGCTGCAACCGTCGGTGAACGACAGCGTCGAAGTGGGCGCCAAGGCGCGCGTGTCCGGCGGCCTGTTGACGGCAGCGCTGTTTCGCACCGGCACGCGCGACGAGATCGTGACCAACACCAACGTCGGCGGGCGCGCCACCTTCCAGAACGCCGGCCGCACGCGACGCGACGGCTTCGAAGCGGCGTGGCTGCACGAGACGGAAAACCACTGGCGCACCCAGCTGGCCTACACGTGGCTCGATGCGCGCTATCGCGATGCGTTCTGTTCGCCATCGCCCTGCGGCACGGGCAACACGATCGCCGCGGGTAATCGCATACCCGGCATCGCGCAGCAGTCGCTGTTCGCGGCCTTCGGCTGGGTGCCGCCCGAAGGCTGGCGTGCGGGCGCAGAGCTGCGGGCGCTCGGCCGCATCCAGGCCAACGACGTGAACACCGCGAGGGCCGCGGGCTATGCGGTGGCGGCTTTGCACGCGGGCTACGTCAAGCGCTGGGACCGATGGGAGTTCAACGCGTTCGCCCGCATCGACAACCTCTTCGACCGGCGCTACGCCGGCTCGGTCATCGTCAACGAGGGCAACGCGCGGTACTACGAACCGGCTCTCGGGCGCAACTGGACCGTTGGCATGGGCGGTACCTACCGCTTCTGACCGGCGGGCGCAGCAGCGCACCCGCGCCCGTCACCGTGCCAACTCTTCGGCGATGCCGACGCCCAGCAGGCCTTCGAGCAGCGCAGTGTCGACCGCGAGCGCGGCGCTCGGGCCCGCGTGCACGACCGTACCCCGTTCGACCACGATGGCCTGGTGCGTCATCTCGAGCGCCAGCACCGGATGCTGCTCGACCACGATCGACGCCAGGCCCTCGCGTTCGCAGAGCCGGCGGATGGCGGCTGCAAGTTCTTCCACGACGATCGGCGCCAGGCCTTCCATCGGCTCGTCGAGCAGCAGCAGCTTCGGGTTGGTCATGAGCGCGCGG
>JBGMOF010000048.1:0-33200 GCA_041424275.1 Variovorax sp.
CCGAGCGCCGCTTCTTCCCGGGCTACGTGCTGGTCGAAATGATCATGGACGACGAGAGCTGGCACCTGGTGAAGCACACCAACAAGGTGACGGGTTTCGTGGGCGGTGCCAAGAACCGTCCGGCTCCGATCTCGCAGAAAGAGGTCGAGGACATCGTCAGCCAGATGCAGCAGGGCACCGAAAAGCCCCGCCACAAGGTGGAGTTCATCGTCGGCGAGTTCGTGCGCGTCAAGGAAGGCCCGTTCACGGACTTCAACGGCACCGTCGAGGATGTGAACTACGAGAAGAGCAAGGTGAGCGTGTCGGTCATGATTTTCGGCCGCTCGACGCCTGTCGAACTCGAATTCAGCCAGGTCGAAAAGACCTGAGCCTCGGGCCGAAAGGCCCGAACCCATTCCGGCTGCGCGTTGTCCGACTCGGCGCGCGGCCTTGATCGAAGAGTCGTTTAACCCCGGGGAGCCGCGGCGAAAGCCCAGGCGATATCACCCGCAAGGAGCAAAGCATGGCGAAAAAAATCGTCGGCTTCATCAAGCTGCAAGTGCCAGCTGGTAAGGCCAACCCATCACCACCCATCGGTCCCGCACTGGGCCAGCGTGGTTTGAACATCATGGAGTTCTGCAAGGCGTTCAACGCGCAAACCCAAGGCGTCGAGCCGGGTCTGCCGCTGCCGGTGGTCATCACCGCGTTCGCTGACAAGAGCTTCACCTTCATCATCAAGACGCCCCCGGCGATCACCTTGATCAAGAAGGCCATCAAGCTGGACAAGGGTTCGGCCACGCCGCAATCCGTCAAGGTCGGCAAGATCACGCGCGCTCAGCTCGAAGAGATCGCCAAGGCCAAGATGAAGGATTTGACCGCTGCCGATCTGGATGCGGCTGTTCGCACCATCGCCGGCTCTGCCCGTTCGATGGGCGTGACTGTGGAGGGCGTGTAAATGTCCAAGCTCACCAAGAAGCAAAAGTCGCTCGAAGGCAAGGTCGACAGCAACAAGCTGTACCCGCTGGCTGACGCCATCGTCATCGTCAAGGACGCCGCCACTGCCAAGTTCGACGAATCGATCGACGTCGCCGTGCAGCTCGGCATCGACGCGAAGAAGTCGGACCAGGTGGTTCGCGGTGCTGTCGTGCTGCCGAACGGCACCGGCAAGACCAAGCGCGTCGCTGTGTTCGCCCAAGGCGCCAAGGCTGAAGAAGCCAAGGCCGCCGGCGCCGACATCGTCGGCATGGACGACCTGGCTGCCATGGTCAAGGCTGGCGACATGCCTTTCGACGTCGTGATCGCTGCCCCTGACGCCATGCGCGTCGTCGGTACGCTCGGTCAGATCCTCGGCCCGCGCGGCCTGATGCCCAACCCCAAGGTTGGCACCGTGACGCCTGACGTCGCCACCGCTGTCAAGAACGCCAAGGCTGGCCAGGTCCAGTTCCGCGTCGACAAGGCCGGCATCATCCACGGCACGATCGGCCGTCGCTCGTTCGACAACGACAAGCTGCAAGGCAACCTCGCTGCGCTGATCGACGCTCTGGTCAAGGCCAAGCCCGCGACCAGCAAGGGTGTGTACCTGCGCAAGGTGGCTGTGTCGTCGACCATGGGTCTGGGTGTCCGCGTGGACACGCAAACCATCTCGGCGAGCTAAAGAGATTGGCCCGGCTCTGAAAGGAGCAGGGCGAATGTGGTGGGTCGCGGCAGCTTCGGTTGCCGCGAGCCATCCAAGACCGCTGGTGTGCAGGGCGCTGCACTTAATGGCCGGATCGATCCTTCCGGTATCCAGCGCAGATGGCGACCCCACTGCAAGGAATTTGATTTTTGTTCCGAAACAGTTGGTCGCTGCATGAAGCGCGATCCGAGGCCCCGGCCGAAGGTCGCATTAAAAGGAGTAGACCTTGAGTCTGAATCGCAGTGAGAAAGAAGCGGTCATCAGTGATGTGACCAGCCTCGCCGCTAAAGCTCAAACGCTCGTGATGGCGGAATACCGTGGCATCACGGTTGCCGACATGACCAAACTGCGCAGCGAAGCTCGCAGCAAGGGTGTGACCCTCAGCGTGTTGAAGAACACGCTGGCACGCCGTGCTGTCGCTGGTAGCGCATTTGAAGTCGTCGGCGACCAGATGACCGGTCCGCTGATCTACGGCTTTTCCGAAGACGCAGTGGCCGCCGCCAAGGTGGTGGCCGACTTCGCGAAGACCAACGACAAGTTGGTGATTCGCGGTGGTGCGTTTGGCGGCAAGGCCCTGGACGTGAACGGCGTGAAGCAGCTCGCAAGCATCCCTTCGAAGGAAGTGCTGTTGGCGCAGTTGCTGGGCTTGATGCAATCCCCGATTTCCCGTACGGCACGCGTTCTCGCGGCGCTGGCCGCGAAGCGTGGCGAAGGCGCAGCACCACCAGCCGATGCACCGGCGCAAGCCGAGGCGCAGCCCGCGTAAGCCGGCCTGCGTTTGAAATATTCAACCCAATTGTTAGGAAACAAAAATGGCATTCGATAAAGACGCATTTCTGACCGCGCTCGACAGCATGACGGTCCTGGAACTCAACGAACTGGTGAAAGCCATCGAAGAGAAGTTTGGCGTGAGCGCTGCTGCGATGGCAGGCCCCGCTGCTGCTGCCGGCCCAGCCGCAGTCGCTGAAGAGCAGACCGAGTTCAACGTCATGCTGATGGAAGCTGGCGCGAACAAGGTGTCGGCGATCAAGGCCGTGCGCGAAATCACCGGCCTGGGCCTCAAGGAAGCCAAGGATCTGGTGGAAGCCGCTCCCAAGGCTGTCAAGGAAGGCCTGTCGAAGGCTGACGCTGAAGCCGCCAAGAAGAAGCTGGAAGATGCCGGCGCCAAGGTGGAACTGAAGTAATCCAGCTCCCCTCGAGGGCTGGAGGTGCCTGAAAAGGCCCTCCAGCCTTTGCCGCTTTCAGAGCGCACCCGAAAACCGGCTTTTTTGCCGCCTTCCCGAAGACCTGTAAGGTCGAGGAAGTCTCAAAAAGAGCTTTTTCGAGTGTCTTCTGACCCCGACTGCAGAAGACTCCTTGGTTCGGGCGATGTGCAATGCATCGCCGTCCGCCAGGGCTGGTAGTGGCCAGCCGCCAAGCGCGATGCGAAAGCATCGAACCTAGTCGCGAAGATCTCAAGCCCCGGAGCTCCCATGGCCCAAACGTCCGCGTACAGCTACACAGAACGCAAGCGCATCCGAAAAAGTTTCGGTAATCGCGACAGCGTCGTCGAAATCCCCTACCTGCTGCAGATGCAGAAAGACGCGTACACCGCGTTCCTGCAAGCGGGCATCGCCCCCAAACAACGCACCGTCGAAGGCCTGCAGGCCGCATTCGACGCCGCGTTCCCGATCGTCTCGCACAACGGTTTCGTCGAGATGAAGTTCCTCGAGTACAACCTGGCGAAGCCGGCGTTCGATGTGCGTGAGTGCCAGACCCGGGGTCTGACCTTCGCATCGGCCGTGCGCGCCAAGGTCCAGCTCATCATCTATGACCGCGAATCGTCGACGTCGCAGTCGAAGGTGGTCAAGGAAGTGAAGGAACAAGAGGTGTACATGGGCGAAGTGCCGCTCATGACCGAAAAGGGTTCGTTCATCATCAACGGCACCGAGCGCGTGATCGTGTCCCAGCTGCACCGTTCGCCGGGCGTGTTCTTCGAACACGACAAGGGCAAGACGCACAGCTCGGGCAAGTTGCTGTTCTCGGCCCGCGTGATTCCTTACCGCGGCTCGTGGCTCGACTTCGAGTTCGACCCGAAGGACATGCTGTACTTCCGCGTGGACCGTCGCCGCAAGATGCCGGTCACGATCCTGCTGAAGGCCATCGGCCTGAACCCGGAATCGATCCTCGCGAACTTCTTCGTGAACGACAACTTCCGCCTGATGGACAGCGGCGCGCAGATGGAGTTCGTCTCCGAGCGCCTGCGCGGCGAAGTCGCGCGCTTCGACATCACCGACAAGTCGGGCAAGGTCGTGGTCGCCAAGGACAAGCGCGTCACCGCGCGCCACACGCGTGAGCTCGAGCAGTGCGGCACCACGCACATCAGCGTGCCGGAAGACTTCCTGATCGGCCGCGTGATCGCCCGCAACATCGTCGACGCCGACTCCGGCGAAATCCTGGCCAAGGCCAACGACGAGCTGACCGAAGCGCTGCTCAAGAAGCTTCGCACCGCCGGCGTTCAGGACGTTCAGGTGATCTACACCAACGAACTCGACCAGGGCGCGTACATCTCGCAAACCCTGCGCATCGACGAAACCGTCGACGAGTTCGCGGCGCGCGTGGCCATCTACCGCATGATGCGCCCCGGCGAGCCGCCGACGGAAGACGCGGTGCAGGCCCTGTTCCAGCGCCTCTTCTACAACCCGGACACGTACGACCTGTCGCGCGTCGGCCGCATGAAGTTCAACGCCAAGGTCGGCCGCGACGAATCGACCGGCCCGATGGTGCTGACCAACGAAGACATCCTGGCCGTGGTCAAGATCCTCGTGGACCTGCGCAACGGCAACGGCGAAGTCGACGACATCGACCACCTGGGCAACCGCCGCGTGCGTTGCGTCGGCGAACTGGCCGAAAACCAGTACCGCACCGGCCTGGCACGTATCGAGAAGGCCGTGAAGGAACGTCTGGGTCAGGCCGAGCAAGAGCCGCTGATGCCGCACGACCTGATCAACAGCAAGCCGATCTCGGCCGCGCTGAAGGAATTCTTCGGCGCCTCGCAGCTGTCGCAGTTCATGGACCAGACCAACCCGCTGTCCGAAATCACCCACAAGCGCCGCGTGTCGGCCCTTGGCCCGGGCGGTCTGACGCGTGAACGTGCAGGCTTCGAAGTGCGCGACGTGCACGTGACCCATTACGGCCGCGTCTGCCCGATCGAAACGCCTGAAGGCCCGAACATCGGCCTGATCAACTCGCTGGCCCTGTACGCCCGCCTGAACGAATACGGCTTCATCGAGACGCCGTACCGTCGCGTGGTCGACAGCAAGGTCACGATGGACATCGACTACCTGTCGGCCATCGAAGAAGGCAAGTACGTCATCGCCCAGGCCAACGCGGTCCTGGACAAGGATGGCGTGCTGACGGGCGACCTGGTCTCGGCACGTGAAGCCGGCGAATCGATCCTGGTGGGCGCCGAGCGCGTCCAGTACATGGACGTGTCGCCCGCGCAGATCGTGTCGGTGGCTGCCTCGCTGGTGCCGTTCCTGGAGCACGACGATGCGAACCGCGCGCTCATGGGCGCCAACATGCAGCGTCAGGCCGTGCCGGTGCTGCGTCCCGAGAAGCCATTCGTCGGCACCGGCATCGAGCGCGTGTCCGCGGTCGACTCCGGCACCGTCGTGACCGCCACGCGCGGCGGCGTGGTCGACTATGTCGACGCGACCCGTGTCGTGGTGCGCGTGAACGACGCCGAAGCGGCAGCCGGTGAAGTCGGTGTGGACATCTACAACCTGATCAAGTATCAGCGTTCGAACCAGAACACCAACATCCACCAGCGTCCGATCGTCAAGCGTGGCGACCAGATCGCCAAGGGCGACGTGGTGGCCGACGGCGCATCGACCGACCTCGGCGAACTGGCCCTCGGCCAGAACATGCTGATCGCGTTCATGCCGTGGAACGGCTACAACTTCGAAGACTCGATCCTGATCTCCGAACGCATCGTTGCCGAAGACCGCTACACCTCGATCCACATCGAGGAACTGGTGGTGATGGCACGCGACACCAAGCTGGGTGCCGAAGAAATCACGCGCGACATCCCGAACCTGGCCGAGCAGCAGCTCAACCGCCTCGACGAGTCCGGCATCATCTATGTCGGCGCCGAAGTGCAGCCGGGCGACACGCTGGTGGGCAAGGTCACGCCGAAGGGCGAGACCACGCTGACGCCTGAAGAGAAGCTGCTGCGCGCCATCTTCGGCGAGAAGGCTTCCGACGTGAAGGACACCTCGCTGCGCGTGGACCAGGGCTCGCAAGGCACCGTGATCGACGTGCAGGTGTTCACCCGCGAAGGCATCACGCGCGACAAGCGCGCCCAGCAGATCATCGACGACGAGCTCAAGCGCTTCCGCCTCGACCTGAACGACCAGCTTCGCATCGTCGAAGCCGACGCGTTCGACCGGATCGAGAAGCTGCTGACGGGCAAGGTCGCCAACGGCGGCCCGAACAAGCTGGCCAAGGGCACCAAGCTCGACAAGGCCTACCTCTCGTCGGTCGAGAAGTTCCACTGGTTCGACATCCGCCCGGCGGAAGACGAAGTGGCATCGCAGCTCGAGTCGATCAAGAACTCGCTGGAGCAGACGCGCCACAGCTTCGACCTGGCGTTCGAAGAAAAGCGCAAGAAGCTCACGCAGGGCGACGAGCTGCCCGCTGGCGTGCTCAAGATGGTCAAGGTCTACCTGGCCGTCAAGCGCCGCCTGCAACCCGGCGACAAGATGGCCGGCCGCCACGGCAACAAGGGTGTGGTGTCCAAGATCGTTCCGGTCGAAGACATGCCCCACATGGCCGACGGCACGCCGTGCGACATCTGCCTGAACCCGCTGGGCGTGCCATCGCGCATGAACGTGGGCCAGGTGCTCGAAGTGCATCTGGGCTGGGCCGGCAAGGGCATCGGTCAGCGCATCGGCGACATGCTGCAAGCCGAGGCCAAGGTGGCCGAAGTGCGCAAGTTCATGGACCAGTTCTACAACGGCTCCGGCCGCAAGGAAGACCTGGCCCAGCTCTCGGACGGCGACGTGCTCGCGATGGCCGCCAACCTGGCGACCGGCGTGACCTTCGCGACCCCGGTGTTCGACGGCGCTTCGGAAGAAGAAATCCGCGGCATGCTGAAGCTCGCCTATCCGGACGATGTCGCCAAGCTCAAGGGCCTGACCGACACGCGCACGCAGGCCTACCTGTACGACGGCCGCACGGGCGATCAGTTCGAGCGTCCTGTCACTGTCGGCTACATGCACTTCCTGAAGCTGCATCACCTGGTGGACGACAAGATGCACGCCCGCTCGACCGGCCCGTACTCGCTGGTCACCCAGCAACCGCTGGGCGGCAAGGCCCAGTTCGGTGGTCAGCGCTTCGGTGAAATGGAAGTGTGGGCGCTGGAAGCCTATGGCGCTGCGTACGTGCTGCAGGAAATGCTCACGGTGAAGTCCGACGACGTGGTGGGCCGTACCAAGGTCTACGAGAGCATCGTCAAGGGCGAACACTCCATCGAAGCCGGCATGCCGGAATCGTTCAATGTGCTGGTCAAGGAAATTCGTTCCCTGGGCCTCGACATCGAACTCGAACGTTCATAAGCAGACAAGGAAAGAGTCACATGAAGTCATTACTCGACCTGTTCAAGCAATTCACGCCGGATGAGCATTTCGATGCCATCAAGATCGGCATGGCGTCGCCCGAGAAGATCCGTTCGTGGTCTTTCGGCGAAGTGAAGAAGCCGGAAACGATCAACTACCGCACCTTCAAGCCCGAACGCGACGGCTTGTTCTGCGCCAAGATCTTCGGCCCCATCAAGGACTACGAGTGCCTGTGCGGCAAGTACAAGCGCCTGAAGCACCGCGGCGTGATCTGCGAGAAGTGCGGCGTTGAAGTCACGCAGACCAAGGTTCGCCGCGAGCGCATGGGTCACATCGACCTGGCCGCACCATGCGCGCACATCTGGTTCCTGAAGTCGCTGCCATCGCGCCTGGGCCTCGTGCTCGACATGACGCTGCGCGACATCGAACGCGTGCTGTACTTCGAAGCCTACGTGATCACCGACCCCGGCATGACCCCGCTGAAGAAGCGCGACATCATGTCCGAGGACGACTTCGACGCGAAGCGCAAGGAATACGGTGACGAATTCACCGCCAAGATGGGCGCTGAAGGCATCAAGGACCTGCTCGAAGGCATCGAACTCGACAGCGAGATCGAACGCCTGCGCGGCGACCTGACCGGCTCCGAAGTCAAGGTCAAGAAGAACTCCAAGCGCCTGAAGGTGCTCGAAGCCTTCCGCAAGTCGGGCATCAAGCCCCAGTGGATGGTGCTGGACGTGCTGCCCGTGCTGCCGCCGGACCTGCGTCCGCTGGTGCCGCTGGACGGCGGCCGCTTCGCGACCTCCGACCTGAACGACCTGTATCGCCGCGTCATCAACCGCAACTCGCGTCTGCGCCGCCTGCTGGAGCTGAAGGCTCCGGAAATCATCGCGCGCAATGAAAAGCGGATGCTGCAAGAAGCGGTTGACTCGCTGCTGGACAACGGCCGCCGTGGCAAGGCCATGACGGGCGCCAACAAGCGCGCGCTGAAGTCGCTGGCCGACATGATCAAGGGCAAGAGCGGTCGTTTCCGCCAGAACTTGCTGGGCAAGCGCGTGGACTACTCGGGCCGTTCGGTCATCGTGGTGGGCCCGACGCTCAAGCTGCACCAGTGCGGCCTGCCCAAGCTGATGGCGCTCGAGCTGTTCAAGCCCTTCATCTTCTCGCGCCTCGAAGCCATGGGCATCGCGACGACGATCAAGGCTGCCAAGAAGGAAGTCGAATCCGGCACGCCGGTGGTCTGGGACATCCTGGAAGAGGTCATCAAAGAGCACCCGGTCATGCTGAACCGTGCGCCCACGCTGCACCGTCTGGGCATCCAGGCGTTCGAGCCGATCCTGATCGAAGGCAAGGCCATCCAGCTGCACCCGCTTGTTTGCGCGGCCTTCAACGCCGACTTCGACGGCGACCAGATGGCTGTCCACGTGCCGCTGTCGGTGGAAGCACAGATGGAAGCCCGCACGCTGATGCTGGCCTCCAACAACGTGCTGTTCCCGGCCTCGGGCGAACCGTCGATCGTTCCGTCGCAGGACGTGGTGCTGGGTCTGTACTACACGACCCGCGACCGCATCAACGGCAAGGGCGAGGGCCTGATCTTCTCCGACATCGGTGAAGTGCAGCGCGCGCTCGACGCCAATGTGGTCGAGCTCACCGCCAAGGTGGCGGTGCGTATCACGGAGTACACCAAGGACAAGGAAACCGGCGTGTTCACGCCTTCGACCTCGCTCGTGGACACCACCGTGGGCCGTGCACTGCTGTCCGAGATCCTGCCGAAGGGCCTGCCGTTCTCGAACATCAACAAGGCGCTGAAGAAGAAGGAAATCTCCAAGCTCATCAATGTCTCGTTCCGCAAGTGCGGCCTGAAAGAGACCGTGGTGTTCGCCGACAAGCTGCTGCAGAACGGTTTCCGTCTCGCGACGAAGGCCGGTATCTCGATCGCCATCGACGACATGCTGGTGCCGGCCGAGAAGCACGACATCATCGACCGCTCGGCCAAGGAAGTGAAGGAGATCGAGAAGCAGTACGTCTCCGGTCTCGTGACCTCCGGCGAGCGCTACAACAAGGTGGTCGACATCTGGGGCAAGGCCGGCGACGACGTGTCCCGCGTGATGATGGCCAAGCTCTCGAAAGAGAAGACGACCGACCGTCATGGCAAGGAAGTCGAGCAGGAGTCCTTCAACTCGATCTACATGATGGCCGACTCGGGCGCGCGCGGTTCCGCTGCGCAGATCCGCCAGGTCGCCGGCATGCGCGGCCTGATGGCCAAGCCGGACGGCTCGATCATCGAGACGCCCATCACCGCGAATTTCCGCGAAGGCCTGAACGTGCTGGAGTACTTCATCTCCACCCACGGTGCCCGAAAGGGCCTGGCCGACACGGCGCTCAAGACCGCGAACTCGGGTTACCTGACGCGTCGTCTGGTCGACGTGACGCAGGACCTGGTCGTGATCGAGCAGGACTGCGGCACGCATGGCGGCTACCTGATGCGCGCCATCGTCGAAGGCGGTGAAGTCATCGAATCGCTGCGCGACCGAATCCTCGGCCGCTCGGCAGCCGAAGACGTGCTGCATCCGGAAAACCGCGCCGTGCTGCTCAAGGCCGGCGACATGTTCGACGAAGACAACATCGAATGGCTCGAAGGCCAGGGCGTCGACGAAGTCAAGGTGCGCACCGCGCTCACGTGCGAAACGCGCTTCGGCATCTGCGCGACCTGCTACGGCCGCGACCTGGGTCGCGGTGGCCTGATCAACATCGGCGAAGCCGTCGGTGTGATCGCCGCGCAGTCGATCGGCGAGCCCGGCACGCAGCTGACGATGCGGACCTTCCACATCGGTGGCGCCGCATCGCGTGCGGCCGTCGCCTCCAGCGTGGAAGCCAAGTCGAACGGCACGATCGGCTTCAATGCCACGATGCGCTACGTGACCAACAGCAAGAGCGAGCTGGTCGTAATCTCGCGTTCGGGCGAGATCGTGATTCACGACGAGCACGGCCGCGAGCGCGAGCGTCACAAGGTGCCGTACGGCGCCATCCTGGCGATCAAGGCAGACCAGCAGATCAAGGCCGGCCACGTGCTCGCCAACTGGGATCCGCTGACCCGCCCGATCATCACGGAGTTCGCCGGCAAGGCGCAGTTCGAGAACGTCGAGGAAGGCCTCACGGTCGCCAAGCAGGTGGACGAAGTGACGGGTCTGTCGACCCTGGTCGTGATCGATCCGAAGCGCCGCGGTGCGACCAAGGTCGTGCGTCCGCAGGTCAAGCTGATCGACGCTTCCGGCGTCGAGGTGAAGATCCCGGGCACCGACCATTCGGTGACGATCGGTTTCCCGATCGGCTCGCTGGTTCAGGTCCGCGACGGCCAGGACGTGGGCCCCGGCGAAGTGCTGGCGCGCATTCCGGTCGAAGGCCAGAAGACGCGCGACATCACCGGCGGTCTGCCGCGTGTGGCCGAGCTGTTCGAAGCCCGTTCGCCGAAGGACAAGGGCATGCTGGCCGAGATGACCGGTACCGTGTCGTTCGGTAAAGAGACCAAGGGCAAGATTCGCCTGCAGATCACCGATCCCGAAGGCGGCGTCTACGAAGACCTCGTGCCGAAGGAAAAGAACATCCTGGTGCACGAAGGCCAGGTGGTGAACAAGGGCGAGTCCGTGGTCGACGGCCCGGCGGATCCGCAGGACATCCTGCGCCTGCTGGGTTCCGAAGAACTGGCGCGCTACATCGTGGACGAAGTGCAGGACGTGTACCGCTTGCAGGGTGTGAAGATCAACGACAAGCACATCGAGGTGATCGTTCGCCAGATGCTGCGTCGCGTCGTGGTCGACAACATCGGCGAGACCGGCTACATCTCCGGCGAACAGGTCGAACGCAGCGAAATGCTCAACACCAACGACGCCCTGCGCGCCGAAGGCAAGATCCCCGCGACGTTCACCAACCTGCTGCTCGGTATCACGAAGGCATCGCTCTCGACCGACTCGTTCATCTCCGCGGCGTCCTTCCAGGAAACGACGCGCGTGCTGACCGAAGCCGCGATCATGGGCAAGCGCGACGAGCTGCGCGGTCTGAAGGAAAACGTCATCGTCGGCCGCCTGATTCCCGCAGGCACCGGCATGGCGTACCACCAGGCACGCAAGGCCAAGGACGCGATGGACGACGCCGAGCGCCGTGCGATCGCCGAGTCGGAAGCCGCCGAGCTGGCAGGCCAGCCCGACGAAGCGACCACCGCGACCGCGACGGCCGACGCCGGCGAAGGCGCTGCAGCCGAATAACTGGTTAGCATCGCGGGACCATGACAGGTCCCACACGCCCCCCAGCCGCTCGCGGTCGGGGGGCTTTTTTCTGGGCGGGCCGCACATGTTGAGCGCACTGCCCGATTCGCTGGTGAGCTGGATCGTCGCGGCGTTGCTGCTCTTCTGGTTCGTCGGGGCCTACAACCGGCTGATGCGGTTGCGCTCCGCGGCGCTGCAGGGCTACGCCACGCTGGATGGCGCACTGGTCCGCCAGCTCGAATTCGTCTTGACCGAAGCCTCGGCCGCAGCCGCCAGCGAGGACGCGGCGTCGTTGTCGGACGCAGAGATTCAGACCCGAGCCTCGCTCCAGGCCGCCACCGCGCAACTGGGCACGCTGCTGGCCGCCACACGCATGCAGCCACTGAATCCGGAACGCATCGGCGCGCTCGGCACGGCATTGCGCGCGCTGCTCTCGGCCTGGCAGCGCCAGCATCCGGACTCGATGGTGAGCTTCGACGCGGACGGCATGCTGTCGCGGCCGGCACCGCTCGGCGGCATCGACGAGGTGGCTTCGGGCACGACCGCCATCGCGTGGCCCGAGCCCTCGGCCGCCGCGGAGATCGCACGCAGTCAGTTCAATCTCGCGGTCCACGCGTACAACGCGGCGATCGGCCAGTTTCCTGCGGTCTTCGTCGCCTGGATCATGCGGCTGCGGCCGGCCGCACCGCTGTTCTGAGCGCGGGCGCGTCCTCGGCGGCGCGCTTGGTTACCATCGACCGCTTGGCAGACCTCTCACCCCCACCTTCCTCCTCGCAGTCGCAGCAGCCGCCGCTCTGGCGCCAGCTCCAACTTGTCGCGACCGTGCTCGCGGCCATCCGCAGCGGCGTTTCGGGCACGGCGGCGTTCGAGAACGTCGAGCCCGCACTGCGCCCCGGTGTCCAGGCACTCGGATTCCAGGTCCTGCGCTGGCTCGGGCGCGCCGAGGCGCTGAGGCGCCACCTCGCCAAGAGGACGCCGCCGCCAGCCGCCGATGCGCTGCTGTGCACCGCGCTCGCGCTGGCCTGGGACCCCGAGCGGGCGCCCTACGAGCCCTTCACGCTGGTCGACCAGGCCGTCGAGGCGGCCAAGCGCAACCCGGCGACGCGCGCGCAGGCCAGCTTCATCAATGCCTGCCTGCGCCGCTTCCTGCGGGAGCGCGACGAGCTGGTCGCATCCACAGAGCGCGAGCCGGTCGCGCAATGGAACCATCCGCGCTGGTGGATCGAGCGGCTGCGACGCGACCATCCGCGCGAATGGCAGCGCGTGCTCACCGCCGACAACCTGCAGGCGCCGATGACGCTGCGGATCAACCGGCAGAAAACCGATCTGGCCGCATATCAGCATGCACTCGCTGGGATCGGGCTGGACGCACGGACCGTCGGACCTGCCGGCTTGCAGCTGTCGCGTGCGCGGCCGGTGCCGCAGCTGCCCGGCTTCGCCGAGGGCGAGGTGTCGGTCCAGGACGCGGCCGCGCAGATCGCCGCACCGCTGCTGCTCGACGGCCTCGATCTCGAGAGCGGCCCACCATTGCGCGTGCTCGATGCGTGCGCCGCGCCTGGCGGCAAGACGGCGCATTTGCTCGAACTGTCAGCCGGCCGCGAAATCGATGTGACCGCGCTCGAGATCGACGCAGTGCGCAGCCGCCGGATCGACGAGACGCTTGCGCGCCTCGGGCTGGCGGCCCGCGTCGTCGTCGCGGATGCCGGCTGGCCGGAAAAGTGGTGGGACGGCATCCCGTTCGACGCCATCCTCCTCGACGCGCCGTGCACGGCCTCGGGCATCGTGCGGCGCCACCCCGATGTCCGCTGGCTGCGCCGCGAAAGCGACATCGACCAGCTCGCCGCCCAGCAGGCGCAGCTTCTGGCGTCACTCTGGCCGCTCGTTCGCACTGGCGGACGGCTTGTCTATTGCACCTGCTCGGTTTTCCGGGAAGAGGGATCGCACCAGATCGATGCGTTTCTTGCGCGCAACACCGATGCGCGATTGCGCCCATCGCCCGGCCATTTGCTGCCGCAAAGCACCGGGAATGGTCATGGCGTCCCGGACAATCGATTGGGTGAACACGACGGTTTCTTCTACGCCCTGCTCGAAAAGCGCTCCCGGTGAGCCGCGCGTGCCGGCGCTGAACCGGCGCGACGTGCTCGCACTGGCCGCTTTCTCGATCGCCGGCGGACTCGGGACCTTCCCGGCGACCGCGTTGGCGCAGGCTCCCCAGGCGTTCGTGACCCAAATGCGGCTGGAAGAGGGCGACGACGGCATCTTCTTCACGGCCGCGGTGCAGTTCGACCTGCCGGCGGGTGTCAACGAGGTGCTGGAAAAGGGCATCGCCATTTTCTTCGTGGCCGAGGCGGAGCTGTTCTCCGAGCGCTGGTACTGGACCGACCGCCGCGTGGCACGGGCCACACGCCACATGCGACTCGCCTACCAGCCGCTGACACGGCGCTGGCGGCTCAACGTGTCGTCGGTGCCCATCACCAACACCGGCCTGGGCGTTTCGCTCAACCAGAACTTCGACACCCTCGGCGATGCACTCGATGTGGTCAAGCGCATAGGCCGCCTGCGGCTGGGAGACCGGGGCGAGATCGGCGACGACGGCGGAGTCCATCCGGTGGCCTTCAGCTTCAGGCTCGATACCTCGCAGTTGCCGCGCCCGTTCCAGATCGGTGTCGCCGGACAGGCCGACTGGAACATCGTGGCTGCACGCAACGAACGTCTCCCGCTGGAGAAGCTCAAGTGAGCACCGAGCCGCGTGCGGGTGGCGCCGCGGCAACGCCGGTCGCGCGCCGCTCGCGGGCGATGCGCTGGGCGATCGGCGTGGGCGCCGCGCTGGTCACGGCCATCGGCCTGGTGCTGATGTTCCTGCTGGCGCAGGCCACCAACAACCGCGCGCTCTACGAACAGAACTACGCGCGCCTCTTCGGCATCAACGTCGTCGTGGCGGCGCTGCTGGTGCTGGTCATCGGCTGGATCGCGTTCCGGCTGCTGCGCCGGTTGCGGCAAGGCAAGTTCGGCAGCCGGCTGCTGATCCAGCTCGCAGCGATCTTCGCGCTGGTGGGCGTGGTGCCGGGGGCGCTGGTCTACGTGGTTTCCTACCAGTTCGTGGCGCGCTCGATCGAGAGCTGGTTCGACGTCAAGGTCGAGGGCGCGCTCGACGCGGGTCTCAACCTCGGCCGTGCGACGCTCGACTCGCTCTCGGACGACCTGGCCAACAAGACTCGCAGTGCCAGCAGCCAGCTGGCGCAGGTGACGGACGCCGGCGCCGGCCTCGCGCTCGAGCGCATCCGCGACCAGCTGGGTGCCAGCGATGCCGTGCTCTGGACGGGCACCGGCCAGCTTGTGGCCGGCGCCGGCGCCTCGCGTTTCCAGCTGAGCCCCGAGCGGCCGACGCCGCAGCAGTTCCGGCAGGTGCGTGCCGACCGTGCGGTGGCGCACGTGGAAGGACTCGATGAAGTTCCCGCGCCCGGCGCCAACGCGCCGCCCGCGGCGACCGTGCGCGCGATCGCGCTCGTGCAGCGGCCCGGCTTCGACTTCAACACCGAGCCGCGCTACCTCCAGGTCACGGTGCCGCTGCCGCCGGCGGTCGTCGCCAACGCATTGGCCGTGCAGGAGGCCAACCGCGAATACCAGGAGCGTGCGCTGGCGCGCGAGGGGTTGCGACGCATGTACATCGGCACGCTCACGCTCAGCCTGTTCCTTGCGGTGTTCGGCGCGGTGCTGCTGGCGGTGCTGTTCGGCAACCAGCTCGCGCGGCCATTGCTGGTGCTGGCCGATGGCGTGCGCCAGGTGGCTGCCGGCGACCTGCGACCGACGGCGGTGCTGCAGGGCAAGGACGAACTCGGCGGCCTGACGCGCTCATTCGCGGTGATGACTCAGCAGCTGTCGGATGCGCGTGGCGCGGTCGAGAAGACCATGGGCCAGCTCGATGCCGCCCGCGCCAACCTGCAGACCATCCTCGACAACCTGACCTCCGGCGTGATCGTGCTCGATGCCGAGGGCACGGTGCTGTCGACGAATCCCGGTGCGACGCGCGTGCTGCGCGCGCCGCTCGCGGCTTTCGAGGGCCAGCGACTGGCCGACGTGCCCGGGCTTTCCGAATTTGGCCTGGACGTGCAGCAGCAGTTCGACGAATTCCAGGTGGAGCGCCTGCAGCACGGTCTGGACCACTGGCAGCATGCCTTCGAACTGCACGCCGCGGGCAACGGCCTGTCGCAGGACGCGATCAACATCGTCGCGCGGGGCGCCGAGCTGCCGGGCGCTGCGAGGCTGCTGGTGTTCGACGACATCTCGGAGATCGTGTCGGCGCAGCGCGCCCAGGCCTGGGGCGAAGTGGCCCGCCGATTGGCCCACGAGATCAAGAATCCGCTCACGCCGATCCAGCTTTCCGCCGAGCGGCTGGAGATGAAGCTGTCGGGCAAGGTCGACGCGCCCGAGCAGGCGATCCTCACGAAGTCCGTCAAGACCATCGTCGACCAGGTCGACGCGATGAAGCGGCTCGTCAACGAATTCCGCGACTATGCGCGGCTGCCTGCCGCAGACCTCAAGCCGGTCGATCTCAACGGGCTGATCAACGATGTGCTGCAGCTCTACAGCGCCGATACCCTGCCGGTCGCGGTGCGCAGCGAACTCGACGAACGCTGCCCATCGATCCGGGCCGATGCGCAGCAGATCCGTCAGGTCATTCACAACCTGTTGCAAAACGCCCAGGACGCCGCGGAGGTCGCGGCGCACAGCCTCGGGCGGGCAGGTGAAGTCGTCATTCGCACCCGGCTGGGGGATTCCGGTCAGCGCGTGCGGTTGACCGTGCAGGACAGCGGCCCCGGCTTTGCGGAGAACATCCTCAAGCGCGCCTTCGAGCCCTACGTCACCACCAAGACCAAGGGCACCGGGCTCGGCCTGGCCGTGGTCAAGAAGATCGCGGACGAGCATGGTGCACGCATCGAACTTTCGAACCGGCTGGTCGACGGGGCTGTGGCCGGAGCGCAAGTCTCGTTATCATTCGCGCTGGCAGGCGAGCCGCAGTAGCGGTCGCTCACACCGCGCCATGACAACGGCGCACACAACAAGTATTCATGGCAAATATCCTCGTGGTCGACGACGAGCTGGGCATCCGGGACCTGCTCTTCGAAATTCTCAATGACGAAGGCCACCACGTGGAACTCGCCGAGAACGCTGCCGAGGCGCGTGCCGCACGGCAACGCGCACGGCCTGATCTCGTGCTGCTCGACATCTGGATGCCGGACACCGACGGCGTCACGTTGCTGAAAGAGTGGTCCACCGCCGGCCTGCTCACGATGCCGGTGGTGATGATGAGCGGCCACGCCACCATCGACACCGCAGTGGATGCCACGCGCATCGGCGCCTTCGCATTTCTCGAGAAGCCCATCACCATGCAGAAGCTGCTCAAGGCGGTGGAGCAGGGCCTGGCGCGCGAAAGCGCCCGCCGCGCCGCCGCGAGCATCGTGCCTCCGGCAGCCAGCCACAGCTTTTCGGCCGCGGTCACCACGGTGAACGACAGCGCGATGATGCCGGCACTGCTGCAGCCGACGGTTGTCGATGCCGGCCCGCAGTCCAACCAGAGCTTCGACCTCGACCGGCCGCTGCGCGATGCGCGCGACGGCTTCGAGAAGGCGTACTTCGAGTTCCACCTGGCGATGGAGAACGGCTCGATGACGCGCGTCGCCGAGAAAACCGGCCTCGAGCGCACTCATCTGTACCGCAAACTCAAACAATTGGGGGTCGATCTTTCGAGAGGTCGGCGCAGCGCTGTATAATTCGAGGCTGCACACCATGGCCCGGTAGCTCAGTTGGTAGAGCAGCGGATTGAAAATCCGCGTGTCGTTGGTTCGATTCCGACCCAGGCCACCAAATACAAAAGCCCGCTGTCTCACGACGGCGGGCTTTTTTCATGGCACCTTCAGCAGGCGCCTCAGGGTTCGACCGGCAGCGCCCGCTTGTGCGCGCTCTTGCGATGCGTCGACAGGATGATCGCTTGGGCTTCCGGCGACACCGGCTTGCCTTCGAGGAAGTCGTCGATCTGCTCGTAGCTGACGCCGAAGGCGTCTTCGTCGGGCTTGCCCGGGACCAGCGATTCGAGGTCGGCCGTCGGCACCTTGAACACCAGCGCGTCCGGCGCGCCGAGCCACTGGGCGCAGGCGCGCACGCGGCGTTTGTTGAGGCCGGTGAGCGGGGTCACGTCGGCCGCGCCATCGCCGAACTTGGTGAAGAAACCCATGAGCGCCTCGGCCGCATGGTCGGTGCCGATGACGAGGCCGTCGTGTGCGCCTGCCACGCCGAACTGGGCAATCATGCGCTGGCGTGCCTTGATGTTGCCGAGCACGAAATCTTCATGCGCCGGATCGCGGAAGGCGAGGTCGCCCGCTTTGAGCGCGGCCAGCATGCCGTCGGCCGCTGGCTTGATGTCGACGGTGAGCGTGCGGTCAGGCTTCATCACCTGCAGCGACTGCTGCGCTTCCGCCTCGTCCTTCTGCACGCCGTACGGCAACCGCATGGCGATGAAAGTGCATGAATAGCCTTCGCTGCGCAGTCGCTCGACAGCGCGCTGCGCCAGGCAGCCGGCCGTGAGCGAATCCACGCCGCCACTGATGCCCAGCACCAGCGTCTTGAGGCCGCTGTGACGCAGGTAGCCCGCGAGAAAGGCGGTGCGGCGTTCGACCTCGGTCGCGGCGTCGAATGCCGGTTCGACCTGCAGGGCGTCGATGATCTTTTTCTGTTCTTCGTTCATGGCGTGTCCTCAGAAGTCCACCAGGCTCAAGCCCACGCTGAGCACGGTGCGCTTGCGGTTGTAGTCGACCAGCGTGTCGCCGTACCCGTGGAACAGCTGCGTGTGAAAGCGCAGGTTGCTCCGGGCCGGATCGCCGATGGCCTTGAGCCATTCGAGGCGGATCGAGCCGCGGCCGCTGTCGCGCAAGTTGTTTCGCACGGTCACGCCGAGCTGGTTGTCGCGGTTGAGGTTCCAGCGCCCGGTGATTTCGGCGCGGCCGACGTAGTCGGCGATGTCGGGGTTGTCGTCGCTCCTGGCGCTTTCGTTCATGCGCTGCCAGATGCGGCCGGTGACGGTGAAACGATCGTCCAGCTCCATGCCGCCCATCAGGTACACGCGGTTCCAGCTGCGCGAATACGGCAGGCTCTGGCCGTTCGACTGGTGCACCAGGCCGAGCCCTGCATAGCGCCAGCGCCAGCCGCCCGGCAGCTTGAAGTCCGTCGGGTAGACGTACATCACCTCGGGCTCGTGGTCGGTGGTGCGGAATGGCCGCGAGAGATCGCCATTGAAGATCTGCCAGGTCGACTGCTGGGTGTAGCCGAACCACAGGGAGTCCTTCTTCACCGGATCGTCCTTCGTGAGGATGCCCTGAGCGAGCTTGGTGCGCACCGACAGGCCGATGCGCATCTCGGCCGCCTGGTAGTCGGTGGGCGTGCCGGTGTGCCCTTCGGCCGGGGACGTGGGCGTCTCGGGCTTCTTGGTGGCGGCCGTGAGCGACACGGTGAGCGGCCGGTAGCCGCGGAAGGTGAAGGTGCCGCAGTCGCTGCCGTTCTCCAGCTCCCAGAAGCGCGAAAGCGTGGAGTACTGGCGGTCGCGGCAACCTTCTTCGGTGCTGACCGAGACGACGCGCGTCGCAGGCACCGAGGCGTCGACCGGTGGCACCGGCTGGGTGCTCGCCAGCACGGGCGGAGCGGAACCGACCGCTGCGGCGGGCAGTGATTGCTGCTGCGCCCAGCGGTCGAAGCACGCCAGGCGTGCTTCGTTGGCGCCGGTCAGTGCGCTGCATTGCTGCCAGGTGAGTTGCGCACTGGCGAGCGGGCTGGCGGGCTTGTCGGCAGGCTGGGCGTGCGCGCCGGCCATGCCGAGACCGGCGCCAAGCGCCGTGAGGATGTGGATGCTCTGGATACGAATGGTCATTGGGTTCATTGCAATGGGCCTGTCTTGGTCAGGACGAAGGGATGCATGCTGTCATCGGTGGTGTTGCGCCAGGTGCCCCTGAATTCCTTGCCGCAGGAGCCGGCTTCGAGGGCGCCGAGCCAGATGCCGCTGATGCGGCGGCCGTCCTGGGATTCATCGATGGTCAGCCGGCCCTCGTCGTCGATGTCGCCGGCCAGCCGGGCCGTCGTGGCACCGCGCGTGATCGTACCCTTCACGCCGGCGTACTCGGGGTGCCTGTCGAGGCGAATGACGAAGTCCGCCGTCAGTCCGTCGAAGCGCGCCACCCATTGGCCGTAGAGCGCTTCCATCGGCAGGTCCTGCGCGACTGCGGGACAGGTCGCAGGCGCTGTCGATTTCGGGTCATTCTGGGCGGCAGCGCCTGTAGCTATTGCGCAAGCAGCTATCAAAATAATAGCAATCGCGGGCTTCATGGCGCCGCAGCGGCAGCCGCTGCGGCGGCCGCGCTGTCCTGCGCCTTGCGTGCGAACTCGGCGCGAAGCGCCTTGAGCTTTTCGCGAGGGTCTTCGCGTGCGGTGGTCTTGTCGAGCGCCATCTCGGCAATGAAGCGGCTCGGGATGCCGGCGACCATCTCGCGCCCCTTCTTGCGCTTCTTGGTCCAGCTCACGGCCAGGCTGCGCTGGGCGCGGGTGATGCCCACGTACATGAGGCGGCGTTCTTCCTGCAGGCGTGCGAGTGTGTCGTCGCTGATCTTCTCCTGGCGGCCGTTGTCGTCGTCGAGCTTGAAGGGCAGCAGCCCTTCGGTCACGCCGACCAGCATCACATGCGGCCACTCGAGACCCTTGGAGGCGTGCAGCGTGGAGAGCGTGACCACGTTCTGGTCCTTCTCGCGCTCGCTGATCGTCGACAGCAGCGAGATGGTCTGCGCCACCTCGAGCAGGCTTTTGCGCTCGCTCTCGACCGTGGCGCCCGAGGCGTCGTCGATCTCGCCGCCGGCACGCGCCGACATCCAGTCGCAGAATTCCATCACGTTGGTCCAGCGCGCGGCCGCGACCTGCTCGCTGTCCTCGCCGTCGTAGAGGTGCTTCTCGTAGTCGATTTCCTTGAGCCACTCGGTCATGAACGCGCGCGAATCCTCGGCGCCCATGGTGCGGCGCGCGCGGTATTCGAGGTCGTTGATGTAGCGGCCGAACTCGTGCAGCTGCTCGTGCGCGCGCTTGGCCATCACGCTTGGCAGCGAGGGGCTGAAGAGCGCCTCGAACAGGCTCAGCTTGTACTGGCTCGCGAAGGTGCCCAGGCTGGCCAGCGTGGTGTGGCCGATGCCGCGCTTGGGCGTGGTGATGGCGCGCAGGAACGCCGGGTCGTCGTCGTTGTTGACCCACAGGCGGAACCAGCCGCACAGGTCCTTGATCTCGGCGCGGTCGAAGAAGCTCTGGCCGCCCGACACCTTGTACGGAATGTTGGCCTTGCGCAGCGCCTGCTCGAACACGCGCGCCTGGTGGTTTGCGCGGTACAGCACTGCGAAGTTGCGCCAGTCCAGGTGCTGCGTGCCGGTGGAACTCTGCGTGATCGTTTCGCCGGCGCGCAGGCTCTGGATGCGCGCCACGGTGCGCTCGGCTTCGTGGGCCTCGCTGTCGGCGTCGATCACGCGCACCGGCTCGCCTTCGCCGAGTTCGCTGAACAGCGTCTTCGGGAAGAGCTTGGGGTTCGGGCCGATCACGTTGTTGGCCGCACGCAGGATCGCGCTGGTGCTGCGGTAGTTCTGCTCGAGCTTGATGACCTTGAGCTTCGGGTAATCGATCGGCAGCTTCTTCAGGTTGTCGAGCGTCGCGCCGCGCCAGCCGTAGATGGACTGGTCGTCGTCGCCCACGGCCGTGAAGTGTCCGCGCTCGCCGACCAGCGCCTTGAGCACTTCATATTGCGTGGCGTTGGTGTCCTGGTACTCGTCGACCAGCACATGGCCGAGGGCCGCCTGCCACTTGGCCCGCACCGCTTCGTGGTCGCGCAGGAGCTTGAGCGGCAGGCCGATCAGGTCGTCGAAGTCGACGCTCTGGTAGGCGGTCAGGCGCTCTTCGTAGCGGCCCATGATGGTGGCCGTCACGCGCTCGTTGTCATCCGCGGCCTGGGCCAGCGCCTGGGCCGCGTTCAGGCCCATGTTCTTCCACTTGCTGATCGTCCACTGCCAGATGCGCGCGGTCGCCGCATCGGTGGTGCCGCCCGCGTCCTTCAGGATGCGCGTGACGTCGTCGCTGTCGAGGATGCTGAACTGGGGCTTCAGGCCGAGCACCGCGCCGTCCTCGCGCATCATGCGCACGCCGAGTGCGTGGAAGGTGCACACCACGACGTGTTTCGCGTCGCGCCCGATCAGGCCCTTGGCGCGCTCGCGCATTTCGGCGGCGGCCTTGTTCGTGAAGGTGATCGCGGCGATGCGTTTGGGCGCCATGCCGGATTCGATCAGGCGGCCGATCTTGTGCGTGATGACGCGCGTCTTGCCCGATCCTGCACCGGCCAGCACGAGGCAGGGGCCGTGGAGGTAATCGACCGCTTCTTGTTGCGCGAGATTGAGACCGGAAGACATGGAGACGGGCAGCGGAGCCGGCGGGCAGAGCCGCCGGGGCGCAAAGCGCTCAATGATACGGGCGACCGTCGGACGCGACGGGTTGTAAGGACGTGTTAAGACCTGCACTCCTCAGGATTGCCGCCATGACCACAACGAGACACCCCTTCAAGATTGCCTTCTGGACCGCACTGCTCACGATGGCGGCGACCGTGCTGGTGTTGAACTTCATTCCCGGCGAAAAGAAGATCGACCAGCACATCTCGCGCGAGTACAGCCTGCACGACCCGCAGTTCCGCCGCGCGATGGGCGTGCTGCTGGGCCCGTCGATCGTCGAGGGCAACCGCTTCGAGGCCTTGCTGAACGGCGACCAGATCTTTCCTCCGATGCTCGAGGCGATCCGCGGCGCGAAGCAGAGCATCACCTTCGAGACCTACATCTACTGGTCGGGCGACATCGGCAAGGCCTTCGCCGACGCGCTGGCCGAGCGGGCGCGCGCGGGGGTCAAGGTGCACGTGCTGCTCGACTGGGTCGGCAGCGCCAAGATCGACGACGGCTTCCTGCAGGAGATGGAGAAGGCCGGCGTGGAGATCCGCAAGTTCCACAAGCCGAGCTGGTACGACATCGCGCGCTTGAACAACCGCACCCACCGCAAGCTGCTGGTGGTCGACGGCGCGGTCGGCTTTACCGGCGGTGTCGGCATCGCGCCCGAATGGACGGGGCATGCGCAGGACCCGGAGCACTGGCGCGATTCGCACTTCAGGGTCGAAGGACCGGTGGTCGCGCAGATGCAGGCGGTCTTCATGGACAACTGGGTCAAGGTGTCGGGCGAGGTGCTGCATGGCGAGCGCTACTTTCCGGCGGTGCCGGCGCGCAGCGCGGGCGGCGGCGCACAGATGTTCAGCAGCTCGCCCTCGGGCGGCGCCGAGAGCATGCACCTGATGTACCTGCTCGCGATCACGGCGGCGGAGCGCACGATCGAACTTTCCAGCGCGTATTTCGTGCCCGACGACCTGACCCGCGATGCCCTGGCGGCGGCGGTCAAGCGCGGCGTTCGCGTGCGAATCATCACGCCGGGACCGATCATCGATGCCAAGACCGTGCGCGGCGCATCGCGTGCGTCCTGGGGGCCGCTGCTGGAGGCCGGCGTGCAGATGCACGAATACCAGCCGACGATGTTCCATTGCAAGGTGCTGGTGGTCGACGACTACCTGGTGTCGGTGGGCTCCACCAATTTCGACAACCGCTCGTTCAGGCTGAACGACGAGGCCAACCTCAACATCTACGACACGGCGTTCGCCAAGGCGCAGGTCGCCGTGTTCGAGGACGACCTGAAGCGCAGCCGCGCGGTCACGCTGGCGCAGTGGCAGAACCGTCCCGTGCGCGAGAAGGTCATGGAGCACCTCGCTTCGCTGCTGTCGAGCCAGCTCTAGCGGTTTCATGGAAGTGTCATCTGGCTCGGCCTTAATCGCCGTGCCCGCGCGCCGCGCGGGAAATTGGAGAGATTTCCGGATGACCCGACAACGAACCATGACCGGCGGCATCGCGCTCATGAGCGCCGTATTGATGATCACGGCTTGCGGCGGTGGCAGCAGCGGGGGCTTTGCCTTGCCTCTGGCGACCGGCGGCACGGCCCCAGCCACCCCGACGCAGCCCGCGCAGGGCGGCACGACGCCGACCATCGCGACCACGGTGACAGGCACCTTCCTGGATTCCGCGGTCGAAGGGCTGGACTACGTCGCTGGCACGGGCGTGAAGGCCGTGACCAACGCAGCGGGCGAGTTCACCTGCCAGCAGGGCGATACGGTGGTCTTCAGCGCCGGTGCAGTGTTGCTCGGCAGTGCCGCCTGCGGCGCCACCGTGACCCCTTTGACCCTGGCCGGCGGTTCCGACATCAAGGCCGACGCCGTGGTCAATCGCCTGCTGGCCTTGCAGACGCTCGATGACGATGCCGACCCGTCGAACGGCATCCGCCTGACCGCTGCGCTCAAGGCCGCCCTGACGGCCGGCGTGCTGGACCTCGGTTCAGCGCCCGCGGCCTTCGAGGCCGCACTCAACAAGATGCTGGCCGCATTGCCCGCCCCCTACAACACGCGCACCGTCGATGCCAATCGCCGGCTGCTGGCGCGCGAGCATTTCGAGAACACGCTCGCGTCGCGTCTCGGCGGCGCGGTGACCGACACGGCCACGCAGACCAACGCGCTCGGCACGTTCGGACTTGCCGTCACCCGCTATCAGCTGCAGGCCGATGCGAAGTTCTACGTGCCCTACGAAGGCAGCAACGCGCTGATCAAGGCCGACTTCCCTAACGGTTTCCTGCCCGCGTATGGCTCGGGCATGGCCTTCAAGGGCAAGGCCGCCGATGGCGCGCTGGAGTTCTACGCGATCACCGACCGGGGGCCGAACGGCGACGGTCCAAACGCCCCGGTGCCCGGCGGCGCTGGCGTCAATGTGAGCAAGGTCTTCCCTGCGCCATCCTTCGCGCCGAGCTACGGCGTGATCCGCGTGGGCACCAACGGCGCCGTGCTGCAGTCGAGCACGCCGCTTCGGCTCAACGCCAACCAGAAGCTCACCGGCCTGCCGCCGCAGTCGGGCGTGGGCTCGACCGGCGAGACGCCGTTGACCGACGCCTATACGTTCGACGCGGCCAAATCGAACTTCGATCCGAACGGGATCGATCCTGAATCGATGGTGCTCGATGCCGCGCGCAACGTGCTGTGGACGAGCGACGAGTACGGACCCTTCATCGCCCGCATCAACATCGCAACGGGCGTCGTCGAAAAGAAGTACGCACCCGGCCCCGGCGCGGCCGACCTTCCCGCCGTCCTGTCGCAGCGTCGCGCCAACCGCGGCATGGAAGGACTGGCACTCGACATCGCAAGCGGCAAGCTGCACGGCTACCTGCAAAGCCCGATCGATCCGAAGGACGGCGCCGGCAAGTCGCTCAAGGCGACGCCACCGGGCGGCAGCAGCACCGACGTGCGGCATATCGCGAAGTTCGCGCGCTGGCTCGAGTTCGACCCGGCCACCGAGACATCCAAGATGTACGCCTACCCGATCGACGGCAGCCTGTACGACAAGGATCGCACCGGCAACGCCAAGCTCGGTGACCTGGTGAGCCTCGGCAATGGCCGCTTCATCGTGATCGAACAGGGCGCGCGCAAGAGCGATGGCAAGGTGTTCAACAAGTTGATGCTGGTCGAAGTGCCCGCCAATGCGACCAACATCGTCGGATTCGACCAGAACCTCGAGGTCAGCAGCATCACGCGCGCCGTCTCCAACGGCGCCGACTATTCGGGCGTGATCACGCTGAAGAAGACCGAGCTCCTGGACCTCAACGCGATCGGCTGGCTCGCCGAGAAGGCCGAAGGCCTGGCCTGGGTCGACGACAACACGTTGGCACTCGTCAACGACAACGACTTCGGCGTTTCGACCACGCTGCTGGACGCGGCCGGCGCGAAGGTTGCCGGCAGCATGGAAGACTGCACGGTCAACGCCGCAGGCGTCATCGTGAGCGGTTGCCCGACGGCGACGGGTGGTGCGCGCCTCACGCGCGGGAGCGACCTGGAGCGCCCCACGCGCGTGTGGCTGATCAAATTCGACCGGAAGCTCTCGGCCCTGCAGGTGCCGTGAGCGGAGAAGGCTGCAGCGCAGCCGCCACAATCGCGGCGTGCTGCAGATCTTCCTCGTCACGTTCCCGTTCTTCGCACTGATCGCGGCCGGCTATGCGGCCGCGCGTCTGCGGGTGCTGCCGCTCGAGGCCATCCCGGGGCTCAACACCTTCGTGCTGTACTTCGCGCTGCCGTGCATGCTGTACCGCTTCGGCGCCAGCACGCCGATCGCGCAGTTGCTCGACGGCAGCGTGGCGCTGGTGTGGGGCGTGTCCGGACTGCTGCTCGTCGCCGCCACGGTATGGTGGACGCGCAATGCGCGCATCGGCTGGAACGACGCCTCGTTCGGTGCGCTGGTCGCAGCGTTTCCCAACACCGGCTTCATGGGCGTGCCGCTGCTGGCCGCGCTGCTCGGCGCCAGCGCGGCGGGGCCGGTCATCATCACGATCACGTTCGACATGGTGATCACCTCGTCGCTGTGCATCGCGCTCTCTCGGCTCGACGGCGCCGACGAGCATGGTGCGGCGAGGGCGGCGCGTCAGGCCCTGCGCGGCATGGTCGTGAACCCGCTTCCCTGGTCGATCCTGCTGGGCGCGCTCGCCTCCGCGATGCAGTTCAGTCTTTTCGGGCCGATCGACCGCACCATGACGATGCTGGCCGATGCCGCGTCGCCGGCCGCCCTGTTCACGATCGGTGCGGTGCTCGCGCGCTCGTCGCTGATGGCGCGGCACGAGCCGGGGCGGGGGCTGTCACGCACGGGTGACGTGCTGCCGGTCGTGCTGGTCAAGCTGCTGGCGCATCCGGTTCTGGTGTGGCTCGCCGCCCGCGGGGCGATGACGCTCGGACTTCCGCTGAGCGATTCGGCGCTGGTGGCGATCGTGCTGGTCGCCGCACTGCCGAGTGCCAGCAACGTGGCCATGCTGGCCGAGCGCTTCGGCGCGGACAACGGCCGTATCGCGCGGATCATCCTGTGGACGACCGTGGCCGCGTTCTTCACGTTTCCGCTCGCGGTGCGCTGGCTGCGCTGAGTCAGGGCGTCAGCACGCCCAGCTTGTAAGGATCCGCATCGGACAGCGTTTCGCATTTCGAGGTGTCGCGCCCCTGGGTTCCGTCGCAATAGAAGGTCTTGTAGACGCGGCCGAACAGCGTGGGCGTGGAACTGAACAGCACGCCCTGGTCGGGTTGCCAGATCACCTTTTCACGCGAAGGCTCGGCCAGCGATACCACGGCCACGCCATCGGTGGGCAGGGCGGCCGGTACCGGCGCCGGCGACGTGCCCGCGGTCGCGGTGATCTCGCTCAGCATCTTCTGGGTTTCCCCGGCTTTGGGCCGGGCAGCCACCGGAATCAGCAAGCCGTTCACATGCGGCCCGCGCCCGAAGCGGTGTTCCTTGCCTGCCAGGAAGGCCCAGGCGCACGCCGCGTGACACTGGCCCAACGCCTCGGTGTGGACGCCGCTGGCGCGGATGGCACGCGCATAGGTTTCAGCCGCTTCCGCGGTGCCGCCGAACGAATCGACGAACACCACCGTGCGCACCGTGCCGCCTTCGAGGCGCTCGACGAACTCTTTGGCCACGCTGCCGTCGAGCAGGCCGGTCACGACGAGTCGCGGGCCTTCCTGCGTGAGCTCGGCCGCTGGCGCGCCCGTGGCGCCTGCCCAGCCAAGCGCCAGAACCATCAGGATTCGATAGGACGTGGTTTTCACTGTGTTCTCCCGTTGACCCGTGCATCCTGCGAGCGGTTGGCTCACGGCGGCCTGATCGGCATCACGCTGCGCGTCCGTCGACGGATTATTCGCCCGTTTCGGCGGAGACGTCGTCAGGGGCTGGCGGCCAGCCGGCGGAACTCGCTCTGCTTCATCGTGAGGTAGTCGCCCCGCGACACCTCGTGTAGTTGCCGCGCGTACTGCTCGGTGCCGTCGAACCAGGCGGCCAGGCGCTTGTCGAGCTGGCCCGGCGCGGGCGCATCGAGCCATGCGTCGATGGCCAGGTAGTAGCGCATGGTGTTGCGCTCGACGACGCCGCGCACACCGCCGATGAAGTCCTGGGCGTCGCCCGAACCCTTGCCCGTGGGCGTGAAGCCGACCTTGTCGCTTCCCAGTGTGCCCAGGTAGGCCTGCATGGCAAGCCGTGCGGCGGTGCCGTAGCCGTACGAATAGCCCAGGTGTATGAAAGTCTTGCCGCCGTCGATGGGTGTCGCTTCGAGCAGGATCTTGTAGTCGCGCGTGGACATCGGGCCGCTCGGCGCGTCCAGCTCGACGTCGAGGTAGTCCGCGCTTGCGCTCTTGACCGCATAACGGAAATCGACACGCGAGGCGTCGGCCACCGGCTGGTCGAACTTGCGGCCGATCGACACCGCGAGCTTGGGTGCTTCGGTCGTCCCGGTCACCGCGCAGTGCTTGGTGTTGAGATGCAGCATCAGCACGCTGCACCAGGTGCCCGGAAGCTTGAACGCGTTGCCGACATCCGCGAACGGATGGTCGATCACCGCGTAGATGTCGCCACTCAGCTGGTTGCCGCCTTCCTTCGATTCGAGCACCAGCTTGCGCTGGAACGGGTTGCGTTCGAGCTGTTCGGACAGCGATTTGTACTGCGCGTTCAGGGTTTCGGGGCTGCCCGCGAGCGCCGGTCCGGCCACGAGGAACAGCAGGATCAGGGCGCAACGAAGAACGTGTGTCATGGCCTCATCCTCGGCGAAGCGGCGAGCGCCTCACGTAGGAAGATTCAACCAAAACGGGGCTGGCCGCGCGGCCCGGCCGGCTGGATTTCAGATCTGCTGTGGGTCGACGTCGACCAGCCAGCGGATCACGCCCTTGCCCTCGGGCGTGCGGCGCAACGCATGCAGCACGGGCTGCCAGCCCGCGAGCAGCCGCTGCAGCGCGGCACGCGAGCCGCTTTCGACCAGCATCTGCGCACGTTCGACGTTGGCCACGCGCTGGATGGCGAGCGGCACGGCCGGGTAACGCGTCACACGGTCGGCGCCCTCGAGCCCGTCCGCCGCCGTGCTCGCCGCAGTCAGGAAGGCCTGCGCCGCCTCCTGGGTGCGCGCATCGGCACGGATCAGCGCCTGGAACGCGAACGGCGGCATGCCGGCGGCGCGCCGTTCGTCCAGCTCCGATTGCGCGAAGGCCGCGTAGTCGTGCCGGCGGAGCGCCGCGAACAGCGGATGCTGCGGGTGCGAGGTCTGGACCCACATCTCGGCCCGGCTGCCTTGCGCCGCAAGGTAGGCCGCGTCGCGCCCCGCGCGGCCGGCCGACTGCATGAGCAATCCGAAAAGGCGCTCCGGCGCGCGGAAGTCGCTCGAAAAAAGTGCGCCGTCCGGGTTCACGGCCGCCACCAGCGTGATGCGCCGGAAGTCGTGACCCTTGGCGATCATCTGCGTGCCGACCAGCACGTCGACATCGCCCGAATGCACTGCGGCGAGTTGCGACTCCAAAGCGCCTTCCTTGCGGGTGCTGTCGGCGTCGATGCGGGCGATGGTCACGGCGCTGCCGTCCGGCCGCTTCACCTCGGCGAAGAGTTCGGCCAGGTGTTCTTCGAGACGTTCGGTGCCGCGGCCCACCGGCGCGATGTCCGGGTTGCCGCAGGCCGGGCAGGCGCGCGGCACGCGCTCGGCGTAACCGCAGTGGTGGCAACGCAGGGTGCGGTCGATCTTGTGGAACACGCGAAATGCGCTGCAGTGCGGGCATTCGCTTTTCCAGCCGCAATCGCCGCAGGCCAGCACGGGGGCATAGCCGCGGCGGTTCAGGAACACCATGCTCTGCTCGCCGCGCGCGATGCGTTCGCCGATGGCAGCCAGCAGCGCGCCCGACAGCACCGTCTTCGGCGGCTGCAAATTCATGTCGACGAGGCGCACCGCGGGCAGCTCGCCCGCGCCGATGCGGGCCGGCATGGCGAGCCGGACGTAGCGGCCGCCCGGGTCTTCGCCTTCGGCCGGCCGGCTCTGGTGCCAGCTCTCGAAGGACGGCGTCGCGGAGCCCAGGATCACCTTGGCGTGCTCGCGCTGGCCGCGCCACACGGCCAGATCGCGCGCCGAGTAGCGCGCGCCTTCCTGTTGCTTGTAGCTCGGGTCGTGCTCCTCGTCGACCACGATCAGCCGCAGCCCCGGCATCGACGCGAAGACCGCCATGCGCGTGCCGAGCACGATGCGCGCGGTGCCGCTGTGCGCCGCCAGCCAGCTTGCGAGGCGCTGCGGATTGGTCATGCCGCTGTGCAGCGAGACCACGGCGTCGTCGCCGAAGCGCGCCATGAAGCGGGCTTCGAGCTGCGGCGTCAGGTTGATCTCCGGCACCATCACCAGTGCCTGGGCGGCGGCGTCGCGCGCCAGCAGGGTGGCCACGGCGCGCAGGTAGACCTCCGTCTTGCCGCTGCCGGTGCTTCCGAAGAGCAGGAAAGGACCCGATTCCGCCTCGAATCGCGTGAGCGCACTCGTCTGTTCTTCCGAAAGGGCGATCGCGCTGCCTTCCGTGTCTGCCGCGACATCGGCGCGTACCGTCGTCTTTCGTTTCAGCCGCCGCGCCAGCTGGACGCTCGTCAGGTCGCGCAGCTGGGGCGGCAGGGCGGACAACGCCACCTCGCCGAGGGAGCGCTGGTAATAGCGTGCGGCGAACATCACGAGGTCGCGCCACGCATCGCCGAGCGGCGCGAGCGCGTCGAGCGCGGCGCCGACGGGCTTGAGCGCCATCGGTTGGGCCCCTTCCGCTTCCGGGCTGCTCTGCCACGCCACGCCCAGCACCTCGCGCGCGCCCAGCGGGACACGCACCAGCGTACCGGGCGGCAACGGAATGTCGCTGGCGTAACTCAGCAGATCCCCCAATGCACTGTGCACCGGTGTCTGGACGGCGACGTCGACCCGCCAGTTCATGGGGCGCTGCGGCTGCGGGCGGTTATTGATGTGATGTCGAACAAATGGGCTTAAGTTGTTGATTTGAAAGTGGTTTGCGGGTCATCCAGAGAATGTGTGGATAACTTTGTTGATATCCTCGCCTGAGACGCTCCGAAGGCCCGCAAATCAAGGGATCCGCTGGATTGCCCGCAAAAAAAGCAAATCCAGGAATCCATATAGATCAATGACTTAGCGGTGCTATCGCTTTAGGAGCACGCCGCGCTGCTCAACCGATGTATTTCCGCACCGCAGCAAGCGTTTTGTGCATAAGTCAATCCCGCATCGTCGTTTTCGGTCCTTGACAAGGCCCGAAGACTTGTAGCTGCTTACAACCGAACACACGCTCACGCCACAGCGCGAAGCGCTCGCGACTGGGCATGCACGGCCGCAACCAAATGGGCTACATGGTCCGGCGGCGTGAACTGGCTGATGCCGTGGCCGAGGTTGAAGATGTGGGTCGGACCGCTTGCCGTCGTGTCGGTGTGCGGTGTGCCGAAGGCCTTGAGCACCTTCGCCACCTCGGCCTCGATCTGCGCGGGCGGCGCGAACAGCACGTTGGGGTCGATGTTGCCTTGCAGCGCTTTCGCGCCCGGGCCGTTTTCGGCCACCAGCGCGCGTGCCCGGGCCAGGTTCACGGTCCAGTCGACGCCCAGCACCTCGCAATCGAGCGCGCGCATTCCGTCGAGCCACAGGCCACCGCCCTTGGTGAAGACGATGCGCGGCACCGGCGTGCCGTCGGCGCCGTTGCGCTTCAGTCCGGCCAACACCCGCGCGGTGTAGGCCAGGCTGAATTCCTGGAACGCACCGTCGGCCAGCACGCCGCCCCAGCTGTCGAAGATCATCACGGCCTGCGCGCCGGCATCGATCTGTGCGTTGAGATAGCCGGCCACCGCGTCGGCGTTGATCGCCAGCAGGTGGTGCATCAGGTCAGGGCGGCTGTACATCAGCGATTTCACCAGCCGGTAGTCGCTCGAGCCTGCGCCTTCGACCATGTAGCAGGCCAGTGTCCAGGGGCTTCCCGAGAAGCCGATGAGCGGCACCCGGCCGTCGAGCGCACGGCGAATCGACGTGACCGCGTCGAAAACGTACTTGAGCTTGTTCAGGTCGGGCGCCTCGAGCGCGTGGATCGCCGCTTCATCGCGCACGGGCCGCGCGAAGCGCGGACCTTCGCCGGCCTCGAACGAGAGGCCCAGGCCCATCGCGTCGGGCACCGTGAGGATGTCGGAGAAAAGAATGGCCGCATCGAGCGGATAGCGCGCGAGCGGTTGCAGCGTGACTTCGGTCGCGTAGTCGACGTTGGTCGCGAGCCCCATGAAGCTGCCGGCCTTGGCGCGGGTCGCGACGTATTCAGGCAGGTAGCGACCGGCCTGGCGCATCAGCCAGACGGGGGTGTGGTCGGTGGCCTGGCGCCAGCAGGCGCGCAGGAAGGTGTCGTTTTGGAGGGGCGGGAAGGACGCAGAAGTCATCCGCCGATTGTCGCAGGGGGTTCCGGCGCGGGGGCGCCGTTTCTCAGGCCGGCGCGCCGTAAGCGGGCGACGTGCGCGCCTGGCGACGGTACAGGACCAGCGTGGCGATCAGCCCGCAAACGGCTGCGGCGGTCATCCAGAGGCCCGGCGCGCCCTTGTTGCCCGTGATCTCGATGAGCCCGGTGGCGATGGCCGGCGTGAAGCCGCCGAACACCGCCGTCGCCAGGCTGTACGCGAGCGAGAAACCCGCCGTGCGCACGCTCACCGGCATGACCTCGGTGAGCGCCACCACCATCGCGCCGTTGTAGCTCGCGTACAGGAACGACAGCCACAGCTCTACTTCGAGCATGCGCACGAAGCTTGGCGCCGCGACCAGCCATGTGAGCGACGGATACGCCGTCAGGATGGCCAGCACGGTGAAGACGATCAGCAGCGGCTTGCGTCCGACGCGGTCCGAGAGCGCGCCCATCACGGGCAACCAGAAGAAGTTGGAGATCGCGACGCACAGCGTGACGATCAGCGCGTCGGTGGTGCTCAGGTGCAGCACGCTCTTGCCGAAGGTCGGCGTGTAGACGGTGATCAGGTAGAAGCTCACCGTCGTCATCGACACCAGCATCATCCCGGCGACCACGAGGCGCCAGTTCGAGACCATCGACCGGAAGATCTCGCGGACATCGGGGCGGTGCTTGCGCGCCATGAACTCCTCGGTTTCCTGCAGCGAGCGGCGCAGGATGAAGAGCACCGGCACGATCAGGCAGCCGACGAAGAACGGAATGCGCCAGTAGAAGTCGGCGACCTGGGCCGAGGTGAAGGACACGTTGAGCCAGTAGCCGAGCGCTGCGGCAACGATGATCGCGACCTGCTGGCTGGCCGATTGCCAGGCCACGTAGAAGCCCTTGTGCCCCGGCGTGGCCATCTCGGAAAGGTAAACCGACACGCCACCCAGCTCGACGCCTGCCGAAAAGCCCTGCAGCAGGCGTCCGACCAGCACCAGCAGCGGCGCCGCGAGGCCGATCGTCGCGTAGGCCGGCACGCAGGCGATGAGCAGCGTGCCGAGCGCCATCAGCGCGAGCGTGACGATCAGCCCCTGGCGGCGCCCGACACGGTCGATGTAGGCGCCCAGGAAGATCGCGCCGAGCGGGCGCATCAGAAAGCCCGCGCCGAAGGTCATGAAGGTCAGCATCAGCGAGGCGAACTCGTTGCCGGCCGGAAAGAAAGCCTTCGAGATCTGCGTGGCGTAGAAGCCGAACAGGAAGAAGTCGAACATCTCCATGAA
>JBGMOF010000049.1:0-30425 GCA_041424275.1 Variovorax sp.
ACCAAATCTCAAAGCGATTTCAGTCGAGCCCACGAGTATATGACAGTTTTTGCGCCCCGCAACCATCTGCGCTCGATAATCGAGCCACATGGCACTCATCACACTCCTCAACGCGCAACTTGCGTTCGGTCACGTCCCGCTGCTCGATCATGCGGACTTCTCTCTTCTGGAATCCGAACGCATCGGCCTGATCGGCCGTAACGGTGCGGGCAAGTCCTCGATGCTCAAGATACTTGCGGGGATGGAAAAGGCCGACGACGGCACCCTCCAGCTGCAGCAGAACCTTCGCGTTGCCTATGTAGCCCAGGAACCTCTCTTGGACATGGATGCCAACGTCTTCACCGCAGCCAGTGCGGGGCTGGCAGAAGTGATCGCCGTGCGCGATCTGTATCTATCAGGTGCGGATGACCTGGATCTTGACGCGCTCCAGTCGCAGATCGAGGCGTTCGACGCCTGGAACTGGGAGCAGCGGGTGGAGGAGACCCTGCATCGGTTGCACCTGGACCCCGCTGCACGCGTCGGCTCGCTCTCTGGCGGCACCCGCAAGCGGGTGGCACTGGCACAGGCCCTCGTGGCGGCACCGGACGTCCTGCTGCTCGACGAACCCACCAACCACCTGGATCTCGACTCGATCGAATGGCTGGAACAACTGCTGATCGACTTCAAGGGCAGCGTCGTCACGATCACCCACGACCGCAGCTTCCTGAACCGCGTCGCCACGCGAATCGTGGAGCTCGATCGTGGCAAGCTGAATTCCTACCCGGGCAATTTCGAGCAGTACCTTGTACAGAAGGAAGAGCAGCTCGCCCAGGAGGCTGTCATCAGTGCAAAGGCCGACAAACTGCTCGCGCAGGAAGAAATCTGGATTCGCAAGGGCGTCGAGGCGCGCCGCACTCGCAGCCAGAGCCGCATCACGCGTCTGCAGGATTTGCGCGCCAACCACGCGTCGCGCCGCAACGTGCAGGGCAGCGTGAACATGGACGTTGCGTCGGGGCAATCCAGCGGGAAGATCGTCGCGGAACTGACCGAGGCGACCAAGGCCTTCGGTGAGAAAACCGTCATCCGCAGCTTCACCGGCACCATCCTGCGCGGTGACAAGGTCGGCCTCATGGGCCCCAACGGGGCCGGCAAGACCACCCTGCTCAAGATGATCCTCGGCGAGCTCGAGCCCGACAGCGGCAAGATTCGCCGCGGCACCAACCTGCAGGTCGCCTATTTCGACCAGATGCGCGACAAGCTCGACCTCGACGCCACGCTGGAAGACTTCATCAGCCCGGGCAGCGAGTGGATCGAGATCGGCAGCCAGCGCAAGCACGTCAAGAGCTACCTGTCGGACTTCCTGTTCTCCCCTGCGCGCGCCAACTCCCCCGTGCGTTCGCTCAGCGGCGGCGAGCGCAACCGGCTGCTGCTGGCCCGCCTCTTCGCCCGCCCCGCCAACGTGCTGGTGCTCGACGAGCCGACCAACGACCTGGACATCGACACGCTCGAACTGCTCGAACAACTGCTGCAAGACTACGACGGCACCGTATTTCTCGTCAGCCACGACCGGACTTTCCTGGACAACGTCGTCACCAGCACGATCGCTTTCGAAGGCGACGGCCGTTGGCGCGAGTACGAGGGCAGCGTCCAGGATTGGCTGATCCAGTCCAAGCGCGCGCGCGAAATCGCCGAGCAACGCCTGGCGGCAGCGCCGTCGGTGCCGTCCTCGGCGCCTGCAACCGCCCCGTCGCCTGCGGCCGACGCCGGCAAGACCGCGCCCGCCACGCCCCGCAAGAAACTCAGCTACAAGGAGCAACGCGAACTCGAAGCACTCCCTGCACAGATCGCACTGCTCGAAGAAGAGCAAAAGCGCATCAGCGAGGCTCTGGAGATCGACGGCGGCGCCATCTACGCCAACGACGCGTCGCGCGCGGCCGAGCTGGCGGAGCGCCATGCCCGGATCGACGACGAACTGCTCGCGGCCCTGGAGCGCCAGGAGCAACTCGGCGCCGCCCGCTAGGCGCTCCGTTGCGCTTGTCCGACGCGAGATCGTCGGCGAGTGCGATATACATACGGCTGTCCTGTCACAGAGTTGCCGCATGCCCCCCATTTCCGCCTTCGGGCGATTCGCGATCGCGTTGAAGCGCTGGAGCCTGCTGGTCGGTGTCGCCGTTGTCTCGGCTTGTGCGCAATTGCCCAAGGACGTGCAGCGCCCCGTCTCGGAGGCACTCGCTTCGCCCGCCGACACGCCGCTCGCACTGCTGGTGCGCCAGCGCCACGACGCAGCCGGCGCCCGCTTCGACTCCGGCTTTCTCCTTCTGGACGGCCCGCAGGCTGCTTATGGAAGTCGACTCTCGCTCGTCGAAAACGCGCGCAAGACGCTGGACCTCCAGTACTACGCAATCCACGCCGATGCCAGCACCGGACGCCTGCTGCTTGCGATCCGCGACGCTGCCGCACGCGGCGTGCGGGTCCGCATCCTGATCGACGACTTCCACAGCACCGGTCGCGACGCACTGGTACTGTTGCTCGGATTCGAGAAGAACGTGGAGATGCGCCTTTTCAACCCGCTGGCCGGCGACCGCGACTCCACCTTCTCCCGGCTGGCCAACTCGTTCACCGAAGCCTCGCGCGTGCAGCAGCGCATGCACAACAAGCTGTTCATCGCCGACAACGCGATGGGCGTGACAGGCGGGCGCAACCTTGGCGACGCCTATTTCGGAAATGCGAAAGGCGGCAACTTCGTCGACCTCGACGTGCTCGCCGCCGGACCGATCGTGCAAGACCTGTCGCGCAGCTTCGACGCCTACTGGAACAACGAGCGCTCCTACCCCGTGCAGTCGCTGGTCACGAAGGAAGAGCTCCAGGAGATGCGCGACAAAATCCGGCGCCCGGCCGACGCCAAGGACGAGCGCCCCGCAGACAGTGGCGGCCCCACGCCGGAGCAGCGCGCCTACGCCTGGGACGAGAAGCCGCTCGACCTCGCCGCTGTACGCTTCGTCTGGGCACCGGCTGTCGTGATGGCCGATAAACCCGCCAAGATCGCACCCGACACCACCAGCCCGGACGCCGGTGCCGGCAAGGCACCCGCCATGTCGATCAGCCAGCAGGACGACAAGGGCGGCGGACGCCGCGTGGCGGCACTCGACGCCTCGGCCGACCTGGCAGCCGGCAGCGAGACCGTGGTCGAAGGGCTGCTGCAACTCATCGGGCAGGCGCGGCGCGACCTGCTCATCATCTCGCCCTATTTCGTGCCGGGCGAAGACATGAAGCAGGCGTTTTCGGCGGCGCGGGCGCGCGGCGTGCGGGTCCGGGTGCTGACCAACTCGCTCGCATCGAACGATGCCCCGGTGGCCCACGTCGGGTACGCCCGCCATCGCGAAGAATTGCTGGCGATGGGCATCGAGCTCTACGAACTTCGCAGCGAGCAGGCGGGCGTCGGCAGCGCATTCGGCGCCTCGGGCGCCAGCGTCACCGGCGCTTCGCGCGCGATGCTGCACTCCAAGGTGCTGGTGCTCGACGGCCGCCTGCTGGTGGTCGGCTCGATGAACCTCGACCTGCGCTCCCAGCTGCAGAACACCGAAGTCGCGCTGCTGATTCAGAGCGGCGAGCTTTCGCGCATCGCCACTGCCCAGATCGAGACCGCACTGCGCACCGGCGCGTGGCATGTGGAATCGGTCGACGGGCAGCTGGTCTGGCGCGCGCCCGAAGGCAGCGGCCTGCAGGACACCACGACCGAGCCCGATGCCAGTGCCAGCCTTCGCCTGCTGCTCAAGCTGTTCGGCCCGCTGGCGCCGGACAAGCTCCTTTAGTCCTTTGCGGGCCGCGGGACTTTCGACGCGGCCCCGCGTACGCGCCCGAACACCTTCCAGAACGCCGCGTCCTGCGCGGTCGCGAAGTTGATGCGCATCAGCGTCGAGGGCGGGCGGCGCGCGTGGAACAGCGATCCGGGCGCGAGCAGGTAGCCCTCATCGAGCATCCGCTGCGTCAGCGCATCGGTGTCGACGCCGGTGTCCACCCAGCCAAACAGCCCCGCAGGTTCCGACACGAAAGTGCAGTCGTGCGACAACGCCAGCTTGACGGTGCGGGCACGCGCCCCGTCGAGCCGAACGCGGATGCGGTCGGCATGCCGGCGCAGTTGACCCTGGTCGATGCACCAGGCCAGCGCCCGCTCGAACAGCGCCGGCGTGGTGAGCGTGCCCAGCAGCTTGGTCTCGAGCAGACGCCCGAACAGTGCCGGGGGTGCCGCCAGGAATCCGATGCGCCAGTTGGGCGCGAGGATCTTGGCGAAGCCGCTCACGTAGATGGTGCGCTGCAGGCTGTCGAGGGCGCAGAGGCGCGTCGCGTGTTCGGGAGCGAGATGGCTGTAGGTGTCGTCTTCGACGATGTGGAAATCGTGCTGATTCGCCAGCTGCAACACGCGGTGCGCGCTGCCCGGCGTGAGGCTGTAGCCGGTCGGGTTGTGGAACACGCTGACACTGACGAACAGCTTGGGCTTGTACGCCTCGCAGTACTTCGCCATGACCTCCAGATCGGGCCCGTCGGCACGGCGCGGCACGGGCAGGATGCGCATGCCGAGCGACTCGAGCCGCGCGAACTCGATCGCCCAGCCCGGCTCCTCGACCATCACCGGATCGCCCGCGCGCAGCAGAGTGCGGCTGACGATGTCCAGCGCATGCGTGGCGCCGATGGTCGTGATGATCTGGTCCGGTCCTGCCGGCACGTTGATGCTCACGAGCTTTTGCGACAGGCTGCGCCGCAGCGCCGCGTCGCCGGCCGGTTCGCCGTATTGCAGCGAAAGCTCCTGCAGCGCACGCGTGCTGGTCAGCCGACGCAGCGCTGTCGGCAGGAAGGTCGACTCCATCCAGTCCGGCGGAAAGACCCCCATGCCGGGTTGCGGCTTGTCGCTCTGGCGGTGGAACATGCCGCGGATCAGGGAGCTGGCGTCGGCCGGGACGCCCGAAGCGCTGAGCGGTGCAGCGACTGCCGCCTTCACCGCGCCGGGCGCTTGCACTTCCTGCGCGGAGGCCGAATCCCGCACATAGAACCCGCGCTGGCGCCGCGCTTCGACCAGTCCCTGCGCGAGCAACTGGTCGTACGCCGCCACCACCGTGTGCGGGCTCACGCCCTGCTGGCGCGCGCATTCGCGCACGGACGGCAAGCGCGCACCCGGTGGCAGCAGGCGATTGCGGATGCGTTCCGCGAAGCGGCCGGCCAGTTGTTCGGTCAGCGACTGCGCGGAGGTTCGTGTCAGCATGGCGGTCTGTGTCTGGTGTCAGGCCAATACAGACACGACTGTTGTTCGCTCTTCTGTATTGGTACTGTAATGGTCATGAGTTTAGAGTCTGTCGAATGAACTGGCAAGAATTCACCGCCCTGCTGGTGTTGGCCACGGCGATGAGTTTTTCGCCCGGGCCCAACACCACGCTCTCGACCGCCATCGCAGCCAACGGCGGCCTCCGACGTGCCATGCGGTTCCTGTTGGCGGTGCCGGTCGGCTGGTCGTTGCTGCTGGCGCTGTGCGCCGCCGGCCTCGGCGCCCTGGTGGTGGCCGAACCCGCACTGCGCCTGGCGATCAAGACCCTGGGCATCGGCTACCTGCTGTGGCTCGCGTTCAAGCTGAGCGGCAGTGCGACGTTAGGCAGTGCCGAGGGGCGTCGGCTCGATATCGGCTTCGGCCAGGGCGTGCTGCTGCAGTTCGTGAACATCAAGGCGTGGCTGCTGGCGCTGACGCTCGTGGCCGGCTGGATCGCGGGCCAGCCCGATGCGTGGCAGCGCTACGCCATCGTCGCGCCGGTGATGCTGGTCTACGCATTCGCCAGCAACTTTGTGTATGCGCTGGTCGGCTCCCTTCTTCGCAACTGGCTCGCGCAAGGCCAGCGGCTTCTCTGGTTCAACCGCGCCATGGCGCTGGTGCTGGTGCTGACGGCCTGGTGGATGGCCGGCGCATGAAGCTCAAGGACGAAACCCTCGGCATGTGGATGGGCGTGCTCGGCGTCGCCATCTTCGCGGTCACGCTGCCGATGACGCGCCTCGCCACCGGCACGGCCGCCGCGCCGCAGCTCTCGCCGTGGTTCGTCACGGTCGGCCGCGCCGCGCTCGCCGGTGCGCTGTCGATCGTCTTCCTGCTGGCGACGCGCTCACCGGTGCCCCGGCGCCATCAATGGGGACCGCTCGGCATGGCGGTGCTCGGCAACGCGGTGGGTTATCCGCTGCTGCTCGGCTATGCGCTGCGCGTGGTGACCGCGAGCCATGCGGCCGTCATCACCGCACTCCTGCCGCTGGTGTCGGCCATGGTCGCGGCCTGGGTGCTGCACCAGCGCGCGCGGCTGGGCTTCTGGGCCTGCGCGGTAACTGGCAGCCTGCTGGTCGTGGTGTTCTCGGTCCTGCGCGCACACCAGCAAGGCGGCGGCTTCGGTTTCGAATGGGCCGACCTGCTGCTGGTCGGTGCGGTGGTGGCGGCCTCGTTCGGCTACATCTACGGCGCCCAGGTCACGCCGGCGCTCGGCGCGGAGCGCGTGATCTGCTGGGTCTGCGTGATGGCCCTGCCCTTCACGCTGCCGGCCACGCTGGTGCTGTGGCCGCAGCAACCGGTCGCATCCTCGGCCTGGGTCGGCTTCGTCTACGTCGGGGTGTTCTCGATGTGGATCGGGTTCTTCGCGTGGTACCGAGGCCTGGCACTCGGCGGCGCCCTGCGCGTGAGCCAGACGCAGCTGCTGCAGCCGTTCCTCTCGATCCTCGCGTCGATCCCTCTGCTCGGCGAACCGCTCGATATCGTCACGCTGGGCTTCGCGGCCGCGGTGGTGGCCACGGTCGTCATCGGCAAGAGACTCTCGCAACCAGCCGCAAGCAGTACAAACAACACCCCGCTCACAAGGAGAACCACATGAACTGGAAACTGGCCGCGCGCGCCGAGAAGATGAACCCGTCGGTGCTGCGCGAGATCCTGAAGGTCACCGAGCGCCCCGGCATCATCAGCCTGGCCGGCGGGCTGCCATCGCCCAAGACCTTCCCGATCCAGGCGTTCGCCGATGCGTGCGCCGAGGTCCTGCACAACGACGGCCAGGCTGCGCTGCAGTACGCGGCGAGCGAAGGGTACGGTCCATTGCGTCAAGCGGTGGCCGACATGCTGCCGTGGAACGTCGACCCGGCGCAGGTGCTGATCACCACCGGCTCCCAGCAGGGCCTCGACCTCGTCGCCAAGGTGCTGCTCGACCCGGGCAGCACCGTGCTGGTCGAGACGCCGACCTACCTCGGCGCGCTGCAGGCCTTTGGCCCGATGGAGCCGGTGCCGGTGAGCGTGGCGACCGACGACGAAGGCGTGCTCGTGGACGACCTGGTGTCCAAGTCGAAAGACGCCCGCTTCGTCTACCTCCTGCCCAATTTCCAGAACCCGACCGGGCGCACCATGACCGAAGCGCGCCGCGCCGCCGTGTCGGAAGCCGCTGCAAAGGCCGGCCTGCCGATCGTCGAGGACAACCCCTACGGCGAGCTCTGGTTCGACGAAGCGCCGCCGCTGCCGCTGACCGCGCGCAACCCGGAAGGCTGCATCTACCTCGGCTCCTTCTCAAAGGTGCTGGCACCCGGCCTTCGCCTGGGCTTCCTGGTCGCGCCGAAGTCGATCTACCCGAAGCTGCTGCAGGCCAAGCAGGCGGTCGATCTGCACACGCCGATCTTCACGCAGCGCATGGTGTCGTCGGTCATGAAGGACAACTTCCTCGATCGCCATGTGCCGACGATCCGCGCGCTCTACAAGCGCCAGCGCGACGCGATGGTCGCGGCGCTCCAACGCGAGATGAAGGGCCTGGACGTCACCTTCAACGTGCCGGTCGGCGGCATGTTCCTGTGGGCGCGCATGCCCGAAGGCATCGACACGGTCGCGCTGCTGCCCAAGGCGGTGCAACGCAACGTGGCCTTCGTGCCCGGCGCGCCGTTCTATGCGGGCGAAGGCGATCCGCGCACGATGCGCCTCTCGTTCGTGACGGCGAATGTCGACGAGATCGACACCGCCATCGCCGCGCTGGCTGCCACGGTGCGCGACGAGCTGGCGCTGTTGGGCAAGGTGCGCGGCGAGCCGGCAGTCGCCGCGATCTGATCCCGCGCAGGCCTCGCTCATGATCGATCTCGCGACACTCGGCCTCTTCATGGTCGCGGTGCTGGCGCTCTTCGCCTCGCCGGGACCGAACATGGCTTTCGTGCTCTCGCAGGGCGCCGCGCACGGCCCTCGCGGTGGACTGGCCTGTGGCATCGGCTTCGCTGCCGGCGACGTCGTGCACACGCTCTGCGCCGCCACGGGCGTGACCGCACTGGTCGCCGCGTGGGCGCCGGCGTTCGATCTGCTGCGCTATGCGGGCGCGCTCTATCTGATGTGGCTGGGCCTGCAGGCCTTGCGCGCTGGCGGGCTGCCCGCTTCCGACCCCGGAGCAACGCGTGTCTCTTTCGGACGCATCGTCCGCATGGCGTTCGCCAACACGCTGGTGAATCCGAAGGCGCTCTTGTTCTTCATGGTGTTCCTGCCGCAGTTCGTGCATCCCGCGAACGGACCCGTGGTGGTCCAGATGCTGGTGCTGGGCTTCGTGCTGTCCGCCATGTCGCTGGTGGTGAACACTGCATTGGGCGCAGTAGCCGGCCAGCTGGCGCGTCGCATGCCGAAGGGCACCTATGCCTTGGGCGTTCGCAGAACGCTGCTCGCCAGCGTGATGTTCGGCTTGGCCGTGCGCCTGCTGCTGCTCGACCGGCCGCTTCGCTGAAGGCCGTTCGCAAAACAACGACAAAGGAAAACGAGATGCTCAACATCTGGGGACGCATCAGTTCGATCAACGTGCGCAAGGCGGTCTGGTGCGCGCAGGAACTCGGCCTCGACTTCCAGCGCACCGAAGCCGGCGGCCGGTTCGGCGTGGTGCAGACGCCCGAATACCTCGCGCTGAACCCGAACGCAATGGTGCCGGTGATCGACGACGGCGAAGGCGCCGAGCGCGTGGTGCTCTGGGAATCGAACGTGATCGTGCGCTACCTTTGCGCCAGGCATTCGCCCGGCAAGCTCTACCCCGACATGCTGTCCGAACGCTTCGACGCGGAACGCTGGATGGACTGGCAGCAGACGACACTCAACCGCGCCAGCGGCGGCGCCTTCGTGCAGTGGGTGCGCGTGGCCGCGGCCGACCGCGACGACGCGTTGATCGCACAGTCGGTTCGCGCCACCGAGCCCCTTTTCGCGCTGCTCGACGGCCACCTCGCGACGCGCCGTTTCATGCTGGGCGACCAGTTCACGATGGCCGACGTCCCGGTCGGTTGCGAGGCGCACCGCTGGTTCGGCCTGCCCGCCACCGAATACACCCGCCCCGCCTGGCCGAACGTGGAGCGCTGGTTCGCCGAACTCTCGGCTCGTCCCGGCGCGCGCGGCGTGCTCGATCTCGCACTGGAATGAACCTGAAATGAAAGCCCGTCCCTTCAAGCAAGTCGATGTCTTCACCGCCGTGCCGTACCGCGGCAATCCGCTGGCCGTGGTCCTCGACGGCAGCGACCTCGACGATGCCGCCATGCAGCGCTTCGCACGCTGGACCAACCTGTCGGAAACGACGTTCCTGCTGCCGCCGACCGAGCCGACCGCCGACTACCGCGTGCGTATCTTCACGCCCGGCGGCGAACTCCCTTTCGCAGGGCATCCGACGCTCGGCAGCTGCCGCGCCTGGCTGCAGGCCGGCGGCCAGCCGAAGGCGGCGGACCGCATCGTGCAACAGTGCTCGGCCGGCCTCATCTCGATCCGTCAGGAAGGTGAACGCCTCGCCTTCGCTGCGCCACCGCTGCGCCGCAGCGCGCCGAGCCCGAGCCTGCTGGCGAAGGTCGCAGGCGCGCTGGGCCTGAAGGCGAACCAGATCGTGGCGGCACAGACGCTGGACAACGGCCCGGTGTGGCTCGGCCTGCTGCTGGACGACGCCGACACCGTTCTCGCACTCGCGCCCGACCACCGGCTGCTCAGGGAACTGGGGCAAAAGGTGGGCGTCTGCGCGGTCCCGACCGCAGAAGAAGCGCCACCGCTGATCTCGCGCTCGAACCGCGAGTCGCGCGCCTTCGTCGGCACGGGCAGCCGCACGGCGACCGTGGATCTGGAGGTGCGCGCCTTCGCGGCACCGATCGGCGTCGAGGAAGACCCGGTGACCGGCAGCCTCAACGCGAGCCTCGCCGAATGGCTGATCGCCGACGGCCATCGGCCCGCGCGCTACCTCGCCGGCCAGGGTCAGGCCCTGGGCCGCGACGGCTACGTGCACATCGAGCGCGATGCGGACGGCACGGTATGGGTCGGCGGCGATGCCGTCTCCTGCATCGACGGCAGCGCCACGCTGTAGGGCCCCGCGATGCATGCCCGAGTCGACCACCTGGTCATCGCCGCCCGCACGCTGGCCGAAGGCGTCGCCTGGTGCGAGGCGACGCTCGGCGTCACGCCCGGCCCGGGCGGCGCGCATCCGCTCATGGGCACGCACAACCGCCTGCTGAACATCGCGAGCGAGGCGTTTCCGCAGGCGTATCTGGAGATCATCGCGATCGATCCGGCCGCGACGCCGACCCGCGCGGCCGGGCTGCATCGCTGGTTCGACCTGGACGATGCGGCGCTCCAGGCAGGGCTGGCCAACGACGGCCCGCGCCTCGTCCATTTCGTCGCACGCGTGCCCGACGCCGCCGCGGCGTTGCATGCGCTGGCGCACGGCGTCGAACCCGCGACGCACATCGACCGGGGAACCCTGATCGAAGCGAGCCGCGACACCCCCGCGGGCCGGCTCGAATGGCAGATCACGGTGCGCGACGACGGACAGCGCCTGTTCTACGGCGCGCTGCCGACGCTGATCGAGTGGGGGCCGGTGCATCCGGTCGATGCGATGCCGGCCTCGGGCCTGACCCTGCAATCGATGCGGCTCGCCCATCCGCGCGCGCCTGCCCTCGCGGCAGCGCTGGCGGCCGTCGGCTTCGCTGACGTCGCCGTGGTGGCGGGCGCCCCCAACCTCGTCGCCGTGATCGACACACCGCGTGGCCCTGTCACGCTCGAATCGAAGGGCCTTTGAGCATGCACTTCACGCACGAAGAGATCGAGGCTGCGCAGCGCACGGTGTACGCCGCGATGCCGCCGACGCCACAGTACGCCTGGCCGCTGCTCGGCCAGCGCCTGGGCGCCATCGTGTGGGCAAAGCACGAGAACCACACGCCGGCGGGCGCCTTCAAGATCCGCGGCGGGCTCACGTATTTCGAGGCGCTGACGCGTGATCGGCCGGAAGTGCACCATGTGGTCAGCGCCACGCGCGGCAACCACGGCCAGTCGGTCGGGTTCGCGGCGCGGCGCCACGGGCTGGCCGCGACCATCGTGGTGCCGCACGGCAACTCGGTCGAAAAGAACGCCGCGATGCGCGCGCTCGGCGTCACGCTGGTCGAGCATGGCGACGAGTTCCAGACCGCGAGCGAGCACGCCAGCCAGCTCGCCGAACGCGACAGGCTGCACCGTGTGCCGTCGTTCCATCGCGATCTGGTGCGCGGCGTGGCCACGGCGTATGTCGAATTCTTCGACGCCCTCAAAGACGCACCGCCCGACGTCCTGTTCGTGCCGATCGGCCTCGGTTCCGGCTTCGCCGGCGCAGCCATGGCGCGCGCGCACTGCGGCGTGTCGACGAAGCTCATCGGCGTGGTCTCCTCGCACGCAACGGCATACCGCGAGTCCTTCATGGCGGGCCACGCGATCGAGTCGCCGGTGAGCACCGTGCTGGCCGACGGCATGGCCTGCCGCACGCCGGTACCGGAGGCGCTGGAAGTGATCCGGCGCGAGGCCGACGATGTCATCGCCGTGAGCGACGACGAGGTCGGCGAAGCAATGCGCGTGCTCTTCACCGACACGCACAACGTGGCCGAAGGCGCAGGCGCCGCGGCGCTCGCCGCCGCGATGCAGCAGCAGGACCGCTGGCGCGGAAAGCGCGTCGGCATCGCCCTGACCGGCGGCAACGTCGACGCGTCGATGTTCGCCGACGTGCTGCGGCAGGCGTAGCGCCCGCGCCCGGTCGCCGGGGCGACGGGCCACCTGCCCGGATGTCGCCAGAATCCGCGGCATGGGAACCCTCTACCTCGTGCGACACGGCCAGGCCAGCTTCGGCGCGGCCGATTACGACAACCTCAGCGAACTCGGCCACCAGCAGGCGGTGCGGCTCGGCGAATACTGGCGCGAGCGCGGCATGACCTTCGACGCCGTGATCACCGGCACACTCAAACGCCACCGCCAGACCTGGGAAGGCATTGCCAAGGGCCTCGCGCTCACACGCGACGACGTGCTGCCGTGGCCCGGCTTGAACGAGTACGACAGCGAGGCGATCGTCGCGACGATCCACCCCGAAAAGCTCGAGAAGCCCGACACGCCCGAGCTCTACCGCAAGCACTTCCGGCTGTTGCGCGACGGCCTCACCGCGTGGATGCAAGGCAAGACCGAGCCGGTCGGCATGCCAAGCTATCTTGGCTTTCTGGAAGGCGTCACCACGGCGCTCGACCATGTGCGCGACAGGCACCATGGCGCGAAGGTGCTGGTGGTGTCGAGCGGCGGGCCGATCAGCACCGCCGTAGGCCATGTGCTGGGCACCAGCGCCGAGACCACGATCGAGCTGAACCTGCGCATCCGCAACACGTCGGTTACCGAATTCGCGTTCACGCCGAAGCGTCACATGCTCGTGACCTACAACACGCTGCCGCACCTCGACGGACCGGCATACGAAGACTGGATCACCTATTCCTGATCGGGCGGTCGGACGGCCTCAGGCCTGCCAGACGCCGTAGCCCAGCGCCCTGAGCCGAATGGCGAGTTCGACCTCCAGCGCCTGCGCTGCCGCATAGGGCTGCGGGTTGTAGCGCTCGTACAGCGCGGGCAGCAGTTCGACGCCGAAATCCCGCACGAATACGTTCGCCTGGATGCCGGCCTTGTGCTTGTCGAAGCGCACGTCGGGGTCGAGCCCTGTCATGCCGACGTACACGAAGGGTTTGCCCAGCACATGGTCAGGGTTGGCGCGCCGGAAGCGCGCGCTGTTCCAGACGCGGTCGTCGAGCGAGACGACGTACACGTGATAGTGATGGCTTCGGGGCGTCTTCGCCGCCGGCTTCGGGGACCGCATGGGCCCCGATGCTCTCAGCTTTCCGGCACAGGGTCAGCGCAAGACGCGGCCATCGGCCGTGATGTAGACCAGGTCGACCGCCCGCGCCGCGTCGTGCAACGGCGGGCGCAGATGGATGCGAAAGCCGCCGACGTCGTAGTCGCCCATGCCCGACATCGCCTTGTAGAGGCTGGCGCGGTTGGCGGTGGGGCCGGCGCGCTTCGCGGCTTCGGCGAGTGCCTTCGCGGCGATGAAGCCTTCGAGGCCTTCGTACGACGCGGTCTGGTCCGAGTCGGCGACGGCCGCGAGGTATTCCTTGACGATCGCGACGTTGCCATTGCTGCGCGGCGACGGCACCACCTGGGAGATCACCACGCCGCGGATTTCCTTGCCGAGGGCCGTGTAGAGCGGGTCGATGCCCACCACCGAGAAGGTCATGAAGCCGCTGGCGTAGCCCGTCTTGCGCATTTCGCGCACGAAAGCGGCAGTCGTGGGAGAGAGCGATGCCTGGATCACCGTCTGGGGCTGGGCCTTGGCCACGAGCGCAACGGCATCTTTCACCTCGGTGCCGCCGGGCTTGACGAACGCCACCGCGACCGGTGGCGCCATCTTCAGTTCGACCGCTGCGTCCTGGATTGCCTGCAATGCAGCGCGACCCATGGCGTCGTCATCGGCCACCACCGCGATGCGCGTCTGGCCGAGGATGCCGCTGTGCCTCACCATCGCATAGGCCTCGTCGGCCATGCTGGGGCGGACATGGAACACATGCGGATGCGCCTTGTCGCGCAAGGTGTCGGCGGCAGCGAAGGGTGCGAACACCGCGGCGCCCTGCTGCTGCGCGACTTGCGCGGCGGCCGCACTGCTCGCGGTACCCACGAAACCGAAGAGCACGTCCGCACCGTCGGCCAGCAACTTGGCGGCGTTGGCCTTGGCGCGTGCGGCGTCATAGCCGTCGTCGAGCTGGCGCAGCTCGAGCACCGGGCCCGTGCCGCGTTCGTTCCAGTTGTCGATGAACAGCTTCGCGCCGGCGGCGAAGGCCAGGCCGATCTCGTTGGCCGCGCCGGTCATCGGATAGGACTGGCCGACGATCAGCTTCCCGGCCCCCGCGCGCTTCGCGTTTTGTGCGTGAGCCGGCGAGCCGATCAGCCCGGCAGACCCCAGCAATGCCAGCGCCGCGGCAGTGCGGCTGAATCCTCTTCGAGTGGTCTGCATGACCGACCTCCTGTTGGCGCGTGAACAACGTCGCAGACGATTGCAAGACACAATCGTTTACAAAGTTGGATCATGGCCCGGGTCGGGTTTTCACGGACGGCGGACGCCCTACAAGGATGCCGCCGGTGTGATTTTCTGCACGCCTGCCGCCTGAAGTTTTGGCGGCGAGCGCGTCACGTTCAAGCCTTGCGTGCCACCAGCCCGTAGATGAACAGCAAGATGACCGCGCCGATCACCGAAGCGATGAAGCCCGCGCCCGCGCCTGCGACGTACCAGCCCATGGCCTGGCCGAGGTAGGTGGCGATCAGCGAGCCGGCGATGCCCAGCAGCGTGGTGATGATGAAGCCGGCCTTCTGCGTGCCCGGCATGACCGCGCGTGCGACCAGACCCACGATGAAGCCGATGATGATGGTCCAGATGATGCCCATGGTGTTCCCCTGAAAGTTGAGTTGAGAGACTGAAAAACCGCGCCCATGATAGGGGCGGAAAACAACCGTTTCGAGACGACGGGGCGGCTTCCTACCCGCGCTTGCGGCCGCGGCTAACGCACCTGCAAGGCTTTCGAGACGGCCGTCGCCAGCGTCGAGATGTCGAAGGGTTTGATGAGGATCGATTGCGTCCCGAGCACGCGTCCGACCTCCGCCATGTCGGCGTAGCCGGTCGCGAGAATCACCGGGATGTCCACCGCCTGCGCGCGCGCCCGTGCGATCACCTCGGCGCCGTTCATGTCGGGCATCGCATAGTCGACCACCAGGAGGTCGTGCATGCCGCTGCCCAACGCGGCAAGGCCCGACGCGCCGTCCGGCGCCTCGCTCACCACGTAACCCAGCATCGAGAGACTCTCGACGATCGCGCGCCGGACTTCAGCGTCATCCTCGATCACCAGGACCTTCTGGCGCTGTGCAGTCGTCTCGGCCAACTCGACGCTCTCGGCCTGCGGCCCTTCACTGCGTTCGGACGAAGCGGGGAACCGCATCTCGACCTTGGTTCCGCATCCTTCTTCGCTGCGCACCATCGCGACCCCGCCCGACTGCTGCGCGAACCCATAGACCTGGCTCAGCCCCAGGCCCGTGCCGCTGCCGACCGGCTTGGTGGTGAAGAACGGGTCGAACACCTTCGACAGCAGGTGGGCCGGGATGCCGGCGCCGGTGTCGGATACCGTGACCGCGACGTGTGGGCCAGGCGGCATGTCGGCCACGACCGCATGCGACATGCTGACGGTCACGCGGAGCGTGCCGCCTTCCGACATCGCATCGCGCGCGTTCACCGCGAGGTTGAGGATGGCCATCTCGAGCTGGTTGGCGTCGAGCACCGCCCAGGCCGGCTCGTCGCACGCTTCGATCTCGACCGTGACCGACGGGCCGACCGACACCGCGACAAGTTCGCGCATGCCGTCGATCAGTGCGTTGACATCGGTCAGCCGTGGCAGCAGCGACTGGTTCCGCGCGAACGACAGCAGCTGCCCGGTGAGCTTGGCACCGCGGCCGACCGCGCCCTTGGCGCGCGCCGCGATCCCGAGCACCTTGTCGTCCTTGGCGACCCTGGACACCAGGTCGAGGTTCATGTTGACCACATGCAGCAGATTGTTGAAGTCGTGCGCGATGCCGCCGGTGAGACGACCGATCGCTTCCATCTTCTGCACCTGGATCAGGGCGGCCTGCGCGCGCTCGCGCTCCGCGATCTCCGCCATCAGCCGGTCGTTGGCACCGGCGAGTTCGCGGGTGCGCGCGACGATCCGTTCTTCGAGCGCGCCGTTGAGCCGCTCGACCTCGGCGCGCGTGTCCTCGAGCTGCTGCAGATGCAGCCGCGTCGCGTACTGGCGCCTGCGTGCGCGCACCGCGGCATCGGCTGCGCGCGCAAGCGTCTCGGCATGCACAGGTCGCTCGAGCACGAAGACGTTGCCGAGCGTCTGCAGCAGTGCCAGCGCCTTGCGCGAACGTCCGTTCGCGTCCCGCGCGGCCAGCACGATGAACGGAAAGTCGGACCAGCTCGGCTGCCGCGTAAGCCACAAACCCAGCGGCGCCTCGGGCACCTGCAGCAGCGATTCCTCGGTGAGGATCGCCGCGGCCGCGCCTTCGTCGAGGTTGGCCAGCATCTGCTCGGCCGAATCGCACACGAGCGTCGACAGGCTTCGACTGCCCAGCACCGTTTGCACCACCGCGGCATCGCGTCCGCGCGGCGCGTGAATCAGAACACGTCCTTCCATGCGCTCAGACCGTCTCGACGCTGGTCGCGCCCAGCAGCGGAATGCCGCCGTTATAGGAAGGCACGCCACCGAGCACGCCCTGGAAGTCGGTCAACGCAGGGCCGACCTCGATACCGCCCGTGCCCAGCCGGAACTCGCGGATGGTCAGCTCGTGGTGGTGCGTGCGGCTCTTGACCACCGACACCGCCTTGCGCAATTGCCCCTGCGACTCGAAGAAACGAAACAGCACGATGGAGTCCGACAGGTAGCTCAGATCGAGGTCGCTTCGGACGTCGCCGATGATGCCGTGCTGCCCCAGCACCAGCATCGTCACGATGCCCTGCTGGTTCAGGAAGTTGAGCAGTTCGTGCATCTGCAGCAGCAGGAACTGTGCGCCCGGCATCGCCTGCAGGTAAGCGTTGAGACTGTCGATGACGACGGTGCGAGAACCGCCCTCCTGCACCGCTTCGCGCACCATGTTCGAGAAGCGCCCGGGCGACACCTCTGCAGGATCGAGCGGGAAGATCTGCAGCTTGCCGCTGTCGATGTAGCTGCGGATCGGCAGGTCGAGCGCATCGCAGCGCTGCAGCAGGGTGCCGATGCCTTCGTCGAACAGGTAGTACGAGGCGGTCTCGCCGCGCTCCAGTGCCGCCATGACGCACGACATCGCGGAGGTCGTCTTGCCCACCCCCGACGGCCCGATGAACAACATGTTGCTTCCGCGCGTGAGGCCACCGCCGAGCAAGGCGTCGAAGCCTGCGTTGCCGGTGCTCACCGACACCAGCTCGAAGTCGGTGCGGTGTTCCGCCGCGATGAGGCGCGGGAACACCTCGATGCCGCCGGTGTCGAGGTTGAGGTCGTGCTCCCCGCCGCGGTACTTCACGCCACGCATCTTGAGGATGCGCAGGTGCCGGCGAACCGGGCCATAGGCACCGCTCATCTGGGTCAGCCCGAGCACGCCGTGCGCGATGCTGTGCAACTGCAGGTCACCGCCGCTGGCGGTCATGTCGTCAAGCAGCAGCACGGTGCAGTCGCGCGCCGCGAAGAAATGCTTGAGTGCGAGGATCTGCCGGCGATAGCGCAGCGGATCCTGCGCGAGCAGGCGCATCTCGGACAGGCTGTCGAACACCACGCGACCGGGGTTGAGCCGCTCCACGGCGGCCATCACGCCGCGCGTGGTTTCGCCGAGTTCGACTTCGGAGGGGTACAGGATCGATTGCTCCGCCGAGGGGCTGAGTCCCTCTTCGGTGACCAGCTCGAACACCTCCAGCCCGTCCAGCGACCACCCGTGCGAGCCTGCCACGATGCGAAGCTCCGCCGCCGTCTCCGACAAGGTCACGTACAAGCCGCTCTCGCCGCGCGCCTGTCCCTCGAGGAGGAACTGCAGCCCCAGCGTGGTCTTGCCCGCACCTGGCGTGCCTTCGAGAAGGTAGAGGTGGCCGCGCGGCAATCCACCACCGAGCACACTGTCAAGACCGGCAATGCCGGTGGAAGCGCGGGGCTGCGCCGGGGCGACGATAGACGAGGGAAATGTGACCATGGGACGGATGACGATGAGTTGAATTTATTCTGGGGTGCCGCTCGCAGTGCCCTTGTCATACGTTGTCCTACGTCGGGGTGGGCCCCGGACGGATATACCTCGCTACATGCTTGAAAAACTTCCCGATGTGATCGGCCACGCCCTGCACGACGTGCGGGCCGGCCTCGACAGCCTCGTCTTCAACACGCTGGGCCTGCGCAGCGGCCTCGCCGCCATCGAGGTCTCCAGCCTGGCATTCGCGGACCATGCGCCGATCCCTTCGCGCTACACCGCCGACGGCATCGGGCACTCACCGCCCGTGCAGTGGCGCAACGTCCCTGCGGACGTGTCGACGCTGGTGCTGCTGGTGGAAGACGCCGATTCGCCGACGCCGGCACCGCTCGTGCATGCGATCGTGGTGGACTTGCCGGTGGGCGACGGTGGCATCGCGGAAGGCGCATTGGCCAGTGGCGACCACGAGGGCACCGGCCTGCACACCGGTCGCAATTCATACCTGCAGGCCGCGTGGCTGCCACCCGATCCGCCGCCCGGCCATGGCGTGCACCGCTATGCGTTCCAGGTGTTCGCGCTCAAGGCGGGCGATGCGTTTTCGGAGACGCCGGGCCGCGACGAAGTGGTGGATGCGCTGCGAGCCCGCGCGGTGGCGAGCGGCCTGCTCATCGGCACCTGCGAGCGGCCTGACGGCTCGGTGAAGATCGGCGAAAGCGAGAGGACGACGGCCACCACGACGACGCCCACCGCAAGCTGAGGCGGCGCCTGCCGGGCCTCAGGGCGGCGTCATGCCCTTGGCGCGGATCGTGTCTGCCGCCGATGCGGCGCTCATCGTCGACAGGAACGCCTGCGCCGCTGCGCCATGCGCAGAGGTCGTCGCGACGCCGCCGGCATATTGCGTGTAGTTCTGGATTTCCTCGGGCAGCGGCCCCACCAGCGTCACGCCGGCCACCGGCAGGATCTCGCTGATCTGCTGGATCGCGATGTCGGCTTCGCCACTGATGATCCGGGCCGCCGAATAGCCACCCTTCACCAGCACGGCCTTCGCGGCGACTTGCGGCGCGATGCCGAGTCGCACGAACAGCCCCTGCAGATAGATGCCGCTCGACCCGCCCGCAGCGGGGTCGATGTAGGCCACCGCGCGTGCGTTGAGCACCGTCTGGCGAAACTGCTCGACGGTGCGGATCTCGGGCAGCAGGCTGCCGGCTTTCACCCCGACGCCCGCGCCGACCTTCGCCAGGGTCACGACGCTGGCCGGCACCACCTTGCCCTGCTCCGCGTACTGCTTGAGCACCGGCGGCGTGATGATGGCCACGTCGAATGTCTCGCCGCCGTCGACCCGCTTCTGCAAGGCGCCGGCCGTGCCCTCGAACACCTCGACCTTGTGCCCGGAGCTGGCTTCGAAGGGCGGCACGAACGCGAGCACCACCTGCTTGAAGGCGCCGGAAGTGAGCACCTTGATCGTGTCCGCCGAGGCGGTCGAGGCGGAGAAGAGGAGCGCTGCGGCGAGTGCCGCGCGACCCATTGCTGGGGAAAATCGATGCAGGGTCATGTGGGGTCCTTTCCGAGTGTCGAGAGCGGCAGTCGCGCGACTTCTCCGAGCAGCAAGGACAACTGCCGGGCTGCCTGGTCGATCACTGCACGGCCTTTGGTCGCCGTCGCCGCCGCGGCATTGCCGGCGGCACCGTCGGCGTTGTAGTCCTGCATGGCCCAGCCGAGCTTGGCGCTCCTGCCGTTGCCAAGAATCGCGTAATCGGCGGCGCGCCGTTGCGACGCGGAAGCAAAGTCCTGCGCCGCGTCCATGCGCACCAGCATCGGGTGCAACGCCAGCACCATCGAGGTTTCGATGTCGCCCGCGTGCACGCCGAAGCGGTGCTCGTCGGCGCTGAAGCGCTCACCCGCCTCGCCCAGTGGCAGGTTGAACCAGCTCACGCTGTAGACGATGAGGTCGTGCGCCTCGCGCAGTTCGCGCGCCACGATGTCCATCGCGCCAATGTGCCCGCCATGCGCGTTGAACAACACCAGCTTCTTCACGCCGGCGCGCGCGACGCCGGCACCAATGTCCTTCCAGAGGCGGATCAGCGTCTCGGACGACAGCGTGAGCGTGCCCGCGAAGCGCGCGTGCTCGGGGCTGAGGCCGATCGCCTGCGTCGGCAGCACGAGCACCGACGCATCCGCGGGCAGCAACGGCAACGCGGCCGCGACGATCCCGTCCGCGAGCAGCGTGTCCACGCCGAGCGGCAGGTGCGGCCCGTGCTGCTCCGTTGCGCCGAGCGGCAGCACCGCGACCGTGGTGGCCGGGTCGAGCGCCGCGAAGTCGCGCGTCGTCAGGTCGGCCCAGAAACGGTGCGGTGCAGTGGCGTCGGTCATGCAGCAATCTTAGAGCGGTGGTTGAATCGCGGCATGAACCTCCAACTCGACAACCAGCACGTCCTCATCACCGGCGGCAGCAAGGGCATCGGCCTGGCCTGCGCACTGGGCTTCCTGCGCGAAGGCGCGCGCGTGAGCCTCCTCTCGCGCGACGGCGCCAACCTGGAAGCCGCGCGACAGACATTGATCGCACAAGAAGGCGAAAAGGCCGGCGCACGGATCGCCGTCTACACGGCCGACCTCAGGCTCCCCGGCGACGCTGTAGAGGCACTCGACGCGGCAGAGATCGCCTTCGGGCCGGTCGAGGTGCTCGTCAACTCGGCCGGCGCCGCCAAACGAACGCCGCCCGACGCACTGGAGCCGATGGTCTGGCACGAGGCGATGCAGGCCAAGTACTTCACCTACATCCATATGATCGATCCGGTGGTCAAGCGCATGGGCGAGCGAGGACGCGGAGCGATCGTCAACGTGATCGGCATGGGCGGCAAGGTCGCGAGCCCGATCCACATGCCAGGCGGCGCCGCCAACGCAGCGCTCATGCTCGTGAGCGCTGGCATGGCCGCCGCGTACGCCGGCAAAGGCGTGCGCGTGAACGCGGTGAACCCGGGCCTCACCCTGACGGCACGCCTGCAGGAAGGCATGAAGGCCGATGCCGGCATGCAGGGCATCGACACCGACGAGGCGCTCCAGCGCGCAACCGCGAAGCTGCCGCTGGGCCGCATCGCGACACCCGAGGAAATCGCGAACGCGGTGGTGTTCCTCGCATCGCCCAAAGCCAGCTATGTGACGGGTGCGATCCTCGCGATGGACGGGGCCGTCACGCCAATGATCTGAGGGGGCGCTGAGAATCGGCCGATTTGCCCCCTATAATTCGACCCGCTTCATGCGGGATTAGCTCAGTTGGTAGAGCGCAACCTTGCCAAGGTTGAGGTCGAGAGTTCGAGTCTCTTATCCCGCTCCAGACAAAAAAATGGCCACCTCCGGGTGGCCATTTTTGCGTTCGGGGTGCGCGTTTTCTAGCGCCGCACCATCGACATGATCTGCTTCACATCGATCGTCCGCGCCTTCTCCTGCATTTGCGGGAGGTAGCGTGTCTGCATGCCCTGGGCTTCCTGCATCACGTTGGCATAGGCATCTTTCAGCATCTGCGTCGAGAGCTTGCGACCGCCGGCGTAATAGCGCTTGGCCACATGGCCGAGCGCGTAGGTGGTCGCGAAGCTCATGCCCGAACTCACCGCCTGCTTGCCCAGCCCGCCGAGCAAACCGCCGCCGACACGGCCCAGCAGCCCGCCCAGCAGCTTTCGGCCGGCCTGCTCGAGGTATTGCGACGTCAAGCCGACGCCGACCGTGGCGACGAAGTCCTTCACGTGGCCGGAATCGAGCTCGAAGCCGTAGGCCTTGCCGACGCGATAGACCAGTTTCATCTGCAGCGGGATGATCGCCATGGTCGACAGCGTCTCGGGCAGCAGTTCCAGCGCGCCGTTCAGGATGGCCGCGTTGAGGATCGCCTGGTCGAGGTCGGCCTCGTCGACGGCCGGCCCGGCTGCAGCGATCGGCACCGTCGCCAGCGCCTGGGCCTGCTCGGTGAACTCCGCGGCGGCCTTGGCGTCGAGCCCCAGCGAACTGCGGGCGTCCGCGAGGAACGCACGTTCGGCATCGGAATGCGCGCCGTCGGCGTCGCACACGCACACCGCCATCTCATAGGCCAGGCGCTTCGACTCGGCACTGGTGAGTTGCGTGGTGACGTCGGCCAGCGAGACGCGCTTCATCAGCACGTCCTGGTAGAGCGTCGGCAGATGCAGCGCGTCGTCCTTCGACAGGCCCTCGGCGATGCGCTTGATTTCTTCGCGCTCGCGTTCGTGCTTGTCGCCGTCGACGAACGCGGCCATCAGGCACAGCGTGATGACCGCGCGGGTTTCTTGGGCGCTCATCGTCATTCTTCGCGGCCTCCGCCGATGCCCAGCAGGGCCAGCAGCGACGAGAAGATGTTGTAGAGGCTCAGGTACACGCCGAGCGTGGCGCTGATGTAGTTGGTTTCGTAGCCGTCCTGAACCCGCTTGAGGTCATGCAGGATGAAGGCCGAGAAGATGCCGATGGCCAGCACCGACAGCGTGATCATCAGCGCGCTCGACTGGATGAAGAAGTTCGCGATCCCCACGACCAGCAACATGATCACGCCGATGAAGAGCCACTTGCCCATCGAGGACAGGTCGCGCTTGATGACGGACGACAGCGTCGCCATGCCGAAGAAGATCGCACCCGTGCCGGCGAAGGCAGTCATGATCAGGCCGGCGCCGTTGGCCAGGCCGAGCACGTTGCCCAACAGGCGCGAGAGCATCACGCCCATGAAGAAGGTGAACGCGAGCAGGACCGGCACGCCGGCGGCGGAGTTCTTGGTCTTCTCGATGGCGAAGATGAAGCCGAAGGCGCCCGCGAGGAAGACGATCATGCCGATGCCGGGCGACATGGCGCGCGCGATGCCGGTTTCGAGCCCGATCCACGCGCCGAGCACGGTGGGCAGCATCGAGAGGGCGAGCAACCAGTAGGTGTTGCGAAGCACACTGTTGCGTTGGGTGGCGGTCTGCAGGCCCGCAGGGGCGGTGCCGTAGACAGTGGTGGTGTCGTTCATGGAATCTCCTTAGGTGACCGGACCACCTTAAGTGTTCTAAGCATTCGGGAAAAGTCGATTTTTTGCCCCCTTCTCTTCGGCTTTTACGTACGATGAGGGGTCGCTCTCCTACGAGACCCCATGAACTTCAAACATCTCCACTATTTCTGGGCCGCTGCCAAGGCGGGCGGCATCGTGCGCGCCAGCGAGCAGCTGCACATCACGCCGCAAACACTCTCCGGGCAAATCAAGCTGCTCGAGGAACGCCTGGGTTGCAACCTGTTCCAGAAGAGCGGGCGCGGGGTCGAACTCACTCCAGAAGGCCGCACCGCGCTGAGTTATGCCGACCAGATTTTCTCGCTCGGCGCCGAACTCGAAAGCGCGCTCGGCCGGCACGGCGACAGCGGCCGCACGCTGAACTTTCGCGTGGGCATCGCGGACGCGGTCCCGAAGTCGATCGCCTACCGGCTGCTGGAGCCGGCGCTGGGCATACCGGAACCGGTGCGATTGATCTGCCACGAAGGCAATTTCCGGGACCTGCTCGGCCAGCTGTCGGTCCAGCGGCTCGACCTGGTGATCGCCGACGAGGCCATGGGCAAGCAGACCAGCGTGAAGGCCTTCAACCACCCGCTGGGCGCGACCGCCATGAGCTTTTTCGCGTCGCCCGCGCTCAAGGCTTCCCTCGAAGGCGCGTTTCCGCAGTGCCTGGACGGCGCGCCGATGCTGATCCAGGGCTCGTCGTCGGCCGTACGCCAGCGGCTCGACCTCTGGCTCGCCGAGCACGGGCTGCGTCCGCGGCTCATCGGCGAGTTCGACGATGCCGCGCTCTTGAAGGCCTTCGGCGGCGAAGGGCGCGGCGTGTTCATGACGCCGACCGTGCTGGAAGCCGAGACCTGCGCGCAGTACGGCGTCGAGGTGCTGGGTCGAGCGTCGGAGCTGCTCGAGGAGTTCTTTGCGATCTCGGTCGAGCGCCGCATCACGCACCCCTGCGTGGTCGCGATCACGCGGGCAGCGCGCGTGCAGTTCTCAAGGCGCCAGGCCGACAGCCTCGCCTGACTCGGCCTGCTCCACCGGCGCCAGCATCGTGCCGCGGCAGCTTTCGGTGCCGCAGTAGCACGGGTAGTCGGCGGCCGTGGAGCCGTCGTCGGCGGTCAGGCCGTAATCGATGAAAAGCTCCTCCCCGGCCTCGACCGCCACGAGCGTCTGGAACTTGAGCACCAGTTCGCCGGCATCGTCGTATTCCTCGACCGCTTCGCAATTCGGCTCGCACGAATGGTTGAGGTGCCGCGTGGCGTTGCCGCCTTTCGCGCCATCGATGGTCTCGTCGTTCGACAGCATGAACAGATAGGTCAGCTGGTCGTTCCAGTTCTTGGCGGCGATCTGTGCGGGCGTGTAGCGGCGTCCTTCGTAGAGGCCGAGGAAAGCGCCGGCCGGCAAGGGCCGCGTGGCATAGGCGCCGAGCCCATGGACACCGCTGGCGGCAACGCGCAGGAACGGCGTGGAAGAAGTAGCGGATCGTGGCTTGGTCATGGAATTTTCTGCACGCAAGTTTCGCGCGCGATCGGATCGTGGGTCGGGTCACCTGAAGGGCTTAAGCGCCTGCCCGTGATGCCGACGGCATCGGCATCCTACAGTCCAGCCATCCACTGTTTCCAAGGACCCTTCCCATGAAAGCCATCGGCTACTACAACCCGCTTCCGATCGACGACGCCGCCTCGCTGCAGGACATCGAGTTGCCGGCGCCAACGCCCGGCGCGCGCGACCTGCTGGTGCGCGTGAAGGCCGTTTCGGTGAATCCTGTCGACACCAAGGTGCGAAAGAACGCCGCACCCGACGCCGGCCAGGCCAAGGTGCTGGGCTGGGACGCCGTCGGCACGGTGGAGGCGGTCGGCAGCGACGTGAAGAACTTCCGCGTCGGCGATCGCGTGTACTACGCCGGGTCGATCACGCGCGCCGGCGCGAACAGCGAACTGCACACGGTCGACGAACGCATCGTCGCGCTGGCGCCGACCAGCCTCGACGACGCGCAGGCCGCCGCGTTGCCGCTCACGTCGATCACCGCCTGGGAGCTGCTGTTCGATCGCTTCGGCGTGGCGAAGGGCGGCGGCGCGGGGCAGACCCTGCTCATCGTCGGTGGCGCAGGGGGCGTCGGTTCGATCCTGATCCAGCTCGCACGCCAGCTCACGCAATTGAAGGTGGTCGCGACCGCCTCGCGCGCGGAAACGCGCCAGTGGTGCCTCGATCTCGGCGCCCACGCCGTGATCGACCATTCGAAGCCGCTCGCGGCCGAACTGAAAGCCGCGGGCCTGGGTGAAGTCGACTACGTCGCGAGCCTGACGCAGACCTCGCAGCACTACGCGCAGATCATCGAGTCGCTCAAGCCGCAGGGCGCGATCGGGGTGATCGACGACATGCCCACGCTGGATGTGATGCCGCTGAAGACCAAGTGCCTGTCACTGCACTGGGAGCTGATGTTCACGCGCTCACGCTTCGAGACGCCCGACATGGCCGAGCAGGGCAAGCTGCTCGCCGAGGTGGCGGCGCTGGTCGACAGCGGCAAGGTGCGCACGACGGCCAACACCAGCTTCGGAGCGATCAACGCTGCCAATCTGCGCCGCGCCCATGCGCTGCTCGAAAGCGGCAAGGCGCAGGGCAAGGTGGTGCTCGCGGGTTTCTGATCGACCCCGCGAGCTCTGGTCAGCGCGCCTTCGTGAAGCGCCAGACCGCGTTGCCGACGTCGTCGGCGACCAGCAATGCGCCGGACTTGTCGAGCGCGACGCCGACCGGCCGGCCCTGCGCCTTTTCGTCGGCGTTCACGAAGCCGGTGAGTACGTCGACCGGCGGCCCGCTCGGGCGACCGCCGATGAAGGGCACGAACACCACCTTGTAGCCCGACATCGGCTTGCGGTTCCACGAGCCATGCTCGCCGATGAAAACGCCGCTGGCCAGCTCCGGCGGCATGCCGCGCGCGTTGGAAAAGGCCATGCCGAGCGGCGCCACGTGCGAGCCGAGTGCGTAGTCCGGCGGGATCGCCTTGGCGACCATGTCCGGGCGCTGCGGGTTGACGCGGGCATCGACGTGACCGCCGTAGTAGCTCCAGGGCCAGCCGTAGAACGCGCCGTCCTTGACCGAGGTGAGGTAGTCGGGCACGAGGTCGCTGCCGATCTCGTCACGCTCGTTCACCACGGTCCACAGCACTTGCGTGTCGGGGTCGAAGCCGAGGCCGTTCGGGTTGCGCAGCCCGCTCGCAAAGAGGCGCTTGGCGCCGGACTTCACGTCGACTTCCCAGATGGCGGCACGACCTTCTTCCGCGGCCATGCCGTTCTCGCCGATGTTGCTGTTGGAGCCGACCGTCACGTACAGCCTGGTGCCCTCGCGGTTCGCGATGACGTTCTTGGTCCAGTGGTGGTTGATGCCGGCCGGCAGGTCGGTCACGACCGTGGGCGTGGCCGCGATGCTGGTCTGCCCCTCGGTGTACGGCACCTTGACCAGCGCATCGGCGTTGGCGATGAAGAGCTCGTTGCCCACCAGCACCATGCCGAAAGGCGAAGTGAGGTTCTGCATGAACACCTGCTTGAGTTCTGCCACGCCGTCCCCGTTCGCGTCGCGCAGCAGCGTGATCCGGTTCGCGCTCGGCACACCGGCACCGGCACGCGCCATCACCATGCCCATCACCTTGTTGCGGATCTGGGCCACCAGGCCATCGCCGCCGTCCTTGGGCTCCTTGGGCTTGGGCGGCTTGTTGCTCTCTGCCACGAGCACGTCGCCGTTGGGCAACGTGTAGACCCAGCGCGGGTGGTCGAGGCCGCGCGCGAGCGCCGTCACGGCAAGGCCGCTGGCCGGCGTGGGGCCGGCAGAATCGGTCCAGCCGACAGCGGGTGCGATCTTGACGGTAGGGATCAATCGCTGGTCGGGCGCGGCGAGCTGGGGGGACGGGCCGATGGTGGCCTCGGCGGGCAGACGGGCGGTTTCCGTGCAGCCTGCCAGGACGGCAGCAGCGGCGAGCACGGTCAAGAGGGGTCGGTTCATGCGGGAGATCTCCTTTTGCAGGGAGCATGGGGCGCCGGCGGCGCGAAGGTTGTCGGCTGCGGGCGCTTTCGGGCGTGGGCAGGCCCCGGTCATCCGGCGCCGCTACCATCGCCGGATGACCGAAGACCCGAATCGTGGCCGGCTCGCGCCAGCGCCCGGAACTTGCAAGCGTGCTGCACGCTCCGACTGATCGCATGCTCTCCTTTCGCCTCCCCTTCGCCACGGTCCTGATCGCCGCATTCGCAGCCTGCATGCCGGCTGCAGCCCAACTGGCTTCGAAGACGGGTGCGGTGGTCACCACGCCGCACGTACGCGCCGAGCTCGTCGCGCAGGCCCCGGACGGGGTCGCACCGGGTGCACCTGTGTGGGTCGGCTTGCAGATCGCGCACCAGCCTGAATGGCACACCTACTGGAAGAACGCCGGCGACTCCGGCCTGCCGACCGAGCTGGCGCTGACGCTGCCGGCCGGCGTCACGGCCGGCGACATCGCCTGGCCGGTGCCGCAGAAGATCCCGGTCGGCACGCTCGCCAACTACGGATACGAGGGCACGGTGTTGTTGCCGATCCCGCTCACGGTGGCGCCGGATTTCAAGCCCGCCGCTGCGTTGACGGGCAACCCCGAAGTGGAAATCAAGCTGCACGCCACCTGGCTGGTGTGCCGCAAGGAATGCATCCCCGAAGAGGGCAACTTCTCGCTCAAGCTGCCGGTGCAGGGCTCGACCGCGCTGCACAAGGCCGACTTCGACGCCGCTTTCGCCGCCCAGCCGGCCGCGCTGGCGAGCCCCGGTGCCGTCGCGGTGCGCGGGCAGACCATCGACGTGACGCTGGCCGGGCTGCCCGCCGCGGCACAGAACAGGAAGCTCGCGTTCTTCCCCGAAACCGGCGAGGTGATCCACAACGCAGCTGTCGAGGGCAAGGACTGGACGCAGCGCTGGGACGGCGGCACCTGGACTGCGACGCTGCCGCTTGCCGAGCAACGCTCCGAGAGCCCCGACAGGATGGCACTGGTCGTCGCGCTGGCCGAGGGTGACCGTACCGCCGACCAGCCGTTCGCCTGGCGCGTCGAAGCTCCGGTGCAAGGCCCGTGGCCGCCGGTCGCGCCGCGGGCGACGCTGTCCCCGGCCCTCGCGAACGTGCTCGCGGCGGATGCCGCCAAGGCGGCCGCAGCGCCGGCGATGCCTTCGGGCTCGTCCACCACCTTTCTCATGGCGCTGCTGGGCGCGTTCCTGGGCGGCCTGCTGCTCAACCTGATGCCCTGCGTGTTCCCGATCCTGGCGATCAAGGTGCTGGCGTTCGCGCGCCAGGCCGGCGATCACGGCACGCACCGGCGTGCTGGCCTCGCCTACACCGGCGGCGTGATGCTGTCGTTCCTCGCGCTCGGCGGCGTGATGCTGGCGCTGCGTGCGGCCGGCGCCGGACTGGGCTGGGGCTTCCAGCTGCAATCGCCGGCCGTGGTGGCGGTGCTGGCGGCGCTGTTCACCCTGATCGGCCTCAACCTGGCCGGCATGTTCGAGTTCAAGCGCATGGCGCCGCAAGCGCTGTGCACGGCGGAGGCCAAGCATCCGGTGGCGAACGATTTCCTGTCGGGCGTGCTGGCGGTGGTGATCGCGTCGCCCTGCACGGCGCCTTTCATGGGCGCATCCATGGGCTACGCCGTCGGATTGCCCGGCACGCAGGCGCTGCTGCTTTTCGCGGCGCTGGGCTTCGGCATGGCGCTGCCGTACCTGGTAGCGGGCTTCGTGCCGGCCATTGCGCTGCTGCTGCCCAAGCCGGGACCCTGGATGGAGACGCTGCGCCGCCTGCTGGCCTTCCCGATGTTCGCCACCGTGGCCTGGCTGGTCTGGGTGCTGGGCCAGCAAAGCGGCATCGACGGCGCCGGCGCGTTGCTCGCGCTGCTCGTCTGTCTGGCGGCGGTGGTCTGGTCGTTCACGCTGAAGGGCCAGTCCCGGCGCGTCGTCGCGGCGCTTCTGATCGCCGTCACCGTCGGCGTGGCAGGCACGATCGGCCGCAACGTGGTCCAGACGGTCGAGCCCGCCACCGTGGCCGGCGCTGGCAACGCCCGCTGGGAGCGCTGGTCGAGCGAACGGGCGACCGAGCTGGTGGCATCGGGCCGGCCGGTGTTCATCGACTTCACGGCCGCCTGGTGCGTCACCTGCCAGTACAACAAGAGCACGCTCGAAGACAAGGAGGTGCTGGCCGATTTCGACGGCAAGCAGGTCGCGATGCTTCGCGCCGACTGGACGCGCCGCGACCCGGCCATCACCGCCGCGCTGGCGGCGCTCGGGCGCAACGGCGTGCCGGTCTACGTGCTGCAGGCACCCGGCAAGGCGCCGGTGGTGCTGACGGAAATCCTCGGCAAGAACGAGGTGCGGGCCGCGATCGCCTCGCTGTGACAGGTGGCTAATCCTCGGCGCCGCACGGGTTGTCACACCCGGCTGAGAAAAGCGCTCTAAGCTGCGGCCACCGTTGATTTTTTTGTCATTTTTGTGGAGCCTTCGCAGACCATGCCTTCATTGCAATCGTCCGCATCCCGTTCCCTCCGTGCGGCCCGCAGCGCCCGCGCGGCCCTCGACCGCGCCTCGCGCCGGGCCGTCATGGCGGCGGCGGTGGCGCTTGGTGCCACCTTCCTGATGGGCGCCAACGCCATCGCCGCGCCGGCCGTCGGCCAGCCGGCGCCCGACTTCATCGCCGTCGACACGCGCGGCCAACAGCACAAGCTCTCCGATTTCGCGGGCAAGTTCGTGGTCCTGGAATGGACCAACCCCGGCTGTCCCTTCGTGAAGAAGCACTACGGCAGCGGCAACATGCCCGCCACGCAGAAGGCCGCCACCGGGCAGGGCGTGGTGTGGCTGGCCATCAACTCCACCGAGCGCGAGGCCAGCGACTACCTGAAGCCCGCCGCGCTCGACGCGTGGATGAAGGAACAGGGCGCCGCGCCCAGCGCCACCCTCATGGACGAAGACGGCGTGATCGGCCAGGCCTACGGCGCGCGCACCACGCCGCACATCTTCATCATCGATCCCAAGGGCACGCTGGTGTACGCGGGCGGCATCGACAGCATCGCCTCTGCGCGGCCTGCCGACATCAAGACCGCGACCAACTACGTGAACCAGGCACTGGGCGAAGCCTTCGGCGGCAAGCCGATTTCGGCGGCCACGACCAAGGCATACGGCTGCTCGGTCAAGTACAAGACCTGACCTCGAAAGTCAGGCTCCGGTCGGGTCGGCGGACCTAGTCTCCCTGGCGATCAGGCCACCGAGAGACGCACCGCGATGACCCCAGGGACGACCACCACCGCCTCCTCCTCGAAATTTGCCACCGTCCTGCGCGTGACGGGCGGCAATTTCATGGAGATGTTCGACTTCTTCCTGTTCGGCTTCTACGCCACGCAGATCTCGA
>JBGMOF010000050.1:0-184093 GCA_041424275.1 Variovorax sp.
GAAGACATGTTCGGCGAGCGGCGCGGCGCGCTGGTCGCCATCGATCCGAAGACCGGCGAGGTGCTGGCCTTCGTGAGCAAGCCGACCTTCGACCCGAACCTCTTCGTCGAAGGCATCGACAGCGAGAGCTGGAAGGAGCTCAGCGAGTCGATCGACAAGCCGCTGCTCAACCGTGCGCTGCGCGGCACGTACCCGCCCGGCTCCACCTACAAGCCCTTCATGGCGCTGGCCGCGCTGCACAGCGGCAAGCGCGCGCCGAGCGTGGTGGTGAACGACCCGGGCTACTACAACTTCGCGGGCCACCGCTTCGGCAGCCCCGAGGGCAACATCGGCGGCGTCGACATGCGCCGCGCGATCCAGCTGTCGAGCAACATCTACTTCTATTCGCTCGCCAACGAGATGGGCGTCGACCTGATCCACGACGAGATGAAGCCGCTCGGTTTCGGCCAGATCACCGGCATCGACATCGGCGGCGAGGTGCGCGGCGTCTTGCCGAGCCAGGAGTGGAAGCGCAACGCCTACAAGCGGCCCGAGGCCAAGAAGTGGTATGCCGGCGAGACCATTTCGCTGGGCATCGGGCAGGGCTACAACAGCTTCACGATGCTGCAACTCGCGCAGGCGACGGCCATCGTGGCCGACGGCGGCCTCAAGCACAAGCCGCACGTCGTGCTGGCGACGCGCGATACCGTCACCGGCAAGACCACGCCCGTCGTGCAGCCGCCGGCCGACAACCTCGGCTACTCGCCCGCCAACATCGCGGTGATCCGCGAAGGCTTGCAGAGCGTGGTCAGCGCGGGCACGGCGCGAGGCGTGTTCGCCGGCGCCGGTTACGCCGCCGCCGGCAAGACCGGCACCGCCCAGGCCGTGACGCAGGCGCAGGGAACCAAGTACAACTCGCGCGCCCTCGAAGAGCATCAGCGCGACCACGCGCTGTTCATGGCGTTCGCGCCGGCCAACGACCCGAAGATCGCGCTGGCGGTGATCGTCGAGAACGCCGGTTGGGGCGCGGGCGCTGCCGCGCCCATCGGCCGCCGCGTGTTCGACTACTGGCTATTGAACCAGTACCCCAGCGAAGCGGACATGCTGGCCATCAAGACCGGCAAGGCCACCGCGCCGATCGGCAAGCCGCTGGTCGCGAGCGAGGTGGCCTGGCCCAACGCGGCGCCAGCGCAGGCACCGGCGCCCTGAGCGGGAATTCCTTCACGGGTTCTTCAGGAACGGGATGCTCGGCGAGAAGAAGTACTCGCCGCCGCGCATCTTCACGAAGCCGCCGAACGACACGCTGTCGATCGTGCCGCTCGCGCCGTCCCAGGCTTTGGGCATCTTCTGTTCTCGATCGACCCGCGGCCCCTGACCGATCACCGGGTCGATGCCGTGCGGGCCGTTGCGCGGGAACTGCGTCTGGTTGGCCCAGCTTTCCTGGGTGAACCGGAATTGCTGGGCGATGTCGTGGTTGTAGGCCATGAAGAGCAGGCCGACACCGCCGGTCGGCAGCAGCGGCTTGACCTTGCTCGTGAACTCCGCCATGTCGCCGGACTCCGGCAGCTCCGAAGGATGGATCTGCCGCTTCACGTCTTCGTACGGAATGCCGCGGCGCGCCATCAGGTGCATGCGCTCGTCGGCTTCTGCCTCGAACCCGCCGCTGCCGCGCGGGTTCGTCTTGCGGATGTGGCCGTGGAACGGGCAGCGCGTGCCGGCGTCGCCGGTGTAGCTGAAGTCGTTCGGCGGGTCGGCAGCGCGGGCGGTCTTCGAGGTGGTGACGGGCGTGCCGTCCTCGAAGCGACCCACCAGCATGGCGCCGGCGAGTTCGCGCGCGTCCCCGGTCAGCGAGAGCGCGTCGGCCATGACCTGCTCGCGCGTCTTGAAGCCCCGCACGTCCTGTTCGAGCTTGCGGAAGATGAAGAAGCTGCCGAAGGCGGCCTGACCGGGCACGGCAGGATCTTCGACCAGTGCCAACTTCAGCGGAAAGGCCGGGTTCCATTGCGACGAGCCGGCAGTCTGGCTCTCGTGATCGATGTCTTCCTGGAGCATCAGCGGCTGGCTGCGACCGTCGACGTAGCCGAAGTTCTCGATGCCGTCGCCTCGCGCGTTCTTCAGCGCCGCGCCATGCTGCACGAGCACGATCTTGCCGCCGGCGTCCTCGAGCAGCTGCTTCAGGGTGGCGGCGAGTGCGGCGGTCTGGCCGACGGACTCGTCGGCCGCGAGCAGCATGCCGTGCACCGGCTTGCGAAACTGCGCCTCCCACTCGGTCAGGGGGCCATCGCCGAGCGCATCGCGGCTGCCCTGCGAGGTCATGCCGCGGCGAAAGTCGTCGCCCGCGGTGCCGGGTGCCACGGCAGCGAGACCGAGCGCCTGGTAACCGGCGAACGACAGCGCCACGTGCACGAAGGCGCCGCCGCCCTCGTGCCTGCCGCTGGCCTTGAAGGCCTCCGCGTCGAGCAGTTGGCGCCAGGCGCTGGTGACGTGGAAATTGCCCAGCTCGCGCAGCAATCGCTTGGAGGCGGCCACGTCGGTTCCGAACGTGAAGAAGATGTTGGCCGTGTTCTCGCGGCCGTGACCCTTGAGGATGTTGCCTTGCAGCCGCTGCAGCAGCTTGCGCTCGTCGACGTCGGCGGCTTTCCAGGCGAGCGGTTGATCGAGATCGATGGGCATGATGGCTTCCTTGGCTTGGTGTGAGGGAACACCAGTCTGGAAGGCATGGCGCGTCAGCGCGTCCCCACATCGAAGGATACGGTCGGCCGCAAGCCGCCCGGTCTAGCGCAGGAACGCGTCGTACGCCGTCTTCAGGATCAGCGCGCTCACCACGACGATGAACACCCCGCGCACGAAGCCCGCGCCATGCTTGAGCGCGACGCGGGTGCCGATCACACTGCCCGCCACGTTGGCGACCGCCATCACCAGCCCGTAGCGCCACCAGACGTGACCTTTGGCGGCCAGGAGGATCAGCGCTGCGCCGTTCGTCATCACGTTGATGAGCTTGGCCGAGGCCGATGCGTTGAGGAAGTCATAGCCCATCCAGCGAACGAACAGGAACACCAGGAAGCTGCCGGTGCCCGGACCGAAGAAACCGTCGTAGCAGCCGATCAGCAGGCCGATCGCGCAGGCGGCCAGGGTTTCGGCGCGTCCGGTGAAGCGCGGCGCGTGGTGGCGCCCCATGTCCTTTCGCATGACCGTGTAGATCAGTACCGCCACGAGGATGAGCGGCAGCGCCTTGCGCAGGAAGTCGCCCGGAAACACCGTCACCGCCCAGGCGCCGGCCATTGCGCCGGCGAAGCCAAGGAGGGCGGCGGGCCACAGTGCACCCCAGCGGATCGTCACGCGCTGGCTGAACTGGGCCGCGGAGGCGGCCGTGCCCCAGATCGAGGCGCTCTTGTTGGTGCCCAGCAGCGTGGCGGGCGGTGCGCCGGGGAACACGGCGAAAAGCGCCGGCACCAGGATCAGCCCGCCGCCACCCACGATCGAATCCACGAACCCCGCGAGCAGCGAAGCGCCCGTCAACACCAGCATTTCCATGCGCGGGATTGTCTCAGGCAAAAAAAAAGCGCCGACCAGCGGCGCTTTGTGAAGAAAACCGGCACCTCGATCGGATGCCTTGTGAATGTCGTTGTTGGTCGGAAAGGTTGTCTCCTCGGACCCTCGGCAGCAGGCTGTGCCTGCTTGCGAGTGGCGAGACTTTAAGTCTGTGCACCGTCCGAGTGCATCAGGGCTAACCCGCCCGATTTGCGGCCGATTTGTGACCGAACGTTAATAGATGGCACGGGTCGTGCACAGGTGTTCTGGACTCGACTGCCTCATGTCTTTCCAATGTTCCTGGTCCCTCAAGCCCTGCTGAACGGCGCCGACACCGCCTGGATGATGACCGCGACCGCGCTCGTCCTGCTGATGACGCTGCCCGGCGTGGCACTCTTCTATGCGGGCATGGTGCGCCGCAAGAGCGTGCTCAACACCATGGCCGCGGTGGTCGGCGTGGCCGCCATCGTCTCGCTGGTCTGGTTCGTCGCAGGGTACTCGCTGGCGTTCACGGCCGGATCGAAATGGATCGGCGGCTGGGACCGGGCCTGGTTCTCCGGCTTCGCGTATTTGAAGGCAGCCGGCCAGGTGGCGGTCAGCCATGTGGCGCCGAACGTGCCCGAGTCGGTCTATGCGATGTTCCAGCTCACCTTCGCGATCGTCACCGCGGCGCTCGTCGTCGGTGCTTTCGTGGAGCGCATGCGCTTCTCGGCGGTGCTCTGGTTCGCGGCCCTCTGGAGTCTGGTGGTCTACGCACCGATCGCGCACTGGGTGTGGGAGCCGGGCGGCTGGCTCGCGCAGATGGGTGCGCTCGACTTCGCGGGCGGCTCGGTGGTGCACGTGAACGCGGGCGTTGCCGGGCTGATCTGCGCCTACTCGGTCGGACCGCGCCGCGGCTACGGCCGCGAATCGTTCGAGCCCTACAGCCTGGCGATGACGATGACGGGGGCCGGACTGCTGTGGGTGGGCTGGTTCGGCTTCAATGCCGGGTCCGCGGTGGCCGCCGATGGGCGCGCCGGCCTCGCGATGATGGCCACGCACATCGCCGCTGCCTGCGGTGCGCTGAGCTGGATGGCGGGGGAGTGGTCCACGCGCCGCAGACCCTCGCTGCTGGGGCTGTGTTCGGGCGTGGTCGCGGGGCTCGTGGCGGTCACGCCGGCGGCGGGTTTCGTGACCCCGGGATCGGCGGCTTTCATCGGCGCGATCGCGGGGCTTTCCTGCTACTGGGGCGCCACGGCGCTCAAACGCAAGCTGGGCGCCGACGACTCGCTCGATGTGTTCGGTGTGCACGGGATCGGCGGCATCGTCGGTTCGCTGCTCACCGGCGTGTTCGCCGACGAGCGCATCGCGGGCGTGACGGGTCATGTGGGCGTGCAGGCGCTGGCCGTGGGCGCCGTCGTCGCGTACAGCGCGGTGGGCACGGGACTCGTGCTGCTGGTGGTGCATGTGCTGGTGGGGTTGCGGGTGAGCGAGGAAGACGAGGCCATCGGCCTCGACCTCGGGCAGCACCGCGAACGTCTTGGAGGCTGAGATGAACGAAAGCGAACGCATCGCCATCGCCGCACGCCTGCACGTGGCATTGCGCCGCAAGACGGGTCGCGTGACGGACACCGAGTGGATGGCGTCCAACGCGGAATACGCCACCGAGATGGTGCGTTTCGCGCGGGCGCATGCCGCCGAAACCAATGACCTCGATCTCCATGCGATCGCCTCGCGGCTGGAGTTCGCGATGGCGCCGATGGTGGCCGCAGCCCGGTTGCACGCCACGGCTGCCGAAAGAAGCAACCTGCCGCTGGTCGGCGCGACGCTGAAGGAGCGCTACGTCGGCCGCTTGCGCTAGGCCACTTGTTCCCGCGCGTCTTCGCGCACCCAGGCGACGGCCTTCTCCGCCATCATCAGCGTGGGGCTGTTGGTGTTACCGCTCGTGATGGTCGGCATCGCACTGGCATCGACCACGCGCAGACCCTGGATCCCGCGCACCCTGAAGCGCGAATCGAGCACCGCGGTCGGATCGTTGTCTGCACCCATCTTTGCGGTGCCGACCGGATGGAAGATGGTGGTGGCGATGTCCCCCGCGAGCCGGGCGAGTTCTTCATCGGTCTGGTACTGGACGCCGGGCTTCCACTCCTCGGGCCGGTATTTCGCGAGTGCCGGCTGCGACGCGATGCGGCGCGTCACGCGCAGCGAATCGGCGGCGACCTTGCGGTCTTCGTCGGTGCTCAGGTAGTTCGGCGCGATGGCCGGCGCATCCTGGTAGCGCGGGCTCTTGATGCGCACGGTGCCGCGGCTGGTCGGGTTGAGGTTGCACACGCTCGCGGTGAAGGCCGGAAAGCTGTGAAGCGGTTCGCCGAAGGCGTCGAGCGACAGCGGCTGCACGTGGTACTCGAGGTTCGGCCACTGGTAGTCCGGCGAACTGCGCGTGAAGGCCCCGAGCTGCGAAGGCGCCATGCTCATCGGGCCGCTGCGCTTCATCACGTACTCGAGGCCGATCTTCGCCTTGCCCAGCATCGACGAGGCCAGGACGTTGAGCGTCGGCGCGCCGTCGATCTTGTAGACCGCGCGGATCTGCAGATGGTCCTGCAGGTTGGCGCCGACGCCCGGCAGGTCGGCCACGACATCGATGCCGTGCTGGCGCGACAGCTCCGCCGGCCCGATGCCCGAGAGCTGCAGGATCTGCGGCGAGCCGACGGCGCCGCCGCACAGCACCACCTCGCGTGCGGCATGCGCCGTCACCATTTCGTGGCCATCCCACACCTGCACGCCGGTGCAGCGCTTCGTGCCGTCGGCCTGGGTCTCGACGATGAGCCGGGTCACGTGCGCGTTGACCCACATCTCGAAGTTCGGCCGGCCATAGCAGGTCGGCCGCAGGAACGCCTTGGCCGTGTTCCAGCGCCAGCCGTTCTTCTGGTTGACCTGGAAGTAGCCCACGCCTTCGTTGCTTCCGCGGTTGAAGTCGGTGGTGTGCGGCACGCCGGCTTGCACCGCCGCGTCGGCGAAGGCGTCGAGGATGTCCCAGCGCAGGCGCTGCTTCTCGACGCGCCACTCGCCGCCGGCACCGTGCAGGTCGTCGGCGCCCAGGTAGAAATCCTCGTGCTGCTTGAAGGCCGGCAGCACGTTGTCCCAGCGCCAGGCATCGTCGCCGGTGAGTTGCGCCCACTGGTCGTAGTCGCGCGACTGGCCGCGCATGTAGATCATCCCGTTGATGCTGGAGCTGCCGCCGAGCGTCTTGCCGCGCGGATAGCGCAGCGTGCGGCCGTTCAGGCCGGCATCGGGCTCGGTGTTGTAGAGCCAGTCGGTGCGCGGGTTGCCGATGCAGTAGAGGTAGCCCACCGGAATGTGGATCCAGTGGTAGTCGTCCTTGCGACCGGCTTCGATCAGGAGCGTGCGCTTCTGCGAATCGCGGGTGAGGCGGTTGCACATCAAGGCGCCGGCCGTGCCGCCGCCGATGACGATGTAGTCGAATGTGGTGTCGCTCAACGCGTTGTCTCCAGACTGAACAGGCAAAGGCCCGGGCCGGTGTGTCCAGGCCTCGGGCTTTGCAGTTTAGGCGGCAAATGCTGGCGCGGGGCTGACGCCGAGCGCCGGCGTGCGAGTGGCCAGATACTTGCAACGATTCACAGCATGCGCATGAGGCGCTTCGATCCCTGCAAAAGAAACGGAAAACTGAAAATGACGTTGGCAATGAGCTGGCCTGAATGGGCGGACCACGACGCGGTCGCCCTGGCCGAACGGGTGCGCAAGGGCGATGTGAGCCCGGCCGAAATGGCGGCGCAGGCGAGGGCGGCCATCGACAAGGTCAACGGCCCGCTCGATGCGGTGGTCGAGGTGTTCGACGACGCCGTGGCCGACCCGGTGGGCAACGGTACGAACACCGGCGGAGCCTTCGCCGGCGTGCCCTACCTCATGAAGGACCTGGGGCCCACGCTCAAGGGCCGTCTGCAGGAATTCGGCTCGCTGCTGATGCAGGGCCACCGCCCGGCCGAAGACAGCTTCCTCACCGGCAAGATCCGCCAGGCGGGCCTGAACATCATGGGCCGCACCACCACGCCAGAATTCGGCGTGTGCAGCTCGGCGGAGAACACGCTCCACGTCACGCGCAATCCCTGGGACACGGCCTTCACCACCTATGGCTCGTCGGCCGGCACCGGCGCCATCGTGGCCGCGGGCGTGCTGCCGATGTCGCACGCCACCGACGGCGGCGGCTCGATCCGCATCCCGGCCGGCGCCAACGGCAACATCGGGCTGAAAGTCTCGCGCGGCGTGTTCTCGCTGGCGCCGAACCTGTCGGACCTTTCGGGCCTGGTGTCGATCCAGGGCTGCCACAGCCGCACGGTGCGCGACACCGCGGCCTTCGTCGACCACTGCCGCGGCGGCGCGCCGGGCGAGTTCATGCCCTTCTGGTCGCCGGCCGAGCCCTACAGCGAACTCGTCAAGAAGGACCCGGGGCGCCTGCGCATCGCGCTGTCGCACGAATGGGGCGACTACCGCGCGGTGCCGCATTTCGTGGCCGAGCTCGAGCGCGTCGGCCGCTTTCTCGAAGGGCTGGGACACCACGTCGAATGGGCGCTGCCGAAGGTCGACTTCCAGACCGCCTTCGCCGCGCAGACGACCTGCTACATCAGCAACTTCGCGCAGGTCATCGCCGGCCAGATCGCGCGTCTCGGCCACGCCCGCCCGCCGGCCGATCTGCTGGAGCCGATCAACATCAAGATCTGGGAAGCGGGCCTCGACACCACCTATGGCGAGCGCTCGAAGATGCAGGCGGTGTTCAACACCACCTCGCGCGCCTTCGGCCACTTTTTCGAGGACTGGGACATCATCCTCACGCCGATCACGGCGCTGCCCACGCCAAAGGTGGGCACCACCGAGTACCTCACCGTGAGCGACAACCCCTCCGTCCACGACTGGTTCGGCCATCTCTGGAAGAACTTCGCGTACACCCCGCTCGCCAACCTGTGCGGCATGCCCGGCATCTCGCTGCCGCTGGCGGCGCAGGAGAACGGCCTGCCGCTGGGCATCCAGGCGCAGGCGCGCCAGGCCAACGATGGTCTCCTGCTGCAACTGGCCGCGCAGATCGAACGGGCCATCGGGGGGAAGTGGAACGCGGGGCTGCGGCCGGGCGTTCATGTGACGGGCGCTTGAACTCTGTTTGATCGGGACGAGGCTCAGGCCGGCGGGGTGCACTGCTTCGTTCGTGTCCTCCGGCCTGCGGCCTCCCCCTTAACCTCACTGCGCACTGCACCCCACCAGCCTGAGCCTTGGACCCGCCGGTGGTTGATCGCGTGGAACGACAAAAAGCAAACGCCGCGGACCAACAAAGGCCCGCGGCGTTTTTCATGGAGACAGTCGAATTACTTTGCCGTAGGCATCACGAACTCGGCACCCTTGCCGATGCTCTCCGGCCAGCGCTGCATGATCGACTTCTGCTTCGTATAGAAGCGCACGCCTTCCTCGCCATACGCGTGCATGTCGCCGAACAGCGAGCGCTTCCAGCCGCCGAAACCGTGCCACGCCATCGGCACCGGGATCGGCACGTTGATGCCGACCATGCCCACCTGGATGCGCCGCGAGAACTCGCGCGCCACGTTGCCGTCACGCGTGAAGCACGACACGCCGTTGCCGAACTCGTGGGCGTTGATCAGGTCCACCGCCTCCTTCAGGTCGGGCACGCGCACGCACGACAGCACCGGGCCGAAGATCTCTTCCTTGTAGATGCGCATGTCGGGCGTGACGTGGTCGAACAGCGTGCCGCCCATCCAGAAACCTTCGTCGCAACCCGCGCCCGCGGTCTTCGCGTCGAAGATGCGGCCGTCGGCCAGCAGCGTCGCGCCTTCCTTCTCGCCGAGCGCGATGTAGCCGGTGATGCGCTCGTGGGCCGCCTTCGTGACGATCGGGCCCATCTCGGCGTCGAGGTTCGCGCCGTCGAGCACCTTGAGCGTCTTCGTGCGTTCGAGCAGCTTGGGCAGCAGCCGGTCCGCCACGTCGCCCACCAGCACCGCGACGCTGATCGCCATGCAGCGCTCACCGGCCGAACCGTAACCGGCGCCGATCAGCGCGTCGACCGCCTGGTCGATGTCCGCGTCGGGCATGACGACCATGTGGTTCTTCGCGCCGCCGAGGGCCTGCACGCGCTTGCCGTGGCGAGCGCCGGTTTCGTAGATGTAGTTCGCGATCGGTGTCGAGCCGACGAAGCTGATCGCCTTGACGTCCGGATGTTCGAGCAGCGCATCGACCGCGACCTTGTCGCCCTGCACCACGTTGAACACGCCGTCGGGCAGGCCGGCTTCCTTGAGCAGTTCGGCCATGCGCAGCGAGGCGCTCGGGTCGGTCGGGCTCGGCTTGAGCACGAAGGTGTTGCCCGCGGCGATCGCCACCGGGAACATCCACATCGGCACCATCACCGGAAAGTTGAATGGCGTGATGCCGGCCACCACGCCCAGCGGCTGGCGCAGCGTCCAGTTGTCGATGCCGGTCCTCACCTGGTCGGTGAAGTCGCCCTTGAGCAGCTGCGGAATGCCGCAGGCGAACTCCACGATGTCGATGCCGCGCGAGACTTCGCCCTGCGCGTCGGTGAAGACCTTGCCGTGCTCGGCGGTGATCAGGTGGGCCAGCTCGTCCTTGTGCTCGTTGAGCAGCTGCAGGAACTTGAACATCACGCGGGCGCGGCGGATCGGCGGCGTGTCGGCCCAGGCCGGAAAGGCCGCTTGCGCAGCCGCGACGGCGGCGCCCACCTCTTCGACGCTCGCCAGCCCTGCGGCGCCCGTCACCATGCCGGTGGCGGGGTTGGTCACGTCCTGCGTGCGGCCGGAGGTGTTGGCGACCATGCGGCCGTTGATGAAGTGATCGATCGGTGTCTTGGTGATTTGCATTGGAGGTGTCTCGCGCAGGCGTGGTGATGTTGGAGGTGCATGCAGTCTAGGCAGCACGCCCCGCGCTGCCAAGGCACGAAAGCTGAATTGATTGTTCGCATTGGTGAACAATCGATGGATGGAAAACCAAAAGATCGAGGCGCTGTGGATGCATCTGCACTGGCTCACCGTGCTCGCACAGCAGGGCAGCTACACCGCGGCGGCGCAGCGCCTGGGCGTGAGCAAGGCGGCGATGAGCCAGCGCGTGGCCGAACTCGAGCGGGCCGCCGGCGTGCCGCTGGTGCAGCGCACCACGCGCAGCGTGCGGCTCACCGAGGCGGGGCAGCGGCTGGTGGACGACATGCGCGACCCGTTCGAGCGCATCGCGCACAGCTTCGCAGGCGTGCGCGATCTCGCGGGCGTGCCGACCGGGCTGCTGCGCGTGACCGCGCCGGTGGCCTTCGCGCGGCAGCAACTGGTGCCGCGGCTCGCGGAATTCCTGCGGGCGCATCCGGAGGTACGACTCGAGCTCGATCTGTCGGACCGGCTGAGCTCGCTGGCGATGGAAGGCTTCGACCTTGCGATCCGGCACACGGCCGCGCCGCCCGACACGCACGTCGCGTGGACCCTGTGCGCCACACGCTCGGTGCTGGTCGCGAGCCGTGCGTACCTGCGCCGCCGCGGCACGCCCACCACCCCGCAGGACCTCGCCGGGCACGACTGCCTGCACTACCCGCGCGTGCAGGACACGCCGGCCTGGCATTTCGAGGCGGTGCGGGGCGCCGCGGGGCAGCAGCGCATCACGGTGCCGGTGTCGGGCCCGCTGGCGGCCAACAACAGCGAGGCGCTGCGCGATGCCGCGCTCACGGGCCTGGGCATCGCGCTCATGCCCGATTTCAGCGCGCAGGCCGTGCTGCAGTCGGGCAAGCTGGTCGAGGTGTTGCCGGCATGGCGGCCGGTGGGTGCCTTCGGCGACCAGCTCTACGCGATCAGGCCCTACGCCTCGCACGTGCCGCGCGCGGTCACGGCCTTTGTCGAGTGGCTGCGAGCGGCACTGGCGGCGGGGTTTTCTCCGGTCAGGGCCTGAGGGAGCCCAAGCCGCCGACGGACAGCGCCGGGTTCAGCTTTCCCAGCCCGCATCGCTCATGTGTCGCGCATACACGGCGAGCACGATGCGTTCGGAGTGCACGAGGTAGTCGTTGAGCGCGCTCGCGGCCTTCGCGAACTCGCCCGCTTCGGCCAGCGCCAGGATGTTGACGTTCATGTCGACGTAGGGTGCGTGCAGGAACTCGGCGTCCCGCAACAGTCCGAAGGCGAGCCTGAGTTCGGCCAGCACCGGCGCGAACAGCAGGTTGAGACGTTCGCTGTCGGCCAGTTCGACGATGGCCATGTGGAAGGCCATGTTCGCGGTGCCCACCCCCAGCCAGTCGCCGGAATCCCTGCAACGCAGCGCGGTTTCCACCGCCTCGCGCATCTTCTTCTTGGCCGGATGGCGCGGGTAGGCCTGGCCGATCGCCTGGCACTGGATGAGCCTGCGCACCCGGTAGATGTCGATGATCGACGCAATGCTCGGAATCGCGACGAACACGCCCCGATTGGGTGCGTGCTTGACCAGCCCGTCCTTGGTGAGCATGCGGAACACCTCGCGCAGCGTGTTGCGCGAGATGCCGAGGCTGTCGCTCAGCGCCTGCTCGGACAGCCGCTGGCCGGGCGAGAACTCGCCCTGCGTGATCTTCCGGCGCAGCTGTTCGGCCACGCGCTCGCTCAGCGTCTGCGCCACGGGTGAGGAGGTGTCGGTCAGGCTCATGTGCCCGGGTTTTTAGCAGATGAAGCCCCCATCGGCGATGCAATTGCTCAACGAATCCCGGGTTATCACCTAGAAATTGGCACGCAATTTGCGAGCAATTCTTTATAGATTGTTCAACAATCCTTTGCCTTTGACTCTTTCAGATCATTTGAATGGTTGAGTCAATTCATCATCTTCCTGGAGTAACTGCCTTGCCTACCGCCATCAACCTGTGGCCCCTGCTCGGGGTCGCCGTCATCATCGCGGGGTTCATCCTGCGCTTCAATCCGATGCTCGTCGTGATCGTGACGGCCATCGTCACGGCCTTCGCGGCGCACTTCCCGGTCGACAAGATCCTCGCGACCATCGGCACCGGCTTCATCAAGACGCGCAACCTGCCGCTCATCATCCTGCTGCCGCTCGCGGTCATCGGCCTGCTCGAGCGGCACGGCCTGCGCCAGCATGCGCAGAACTGGATCAGCAGCATCAAGTCGGCCACGGTCGGCCGCCTGCTGATCGTGTACCTCGGCGCACGCCAGCTCACCGCGGCGATCGGGCTCACGAGCCTGGGCGGTCATCCGCAAATGGTGAGGCCGCTGCTCGCACCGATGGCCGAGGGCGCTGCCGAGGCACGCTACGGCAAGCTGACCGACAAGGTGCGCTTCAAGCTGCGCGCGTTCGCCGCCGCCACCGACAACGTCGGCCTGTTCTTCGGCGAAGACATCTTCGTGGCCTTCGGCGCCATCGTCCTCATGACCACCTTCCTGCGTGAAGCGGGCATCGACATCGAACCGATCCACGTCGCGCTGTGGGGCATCCCGACGGCGGTGTGCGCCTTCGTCATCCATGCCTGGCGCCTGAACCGCCTGGACAAGTCGCTTGCACGCGAACTGGCCGAGCCCGATCCGCTCGCCGCCGATGCCGTGACAGCAACCGCCGGCAAGGGAGCATGACCATGACGCTTTCGATCGTTCACCTCTACTACCTCGTCGGATTCATCCTCGCCGTCACCGCGGTGATGACCCTCATGGATCGCCAGCACCCCAAGCGCTACTCAAGCGCCTTCTTCTGGGGCCTCTACTCGCTGGTCTTCCTGGTCGGTGACCTCCTGCCGCCGGTGTGGGTCGGCGTCGGCGTCGTCGTGATGGCGCTGATCGCGGCCTTCGGCGGGGTCGGCGTCGGCCACCATGCACCGCGCACCGCGGCGCAGTACGCCGAGAGCGCGAAGCGCCTGGGCAACAAGCTCTTCATCCCGGCGCTCGCGATCCCCGTGGTCACGATGGTCGGCACGCTCACCGCCAAGTACCTCGTCTTCGGCGGCACGCCGCTGCTCGACCCGAAGAACACCACGCTGGTCAGCCTGGGCGTGGGCTGCATCGTGGCGCTCGCGCTGGCCTGCAAGCTCACGCACGAGTCGCCGGTGCAGGGCATCCGCGAATCGCGCCGCCTGACCGACGCGCTCGGCTGGGCGCTGGTGCTGCCGCAGATGCTCGGCATGCTCGGCCTCGTGTTCTCGGACGCAGGCGTGGGCAAGGCCGTGGCGCACATCACGACGAGCTACATCAACATGGACGTGCGCTTCTTCGCGGTCGCGGTCTATGTGATCGGCATGGCGCTCTTCACCGTCATCATGGGCAACGGCTTCGCGGCGTTCCCGGTGATGACGGGCGGCGTGGGCGTGCCGATCCTGGTCGGCGTGTACCACGGCGACCCGGCGGTGATGGCGGCGGTCGGCATGCTCTCGGGTTACTGCGGCACGCTGCTGACGCCGATGGCGGCCAACTTCAACATCGTGCCCGCGGCGCTGCTGGAGCTGCCCGACAAGAACGCGGTGATCCGCGCGCAGGTGCCCACGGCGCTCGCGCTGCTGACCTGCAACGTCTTCATCCTCTACTTCCTGATGTTCCGCTGAGGCCGCGATGAAGATCGACCTCAACAGCGACCTCGGCGAAAGCCTCGGCGCCTGGCGCATGGGCGACGACGACGCGATGCTCGGCATCGTGAGCAGCGCCAACGTGGCCTGCGGTTTCCACGCCGGCGATGCGGCCGGCATCCTGCAGACCTTGCGGCGCGCGGCAGCGCAGGGCGTGGCCGTCGGCGCGCACGTGGCGTACCCGGACCTCGCGGGCTTCGGCCGACGCAACATGGACGTGGCGAGCGCAGACCTGCAGGCCGACGTGATCTATCAGATCGGCGCGCTCAAGGGCCTGGCCACGGCGGCGGGCACCACGGTGCGCTACGTCAAGCCGCACGGTGCGCTCTACAACACCATCGCGCACGACGAGCGGCAGGCACGCGACGTGGTCGCCGCGATCCGCGCGGTCGATGCGTCGCTCGTGCTGGTCTGCCTGGCCGGTTCACCGCTGTTGGGTTGGGCGCGCGACAGCGGCCTGCGCACCGTGGCGGAGGCCTTCGCCGACCGCGCCTACACGCCCGAAGGTGCGCTCGTCTCGCGCCGCGAAAAAGGCGCCGTGCTGCACGACGCGCAAGAAGTCGCGGCGCGCATGCTGCGCCTCGCGAGCGAAGGCGTTGTGACCGCGATCGACGGCAGCACGGTGCGCATCGAAGCCGACTCGATCTGCGTGCACGGCGACAGCCCGGGCGCCGTCGAGATGGCGCGGAAGCTGCGTTCGCTGCTCGAAGGCGCCGGCATCGCGATCAAGGCGTTTACCGGAACGGAGGCGTCGCGGTGATGCGCTTTCTGCCCGTCAACCTCGATGCGCTGCTGGTCGAGCTCGACGACCTGCAGCAGACGCTCGCGCTGCTCGCGTCGCTGCAGGGGGAGCCCATCGCCGGCATTGAAGAGCTGGTACCGGCGGCGCGCACGCTGCTCGTGCGCTACCGGCCCGCCGCGGTATCGCACGCGCAACTGGTCGAGCGCATCGGCACCCGCAGCCTCGTGACGCCCGTCGAACGCGCACGCACGCTGGTGGAGATTCCGGTCGACTACCAGGGCGAAGACCTCGACGAGGTTGCGCAGCGCCTCGGCATCACGCGCGAGGAGGTCATCCGCCGCCACACCGGCAGCGACTACACCGTCGCCTTCACCGGCTTCGCGCCCGGCTTCGCGTACCTGAGCGGCGGCCACCCGAGCCTCGACGTGCCGCGCCGCACCACGCCGCGCACGCGCATTCCTGCAGGCGCCGTAGGGCTCGCGGGGCAGTTCAGCGGCGTCTACCCGCAGGCGAGTCCGGGCGGCTGGCAGATCATCGGCGTGACGCACACGCCGATGTGGGACCTGGGCCGCGAAGTGCCTGCGCTGCTGCAGCCGGGGTTCCGGGTGCGCTTCGTCGACGTGACCGGGCAGGTCGGCGCGTCGGTGACCCCGCCGAAGGCTGCGCCGGTCGACCCGACGCCTGCGCCCAGCGGCCCGGCGCTCGTCGTGCGCAGCACCGGCTTGCAGGCGCTGTTCCAGGACAGCGGACGTCACGGCCAGGCCGGGCAGGGCGTGTCCGCCTCGGGCGCGATGGACCAGGGCGCGCTGCGCGCGGCCAACCGGCTCGTCGGCAACCCGAGCGACGCGGCCTGCGTGGAGATCGTCTACGGCGGCTTCACGCTGGTGTCGCGCGGCGACACGGTGGTGGCCTTCGCCGGTGCCGATGCACCGATCGCGCTCACGTCGGCCAGCGGTGCGCGCGCCGAAGTGCCAGGTCATCAGGCCATCGCGCTGTCCGATGGCGACAGCCTTGCGCTCGGCGAGCCGCGCGCCGGCATCCGCAGCTACCTCGCGGTGCGCGGCGGCTTCGCGGTCGCGCCGGTGCTCGGCAGCCGCTCGACGGACACGCTGGCCAACGTCGGCCCGAAACCCGTGGCGGTGGGCGATGTGCTGGCGGTGGTGCCCGTGACGCATGGCGCGATCGTCGGTGCGCCCGAAGCGGCGCGCGCCGATCTGCCGACCACGCAGCAGGTCGTCACGCTCGATGTGGTCATGGGGCCGCGCACCGATTGGTTCACCGACGAGGCGGTCGCGCTGCTCGCGCGCCAGCTCTGGCAGGTGACGCCGCAATCCAACCGCGTCGGGCTGCGGCTGCAGGGCGCCGAGGCACTCGGCCGTGCGAACACGGCCGAGCTGCCCAGCGAGGGCACTGCACTTGGCGCGATCCAGGTGCCGCCGAGCGGCCAGCCGGTGCTGTTCCTCGCCGATCACCCGCTCACCGGCGGCTACCCGGTGATCGGTGCGGTCGCCACCCATCACCTCGACCGCGCGGGCCAGATCCCGATCGGCGCGAGCGTGCGCTTCAACCCCATCCAATCTTTCTTCGCCCACACACCATGAAAAAAGTCCTCATCGCCAACCGCGGCGAGATCGCCGTGCGCATCGCGCGCGCTTGTGCCGACTACGGGGTGAAGTCGGTGGCCGTCTACGCCGACGCCGACATGGACGCGCTGCACGCGCGCATGGCCGACGAGGCCTACGGCCTCGATGGCCAACGGCCGGCCGACACGTACCTCCACATCCAAAAACTGCTCGCCGTGGCCGCGCGCAGCGGCGCCGATGCGGTGCATCCGGGCTACGGCTTCCTCTCCGAGAACGCCGGCTTCGCCAAGGCGGTGATCGATGCGGGGCTCGTCTGGATCGGCCCGCCGCCCGCCGCCATCGAGGCGCTCGGCGACAAGGTGCAGGCCCGCAAGATCGCGCTCGAAGTGGGGGCGCCGCTGGTCGCCGGCACCCCGGAACCGGTCAAGGACGCAGCCGAGGTGCTCGCCTTCGCCGAACAGCACGGGATGCCGATCATCATCAAGGCCGCTTTCGGTGGCGGCGGCCGCGGCATGAAGATCGCATGGCGCATGGACGAGGTCGCCGACCTCTATGAATCGGCCGTGCGCGAAGCGATCGCTGCCTTCGGCCGTGGTGAATGCTTCGTCGAACAGTTCCTCGATCGGCCGCGCCACATCGAGGCCCAGGTGATCGCCGACACGCATGGCCATGTGGTGGTGCTCGGCACGCGCGACTGTTCGCTGCAGCGGCGCAACCAGAAGCTGGTAGAAGAAGCGCCCGCGCCTTTCCTCAGCGACGCGCAGCGCGAGCGCATTCACCAGTCTGCGCACGACATCTGCGCCAGGGCCGGCTACGTCGGTGCCGGCACGGTGGAGTTCCTGCTGAGCCCGTCGGGGACGATCTCGTTCCTCGAGGTCAACACGCGCCTGCAGGTCGAGCATCCGGTGACTGAAGAAACCGCCGGCATCGACCTGGTGGTCGAACAGCTGCGCGTGGCGGACGGCCTGCCGCTGTCGATCAGCGGGACGCCGGTGCCGCGCGGCCATTCGTTCGAGTTCCGCATCAACGCCGAGGACGTGGGCCGCGGCTTCCTGCCCGCACCGGGGCCGGTGCTTCTGTTCGAGGCGCCCTCGGGCCCCGGCGTGCGTGTCGACACCGGCGTGCTGTCGGGCTCTACCGTGCCGGGCACTTTCGATTCGCTGATGGCCAAGCTCATCGTCACCGGCGCCACCCGCGCGCAGGCAATCGTGCGTGCGCGCCGGGCACTGAAGGAGTTCCGCATCGAAGGCGTGCCCTCGGTGCTGCCTTTTCACCGCGCGGTGATGGCACACGACGATTTCACCTCGGCCGATGACTTCAAGGTCCACACGCGCTGGATCGAAACCGACTTCGCCAACGCGCTGGCCGCCGCCGTGCGCCCCGAGCCCCTGGCGGACGTGACGCTGGTGCGCACGGCGGTCGAGATCGACGGCCGCCGCGTGGCGCTCGGCTTGCCGGCGGAACTGCTGTGGGGACTGCAAGCGACCGGCGGTGGTGGGGCGCGCCCGGCAGCGGATGCCGCGCCCGTGGCCGAGGCAGATCCTGCCCAGGTCAGTGCGCCGATCGCCGGCACGCTGCAATCCTGGAAAGTGGCCGACGGCGACACCGTGGCCGAAGGCGACACCCTCGCCGCGATGGAAGCGATGAAGATGGAGATGCAGGTCACTGCCCACCGCGCGGGGCGCATCACGCTCAAGGTGCAGCAGGGCGCCTACCTGACGGCCGGCGCGCCGATCGCAGTGATTTCCTGACAGCGCCACGCGCGATGCACGACGGCCGCTGCCGTCGTGACACCCTGACCCTGCGGTTACGATGACATGGCCTCCACCACACGCCGCCACCGAGCCCCCCGCGCCCATGTCGTCACCCGCCGCGCCTGCCCTTGCGCCTGAAGCCGAGCGCGCCTTGCCGCGCGTCGCGCTGCGCGAGCAGGACGGCAGGAAGTGGACGGTCGCGAGCGGCCGCTGGACCGCGTTGGCGCTCTCGCGCCGCGCCAGCTGGGAGACGCTCTCGAAAGACCTCGACGCCGCCGCGCACACCGGGGACCTCGCCTGGGACCTGCGCGCCATCGAACAGCTCGACCACATCGGCGCGCAGTTGCTGTGGGGCCACTGGCGCAATGCATGGCCGGACAAGGTCGAGATGACCGATCCGCAAAAGGCGGTGCTCGACCAGGTGGCGCGCTTCACCGTCGACACGCCACCGCCCGCCTCGCCCACGCTGCGCGATCGACTCAAGGCCTTCGCATTGAAGGGTCACCGCTACGCGATCGTGGCACGCGAATTCACGCGGCTCATCGGGCAATTGCTGATCGACATCGGCACGCTGATCCGCGCGCCGCACCGCGCACCCTGGCGCGATTTCTCGGGGCATCTCTACCAGTTCGGCGCGACCGCGTTGCCGATCACGGCGCTGGTCGGCCTGCTGATCGGCGTGGTGCTGGCTTACCTCACGTCGCAGCAGTTGCGGCAATACGGGGCCGAAACCTTCATCGTCAACATCCTCGGGCTTTCGCTGGTGCGCGAGCTCGGGCCGGTGCTGGCGGCCGTGCTGGTCGCCGGGCGTTCCGGCTCCGCCATCACCGCGCAGATCGGCGTGATGCGCGTGACCGAAGAGCTCGACGCGATGCGCGTGATGGGCATTCCGCACGGCTTTCGCCTGGTCATGCCGCGCGTGCTGGCGCTGGCCATCGCGATGCCGCTCATCAGCCTCTGGACCTCTGCCGCCGCGCTGGTCGGCGGCATGGTCGCGGCCGATGCGGCACTCGACCTGTCGCCCGCGTATTTCCTCTCGGCGCTGCCGCGCGCGGTGCCGATCACCAACCTCTGGCTCGCGCTGGCGAAGTCGGCGGTGTTCGGCATCCTGATCGCGCTCGTGGGTTGCTACTTCGGCATGAAGGTCAAGCCCAACACCGAAAGCCTGGGCAAGGGCACCACCTCGTCGGTCGTGACCTCCATCACCATCGTGATCCTGGTCGATGCGCTCTTCGCGGTGATGTTCAGGGGCGTGGGGTTCCGCGCGTGAACGACAACGTCGTCGACATCCGCAAGCTCTGGACCGTGTTCGAAAGCCCGGAGGGCGACCAGGTCGTGCACCGCGATCTCGACCTCTCGATCACGCGTGGCGAAGTGCTGTCGCTGGTCGGCGGCTCGGGCACCGGCAAGACGGTGCTGCTGCGACAGATCCTCGGGCTGGAGCACCCGGCCAAGGGCACCGTCACGGTGCTCGGCGAAGCGCCGGGCCAGCTGAGCGCGACGGGCGCGGCGAACGTCGGCATGCTGTTCCAGCACGGCGCGCTGTTCTCGGCGTTCAGCGTGCTGGAGAACATCGCCTTTCCGCTGCGCGAACTCAAGCTGCTGCCCGATGCGCTGATCCGCGATGCGGCACTGGTCAAGCTGCAGATGGTCGGGCTCGGCCCGCAGCATGCGTACAAGAGCCCGTCGGATCTGTCGGGCGGCATGATCAAGCGCGTGGCACTGGCGCGTGCGCTCATCATGGACCCGCCCTTGCTGCTGCTCGACGAGCCGACCGCCGGGCTCGACCCCGAAAGCGCCGACGATTTCTGCGACCTGCTGCGCAGCCTGCACCGCGAGCTGGGCCTCACGGTCGTGATGGTCACGCACGACCTCGACACGCTGTTCGACCTCTCCACCCGCATCGCGGTGCTGGCCGACCAGAAGGTCATCGTCACCGGCGAGGCGCGCGACGTCATCGCCTATCCGCACCCCTTCGTGCACGATTATTTTCTCGGCGGGCGCGGTCAGCGCGCCATGGAGGCGCTGCACGAAAAGCGCGTGGTTCCGCTCGCGCCGAAAGCTCCTGAAAGGTAGATCGCCATGGAAAACAAGGCCCATGCCCTCGCTGCCGGCGCCTTCGTGCTCGGCCTCATCGCCGCGCTGGTGGCGCTCGTGGTCTGGTTCACGCGCGACGACACGGTGCGCAATGTGTACGAGCTCTCCACGCGCGAGGCCGTGAGCGGACTGCAGCCGCAGGCGATGGTGCGCTACCGCGGCATCGCGGTGGGCAAGGTCACGTCGATCGACTTCGACCCGAAGACCAAGGGCAACGTGCGCGTGCGCATCACCGTCGACGAGCGCGTGCCGCTCACCACGTCGAGCTATGCGACGCTGAGCTACCAGGGCGTGACCGGCCTGGCCTTCATCGGCCTCGACGACAAGGCCGACACCAGCCCCGCGCTCGTGCCCGACAACAAGAACCCGCCGCGCATTCCGCTCAAGCCCTCCGCGCTCGCCCAGCTGCAGGACCGCGGCGAGGCCATCCTCAACCAGGTCGAGGAGGTGACGAAGCGCGCCAATGCATTGCTCGGCGATGCCAACCAGAAGCGCATCGCCGACGCGCTGGAGAACATCTCGCAGGTCGCGGCCAGCGCCAACCAGGTGACGCGCTCCTTCGAGGCCACGCTCAAGACGCGCATCGATCCCGCGCTCGCCGCCATCCCGCCGCTGGCCAACACGGCGCGCGAATCCATCGGCGAGTTCTCGCGCGTGGCGAAGTCGGTCAACGGCACGCTGACGCGCCTGAACGCCGAGGGCGGCACGATCGATCGGCTGGGCACCGGCACCGCCGCGCTGCAGCAGACGCTGGAGTCGCTCAACAACGCCACGCTGCCGCGCTTCAACCGCGCCGCCGACGACACCTCGCTCGCCGCGCGTCGCATCGGCCGCATGGCCGACACGATCGCCGACAACCCGCAGTCGGTGCTGTACGGCACCGGCGTGCCCGCGCCCGGCCCGGGGGAAGCCGGTTTCGTCGAGCCTTCGGCCCGTCCTTGAGAAAGCAAAGACCATGACCTCATTCGCTGGCCACTCCATTGCCGCGCGCGCAGGCCACATCGGCGTGGCCGTGGCGCTCGCACTCGCACTCGCTGCGCTCACGACTGCGGGTTGCGGCGCGTTGCCCGACAAGCCCGGGCGCGTCGTGTTGTACGACTTCGGGCCGGGCCCGCTGCCGGCGGCGCAGGCAGCGCCCGCCACGCCCGTCGCGCCGCTGCCGCCGATCACGCTGGCCGACCTCGACACCAGCGCGTCGCGGCTCGAGGGCACGCAGCTCAACTACCGGCTCGGGTACGCCGATGCCAACGAGGTGCGCCCCTATGCGGGCTCGCGCTGGACATTGCCACCCACGCAGCTGCTGCGCCAGCGCCTGCGCGATGCGCTCTCGCAGCGCCGCACGGTGCTCGGCACGCTGGAAGCCGCCAACCTGAACCGCGCCGAGGGCCGCAGCGCCGACGTGCTGCGCATCACGCTCGAAGAATTCAGCCACTACTTCGAGGCGCCGGGCCAGAGCGTCGGCCTCGTGCGCGTGCGCGCCACGCTCGTGCGCGCCACGCCGTCGGGCGAGCGCGTGATGGGCCAGCGGTCCGTGGTCATGAGCCGCCCGGCGCCGAGCGCGGATGCGGCAGGCGGCGTCAAGGCACTCGTCGCGGCGACCGATGCCGCGGTGGCGGACCTGGTGCAATGGGTCGATCAGCCGCGTTGATTCAAGGCGAGAGATCGACGGCTGCGCGCTGATCACGCCGACGGCGTGATTCGTTGGACGCTTTTGGACGGTGTGCTGCGGCTGCTAGCAGAAAGGAAGAACAGGATGCGGTGGGTTGTCATCTTCGAAGATGCTCCGGGCATGCAGGCGGTGCGCGAGCAACATGAGGCCGAACACTTCGCCTACCTTCGTGACAATCAGAAAGAGGTGCTTCTCGCCGGCGGGCTGCGCGAAGGGCCGGAATCGAAGTTCGGTGGAGGCCTTTGGATTCTCGCCGCGATGCCGCGATGCCGCGAGAACGGGCCGTGCACCTCGTGGAAGGCGATCCCTACTTCCTTGCCACGCGCAGACCCTATCGCTTGCTCCAGTGGGGCAAAGCGTTGCGCGACATCGACGTGATGCTCTAGGCGTAGGCCGTTTTCAGACGTTAGCAGTGATCACCATGCACGTCAGCTTCCGCTGCATAACAGTCACCTGCGTGAAGTCTCGAGCGCTTACTTGGGCCCGAAGTTGAAGTTTTCGTAAGTTCCGTTTGCAGCCCAAGAAACATGTAGCCCCTGAGAAGGCAAGCGTCGTCGATCCCCAGGATCAAAGATCGAATTGAGGCGCACCGCCGTTCGCGTCCCGCGCGCCTGCACTCACACAGCGCATCGGTGTCCTCGGCACGCCCTCCAACCCGAGCGCTACCCGTGCAGCGCAGGAAACAGTTTCGTCAGCCCGTCCGACATCACCTCTACCGCGAGCGCGGCGAGGATCAGGCCCATCAGCCGCGTCATGATGTTGATGCCGGTCTTGCCGAGCACGCGGGCGATCGGGTCGGCCAGCGAGAAGGCCACGGCCGTGGCCAGCGCGACCACCACGCCGTAGCCGACGAGCACCAGCAGCTCCCAAAGGTGGCGCGTCTTTTCGGCGTAGATCACCACGGTCGACATCGTGGCCGGGCCGGTGAGCAGCGGGATGGTGAGCGGCACCACCGCGATGGACGCGCCCATCGACGCCTTCACCTCGGTCGCGCGGATCTCCTCGGGATTGCTTTTCTGTTCGGCCGGTTGCGCGTTCAGCATCGACAGCGAGCTCATGAGCAACAGCAGCCCGCCGCCGACCTGGAAGCTCGCGATCGAGATGCCGAAGAACGAGAGCAGCTGCAACCCGAGCAGCGCGCTCGTCGCGATGACCACGAACGCGCTGAAGGCCGACACGACCACGGTGCGCTTGCGCTGCGCGTCGCTGTAGCCCTGCGTGTAGTGAATGAAGAAGGGCACGATGGCCAGCGGGTTGACGATCGCCACCAGCGTGACCAGCGGCTTGATCAGGTCCATCGAGGTGGCCACGTCAGCGGCCGCCCGAAACGTCGAGGAAGGCGCCGGTGGTGTAGCTGGCTTCGGCCGACAGCAACCACACGATCGCATTGGCAATTTCTTCGGCCGAGCCGGTGCGCTTCATGGGCACCGTGGGTGCGAGCTGCGCGGCGCGGTCGGGCAGGCCGCCGGAGGCATGGAGGTCGGTGTCGATGAGACCGGGTCGCACCGCGTTCACGCGGATGCCTTCGTCTGCGACTTCTTTCGCGAGGCCGTTGGTGAAGGTGTCGATCGCGCCCTTGCTCGCGGCGTAGTCGACGTACTGGCCTGGCGATCCGAGCCGCGATGCGGCGCTCGACACATTGACGATCGCGCCGCCCGCGCCGCCATGTCGCGTGCTCATGCGCAACACCGCTTCGCGCGCACACACGAAGCTGCCGATCACGTTGACGCGCATCATGCGTTCGAGCCGCGCCACGCTCATCTCGTCCACGCGGGCCTGCATGTCCACGACGCCGGCGTTGTTGACCAGTGCGGTCAACCGGCCGAGGGTCGTATCGACCGTGTTGAACATGGCGAGCACCTGTGCCTCGTCGCCCACATCGGCCTGCACGGCGATCGCGTTGCCGCCTCCGTCGCGAATCGTGCGCACCACCTTGTCGGCGGCTTGCGAGTTGCTGGTGTAGTTGACAGCAACCGCATAGCCGCGGCGTGCCGCGAGGAGGGCTGTGGCCGCGCCGATGCCGCGGCTGCCTCCGGTGACCAAGAGCACTTGTTCCAAATCCCGCCTCCTGCACAAAAGCTGCGCGTCAGTTAAAACTCCCGGTCGATTACATCACCGAGGAGGCATTACGTGAGCTCGACTCCACGCACCATCGACTACTACTTCGCACCGCAGAGCCCCTGGACCTATCTGGGCCACGCCCGCTTCGCGGCCATCGCCCGTGCGGCCGGCGCCAAGGTGCGCGTGCGCCCGGTCGACCTGGGCAGCGTATTCCCGGTGTCGGGCGGGCTGCCGCTCGGCAAGCGCGCGCCACAGCGCCAGGCTTACCGGCTGGTCGACCTCGCGCGGTTTTCCGCACATCTGCTGATGCCGCTGAACCCGAAGCCGAAATTCTTTCCGGTTGCCGGCGACGACGCTGCCAAGCTCATCATTGCCGTGGACCTGAACGACGGCGTCGAGGCGGCGATGAAGTTGTGCGGCGCGATCTTCACCGCGGTGTGGTCGCAGGAGCGCAACATCGCCGACCCCAAGGTACTCGACGAGCTCGTCGCAGAATGCGGCCTGCCCGGCCGGCGCGGCGACCAGTCGCAGAGCCAGGCGGTGCAGGAGCGCTACGAAGGCTACACGCAGGAGGCCATCGAGGCCGGCGTCTTCGGCGCGCCGAGCTACGTGCTCGACGGCGAGATTTTCTGGGGACAGGACCGGCTCGATTACCTCGAGCGGGCCCTCAAGACGACATCCATCCACTCAACCAACGCAGGAGCATGACCATGGGTCAATTCATCGATCTCACCGCCGCAGACGGCTTCACCTTCCCCGCCTACGTGGCCGAGCCCAAGGGCACGCCGAAGGGCGCCGTCGTCGTCGTGCAGGAAATCTTCGGCGTCAATTCGCACATCCGCAACGTGGCCGACGGCTATGCCGCGGAGGGCTACCTCGCCGTGGCACCGGCCACGTTCCATCGCGTGAAGCAGGGCGTCGAACTCGGCTACACCGACGAAGACATGAAGACCGGCTTCGGCCTGAAGACCGCCGTCGAAGAGCTGCCGGAACCCGGCGTGCTTCAGGACCTGCAGGCCGCCGTCGACTATGCAGGCAAGGCCGGCAAGGTCGGCATCGTCGGCTATTGCTGGGGCGGCTTGCTGACCTGGCGCGCGGCGGCCAAGGTGTCGGGCCTCTCGGCGGCAGTGCCCTACTACGGCGGCGGCATGACGACGCCGGAAGAAAGCGCGCTCGAGCCGAAGGTGCCGGTGCTCGCGCATTTCGGCAACAACGACCACTGGATTCCGCTCGACACCATCGAGGCCTTCGAGAAGGCGCACCCCGATGTCGAGGTGCACGTCTACGATTGCGGCCACGGCTTCAATTGCGACCAGCGCGGCTCGTACCACGCGGGCGCCGCGGCCACCGCGAAAGAGCGCACGCTGTACTTCTTCAACAAGTACCTGGGCTGATGCGCCGGCTGCTGGCGCTCGTCGTCCTCGGGGCTGCGGGCGCCGCAGCGACGGTCGCCACGGCGGCCGACTACACCGGCCCGTTGTTCGACACCCACCTGCACTACAACCAGGAGGCGTGGGACGGCAACACCGGGCCTTTCCCGCCGACCGAAGCGCTGGCGCGCATGCAGCGCAACGGCGTCAAGGCCATCATCGCGAATTCGCGTCCCAATGCAGGTACGCAGACGCTGGCGGCGGCACGCGAGACACGCGAAGCCGACGTCACCGTCGTTCCCTTCGTGCGGCTCTATCGCAACCGCGACGACTACACCAACTGGTTTCGCGACGACACCATCTACGACATGGTGCAGACCGAATTGGCGCGCGGCACGGCGAGCGGACCCTACCGCGGAATCGGTGAATTTCATCTGTACGACAGCGCGAACGCCAACGGCGCCGTCGCCAGAAAGCTCGTCGCGCTGGCCGAGCAGAACCAGCTTGCAGTGCTCGCCCACGTCGACGACGTGGCGGTCGACCTGATCATGGCGAACGCACCGTCGAAGGGGCAATCGCTGCGGCTCATCTGGGCTCACACGGGCATCTCGGGTCCGCCGGTCTCGCGCGTGCGCGCGATGCTGGAGCGCTATCCGCTGTTGATGGGCGAGCTGTCGTATCGGCCCGGCCTCACGTGCGCCGACGGTCGGCTGTGTGCCGAGTGGCGCGAACTGATCCTACGGTTCCCGGACCGCTTCCTGGTCGGCTCCGACACCTGGGTGAACCAGCGCTGGAGCAGCTACGACGCGTTGATGCGCGGCTACCGCGTCTGGCTCGGCGATCTGCCGCCGGACGTGGCGCAGCGCGTGGCATGGGGCAATGCGGCGGCGCTGTTCGGCGTGAAGTAGCCGCGAGACTGCGTCAGTCTTTCGCCGTGCGCCTGCTTGCGAACTTGCTGCGTGCACCGATGCGCGTTTCGAGGAAGTCGAGGAAGGCCTTGAGCGCCGCGCTGTTGTGGCGCCGCTGCAGGTAGGCCGCCGAGAGCCACATGTCGCTGCGCACGTAGGCCTGCAACACGGGCTCGAGCTCGCCCTTGTCGATCTGTGACTGCATGAGCAGCTTGGGCAGGTAAAGCACGCCGTAGCCCTGGGTCGCGACCTCGATCAGCGGGCCGGCTTCGGTCGCGTCCATGCGCGATTTGAGCGACACGTCGAATGGCTTGCCGTCGACCATGAACTGCCAGTGCGGGTGCAGGCCGAGCCGGGAGTTGGTGAGTGCGTCATGGGTCGCGAGCTCGGTCGGATGCTGGGGCTTGCCGTGCTTCTTCCAATAGCGCGGTGACGCGCACACCGCGAGTTCCATCAGCCTCAGCTTGCGCACGATGAGGTTGTCGTCCTCGATCGGCCCGAAGCGCAGCGCCACGTCGATCGCTTCCTCGGCAAGGTCCACCGTGCGGTTGCTCAGGTGCAGGCTGATGCTCACGTCGGGGTAGTAGCCCATGAACTGGCCTATCAGGTGCGGCAGGTCGCCTTGACCCATGCCGTGCGGCGCCGAGACGCGCAGCCTGCCGCGAGGGGCACTCGCGTGTTGCTGCAACTCGGCCGTCGTGAGCGCGACCATCTCCATGACCGGCTTGCTGCGTTCGAGCAGCAACTGGCCCGCGTCGGTGAGGCTGACGGAGCGGGTCGACCGGTTCAGCAGGCGCACGCCGAAGCGCGTTTCCAGTTCCGCAACGTACTTGCTGACCGTCGCCTTGGACATGTCGAGCGCGGTGGCGGCGCGCGAAAAGCTGCCGCGCGCGGCGACCTCCTGGAAGGTCTTGATCAGGTCGAAGCTGTCCATGGCGAGGGGCTGATTGTTTCCAAACGGCGAACTCCGCGGTTCGAGTTTAGGAGGGTTTTCCCTAGGATAACCGGTTCAAAATTCTTCTCACGGACCCGTCACACACAGCGAGTCCGGGTGAACAGGGCCCCGAGCGAGGAGGCCGCCCCGGCAAGGGACGGTTCCCACCCAAGACCGGTTCGAAATCATCCAACAGTTGAAGGACATTGAAATGAAGACCTCGAAGATCATCGCTGCTGCCGCTCTCTCGCTCATCGCCGTCGCCGGCGTCGCCCAGGCCGAAACCTACGACGGCGTGCTCACCGTGAACTCGACGCTGAGCCGTTCCGAAGTCGCCGCGCAAGGCGCGATCGCTGCCCACAGCGAGAACGTGGCCTCGACCGCCTATCGCCAAGGCGTGCAGCCGACGCTGGTTGCTTCGGTACCGCGTGAGGCCGTCCGCGCCGAAGCCGTCGCTGTCGCCCACGACCCGCTGTGGAACCTCGACCGCAAGGCCTTCGTGAACAGCACGATCCCTGCGCAGTACAAGCGCCTCCAGACATCGCCGGTGCGCCAGGCCGCCCGCTGATCGACACCTGCTTCGGCAGCGAGCCGGCCCTGCGCAAGCGGGGCCGGCTTTTTTCAGGGGCGGATGTTTCAGCGCGCAGTGCGCGTGAGGTAGCGCTTGCGCCAGAACACGAGCACCAGCACCACTGCGACCGTGGCCATCGAGCCCATCGCGACCCAGAACCCGTCGGCCTTGTGCACCAGCGGGATGAACTCGAAGTTCATGCCGAAGATGCCGGCGATCAGGTTGAGCGGCAGGAAGACCGCCGTCAGCACGGTGAGCACCCGCATGATGTCGTTGGTGCGGTGGCTCTGGATGCTGAAGTGCATCTGCACCGCTGTCTCCGCGTTCTGCTCGAGCCGGCGCACGTGGTGCACCACGCGTTCGATGTGCTCCAGCGCGTCGCGGCTGCGCACCATCAGCAGTTCGCGTTCGCGCGCGAGCGCCGGCGTGCCGGGCGGCGGAAGTGTTTCCTGCGCGTCGATCCAGTCCTGCACGGCGCTGCGCTGGTCTTCGCAGATGTCGTCGAGATGCCGCAGCGACTGCCGCGCTTCCATGAGCGCGCTCCAGTTGGTGAAGCGGCTGCGCGGGTCGATCAGTTCGGCCTGCCAGTGGTCGAGCTGGCGCGTGAGCTCGCGCCGAAGGTCGAGGTACGCGTCGACGATGTGATTGACGATGCGCAACATCAGGTCGGCCGGACTGGCCGGCACGCGCGCCGTGACGGAGCGCGCGTCGAGCGCAGGGCGGCCTTCCTGGTCGTCCGCGGCAGCGGCCATCAGCTTGGCCGCATAGGCATCGCGCACCGCGCCATCGACCGGATGCACCGACAGCAGCACGCGATCGAACACCGCGAAGCCTACGGGGCGCGTGTCGATGCGGCGCAGAACCGGTGGGCCGCTGCGCAGCAGGGAGCGGTTGCCATCGTCGGGCGCGGCGTCATGACTCGCCGCCAGTCGGCGGAACACCAGCACGTCGTAGATCGAGGTGTAGTCGTAGTGCGAGGGCAGCTGGTCGTTCAGGAGGTCGGCCACGTGCAGGTCGACCAGCTGGGTGCCCGAGAGCATCTGCAGCAGGCGCTGCACTTCGGCGAGCGAAGCCTTGAACTCTTCGCGCGTGAGCGACAGCCACAGGTAGCTCTCGGGCGCGCAGGCACCGGGCACGGCCAGCGGCGCGATGGCATCGTGCTCGCGCACCTGCGAGCCGGCAATTTCGAAGATCCGCATGCGGCGCTGTCAGGGCTTCTGGAGCAGGCGGGCCGCGTCGAGCGCGAAATAGGTGAGTACGCCATCGGCACCGGCGCGCTTGAAGGCCAGCAGGGATTCGAGCACGACCGCGTCGTGGTCGAGCCAGCCGTTCTGCGCGGCGGCTTTCAGCATCGCGTACTCGCCACTGACCTGGTAGGCGAAGGTCGGCACGTGGAACTGATCCTTCACGCGGCGCACGATGTCGAGGTACGGCATGCCGGGCTTGACCATCACCATGTCGGCGCCCTCGGCGATGTCGATCGCGACTTCGCGCAAGGCCTCGTCGCTGTTGCCGGGGTCCATCTGGTAGACCTTCTTGTTGCTCTTGCCGAGATTGGCAGCCGAGCCAACGGCGTCGCGGAAGGGCCCGTAGAAGGCGCTCGCGTACTTGGCGCTGTACGCCATGATCCGCGTGTGGATGTCGCCGCGGGCTTCCAGCGCGCTGCGGATCGCGCCGATGCGGCCGTCCATCATGTCGCTGGGCGCGACGATGTCGACGCCGGCTTGCGACTGCGTCAGGGCCTGCTTCACCAGCATTTCGACCGTCGGGTCGTTGAGGATGTAGCCGGTGTCGTCGAGCAGGCCGTCCTGTCCGTGGCTGGTGTAGGGGTCGAGCGCCACGTCGGTCATCACGCCCAGTTCCGGGAAGCGTTTCTTGAGTTCGGCGACCACCCGCGGGATCAGGCCCCCGGGGTTGAAGGCCTCGTCGCCGTTGGGCGTCTTCAATTTGGCGTCGATCACCGGGAAGAGCGCCATCACGGGGATGCCGAGCGCGACACATTGTTCGGCGACCGGCAGCAGCAGGTCGAGGCTCAGGCGCTCGACACCGGGCATCGAGGCGACGGCATCGCGGCGCTTTTCACCTTCCTGCACGAAAACTGGATAGATCAGATCGTGCGCAGTGAGCGCGTGCTCACGCACGAGGTTGCGCGTGAAGGCGTCGCGCCGCAGACGACGTGGGCGCCCGGCGGGAAACGGAGCGAGCGGGGCCGAGGGAGAAGCGGGGGTGGTCATGCTGGAAATTCTGCCCCATCGTGCGGTCTCGTGATGGCAGCAGGGCGGCGACCGCCCGCCGGCGTCAAGAACAGGCCGTTTGACGAGGTGTTCACTTTTGGCGTCAAAGGTCAAAAAATAGTTAATCGATGTCTTGATAGGTTTGCTTTGCTTTGTTAAATTTCGTGTTGGGCGGCTTGCCGCTCCCCGCTTTTCCTCCCTGAGCGGGTGCCTAGATGTGTGACAGCAAAAAGGCTTCCCAGCCCGGCGTCTTTACGCCGGGCTTTTTTTTGAGCTCGAATTGCCCCCGAGCTTCGGCTCGGTAAGCTCTGTCCGCTCCGCGCGCACGCATCCCCACTAAACTTCCCCGATGCTCTGGGTCAAGTCGCTTCACATCGTGTTCATCGCCAGCTGGTTCGCCGGCTTGTTCTATCTCCCGCGGATCTTCGTGAACCTGGCGATGGTCCCGCCGGAATCGGTTGCCGAGCGCGCGCGCCTGTTGCTGATGGCGCGCAAGCTGTTGCGCTTCACCACCCTTCTCGCCGTGCCGGCGCTCGTGTTCGGGCTGTGGCTATGGCTGGGCTACGGCATCGGGCGCGGGCCGGGCAACGGCTGGATGCACGCCAAGCTGGCCCTTGTCCTGGTGACGCTCGGCTACCACCATGCCTGCGGACGGCTGCTCCGCAAGTTCGAGTCGGGGCAGTCGCGGCGCAGCCACCGCTGGTTCCGGTGGTTCAACGAAGGGCCGGTGTTCCTGTTGCTGGGCATCGTCATCCTCGTCGTCGTCAAGCCCTTCTGAACGTGGCGGTCGGGCACAAGACCACTGCGCTGCCGCTCGCACTCGCCTACGCAGCACTGATCGTCTACGCGAGCCTCTATCCGTTTTCCGATTGGCGCGACCAGGGCATCGCGCCGTGGGCGTACATCACGGCGCCGTGGCCCAAGTACTGGACCGGCTTCGATCTGGGCATCAACGTGGCGGGCTACGTGCCCCTCGGTTTTCTCGCGGCGATCACGGTGCTGCGCACCCGTCCTGGCGCGGGCGTGTTCCAGGCGGTGCTGCGCGCCGCGTTGGTGGGTGCGGCGATCTCTTTCGCCATGGAAACGCTGCAGAGCTATCTGCCGGTGCGCATCCCGTCAAACGTTGATTTCGGCCTCAACGCGCTCGGTGCGCTGCTCGGTGCAGTGCTGGCCGCAGGCCTCGAGCGATTCGGCGCGGTGGCCCACTGGAACCGGACGCGTGCGGACTGGTTCGTCGACGATGCGCGCGGCGCACTGGTGCTGCTGGCGCTCTGGCCCGTCGGCCTGCTGTTTCCGGCGGCGGTGACTTTCGGGCTCGGCCAGGTGTTCGAGCGGGTTGAAACGGCGGTGTCCGAATGGCTGCTCTACACGCCGTTCATCGACTGGTTGCCGGTGCGACAGTTCGAGCTGGAACCGCTGGTGCCCGGCGTCGAGATGCTGTGCGTGATGCTGGGTGCGCTGGTGCCCTGCCTGTTGGGCTTCTTCATCACGCGCTCGGTCGCGCGCCGCGCCGTGTTGTTGCCGGTGACGCTGGGCGTCGGGGTCGGCGTCACGGCATTGTCGGCGGCACTGAGCTACGGGCCGCCGCACGCCTGGGCCTGGCTGAGCCTGCCGGTTCAGGTCGGCATCGTGGCGGCGGTCGTGCTGGGCGTGCTCATGCTCTGGGCCCCGCGCCGTCTCTGCGCAGCGTTGCTGCTCGTGGCGCTGATCGTGCATCTGAGCCTGCTCAACCAAGCCCCTGAAAGCGCCTACTTTGCCGAAACGCTGGCGCGTTGGGAGCAGGGGCGCTTCATTCGCTTCCACGGGCTCGCGCAATGGCTGGGCTGGCTCTGGCCTTTTGCAACGCTGGGGTACGTGACGCTCGCGCTGTCGCGTCGTCCCTCGCAAACCTAGAATCGATCGATGTCCCAAACGCCCCCCAGTTACTACGGTCGCCACATCTTTTTCTGCCTGAACGAGCGCAAGAACGGCGAGGATTCCTGCGCCCGCCACAACGCGCAGGAAGGCTTCGATCGCTGCAAGGCGAAGGTCAAGGAGGCGGGCCTGGCCGGCGTCGGCAAGGTGCGCGTCAACAAGGCAGGCTGCCTCGACCGTTGCGCCGGCGGGCCGGTGGCCGTGGTGTATCCGGAAGCGGTCTGGTACACCTTCGTCGACAACGACGACATCGACGAAATCGTCGAGTCGCACCTCCAAAAAGGCGTGGTTGTCGAGCGCCTCGTGCTGCCGCCTGACGTGGGGCGCTGATGATGAATTCGCAGACCGAAAAGCTCGCCTTGCGTGGCGATGCGGGCGTCATCGAGGCCCAGCGCGACCTCGCTGCCGTGGGCGCACACGCACGGGGGACCGTGGTCATCGCGCACCCGCATCCGCTCTTCGGCGGCACGATGGACAACAAGGTCGTGCAAACCTTGGCGCGCGCGTTCGTGGCCAGCGGCTGGACGGCGGTGCGCTTCAATTTTCGCGGCGTCGGTGCCAGCGAGGGCGTGCACGACGAGGGCAAGGGCGAAACCGCCGACATGCTGGCGGTCGTGCAGCAGGTCGCGCCCGAGGGCGCGCTCGCCATCGCCGGGTTTTCGTTCGGTGCGTTCGTGGCGATCAATGCGTTGCAGTCGCTCTGGGACACGCGCGAAATCGCGCGGATCGCCCTCGTCGGCGCGAGCGTGGCGCGCGTGGTGCCGCCTGCGCTGCCAGAGGCGGCGCACGAGCGCACGCTGGTCGTGCATGGCGAACAGGACGACACGGTCGCCCTCGACGCCGTGATGGATTGGGCTCGGCCGCAGTCACTTCCTGTCACAGTCGTTCCCGGAGGCGGCCATTTCTTTCACGGACAATTGCCCCTGCTCAAGCAGCTTGTTGTCCGCCATCTCCGTCCCGATTAGCGCGGACCTGTTTTTCGTCTCTGTCACACCCTCAATGAATCGTTTTTCCAACGCGCTGCGCGCGCTGATGCTGGCAGCCGCCACATCACTCAGTTTGATGGCCGTCGCCCAGACGGTGCCGGCGCCGCCAGAAGTCGCTGCGCGCAGCTATCTGTTGCTCGACGTCACGGCCAACCAGTTTCTCGCGCAGAAAGACATCGACATGCCGGTCGAGCCGGCGTCGCTCACCAAGCTGATGTCGGCTTACGTGGTGTTCGATGCGTTGCGCGCCAAGAAGATCACGCTGGCGCAAACGATGCCGGTGTCCCAGCGCGCCTGGAAGATGCCGGGCTCGCGCATGTTCATCGACCCGAAGATGCAGGTGCCGGTCGAAGACCTGATCAAGGGCCTGATCGTGCAATCGGGCAACGATGCCACGGTGGCGCTTGCCGAAGGCGTCGGCGGCACGGTCGAGCATTTCGTGGAACTCATGAACGACCAGGCCAAGGCGCTGGGCATGAAGAACACGACCTACAAGAACCCCGAGGGCCTGACTGCGCCCGGCCACACGACCACGGCCCGCGACCTGAGCATCCTGGCGACCAAGCTAATCCGCGATTTTCCGGAAGAAGCGAAGTACTACGCCATCAAGAAATACCGCTACGCCGGGACGCCTTCCACCAACGACACCAATCGCAACATGCTGTTGTTCCGCGACCCGACGGTGGACGGTTTGAAGACCGGGCACACCGACGCGGCGGGCTACTGCATGATCGCGACCGCCAAACGGGACTTTCCGAACATTCCAGGCGGTCGCCGCCTGCTGTCGATCGTGCTCGGCGCCACAAGCGAGATTTCACGCGCCAACGAATCGCAGAAATTGCTGAACTGGGGCTACACCGCCTACGACGGCGTGCGCCTGTTCGATGCCAACCAGCCCGTGGCGACGCCCGCAGTCTGGAAGGGCAAGGTCAACACGGCCAAGCTGGGCCGGCCGGAGGCAATCGTCGTGGCCGTGCCCGCGGGCTCGGCCAGCAAGATCAAGACGCAGATCGCGCGGCCGGATCCGCTCGTCGCACCGCTCGCGAAGTACCAGCCGGTCGGCTCACTGAAGATCTCGCTGGGCGACCAGCAGGTCGCTGATGTGCCGCTGGTGGCGCTCGAGGCGGTCGAGCAGGCCGGGATCATGGGCCGGGCCTGGGACGCCGTCCGGCTCTGGATCAAGTAACGCGAACACGGCACTTGGCTGGCGCAGGCCGGCCTGCTATACTCGTGGGCTTTTCGGAAATTTCCGAAGGGTTTTACGTTTTCGGCCAATTTCTGGCCGTTTCCCCGGTTGGGCAGGTTCACGCTTGTGCCTCGACCGGGTTGTTTTGGGACTAATTCATTCATGCCAACCATCAATCAACTGGTGCGTCAGGGTCGGACGGTCGAAAAGATCAATTCGAAAAGCCCTGCCATGCAGAACTCGCCGCAACGCCGCGGTGTCTGCACCCGCGTCTACACCACGACGCCCAAGAAGCCCAACTCGGCACTCCGCAAGGTGGCCAAGGTTCGTTTGACGAACGGCTTCGAAGTCATCTCGTACATCGGCGGCGAAGGCCACAACCTGCAGGAACACAGCGTCGTGCTGGTTCGCGGCGGTCGTGTCAAGGACTTGCCCGGTGTTCGCTACCACATCGTGCGCGGTTCGCTCGACTTGCAAGGCGTGAAAGACCGCAAGCAGTCGCGTTCCAAGTACGGCGCGAAGCGTCCCAAGAAGGCTTAAGCCTTCCTGTCGTCAAAAAACAAACGGTGTTCGATGGCCTTGGCGGGCTTGTCGAACGAAGTGACCCAATATCGGGTCGAGTAAGTGAGAGTTCCAGCTGGCTCTCGCGGTACCGGAAACGGTGCCAACTGAAGCAAAGAGGTTAAAAAATGCCACGTCGTCGCGAAGTCCCCAAACGTGAAATCCTGCCGGATCCCAAGTTCGGCAATGTCGAGCTGTCCAAGTTCATGAACGTGATCATGGAAGGCGGCAAGAAGGCGGTCGCAGAACGCATCATCTACGGTGCCCTGGACCTGATTCAAAAGAAGCACCCTGACAAAGACCCGCTGGAAGCCTTCGTTGTTGCCATCAACAACGTCAAGCCCATGGTCGAAGTGAAGTCCCGCCGTGTTGGCGGTGCCAACTACCAAGTGCCCGTCGAAGTGCGCCCCGTGCGTCGCCTGGCCCTGTCCATGCGTTGGCTGAAGGAAGCCGCCCGCAAGCGCGGCGAGAAGTCCATGGCCCAGCGCCTGGCCAACGAACTGCTCGAGGCCACCGAAGGCCGTGGCGGTGCCATGAAGCGCCGTGACGAAGTTCATCGCATGGCCGAAGCCAACAAGGCATTCAGCCACTTCCGCTTCTAAGAGCACTTCGCTCCCGATCAGACAGGCCGCATGCATTTTTGCCTGCGGCCTTGTCTCGATTAGGAGCATCCCCAGATAAGACTGCTGTCCGTCTGCACCATGAGGCTGGAACGGGCAGAGACTCCCTCCATACGATCAAGGATCCATCATGGCTCGCAAGACCCCCATCGAGCGCTACCGCAACATCGGTATCTCCGCCCACATCGACGCAGGCAAAACCACCACCACGGAACGTATCCTGTTCTATACCGGTGTGACCCACAAGCTGGGCGAAGTGCACGACGGCGCTGCTACGACCGACTGGATGGAGCAAGAGCAAGAGCGCGGCATCACCATCACTTCCGCTGCAGTGACCTGCTTCTGGAAGGGCATGGACCTGTCCTACCCCGAGCACCGCTTCAACATCATCGACACCCCCGGCCACGTGGACTTCACCATTGAGGTGGAGCGTTCCATGCGCGTGCTGGATGGCGCCTGCATGGTCTACTGCGCCGTCGGCGGCGTGCAGCCCCAGTCGGAAACCGTCTGGCGCCAGGCCAACAAGTACAAGGTGCCCCGCCTCGCGTTCGTCAACAAGATGGACCGCACCGGCGCTGACTTCCTGCGCGTGCGCCAGATGATGGTGGACCGCCTGAAGGCCAACCCTGTCGTGATCCAGATCCCGATCGGTGCCGAAGAGCACTTCCAGGGCATCGTCGACCTCGTGAAGATGAAGGCGATCATCTGGGACGAAGACAAGGGCGTCACCTTCCAGTACGGCGAGATCCCCGCCAACCTGACCGCCGTCTGCAACGAATACCGCGAAAAGCTCGTGGAAGCCGCTGCCGAAGCGAGCGAAGAGCTGATGAACAAGTACCTCGAAGGCGGCGAGCTGTCCGAGGAAGAAATCAAGAAGGCCATCCGCCAGCGCACCATCGCTGGCGAAATCCAGCCGATGCTGTGCGGCTCGGCCTTCAAGAACAAGGGCGTGCAGGCGATGCTCGACGCCGTCGTCGAATACATGCCCGCGCCGACCGACATTCCCCCGGTCACCGGCACCGACGAAGACGAGGCGCCCGTCACCCGCAAGGCTGACGACAGCGAGAAGTTCTCGGCGCTCGCATTCAAGCTGATGACCGACCCGTTCGTGGGCCAACTGACCTTCGTGCGCGTCTATTCGGGCGTGCTGAGCAAGGGCGACAGCGTCTACAACCCGGTGCGCGGCAAGAAGGAACGTATCGGCCGTATCGTGCAGATGCATGCGAACAACCGCGAAGAAGTCAGCGAAATCCGCGCCGGCGACATCGCCGCCTGCGTGGGCCTGAAGGAAGTCACCACGGGCGAAACCCTGTGCGACCCGACGGCCATCGTGACGCTCGAGCGCATGGTGTTCCCGGAATCGGTGATCTCGCAGGCCGTCGAACCCAAGACCAAGGCCGACCAGGAAAAGATGGGCATCGCCCTGCAGCGTCTTGCTCAGGAAGATCCTTCGTTCCGCGTCAAGACCGACGAAGAATCGGGCCAGACCATCATCGCCGGCATGGGCGAGCTCCACCTCGAAATCATCGTGGACCGCATGAAGCGCGAATTCGGCGTGGAAGCCAACGTGGGCAAGCCGCAGGTGGCTTACCGCGAAACGATCCGCAAGACCGTCGAAGATGCCGAAGGCAAGTTCGTGCGCCAGTCGGGCGGCAAGGGCCAGTACGGCCACGTGATCCTGAAGCTCGAGCCGCAGGAAGCGGGCAAGGGCTTCGAGTTCGTCGACGCCATCAAGGGCGGTGTGGTTCCTCGCGAATACATCCCCGCAGTGGAAAAGGGCGTTGTCGAAGCGCTGACGCAAGGCGTGCTGGCGGGCTACCCCGTCGTGGACGTCAAGGTCACGCTGCACTTCGGCTCGTACCACGACGTGGACTAGAACGAAATGGCGTTCAAGATGGCCGCGATCTTCGGCTTCAAGGAAGGTGCCCGGAAGGCCAGCCCCGTGATCCTCGAGCCGATGATGGCCGTGGAAGTCGAAACGCCTGAAGACTATGCCGGCAACGTGATGGGTGACCTCTCGTCCCGCCGTGGCATGGTGCAGGGCATGGACGACATGGTGGGTGGCGGCAAGGCCATCAAGGCCGAAGTGCCGCTGTCGGAAATGTTCGGCTACTCGACCACGCTGCGTTCGATGTCGCAGGGTCGCGCAACGTACACGATGGAATTCAAGCACTACGCCGAAGCTCCGCGCAACGTAGCCGAAGCGATCGTCGCTTCCCGCGCCAAGTAACCTTCATCGATTTGTCTGCGACCGTGTGCCTCTCGCTGCCCGTGGCGAGAGAACCAGCAACATGGTGCAGACGTTAAACCCCACACGGGCATGCTCTTTCAAGGATTGAAAAATGGCAAAAGGCAAGTTCACCCGCACCAAGCCCCACGTCAACGTGGGCACCATCGGTCACGTCGACCACGGCAAGACCACGCTGACCGCAGCGATCGCCACCGTGCTGTCGGCCAAGTTCGGCGGCGAAGCCAAGGCGTACGACCAGATCGACGCAGCGCCTGAAGAAAAGGCTCGCGGCATCACCATCAACACCGCCCACGTCGAGTACGAAACGGCCAACCGCCACTACGCTCACGTCGACTGCCCCGGCCACGCTGACTATGTGAAGAACATGATCACCGGCGCCGCGCAAATGGACGGCGCCATCCTGGTCTGCTCGGCAGCCGACGGCCCGATGCCCCAGACCCGCGAACACATCCTGCTGGCTCGCCAGGTGGGTGTCGGCTACATCATCGTGTTCCTGAACAAGTGCGACATGGTCGACGACGCCGAACTGCTCGAACTCGTCGAGATGGAAGTTCGCGAACTCCTCGACAAGTACGACTTCCCGGGCGACGACACCCCCATCATCCACGGCTCGGCCAAGCTCGCCCTCGAAGGCGACAAGGGCCAGCTAGGCGAAGAAGCCATCATGAAGCTGGCCGAAGCGCTGGACACGTACATCCCCACGCCTGAGCGCGCCGTGGACGGCACGTTCCTGATGCCCGTCGAAGACGTGTTCTCGATCTCGGGCCGCGGCACCGTGGTGACCGGCGCCGTCGAGCGTGGCGTGATCAAGGTTGGTGAAGAAATCGAAATCGTCGGCATCCGCCCGACCGTCAAGACCACCTGCACCGGCGTGGAAATGTTCCGCAAGCTGCTCGACCAGGGTCAGGCTGGCGACAACGTCGGCGTGCTGCTGCGCGGCACCAAGCGCGAAGACGTCGAGCGCGGCCAAGTGCTGTGCAAGCCCGGCTCGATCAAGCCGCACACGCACTTCACCGCTGAAGTGTACGTGCTGTCCAAGGACGAAGGTGGCCGTCACACGCCGTTCTTCAACAACTACCGCCCGCAGTTCTACTTCCGCACGACGGACGTGACCGGCGCGATCGAGCTGCCCAAGGGCAAGGAAATGGTCATGCCTGGCGACAACGTCAGCATCACCGTCAAGCTGATCAACCCGATCGCCATGGAAGAAGGCCTGCGCTTCGCCATCCGCGAAGGCGGCCGCACCGTGGGCTCGGGCGTGGTGGCAAAGATCCTCGACATCTAAGCCGGACGCAAAGGAATCATCATGGCTACCAAGCAAAAAATCCGCATCCGCCTGAAGGCGTTCGACTACAAGCTGATCGACCAGTCGGCAGCCGAAATCGTTGACACCGCCAAGCGCACCGGCGCGATCGTCAAGGGCCCCGTGCCCCTGCCGACCCGCATGAAGCGTTTCGACATCCTGCGTTCGCCGCACGTCAACAAGACGTCGCGCGACCAGCTGGAAATTCGCACGCACCAGCGCCTGATGGACATCGTCGATCCGACCGACAAGACGGTGGACGCGCTGATGAAGCTCGACCTGCCGGCCGGCGTGGACGTCGAAATCAAGCTGCAGTAATCCGCAAGGGTTCGCGCACAGGGCCTGCCCGCAGCAATGCCGGCAGGCCTTCTTTTTCGCGCTTGCACCATCTGTGACGTGCGGGCTATAATCGCTGACTCTGCCGATCGTGCGTCTTGCGCGGTCGGCGGAATTTATCAACCCTTTTTCGTGGATCGGTCATTCGACGATCCAACGCTGTCGCCAATTGAAGTGGCAGCGGCGAGAGAGGACTTCCATTTTTTGGAGAAAACATATGAGTCTGAGCAACTCCCTCGGGTTGCTGGGCCGCAAGGTGGGGATGATGCGTCTCTTCACCGATGATGGGGACGCAGTTCCTGTCACGGTGGTGGATGTGTCCAACAACCGTGTGACCCAGATCAAGTCGCAAGAGACCGATGGCTACGACGCACTTCAAGTGACGTTCGGTTCGCGCAAGGCATCTCGCGTGACCAAGCCGGAAGCCGGTCACCTCGCCAAGGCGGGTGTCGAAGCTGGCGAAATCATCCAGGAATTCCGCATTGCGGCCGACGTGGCCGCTGGCTACGCGCCGGGTGCTGTGGTTCCTGCCGGTTCCGTGTTCGCGGTCGGCCAGAAGGTGGACGTGCAAGGCACCTCCATCGGTAAAGGCTACGCTGGCACCATCAAGCGTCACCACATGAAGTCGCAGCGCGCGTCGCACGGTAACAGCCGTTCGCACCGCGTTCCGGGTTCCATCGGCATGGCGCAGGATCCGGGTCGCGTGTTCCCGGGCAAGCGCATGACGGGCCATCTGGGTGTGGACACCGTGACGACCCAGAACCTCGTGGTGTACCGTATCGACGAAGCCCGTCAACTCCTGATGATCAAGGGTGCGATCCCTGGTTCGAAGGGTGGCTTCGTCACCGTGCGCCCGGCCATCAAGGCCAAGCCGCAAGCTGCTGAAGGAGCGAAGTAATGGAACTCGAACTCCTGAACGAACAAGGCCAGGCCTCGTCGAAATACGACGCGCCCGAGACCGTGTTCGGCCGCGATTACAACGAAGACCTGGTTCACCAGATCGTCGTTGCATTCCAGGCCAACGCCCGTCAAGGCACGCGCGCCCAGAAGGACCGCGAACAGGTCCATCACTCGACCAAGAAGCCTTTCAAGCAAAAGGGAACGGGCCGTGCCCGTGCCGGTATGACGTCCTCGCCGCTGTGGCGCGGGGGCGGCCGGATTTTCCCCAACATGCCTGACGAAAACTTCACGCAGAAGATCAACAAGAAGATGTATCGCGCCGGCATGGCGTCGATCCTCTCGCAGCTCGCTCGTGAAGGCCGTCTGGCCGTGGTCGACTCGTTGACCGTCGATTCGCCCAAGACCAAGCCGCTCGCGGCCCGTTTCAAGGCGATGAACCTGCAATCCGTGCTCGTGATCGCCGACGAAGTCGACGAGAACCTGTACCTGGCTTCGCGCAATCTGGTGAACGTTCTTGTGGTCGAGCCGCGCTACGCCGATCCGGTGTCGCTGGTGCACTACAAGAAAGTGCTCGTCACCAAGGCAGCCGTCGAAAAGCTCAAGGAGATGTTCGCATGAGCCGCATGAATCCTACGCCGCTGTCCCGCACCCAGTTCGCCGAAGGCCGCCTGATGGCGGTGCTGGTCGCCCCGATCGTGTCCGAAAAGGCAACGATGGTCGGCGAGAAGTCGAACGCGGTCACCTTCAAGGTGCTGCAGGACGCCACCAAGCCCGAGATCAAGGCCGCCGTTGAACTGATGTTCAAGGTCGAGGTCAAGGGCGTCTCGGTGCTCAACACCAAGGGCAAGACCAAGCGCTTTGGCAAATCCATCGGCCGCCGCGACAACGTTCGCAAGGCCTATGTGACGCTGAAGGAAGGTCAAGAGCTCAACCTCGTCGGGGAAGGCGCTTAATCATGGCCGTCATCAAGATGAAACCCACTTCGCCGGGCCAACGCGGCGCGGTGAAGATTTCGCGGGACCACCTGTACAAGGGTGCTCCTCACGCTCCGTTGCTCGAGCCGCAGTTCCAGGCTGCCGGTCGCAACAACAACGGTCACATCACGATTCGCCATCGCGGCGGTGGTCACAAGCATCACTATCGCGTCGTCGACTTCGTGCGCAACAAGGACGGCATCCCGGCCAAGGTCGAACGCATCGAGTACGACCCGAACCGCACCGCCCACATCGCATTGGTCTGCTACGCCGACGGCGAGCGCCGCTACATCATCGCCCCGCGCGGTCTGGAAGCCGGTGCGACGCTGCTGAGCGGTTCGGAAGCCCCGATCCGCGCCGGCAACACGCTGCCGATCCGCAATATCCCGGTGGGTTCGACCATCCATTGCATCGAGCTGCAACCCGGCAAGGGCGCGCAGATCGCTCGTTCGGCCGGTACGTCGGCCACGCTGCTGGCGCGCGAAGGCGTGTACGCCCAGGTGCGCATGCGCTCGGGTGAAGTGCGTCGCGTTCACGTCGAGTGCCGTGCAACCATCGGTGAAGTCGCCAACGAAGAGCACAGCCTGCGCCGTCTGGGCAAGGCCGGTGCGAAGCGTCACATGGGCATTCGCCCGACCGTTCGCGGTGTGGTGATGAACCCGGTCGATCACCCGCACGGTGGTGGCGAAGGCAAGACCGGCGAAGGCCGTCATCCAGTCGACCCATGGGGCAATCTGACCAAGGGCTACCGTACCCGTAACAACAAGCGCACGCAGGTATTCATCGTGTCGCGTCGCAAGAAGTAAGGGGTAGCAGCAAATGACTCGCTCACTCAAAAAAGGTCCGTTCGTCGATCACCACCTCGTGGCCAAGGCCGACAAGGCCGTGACGACCAAGGACAAGAAGCCGATCAAGACCTGGTCGCGTCGCTCGATGGTTCTGCCCGAGTTCATCGGTCTGACCATCGCCGTGCACAACGGCAAGCAGCACGTGCCCGTGTACATCACGGACCAGATGGTCGGCCACAAGCTCGGTGAATTTGCGCTCACGCGTACGTTCAAGGGCCACCCGGCGGACAAAAAAGTCCAGAAGAAGTAAGGAACGACCATGTCTGAAACACGTGCAGTCCTCCGCGGCGTTCGCCTCTCGGTCGACAAGGGCCGTCTGGTCGCTGACCTGATCCGCGGCAAGAAGGTCGATCAAGCGCTCAACGTTCTGCAGTTCACGCAGAAAAAGGCCGCTGTGATCATCAAGAAGGTGCTCGAGTCGGCCATCGCCAACGCCGAGCACAACGACGGTGCCGACATCGACGAACTGAAGGTCAAGACCATCTACGTCGAACAAGGCGCCACGCTCAAGCGCTTCACCGCGCGCGCCAAGGGTCGCGGTAACCGCATCAGCAAGCCCACGTGCCATGTGTACGTGACGGTTGGCAACTAAAGGCCGGAAGACTATGGGACAAAAAATCCACCCCACCGGTTTCCGCCTTGCGGTTACCCGTAACTGGTCCAGCCGCTGGTACGCCAGCAACAAGGACTTCGCCGGCATGCTGGCGGAAGACATCAAGGTGCGCGAGTACCTGAAGAAGAAGCTGAAGAACGCTTCTGTCTCGCGCGTGATGATCGAGCGTCCTGCCAAGAACGCCCGCATCACGATCTACTCGTCGCGCCCCGGTGTTGTCATCGGCAAGAAGGGCGAGGACATCGAGAACCTCAAGCGCGAACTCGGCAAGCAGCTGGGTGTGCCGGTCGCAGTGAACATCGAAGAAGTGCGCAAGCCCGAAATCGATGCCAAGCTGATCGCCGACAGCATCACGCAGCAGCTCGAAAAGCGGATCATGTTCCGCCGTGCCATGAAGCGCGCCATGCAAAACGCCATGCGTCTGGGTGCCCTGGGCATCAAGATCATGTCGTCGGGCCGCCTGAACGGCATCGAAATCGCACGTTGCGAGTGGTACCGCGAAGGTCGCGTGCCGCTTCACACCCTGCGCGCCGACATCGACTACGGCACCTCGGAAGCCAAGACCACCTACGGCGTCATCGGCGTCAAGGTCTGGGTCTACAAGGGCGACACGCTGGGTCGTAACGACCTGCCGGCCGTCGAAACGCCGCGTCCGGACGAAGAGCGCCGCCCGCGTGGTCCCCGCCGCGATGGCCGCCCTGGTGGCGACCGTCCGGGTGGCGACCGTCGTGGTCCCGGCCCCCGTGCCGGTGCCCGTGGTCCGATCGGTGGCAACACCGCTCCGGCCGATGGCAGCGACAAGCCCGCAGAAGCAACCGGCGGTGCCGGTGCAGACTCGAAACCCGCCGTTAAGCGCGTCCGCAAAGCCGCGCCCGCTGCAGCAGCGGACGGTGCCAAGACCGAGTAATCGGTCGCTCCCGGGCACGCAAGTGCCTGGGGCCCTCACGGAGTAACAAAACATGCTGCAACCTGCACGCAGAAAGTTCCGCAAGGAACAAAAGGGCCGCAACACCGGCATCGCGACCCGGGGCAACTCGGTCGCATTCGGTGACTTTGGTCTGAAATGCACCGACCGCGGCCGCCTGACGGCGCGCCAGCTCGAAGCCGCGCGTCGCGCGATCTCGCGCCACGTCAAGCGTGGTGGTCGTATCTGGATTCGTGTGTTCCCCGACAAGCCGATTTCCCACAAGCCCGCAGAAGTGCGGATGGGTAACGGCAAGGGCAACCCCGAGTACTACGTCGCCGAGATCCAGCCCGGCAAGATCGTGTTTGAAATCGTCGGTGTGCCCGAAGAGCTCGCACGCGAAGCTTTCCGCCTGGCCGCTGCCAAGCTGCCGCTGCGCACGACCTTCGTCGCTCGCCAGCTCGGCGCCTGAGGAGAACACTGATGGCAACACGCAAGAAGAAGGACGCCGCGGCCAAGCCGGTCAAGGTGTCGAAGGCAGCAGCACTGCGCGACAAGGACGTCGCCGGTCTGCAAACCGAAATCAAGGACCTGCAGAAGGCCCATTTCGGTCTGCGCATGCAGAAGGCCACGCAACAGCTGGGCAACACTGCCACGCTGCGCGTGACACGTCGCGACATCGCTCGCGCCAAGACCATTCTTGCGCAGAAGTCGCAAGAAACCCCAGCCGCCAAGTAAGGAGCAAACATGACGGAAGCTAAAAAATCCCTCAAGCGCACCTTGATCGGCAAGGTCGTGAGCGACAAGCGTGAGAAGACCGTGACCGTGCTGGTCGAGCGTCGTGTGAAGCACGAGCTCTACGGCAAGATCGTGGCGAAGACGAGCAAGTACCACGCCCATGACGAAAAGGGCGAGTACCACCTCGGCGACACCATCGAGATCACCGAAAGCCGCCCGATCTCCAAGACCAAGAACTGGGTCGTGACCCGTCTGGTCGAGAAAGCCATCTCGCTCTGATCGACCCCGTTCGATCGCGCGAAGTGCGCATCCGGAAAACGGCCCACAATGTGGGCCGTTTTTCATTTTCAGGAACCTTCATCATGATCAAGGTCGGCGACGCCCTCCCTTCCACCACCCTCCAGGAATACTCCGAAGTCGAAGGCGAGGCCTGCAGCATCGGCCCGAACCCGGTCGACGTGGCCAAGGCCACCGCCGGCAAGACGATCGCGCTGTTTGCCCTGCCAGGCGCCTTCACGCCAACCTGCTCGGCCAAGCACGTCCCCGGCTACGTCGAACACTTCGACGACTTCAAGGCGGCGGGCGTCGACGAGATCTGGTGCGTGAGCGTGAACGACGCGTTCGTGATGGGTGCGTGGGCACGCGACCAGAAGACGGGCACCAAGGTGCGCATGCTGGCCGATGGCAGCGGCGATTTCGCCAAGGCGAACGGCCTCACGCTGGATTTGACGGGACGCGGCATGGGCGTGCGCAGCAACCGCTACTCCGCGCTCGTCAAGGACGGCAAGGTCGTCACCCTGAACGTCGAAGCACCGGGCAAATTTGAGGTGAGTGACGCCGGCACGCTGCTCGGCCAGGCCCGCGGCTGATCAGAAAAGCTCGACCTTGAGGTAGTGCGCCCCGGGGATCGGGTTGTGATAGTAGGGCGCGACTTCGGTGAAGCCGAGCTCTTCGTAGAGCGCCCGCGCCGATTCCATGTCGTTGAGCGTGTCGAGCAGGACGCAGGCATAGCCGGCGCTGCGAGCGGCATCGAGCGCCGCTTCGACCAGTTGTCGCCCGAGACCGAGCCCGCGAAACCCCGGTCGGACGAACAGGCGCTTCATCTCCGCCGCGTTCACATGGTCGGCCGAGTCGAGCGGTCGCAGCGCGCAACACCCTGCCACGTGCGCAACGGTCCCGTTGGCACGCTGCAGCGTCGGCGCGTTGCGCATCGCGCGCGCCGCATCGACATCGACCAGTGCCAACAGCAGCGATCCGCGCGGCTCGGCATATTCGCCCGGCAGCTGGGCGAGCTCTTCTTCGAGATTCTGGAACGTGAGGTCGATGCCGAGCGATTCCGCGTATTCGCGCACGATGGCGCGCGCCGCATCCAGTTCGTGCGCCTCGTCGGGGGTGAGCAACACCACGGTTGGTGTGTCGGACAGCGGCAGAGGGCGCGAAACGGAGTGGCTCATCCGGTCGTCCGATGCAGACCTTCAGGCTTCGGCCAGCAGCTTTTCGATCAGCTTGTGCAGTTCGCCGAAGTCCGGCTCGCCCACATAGCGCTTCACGATCTCGCCGCGCTTGTTCACGATGTATGTCGTCGGCGTGAGCGCCACGTCGCCCCAGGCCTTGGCCACCGCGCCCGTATTGTCGATCGCCACCTTGAAGGGCAGTTTGCGCGTTTCCGCGTAGTTGACGACGTAGGCCGGAGGGTCGTAGCTCATGGCGACGGCCATCGTGTCGTAGCCCTGCGCCTTGTACTTGTAGTAAGTCGCGATCACCTTCGGCATCTCGGCGACGCAGGTCACGCAGCTGGTGGCCCAGAAGTTGACCAGCGTCACCTTGCCCTTCATGTCCTCGGTGGTCTTCTTGCTGCCGTCGAGCAGCACGAACGTGCTGGCCGGCGCGGCCGATGTCCCGGTGTTGAAGTAGACGCCCGCCCCCACGGCCAGGGCAATGGCGGTCGCGGCGGCGTAGACGATTTTTTTCATGTGACCTGGAAGATGAAGCGAGCCGATTTTAGTTCCGGCGGCATTCCTGCGCCGCGCGCCGAGCGATAAGCTCGGCCACGATGATCTTCCCGTCTTTCCATGCGCGCGCGTTGGCAGTGATCTGCGTCCTCGCGCTGGCCGCCTGCAGCCCGACCTTCAACTGGCGCGATACGCCGATCGGCGAGAGCGGCCTCGTCGCGCTCCTGCCGTGCAAGCCCGACCGCGCGAGCCGCGCACTGCCGCTCGGCACCGATTCGGTGACGGTCCAGCTGGTCGGCTGCGAGGCGGGCGACGCGACCTTCGCCGTGGCGCACGCCACCGCGCGCGACGCCTCGCAGGCCGAGGCGTGGCTGCGGGGCTGGCGTGCCGCCACGCGTGCGCAGGCGGGCGAAGCTGCCGTGGCGGAATCGCCGGGCGCGCTGCCGCGATCGGCCACGGCGCCCGCGCCTGTGCGGCTGGAAGTGCAGGGCCCGGTCCCGCTCCAGGTCCTCTGGTTCGCGCGCCAGCAGCCGGGTGGCGGCGTGGTGCTGTACCAGGCGACCGTGCTCGGCCGTCCGTCGTCGGCCGAGGCCATCCCCACCTTCCTGGAAGGGCTGCGGCTGCCCCGCTAGCCCACTCAGGTCGCCGGAGTGTGAAGTCGTTTGTCTTCATCTCGCGCGCCGCCCCGCATAATCGGAGACCCGATCCCCGCCCCTGCATGAACAGCATCTTCGTCATCGCCCACTCTCCGCTCGCGCAGGCGCTGCGGCAGTGCGCGTTGCATGTGTTCCCCGACGCCGAGCAGTACGTGGTCGCGCTCGACGTGCTGCCCAACGTGTCGCCCGAAGAAACGCTGGCCGCCGCACGGATCACGCTGGCGCAGCAGCTGCGAGGCCCGCGCTCGCAAGTGCTGGTGCTGGCCGATGTGTTCGGTGCCACGCCGTGCAACGTCGCGCAGAAGCTGGTCGACGGTGCGCGTTCGCGGCTCGTGGCCGGCGTGAACCTGCCGATGCTCTTGCGCGCGGTCACGTATCGGCACGAACCGCTCGATGCGCTGGTCCAGCGTGCCGTGGCCGGCGGCACTGCCGGCGTCATGCAGGTCGCAGTCGCGGCACCCCAGAACCAGGCGAGAAGAAAGCACAGTGATCAAGAAATCCGTGACCATCAGCAATAAGCTGGGCCTCCACGCGCGCGCGTCGGCCAAGCTCACCAAACTCGCCGGCAGCTTTCCGTGCGAGGTGTGGCTGTCGCGTGGCGACCGTCGCATCAACGCCAAAAGCATCATGGGCGTCATGATGCTGGCCGCCGGGATCGGCACCACGGTCGAGCTGGAAACCCACGGCGACCAGGAGCAGCAGGCGATGGATGCGCTGGTCGCCCTCATGAACGACAAGTTCGGCGAAGGCGAATAAATGATGCCCGCACGCTTCGCGCGACGTGTCGTCGCTGCCTCCCGAGGGAGAGCGGTCGGCTCGGGACGGCGCGGCGCCGGCCTATGACCTTCGCCGTCCACGGCCTCCCCGTCGCCCGTGGCATCGCCATCGGTCGCGCGGTGCTGGTGGTGTCGAGCCGCATCGATGTGGCGCACTATTTCATCCAGCCCGAGCAGGTCGAGGCGGAAATCGACCGCGTGCGCACCGCGCGCAACGCGGTGGCCGAGGAGCTGGTCAAGCTGCAGGCCAGCGTCGCGCTCATGGGCCCCAAGGACGCGCCGCACGAACTCTCGGCGCTGCTCGAAGTGCACCAGATGCTGCTGCAGGACGAGGCGCTCACCGAAGGCGTGCGGCACTGGATCACCGACCGGCTCTACAACGCCGAATGGGCGGTGACGACGCAGCTCGAAGTCATCGCGCGGCAGTTCGACGAAATGGAGGACGAGTACCTGCGCGAGCGCAAGGCCGACCTCGAACAGGTCGTCGAGCGCCTGCTGCACCGCATGAAGGGCACGGCCGCCGTGCTCGCACCCACGCCGCCGCGCCGCAAACGCGCCGCCGAAGCCGAAGAGGACGACGACCTCACCGTCAGCGACACGCTCGACGCACCGCTGGTGCTGATCGCCCACGACCTGTCGCCGGCCGACATGCTGCAGTTCAAGAAGAGTGTGTTCGCCGGCTTCGTGACCGACGTCGGTGGACGCACCTCGCACACCGCGATCGTCGCGCGCAGCATGGACATTCCCGCGGTCGTCGGCGCGCGCACCGCAAGCCAGCTGGTGCGACAGGACGACTGGGTCATCATCGACGGCGATGCCGGCGTGGTGATCGTCGACCCGTCGCCGATCATCCTCGCCGAGTACGGCTTCAAGCAACGCCAGGGCGACCTCGAACGCGGTCGGCTGGCGCGCCTGCGCCACAAGCCGGCGGTGACGCTCGACGGCCAGCGCGTCGACCTGCTCGCCAACATCGAGATGCCCGAAGACACCGTGAACGCGGTGAAGGCGGGCGCGGTCGGGGTCGGATTGTTCCGCAGCGAATTCCTCTTCATGGGTCGCGAGTCGCAACGCCTCTCGCGCCTGCCCGACGAAGAAGAGCAATACCAGGCCTACAAGCGCGCCGTCGAAGGCATGCAGGGCATGCCGGTGACGATCCGCACCATCGACATCGGCGCCGACAAGCCGCTCGACGGCAAGTCGGCCAGCAAGCAGGAAAACCTGAACCCGGCGCTCGGCCTGCGCGCGATTCGCTGGAGCCTGGCCGACCCGGCCATGTTCCTGACCCAGCTGCGCGCCATTCTGCGGGCGGCGGCGCACGGCGACATCCACCTGCTGATCCCGATGCTGGCGCATGCCACCGAGATCCGCCAGACGCTGTCGCTCATCGACTTCGCGCGGGCCGAGCTCGACAACAAGGGCGTCCCTTACGGTGCGGTGAAGCTCGGCGCGATGATCGAGATCCCGGCGGCGGCGCTCACGCTCAAGCTGTTCCTCAAGCACTTCGACTTCCTGTCGATCGGCACCAACGACCTGATCCAGTACACGCTGGCGATCGACCGTGCCGACGAAGCCGTGGCCCACCTCTACGACCCGGCGCACCCGGCGGTGCTGCGGCTCGTGGCAGACACCATCGCCGAATGCCGTCGCCAGGGCAAGGGCGTGAGCGTGTGCGGGGAAATGGCGGGCGACGTGCAGTTCACGCGCCTTCTGCTTGGCCTGGGGCTGCGCAGCTTTTCGATGCATCCGTCGCAGATCCTCGCCGTCAAGCAAGAGGTGCTGCGCGCCGACACGCTGCGGCTCGCGCCATGGGCGCAACGCGTGCTCGAGTCAGACGATCCGGCGGCGGCGCTGCTCCTGCCGACATAAAACGAAACACAGCGATACCGCCGCGAAAGGACTTCGCGCGCTGCCGATCGCACCATCGGGCTTCCTCTTTTCACAACAAGGAAGTCTCATGAAGCACTGGATCAAACGTTCTCTTTTCGGCCTGTTCGGCGGCGCGCTCGTGGTCGGCAGCATCGCAGGATGTGCAGGCCAGCGGCACGGCTGGAGTGGTGACTCCGCCGAGTTCCGCGCCAAGGTCGTGGAGCGGGTCGGCAGCAAGCTCGACCTCGACACCACGCAGAAGCAGAGGCTCTCGGTGCTGGCCGACAAGCTTCAGGCGCAGCGTGCCGCGATGCGCGACGCGGGCGGTGCCGGCGGCACGCGTTCGCAGTTCACCTCGCTCTTCGCAGGCGCGAGGCTCGACCAGGCCGGTGCTTCGAAACTCATCGACGAGAAGACCGCTGTCCTTCGCAGCGGCAGTCCCGAAGTCATCGCCGCCGCGGCGGATTTCTTCGACAACCTGAATCCGTCCCAACAGCAGAAGGTGCGCGAGTTCATGGAACGCGGCCGCCGCTGGGGCCGCGGTTGACCGCGGCTTGCGGTCGCAGCGCGCGCAAAATCCGCCGATGCCCCGCATCCTTTTGATCGACGACGACGCGCATCTGGCGGCGCCGCTCGCGAGCTACTTCGCTCGGTTCGACTGCGCGCTCGACAGCGCCGTGCGACCGAGCGAGGGGCTCGCGAAGTTGCGCGCCACCCGCTACGACGCCGCGATCCTCGACGTGATGCTGCCCGAGATGGACGGCTTCGCGCTGTGCCGCGAGATCCGCAAGGAGAGCGACATCCCGATCGTGATGCTGACCGCGCGTGGCGACGTGATGGACCGCGTGGTCGGGCTCGAGCTCGGTGCCGACGACTACCTGCCCAAGCCCTTCGAGCCGCGCGAACTGGTGGCGCGCGTGCAGACCATCCTGCGCCGCCAGCGCGGCGTGCCCCAAGCTGCACCATCGACGCAGCGGCGTGTGTTCCAGGGCCTCGAGATCGACCTCGACAAGCGCGCCGTGCTGCGCGAAGGCGCAGCGGTGGCGCTCACCGGCACCGAGTTCGAACTGCTCGCGCTGCTGGCGAGCGAGCCCGGCCGCGTGTTCAGCCGCGACGACATCCTGAACCGGCTGCGCGGTCACGACGCCGAGCTCTACACGCGCGCCGTCGACATCGTGGTGAGCCGGCTGCGCAAGAAGCTGGAGCCGCTGGACTGCATCAAGACGCTGCGCAACGCCGGCTACGCGCTGGCTGTTGGAAGATGAACGCGCCCCGCTTCGGGCGACCGGGCGCAGCGGCCCCCGCGAAAGACGACGCCATGACACGCAACCCTCGTCGCCGCTGGCGGCACCGTTGGCGGCACTCGTTGCGCGCGCGGCTCATCACCGTGTTCGTGCTGCTCGCGATCGCGATGGCGGCTGTCTTCATCGGCGGCGTGCAACGCGCACTGTCGAACGGCTGGCGCGACGCGGCGCGGCCGGTCGTCGCCGACTACATGGACCGCCTTGTCGCAGAGATCGGCACGCCACCGGACGTGGCGAAGGCGCAGGCGCTCGTTGCGCGTTTGCCGATCTCGGTGCGCATCAGCGGGCCGACGGTCCAATGGGATTCGCAACCCGGCCGCACACGCCGCGGCTGGTTCGACGATCGCGCGGACAAGCGGGGCCCCGGCGGCGTCGACAAGGACTGGCTCACGCGCACCACGGCCGACGGCCACCGCATCACCTTCGGGCTCGGCAGCCTGCTGTGGCAGCGCGAACCGGGTGGCATCGGCTGGATCACGCTCGGTCTGCTGCTAGCGCTGATCGTCATCGCCTACGCCTACGTGCGCCGCCTGCTGCGCCCGCTCGACGACATTCGCGCGGGCGCCGAGCGCTACGGCCGCGGCAGCTTCAACGAGCCGATTCCGCTGCGTCGCCGTGACGAGCTCGGCGACCTCGCGCACCGCATCAACACGATGGCGCACGACATCGAAGGCATGCTCGACGCCAAGCGCGGCTTGCTGCTCGCGCTCAGCCACGAGCTGCGTTCGCCGCTCACGCGCGCGCGCCTCAACGCCGAGTTGCTGCCCGCCACGCCCGACGGCCAGACCGAGCGCGCTGCGCTGCTGCGCGATCTCAACGAGATGCGCGATCTCATCAGCGACCTGCTGGAGAGCGAGCGCCTTGCCAGCCCGCACGCCGCCCTGCAACGCGAGCCTGTCGACCTCGCGGTGCTGCTGCGCGACGTGGCGGCCGAATTGCCCGGGGGCAACGCGGTCACCTTGAACCTGCCGGATGCGCAGCCACTGCGCTCGCTGGACCGCGCGCGCGTGCGCCTGCTCGTGCGCAACCTGCTGGACAACGCCTTGCGCTACAGCGCCGATGCCACGCAACCACCGCAGCTCAGCCTGCGCATGGAAGGCGACAGCGTGCGCATCGAGGTCCGCGATTTCGGACCCGGCGTCGATGACGCACAACTCGCGCACCTGACCGAGCCCTTCTACCGAACCGACAGCGCCCGCCAGCGCGCAACCGGCGGCGTGGGGCTGGGCATGTACCTGTGCCGGCTGGTGGCGCAGGCACATGGGGGTTCGTTCGCGGTGCGCAACGCGCAGCCGGGGCTGGCGATCGAGGTGCTATTGAGTTGATGCCACGCCGACACGGACCGCCGAGCGTGCAGCTTCGACTACACGTGTTCGATTGAGTCGTCGCCATCGGGGAAAGCAACGCCATTCAGTGGCGCCCGACCGGCTGTTCGGCGTGATCGAACCGGCGCTCGGCAACGCTCTGCGCCAACCAGGTTGCGCACAGCCGGAATTTTTGGGAATCGATTGACGGGTGCTAGGCTGCCGCCTATTCGCTATCAGACAACTGCGCCCCAGAGCGCGAGCAGGGAAGAACATGACTTGGAACCAAGCCATTCCTCAGCCGCCCGTACCGCAAGGCATTCGGGAAGCGCTCAAGGACTATCCCGAGTTGATTCAGATTGTTCAGGACGACCTGAACTGGCGAGTCGACAGCATGCTCAGAGGGGCTCATTTCCCTCCTTTTGAGGAAGTGGTTTGGGCGCTCGAAGCCACGTTCAGCAAGTTCTATAGCGACGCAAAGAAAGAAGTTGAAGCCGCCGAGCTTGGCGGAAATCAGCAAGCCATCGAACGCGCCAAAGCAAAGCGCTATCTGATCGGGAGCACCCGAATGGATGCACCGTGGAATGACGATGGCGAGGGCAACCTGTGGGACTACTTTCACGCTTACAAGGGGGAATTCGAATGAGCGCGGGCAGCGACCTCCTTGACGACCCGACGCATGCGCGCGTCTTTGGCGAAACCGTCGTTCCAGAAAGTCGATTCCATCGAGCCACCTCACAAGAGAATCCCCGCGCCATCATGACCGCCGGCCAGCCAGGATCGGGCAAAGGCGGTTTGGTCAGAGCAGCCGAAAACGAGCTACGCAAGAACGTTGTGACAGTTGACCCGCCACCGCATCACGCGACGAGCCGGTCACCTCCGCACGCGCCATGGATCCGCGCGACGCCAGCCATCCCGACCATCGCGACTTCCAGAAGATCTACGTCGCCGTCGCCCAGAGCGGGCGCTGGGATGCGAAGCAGAGCGGCAACATCGCGTCTCACGTGCTGGCCGACTTCAAGGCCGGCCCGACAGGCCTGCGGCTGGATGTGGTGGCCGGCGGCACGTCACGCGACAAGGCGTGCCGTTCAGGGCAAGAGCGTTTGCTACTGAATCGATAGCTGCCCGCGCAAGCAGGACGGGCGCTGCAGCGCTATTTGATTTGCAAAACCGCGTCAGCCGTGCGCATGCCAGAGCACCGCGAAGAAATGGCAGATGCTGCCCGCCAGCACGAAGAGGTGCCAGATGAAGTGGGCGTACCGGATCCGGGAGTCGAACAGGAAGACGACGGCGCCCGCGGTGTAGAAGATCCCGCCGGCCACCAGCCAGGCGATGCCGCCGGCCGACATGCGGTCGTAGAGCGGCACTGCCGCCACCAGCGCGACCCAGCCCATCGCCACGTAGAGGCCCGTCGACCACAGCGGATGCCGCAGCCGGTCGAGCAGCTTCGCGCCGACGCCGAGCACCGCGGCGGAAGTCACCACCGCGAACAATGCCCAGCCCCACGGCCCGCGCAGCACGCCCAGCAGAAAGGGCATGTAGCTCCCCGCGATGAAGAGGTAGATGGCGGCGTGGTCGAAGCGGTTGAAGAGCACCTTGGCGCGCCCGGCTGGCAGTGCGTGGTACAGCGTCGAGACGAGATACAGCACGATGGCCGTGCCCGCGAACAGGCAGGCGCCGACGATGCCGGCGGGCTGGCCGTGCTGCGCCGCGTTGTAGACCAGGATCGGCAGCGAGGCGATGGCCAGCAACAGTCCCACGCCATGGCTCAGTGCGTTGGCGATCTCTTCGCCGAGCGTCTGGTCGCGAGGAGGGGTGGGTTCACGCATGGGATTCATTCTGCCCAACACCGCTGTCGCGCGCGCTACGTCGGACGGCCCGCACCTTGGATAGCATCCGGCTCGATCACCGACATCGTCGGCGCAACACCCCGAGGAGACACACCATGACCGCCGCACTCGCCAACCACCAGGTCCGCCTGGCCCAGCGCCCCGAAACCACCGCCACGCGCGAGCACTGGAGCTTCACGACCGAGCCGGTGGGCGGGCCCGCCGAAGGCGGCGTGCTGGTGAAGGTGCTGTCGCTGTCGCTCGACCCCGCGATGCGCGGCTGGCTCAACGATGCGCGCAGCTACATCCCCCCGGTCGCGATCGGCGAGGTGATGCGCGCCGGCGGCGTCGGCCGCGTGGTCGCGTCCAAGAACCCGGCCTTCGCGGTCGGCGACACGGTGTACGGCACGCTGGGCGTGCAGGAATACATCGTGATCGCGCAGGACGAGATCAAGCGCAACGGCCTGGTGAAGATCGACCTGGGCGTCGGCTCCATCGGCCAGTGGCTCAACGTGCTCGGCATGCCGGGCATGACCGGCTACTTCGGCCTGATGGACGTCGGCCAGCCGAAAGCGGGCGAGACGGTGGTGGTGTCCGGCGCTGCCGGTGCGGTCGGCCAGACCGTCGGCCAGCTGGCGAAGATCAAGGGCTGCCGCGTGGTCGGCATCGCGGGCGGCGAAGCCAAGTGCAAGTGGGTGGTGGAGGAGCTGGGCTTCGATGCCTGCATCGACTACAAGGCCGGCCCCGGCGCGGTGCGCGCGGGCCTGAAGGAACATTGCCCCAAGGGCGTGGACATCTACTTCGACAACGTCGGCGGCGAGATCCTCGACCACGTGCTCGCCAAGCTGGCGCGCAAGGCCCGCATCATCATCTGCGGCGCCATCAGCCAGTACAACAACGCCAACAGCATGCCCGCCGCCGGCCCGAATAACTACCTGAGCCTGCTCGTGAACCGTGCGCGCATGGAAGGCATCGTGGTGTTCGACTACGCCGACCGCTACCCCGTCGCGATCAAGGAACTGTCGGGCTACCTGAAGGACGGCCGCATGAAGAGCAAGGAAGACACCGTGAAGGGCCTCGACACCTTCCCCGAGTCGCTCAACAAGCTCTTCAAGGGCGAGAACTTCGGCAAGCTCGTCCTGGAAGTCTCGGCGGACTGAACGCATGAGCGCACCCGCCGTCGCCCCGTGGTACCTGCCGGTCGGCGACGAGGTGCAGGTGTTCGAAGCCGCGTACCGCGCGCGCCTGCCGGTGCTGCTCAAGGGGCCGACCGGCTGCGGCAAGACGCGCTTCATCGAGCACATGGCGTGGCGGCTCGCGCAGGTGCCCCTCATCACCGTCGCGTGCCACGAAGACCTCACCGCCACCGATCTGGTCGGCCGCTACCTCCTCTCGGCCGACAGCACGGTCTGGATGGACGGGCCGCTGACGCGTGCGGTGCGCAGCGGCGCCATCTGCTACCTCGACGAGGTGGTGGAGGCGCGCAAGGACACGACCGTCGTCATCCATCCCCTGACCGATCACCGCCGCGTGCTGCCGATCGAGAAGACGGGCGAATCGGTCGAGGCGCATCCTGATTTCCTGCTGGTCGTCTCGTACAACCCGGGCTACCAGAGCAGCCTGAAGGACCTCAAGCCTTCGACCCGCCAGCGCTTCGTGAGCCTGGAGTTCGGCTACCCGGCGGTCGAGGTCGAAGCCACCATCGTCGCGCACGAAAGCGGCATCGACGACGCACTCGCGCTGCAGCTCGCGACCATCGGCCAGAAGGTGCGCGCGCTGCACGAACAGGGGCTCGACGGCGGGGTCAGCACGCGGCTGCTGGTCTACACCGGCCAGCTGGTGGCCGGCGGCATCGCGCCGCGCCGCGCTTGCGACATCGCGATCACCCGCGCGATCAGCGACGACACGGAAGTCCAGCAGGCGGTGGCCGACATCGTCGACGTGCTGCTGCCATGAGCCTCGACGCCGGGCCCGCTGCGGTTCGGTTCGAGCAGGTGCATCGCGCGCTGGCGTTGTTCGCGCAGGCGCTGCACGGCGAAAGCGTGGCGCTCCGGAGCGACGATGGGACAACGGCAGACGAAGCGTGCGTGCGACTGCCGGCGGTGGCGGCGGATTTCGCCAGGCCCGCCGATAACCGAGGCGCGTATCGCCTCGCAGTGCTGCGCCAGCTCGACCGCGTCGCTGCGCCGGTGCCGAATGTCGAGGGCTGGCCGCGCCGCCGCTTGCTGCAACGCGTCTTCACGCGGCTGGAAGATCTGCGAATCGACAGCGCCATCGCGCGTCGCTACCCCGGCGCGCGCAGCGACCTGCAGCGCGCGCGGTCGCTCGCATTGGCCCGCCGCGGTGCCTGGCCGTCACCGGGGCGCCCGATGCATGCGGTGGTCGAGGCGCTCGTGCGCTTCACGCTCGGTGTCGAGCCGTCGGCGCTGGGCGCGGACCCCACCTTGCGCCGCGTCCTCGCCCTCGCGTCCGCTGTTCTCGACGAGGCGGCCGATGCCCACGACAGCCTGCGCGCGGCTCATGCCATCTGCGCCTGCCTCGAAGAGCCCGGTTCGCGCGCGAGCCGCCTGCGCGATGGCGACCTTGCCGTGCCGCCCGGCGATGCGATGTCCGACGAAGGCTTCGCCGGTGGGCGCGGCGACGCCGACCCGCCAGACGCCGCGCAGGCCGACGAGGGCGCGGCCGACGGTGGATGGAACGCCGCGCTCGCCTTTTCCGTGGACGTTGCCGCCACGGCCGTCGCCGACGCGAGAAAGCCCGCGCCGCTGGCCGCACGCAAGCCCGAGCCCGCCACAGGCCACGCGTATTTCTACGACGAATGGGACGGCGTCGGGCACCGCTACCGCCCGGACTGGTGCCGCGTGGTGGAGCGCCGCCTGCGTGGGGACGACCTGGCCTTTCTCGGTGACGTGCGCGGGCGCCACGCCGCGCTGGCCGCGCGCGTGCGGCGGCAGTTCGCCGCCATCCGACCCGCTTCCCGCGAGCGCCTGTACCGCGCCTTCGACGGCGAGGATGTCGACATCGACCGCGTGATCGAGGAGGCCGTCGAGCGCCGTGCTGGCCATCAGAGCGAGGGCCGCGTGTTCACGGCGCAGCAGCGCCCGCGGCGCGATGTGTGCGCCGCCTTCCTGGTCGACATGAGCGGGTCGACGGGCTTCCTGATTCCACCGCCGGCGGGAGAAGCCGCGGCGCCGGCGCCCGAGGAAGACGACTACTACCTCTATTCGCCGCGTGTCGCGGCCACCGCGGTGCGGGAGCCGCCACGCCGGCGCGTGATCGACGTGGCGAAGGACGCGATGGCGTTGATGTGCGATGCGATGCACACGCTCGGCGACCGGCATGCGGTGTACGGCTTTTCGGGCGAAGGCCGGCACCAGGTCGACTTCCTGATCGCCAAGGCCTTCGCCGATGCGTGGTCGCCGCGCACGGCGGCCGCGCTCGCCGCCATGCAGCCGATGGGCGCGACGCGCACCGGCGCGGCGATTCGCCACGCCATCACCCGCATCGCGCGCGAGCCGGCGCGCACCCGCGTGCTGATCGTCGTGTCCGATGGCTATCCGCAGGACGCCGACTACGGACCCGCGCCGCGCGACCCCGGCTACGGCATCCAGGACACCGCCCGCGCACTTCGCGAAGCCGAGCAGGCCGGCATCGCGACGTTCTGCATCGCGATCGATCCGGCGGGGCACGACTACCTTCGCACCATGTGCCGCGAGGACCGCTACCTGGTCATCGACGACGTGACCGCACTGCCCGAGCAACTGGGCAAGGTCTACCGCGCGCTCACGACGCACTGATCTGCGGTACCGTGATCGACCTCGCAGGAGAACCTTCAGTGACGAGCAAAGCTCACTGCGTGAAGCGCCCCGACAACCCTTGAACGGACAACACCATGAACGAAAACACTGACTACACACCGCCCACCGTCTGGACCTGGAACAAGGGCGGCGGCGGGCGCTTCGCGAACATCAACCGGCCGATCGCCGGCTCGACGCACGACAAGGACCTGCCGGTGGGCCGCCATCCGTTCCAGCTGTATTCGCTGGCCACGCCCAACGGCGTGAAGGTCACCGTCATGCTGGAGGAGTTGCTGGAACTCGGCCACCGCGGCGCGGAGTACGACGCGTGGCTCATCAAGATCAACGAGGGCGAGCAGTTCGGCAGCGGCTTCGTCGCGGTCAACCCGAACTCCAAGATCCCCGCGCTGCTCGACCGCAGCGGTCCGACGCCGGTGCGCGTGTTCGAGTCCGGCGCGATGCTGATCTACCTCGCCGAGAAGTTCGGCAGCGCCTTCCTGCCCACCGGCGCCGACCGTGCCGAGTGCCTCTCGTGGCTGTTCTGGCAGATGGGCAGCGCGCCGTTCCTCGGCGGCGGCTTCGGCCACTTCTACGCGTACGCGCCGATCAAGATCGAATACGCCATCGACCGCTACGCGATGGAGGTCAAGCGCCAGCTCGACGTGCTCGACCGCCGGCTCGCCGACCACCGTTACCTCGCGGGCGACGAGTACACGATCGCCGACATGGCCGTCTGGCCCTGGTACGGCACGCTCGTCAAGAGCCAGCTGTACGAAGCCGGCGAGTTCCTGCAGGTGCAGGAATACAAGAACGTGCTGCGCTGGACCGACGAGATCGCCAAACGCCCCGCCGTGCAGCGCGGCCGCATGGTCAACCGCACCTGGGGACAGCCGTCCAGCCAGCTGCACGAGCGCCACGAGGCCGCCGACTTCAATACGCAGACGCAAGACAAGCTCGATCCGAAGGCACCCGAATGATCACGCTCTACGACTGCGCCACCGCCCCGAGCCCGCGCCGCGCGCGCATCCTGCTCGCGGAGAAGGGCGTCGCCCACGACACGGTCAACATCGACCTGCGCAGCAACGAGCAGCTCGGCGAGGCCTACCGCCAGGTGAACCCGCAGTGCACCGTGCCCGCACTGCGCGACGACGAGAGTTGCCTCCTGCTGGCCGACAACGCCGCGATCACCGCCTGGGTCGAAGCGCGCTTTCCCGAGCCGCCGTTGCTGGGCATCACGCCCGCCGAAAAGGCCGAGATCGCAAGCTGGAACTGGCGCAGCGAGTTCGAGGGGCTCGCAGCCGTCGCCGAAGCGATGCGCAACAGCGCACCGTCGCTCGCCAACCGCGCGCTCACCGGGCCGGTGGACTATGCGCAGATCCCCGAGCTGGCGCAGCGCGGGCTGGCGCGGCTGCAGCAGTTCTTCGTCACGCTGAACGACCGTCTGGCCGAGCGTGAATTCATCGCGACCGATCGATTCAGCGTGGTCGACATCACCGCGGTCGTCGCGGTCGATTTCGCACGCGTCGTCAAGGTCAGGCCCGGGGACACGCAGCCGCACCTCAGGCGGTGGCGCGAAGCCATGGCGCTGCGGCCTTCGATGTCGTTGTAGCCGGCGCCTCCGGAAGGCCGGCTGAATCCACTGGCCCTTTTGTTGCGTAGTCAGTGCGCAACAAAGGTATTCCGGTCACGCCATGCCGACCCCGCAAGCCATCCATCGCCAGTCGCCGGCAGCTCATGCCTTCGAGCGGCCGACGCTGCGCATCGCATGGCGGACACTGCAATGGGCGGTCGTGTGGATGCTGGCCGTGTGCCTGCCGTTGCAGGCGGTGTCGGCCGCGGTCTCCGCGATGCTCGGGGCGCGGCACACGCACCGGGCGCCCGTGACCGAACAGGTCGCGGCGAACGACCCGCTAGACCCGATGGCGGGATGGCGAGATTTCCGCCGCATGCAGTACGGCGGTGTCGACCGCCATGCGCTCTCGCATGCCCACGCGCACGAGACCGGCGCGCGGCATCACCACGAGGCCGGCGATGCCAGCGTCGTCGCGCAAGATGCTTCCGATTTCGAACGCGGCCTGGCCACCGACCCGGCGCAGGCCAGTGCATCGTTCCTGTTCATGGCCGCCACGCGCGTGGCCGATGTGCCGCCCTCGCCGGAGGCGCTGGCCGTGAGGTGGCGCGGCCCCAGCGCCGTCGCGCCCGGCAACCCGGACCCGCGGCGCATCGAGCGCCCGCCGCAGACCTTCCTGGCTTGATCGGCTGACCTTCCGGGCCACGCGATGGCCTGCGCTTCGACCCCTCACGGGGTCGGGCGAGCGGCCAACGGCCCTGCGCCGACGCGCCCCTGCCGCCCCGCGCCAACACCCTGGCGGGCGGTGTCCTCCTCGTTCACCTCGGGCGACCACGCCAAGGTCGCTCCGGAGCATCCCATGCATTCCATTCCGGAAGTTCTTCGTTCGGAGACCGGCCGCAGCCTCGGCTACGACCTCTACGTCTATCGCAGCCCCCTCGAAGTTACCCGCCTGCCCGCCACCGTGCGCGAAGGCTTCGCCTATGCCGCGACGCGTCGGCCGGCCCGCGCCGTGCCCGACCGTTTCTCGCGCAAGTGGCTCCAGCTGCGGTGTAGCGCCTACGTACGCAATCGCAGGTTCGACGAGCAGGTCACCTCGCACTGGCTGCGCGCCATCGATGTCGTCGCGTGCCCGGTCACCGGGCTCATGCTGACGCATGGCGAACTGAGCGACACCGACTGGGCGGTCTGCCGGCTGGACCCCGACGCGGACTACGCACCCGGCAACCTCGCCGTCATGAGCACGCGGGCCCGCGTGGCCCGGGGCCGGCGCAGCGTCGACGAGGTGCTGCGGCTGGCGCGGCGAGACACGCCGACCGACGGCCTGCAGCCGGCCGATTGGTCGCGGCTGGCCGCGCTGCTGCAGCACGCCGGTGTCGGCGGGAGCCTTTCATGACCGGGACGCGAACCCGGGCCTTCCGCCTGACCCTCGGCACGCTCTCGTTCTTCGGTGCCACCGCGTTCGCGCAGGAAAGCCACCTGCCGGAGATCCAGGTGCGCGGTCCGCGCGACGCCACCATCGGCACGGCCGACAGCGCCAGCGAGGGCGCGGCCGAGCGCGAGTCGTTCCAGTCGCGGCCCAAGCTGCGGCCTGGCGACATCGTCGAGGCGGTGCCCGGCGTGGTTGCGACCCAGCACTCGGGCGATGGCAAGGCCAACCAGTACTTCCTGCGCGGCTTCAACCTCGACCACGGCACCGACTTCGCGGTCAGCGTCGACGGCATGCCGGTCAACATGCCCACGCACGGCCACGGGCAGGGCTACGCCGACCTGAACTTCCTGATCCCCGAGCTGGTCTCCGGCGTGCGCTACCGCAAGGGCCCTTACTTCGCCGACGGCGGCGATTTCTCGCTCGCCGGCAGCGCGAGCCTGGACTACTTCAGCGCGCTGCCGGCGCCCTTCATCGACATCACCTGGGGCGCAAACAATTTCCGCCGCGCCCTCGCCGCCGGCTCGCGCTCCGCGGGCGACCAGACCTGGCTCGGCGCGATCGAGATCGAGGGCAACGACGGCCCGTGGGACGTGCCCGAGAACCTGAAGAAGGCCAACGCCGTGCTGCGCTATTCGCAGGGTTCGCCCAACCGCGGCTTCAGCATCACCGGCATGGCCTACAAGAGCCGTTGGACCTCGACCGACCAGGTGCCCGAGCGCCTCATCTCGAGCGGCCAGCTGCCGCGCTTCGGTTCGCTCAACCCGACGGACGGCGGCAACACGCAGCGCCTGAGCCTGTCGGGAAAGTGGTTCGACAAGGGCCCCGAGGGCGAGACCACGATCAGCGCCTACGCCATCGACTACCGTTTCGATCTCTTCTCCGACTTCACCTATTTCCTGAACAACCCGGTCAACGGCGACCAGTTCGAGCAGACCGACCGGCGCCGCGTGTTCGGTGCGCAGGCGGCACGCTCGATGCCGACGACGTTCGGCGGACTCGACGGCGTGTTGAGCTTCGGCGCGCAGTGGCGCGGCGACCGCATCGGCGAAGTGGGGCTCTACAACACCGAGAACCGCGAGCGGCTCTCCACGGTGCGCAACGACAAGGTCGCGCAAGACCTCTACTCGGTCTACGGCCAGCAGCTCGTGTACTTCAGCGACCGGTGGCGTGGCTACGCCGGCCTGCGCGGCGACATGCTGCGCTACGACGTCCAGGGGCGCGAGCCCCTCTACGGCGCGGTCAACAGCGGCAAGGGGCACGATGCCATCGTCAGCCCGAAGGCCGGGCTCGCCTTCACGCTCACGCCGCAGCAGGAGCTCTACCTGAACGCCGGGACCGGCTTCCACAGCAACGACGTGCGCGGTGCCACCATCTCGACCGACCCGGTCTCGGGGCTGCCGGCGGACCGGGTGCCGGCGCTCGTGAAGGGCCGCGGCGCTGAGGTCGGCTGGCGCTTCCAGCCGAACGAAAACCTCACCGCGACCGTCGCGCTCTGGCAGCTCCGGCTCGATTCCGAGCTGGTGTATGTCGGTGACGCCGGCACCACCGAACCGGGCCGCGCGAGCAGCCGGCGCGGCGTCGAAGCCACGCTGCGCTGGAAGCTCGACCGGGCGTGGCGCCTCGAGCTCGATGGCGCACTCTCGAAGGCGCGATTCCGGGGGCTCGCGCCCGAGGGCGAAGGCAACTTCGTCGACAACGCGGTGGAGCGCGTGTTCGCGGCCGGCGTCACGTACGCCGAAGGCCCGTGGACCGCGTCGCTGCGGCTGCGCTACCTCGGCCCGCGCGCGCTCGACACGCAGAACACCGTGCGCTCGCGCTCGACGATGCTGCTCAACTTCGGTGGCCGCTACGCGGTGAACAAGCACCTGACGCTCGGCCTCGACGTGTTCAACATCGCGGGCAAGAAGGGCAACGACATCGAGTACTACTACGCCTCATGCACCGGCGGCGAGGTGGTGAGCGGGGCGTGCAACGGCGGCGTGAACGACCGCCACGTGCACCCGATGGAGCCGCGCAGTGCGCGCGTCAGCGCCCGCTGGACGTTCTGAGGTCATGATCGCGGGCATGCCGCTGCCCGACACCGCCCTGCGAACCTTGCCGCTGCGCCTGATGCCCGGCGACGACCTGCGGCGCGCGCTCGAACGCGCCGTCCGCGCAGAGGGCGTGACGGCTGCATTTGTGCTCTCGGGCATCGGCAGCCTGCGGCCCGCCGCGATCCGGTTCGCCGGCGTGGACCAGACGACCACGATCGATGCGGACACCGAACTGCTCACGCTCTCGGGCAGCCTCGCGGTGCACGGCTCTCACCTGCACGCGAGCGTGTCGGATGCGGCGGGCCGCGTGGTCGGCGGCCATGTCGCCTACGGCTGCATCGTGCGCACGACGGCCGAAGTGCTGCTGGCCTTGCTGCCGGACTGGCAGTTCACGCGCGAGCCCGATCCGGCGACCGGCTGGGCCGAGCTCGTGATCCGGCCGGGCAACGGCGCAGGCGACTGACGCGTCAGCGCGCCGCGGCCGCGCCGCCCAGCAGCGCGCTCGCGGCTTCGGCTTCGCGCCGCACGGCGGTGGCGATGTCGCCATCCACGGACGGATCGAAGCCGCCGCTCGCGCCCAGTGCCGTGATCACGGCACAGACGTGGCCGGCGTGGTCGTACAGCGGTGCCGCGACGGCGCTGATGCCGCGCTGGTAGGTGTCGCGCACCACGGCGCAGCGGGCGGCGAGCACGTCCTCGCATAGGCGGCCGATCGGGTCGGCGCGGTGGAGTTGGGCGCGCAGGTCGGCGGGTGCCGCGGCCAGCTCCTCGTCGGCCAGCGCGCGCACGCGGGAGCCGTCGAGCAGCGCAAGGAACACGCGGCCGGTGGCCGACCACAGGAGCGACATCACCGAGCCGACGCGCACGTTCACCGTCACCGGCAGGCCGGGCTCCTCGAAGCGCACGACCGTCGGCCCGCGGTTGCCCATGACCGCGACGAAGCAGGTCACCTCGAGGGTTTCGCGCAGGCGCAGCAGCGAGGGCTCCGCGATGCGGATCGGGTCGGCCTGGCGCATGGCGGCCAGGCCGATCTGGATCGCCTCCGCCCCAAGGTGGTAGTGCTGCGAGCCGCCGTCCTGCGCGACGAGGCCTTCCTCCATCAGGCTGGCGAGGTAGCGGTGCACCTTGGCCGGGCTCTCCTCGACATGTGCCGCCAGCGCCGTGAGGCTGGCCTTGCCGCCGAGGCGCGCCAGTCCCTTGAGCACGGCCATGCCGGTCTCGGCGGATTGCACGCGCTGGCGACGGTTGGCTGGAGGGGAGTCGGACATCGAACGAAGGGTAAACACCAAAACGCGAATTACGCATTGCGTACCAAAATTACGCCATCCGTAGTTACCCCTCGAACGCATTCCGTACCAGTCCAGGAGACGACATGAAGAAATTGCTGGCCATCGGCCTGATGGCCCTTCCCCTCATCGCCGCCACGAGCGCCGTGGCGCAGGGCTACCCGACCAAGCCGATCCGCTGGATCGTGCCCTACGCCGCCGGCGGCGGCTCCGACTTTCTGGCACGCACCATCGGCCAGCCGTGGTCGACGGCGGTGAGCCAGCCGGTGCTGGTCGACAACAAGCCGGGCGGCAACACCGCGCTGGGCGCGGCCGAAGTCGCGCGCTCCGCGGCCGATGGCTACACGGTGCTCTCGGCCGACAACGGCACGCTGGTGTTCAACCCGGTGCTCTACAAGTCGCTCAGCTACAACCCGACCAAGGACCTCGCGCCCGTCACGCTGATGGGCCGCTTCCCGATGATCCTGGTGGTCGGTCCCGGCATCAACGCGACCAGCGCGAAGGACTTCATCGCCCAGGCCAAGGCCAAGCCCGGCGGCCTCAACTACGCCTCGGCCGGCGCGGGCAGCCCGCACCACCTGGCGATGGAACTGCTCAAGTCGGAAGCGGGCCTCTTCATGGTTCACGCGCCGTACCGCGGTGCCGCACCGGCGCTCGCCGACGTCGCCGGTGGCCAGGTGCCCGCGATGATGGTCGACCTCGCGGCCGGCGCCGGCTTCATCAAGGGCGGCAAGGTCAAGGCGCTGGCCGTGGCCAACGCAACGCGACTGCCGCAGCTGCCCGACGTGCCGACCTTCGCCGAGCTGGGCTACAAGAACGTCGAAGCCGCCGCGCTCGTCGGCATGGTCGTGCCGGCCGCGACGCCGCCCGAGACCATCGCCGCGATCAACAAGCAGGTGGTGGCCGCGATCAACGACCCCGCCGTGCACAAGAAGCTGATGGACTTCGGCGTCGAGCCGGTCGGCAACACGCCGGCGCAGTTCGCCGCGTTGTTGAAGACCGAAACCACCAAGTGGCAGAAGCTCATCACCGACCTGAAAATCTCTTTGGACTAGTCATTGGCCCACCCCCAGGCTTCGCGCACTTCCATGTCGCTTCGCCAACCCCCTGCCGGGGGCAACACCAGCGGCCCGGCAAAGCCGGTTCCGCGGTGTTCCTGAAAAGAGAAACGATGAACATTCGACAGAGTGGCTGCCCGGTCGCGCACGGTCCGCTCTCAGACGCGCGCACACCCACCGGCTGCCCGGTGAGCCAGCGCGCGGCCGACTTCGACCCCTTCGAAGACGGCTACCAGCAAGATCCGCCCGACTACGTGCGCTGGGCGCGCGAGCAGGAGCCGATCTTCTGGAGCCCGAAGCTGGGCTACTGGGTCGTCACGCGCTACGACGACATCAAGGCGATCTTCCGCGACAACATCACCTTCAGCCCGTCGATCGCCCTCGAGAAGATCACGCCGACCGGCGACGAGGCCAACGCGGTGCTCGCGAGCTATGGCTTCGCGCTCAACCGCACGCTCGTCAACGAAGACGAGCCTGCCCACATGCCGCGCCGCCGCGCGCTGATGGACCCGTTCACTCCCGAAGAACTCAAGCACCACGAACCCATGGTGCGCGCGCTCGCACGCGAGTACGTCGACCGATTCATCGACGATGGTCGGGCCGACCTGGTCGACCAGATGCTGTGGGAGATCCCGCTCACCGTGGCGCTGCATTTCCTCGGCGTGCCCGAGGAAGACATGGACACGCTGCGCAAGTATTCGATCGCGCACACGGTCAACACCTGGGGTCGGCCCAGGCCGGAAGAACAGGTCGCGGTCGCGCATGCGGTCGGCAACTTCTGGCAGTTCGCCGGCAAGGTGCTCGACAAGATGCGCGAGAACCCCGAAGGCGGCGGCTGGATGCAGTACGGACTGCGCAAGCAGCGCGAGCTGCCCGAGGTCGTCACCGATTCGTACCTGCACTCGATGATGATGGCCGGCATCGTGGCCGCGCACGAGACCACGGCCAACGCGACCGCCAACGCGATGAAGCTGCTGCTGCAGCACCCCGACGTCTGGCGCGAGTTGTGCGAAGACCCGAGCCTCATCCCCAACGCGGTCGAGGAATGCCTGCGCCACAACGGGTCGGTCGCCGCGTGGCGGCGCATGGTCACGGCCGATGCACAGGTCGGCGGCGTCGACCTGCCGGCAGGCTCGAAGCTGCTCATCGTGACCTCGTCGGCCAACCACGATGACCGCCACTTCGCGGACGGCGACCTGTTCGACATCCGCCGCGACAACGCGAGCGATCACCTCACCTTCGGCTACGGTTCGCACCAGTGCATGGGCAAGAACCTCGCACGCATGGAGATGCAGATCTTCCTCGAGGAATTCGCGCGCCGGCTGCCGCACATGAAGCTCGCGGCGCAGACCTTCTCGTACGTGCCCAACACCTCGTTTCGCGGACCGGAGCATCTGCTCGTCGAATGGGACGCGTCGCAGAACCCCGAGCGCACGCAGCCCGCACTGCGCCGGCCCGACGTGCCGGTGCCGGTGCGCATCGGCGAACCGTCGAAGGGCGCGATCACGCGGCCGGTGGTCGTCGAGAGCGTCACGCCGGTGGCCGACGGCATCGTGAAGCTGCGGCTCGTCGCGCCCGACGGCCGACCGATGCCGCGCTGGACGCCGGGTTCGCACATCGACATCGAATGCGGCCATCCCGATCTGTCGCGCCAGTACTCGCTGTGCGGCAAGCCCGACGACCTCCATTCGTTCGAGATCGCGGTGCTGCACGACAGTGAAAGCCGTGGCGGTTCGGCATGGGTGCACGCCAATGTGAAGGCGGGTGACAGGCTCAAGATCCGCGGGCCGCGCAACCACTTCCATCTCGACGAATCGCCGAAGAAGCTGATCTTCATCGCCGGTGGCATCGGCATCACGCCGGTGAGCGCGATGGCGCGGCGCGCACAGGCGCTCGGCATCGACTACACGCTGCACTACAGCGGCCGCTCGCGCGCCACGATGGCGATGTTCGGCGAACTCGCCGTGCTGCACGGCGACCGGCTCACGGTGTACGCGCAGGACGAAGGCCGGCGCAACGACCTCGCGGCGCTGCTCGCCACGCCAGTCGCCGACACGCAGGTCTACGCCTGCGGCCCGGTGCGAATGCTCGATGCGCTTGCAGCGATCTGCGACGAGGCGAAATGGCCCGAGGACGCGTTGCATGTCGAGCATTTCGAATCGACGCTGGGCACGCTCGATCCGTCGCGCGAGCACGCCTTCGACGTGGAGTTGAAAGACTCCGGCATCGTCGTCCACGTGCCCGCGAACCAGACCCTGCTGACCGCCCTGCGCGCCGCCAACATCGACGTGCAGAGCGACTGCGAGGAAGGCCTGTGCGGCTCGTGCGAAGTGCGCGTGCTGGCCGGACAAGTCGACCATCGCGACGTCGTGCTCACGCGCAGCGAGCGCGAGGCCGACACGAAGATGATGACCTGCTGTTCGCGTGCGTGCGGCAGCCGGCTCGTGCTCGAACTCTGAGGCGCCGCCTCAGCGCGCCCGCGTGCCCATCACGGCCGCCGAAATGATCAGCGCTGCAGCCAGCGCGATCGTCCAGCTCAGCGGCCGTCCTGTGACCACGAGCAGCAGCGCCGTCGACAGCAGCGGCGTGAGATAGCTCAGGATGCCGATCTGCCGTGCATCGCCGCGCTTGAGCGCCATGTCCCACAGATAGAACGCAGTGCCCAGCGGGCCGAGCCCGCACAGCGCGACCAGCAGCGCGTCGCGCATCGACATCGCCACCGCAGGCTCCAGCAGCGCATGGCAGGCCAGCGAGAGCAGGCCCGACACCCCGCCGAAAAGGCCGATGGCCGCGGTCGGAAATGCAGGCACGCGTTGTGTCCAGAGCGAATAGCTCGCCCAGATGAAGGCCGAGCAGGCCGCGAGCGCGAAGCCCCAGGTTTCGCCGCTCGCGTTCCCGGCGTCGGTGCGCGCGCCCAGGATCGCGATGGCCGCGCCGACGAAACCCAGCAACGCCGCCACCACATGCGTCGCGCGCAGCGACACGCCACGCAACAGCACCGGGGCGAGCACCACCATCAGCAGCGGCCACAGGTAGTTGACGAGATTGGCTTCCACCGGCGGCGCATGGCGCAGCGCGATGAAGAGCAGGAAGTGAAAGCCGAAGAGGCCGTAGATGCCGAGCGCGAGCGTGAGCGGCGGCACCTTCCATGCGCTGCGATCACGCAGCACGCTCGGCAGGCTCAGCACGCTGCCGAGGGTGAGCGCGAGGCCGGTCAGCAGGAAGGGCGGGAGGTGGGAGAGGGCGGTGCCGAGCGAGGCGAGCAGGGCCCAGAGCGCGATGGCGCCCAGGGCGTAGAGGTAGGAAGCAGGCATGCGGCGAGCTTAGTCGCGCCGTCGTCTGGCTCGCTGTCGCTGCCGTCGACGTTCGCCTGCGCGCCACCCGTGCCAGCCGCGCGCTGCGCCAGCCAGAAAAGCGGCAACGCCAGAACCGCCGCTGCCGCCAGCACCACGAACGCGATGCCGAAATGCTGGCCGGCACCGACCACCGCGTTCGCAACGCTTGGGCTCAGCGCGGCACCGATGCCTTGCAGCGTCATGACGAAGCCCAGCGCGGTGTTGAAGCGCCCGCTGCCTTGCGTGTAGCGCTGCACCAGCAGCGGCGTCGCCACCCCGAGCGCACCGGCCGCGAGCCCGTCGAGGATCTGCACCGGGATGTTGTTCCAGTCGGTGGCGAAGGCATAGGCCAGCGCGCCGCGCACCGGCAGCACGAGGATGGCGGCATAGACGAACCAGGCCGCGTCGAAGCGCCGGCTGCGCGAGACCCAGAGCGCCACCGGAATCATCGTGACCTGTGCGACGACGATGGCGATGCCGGTCCACAGGAGCGGCGCCGAGTCGGCGACGGTGGCGGCCAGTCGCTGGTTCAGGAGCGGCAGCATCGCGGCGTTGCCGAGGTGAAAGAAGGCGCAGGCCAGTGCGAAGAAAAGCAGCGGCCGGTTGCGAAAGAGCGCGCGGATGGGCGCGTGACCCTCGGCGTCGGCCATGGGCGGCGGCGCGTCCTGCGGTTCGTCGCCGCGCGCGGCTTCGTGGTCGATGTCGGCCGCGCGGATCGCCCACACCGAAAGCAGCGCGCCGACCGTCATGCCGCCCATCACGGCCAGCATCCACGGCGCGCCGAAGAGGTGAGCAACCAGCCCGGCGCCGATCGCCGAGATCATGTTGCCCGCATGGCTGAACGCCTCGTTGCGGCCGGTCTGGTGCCTGAAGCCGGCCGATTTCGCCAGGCCGAGCGTGAGCGCCGCCATCGTCGCCGCGAGCACCGCGCCGGCGACGCCCGTCACGATCTGCGAGGCGATCAGCATCGGCGCCGACAGCGTCGTGAAGGCGAGCGCGCTTGCGGCCAGCACGGCCAGGCCCGCGACCACCGTCATCGCGCGCTTGGCGCTGGAGCGGTCGACCCATGCGCCGGCGAAGGGCGTCATGGCCACTGCGGCCAGGCCACCGGCGGTCATGGTGTAGCCGATCCATTCCTGCCGGACCTCGTTTTCCTGCAGCCAGGTGGCGAGGAACGGGCCGAGCCCGTCACGCACATCGGCCATGAAGAACGCCAGCCAGGCGAGGGCCAGCAGCGAGGTGGACCGGCCACGCATCACCGCGGTCTCAGTGCGCGGGTGCGAGCGGCTTGCCGTTGACGCTGTGCGCCTCGATCACGCGGCCGGTGCCCGTGGCCAGCGGCCGTGCCGCACCTTCGGCCTTCACCTTGTCGCCGATCTTCAGGTCCAGCGTGTCGAAGCCGTCGGGCTTGGTGTGGACGAAGTCGCCGCTGTCGAGCACCACGCCGTTGGCGGCGCCGTGCTTCGCGTAGTTGAAGCGCACCACGGTGCCCGCGACCTCGCCATGTGCTTGCGGTTCTTTCGGTGCCTTGCCGTCGACCGAGGCGAGGCGCTCGAACACGTAGACCGAGTGCAATGCCTCGCCCTTGGGCGACGGACCGGGGTCGGTGCCTTCGATCACCAGCGCCTGGCCGGCGCGCAGGCCGGTGAACTGGTCTGCGATGGATACGTCGTGCGGGTCGGTGACGAACTGCGTGGGTACGCCGTCGGTGTCGATCAGCACGCCTTCGATGGCGCCCTTGGGGCTGTAGATCAGGTGCTGGAAACGGCCTTCGACGGACCAGACGTCGACGAGTTCATGGGGGTGCGGCATGGATGACTTTCTTGAGTGAACGAACGAAACGAAAGGAGGAGCGGATCACGAAGCCGGTGGCGGCGGCAACGGGCGGTCGGCACGCGGTGCGCGCGGTCCGTGTGGCCCGCGCGGTGGTGGCGGCGGCGGCTCGGTGCCGGGCCCGGCGAACAGTTCGCGCATGCCATCGGCCGTGGCGCCGAGGGCGGTGGCTTCGAGGGCGCTGCCCTGATCGCCACGGCTGCCCCAGCCTCTTGCGTGCAGCGTGCTGCCGGGCTGCAGCGTCGGTGCGAGCTGTGCGCCGACGTGCGGCGGGAAGCGCACGATGGTGCCGCTGTCGAGGACCACGCCGTTGGCGTCGCCACGGTCGGTGTAGAGCAGCCGGGCCACGCGGCCGCTGGCGTTCATGGCGGTGAGCGCGCGCGGATCGCGCGGCGCCGGGGGCTTGCTGCCGAGCGCGGGCGGCTGGTCGGTCACGCTGCGGTTGTTCGCGGTCGACGTGAGGGTCGCCGCGCGCACGACCGGCACGTTGGGTGCGCGCCAACCGCTGACCTGCACGTTGTCGCCGGGCTTGAGCGCCTGCAGCACGGCGGCCGACAGGTGCGGCGGGAACGCCACCTGTGTGCCGTCCGCGAGCAGCAGTCCGTCGACTTCGCCGTTGGGGTTGACCAGCCACTGCTGGATGCGGCCGGTGACGACCGGCGCGGCGCCAGTGGCCGCGACGGATCCGGTGGGCGGTGGTGGTGGTGGCATCTGCGCGAAGGCGCTCGCGCCGATCAGCATGAGTGCCGCGAGGGCGGCGGGGCGGGGATGGAATGACATGGCTTGCTCCTTGAGGGATGCCTTTCCATCTCAAGGGCCGTGCCAGTGCGCGGGCCGTTTGAAATCAACGAGTTAGCGTTTCGGCTCGGCGTCCGGTGCATGACTGGCGGACACTCGGGTGTCCGCTTTGCGGACGGTGCTGCCTTCCTCGCACAAGCTTTGCCGGGTGCTGCCCGATGGCTCGCAGTGCGCTGCTGCCGCGCGCCGTCGTCAGCCCAGCCGCAGCAGCAGCGCCGAGGCGCCACAGACGATCAGGAACGGAATGCTGATCTTGTGAAACTCGCGCAGGCCATTGGGCAGCCTCGCCAGGCGAAGTGCGATCAGGTTGGCGAGCGAGCCGAGCACACAACCGAAGCCACCGACGCTCACGCCTGCCGCCAGCGCCGGCAGGTCGCGCACCGGCCCGTCGAGCAGGATGGCCGCCGGCACGTTGCTGATGAACTGCGATGTGACCACGGCAGCGAGGTAGGCGCGCCAGCCTTCGGCGATCGGCCATTGCTTGAGTTGCGCGGCGATGGCGGGCAACTCGGCGAGCTGGCGCAGGTCGACGAACATCAACGCGATGATCGCGAGCAGCGCCCAGTCGACGCCGCGCAGCACGCGCGGATAGAGCAGCAGGAAGGCGCCGAACACCACGGCGAGTCCGGCGAGCAACCAGTGCCGGTCGAGCGCGATCACGAAGGCGACGAAGAGCACACCCGCGAGCGTGAGCAACCGGGGTTGCACCGGAGCCGCATCGGCTGCCGGCTTGAGCGCGATGGGCGTGCGCGGCACGAGGAACCACACCGCCACGAACAGCCAGAACAGCATGACGGCGACGGTCGGCGCCATCATCGCCATGAAGCCGGGAAAGCTCTCGCCCGAGCGGTGCCACAGATAGAGGTTCTGCGGATTACCGATGGGCGTGAGGGCCGAGCCGGCGTTCACGGCCAGGGCCTCGAGCACCACGAGCCGGGCCAGCGGCAGATGCGCTTGCGTGGCGAGCACGCGGGTCAGCGGCACCAGGAGGAACAGGCTCACGTCGTTGGTGACCAGCGCGGAGAGCACTGCGGCGCCGCCGGTCAGCAGGAAGGCCAGGCTGCGCAGGTTGGTCATCCTGCCGAGCAGCCGCTGCGCGGTCGCCTGCAGCATGCCGCTCTTCTCGACGCCCTGCGTGATGGCGAGCAGCCCGGCGAGCGCGCCGACGGTTTGCCAGTCGACCAGCTTCAGGTAATCGACGGGTGCGCGCGGCCGGAAGAAGGCGAAGGCGATCGCCACGGCGACCAGCACCCAGAGCAGGCCGTTGCCGCCGCCTTCCTTGGCGTCGGCGTCGCCGTCGGTGGGCGTGGGATGGGCGGTGGTGGCGTCGGACATCGGGAGCGTATGAGTGAGTTCAGTCGATGCCGTACTGCGCCATCTTGCGATAGAGCAGCTGGCGGTGGATGCCGAGACGGCGTGCGGCCTCGGCGCGGTTGCCGCGCGTCTCGGTGAGCGCATGCGCGATCAGCAGGCGCTCCAGCCGCTCGATGGCCGCCGGCAGTTCGCCGTCGAGCCAGTCGGCGGGCAGCGCGCTGGCAGCGTCGATCGGCGGTGCGCCGTTGCTGCCATCGCCGGCGAGGTCAGGCGCGCCGATCACGCGGTGCCGCACGAGCGCATTGCAGCGTTCCATCAGGTTGCGCAGCTCGCGCACGTTGCCAGGCCAGGCGTGGCGCACCAGCCATTGCGCGGCGGATGCCGACAGCGCTTTCGGCGCCTCGGGCGCGGCCGCGCGGCGCAGGAAATGCTCGGCCAGCGGGATGATGTCGGCGAGCCGCTCGCGCAGCGGCGGCACGCGGATCGACAGCACGTTGAGGCGGTAGAACAGGTCTTCGCGAAAACGGCCTTCGCGCACCGCAGCCGCCAGTTCGCGGTGCGTGGCCGCGACCACGCGCACGTCGACCTTCACCGTTTTGTGGCTGCCGAGCGGCGTGACCTCTCCCTCCTGCAGCGCGCGCAGGATCTTGGCCTGCACGTCGAGCGCCATGTCGCCGATCTCGTCGAGCAGCAGCACGCCGCCGTCGGCCGCGCGAAAGCATCCGGGCCGGTCGCCGGTGGCGCCGGTGAAGGCGCCGCGCACATGGCCGAAGAGCTCGGTCTCGAGCAGTTCCTTCGGAATCGCGGAACAGTTGATGGCGATGAAGGGCCGATCGGCGCGGGCCGAGTGGCGATGCAGCGCGCGCGCCACCATTTCCTTGCCGGTGCCGGTCTCGCCCAGCACGAGCACCGGCGCCGTGCTGGCCGATGCGAGACCGATGCGCTTGTGCACTTCGCGCATCGCATCGCTCGGGCCGATGAGTTCGTCGCCGTCGTCGTTGTCGGTTTCGAGGGAGGTCGCTGACGAGGCCGCTGGTGCCTCGGCATGCAGCGCGCGGCCGAGCACCTCGATCACCGCATCGCGACGGATCGGCTTGGCGAGGTGGTCGAAGGCGCCGAGCCGCATCGCCTCGATCGTGTTGCTGCCGCTCGCGAACGCGGTGAGCACCACGACGGGCGGCACCCGCACCAGCTGCGCGCGCATGGCGGCGAGTGTTTCGAGGCCGTCCATGCCCGGCATGCGGTGGTCGAGGAACACGGCGTCGAAGCGCGCGTGCCGCATCGCGTCGATCGCTTCGGCGCCGCGCGCTGCCTCGACGGTGTCATGCCCGAGGCTCTGCAGCGTCTCGGCGAGCGTCTCGCGAAACGCGTCGTCGTCGTCGACGATCAGGAGGCGCGCCATGGCAGTTCCAGTTCGAAGCGCGTGCCGTGATCGAGCGCGACGTGGCGCAGCTCGCCGCCGTGCGCCAGCGCCACCTCGCGCGCCAGCGCCAGGCCGAGTCCGGTGCCGTCCGCACGACCTGTGGCGAACGGCTCGAAGAGTTGCGGCCTCAGCGATTCGGGCACGCCGGGGCCGTCGTCGTCGACCGTCAAGGTGATCGATTGCCCATCGACCGCATGGGCGTCGAGAACGACGGCGCCGCCACGCGGCACGTGCCGCACCGCGTTGTCGAGCAGGTTGTCGATGGCGCGCGCGAGGTGCACCGGATCGAACACCGCGAGCGTCGCGCCGCTGTGCCGCACCTCGATGCGCACGGCCTTCGCCGCGGCTCGGTCCGCGACGGCCTGGCGCCGCTCTTCGAGCCACGCCGGCAGGTCGACTGCTCGCGGCGTCAGGGTCACCGGTTGCACGAGCGCGAGCAGGCTTTGCACCAGGCCTTCCAGCCGGTCGATCTGGCCGACGATCGCGCGCAGCGCCTCGGGTTGACGCTCGGGCGCGGCGGCCAGCGCGTTCTCGGCCTTCAGGCGCATCGCCGCGATCGGGTTGCGGATCTCGTGGGCGATGCCGCCGGTCATGCGGCCGAGCGCGGCCAGGCGCTGGTCGCGGTTGCGCTGCTGCGCGGCGCCGCGCAGGTGCGCGCGTGCTTCCTCGAAGCGCAGGCGGTAGCGGTTGAAGCCGTCGACGATGCGGTCGAGCTCGCGCACGCCGGTGCGTTCGAGGTGCGGCACCGCGTCGCTGTCGGCGTGGGCCAGGCTGAGCTCGAGGCGCTGCACGTGCCGCAGACCGCGCAGCAGGATCATGCCGAGCCAGATGCCCGAGGCGAGCACCACGACCAGCAGCACGCCGAGGCCCACGCGCAGGCTGTTCTGCGCGGCGAGCGCGCCGGCGTGGGTGCGCGTCATGGTCCATGCGGCCAGGTCGTTGCCCGGCGCGGGCAGCGGGCACGCCGACACGATCAGCGCCTCGCGGCTGCCGCGCACCACGTCCGTCTGCGGCGCCTGCATGCGTGCGGCGAGTTGCGAGATCTCGAGGATCAGCGGCTGCTCGGCCGCCGGAATGTCGCGCTTGACGCCACTGCCCTCGTACGTCGGGTAGGCATACGCGAGAAAGCCGCCGGAGGCCTGCCAGATGCCGCCTTCCACATGGGGCATCTCGATGAGCACCAGCTGGAGCAGCACCTGCAGCAGGTCGAGCTGCGGTGCGGCCGGCGCGGGCGTCGGCACCGACTTCGCGTAACGGATCGCGATGGCGCGGCACGACTGCTCTGCCATGGCCTGGCCCACCGCGATCTGCGCGCCCGCACTGCTGCGGTAGAGCGACACCATGACGATCGCCAGCGTCACGCAGAACGTGATGAGCAGGACCCAGAAGAAGACCAGCTGGCTGCGAAGCGATCTCATGCGGTGGCGCTAGCGCGCGAAGCGGTCGCGCAGCTCGCGCTTGAGCACCTTGCCGATCGCGCTGCGCGGCAACTCGTCGATGAACTCGAGCGACGCCAGGCGCTGGGTCTTGCCGAGCTGGTCGTTGGTCCACTGCAGCAGCGCGTCGGCCGGCGTGTCGTCGCCGGCGCGGCGCACCACGAAGGCCACCGGCGTCTCGCCCCATTGCGCGGACGGCACGCCGACCACCGCGACGTCGGCCACCGCGGGGTGCGCGCGCAGCACGGCTTCGAGGTCGCTCGGGTAGATGTTGAAGCCCCCGCTGATCACCATGTCCTTCTTGCGATCGAACAGCGTGAGAAAGCCGTCGGCATCGAAGCGGCCCACGTCGCCGGTACGGATGAAGCGTTTGCCGGTGGCGTCGAACCATTCCGCTTCGCGCGTTTTTTCGGGCTGGCGGTGGTAGCCGGTCATCATGCCGGCCGAACTGCCGACCACTTCGCCGTCGGCGCCCGGTGCGACTTCGCGGCCGTCCTCGTCGATGAGGCGGATGTCGCTGCCTTCGGCCGGCTGCCCGACCGTGTGCAGCTTGGTCGGGTGCAGGTGCGCCTCGAGGATGCAGGTGCCGCCGCCTTCGGTCATGCCGTAGAACTCGATGAGGCCGCCGGGCCAGCGCGCGAGCACGTCGGCCTTGAGCGCCGCGTTGAAGGGCGCACTGGTGCTGAACTTGAACCGGTAGGCCGAGAGATCGTGCGCGTCGAAGGCGGGATGCGCCATCAGTCGCTGGTACTGCACCGGCACCAGCATCGTGTGCGTGACGCGGTGCTGCTGCGCGAGCGCGAGGTAGCCGGCGGCATCGAACTTCGGCATCAGGATGACGCAGCCGCCGAACGCGATCGTCGGGAAGAACACCACGAGCGTGGTGTTGGAGTAGAGCGGCGTCGACAGCAGCGTCACGGTGTCGGGGCCGTATTCGTACTTCGCGCCGCGCTTCACGTGCGCCCAGCGCATGCCGTGGCCCTGCACGATGCCCTTGGGGTCGCCCGTGGTGCCCGAGGAATAAATGATGTTGAAAGGCCAGCCGGGCTCCGGCGACACCGCAGCGGGTCGGGCGCCGGGCGCGGCCAGCCAGTCGTCGAGCAGGCGGCCTGCGGCCGAACCGTCGAGCGCGATGCGAGGCGGCGTGCCGTCACGGGCGGGGCCGAGGGTGTCGGCGGCGGCCATGTCGATGAAGAGCAGGCGCGCGCCGGCGTCTTCCATCATGCGAGCCAGGCTGGCGGGCGTGGAACCGGGCGCGAGCGGGGCGACCGCAACGCCCGCGCGCAGCGCGCCCAGAAAGACGGCGGCGTACGGCACCGAGGCGGCGGCGCACATCGCGATGGCGTCCCCGGCTTTCAGGCCGTCACGCTGCAGGCTGGCCGCAATGCGGTCCATCAGCGCGTCCAGCTGGCCGTAAGTGAGCGAAGACTTGCTGTCTTGCAGTGCGTTGCTGTGGGGGCGTTTTTGCGCGTGGAGGCGGATCAGGTCGGCGATCGCGCCGAAGTCGCGCTCCATGGCGGTCAGGAAGGGGTCCATGGATTTCAGTCTGGGGAGAAGGGCTGTCGGTTGTACCCGCAATGGCCGGGAAGCGTAAAGAAGCGTATCCCACGCGTCTGTCGGTGCACGGCCCGTCAACGCGATTCAGGGTCGCCGCGTTGCCAGATGACGCAGGCCCAGCCGGGCTGCCTCACAGCATTCGGAGATTCCCCATGACCCCATCCCAACGCACCATCCTGGTTCGTGCCGACGACAAGCGCTCGGGCCCCCCGACCCGCCGTCCGTCGCCCCGTCAGTCCTGAATCAGCCGCAGGTCGCAGCGGTCGCCGATGCCGTCGCGCCACACCGACACCCGGCAGACAGGCAGTCCCGTATCGGCAAGCGCCTTTGCGATAAAGGTGCACAGGTTCTCGAGCGTCGGCGCGCCGATGCCTTCGACCTCGTCCAGAAACCGGTGATCGAGCCGCTCGCGCAGGCGGCCGAGTTCGGCCCGCAGCACGCCCAGGTCGACCACCATGCCGGTCGCCGGATCGGGCGTGCCGCGCAGGGCCACCTCGCTCTGGTAGGTGTGACCGTGGATGCGGGCACTGCTGTCGGTGTCGATCTGGCGGCGCAGCGTATGCGCCGCGTCGAAAAAGAATCGCTGCGAAATCTCGTACTTCATCGGATGCCCACGACCTTGTGGGTTTGAACGCTGAGCCGCCACCGCGGGTCGGCCAGGCAATGACGGATCGCCCACTGGGTGTTGTCGCGCTGCAGCGGACCGTCCATCGGTTGCAGCAGGCGGTTGCCGAACGGCAGCGCCGCCAGGGCGTCTAGGTCCAGCCCTGCCTGCGGTACCACCACCTTGAGCTCGTCGCCCGCGTGCACGAGCAGTGTCGCGCCCGCCTTGGGGCTCACGCAGACCCAGTCGATGCCGGTGGGCACCTCGACCGTGCCATTGGTCTCGACCGCGATCTCGAACCCGCGCGCATGCAGCGCCGCGAGCAAAGCCTCGTCGACCTGCAGCAGGGGCTCGCCACCGGTGAGGACGCAAAAGCGCTCCGCGGTGGAGGCTGGCGCCCATTCGCGGGCGATCTGGTCGGCCAGTGCGTCGGCGGTCTTGTACTTGCCGCCCGACGTGCCGTCGGTGCCGACGAACTCGGTGTCGCAGAACTGGCAGACGGCGGTGGCGCGGTCTTCTTCGCGGCCGGTCCAGAGGTTGCAGCCGGCGAAGCGGCAGAACACGGCCGGGCGACCGGCGTTCGCGCCTTCGCCCTGCAGTGTGTAGAAGATCTCCTTGACCGCGTAGGTCACGCCGCCGCCCGAACCGTCACGTTGCCGGGACGCCTGCGGCATGCGCCTGCTGGTCGGCGTGGTAGGAGCTGCGCACCATCGCGCCGACGGCGGCGTGGCTGAAACCCATCTTGTAGGCCTCTTCCTCGAACATCTTGAAGGTGTCCGGGTGCACGTACCGGCGCACCGGCAGGTGCGAGCCCGACGGCGACAGGTACTGGCCGATCGTGAGCATGTCGATGCCGTGCTCGCGCATGTCGCGCATGACCTGCAGGATCTCTTCGTCGGTCTCGCCGAGGCCGACCATGATGCCGCTCTTGGTCGGAACGTTGGGGTGCAGCGCCTTGAATTTCTTGAGCAGGTTGAGGCTGAACTGGTAGTCGCTGCCGGGTCGCGCTTCCTTGTAGAGGCGCGGCGCGGTTTCGAGGTTGTGGTTCATCACATCCGGCGGCGCGAGCTTGAGGATCTCGAGCGCGCGGTCATCGCGGCCGCGGAAGTCGGGCACCAGGATCTCGATCTGCGTCATCGGCGAGAGCTCGCGGATGTTCTTGATGCAGTCGACGAAATGCTGGCTGCCGCCGTCGCGCAGGTCGTCGCGGTCGACGCTGGTGATCACCACGTATTTAAGGCGCAGCCGGGCGATGGTCTTCGCGAGGTTGAGCGGCTCGTCCTTGTCGAGCGGGTCGGGCCGGCCATGGCCCACGTCGCAGAACGGGCAGCGGCGCGTGCACTTGTCGCCCATGATCATGAAGGTGGCCGTGCCGTTGCCGAAGCATTCGCCGATGTTCGGGCACGAGGCTTCTTCGCACACGGTGTGCAGGTTGCTTTCGCGCAGGATCTGCTTGATCTCGTAGAAACGCGTGGTCGGGCTGCCGGCCTTGACGCGGATCCACTCCGGCTTCTTGAGCACTTCGCCGGTCTGCATGACCTTCACCGGAATGCGCGAGAGCTTCGCGCCGGCCTTCTGCTTGGCGAGCGGGTTGTAGTTTTCGGCGGTCTGCGCGTCGCGAACGACTTCGGTGGTGCTCATTCGTATGCCTTCGTGCTTCGCACTGCGGTGCGAGTTGGCTGGGGTCGGCCAGGCGTGGTGCCCATGTCCGGTTGGTCAGGGTGCGAGGTACGCAACGAGCTTCTGGCCCAGTACCGCGGCAGCTTCGTCCCAGGTGGTTTGGATCCCGATTGTAGAAAGGTCGACCGTTTTCAGCCCCGCGTAGCCGCAAGGGTTGACCCGCGAGAAGGGTTCGAGGTCCATCCCGACGTTCAGCGCGACGCCGTGATAGGTGCAATGCCGGCTGACCTTGATGCCGAGCGCCGCGATCTTGCCGAGGCCGCGAAACGGATCGCTCGGCGGGAACGGGCCGGTCAGTGCCGCGTGCGAGAAAGGGTCATCGAGGCGCACGTAGATCCCCGGCGCGCCGGGCATGCGGTGCCCCGTCACGCCGAAATGCGCCAGCGTCCGCAGCACGGCCTCTTCGAGGCGATAGACGTATTCCTTGACGTAGTAGCCGGCGCGTCGCAGGTCGAGCAGCGGATAGGCCACCACCTGGCCGGGCCCGTGGTAGGTCACCTGACCGCCCCTGTCGGTCTGCACGACCGGGATGTCGCCCGGATTCAGGAGGTGATCCTGCTTGCCGGCCAGCCCCTGCGTGAACACCGGCGCATGCTCGCAGAGCCACAGCATGTCGGGCGCCTCTGGCGCGCGCTCCAGCGTGAACTGCCGCATGGCTGCGAAGGTCGCTGCATAGTCGACGAGCCCGAGCATCCGCAGGTCGATCGCGAAAGCTGACGCATCGACCGTGGTGCTCATCGGCTCTCCAGCCGTGCCGGCAACACGCGGGTTTCGCCGATCGCGAGGGTGATGAACGCATCGTCGGCCACGCCCTGGGCCTTTCGGGCGATCGCCAGGTCCTTGGGGGGCTGATCGAGCGCTTCATCGGTCAGCGAGAAGGTGCCCCAATGCACGCCTAGGCTGCGCTTGGCCTGGAGGTCGCGGTGGATCCGGACGCTTTCATCGGGATTGACGTGCTGGTCGCGCATGAACCAGCGCGGTTCGTAGGCGCCCACCGGGATCAGCGCGATGTCGAAGCTGCCGCCCTGCGCCGGGCCTTGCCGCGGCGCGAAGCGGTTCTGAATGTCGACGAAGTCACGCGAATAGGCCGTGTCGCCGGCAAAGAACGCGTGCCACCGCGGCGACAGCAAGGCGAACCCGCCCCAGAGCGTCTTCATCCGGTCGTTGATGCCGCGCGCACTCCAGTGCTGCACGGGTGTGAGAAAGACCTGGACCGCGTCGGCCGGCGCATCGCCGACGCCGCTGCCATTGCGCTGGATGCGCACCTGCGACGCCTGCAGGACAGTGCCGGTGGCAGTCATCGCTGGCAAAGTCACGCTGTCCCACCAGTCGAGTTCGACGGCGTTGGCGATACCGCGCTCGGCCAGCCAGGGCGCGATACCCAGCGGCACCACGAACAGCGGTGGGCCGCCAGCCTGCGCGTTGAGGGCCTTCACGCTTCCTTCATCGAGATGGTCGTAGTGGTTGTGGCTGATCAACACCATGTCGATGCGCGGCAGGTCCTTCAGGGCGATGCCGGGTGGCTGGAAGCGCTTGGGTCCCGCGAACGAGACCGGCGATGCGCGCTCTCCGAAGGCCGGATCGGTCAGTACATTCAGGCTTCCGCCCGGAACGGGTACCTGCAACAGCACGGCGGCATGGCCGATGAAGGTCACCGCCGGTTTCGCCTCTGGCCCGGTGTTCGCGCGAAGCAACGCGAGGTCGGGTGTCACGACCGGTGGCGGTGCGCTCGGTGGCGGTGGCAAGCCCTTGAACCAGGAAGGCAACTGCCAGCCCAGCAGGACGTCGGTGAAGAAATTCTTCGGCTTGAATTCGACGTAGTTGTCCTGAAACCCGTTTGGCCGATGGTGCTTGAGACTCGCGTCGTAGTACGGATTTGGCGGACTCGAGCACGCGGCGACCAACCCTCCGGCGAACAACGCCGCCAAGACATTTCGCAATCGCCTCACAGCACAACCTTGACCATCGGGTGCGACGAGAGCGCGCGGTAGATGTCGTCGAGCTGCTCACGGCTGGTCGCCGTCACCGTGATCGTCACGCCGAGGTAGTTGCCGGCCTTGCTGTTGCGCAGCTCGATCGTGCTCGCATCGAATGCAGGGTCGAACTGCTCGGCGATCTGCGTGATGGCGTGCACGAAGCCATCGGCCTTCAAGCCCATCACCTTGATGGGGAACTGCGAGGGGTATTCGATCAGCGATTCCTGCTTCTTGACGGGATCGGGCGTGCTCATGTCGGGGCTCCATGCGTTGATGCGTTGTGCTGCTTGGCCGACTGGTAGGCGGCATACAGCTTTTCGTAGATGGGGCCTGGCGAACCGTTCCCAATGGCGAGTCCGTCGAGCGTGACGACCGGCAGCACCTCCTTGCTGGCCGATGACAGGAAGAGCTCGTCGGACGCGAACACTTCGTCGCGCGTGATGTCGCGCAGCTCGAACGGAATGCCTGCCTGCATGCACAGCCGTTGCAGCAAGCTATAGCGGATGCCGGTGAGCACGCGCTCATCGCTGCGCGGGCCAGAGATGCTGCCGTCCTTCACGACCCACACGTTGCTCGACGATGCTTCGCTCAGCACGTCGCCGCGAAACATGATGGTTTCTGCGGCGCCCGCCTCGACGCTGATCTGCCGCGCCAGCACGGCCCCCAACAAACTGGTGGCCTTGATGTGCGCCTTCTGCCAGCGGAAGTCCGGTGCCGTCACGCATTTCACGCCCGCCGCGCGCACGGCGTCCGGCACCGGCTTGAGCGGGTTCACCATGACAAACACCGTGGGCGTCAAACCCTTGGGCATCGCGTGATCGCGCGGCGCCACGCCGCGCGTGACCTGGAAATACACCGCCTGTGGCGAGGCGTCGCACGTCGCGATCAGTTGCAACGTAAGGTCGCGCCACTGTGCGGGTGTCATCGGGTTGGGGATCTGCAGTTCGGCCAGCGAGCGGCCGAGCCGCGCCATGTGTTCATCGAAGCAGAAGGGCGCGCCGCCATAGACGGGAACCACCTCGTACACACCGTCGCCAAAAATGAAACCGCGGTCGAGCACGCTGACCTTCGCGTCGCGCAGCGGGGTGATTTCGCCGTCGAGGTAACAGACAGCGCCGGGTTGGGTCAAGTCGGGTGGATGCATGTTGCAAATTATCTGCGGCGTTGACAACGGCTGCTTCCAGTAGCGCATGACCTGTGACTTAGTGGCCGAATCGGCCGAGTTCTTACATATAATCAATGGCTTTGTGAAATTCTCTGGATACAACGCGGGCGGCATTCCAATGACAACCAACGCCCCTGTTCCCGGAGTCGATGCCGAAGAATCCGATTTCAAGCCCCTGACGGCCGAAGAGGCCAGACGGTTGCGCGAGCGAAACCCCGAACTGTCACCCTGGTGGGTGATCGGCGCCCAAGTGGCAGCCGGCCTGGTGGTGGCGTGTATCGCATGGCTATGGGTGGGTCGGCCGGTGGCTGCGGCGTCGGCGTTTTATGGAGCAATGGCGGTGGCGGTTCCGGCGGCCTTGTTTGCGCGCGGAGTCCGGCGCAGGGAAGGCGTGGCCACGCAGGCCGCCATGTTGAGGTTTTTCGTGTGGGAGTCGATCAAGATCGCATTGACCGTCGGGCTGCTGGCTGCGGCGCCGGTGTTGATCGCGGGCCTCGTGTGGTTGGCATTGCTGGCCGGCGTGGTGGTCGCCATGAAGATGTACTGGGTGGCCCTCATGGTGCGGCCCGGGTTGTTGAAACGAAATTGATTGTTTTGGAAAAGAGACGCTGAAAGATGGCCGCCGAAGGACACGCCCCGACCGCGAGTGAATACATCGTTCACCACCTCCAGCACTGGCAAGTCGACTGGGGGCTGAATCCCGTGGTGCAGAAGGCCATCGTTGATTTCAATGTCATCAACCTCGACTCGGTGCTGTACGCGCTGGTCATCGGTGTGATCGGCTGTTTCGTGCTGTGGCTCGCAGCGCGCAAGGCGACCGCCGGCGTGCCGGGCCGCTTCCAGGCCGCTGTCGAGATCCTGGTCGAGATGGTCGACAACCAGGCCAAGGCCAATGTTCACAACGCACAGAGCCGCAAGTTCATCGCGCCGCTCGCGCTCACCGTGTTCGTGTGGATCTTCTTGCTGAATGCGATGGACATGCTGCCGGTCGACCTGCTGCCTGCCATCTGGGCCAAGATGTTCGAGGCTGCCGGCCACGACCCTCAGCACGCATACATGCGTGTCGTGCCGACGGCCGACCTCTCGACCACGCTGGGTCTGTCGACCTCCGTGCTGCTGCTTTGCCTGTTCTACGGCATCAAGGTCAAGGGCCTGGGCGGCTGGAGCCACGAACTCATCACGGCACCCTTCGGCGCTCACCCGCTGTTGTGGCCGGTCAACCTGCTGATGCAGGTCATCGAATACTTGGCCAAAACTGTTTCGCATGGCATGCGGCTGTTCGGCAATATGTACGCGGGCGAGCTCGTGTTCATGCTGATCGCACTCATGGGCGGTGCGATGGCGGCCTCGTTGTCCGGCGTGTTGCTGCCCATCGGGCACGTGATTGCCGGAACCGTCTGGGCGATCTTTCACATCCTGATCATCACGCTCCAGGCATTCATTTTCATGATGTTGACGCTCATTTACCTGGGCCAGGCACATGAGGGCCATTGAGCCTCGTTACTTTCTCGCTTCGTTCTTTTCTTTCGCTTTCAATCTGTAATCTTAGGAGTCATCATGGAAAACATTCTCGGTCTCGTCGCTCTGGCTTGTGGTTTGATCGTCGGTCTCGGCGCGATCGGTGCTTCCATCGGCATCGCGTTGATGGGCGGCAAGTTCCTCGAATCTTCGGCACGTCAACCTGAACTGATGAACGACCTGCAAACCAAGATGTTCATCTTGGCCGGTCTGATCGACGCCGCTTTCCTGATCGGCGTGGCCATCGCCCTGCTGTTCGCCTTCGCCAACCCGTTTGCCGCGACCTTCCTGGCCAACCTGCCGAAGTAATCCCGTTCAACGCCACTCAAGAAAGGTGTTGCCGTGAGTATCAACGCGACCCTGTTCGTTCAGGCCATCGTCTTCCTGCTGCTGGTGCTGTTCACGATGAAGTTCGTGTGGCCGCCCATCGCAAAGGCGCTGGACGAACGCGCACAAAAGATCGCCGCGGGCCTGGCGGCCGCCGAAAAGGCCAAGGCGGAACTCGCTTCTGCCAATCAGCGCGTCGAGCAGCAACTGGTGAAGTCCCGCAACGAGACGAGCACCCTGCTGGCCGATGCCGAGCGCCGCGCCCAGCAAATCGTCGAAGAGGCCAAGGGCCGTGCCACGGTGGAGGGCGACAAGATCGTCGCCGCCGCCCACGCCGAAGCCGAGCAGCAGTCCGTGCGTGCACGCGAAGCCCTGCGCGAGCAGGTTGCTGCGCTGGCCGTCAAGGGCGCTGAGCAGATTCTCCGCAAGGAGGTCGATGCCGGCGTTCACGCCGACCTGCTCGCCCGCCTGAAGACCGAGCTCTGAGGACGACATGGCCGAACTCGCCACCATTGCCCGTCCTTACGCCGATGCGTTGTTCGACGCTTCGTCGGCCGACGTCGCGGGCGCAGCCGGCTGGATCGACCAGCTTGCCGTGATCGCCGCCAGCCCGCAACTGCAGCAGTTCGCCTCCGACCCGAAGGTCTCGGCCGAACAGGTCTTCGACCTGGTGTCGGGTCTGACTGCGCAGCCCTTGCCGGAACACGGCAAGAACTTCTTGCGCGCCGTGATCGACAACGGCCGCATCGCTGCACTGCCCGAGGTCGCTGCCCAGTACCGCGTCCTCATGAACGCGCAAAGCGGTGCTTCGGACGCGGTGATCTACAGCGCGTTTCCGATCGCCGATGCCGAATTGAAGGACGTCAGCGTGGCGCTGGAGCGGCGTTTCGGCCGCAAGCTGACGACGCGGGTCGAAACCGACCCGTCGCTGATCGGCGGCATTCGCGTCGTGGTGGGTGACGAAGTCCTCGACACCTCCGTGAAGGCTCGTCTCGAGCAAATGAAAGCAGCGCTCACCGCTTGACGCGGTGAGTGGCCGTTGGCCCCATTTATTGAAAGAAGGAAAGAGTCATGCAACTCAATCCCGCAGAAATTTCCGAACTGATCAAGAGCCGCATCGAGGGTCTTGGTGTCAGCGCCGACATTCGCAATCAGGGCACCGTGGTGTCGGTGACCGACGGCATCGTGCGCGTGCACGGCCTGTCGGACGCGATGCAGGGCGAAATGCTCGAGTTTCCGCCCACGGCTGACGGCACGCCGTCGTTCGGCCTGGCGCTGAACCTCGAGCGCGACTCGGTCGGCGCCGTGATTCTGGGCGAGTACGAGCACATCTCCGAAGGCGACACCGTCAAGTGCACGGGCCGCATTCTGGAAGTGCCGGTCGGCCCCGAACTCATCGGCCGGGTGGTGAACGCGCTGGGCCAGCCGATCGACGGCAAGGGTCCGATCAACGCCAAGATGACCGACGTGATCGAGAAGGTCGCTCCGGGCGTGATCGCACGGAAGTCCGTCGACCAGCCGCTGCAGACCGGCCTGAAGTCCATCGACTCGATGGTGCCGATCGGCCGTGGCCAGCGCGAGCTGATCATCGGTGACCGCCAGACCGGCAAGACAGCCGTGGCCATCGACGCGATCATCAACCAGAAGGGCCAGGGCGTGACGTGCATCTACGTCGCGATCGGCCAGAAGGCATCGTCGATCAAGAACGTGGTGCGCGCGCTGGAACAAGCCGGTGCCATGGACTACACGATCGTGGTGGCCGCATCGGCTTCCGAATCGGCCGCCATGCAGTACGTCTCGGCGTACTCGGGCTGCACGATGGGCGAGTACTTCCGCGACCGTGGCGAAGATGCCCTGATCGTGTACGACGATTTGTCCAAGCAGGCCGTGGCCTACCGTCAGGTGTCGCTGTTGCTGCGCCGTCCGCCAGGCCGTGAAGCCTACCCCGGCGACGTGTTCTATCTCCACAGCCGCCTGCTCGAGCGCGCCGCCCGCGTGAACGCCGATTACGTCGAAGCCTTCACCAAGGGTGAAGTCAAGGGCAAGACCGGTTCGCTCACCGCACTGCCGATCATCGAAACGCAAGCTGGCGACGTGTCCGCCTTCGTGCCGACCAACGTGATCTCGATCACCGACGGCCAGATCTTCCTGGAAACCAATCTGTTCAACGCAGGCATCCGCCCGGCCATCAACGCCGGCATCTCGGTGTCGCGCGTCGGTTCGTCGGCCCAGACCAAGATCATCAAGAGCCTGTCGGGCGGTATCCGTACCGACCTGGCCCAGTACCGCGAGCTGGCTGCGTTCGCGCAGTTCGCCTCTGACCTGGACGAAGCCACCCGCAAGCAACTCGACCGCGGCGCGCGCGTCACTGAACTGCTCAAGCAGGCCCAGTACAGCCCGCTGCCGGTTTCGTTGATGGGCGCCACGCTGTTCGCCGTGAACAAGGGTTTCATGGACGACCTCGAAATCAAGAAGGTGCTTCCGTTCGAACACGGCCTGCATCAGTTCCTGAAGTCGAGCCACGCGGCGCTTCTGGACAAGATCGAAAAGGCGAAGGCGCTCGACAAGGAAGCCGAGGCAGAACTGACAACGGCCATCACGTCGTTCAAGAAGTCGTTCGCCTGATCGTCGACCAAGCAAGGAACACTCATGGCAGCTGGTAAGGAAATCCGCGGCAAGATCAAATCGGTGGAGAACACCAAGAAGATCACCAAGGCCATGGAAATGGTCTCGGTTTCCAAGATGCGCAAGGCGCAGGAACGCATGCGCGCTGCTCGCCCCTACAGCGAGAAGATTCGCACGATCGCGGCCAACCTGGGCAAGGCGAATCCCGAATACACCCACGCGTTCATGAAGACGAACGAAGCCAAGGGTGTGGGCTTCATCATCGTGACCAGCGACAAGGGCCTGTGCGGTGGGTTGAACACCAACCTGCTGCGCGCGGTGACCGCCAAGCTGCGCGAAGCGCAGGCCAGTGGCCACGCGATCGAATCGGTCGCGATCGGCAGCAAGGGCCTGGGTTTCCTGAACCGCATCGGGGCGCGCGTCGTGGCGCATGTCACCCACCTGGGCGACGTGCCGCACCTCGACAAGCTGATCGGCCCGGTCAAGACGCTGCTCGATGCGTACGCTGAAGGCAAGATCTCCTCGGTCCATCTCTGCTACACGAAGTTCATCAACACCATCAAGCAGGAGCCGGTGGTGGAACAGCTGTTGCCGCTGGCCGCCGACACGCTCCAGGCCGAGCCGGGTGCGCATTCGTGGGATTACATCTACGAGCCCGATGCACAAAGCGTGATCGATGAGCTGCTCGTGCGCTACGTCGAATCCCTGGTGTACCAGGCCGTTGCCGAGAACATGGCTTCGGAGCACTCGGCACGCATGGTGGCAATGAAGGCCGCTACCGACAACGCAGGCAATGTGATCGGCGAGCTCAAGCTGATCTACAACAAGACGCGTCAAGCCGGCATCACCAAAGAACTGTCCGAGATCGTCGCGGGCGCTGCAGCCGCCGCGGGCGTCTGAGTCGCCGCCCACTGTCGACGTCCCCACAAACAACTTTTATCGGAGCACACATGGCTCAAGCAAACGCAGCACAAGGCAAGATCGTTCAATGCATCGGCGCCGTGGTCGACGTGGAATTTCCGCGCGACCAGATGCCCCGGATCTACGACGCCCTGAAGTTCGAAGGCAGCGCGCTGACGCTCGAAGTCCAGCAGCAACTCGGCGACGGCATCGTGCGCACCATTGCACTCGGTTCGTCGGACGGCCTGCGCCGCGGCCTCCTGGTCACCAACACCAACGCACCGATCACGGTGCCGGTCGGCAAGGCCACGCTCGGCCGCATCATGGACGTGCTCGGCGCGCCGATCGACGAGCGCGGCCCGGTCAGCCATGAGCTCACCGCTTCGATTCACCGCAAGGCTCCTGCATACGACGAACTGTCGCCGTCGCAAGACCTGCTGGAAACCGGCATCAAGGTGATCGACCTGGTGTGCCCGTTCGCCAAGGGCGGCAAGGTGGGCCTGTTCGGCGGCGCCGGCGTGGGCAAGACCGTGAACATGATGGAACTCATCAACAACATCGCGAAGGCTCACTCGGGTCTGTCGGTGTTCGCCGGTGTGGGTGAACGTACCCGCGAAGGCAACGACTTCTATCACGAGATGGCCGACTCCGGTGTCGTGAACCTCGAGAAGCTCGAGGACTCGAAGGTGGCCATGGTCTACGGCCAGATGAACGAACCCCCGGGCAACCGTCTGCGCGTGGCGCTGACCGGCCTGACCATCGCCGAGTCGTTCCGCGACGAAGGCCGCGACGTGCTGTTCTTCGTGGACAACATCTACCGCTACACGCTGGCCGGTACCGAAGTGTCGGCACTGCTGGGCCGCATGCCCTCCGCCGTGGGCTACCAGCCGACGCTGGCCGAAGAAATGGGCCGTCTGCAAGAGCGGATCACGTCGACCAAGGTCGGCTCGATCACCTCGATCCAGGCCGTTTACGTGCCAGCGGACGACTTGACCGACCCGTCGCCCGCCACCACCTTCGCCCACCTGGACTCGACCGTGGTGCTCTCGCGCGACATCGCTTCGCTCGGTATCTACCCCGCCGTGGACCCGCTGGACTCGACGTCGCGCCAGCTCGACCCGAACGTGGTCGGCGAAGAGCACTACAACGTGGCCCGCGCCGTGCAGGGCACGCTGCAGCGCTACAAGGAACTGCGCGACATCATCGCGATTCTGGGCATGGACGAACTGGCACCGGACGACAAGCTCGCCGTGGCACGCGCCCGCAAGATCCAGCGCTTCTTCTCGCAGCCGTTCCACGTGGCCGAAGTGTTCACGGGTTCGCCGGGCAAGTACGTGCCGCTGGCCGAAACCATCCGTGGTTTCAAGATGATCGTGAACGGCGAAGCCGACCACCTGCCGGAACAAGCGTTCTACATGGTGGGCACCATCGACGAAGCGTTCGAAAAAGCCAAGAAGGTCGCTTAAGGCGGCATGGGAACTCAGATGGCAAACACCATTCACGTCGACGTGGTCAGCGCGGAAGAGTCGATCTTCTCGGGCGAAGCCAGGTTCGTCGCGCTGCCCGGTGAAACCGGCGAGCTCGGCATCTATCCGCGCCACACGCCGCTGATCACCCGCATCCGTCCGGGTGCCGTGCGCATCGAGATGGCCGACGGAGGCGAAGAATTCGTGTTCGTCGCGGGCGGCATTCTCGAAGTGCAGCCCAACGCCGTTACCGTGTTGTCCGACACCGCGATCCGCGGCAAGGACCTCGACGACGAAAAGGCGAACCAAGCCAAGGCCGCTGCCGAGGAGGCGCTCAAGAACGCCAAGACCGACATCGACATCGCCATGGCGCAGTCCGAGCTGCTCGTAATGGCTGCCCAGATCGCCGCGCTGCGCAAGTACCGCCAGAAGAAGTAAGCGCACCGCAAGGTGTCGCCACGAAAGCCGCCTCAGGGCGGCTTTTGCTTTGGGGAAGCCGAAAAGCACTTCGATTTGAATTAGGTCAAAGTTAAGCCTTGTCCGGCTGAAGCGACGCCTCTACCATTCGCGTTCGCCCGGCACCAAGACCGCGGCAAGAGACATTGGAGACACCGCGTGGAACGCTGGAGCGGGCTGACAGCCGACGAGATGCAACTGCTGGAGACCACCTTCTGGTCGGCCGGCGGCTCGCGGCATGGCATGGCCGAGCGCCTCGGTTTCTCCAAGAGCAAGGCCAATGCACTGATCGCCGGACTGGTCGACCAGGGCCTTCTTGCCGAATCGGGGCTGCAGCGCTCCTCCGGAGGACGCCGGCCTGAAAACCTGCAACTCAACGGCGCGCTCGGCGTCGTGGTCGGCATCGACATCGGTGCGACCAGCCTCGACGTCGCGGTGCTCAGCCCGGAGCTCGCCGTGCTCGCCCACCGGGCCGAGCCGGCCGATGTGAAGCGCGGTCCGGGCGTCGTGCTGGCGCGCGTGCGCGCGCTCATGCGAGAGCTGCTCGGCCAGTGCGGTCGCACCGCGCGTGACGTGATCGGCATCGGCATCGGCGTGCCAGGCCCCGTGAATTTCGAGATCGGCCAGCTGGTCAACCCGCCGCTCATGCCGGCCTGGGACGGCTTCTCGATCCGCGACTACCTGCGCGAGGACTACGCCGCGCCGGTTTTCGTCGACAACGACGTGAACCTGATGGCGCTCGGCGAGCTCTGGCGCCTGCAGCGCTCGCTCACCAACTTCCTCGTCATCAAGGTCGGCACAGGCATCGGCTGCGGCATCGTGTGCCACGGCGTCGTGTACCGCGGCGCGGCCGGGTCTGCGGGTGACGTGGGGCACATCTGCGTCGACCAGGAAGGGCCGCGTTGCCATTGCGGCAACGTCGGCTGCGTCGAGGTGATGGCGGCCGGCCCTGCGATCACGCGCATGGCGGTCGAGGCCGTGGAGGCCGGGGAGAGCGAAGCACTGGCCGAGTGCCTGCGCGCACACGGACACATCGACGCGCAGCACGTGGGCGAGGCCAGCCGTGCCGGCGACGCGGCCGCCAACGACATCATCCAGCGCGCCGGCAGCCTGATCGGCCAGATGCTCGCGTCGGTGGTCAACTTCTTCAATCCTTCTCACGTGTTCATCGGCGGCGGCATCACGCGCATCGGGCCGCTGTTTCTGGCGGCGGTGCGACAGAGCGTGTACCAGCGCTCGCTCGCACTCTCGACCCGGCACCTGGAGATCCAGTACACACCGCTCGGCGCGCAGGGCGGCGTGATCGGCGCCGGCGTGCTGGCGATGCATGAAACCTTGAGGGCGCGGGGCGTCGCACCATGAACGATCCAGTCAAGCACAGCGTCGCTGTCGAATTCCGAGACGTGGTCAAGCGTTTCGGGCCGGTGCAGGTCCTGCACGGCGTGAGCTTCGCGCTCGCGCCGGGCCGCGTCTACGGCCTGCTCGGCGAGAACGGCGCGGGCAAGTCGACACTGATGAAGATCCTCGCCGGCTACGAAACGCCGAGCGAAGGCGCGTTGCAGATCAACGGCGCGGCGCAGGTCTTCGCGAGCTCGCGCGACGCGGAGGCGCTCGGCATCGTGCTGATCCACCAGGAGTTCAACCTCGCCGAAGACCTGAGCGTGGCGCAGAACATCTTCCTCGGGCACGAGAAGAAAAAAGGCTGGCTGCTCGACGATGCGGCCATGGAGCGCGACGCCGCGGCGGCGCTCGCGCAGGTCGGCCTCAGGATCGATCCGACCACCAAGGTGCGGCGCCTGATCGTGGCTGAAAAGCAGCTGGTCGAGATCGCCAAGGCGATCGCTCGGAATGCGCGTCTGCTGATCATGGACGAGCCCACCGCGACGCTCACGCCCGGCGAGACCGAACGACTCTTCAAGCTCATCGCACAGCTGCGCGCCGATGGCGTGACCATCGTCTACATCTCGCACAAGCTCGACGAGGTGGAACAGGTCACCGACGAAGTGATCGTCATGCGCGACGGCCGTTTCGTGGCGCGCGCGCAGACGGCCGACGTCACGCGCCATCAGATGGCGAACCTCATGGTCGGGCGCGAACTGTCGGACCTCTACCCCCCGCGCGATGCGGTCGTCGTCAGCGACGCTCCCGCGATGCGCGTGCGCCACTTCAACGTGCCCGGTTGGGCCCAGGACGCCGGCTTCGAGGTGCACGCCGGCGAGATCCTCGGCTTCGCCGGGCTCGTGGGTGCGGGCCGCACCGAACTCTTCGAGGGCCTGATGGGCCTTCGTCCCGGCAGCGGCGAGGTGCAGATGCTCGGCCAGCCGGTGAAGCTGCGCAACCCGCGCGATGCGGCGCGGCACGGCTTCACCTACCTCAGCGAAGACCGCAAGGGCAAGGGCCTGCACGTCGACTTCGGCCTGCGCCAGAACCTCACGCTGATGGCGCTCGAGCGCTACGCGCAGCCGTGGCTCAAGCCCGAGGCCGAGCGCGCGGCGCTGGCCGAGGCGGTGCAGGATTACGGCATCCGCACCGGCTCGCTCGACGTGCGCGCTTCGTCGCTCTCGGGCGGCAATCAGCAGAAGCTCGCGCTCGCGAAGGTGCTGCAGCCGAAGCCGAAGGTGGTGGTGCTCGACGAACCCACGCGCGGCGTCGACGTCGGTGCCAAGCGCGACATCTATTTCCTGATCCAGCGACTCGCCCGCGAAGGGCTCGCCGTGATCGTCGTCTCGTCCGAGCTGATGGAACTGATCGGCCTGTGCCACCGCGTCGCGGTGATGCGCGCAGGCCGCATCGTCATCACTGTCGACGCCGAACATCTCACCGAAGAGGAGCTCATCGCTCATGCCACCGGAACAGCCCCAGAACACGCCTGACGCGAGCCAGCACCGCGCCGAAGCCACCCCGCGCTGGACCGAGCGCCTGCGCGGTATCGGCCCCATCGCGGGGCTCGTGCTGCTGTGCATCGCGGGCACGCTGCTCAACAGCGACTTCGCAACGGTCGACAACGCGATGAACGTGCTCACGCGCACCGCCTTCATCGGCATCATCGCGGTGGGCATGTGCTTCGTGATCATCTCGGGCGGCATCGACCTGTCGGTGGGCTCGATGGCCGCGCTCATCGCGGGCAGCGTGATCATGTTCATCAACTGGGCCGGGCCGGCGTCGGGCTCGCCGCTGCTCGCGGTGGTGATGGGCGCGGTGCTGGCCATCGTGCTGGGCGCGGTGTTCGGGCTGGCGCACGGCCTGCTCATCACCAAGGGCCGCATCGAGCCCTTCATCGTGACGCTGGGCACGCTCGGCATCTTCCGCGCGTACCTCACGTACTTTGCCGACGGCGGTGCGCTCACGCTCGACAACGAGCTGTCGGACCTGTACGCGCCGGTCTACTACGCGAGCCTGGCGGGCATCCCGGTGCCGGTGTGGGTGTTCGTGATCGTCGCGATCATCGGCGGCGTCATCCTCAACCGCACGGCCTACGGGCGCTATGTGCAGGCCATCGGTTCCAACGAGCAGGTGGCGCGCTACGCGGCGGTGGACGTCGACCGCGTGAAGATCCTCACCTACGTGCTGCTCGGCGTGTGCGTGGGCATTGCCACGCTGCTGTACGTGCCGCGCCTGGGCTCGGCCTCGCCGACCACGGGCCTCTTGTGGGAGCTCGAGGCGATCGCCGCGGTGATCGTCGGCGGCACCGCGCTCAAGGGCGGCGCGGGCAGCATCACCGGCACGGTGGTGGGCGCGATCCTGCTCTCGGTCATCAGCAACATCCTGAACCTCACCAGCATCATCAGCGTGTACCTGAACGCTGCAGTGCAGGGCTTCGTGATCATCATCGTCGCGTTCCTCCAGCGTGGGCGCCGATAGAGTTTTTCCCGCTCGTACGTTCGTTCGTTCCATCAACCACAAGGAGACATCCAGCATGACAAGCTTCACACGTCGTATCGCACTCACGGCCGTTGCCGCCGCAGCGTTCGCCAGCCTGCCGGCGCTTGCCGCGGACAAGGTCAACCTCGGCGTTTCGATTCCCGCGGCCACGCACAGCTTCATGGGCGGCATCAACTACTGGGCCAACCAGGCGAAGAAAGACCTGGAGAAGGAACACAAGGACCTGAAGATCACGATCAAGACAGCAGCCAACGCGCCCGAGCAGGCCAACCAGCTGCAAGACCTGTCGACGGTCACCAAGATCAACGCGCTGGTCGTGTTCCCGTTTGAATCCGCCGCGCTGACCAAGCCGGTCGCGCAGGTCAAGGCCAAAGGCGCGTACGTCACCGTGGTCGACCGGGGCCTGACCGACACCAGCGCACAAGATGCGTACGTGGCCGGCGACAACACCGCCTTCGGCAAGATCCCCGCCGAATACATCGTGAAGACGCTGGGCGGCAAGGGCAACGTGGTGGCGCTGCGCGGCATTGCGACCACGCTCGACAACGAACGCATGGACGCCTTCAACGCGGTGCTCAAGGGCAGCCCCGACATCAAGCTGCTCGACGCCAAGTACGCCAACTGGAACCGCGACGACGCCTTCAAGGTCACGCAGGACTACCTCACGCGCTTCAAGCAGATCGACGCCATCTGGGCCGCCGACGACGACATGGCCGTGGGCGTGCTCAAGGCCATCGAACAGGCCAAGCGCACCGACATCAAGGTGGTGTTCGGCGGCGCGGGCGCCAAGGGCATGGTCAAGACCATCATGGACGCGAAGGACCCGCGCATCGCGGCCGACGTGAGCTACTCGCCGAAGTTCATCTACGACGCGATCAAGCTCACTGCCGAAGCGCGCCTGAAGGGCGAGAAGCTGCCGGCCACGACGATCATTCCGTCGGTGTTGATCACCAAGGACAACGCCAAGAATTTCTACTTCCCCGACTCGCCGTTCTGATGGTGTCTCGCAAGCTGCGCTACGCCATGGTCGGCGGCGGGCGCGACGCCTTCATCGGCGCCGTGCACCGCAAGGCCATGGCGCTCGACGGCCAGACCGAGCTGGTCGCCGGCGCGCTTTCTTCGAGCCCGGACAAGGCGCGGGCTTCGGGACGCGACCTGTTCCTGGCCGACGACCGCAACCACGGCGACTGGCAGAGCCTGCTGGCCGACGAGTTGCAGCGGCCACCCGGAGAGCGCATCGATTTCGTGTCGATCGTCACGCCGAACCATGTGCATTTCCCTGTGGCGCAGGCTTTCGTGGAAGCGGGCTTCCACGTCGTCTGCGACAAGCCGCTGGTGCATACGGGTGCGCAGGCCGATGCGCTGGTCGCTGCGGTGCACGAGCGTGGCACGGTCTTCGGCGTCACCTACAACTACACCGGCTACCCGATGGTCCGCCAGGCGCGCGAGATGGTGCGCAGTGGCGTGCTCGGCACCTTGCGCAAGGTGGTCGTCGAATACAACCAGGGCTGGCTGGCCACGCACCTCGAGGCCGAGGGCAACAAGCAGGCCGGCTGGCGCACCGACCCGGCCCGCAGCGGCGCGGCCGGTGCCATCGGCGACATCGGCTCGCATGCCGAGAACCTGCTCGCCACCGTGACCGGACTGGAGATCGAATCGCTTTGCGCCGACCTGGGTGCGCTCGTGCCGGGCCGCGCGCTCGACGACGACGGCAGCCTGCTGCTGCGCTTTCAGGGCGGTGCGCGTGGCGTGCTGGTCGCCTCGCAGATCCACACCGGCGTCGAGAACGACCTGCGCCTGCGCATCTCCGGCACGCTCGGCACGCTCGACTGGCGGCAGGAGCAACCCAGCGAGCTGGTTCACTTTCCGCACGACGGACCGAAGCGCGTCCTCACGCGCGGCTCGCCGTGGCTGTGCGAATCGGCACAGCGTGCGAGCCGGCTCCCGAGCGGCCATCCGGAAGGCTTCATCGAAGCGTTCGCGAACGTGTACGCCGGTGTCGCCGCGGACATCCGCGCGCGGCTCGCGGGCGGTACCGCCGACCCCCTCGCGGCCGACTACCCGCGCGTGGAAGACGGCGCGCGCGGCGTGCGCTTCATCGAGCGCACCGTTGCATCGGCTGCGAGCGACCGCAAGTGGACGCCGTGGTGATGTTTGTGCGTCGCCGCGCATGACGCCTGTGTCTGAGCGCTGGCACTTTGCGCTCGGCCGCCGTTGCGCCACCCTCTGGCCGTTGAAGCTGATCGGCAACACTGCTGCGACGGTCGGCTTCTTCGTCCTCTATTTCGCGGTCATGCAGCATGCGCTGCCGCACGCCTGGGTGCTGCCGCTCACGCCGATCGACCGCTGGCTCGAATTGCGCGTCGCGGCATTGCCGCTTTACGGGTCGCTGTGGCTCTACCTCGCGCTGCCGCCCGCCTTCGCGAAAGACTTTCGCGAGCTCACCGGCTTCGCCGTCGGTGCCGCGCTCATGAGCACCATCGCGCTGACCATCTTCTGGTTCCTGCCGACGGCAGTGCCTATCTTCCCGATCGAGGGCGTCATGCATCCCGCGCTGCATTTCCTGAAGACGACCGACGCGGTCGGCAACGCATTCCCGTCGCTGCACGTGTCGTTCTCGGTGTTCGCCTGCTGGTTTCTCGCGCGGCAACTCAGGGAAGTCGGCGCGCCGGGCTGGGTGCGGGCGCTCAACGTCGCATGGGCCGTTGGCATCGTCTATTCCACGATGGCGGTGCGGCAGCACGTGCTGATCGACGTGGCCGGCGGACTGCTGCTCGGCGCGGCGTTCTGCATTAGACCGATCGCGGTGTTTTCGTTGTCGCACGCTGGCGGTACAAAGGAGGGATGAACATCCGAATCGCCTTTCTCCTGCCGTGCCTCCTGGCCGGTGCATCGGCCGCCATGGCCGTTGACTACCCGCCGCGCAAGCCCGGCCTGTGGGAACTCAAGACCACCAGCGTCGGCGACACCAACCCGTCGCAAAGCATGCAGCAGTGCATCGACGCCAAAACCGACCAGGCGCTGCGCGACATGGGCATGGGGGCGAGCAAGGACAAGTGCGCCAGGAACGACCTGCGCAACGAGGGCGGCAAGCTCGTGCTCGACTCGGTGTGCAACATCGGCCCGACCACGGCCACCACGCATGCCGTACTGACGGGCGACCTGACTTCGGCCTACCGCATGGAAAGCACGTCGACGTACAAGCCGCCGCTCATGGGCCGCAGCGAGGGCAAGGCCACGCTCGACGCGAAGTGGATCGGTGCCTGCAAGGCCGACCAGAAGCCCGGCGACATGGTGATGCCCGACGGCATGAAGATGAACATCCTCGACGTGATGGGCGGCATGAAGAAGCGGTAGCGCCTCGTCCCGCCACGGCCGTAGGTGGCTGCCCACAGTGCTTCGCGCCGCCGCTTTGGAGCACGGGCATTGCGCTGCCCCTACGATGGCAGCCGATGTCCATGCATGTGCCGCCGACTCCCGTCAGTTTTGCGTCCCGCCCCGACGACCTGGTGGTCGCGCGGCCCGAAGGCCTGTACTGCCCGGCGGGCGATTTCTACATCGATCCCTGGCGGGCGGTCGACCGCGCCGTCATCACCCATGCGCACTCCGACCACGCACGTGTCGGCCACAACCACTACCTGGCCCAGAACGACAGCGAGGGCACGCTGCGCACGCGGCTCGGCGCCGACATCAACCTGCAGACGCTGCCCTACGGCGAATCGGTCGTGCACAACGGCGTGCGCATCTCGTTGCACCCGGCCGGTCACGTGCTCGGCTCCGCGCAGGTGCGGCTCGAACACGGCGGCCGCGTGTGGGTCGCCTCGGGCGACTACAAGACCGAGCCCGACGGCACCTGCACGCCGTTCGAGCCGGTGCCGTGCGACACCTTCATCACCGAATCGACCTTCGGGCTGCCGATCTACCGCTGGCCGACACAGGCGCAACTGAGCGCCGACATCAATGCATGGTGGCGCCGCAATGCGGACGACGGCCGCGCTTCGGTGCTGCTGTGCTACGCCTTCGGCAAGGCGCAGCGCATCCTGCACGGCGCCGATCCGTCGATCGGGCCGATCGTGGTGCACGGCGCGGTCGAGCCGCTCAACGCGGTGTACCGCGCGGCCGGCGTGGCGCTGCCGCCGACGCTGCGCGTGAGCGATCCCGAAGTGAATCCGCAGATGCTCAAGCGCGCGCTGGTGCTCGCGCCGCCTTCGGCCCAAGGCACGCCGTGGATGCGCCGCTTCGGCAACTACGCCGATGCGTTCGCGAGCGGCTGGATGCAGCTGCGCGGCACGCGCCGCCGCCGCGGCGTGGACCGCGGCTTCGTCATGAGCGACCACGCCGACTGGCCGGGCCTGCAGAAGGCGATCGCCGGCACGGGTGCGGAGCGCGTGTTCGTCACACACGGCAGCGTCGCGGTGCTGGTGCGCTGGCTCACAGAAAACGGTTTGGAGGCGCAGGGTTTCAAGACCGAGTACGGCGACGAAGACGTGGCGGACAAAGCGGAGAGCCCCCCTCCCAGCCTCCCTCCGGAAGGGGGAGGAGCCATTCCTTGAAAGCCTTCGCCGCCCTTTACCGCGAGCTCGACGCGACCACCTCCAGCCTCGCCAAGCAGGCTGCGCTGCAGCGCTACCTGCGCGCCGCCTCGCCCGAGGACGCGGCCTGGGCCGTCTACTTCCTCGCGGGCGGCAAGCCCCGCCAGCTGGTACCAACGAAGCTGCTGCGGCTGCTTGCGCAAGCCGAAGCCGGCCTGCCCGAATGGCTCTTCGACGAAAGCTACGAAGCGGTCGGCGACCTGGCCGAAACCATTTCGTTGCTGCTCCCGCCGCCGACCGAGGCGCACGACATCGGCCTGGCCGTGTGGATCGAAGAGCGACTGCTGCCGCTGCGCAAGACACCGCCCGACCAGCTCGCCGACACGCTGCGCGCGCAGTGGCGCCAGCTTGCACCGGACGAGCGCCTCGTCTATTTCAAGCTCATGACCGGTGCCTTTCGCGTCGGCGTGTCGAAGCTGCAGGTGACGCAGGCGCTCGCCGCCGTCGGCGCCATCGACGCCAAGCGCGTGGCGCAGCGCCTCATGGGCTACACGCACATCGCGGGTCAGCCCTCGGCGCGCGACTACGCCACGCTCATCGCGCCCGAGAGCGATGGCGAACAGAACCAGCAGACCAGCGGCCAGCCGTACCCGTTCTTTCTCGCGCATCCGTTCAACGAACCGGTCGAGCGCTTCGACGCGTTGCTCGGCGCGCCCGCGGACTGGCTGATCGAATGGAAGTGGGACGGCATCCGCGCACAGCTCGTCAAGCGTGCCGGCCAGGTGTGGCTGTGGTCCCGCGGCGAAGAGCTCGTGACCGACCGCTTCCCGGAACTCGCGACCATGGGCGAGGCCCTGCCCGACGGCACCGTGCTCGATGGCGAGATCGTGGTGTGGCGCAAGGACGAGACGTCACCCGACGGTGCAGGCAGGGTGCAGCCCTTCGCCGAACTGCAACGCCGCATCGGCCGCAAGACACTGGGCCCGAAGCTGCTGCGCGACATCCCGGTCGTGCTGCTCGCCTACGACCTGCTCGAATGGCAAGGCAAGGACCTGCGCGCGCTGCCGCAGGAAGAGCGCCGGGTCGCGATGGACGACCTCGTCGCGCAGGTGCAGCACCCGCAACTCATCGCGAGCCCGGTGCTCACCGGCGAGAGTTGGCAAGACCTCTCGCGCCAGCGCGAAAGCGCGCGCGCGATGGGCGTCGAAGGGATGATGCTCAAGCAGCGCCGCGCCGCCTATGGCGTGGGCCGCACCAAGGACGTCGGCACCTGGTGGAAGTGGAAGATCGACCCGCTCAGCATCGACGCCGTACTCATCTACGCCCAACGCGGCCATGGCCGCCGCGCCAGCCTCTACAGCGACTACACCTTCGCCGTGTGGGACGGCCCGCCCGGGCAGGCCGACCGCAAGCTCGTGCCGTTCGCCAAAGCGTATTCCGGCCTCACCGATGCCGAGATGAACCGCGTCGACGCCGTCATCCGCAAGACCACCATCGAAAGCTTCGGCCCCGTGCGCAGCGTGAAGCCGACGCTGGTGTTCGAGCTCGGCTTCGAAGGCATTGCGAAGAGCTCGCGCCACAAGAGCGGCATCGCGGTGCGCTTTCCGCGGATGCTGCGCTGGCGCGAGGACAAGCCGGTGGAGGAAGCGGACACCCTGGGGACGCTGGGGGCGTTGTTGCCCGGCAGCACCGAGCCGATTTCATGAAGCAGACGGCGCTGCTGGGCTGGTTCGCCGAGCGCAACTGGAAACCCTTCAAGTTCCAGCGCGAAGTCTGGAAGGCCGTCGCCGCCGGCGAATCCGGCCTGCTCCACGCCACCACGGGCGCCGGCAAGACTTACGCCGTCTGGCTCGGCGCATTGCTCGCGTTTGCCCAGCCGCCGAAGAAATCCAAGCCAAAAAGGCCTGCAGCGCCCGCCCCACTTGCGCGAGCAGCTACAAAAAAGATAGCGTCGCCGCTCACTGTGCTGTGGATCACCCCGATGCGTGCGCTTGCAGCCGACACGCTGCGCGCGTTGCAACAACCGCTCCAGTCGCTCGCGCCCGATTGGTCTGCGGGCGCGCGCAGCGGCGACACGGCCTCGGCCGAGCGCAGCGCGCAGAACGCGCGGCTGCCGACGGTGCTCGTCACCACGCCCGAGAGCCTCTCGGTGCTGCTCTCGCGCGCCGACGCGGGCGACGTGCTGGGCACTGTGAAGATGGTCGTGGTCGACGAGTGGCACGAGCTGCTCGGCAACAAGCGCGGCGTGCAGGTGCAGCTGGCGCTGGCGCGGTTGCGGCGGTGGAACGAGGGGCTTGTCGTGTGGGGCATGTCGGCCACGCTGGGCAACCTGGACGAGGCGATGCGCACGCTGCTCGGCAGCACGGCGGGCACGATGGTGCAGGGCGAGGTGCCGAAGAAGCTCGTCATCGATTCGCTGCTGCCCGGCCGCGCGGAGCGCTTTCCGTGGGGCGGGCATCTCGGGCTCACGATGCTGCCGCAGGTGATCGAGGAGATCGCGTCGAGCAAGACGACGCTGGTCTTCACCAACACGCGCTCGCAGTCGGAGATCTGGTACCAGGCGATGCTCGAGGCCAAGCCCGAATGGGCCGGGCTCATCGCGCTGCACCACGGCTCGCTCGACCGTGCGGTGCGCGAGTGGGTCGAGGCCGGGTTGAAGAGCGGCGAGCTGCGCGCGGTGGTGTGCACCTCGAGCCTCGACCTGGGCGTCGACTTCCTGCCCGTCGAGCGCGTGCTGCAGATCGGCTCGCCCAAGGGCGTGGCGCGGCTGCTGCAGCGCGCGGGGCGTTCGGGCCATGCGCCGGGCCGGCCGTCGCGCATCACGCTCGTGCCGACGCACAGCATCGAGATGGTGGAGGGCGCGGCCGCACGCGACGCGATCGCGGCCGGCCACATCGAGGCGCGCAGCACGCCCCAACAACCGCTCGACGTGCTGGTGCAGCACCTGGTCACGGTCGCGCTCGGCGGCGGCTTCGTGCCCGACGACCTGTACGACGAAGTGCGGCGCACCGCGGCCTATGCCAACCTGTCGCGCGACAGCTGGGACTGGTGCCTGGCGTTCGTGCGGCAGGGTGGCCCCTCGCTCGCCGCCTACCCGGACTACCAGCGCGCGGTGCCCGATGCCGAAGGCGTGTGGCGCGTGCCCGATGCGCGGCTCGCGCGCCGGCACCGCATGAACATCGGCACCATCGTGAGCGATGCGAGCATGAGCGTGCAGTACGTCGGCGGCGCGAAGATCGGCAGCGTGGAAGAAAGCTTCGCCGCGCGCATGAAGCCGGGCGACTGTTTCCTCTTCGGCGGCCGCTTGCTCGAACTCGTGCGCATCCGCGAGATGACGGCGTGGGTGCGCCGCGCCTCGGGCAAGCGCCCGGCGGTGCCGCGCTGGAACGGCGGGCGCATGCCGCTGTCGACCACGCTGGCCGATGCGGTCGTGCAGCAACTGGCGCTGGCCGGCGAAGGCAAGTACGACGCCCCCGAACTGCAGTGCGTGCGGCCGCTGCTCGAGATCCAGCAGCAGTGGTCTGCCTTGCCGACGCCGCAGACCCTGCTGGCCGAGGTGCTCAAGACGCGCGAGGGATCGCACCTCTTTCTCTATCCGTTCGCCGGGCGCCATGTGCACCTCGGGCTCGCGAGCCTGATCGCGTGGCGCGTCGCACAGCACGCGCCGCGCACCTTCTCGATCGCGGTCAACGACTACGGCTTCGAGCTGCTCAGCGCCACCGAGGTCGACTGGCCGGCGCTGTTGCCGCAGGTGCTGGCGCCGGTCGACGAATCGACGTTGCTGCACGAGGTGCTGGAGAGCCTGAATGCCGGCGAACTGGCGCAGCGGCGCTTTCGCGAGATCGCGCGCGTGTCGGGCCTCATCTTCCAGGGCTATCCGGGCGAGAAGCGCAGCAACAAGCAGCTGCAGGCCTCGTCGTCGCTGTTCTGGGAGGTGTTTCGCAAGTACGACCCGCAGAACCGGTTGCTGCTGCAGGCCGAGCAGGAGCTGCTCGCGCAGGAGCTGGAGATCGGTCGCCTGCGCGCGAGCCTCGCGCGCATCGCGTCGCAGCGGCTCGTGGTGCAGCCGCTCGCACGGCCGACGCCGTTCGCGTTCCCGCTCATGGTCGAGCGCTTCCGCGAGAAGCTCACGAACGAAAGCGTGGCCGACCGCATCGCGCGCATGGTCGAGCAGCTGGAGAAGGCCGCGGGCGGCGCGGTGCCGGTCGGGGATGCCGACGCGGTGAAGAGCACGCTCGCGTTCGGGCAGGAAGGCGCGCCCGAGCGTGGCGGCGCAGCGCGCAGCGGCAAGCCCCGCCGCGAGCGCAAGCCCTCGCGCCCCCTGCCGCCGCTCTGACCGCACGCGTCAGGCCGATCTGTCACGGCGTCGCTGCCAGTGGCGTGAATGGCACAGAAAGTTCGCTTGACGCTGGCGCAGTGGCGCTTAATGCCAAAAAATCAGGACTGCCAGGCAAAAGTTCTTGACCATGGCAATGGGCCAGTCGATGACGATGTCGATTGCTCTGCTGAGGCAGCCTCCAACCTTTCTTGACTCATCAAGTCGCTCAATGACACTTTCACCCTTCACTTCCCGCACGCTGACTGCATGGGTCTCGATGGCGAGATCCTCGCTTGCCTCTTGAGATTGAGAGACCGCACACATGGCATCGATTCTGATAACGGGTGGCACGGGCTACATTGGTTCGCACACCGCTTTGGCACTTGCCGAAGCAGGGCACAAGACTGTCCTGCTCGACAATCTCTGCAACAGCAGTCGGGAGGTGCTTGATCGTCTGCACCGGCTCTCGCCTGCGAAATTCGAGTTCGAACAGTGCGACGTCCGTGACGGAGTCGCGCTCGACCGCGTATTTGCCGATCACGACATTGAGAGCGTCATTCACTTTGCAGGGCTCAAGTCCGTGGGCGAATCTGTTGCGCAGCCCATCACGTACTTCGATAACAACGTAGGCGGGACGGTAGCGCTCATTCAAGCAATGGAGCGCGCGGGTGTTCACCGGCTTGTATTCAGCTCATCGGCGACGGTATACGGCAACCCGCAGTCCGTCCCCATTCCCGAGAGTGCCGCGCTGAGTGCGACCAATCCCTACGGCCGCACCAAGCTCATGTGCGAAGAAATCCTGCGCGATCTCCAGCAGGCAGATGCAAAGTGGGCGATTGCGATCCTCCGGTACTTCAACCCCGTCGGCGCTCATTCGAGCGGATTGATTGGCGAATCTCCCAAAGGCACGCCAAACAATCTGATGCCATATGTGGCGCAGGTCGCCGCAGGACAGCGCGAATTTCTGAGCATCTATGGGAACGACTACCCGACAGACGATGGCACCGGCGTACGCGATTACATCCACGTGACGGATCTTGCGAGTGGCCATTTGGCTGCGGTCCGACAGCTTGCCAAAGACAGCAAGTCATTCACCGTGAACCTTGGCACTGGCAAAGGGTGCAGCGTAGACGAGCTGGTTGCTGCGTTTTCTCGTGTGGCAGGACGCCCGATACCGCATCGGCACGTTGCCCGTCGTCCGGGGGATGTTGCCGTCTGCTTTGCGGACCCGACACTGGCGCGAAATCTACTCGGCTGGCAGGCTGAAATCGGAATCGATCGGATGTGTGAAGACTCGTGGCGATGGCAGTCCATGAACCCCAAGGGGTTCGAAGCAGGATGATGTGTGTCCAGTTTTGGTGGTCGCGTCAAAGGTCGCGCTGGTGCGGCAGTGGCGCGCGCGCCGATGACCGCGCTGCGGCGATGCGGCGTGCGACCATGGCGCCATGAGCCGTTCCAACATCCAGTCGCGCCGCAAGATCATCGTCATCGTCCTGTTGGCGTTCGCGGTGCTGGGCGCCGTGATCCGTCACTACGCCGTGCCGGGCACGACCACGCGCAACATCGGCACGCTGTTGATGGTGCTGTGGGTGCCGGTGATCGGCAATGTGGTCGGTTGGCTCATCGGCAAGGCGCGACGGCCGGCAGCCGTGCCCGCCGCGCCGCCGGACTTCGCCGATGGCAGCGTTTTCGAGCCGCATGCGCAGGTCGAGATCACGCTGCGCCCGGCGGCGGTGCCAGCGGAGGACCGGCTCGTCACCGAAGGCGAGCACCGTTGCGCACTGGTGGTCGGCAACCAGGGCTTTTCGGCGCGATGGTTCGTGGGCGCCGGCGATGGCTTCCGGCGTGGCCAGGCCAAGATGCTGCAGGTCGAGTTTCTGGCGCCCGCGACGGCGCTGCCGCACTTCGCGCCCGGCACGGTTTTCCGCATGCTGGTCGGCGAGGCTTTCATTGGAGACGGACAGGTGATGACTGGTGATTCGAACGCGTCGTGAGTTCTTGATGGCGGCGGCTTCGGCGCCGCTGATCGCCGCTTGCAGCGGCCCCGGTTCATGGCGCGACGACGGGCATCGCGCTGCGTTGCGCGCCCTCGAGGCCTCGTCGGGTGGCCGGCTCGGTGTCGCGGTGGTGGAGGCGGGCGGCGTTGCGACTCGCGGCCATCGCCTCGACGAACGCTTCGCGATGTGCAGCACCTTCAAGGTGATCGCGGCCGCGGGCGTGCTCGAACGCAGCGCGCGCGATGCGGGACTGCTGGCGCAACGCATCGTCTATGCCCGAAACGAACTCGTGAACTATTCGCCGGTCACGCAGCAGCATGTGGCGCAGGGCATGACCGTGGCCGCCCTGTGCGCGGCGGCGCTCCAGTACAGCGACAACACCGCCGGCAACCTGCTCATCCGCCTGCTCGGCGGGCCGGAAGGCGTGACCGCGTTCGCGCGCCGCATCGGCGACGACGCATTCCGCCTCGACCGCTGGGAAACCGATCTCAACACCGCGATTCCCGGCGATCCGCGCGACACCACGACGCCGGCCGCGATGGCGACGAGCCTGCAGCGGCTCGTGCTCGGCGATGCGCTCGGCGATGCGCAGCGTGCACAGCTCGTCGAATGGCTGCGCGGCAACACCACCGGTGCCGCCCGTATCCGGGCGGGCGTGCCCGCGGACTGGCAGGTCGGCGACAAGACCGGCAGCGGCGACTACGGCACCACCAACGACGTGGCGGTGTTGTGGCCGCCGGGCCGCCCGCCGATGGTGGTCTCGATGTATTTCGCGCAACCGGACAAGGACGCTGCGGCCCGCAGCGACGTGCTCGCGGCCGCCGCGAAGATCGTCGCCGGCGGTGCCTGATTCCCGAAGGCATGCGCGGTTTCGCGGCTTTTGCGACACTGCCGCGCAGTGACCGCAACATTCCTCTCGCCCCCCGCTTCTTCCGCCGCGCCTTGCCATGTCCAGTGGGGCGGCGAAATGCTCCATCTGTTGCCCGATCGGGCGCTGTGGTGGCCCGCCGGCCACACCCTTTTCATCGCCGACCTGCACCTGGGCAAGGCCGCGACCTATCGCGCGCTCGGCCAGCCGGTGCCGGGCGGCACCACGCTGGAGAACCTCGCGCGGCTCGACCTGCTCATCGCGGCGCACGCGCCGCAGCACATCGTGTTCCTGGGTGACTTCCTGCATGCCGCCGCGGCCCGCAGCGTGCTGCCTGTGGTCGCGCAGTGGCGCACGCGCCATGCCGGCATCGCGATGACGCTGGTGCGCGGCAACCACGACAGCCGCGCCGGCGACCCGCCCGCCACGTTGTGCATCGACGTGGTCGACGAGCCCTTCCTGCTGGGCCCGTTCGCGTGCTGTCATCACCCGCAAACCCATGCGACGCACTTCGTGCTGGCCGGCCACCTCCATCCGGCCTGTAAGCTCTATGGCAAGGGCCGCGACAGCGTGCGCATGCCGTGCTTCGTGAGCGATGCACAGCAGGCGACACTGCCGGCATTCGGGGAGTTCACTGGCGGCTGGCTCATGGAAGCGGCACCCGGCCGACGGTTCCATGCAGTCGGGGGCGCGGCGGTGTGGACCTTGCCATCCTGACGTCGATCTCCGTTCTCCTGCCCTGATGCATCACTCCGATCTTCTGACCATCCCCGACCTGCGCGAACGCGCCGCGCACCTGCTCATGCGGGCAGCGCCGATGGCGCAACTGCAACTCGAAGACGCGCTGCGGGTGATCGACGCGATGGAGCCGGTGTTCGTGCGCACCGGGCTGATCCTGATGGAGGAGGGCGAGTCCGACGAAAGCGACTACATGGCGCTCGTGCTGGAAGGCGACGTGCGCGCCGAGAGCGGCACCGGCGTGACCGGCGAGGAGGTCGTGGTGTCGGTGATCGGCCCCGGCAGCCTCATCGGCGAGATGGGCCTGATCGACGGTTCGCCGCGTTCGGCGACCTGCACCGCGCTCACCGACCTGAAGCTCGCAACGCTTTCCCGCGAGGCGCTCATGGGCCTCATCCAGACGCATCCTTCCACGGCTGCGCGGCTCCTGCTGGCGATCTCCAAGGGTCTGTCGGATCGGCTGCGTGAGAGCAACCGCCGGCTGCGCATGATCACGCAGGTGACGCGCGCCGTGCAGCGCGAGCTGAACGCGACCCACGCGATCAACCAGCGCCTGCTCGACGACGGCGCCTGAGGGCCAGCGCTCAGAGCACGACCGGCGTGTCGGGCAGCTCGTTGGGGTTCGCCGCGCCCGGCACCAGCGGAAAGTGCGCGACCAGGAGGGCCGAAACCTCTTCCAGCGCCTGCGTGAGCCCGTCCTCGAAGCGCCGCTCGCGGAACGCGGCGCCCATGCGTTGCGTCATCGCCGCCCACTCGGCGTCGCTCACGTGCGCATCGATGCCGCGGTCGGCCACGATCTCGATCGCATGCTCGGCCAGCAGCAGGTAGATGAGCACGCCGTTGTTGTCGGCCGTGTCCCAGACGCGCAGCTTGCCGAACAGCATCAGGGCGCGCTCGCGTGCCGGTGCCGCGCGCCAGAGGTAAGACATCGGCAGACCCGCCTCGACGCAAATGCGGATCTCGCCACTGTGGCGACGCTCGCTCGCGCCGACGCGCTGCCCGAGCCGGTCGAGCAGTTCGGTCGGCAGCACGCGCCGCACCTCGGCCTCGTCGAACCAGCGATGGCGCCAGATGCGCGCGATCCGTGCCCAGAAACTTGTGGAGTGCGCCATGGTCACCAGTCTCCCGAGGCGCCGCCGCCGCCGAAATTGCCGCCACCGCCGGAGCTGAAACCGCCGCCCGACGAACCGCCGCCGAACCCGCCGCCGCCGCCCCAGCCGCCGCTGCGCCCGCCCCCACCGCCCATGCCGCCGATCGGCAGCGGGATCGCGCCCGAGAACAGCGTGAAGATCAGCGCCACGACTGCAGCGATCACCGCCAGCACGATGCTCGAGGTGACCACCATCGCGATCACCCCGGCACCCACACCGGTGGCCAGCGGGCCGAGCTTGTTGCCCAGGATCGAGCGCGCCACGCGGCCGACCACCAGCACGCCGACGAACAGGAAGATGCCGAGCTCGCCCCAGTCGATGCCCGGGTTGCCGCGCGCATCGGCACGGCCATCGCCGCGCGCAGCGACTTCGGGCAACGCTTCGCCGTTGATGCGCGCGGTGAGCTGGTCGAGCGCCGCGCCGATGCCGCCGGCGAAATCGTTGTCGCGAAAGCGCGGCTTCATCTGCTCGTCGATGATGCGTGCCGCCGCGAGGTCGGGCACCGCGCCTTCCAGCGTCTTGGCGACCTCGATGCGCATCTTGCGGTCGTCCTTCGCAACGATCACGAGCACGCCGTCGCCGACGTCCTTGCGGCCGATCTTCCAGTCGTTGGCGATGCGGTTGGCGTAGCTCGCGATGTCCTCGGGCTGCGTGGTCGGCACCATGAGCACGACGATCTGCGAGCCCTTCTTCTGCTCGAAGGCGGCGAGCTTCGACTCGAGGCCGGCGCGTTGAGAGGCGTCGAGCGTGCCGGTCTGGTCGATCACCCGCGCCGTGAGCGCCGGCACCGGCAGCAGCCCTTGCGCCCACGCGCCGCCGCAGACCATCGCCATCAGGAAAACAGCGGCCAGCACGCACCAGGCACGGGCAGCAGGGAGGGTTTGTATCCAGCCGGGAAACACCGCAGAACCGGCTTTGCCCGTCTGCTGGTGTTGCCCCCGGAGAGGGGGTTGGCGAAGCGACACGAAGTGCGCGGAGACTGGGGGTGAGCTTATTTCTTCGGGGCGCTGAAGTCGACTGTCGGCGGCCTGGAGATCTCCGCCTCGTTCTGCACGCTGAAATTGGCCTTGGGCGGGTAGCCCATCACCTTCGCGGTGAGGTTGGTCGGGAAGCTGCGGGCCAGCACGTTGTAGTCGTTCACGGTCTGGATGTAGCGGTTGCGCGCCACGGTGATGCGGTTCTCTGTGCCTTCGAGCGTCACGCGCAGGTCGCGGAAGGCCTGGTTGGCCTTGAGCTGCGGGTACTGCTCCGACACGACCATCAGGCGCGAGAGCGCGCTCGAGAGTTCGCCCTGCGCCTGCTGGAACTTGCTGAATGCCTCTGGGTTGTTCAGCGTCTCGGGCGTCACCTGGATCGACGTCGCCTTGGCGCGCGCCTCGATCACCTTGGTCAGCGTGTCCTGCTCGAAGGCGGCTTCCCCCTTCACGCTGGCGACGATGTTGGGCACCAGGTCGGCGCGGCGCTGGTATTGGTTGACCACTTCGCTCCAGGCGGCCTTGCTGGCCTCGTCGAGCTTCTGGAAGTCGTTGTAGCCGCAGCCGGTGAGGGAGGCCAGCGACACGGCCGCGGTCAGGATGAGGAAGAGGCGTTTGAGTGTCTGGGTCATGGGGGCTCCCGTGAGTGCGAAGGAGGCCGGAAAGGTAGCATAGATAAGGCGCCGGGAACGTGGCGCACAGCTCGTTGCAATCGCCGCCCGCAGGGCCGCGTCGAGGCAAAATCCACCGCATGCCCAAGACCAGGAACGTCGCCGCGCTCGGCGGTACCGCCGACGACATCGAAGCCATCTTCTACGAGGCGCTGCAACGCGCCGACATCGAGGCGCTCATGGGCGTCTGGTCGGACGACGACGAGGTGTTCTGCGTGCACCCGGGCGGGCCGCGGCTGGTCGGCGCGGTAGCGATCCGCGCGGCCTTCGAGCAGATGTTCGCCAACGGCGCGATCCACGCGACGCCGGCGCGCGTGCGCAAGGTCGAATCGATCGCCAGTGCCGTGCATAACGTGCTCGAGCGCATCGAGGTGCTCACCACGGAGGGCGCTCGCCACGCCTTCGTGCTGGCGACCAACGTGTATCACAAGACCCCCCAGGGCTGGCGCATGGTGGCGCACCACGCCAGTCCGGGCAGCGCGCGCGAGCCCGATGCGGTCGGCGAAGCACCGCAGACACTGCACTGATCATGTTGCCCCCACACTCATCGCTTCGCGTAACGCTGCCCCTCGAGGGCGCGCCGGCCTGATGGACGACGACTACCTGGCGCCGCGCTGGTTGCCCGGCGGCAACCTGCAGACCATCTGGCCCGCGCTGTTCGCGCGCCGCAGCGAAGGCCCACTGCCCGCGTACCGGCGCGAGCGCTGGACCGCGCCCGACGGCGATTTCATCGACGTCGACCATGTCGACACCATCGGCCCCGGCCCGCGTCCGCTGCTCGTTCTGTTCCATGGATTGGAGGGCTCGTCGCACAGCCACTACGCCGAAGCCTTCGCGGCTTTCGCGGCCGCGCGCGGCATGGCCTTCGCGGTGCCGCATTTCCGCGGTTGCAGTGGCGAGCTCAACCTCGCACCACGCGCCTACCACTCGGGCGACCACGAGGAGATCGGCTGGATCCTCGGGCGACTGCGTGCGCAACACGACGCCACCGGCGGCGGGCCGATGCTGGTGGCGGGCGTGTCGCTCGGCGGCAATGCGCTGCTGCGCTGGGCCGAGGAGGCTGGCAGCGAGGCGTCGAAGATCGCATCGGCCGTGGCCGCCGTCTCGGCACCGGTCGACCTGGCCGCCGGCGGCGAAGCCATCGGCCGCGGGTTCAACAAGCTGGTCTACACGCGCATGTTCCTGCAGACCATGAAGCCCAAGGCGCTCGCCAAGCTCGCGCAACATCCCGGTCTGTTCGACCGCGACACGCTGATGCAGGCCCGCGACTTGCACGCCTTCGACAACGTGTTCACCGCGCCGCTGCATGGCTTCAAGGACACCGACGATTACTGGCGGCGCGGCTCGGCCAAGCCGCACCTCCACGCGATCCGCATCCCCGCGCTGGTGGTGAACGCGCTGAACGACCCCTTCGTGCCTGGCGCGAGCCTGCCGCGCCAGGCCGACGTGGGCCGCCACGTCACGCTCTGGCAGCCCCGCCACGGCGGACACGTAGGCTTCCCGCTCGGTCTTCCGCCCGGCCATGTGCGCGGCATGCCCGAACGCGTCGGCGGCTGGTTGATGCAAAGCCTCTGAACGTCCGTTTTCTCGAGGAACACCGCGGATATGGCTCCGCCGGTCCGCAGGTGTTGCCCCCGGCAGGGGGAAGGCGAAGGGGACACGAAGTGCCGCGCAGCCTGGGGGCGAGCAAAATGCCGTGATGGATGACATCGTCAAGCAGGCTCTCGCCAAATGGCCCAACGTGCCGCATTGCCACGGCTGGCTGGGCCTCGACGCCCGCGGCAACTGGTACATGCGGGACGACCGCACGCAGGCAGCCGGGCCCTTCGTCACCTCACGCGGGTCGCTGTTGCGGCACGACAAGCTGATCGACTTCATCCAGCGCAACTACGAGCACGACGACGCGGGCCAGTGGTTCTTCCAAAACGGGCCGCAGCGCGTGTACGTGGAGCTGGAGGCGGCACCTTTCGTCTGGCGTGTGGCGGATGACTTCTCGGTCACGGCCCACACTGGCGTGCCGGTCGAGCCCTCGGCATGCCTGCTGGACGAGACCGGCAAGCTCTATTTCGCGACGCCGATCGGCCTCGGGTTGGTCCACACCCAGGATGTAGGCATCGCCGCCGAAGCGATCGAGCAGGGCCGCTGGACGCCCGAGCCGGTCCAGGCGGCCGACCTGCCTGGCCGTTTCTCGTTCGTGATGAGTCCCGCGGCCGTCGTGCAGACGTGAAAAAGCCGGCGTGAAGCCGGCTTTTTCGTTGCAGGGGCGACGCCGTTTACTTGGCGGCGGTGCTGGCCGGCGCCATGGGTGCAGCAGCAGCGCCCGAGGCAGCAGCCGATGCGGCCGGTGCGGCACCGGAGGCCGCGTCTTCAGGAGCCGCAGCACCGGCGGCAGGGCGGTCCGGTACGGGGAACTTGGCGCCACCGGCATTGGCCATGTAGACCACTGCGCGGCCGATCTCGAGGTCTTCGTAATCGCCACCGCCCTGAGCCGGCATCGCACCCTTGCCCTTGAGTGCATGGTCGAGCAGCGTGGCGTAGCCTTGCCCGATGCGCGGGCCCCAGGCGGCTGCGTCGTTCAGGTGCGGTGCGCCGGGAATGCCGGGAACGCCATGACAGGCCACGCACTGCGCCTTGAACACGATCTCGCCGGCGGCAAGTTCGCGGTTCGCGTCGCGGATCTCGATGGCGCCCACGCGCTGGAGGCGCGCGGCGACTTCGCGATCACGGCCGTCCTTCGACACGCCGTAGAGCGACATGTTGTCGCCCTCCGCCGTGCCGGCCGGCCGGTTGCCGGAGACCACGTACGAGACGAGGCCCACGATGATCAGGATCGGAACGATGAACGAGAAAAAAACCGCCAGCAAAAGCTGTTTGGGATTCTTGATCGGGCCGGTGTGGGCGTCTTCTGTGGCCTGGTAATGCGGGTCTGCGCTCATGGCGTCCTCAAAATCGGGGGCTTGTTCTAATCAACCGGGGATTATAGGGACGCCCGCTCGGCCTCAACGGGAGGTCCAGCCGCCTCCGAGCGCCTTGTACAGCGTGACCTGGTTCTGCAGCTGCAGCAGGTGAACCTGCACCGCGGCCTGTTGCGCCGTGAATTGCGAGCGCTGCGCATCCAGCAGGTCGAGTGCGCTGGCAATGCCGTTGCGGTAGCGCAGGTCGGACAGCCGGAAGCGCGTGCCCTCGGCCGTCGCCTGCGCCTGCGTCGCGCGGTACTGCTCGCCGAGCGTCGCGCGGCCGGCGAGGCTGTCTGCCACTTCGCGGAATGCCGACTGGATCGACCTCTCGTACTGCGCGACAGCGATCTCGCGCCCGGCGCGCGCCGATTCGAGCCCCGCCTGGTTGCGGCCTGCATCGAAGATCGGCAACGTGATCTGCGGTGCGAACGACCACGCCTTGGTCCCTGCAGAGAACAGGTTCGAGAACTCGGTGCTCGCCGTGCCGATGGAACTGGTCAGCGAGATGCGCGGGAAGAACGCCGCGCGTGCCGCGCCGATGTTGGCGTTGGCGGCGAGCAGCTGCTGTTCGGCGGCACGGATGTCCGGGCGCTCGGTCAGCAGGTCGGACGGCAGGCCGGCCGGCACGTCCGGCATCGGCTTGACGCCGTCGAGCCCGGCGACGCCGCCGGCGGTCGCTTCCGGGGGCACGGGTGCGCCCAGCAGCAGCGCGAGCGCGTTCTCGTCCTGCAGCCGCAGCCGTTGCTGCTGGGCGTACGACGCGCGCGCCGTCTCGGCGAGCGAGTTGGCCAGCTGGAAGTCGATCTCCGACGACACGCCGTTGTCGAAGCGCAGCTTGGTCAGGCGCACCGATTCGTCGCGCGTCGCGAGCGTCTGTTTCGTGATCTCGAGCAGCTCGTCGTCGGCGATGAGCGTGAGCCAGCCGTTCGCCACCGCGGCGATCAGGCTGATCTGCGTCGCCTTGCGCGATTCTTCGGTCGCGAGATATTGCGCGAGCGCGGTGTCCTTCAGGCTGCGGATGCGGCCGAAGAAATCGAGCTCCCAGGCAGTGATGCCGACGCCAACGGAATACTGCGACGACACGCTGCCGCCGAAGCCGAGGGCCTGGTACGGATTCGGCGCAGAACGCGTGCCGCTGGCGGACACGCCGACGGCCGGGAACAGCGCCGAGCGCTGGATCTGGAACTGCGCGCGGGCCTGCTCGATGTTGAGCACGGACACCCGCAGGTCGCGGTTGTTGGCCAGCGCGGTGTCGATCAGCTTCGCGAGACGCGGGTCGACAAAGAAGTCCTGCCACGGCACGGCTGCTGCGGCGGTGCCCGCGGGCTGCGCCGGGTCGCCCGGAAACACGGTGGGCACCGGCGCGACCGGACGTTCGTAGGTCGGGATCAGCGAGCAGCCGGCCATCAGCATCGCAGCCGCCAGCATGGTGGGAATCAGTTTTCTCTTATGCATGTTTTTCTTCCTCGAGGCCGGCGGCTTCCGCGTGGCGGCGGTCGGCCTCCTGCTGGCGCTTGCTGCCCTTGAACACGGTGCGCACGACCACGAAGAACACCGGCACGAAGAACACCGCGAGCACCGTGCCCGTCACCATGCCGCCGAGCACGCCGGTGCCGATGGCGCGCTGGCTCGCCGAGCCTGCACCCGAGGCGAGGAACAGCGGCAGCACGCCGAGGCCGAAGGCCAGCGAGGTCATCACGATCGGGCGGAAACGCAGGTGTGCCGCGGCCAGCGCCGATTCGACGACGCCCTTGCCCGAAGCCTGCAGGTCCTTCGCGAACTCGATGATCAGGATCGCGTTCTTCGCGGTCAGTCCGATGATGGTGATCAGTCCGACCTGGAAATACACGTCGTTGGAGTAGGCGCGCAGCAGCGTGGCCACCAGCACCCCCAGCACGCCGAGCGGCACCACCAGGATCACCGCGAGCGGGATGGTCCAGCTCTCGTACAACGCGGCCAGGCACAGGAACACCGCCAGGATCGCGAAGCCGTACAGGATGATGGCCTGCGAGCCCGCGAGCTTTTCTTCGCGCGACTGGCCCGTCCATTCGAAGCCGAAGCCCGGTGGCAGCTTGGCGGCCAGCGCTTCCATCTCGGCCATGGCCGCGCCCGAGCTGGAGCCCGGTGCGGCCGAGCCCGAAATGCGCACGGCCGGGTAGCCGTTGTAGCGCACGGTCTGCTGTGCACCGTTGACCCAGCGCGTCGTGGCGAAGGTCGACAGCGGCACCGGCTGGCCCTGTGCATTGCTCGCGTTGAGCTTCAGCAGGTCCTGCGGCTGCATGCGGGCCGGCGCGTCGGCCTGCACCACCACCCGCTGCAGGCGACCCTGGTTCGGGAAGTCGTTGATGTAGGTCGAGCCCAGCGCGGTCGACAGCGTCGTGTTGATCGCGTCGAAGGTCACGCCCAGGGCGTTGGCCTTCTCGCGGTCGATGTCGATCTGCAGTTGCGGTGCGTCTTCGAGGCCGTCGGGGCGCACCTGCGCGAGCAGCTTGCTTTGCCCTGCCATGCCGAGCATCTGATTGCGCGCATTGATCAGCGCCTCATGGCCCAGGCCGCTTCGGTCCTGCAGGCGGAAGGTGAAGCCACTCGCGTTGCCGAGTTCGGGAATCGGCGGCGGGCTCAGCGGGTAGATGAAGGCGTCACGCACGCGCGAGAGCGCACCGAAGGCGCGGCCGGCAAAGGCGTCGGCCGACTGGCCGGCTTCCTTGCGCTCGTCCCAGTTCTTCAGGGTCACGAAGGCGAGGCCGGCGTTCTGGCCCTGTCCCGAGAAACTGAAGCCCAGCACGCCCACCATGCTCTGCACTTCGGGCTGCTTGAGGATGTAGCCCTCGACCTGCTTCATCACGTCGAGCGTGCGCTCCTGCGTGGCGCCTGGCGGCAGCTGCACGTTCACGATGATGTTGCCCTGGTCCTCCTGCGGCAGGAACGAGGTCGGCAGGCTGCGGAACACGAACACCACCGCGATCACGATGGCCGCGTAGATGACGAGGTAGCGCGCAGCGCGTTTGAGCATGCGCGAAACCAGGCCTTCGTAGCCCTTGGCGGTGCGGCCGAAGCTGCGGTTGAACCAGCCGAAGAAGCCCTTCTTCTCATGGTGGCTACCTTGCTCCACTGGCTTGAGCAGCGTGGCGCAGAGCGCCGGCGTGAGCGACAGCGCCATGAAGGCCGAGAACGCGATCGAGGCCACCATCACCGCCGAGAACTGGCGATAGATGTTGCCGGTCGAGCCGGCGAAGAAGGCCAACGGCACGAACACCGAGATCAGAACCACGGTCACGCCGATGATGGCGCCCGAGATCTGCTTCATCGCCTTGCGCGTTGCCTCGAGCGGCGACAGGCCTTCCTCGGTCATGATCCGCTCGACGTTCTCGACCACCACGATCGCATCGTCCACCACGATGCCGATCACCAGCACCATGCCGAACATCGTCAGCACGTTGATCGAGAAGCCCAGCGCCGAGAGCACGGCGAAGGTACCGAGCAGCGCAATGGGCACCACGATGGTCGGGATGATCGTGTAGCGCCAGTTCTGCAGGAACAGGAACATCACCACGAACACCAGCGCGACCGCTTCGAACAGCGTCTTGACCACTTCGGTGATCGAGATGCTGATGAAGTTGGAGCTGTCGTAGGGGATGCTCCACTTCACGCCTTCGGGGAAGAACTTGGCCAGCTCCGTCATCTTGTCGCGGATGAGCTTGGCCGATTGCAGCGCGTTGCCGCTCGGGGCCAGCTGGACGCCGATGCCCACGGCCGGCTGGCCGTTCAGGCGCGCCGAGGTCGAGTAGGCCTGGCCGCCGAGTTCGATGCGCGCCACGTCTTTCAGGCGCACGGCCGAGCCGTCGGTGTTCGCGCGCAGCACGATGTTGCCGAACTGCGCCACGGTGCTGAGCTGGCCGTTGACGATCACCGTCGCGGCAATGCTCTGGCCCGTGATGTTGGGCAGGTCGCCGATGGAGCCCGAAGACACCTGCGCGTTCTGCGAGCGGATGGCCGCGTTCACTTCGGCGGTCGACAGGTTGTAGCCCTGCAGCTTGGTCGGATCGATCCAGATGCGCATGGCGCGCTCGGTGCCGAACAGCTGCGCCTGGCCGATGCCGGCGACGCGCTGCAGTTCGGGCAGCACGTTGCGCGATGCGTAGTCACCCAGCGCGATCGGGTCGATCGCGGGGTTGTCCGACGAGAGGATCGTGAACAGCAGGAAGTTGTTGCGCGCCTTGTCGACCCGCACACCCTGCTGCGTCACGGTGGAGGGCAGGCGCGGCGTCGCACGCGACAACCGGTTCTGCACGTCGACCTGCGCGAGGTCGGCGTTGGTGCCCGTCTCGAAGGTGATCGTGATGGTGCCGGAGCCGTCCGCCTGCGCGACCGATTCCATGTAGATCAGGCCCGGCGATCCGTTCATTTCGCGTTCGATCACCGACAGCACGCTGTCCTCGAGCGTCTGGGCAGAGGCCCCCGGATAGGCGACGGTGATGACGATGGCGGGCGGCGCCACCGGCGGATATTGCGAGATCGGCAATTGCTTGATCGCCACGGTGCCCATCACGATGACGAACAGTGCGATCACCCACGCGAAGATGGGGCGGTCGATGAAAAACTTGGCCATGCGGGCGGGCTCCTTACGGCTTCGTGGCCGGAGCCGAAGCGGCGGCCGATGCGGCCGGTGCAGGCGTTGCGGCAGCCGACGGCGCCTTCCACGGCACGGCCTTCACCGGTGCGCCGGGCGGCATCATCTGAAGCTTCTGGAAGCCGTCGACCATCACCTGTTCGCCGGCTTTCAGGCCGTCGAGCACGATCCACTGGTTGTTCTGCGCGGCGCTGATCTTCACGGTGCGCTTGCTGATCTTGCCTTCGGCGTCGACCACGGACACGGTGTCGCCTTGCTGGCTGCGCGTCACGGCCTGTTGCGGGATGGCAATCGCATTGCTCACCTGGGCCTGTTCGACGCGCACGCGCACATAGAGGCCGGGCAGCAGCTCGCCCTTGGGATTCGGCACTTCGGCGCGCAGGGTGACCTGGCCGCTCGTCGGGTCGACCGTGAGATCGGTGAAGAGCAGCTTGCCGGGCAGCGCGTACTCGCTGCCGTCCTCGAGCACGATGCGCACGCTGGCGGCATCGGTGCCGTCCACGCGCTTGAACTGGCCGTCCTGCATGGCGCGGCGCAGCTTCAGCACGTCGGTGGCCGATTGCGTGAAGTTCACATAGAGCGGATTGATCTGCTGGATCACGGCGAGCTGTGTCGCGTCGCCCTGGCCGACCAGCGCACCCTCGGTCACCAGCGAGCGTCCGATGCGGCCCGAGATCGGTGCCGTCACCGCGGCGTAGCCGAGGTTGATCTTCGCAGTGGCCACCGAAGCGCGGCCCACGGCCACGTCCGCTTCCGCAGCCTTGGCCGATGCCACGGCGTTGGCGTATTCCTGCTTGCTGACCGCATTGGCCTCGACCAGCGGCTTGTAGCGATCAGCCAGCGCCTTCGCCTGCGCGGCATTGGCTTCGGCACGCGCGAGGCCGGCTGCGGCACTTTGCGCGGCGGCCGCGTACGGCGCGGGATCGATCTTGAAGAGCGGCTGGCCGGCCTTTACATCGGTGCCTTCCTTGAAAAGCCGCTCCTGCAGGATGCCGGCGGCGCGGGCCCGCACCTGCGCGATGCGAGAGGCCTCCAGCCGGCCCGGCAGCTCGGTCACCAGACCGACGTTGCCCGGCGTGGCCACCACCACGCCCACTTCGGGCGGTGGCGGCTTGGCACCCGCACCGCCCGCAGCGCCCGGTGCGCCACCGGCGGCCGGTGCCTCGCCCTTGCCGCAGGCGGCGAGGGACAGCAGCGCAGCGACGGCTGCAGCGGTGGCGCCAGCGCGCCACGAAAACGACGAACGGTGAGAGACATGCAAGACGGGCATGCGATTCCTTCGGAGGACAACGGACAAAGGGGAGGCGAGCGAACGGCAACGGCGCATAAACCATGCCGCCGTGCCGGCCGAACGGCAGGCCGGTAGTTTACATACATTCGTGGATGTATATTAGGAGGCCGGTTCAAGACCGGAATTTATACACAAGGAGACATTTTTTGGCACGCCGAACCAAGGAAGAGGCCCTCGCCACCCGCCATCGGCTGATCGATGCGGCCGAGGTCCTGTTCCAGGCCCAGGGGGTCTCGCAGACCTCGTTGCAGCAGATCGCCGAGAAGGCGGGGGCGACGCGCGGCGCGATCTACTGGCACTTCAAGGACAAGGCCGACCTGTTCAACGCGATGATGGAGCGCGTCACGCTGCCGATGGAGAACTCGGTGCGCTTCACCGGCGCGGGCGAGCACGATCCGCTAGCGATCATCGAGACCGGCATGGTCCACGCCTTGCGCCTCGTGACCGACGACCCGCAGGTGAGGCGCGTGTTCGAGGTGGCCACCCACAAGGTTGAGTACACGAGCGAGATGGCCTCGGTGCAGCACCGCCACATCGAAGTCAGGAACGAATGCGTCGCCGATTTCGAGAAAGCCCTGCGACTGGCGGCGCGGCGCGCCGGGCTCAAGCTCCCGATCCCGGCGTCGACCGCGGCGCACGGATTGCACGCGCTCATCAGCGGGCTGATCCAGGACTGGCTGATCGACCCGGCCGCCTTCGCGCTGGTGAACGCGGGCCGGCGCACCTTCAACGTCTATCTCGCCGGCCTCGGTTTCGACCGACCGGGTCTGCGCGCGGACACGCCGTTGTTGCCGCTGGAGCCCCCGCAAACCGAGGGCTTGCAGTGAGCGATAATCGTGCTCTCTCGACGTATTTCAACGGATAGAATTCGGCCCTCCGAAGGCTGAGATCCAGGTTCGATTCCTGGCGTCGGGACCACATCCACAGGCCGGAAGCTTTTCACAAGGCTTCCGGCCTTTTTCGTGGTCGTGTTTTTCGCTCGACGGGCACGTTGCCCGATGGCGCCTCATCGCATGGCTGTCACCATGGCGGGATGCCTTACCAACTCCACTACTGGCCCACCATCCAGGGCCGCGGCGAATTCGTCCGGCTCGCACTCGAGGCCGCGGGCGCCGATTACGTCGATGTTGCCCGGCAGCCGCCCGCCGAGGGCGGGGGCGAGGCGGCGCTCGGTCGCCGGCTCCAGGACCCGGGCCATCCGCGCGCATCCTTCGCACCGCCCTTCCTGGTGGATGGCGAGGTCGTGGTCGGCCAGACGGCAGCGATCCTGCTGTATCTCGGGCCACGGCTGAAGCTGTCGGGTATCGGCGAGGCCGACGCGCTGTGGACGCACCAGTTGCAGTTGACCATCGCCGACGCGGTCGCCGAAGCACATGACACGCACCACCCGATCTCGGTGAGCAGCTACTACGAGAACCAGCGCGACGCTGCGCTCCGGCGCGCCAAGGATTTTCGCGAAGAGCGCATTCCGAAGTTCCTGGGCTGGTTCGAGCAGGTGCTGCAACGCAACGCGCTGGGCGACCGGCATCTGGTGGCCGACACGTTGACGTACGCTGATCTCTCTTTGTTCCAGCTGGTGGACGGGCTGCGCTATGCCTTCCCGAAAGCCACGGCACGCACGCTGGTCGCCACTCCGGCGGTCGAAAAGCTGCATCACAACGTCGCGCAACGGCAGCGCGTGCACGACTACCTCCACAGTCCGCGGCGCATTTCCTTCAATGAAGAAGGCATCTTCCGGCATTACCCGGAACTTGACGTCTGAGGCCGGACGCTCAGTCGCTGGGTTCGTCCGCGTTGCGGATGCGCAGCGCCGTGTCGTACAGCCCATTGCGTGACGAGCCGGTGATCTCGGCGGCCAGGCGAACGGCACTTTTGACAGGCAGCTCTTCGAGCAGCAGTCGGAGCACGCGCTCGCCCTCGGCGCCGTCGCTTGCTTCGACGGCCATCGGGTGCAGCACGAGCGCGAACTCGCCGCGTGTGCGGTCCTTGCCGGCCGCGAACCAGCCGGGCAACTCGCTGGCCGCGACCGTCGCGATCTCCTCGAACTGCTTGGTCAGTTCGCGGCCGACCGTGATCCGGCGCTCGCCGAGCACCGCCAGCGCCCGCGCCACGCTCTCGATGCGGTGCGGCGCTTCGAGCAGCACCACGGCGCGCGCTTCGGCGCCGAGCGCCTTCACCGCCACGTCGCGCTCGCCAGCCTTGGTCGGCAGGAAGCCGGCGAAGACGAAGGCGCTGCCGTCGTCACCGCCGCTTCCGACCAGGCCCGCGGCACCGATCAAGGTGGTCACGCTGCTGGCCCCCGGCAGCGGCAACACGCGCTGGCCGGCAGCGCGGACGGCTGCGACCAGCCGCGCGCCCGGGTCGCTCACGCCGGGCGTGCCCGCATCGCTGACATACGCGATGCGCTCGCCTTGCGCGAGGCGCGCGACCACGGTTTGCGCCGCTTCGGCCTCGTTGTGCTGATGCACCGCCAGCAACTGCCCGTGGGGCCGGTCGATGCCGTACGCGCGCAGCAGGCTCTGGGTGTGACGCGTGTCTTCGCACGCCACGGCATCGACCAGTTGCAGCACATGCAGCGCACGCAGCGTGATGTCGGCGAGGTTGCCGATCGGCGTCGCGACGACGTAGAGCGTGGCCTGCGGATAATGCTGTCCAGCCGCGGCTTCACGGGCAGCCGACAGGGCGGCGCCGAAAGACGCGGCAGCGAATGTAGCCAATGGGTTTTCTCCAGAACAACAACAGGACCGCAGGGAGTGCGACGACAACGACCAAGCAGCGGGGCGATGCGGCGGAAGACGCTGCGCTCGCCCATCTGCAGGACGCGGGGCTCGTGCTGGTCGTGCGCAATTATCGAACCCCCGGCCGCGGCGGCGGCGAGATCGACCTGATCATGCGCGATCCACGCGACGGCACGCTGGCCTTCGTCGAGGTGCGGCAACGCGCGAGCGGCACGCATGGCGGCGCGGGTGGAAGCATCACGCATGTGAAGCAGCGTCGCATCGTCTTCGCGGCGCGCCACTACCTCGGCCGGCTGCGCGTCCTGCCGCCGTGCCGCTTCGACGTGGTGCTGGTGGAAGCCGGCGCGATCGAGTGGCTGCAAGGCGCGTTCGATGCCGGCTGACGCTGCGCGCATCACCTTTTGTTTCACGACCCCCAGTTATCATCGCGCCCCAACATGCTTGAGCAACGCATACAGCAGCACTTCATCGACAGCGCCGACCTCAAATACCAGGTCGGCCCCGCGCTCAGCAAACCGATTTCACAGGCGATGCAGGCGCTGCTCGCGTGCGTGACCAGCGGCGGCAAGGTGCTGGCCTGCGGGGCCGGCGTGTCGGGTCTGCTGGCGGCGCAGTTCGCTGCTCAATTCGTCGGCCGCTTCGAGCGCGAGCGTCCGGAACTCGGCGCGATCGCGCTGCCCGGCGACGCGACGGACCCGCGCGCCGATACCGCCGAAGCCGCCGATGCCGATCGCTTTGCCCGCCAGGTGCGCGCGCTCGGCCAGGCCGGCGACGTGCTGCTGGCGATCAGTGCGAGCGGCCAGTCGGCCGCGGTGCTGGCCGCCGTGTCGGCCGCCCATGCGCGCGACATGACGGTGGTGGCGTTGCTCGGCAGTGCGGCCTCGAATGCGTCGACCGGCGCCGGCGCCATCGGCCGCGCACTGCGCGAAACCGACGTCCAGGTCTCGGTACCGCACGAGCGTGCGGTGCGTGTCCACGAAGTCCACCTGCTCGCACTGCATTGTCTGTGCGACGGCGTGGACGCCCAATTACTCGGTGAACAGGAAGCTTCCCCATGACGACCTCTCTCCTTTCGACGCCCCGGCACTTCGCCGTTGCCTGCCTGGCCGGCACCGCACTCGTGGCCGCACTCTCGGGCTGCGTGCCTCTCGTCGTGGGTGGCGCGGCCATCGCCGGCGCCGGCATGGTCGCGACCGATCGCCGCAGCTCGGGCGCGCAGCTCGACGACCAGGGCATCGAGCTGCGCGGTGCCGCGCGCATCCGCGAGATCGCCAACGACAACATGAACGTCACGCTGGTGAGCTTCAATCGCCAGGTGCTGATGGTCGGTACCGTCGGCAGCGAAGCCGACAAGCGCCGTGCCGAAGAAGTGATGCGTCGCGTCGACAACGTGCGCTCGGTGGTGAACGAACTGGCCGTGGCGCCGGGAAGCACCTTCCCGCAGCGCTCCAACGACACCTACCTCACCGGCAAGGTGAAGGCGTCGTTGCTCGACGCCAAGGACATCTTCGCCAACTCGTTCAAGATCGTGACCGAGCGCGGCACCGTCTACATCATGGGCATCGCGACGCGTCGCGAGACCGATCGGGCCACCGAGATCGCGCGCGGTGTGAGCGGCGTGGAGCGTGTGGTGCGCGTGGTGGAGATCGTCAGCGAGGCCGAGCTGGCCGCGGCGACCCGCGAAGGCGGCACCGGCCCGGCACCCGTGTCGAACGGTGCAGCGCCGGCGCCGGCCGTCACGCCAGCGCCCGCTTCGACGTCGCGCGTGCCCCTGCCGCCGATGGAGCCGCTGCCACCGGTCACCACCACGCCCGTACGCTGAGCGCGGCTGCAGTGGCAGGAGACTGGCCCTACTTCAGCCGGGTGATGAGGCTCGAGGTGTCCCAGCGGGCGCCGCCGGCCTGCTGCACGTCGGCATAGAACTGATCGACCAGCGCGGTGACCGGCAACCGCGCGCCGTTGCGCTTGGCTTCGTCGAGCACCAGGCCGAGGTCCTTGCGCATCCAGTCGACGGCGAACCCGTAGTCGAACTTGCCGGCAATCATCGTCTTGCCGCGGTTTTCCATCTGCCAGCTCTGCGCGGCGCCCTTGCTGATCACGCCGAGCACGGCTTCCATGTCGAGCCCCGCGCGCTGGCCGAAGGCGATGGCTTCGCTCAGGCCCTGCACCAGGCCCGCGATGCAGATCTGGTTGACCATCTTGGCGAGTTGGCCGGCGCCGCTCTCGCCGAGCAGCGTGACGGCGCGCGCGAAGGCGTCGATCACGGGCTGCACGGCCGCGAAGGTGGCTGCGTCGCCGCCGCACATCACGGTCAGCGCGCCGTTCTGTGCGCCGGCCTGGCCGCCCGAGACGGGCGCATCGATGAACTGCAGGCCCAGTGCGGTGGCCGCTTTCGAGAGCTCGCGCGCCACGTCGGCCGAGGCGGTGGTGTGGTCGACGAAAACCGACCCCTTCTTCATGCCGGCGAAGGCGCCGTCGGCACCGAGCACCACAGAGCGCAGATCGTCGTCGTTGCCGACGCAGCAGAACACGATGTCGGCGTCCGCGGCCGCTTCGCGCGGCGTCGGTGCATGGCCCAGCCTGGCGACTGCGCCGGCTGCGGCGATTTCGGTCTGCCAGGCCGCGGCCTTGGCGGCGCTGCGGTTGTAGACCGTGACGCTGTGGCCGGCCAGTGCGAGGTGGCCTGCCATCGGGTAGCCCATCACCCCGAGACCGAGGAAGGCGACCTTGCGGGACGGGACGAGGGAGTAGGTTTTGGGGTTGAGGCTGCTCATGCCGCGAGCTTAGCGCGCGGCGGGGCGAATGGCCTCACACGATCATCATGTGCTCGGTGCCGGCCGAGAGGTCCGCGGACTTCGCGCGGCGGCTGTTCAGCTTGATCTGCAGGCGCAGGTCGTTGGCCGAGTCGGCGTTGCGGATCGCTTCCTGGAAGCTGATCGCGTTGTTCTCGAAAAGGTCGAAGAGCGCCTGGTCGAAGGTCTGCATGCCCAGGTTGCGGCTCTTCTTCATGATCTCCTTGATCTCGCCGACCTCGCCCTTGAAGATCATGTCGGAGATCAGGGGCGTGTTCAGCAGGATCTCGACCGCGGCGATGCGGCCCTGGCCGTCTTCGGTCGGCACCAGGCGTTGCGACACCAGCGAGCGCAGGTTGAGCGACAGGTCCATCAGGAGCTGCGCGCGGCGCTCTTCAGGGAAGAAGTTGATGATCCGGTCGAGGGCCTGGTTGGCGCTGTTGGCGTGCAGCGTTGCCATGCAGAGGTGGCCCGTCTCGGCGAAGGCCACCGCGTGCTCCATGGTTTCGCGGTCGCGGATCTCGCCCATCAGGATCACGTCGGGCGCCTGGCGCAGCGTGTTCTTGAGCGCCGCTTCCCAGCTGTCGGTGTCGATGCCCACTTCGCGTTGCGTGATCACGCAGTTCTTGTGCGGATGGACGAATTCGACCGGGTCTTCGACGGTCACGATGTGGCCATAGGAGTTCTCGTTGCGCCAGTCGATCATGGCCGCCAGCGTGGTCGACTTGCCCGAGCCCGTTGCGCCGACCATGATGGTCAGGCCGCGCTTGGTCATGGACACTTCCTTGAGCACCTGCGGCATGCCGAGGTCGTCGATGGTGGGCAGCTTCGAGGGAATGGTCCGCATCACCATGCCGACCTTGCCCTGCTGCATGAACGCGTTCACCCGGAAGCGCCCCACGCCCGTCGGCGAGATCGCGAAGTTGCACTCCTTGGTGCGTTCGAACTCGGCGATCTGGCGGTCGTTCATCACCGAGCGCGTGAGCGCCAGCGTGTGCTGCGAGCCGAGGGCCTGGCCGGAGACCTTGGTCACCTTGCCGTCCACCTTGATCGCGGGCGGGAAGTCGGCGGTGATGAACAGGTCACTGCCTTTGCGGCTCACCATGAGCTTGAGCAGTTCGTTGATGAATTGGCTGGCCTGATCGCGTTCCATGGGGGTCTTTCCAATCAACCGGGGAAGTTTTCGGGGATCTTGGCCTTGCCGCGGGCTTCCGCCGCGCTGATCACGCTGCGGCGCACGAGGTCGGTCAGGTTCTGGTCGAGCGTCTGCATGCCCTGGCCCTGGCCAGTCTGGATCGACGAATACATCTGCGCAACCTTGCCTTCGCGGATCAGGTTCCGGATGGCCGGCGTGCCGAGCATGATCTCGTGCGCCGCCACGCGGCCCTGGCCGTCCTTGGTCTTGCACAGCGTCTGCGAGATCACCGCCTGCAGCGACTCCGACAGCATCGCGCGGATCATGTCCTTCTCCTCGCCCGGGAACACGTCGATGATCCGGTCGATGGTCTTGGCGGCCGACGAGGTGTGCAGCGTGCCGAACACCAGGTGGCCCGTTTCGGCTGCGGTCATGGCGAGGCGAATGGTTTCCAGGTCGCGCATTTCGCCGACCAGGATCGCGTCCGGATCTTCGCGCAGGGCCGACTTCAGAGCCGCCGCGAACGACAGCGTCATCGGGCCGACTTCGCGCTGGTTGATCAGGCACTTCTTGGATTCGTGAACGAACTCGATCGGGTCTTCCACGGTGAGGATGTGGCCGTATTCGGTTTCGTTCAGGTAGTTGACCATCGCCGCCAGCGTGGTCGACTTGCCAGAGCCCGTCGGGCCGGTCACCAGCACCAGCCCGCGCGGCTTGAGCGCGAGGTCGCCGAAGATCTTGGGCGCGTTCAGCTGCTCGAGAGACAGGATCTTCGACGGAATCGTCCGGAACACCGCCGCGGCGCCGCGTGCCTGGTTGAACGCATTCACGCGGAAGCGCGCCAGCCCTTCGATCTCGAACGAAAAGTCGACTTCGAGAAATTCTTCGTAGTGCTTGCGGTGCGTGTCGCTCATGATGTCGTACACCATGGCATGCACCGCCTTGTGGTCCAGTGCATCGACGTTGATGCGGCGCACGTCGCCGTTCACGCGGATCATCGGCGGCAGGCCGGCCGACAGGTGCAGGTCGGAGGCTTTGTTCTTGACGCTGAACGCCAGCAATTGGGTAATGTCCACGGGGTTCCTCGGCTCGGATCTGGTGACGTTTTGATACGATTTTGGACGATTATGACGATGATTGGCGATGACCTCCAGCAAGTAAAGAACCGGATCACGCAGGCGTGCAACACCGCCGGCCGCGACCCGGCCGGGGTCCGGCTGCTGGCGGTGTCCAAGACCTTCGGGCCGGACGCGGTGCGCGAAGCCCACGCGGCGGGCCAGTCGGCCTTCGGCGAGAACTATGTGCGGGAAGGGCTCGACAAGATCGAAGTCCTTGCCGATCTGCGCGCCTCCCTCGAGTGGCACTGCATCGGCCCTCTGCAAAGCAACAAGACGCGGCCTGTGGCGGAGCACTTCGACTGGGTGCACAGCATCGACCGGCTCAAGATTGCCGAGCGTTTGTCGGCGCAGCGGCCAGCGCATCTGCCGCCGCTCAATGTATGCCTTCAGGTTAATGTGGACGGCGGTGCCAACAAGTCCGGCGTGACGCCCGACGAGGCATTGGCGCTTGCACGCGCTGTGGCTGCTTTGCCACAGCTGCGGCTGCGCGGGCTCATGGCGATCCCCGAACCGGCCGACGGCTTCGAAGCACAGCGCGCGTTGTGCCTGCGCGCGCATGCGGTGTACCAGTCGATCCGCGACGCGGGCATCGAACTCGACACACTTTCTCTTGGCATGAGCGCCGACCTCGAAGCCGCGATCAGCGCGGGCAGCACGATGGTGCGCGTGGGCACCGCGATCTTCGGGGGCAGGGCGCGCAAGCCTGCCTAGGTTGCCCGGGCCGCTCGGGTTTTGCGCGCGGTCGCGCTCACACGCCCAGCGGCAGGCGCGCGCTGTTCTTCACTTCTTCCATCACCGCATAGGTCCGCGTCTCGCGCACGCCGGGCAACTGCCACAGCACGGTGCCGGCGAACTCGCGGTAGGCGGCCATGTCGGCCATGCGGGTCTTGAGCAGGTAGTCGAAGCCGCCCGCGACCATGTGGCATTCCATGATCTCGTCGCGCACCTGCACCGCGGCCTTGAACTGGTCGAACACATTGGGCGTGGTGCGGTCGAGCAGCACCTCGACGAACACGGTGAAGCCGCGGCCCAGCCTGTGCGGATCGAGCCGGGCTTCGTAGCCCTGGATGAAACCGTCGCGCGTGAGGCGCTGAACGCGTGCCAGCACCGCGGTGGGGGAGAGCGACACCGCCTCGGCGAGCTTGAGATTGGAGATGCGCCCGTCGTCCTGCAGGATCTTCAGCAGCCTGAGGTCGATGCGGTCGAGGTCTGGCGGGGCGCTCATGCCGCAGATTATCTTGTCGATATCCGTATTTTTGGTGAGTAATTCGGCGCGAGAGGCGGGAAAGTAGCGGCATTCACCAAGGAATGCCATGCGCCTGCCCACGCCCTACCGACCCGAAGCCGATGTCGTCACGCACCGTCTCGCCGCGCTGTCCGGCGCGCTCGACTGGGCAGCAGCGGCATCCATCGCTGCCCCCTGGGTACAGCAGGTGCGCAGGCATCCGCCGCCGTTCTGGGCGATGGAAAGCCTGCTGCGCGAGTACCCCATCTCCGGCGCCGAGGGCCTGGCGCTGATGCGCCTGGCGGAAGCGCTGCTGCGCGTGCCCGACGCCGAAACCGCCATCGCGCTCACCGCTGACCAACTCGGACGGGCGGAATTCGACGGCACGGCGGATTCGGCGTTGTCGCGCCTGTCGTCCTCTGCGATCGCGATGTCGAAGAAATTCCTGCCGGGCAACGAAGGGCAGGGTGACCAACCGCCGGGCCTGATGGCGAAACTCGGCGCGCGCACCGTCGTCGCCGCCACGCTGCGCGCGGTGCAGCTGCTCGGCCGCCAGTTCGTGCTCGGCCAGACCATCCATGAGGCGATGGACGAGGCGCGTTCGGCGCATCGCAAGCACGCGGCCGTGCGCTTCAGCTACGACATGCTCGGCGAGGGCGCGCGCACGGACGCCGACGCGATGCGCTACCTCGAAAGCTACGTGAACGCTATCAATTCAATAGCTACCGGCGCAGACGGGGCGGGCGCTCCCGAGCAGAACGACGGTATTTCCATCAAGCTCAGCGCCTTGCATCCGCGCTATGAAGACGCCCAGCATGCGCGCGTGATGCGCGAGCTGGTGCCGCGCGTCTGGCCGCTGTGCCGACTCGCGGCCGCGTCGAACCTCAACCTCACGATCGATGCCGAAGAGGTCGACCGGCTGGAACTCTCGCTCGACGTGTTCGAGGCGCTCGCGGCCAAAGTGGCCGCCGAGCTGCCGCAATGGCGCGGCTTCGGCCTCGCGATGCAGTCGTACCAGACCCGCGCGCTGGAGCTGGTCGATCACGTCATCGCGATCGCCCGCATGCACAAGCTGCGCCTCATGTGCCGCCTGGTGAAGGGCGCCTATTGGGACGCCGAGATCAAGCGCGCCCAGGAGCTCGGCCTGCCGCACTACCCCGTGTTCACCCACAAGCACCACAGCGACGTGAGTTACCTCGCGTGTGCGAAGGCAATGCTCGAGGCGCCCGACGCGATCTACCCGCAGTTCGCGACGCACAACGCCGGGACCATCGCGGCAATCCTGCAGATGGCCGGGCGTGCGAACGCGCCCTTCGAGCTGCAACGGTTGCACGGAATGGGCGAGGGCATCTACCGGGAGGTGATGAAGACCACGACGGTGCCGGTGCGGGTTTATGCGCCGGTCGGCCAGCACAAGGACCTGCTCGCCTACCTCGTGCGCCGCCTGCTGGAGAACGGCGCCAACTCGTCCTTCGTGAACCAGCTCGGCGACGAATCGGTCGGCATGGACGAGCTTTTGCTGTTGCCGCTGTGGTTCGACGCCAGCGAATCCTTTCCGCTGCCGCCGCGGCTCTATGGCCCGGCGCCGGCGCGGCCGAACAGCACGGGGCTCGACCTCGCGGTCGAAACGATGCGCGCGCCCTTGCGCGCGGCTTTCCGCGCCACGACGGTGTCCGTGGTGCCGGCGTTCGATGCCCGATCCGCAGCCGGCACGGTTGCAGCCAGCGCAGCCTGCTACAAAAAATGGCGCACAACGCCGGTCGCCACCCGGGCCGCAATGCTGCGCGACGCGGCCGATGCACTGCAGGCCGAATTGCCTCGTTTCTGCGCGCTGCTCGTCAAGGAAGCCTTCAAGACCTGGGGCGATGCCATCGCCGAAGTGCGCGAGGCGGTCGACTTCCTGCGCTACTACGCCGACGAAGCCGAGCGGATCATGCAACCCGTTGCGCTGCCGGGCCCGACCGGCGAATCGAACGAACTGCGGCTCACCGCGCGCGGCCCGTGGGTCTGCATCAGCCCCTGGAATTTCCCGCTCGCCATCTTCATGGGCCAGGTCGCGGCGGCGCTCGCGACCGGCAACACCGTGCTCGCCAAGCCGGCCGAGCAGACGCCCGCGGTCGCGCTCGAAGCGGTCAAGCTCCTGCACGCTGCCGGCGTGCCGATCGATGCGCTCCAGTTGGCGCACGGCCCCGGCGAAACCGTCGGTGCCGCGCTGGTCGGCGCGCCGGGCGTGGCCGGCGTCGTGTTCACCGGCTCGACCCAGGTCGCCAGGACCATCCACCGCGCATTGGCCGCGAAGGACGGCCCGATCGTCCCGCTGATCGCCGAGACCGGCGGCATCAACGCGATGCTGGTTGATTCGAGCGCGCTGCCCGAGCAGGTGGTCGACGCGGTCGTGCAGAGCGCCTTCCGCTCGGCCGGCCAGCGCTGCTCCGCACTGCGACTGCTGGTGCTGCACGAGCGCATCGCCGATCACGTGATCGAGATGATCCGCGGCGCGGCCGGCGAGCTGGCCGCCGGCGATCCGTCCGACCTGGCCACCGATGTCGGGCCGGTGATCGACCGCGAGGCGGCGGACAGCATCCATCGCCATCTCGAACGGCTGCATTCAGAAGCAAAAGTGCTCGTGGCGCCCGCCGGCAGTGCGCAAGCAGCTACAAATTTGATAGCGCCGCACGCCTACGAGGTGAAAGCCATCGAAGACGTCAGGGCCGAGATCTTCGGCCCGGTGCTCCAGATTGCGCGCTGGTCCGGCGACCCGGCCGATGCCATCGACCGCATCAATGCGCTGGGCTATGGGCTCACGCTGGGCATCCAGACGCGCATCGACTCGCGCGCGCAGGCGCTGGCCGCGCGTGCGCAAGTCGGCAACGTCTACGTCAACCGCAACATCATCGGTGCGGTGGTCGGCGTGCAGCCCTTCGGCGGCGAAGGCCTGAGCGGGACCGGGCCGAAAGCCGGTGGACCGCACTACCTCTACCGCTTCTGTGCCGAGCAGACCGTCACGGTGAACACCACGGCCGCGGGCGGCAATGCGGCCTTGCTGGCCGGCCCGGGCGCGCATTGAGCGGCGCGATACTCGCGGATTCACTTCACACGAGAGAACACCATGGCCATGTCCGAGCAGGAGAGCGTCGAATTCGTCAATCAGGTGGGCCAGGAGGCCTATGAACTGATCATCAACCGCCTGGCGGCACTCGGCGAACTGCCGTTGCGGGAGCTGCTGCCCTCGGTGGTCGGCGCGACGAACGTCTGCCTGGCCAACGTGCTGCGCGTCGTGATCGAGCCAACGGCCGCAGCCGACCGTGCGGCGGTGGCCGAGCAGCTCGTGGCTTCCAGCACGCGTCAGTTGCGCGGATTGCTCGAGCCGATCATCGCGGGCCCGCAGGCCTGAAAAGCGTTTCGCGCATAACCGCCTGCGCTTCGCGCATAGGCACTGGCGCCACGCCGGGGACAGGTCTATCGTTCAAACGATCCATCCACCCGAGGTTTCTTCATGAGCGAAAAACTGTCCTTCGTTAGTCCCACGCCCAACAGCCCGTGGGGCACGTACCTGCAACAGGTCGACCGCGTGATTCCGTATCTCGGCGACCTGGCGCGGTGGGCAGAAACGCTCAAGCGCCCCAAGCGCGCGCTCATCGTCGACGTGCCGATCGAGATGGACGACGGCCGCATCGCCCACTACGAGGGCTACCGCGTGCAGCACAACATGAGCCGCGGTCCGGGCAAGGGCGGCGTGCGATTCCACCCCGACGTCACGCTCGAAGAAGTGATGGCGCTCTCGGCCTGGATGACGGTCAAGACCGCGGCCGTGAACCTGCCGTACGGTGGCGCCAAGGGCGGCATTCGCGTCGACCCCAAGAAGCTCTCGCAGAAGGAGCTGGAGAAGGTCACGCGCCGCTACACCAGCGAGATCGGCATCATCATCGGCCCGCACACCGACATCCCGGCCCCCGACGTGAACACCAACGGCCAGATCATGGCCTGGATGATGGACACGTATTCGATGAACACCGGCGGCACCGCGACCGGCGTCGTCACCGGCAAGCCGCTGCACCTGGGCGGCTCGCTCGGGCGCGTCAAGGCCACGGGCCGCGGCGTGTTCGTCACCGGCCGCGAAGCCGCGCGCCGCCTCGGGCTCGACCTGCGCGGTGCACGCATCGCGGTGCAGGGCTTCGGCAACGTGGGTTCGGTCGCGGCCGAGCTGTTCGTCGAGGCGGGCGCGATCATCGTCGCGGTGCAGGACCACACCGGCACCATCGTCAACGACAAGGGGCTCGACCTCGCCGGGCTGGTGCCGATCTCGCGCACGACCGGCGGCGCAACCGCCTTCCAGGGCGGCGAAGTCGTGCCCAACGAGCAGTTCTGGGACGTGCAATGCGACATCCTGATCCCCGCCGCGCTCGAAGGGCAGATCACCGCCGACCGCGCCAAGCGGACGACCGCCAAGCTGGTGCTCGAAGGCGCCAACGGTCCGACGGTGCCCGAGGCCGACGACATCCTGGCGCAGCGCGGTGTGCTGGTCGTGCCCGACGTGATCTGCAACGCCGGTGGCGTGACGGTGTCGTACTTCGAATGGGTGCAGGACTTCTCGTCCTTCTTCTGGGACGAGGACGAGATCAACGTGCGGCTCGACCGCATCATGATGAACGCGCTCAACCACATCTGGGACACGGCCGACAAGCACAAGATCACCCTGCGCACGGCCACTTATGCGGTCGCGTGCGAGCGCATCCTGACGGCGCGCCAGGAACGCGGCCTCTACCCCTGACCGTGGACCCGGCCGGCCGATGGGCCGGTCACCATGTCTTTTGCCGGGTCGACTGCATGTGAATCGGCATCGGGGCCGCCTATGATCGCGCGATCCCTCCTGCTTTTTCTTCCAGTCTGCCCGCATGCCACTGACCCCCACGGTTGATGACCTGACGGCGCCCGCCCGCGGAGCGGACGTGCGCGAGGTCCTGCGCCGGGCCACGGCGCACCTGCATTCCCGCGTCGACGCGTCCGTGCCGCTGGCCAAACCTGCCCCCACGCTCGCGGACTACCGCGCCCACCTGCACCTGCTGCGCGACTGGACGGCGGCGCTGCGCGCGTTGCCGGTCGATCCGGCGCGGCTCGACGCGCAGGACGCGGCGCTCGTCCAGGACATTGCCGATTGCGACCGGCTGCTGGGCGAGGGTCCGTCGGCCTTGCCGGCGGCGGAACCGTCGTCGGCCCACCCGTCCCGCGCGAACTCGGATGCTTTCGGCTGGGGCATCGCCTATGTCATCGAAGGGTCGCAGCTCGGCGGACAGGTCCTGTACCGCCGGCTGGTCGATGCGATGGCGCCCCATCCGCTCGCCTACCTCCAGGGGGCGGGCCGCGGAACCGGCGCGCGCTGGACCGCTTTCCTGGCCGACCTGCGCGCCAACGTCGACACGCAGGCGCAGATCGACGCCGCATGCGACGGCGCCAGCGAAGCCTTCGATCTTTTGCTGCGCTGCCAGCACGCCGCGGAGCGCCGTCGATGAGCATCCCGACACTGCCGGAGCCGGTCACGCTCGCCAATTGCGACCGTGAGCCGATCCACATCCCGGGGCTGGTGCAGCCGCACGGCGCGCTCATCGCGCTCGACACCGCCGGCACCGTGACCCATGTGAGCGCGAACGCACGGGGGCTGCTCGGCGCTACCGTCCCCGCGGTCGGCGAGCGCTTGCAGCCCGCGCATTTCGAGTCCCATCCGCAGGTGCACGAGCTGCTGACCGAGGCGCAGGATGGCGATGCGGACACCATCGACGGCGACACCGGCAACGTCGACGTGCGGCTGAACGGCTGGCTGTTCGATCTCATCGTGCACCGGTCGGCCGGCGGCGTCATCGCCGAATTCGAGCTGCGTCCCGCCGCCAAGGACGAGGTTGCCGACTTCGCGCTCAAGGCGCACCGCGGCATGGACAAGCTCAAGCGCCAGACGTCGATCGACGCGCTGCTGGCCCTGGCCGTCACGGCGGTGCGCCAGCTCACCGGTTTCGACCGCGTGATGGCCTACCGTTTCCGGCACGACGACAGCGGCGAGGTGATGGCCGAAGACCGTGTCGATGCGCTGGAGCCGTTCGTCGGGCGGCGCTACCCGGCCAGCGACATCCCGGCCCAGGCGCGCCGGCTCTACATCGTCAACACGTTGCGGCTGATCGCCGATGTGCATGCCGTGCCGGTGGCCGTCACGGCCGACAGCGCTGCGCTGCCGCCGCTCGACATGAGCCACTGCGTGCTTCGCAGCGTCTCGCCGATCCACATCGAGTACCTGTGCAACATGGGCGTCGGCGCGTCGATGAGCATCTCGATCGTCATCAACGGACGGCTCTGGGGCATGCTGGCCTGCCACCACCGCACCGCGCACCAGGTGCCGTATTCGGTGCGCATGGCGTGCGACGTGCTGGCCCAGGTGCTGGCCGCGAACGTGCAGAGCCTGCTGTCGCGCGCACGCGCGAAGCAGGCGGCCGCCGAGGCTGCGCTGCGCGGGCGCCTCATCGCCGCGGTGCTGCATGCCGACGACCCGGTGCCGGCCCTGTGGTCGATGGCGGCCGAGCTCGCCGATTCCTTCGAGGCGGGCGCGGTGGTGATCGCGCAGGAAGCGCGCCTGCACGTGCAGGGCGACTTGCCGCCGGAGAGCGCCGCACGCATCGTGCAATGGCTGGCAGACCGCGACACCGCTCGCGATGCGGTGGTCACCACCCAGACGCTGGCCGACCTGCCCGCCGACGTGGCCGCGCTTTGCGCGCCCTGGTGCGGCCTGCTCGCGTTGCGCTTCGACGACTTCGCAGGCGGCTGGCTGGTGATGCTGCGCAAGGAGCAGATCGAGACCATCCGCTGGGGCGGCAAGCCCGACAAGGAATACACCAGCGGCCCGCTCGGCCCCCGGCTCACGCCGCGCGGTTCGTTCGACATCTGGAAGGAAATCGTGCGCGGCACCAGCGTGCCGTGGACGGCCGAGCAGATGGAGTTCGCACGCCAGCTGCGCGATGAACTGGTGCGCGCCGGCGCGGCGCGGCTGGCCGAGATGAACCGGGCCCGCACGCAGCTGCTGGCGATGCTCGGTCATGACCTGCGCGATCCGCTGCAGTCGATCGCGATGGCGGCCAAGGTGCTCGAACGGGGCGATCCCGGCGACACCGGCGCGCGCATGGGCCAGCGGATCCAGTCGTCCAGCAGCCGCATGACGCGCCTGATCGGCCAGGTGCTCGACGCGTCGCGGCTCCAGACCGGCGGCGGGCTGCAGATGCAATTTGTCGAGACCGACCTGGCACGCCTGGTCGAAGACCTGCTCGACGAATCGCGAACCGCCTACCCCGGTGTGACCATGCAGGCCATGCTGCCGGCCGCACTGCCGATCCGGCTCGATCCCGACCGGATGGCGCAACTCTTCGCCAACCTCATCAGCAACGCGCGCCATCACGGCACCGCGGGCGAGCCGGTGCTGGTGCGGCTCGCGCCGGAAGGCGACCAGGTCGTGTTCGAGGTGCGCAACAACGCGCCGCCGATCGACGATACGCTGGTGCCCAACCTGTTCAGCGCCTTCAAGCCGCAAGTGGTGGCGAATGTGCGCAACAAGGGCGGCCTCGGCCTGGGCCTGCATATCGCCGAGGCGATCGCGCTCGCGCACGGGGGCTCGCTGCGATACCGCTACGAGGCGCCGCACGTCGTGTTCTCGGTGCAGCTCCCGCAGCAGCCGTTCGACGCACGGTAAAACCCTGTAAAGCCCGCCGGCGCTGCGTGGGCTGATGCCGTTTGGATAGCATCCTCTGCCATGCCTCTTCCATTTGCCATGCGCTCCGCTGCTGTTCGTCTCGTTCTCGTGTCTTCGGTCCTCGCGCTTGCGGCGTGCACTGCGACCACGCCGCGTCGCGTGTCCTACGAGCCGGAGGAGTTCGACTCCACCACCACCCACACCCGCAGCTACTCCGCGACCGAGGCACAGACCTGCGAAGCGGCGCGGCGTGCGCTGCTGAGCCAGGGTTACATGATCACGGCGTCCAACGCCGATCTGGTCACGGGCCGAAAGAGCTTCCAGCCGGCCGCCGAGGTGCACGTCGAGGTGGAGTTTCGCGCGGTGTGTGCGCGCGATGTCGGCCAGGGCAACAAGCGCAACACGATCGCCTTCGTCACCGCGCTGCAGGACCGCTACAGCCTGAAGAAGACCAACAACTCGGCCAGTGTCGGCGTGGGCGTGATCGGCTCGCTGTCTCTGCCGTTCTCGTCGAGCGACGACGCAATGGTGAAGGTGGCGAGCGAGACACTCACCGACGAACGCTTCTACGACCGCTTCTTCAGCCTCATGGACCGCTTCATCACCAAGCCGAACGAGGAGCCGCCGCCCGACCCCACGACGGCACCGCCGCCGCCGGCCACCACCTACCCCGTGCCGGGCGCGCCGAACCGGGGGTGATCGTGTCGGCGGGTCAGCTGGCGGCCGCCTCCCGGAGCACCGATTCGAGCTGCTCGGTGCTGAACGGTTTCTGCAGCCAAAACGTGCCCGGAATGGGCTCGGCGGGCCGGGGGCGCCCGGTCGCGAAGATCACGTGCGTACGGTGCGCGCCGTTGGGCAGGCCTGCCACGAGGTCGTAGCCGGAGAGAGCGGGCAGGCCGATGTCGGTCAGCAGGATGTCGAAGGCGCCGTCGATGAAGCGGTCGCGGGCGACCTCGGCGCTTTTCACGCCCGTGGCCCAGTGGCCCAGGAGTTGAAGCAGTTCGACCGTCGAGGCCAGTGCGGCAGGGTCGTCTTCGACCACCAGCACACGCAGGGCAGTCGGCGGGGCGTCGGTCGGGGAAGTCGTGGCGGTCATGCCGTGACTCTAGGCCAAGCCGGAACCCTGCACAGTCGCCCACGCGCCGCAAGCGCGTGTCAGCCTGCGACTCGATCGCCCACGCGCCGCGTCAGCGCACCAGCGTCGACTTGCCGAACAGGCTTTCGATCAGCTCGACCGCGATCTCCGCCGTCTGGTTGCGCACGTCGAGCGCGGGATTGAGTTCCACCACGTCGACCGAGCCGAGGCGGCCGGTGTCGGCCACCATTTCCATGCACAGCTGCATCTCGCGGTAGGTCGGCCCGCCGCGCACGCCGGTGCCGACGCCGGGCGCGATGGCGGGGTCCAGGCAGTCGAGGTCGAAGCTGACATGCAGGTGGGTGTCCTCGTCGATGTCCTGCAGCGCCTCGGTCAGCGTGTGGCGCATGCCGTGCTCGTCGATGTGGCGCATGTCGAACACCTGGAGGCCGAGCGTGCGGATCGCCTGCTTCTCGTCGGCGTCCACGCTGCGGATGCCGAGGAAGCGCAGCGCATCGGGCGTGAGCGCGGCGCGTTCGCCGCTCCAGCCGGTCAGCGCGGCCGGCCCGTGCCCCAGCAGGCACGCCACCGGCATGCCGTGCAGGTTGCCGCTCGGGCTGGTGTCGCCGGTGTTGACGTCGGTGTGCGCGTCGAGCCACAGCACGCGCAGCTTCTGCTTGCGTTGGCGCGCGTGCCAGGCCACGGCGCTGATGGAGCCGATCGCCAGGCAGTGGTCGCCGCCGAGCATCAGCGGGATGTGGCCTGCGCCGAGCGCGGCATCGACCGCGTCGTACACCGAACGGTTCCAGGCGATCACTTCGTCCAGGTGACGAAGGCCCTGGGCTGGCGCGGTCCACGGCGTCGCCGGTCCGGCGAGGTTGCCGCGGTCGCGCACCGCGAATCCGAGCCGTGCGAGCGTCTGCTGCAGGCCGGCCACGCGCAAGGCATCGGGCCCCATGCCGGCGCCGCGGACGCTGGCGCCCACGTCGGTCGGGGCGCCGATGAGTTCGAGGGTTCGTTCGGTCATGTTCGGGGTTCTTTCAAGCAAAAAAAGGCGCCTTTCCGGGTGGAAACACTGAAGCCGCGGGGGTGCCGCTCGCCGGACCCTCACGGTATCCTGCCAAACGAAGAAGACAGATAACAAGGAGACGACAGTGAACCACCTGAGCGGCCTCGACGCCACCTTCCTGCACCTGGAAACCCCCGAGATGCCGATGCATGTCGGCTCGCTCAACGTGCTGGACCTGCCCGAAGGGTACAAGGGCGACTTCTACGAGGACGCCAAGGCCTTCATGGCCGGCCGCATCCACCTCGCCGACGTCTTCACGCGCAAGCTGGCGCTCATGCCGTTCGACCTGTCGAACCCGGTCTGGGTGCAGGACGAGGACATCGACCTCGACTACCACGTACGCCACATCACGCTGCCCAAGCCGGGCACCAACCGCCAGCTGCAGCAGTACGTGGCGCGGCTGCATTCGACGCTGATCGATCGCAGCCGTCCGATGTGGGAGTTCTTCATCATCGACGGACTGCAGAGCGGGCAGGTGGCGCTCTACACCAAGGTGCATCACGCGGGCATCGACGGCCAGGCCGGCGTCGCGCTCGGCAAGGCGATCTTCGACCTCGCGCCCCAAGGCCGCACGGTGCGGCCGCCGCGCCCGCGCACGCGCAGCAACAACTACCAGCTCGGCATGGCCGAACTCGCGAGCGCGGCGCTGCGCAACACAGCGCAGCAGTACGTCAAGCTGTTCAAGATGGCGCCCGCGATCGGTCGGCTGCTGAGCAACCTCGCCAAGCCGCAGGAACAGGCCGCCGAGAAGGATGTGAAGACGGCCTCGAAGAAGTTCAACATCCTCGCGCCGCGCACGCCCTTCAACGTGTCGATCACCAACCAGCGCACTTTCGCCGGCCGCACGATTCCGCTGGCCGAGACCAAGGCGATCGCCAGGCATTTCGGAGTCACGCTCAACGACGTGGTCATGGGCACAGTGGCCGGCGCGTTGCGTCACTACCTGAAAGACGGCAACGAACTGCCCGACAAATCGCTCGTGGCCGGCGTACCGGTCAGCCTGCGCGAAGCGGGCGACGAGACCGCCAACAACCAGGCCAGCATGATCCTGGTCGGCCTGGCGACCGACATCAAGGACCCGGTCGCGCGCCTCAAGGCGATCAGCGCCTCGTCGACGCAGTCGAAGTCGACCATGAACAAGTTCAAGGCCGTGATCCTCGACGACTTCCCGATGTTCGCGGCGCCGTGGCTGGTGTCGGGCGTGTCGTCGATGTTCGGGCGCTCGGGGCTGGTCAACGTGATCCCGCCGGTCGCCAACGTGGCCATCTCCAACGTGGCGGGCGCGCCGTTCCCGATGTACTTCGCGGGTGCGCTGGTCACCTGCTATTACCCGGTGTCGATCGCCAGCCACGGCATGGCGCTCAACGTCACGGTGCAGAGCTACAACGGCCGGATGGACTACGGCCTCATCGCCTGCCGCCGCGCGGTGCCCGACGTGACGGGCATCGGCGACTACATGCTGGCCGAACACAAGACGCTGATGGAGCTGGTGAACGCTGCCGCACCCGCCGCGGCGCCCGCGGCCGAGGTGGCCGCGAAGGCCGAGCCACCTGCGGCCGCGCCGCGCAGAAAGCCGGCCGTGCGCAAGCCTGCTGCCAGCAGTCCGCCCGCCAGGACGGCGGCGAAGAAGACCACCGCGAAATCGTCTGTGAAGGCGCCTGCGAAGCCGGCCACGAAAGACGCCACCCGGACCAGCGCACCGACCCGGGCGGCCGTGAAGAAGCCCGCGGCCAAGAAGGCGCCCGCCAAGCAGCGCGCCGCGGTAACGGCCTGAACGGCGCCGGTACACGAAGAAAATTGGGGCAGTTGGACTAAGTTTCCGGGGTTTCTGGTTTTCAACGACTAGCGCTCCGGGAGGAAGATCAGGCCATCGCATCCAGCGAACCTGTTCACTCTTCAAGGAAATCACCATGTCCACGCAAAACATCTCCTCCGTCGCCATCCACGTCGTCGGCCAGTACAACGAGGCCGGCAAGACCCTCGTGAGCGCTTACCGCACCGGCATGCACCGCGTGCTCGGCGGCGTGTCCTCGCGCTTCGTCCGTGTTCAGAAGGCCACCGATTTCCTGGCGAACCGCCTCGACATCGACACCAGCCGCGTCGTGAACGTGATGGACCGCGTTGCAGCCGCCAGCACCCAGGGCATCGAAGCCGTCGCCGGCCGCGCTGCACAGATCGAATCGCCGGTCGTGACCTCCGTCATGAACACCGTGACGACCCTGAACCTGCCGATCGCCACGCTGTCCGCGCAGATCGCCGACAAGGTCGCCGAGGGTGCCAAGGCCATCGAAGTGCGCGTGAGCGGCACGCCCGAGACCGACAAGGTCGTGCGCGCCGTCAAGGCCAAGGCCCGCACCGTGCGCCGCGCGGTCCGCAAGGCCGCCTGACCGACCAGCCGCAGGCACAGCGCATGGCGACACGCAAGGACCTCGCAGCCGGACCCGGGAAGAAGGCGCCCGGCAAGAAGGTTGCCGCACGGAAAGCCGCCGCGGTGAAGAAAACCGCTGCGGTCCCGGCCACCAAAAAAGGCGCCGAGGGCCTGCTGCGCGCGGGGCTGAAGGCGCTGGGCAACGTGCGCGACGACGTGGCCCGCCGCCAGAGCCATGTCATCGAGGGCTTGCTGGGCATCCACAAGACCGGCAAGGCCGACGCACCGCGCACCTTTCCCGGCCTCGACACCTTCGGCATCCGCAAGTTCGAGGACGTTTTCGACCAGCGCGTCGCCACCGCCCTGCAGCGCCTGGACATGCCCACGGCCAGCGAGGTCCAGGCGTTGCGCGACGAGGTCGAGCAGTTGCGCGCGCAGCTCGCGCTGTTGCAGGCACCTGTCCGCACGCCCGCCGCGACCAGGCGCAAACGCTGAGCGAGCGTGGCCACGCCGACGACCCGCGATCGCATCCTGCTGACCAGCCTTGCGCTGTTCAACGCGCAGGGATTGGCGACGGTGTCGACGCACAGGATCGCCGCCGAAATGGGCATCAGCCCGGGCAATCTGCACTATCACTTCAAGGCCAAGCGCCTGATCGTCGAGTGGCTGTTCCGGCGCTTCGAGCAGCGGCTCGAAGGCCTCAACGACTCGTCGACCGCGATCACCGCGATCGACGATCTGTGGCTCGCCTTGCACCTGCGCTTCGAGGCGATCAACGAGTACCGGTTCATCTACCGGGACATGGCCTTCCTCGCGGGCGAATATCCCGCGCTGGGCCAACGGGCGCAGGACCTGACCGCGCAGAACCTGGTCTTCGCGCAAGCGCTGTGCGAAGGTCTCGTGGCGTCGGGCGTCATCGAGACCAGCGCCGAACAGGCGCGCATCCTGGCGCTGCAGATGGTGTTCACCACCACCTGCTGGCTGTCCTTCGAGCGGCTCGTGCCGGGGCGCGATGCGCTGGCGCAGGCCGATCCGGGCCTCGCGGCTTTCTACACGCTCACGCTGGTGTCGCCTTACGTGTCGAGCGAGTCGAGGGCTTATCTCGATTACCTGCGCGGCAAATACCTCGGATAAACAAAGCCGCTGTCCCACTTGCCGACACCGTCTTGTGCCGCATCTTCCTCACGATCCAAAGGAGAGTTCCATGACCGCCGCCACCCAACCGCAGATCGCGCCGCCTTCACGCCTGTTGCTGCTCGCCGAAGTCCGAGCACTCTGGGAGACCGGGGCCGGCATCGCGATGTGGCCGCTGCTCCAGCTCGCACCGCGCGGCGACGGCCACCCGGTGGTCGTGCTGCCGGGCCTGGTCGCGAGCGACTCCTCCACCGGCATCCTGCGCCGCTACCTCAAGAGCCGTGGCTACGATGCGCACGGCTGGGGGCTCGGCCGCAATCTGGGTCCGCGCGAAGGCGTCGAGAAGGGCATGGTCGCCCTGTTGCAGAAGCTCAACGACGAGCGCGGCCAGAAGGTCAGCGTGGTGGGCTGGAGCCTCGGGGGCGTGTACGCGCGCATGCTCGCTTCGGCGCATCCGCACCTGGTGCGCAACGTGATCACGCTGGGCAGCCCGTTTTCGGGCAGCCCCCGCTCGACCAACGCCTGGCGCGTGTACGAAGGCGTGAGCGGGCAAAGCTCGGTCGACCCGAAGCGCATGAAGCATGTCAGCCCGACGCCGCCGGTGCCGACCACCTCGATCTTCAGCCGCAGCGATGGCGTGGTCGCGTGGCAATGCAGCGTCGAGAAGAACGGGCCGCAGGCGGAGAACATCGAGGTGATCGCCAGCCACATCGGCCTCGGCGCGCACCCTGCCGTGCTCTATGCGCTCGCCGACCGGCTGGCCCAGCCCGAGGACGACTGGAAGCCGTTCAATCGCACGCTGCTCGGGCCCCTGGTGTACCCGGACCCCGCGCGCAAAGGTCTGTGAGCGGGCAAAGTCAGTCGGTGAACGATTTCACCTCGACCGGCAGCGTCGGGGGTTGCCAGCGGTAGTTGTCCGCGAGTGCATTGCGGTCGGTGGCGTCGCCTTGCCAGCCGAGGTGAAGAAGGTCGGCGATCGTCCAGCCTGCCCAGTCGGCCCGGAAGGGACGTGAAGCGACCGCCTCGGTCGCAGCCGCCGGAACGTCGTTGCGCCAGATGACCGTCGGAATCCGGTAGCCCGAAGCCGTCGAGGGGCTGTGGCCCGCGTGGTTGCCGCCGTGTCCCACTTCCTGGCCATGGTCCGACAGGTACATCCACGAACGATGCGCGTCGGCGCGACCGACCGTGCGGGTGAGTTGCAGCGTCTCCGAGACCACGAAGTCGTGGTAGAGCAAGGCCGAGTCGTACTCCTGGCGGAACTTGCGAACCCAGGCGGAACGCCCTTTCCTCTGCAGGTCCTTCTCGACATCGTCGGCATGGTCGTCGAAGGGGTTCGCACCCTCGGGAAAGCGAAGGCTGTAGTGCGGATGCGCGCCCATCAGGTGCACCACGATCAGCTTGCGCTCGGCAGGGTCCTCGAGTGCTTCCTGCACGCAATCGAGCAGTTCGCCGTCCAGCGATGCGCCTGCCCGGCCCGGCGTCCGGTTCACGATCTCGAACACGTCCGCCAGGCGCGCGTGCTGCTGCTCGATCGCGACGTCGTCGTGGTTGCTCATCCACCAGACCTTGTAGCCGGCGGCGCGCGCCAGGGCCAGGACATGTTGCGGCGCCGGGTCCTGCGGCATTCCGAAATTGAACAGGTTGCGCAAGGAGGGCAGGGTGCTCGCGTCGGCCGACCACGCGTTGCGCATGACCAGCATCTCGTCTTTCAGCTGGGCCTTGTACGCGAGCAGCCGCGGCGTCGTCGCGCGGCGGTAGCCATAGAGCGCCATGTTGTCGCGGTTGATGCTGTCGGTGATGACGAGCACCATCGTCGCCTGCCCCGCCCGCGACACGACGGGCGCCACGGCCCGTGCGCGTGCGAGCGCCTGTTCGCGCTCTTGCTGCTGGTCGGCCCAGCCTGCGCGCAGCACCTGCACCGACTGGTTCCAGTGGGTCCAGAACACGACCGGATGCAGCCGGCGCCAGGGCTTGCTCAGGTAGCCGACGCTGCTCGCGAGCAGCACCGCGCACAGCAGAAAGACGGACCATCGCGGCAGGCTGGCCGGCCCGCGTGCACCGAGCCGGACGCCCCGCGCGGTGACCACGCCGGCCAGCAGCACCGCCGCGGACCATGCCATCATCGCGCGCCAGTGCATCGACAGGTACTCGCCGGTCTCGCGGCCGTTGGTGTTGGCCGCTGCCGACTGGACGAGCGAGCTGTCGGGCGCGGCCTGGTACGTGTCGAGCAGGTACGCGCGCACCACGCTGTCGAGCGCGAACGCCATCACCCAGAACCACACGATCACGCTGCGCGCCCGGTGCACCGCGACGCTGTGCACGGGCCAGGCGAGCCATGCCAGCGCGGGCAACGCGAGCACGGCGAGTTGCGCCACGCGCCGGCCGTCGTGCCCCATGACGATCAGTGTCAGTGCGACTGCCCCCACGGCGCCGCAGCCCATCAGCGCTTGCCGATGAAGCCCGGGCTGCATGGGCGGTCGGTGGTTGGGGGCGTTGGGCATGGGCGCCGGGATTCTGCCAGCGCGACCCTCTGCCGTGGCGAGCGCCCTCATGGCGGGCAAGCCCTTTAGAATCGCGACTCCCTTGGGGAGTAGCCGGCCTTCGATTTTTCGGAGGCGCCTGCGTCAACACACTCGGCATCTCGCATGCTGTGGCGCTGGCAACCGTTTTTCGGTTGGCGAGACCATCGGCATGTCACCGCGACGCAGGTCGGGCAGGGTGGCGTGCCTTTGCGTTCTCGCCCGGCCGGAAAAGGTTTTCCACATGAATTTCGCTTCTACCGCGTTGCTGGCCCTCGCCATGTCGACCGACGCGTTCGCTGCCGCCGTCGGCAAGGGCACTGCGCTTCAGAAACCCCGCTGGTCGGAGGCGCTGCGCACCGGCGCCATCTTCGGTGTCATCGAGGCGATCACGCCGCTCATCGGCTGGGCGCTCGGCTACGCAGCCTCGAGCTACGTCAAGACCTGGGACCACTGGATCGCCTTCACGCTCCTGAGCGTTCTGGGCATCCGCATGATCGTGGCCGCCTTGAAAGCGCCGGACACCACGGAAGCCGAGAAACCGACGCGCCACGGCTTCTGGCTGCTGGCCATCACCGGGTTCGCGACGAGCATCGATGCGATGGCGGTCGGCGTCGGGCTGGCATTTCTGGACGTGAACATCCTGCCCGTCGCCGCGGCCATCGGCCTGGCCACCTTCGCGATGGTCACCGTCGGCGTAATGGTCGGGCGGCTGCTCGGGAACATCGCCGGGCGCTGGGCGGAGGCCATCGGCGGCATCCTCCTGATCGGCATCGGCGCGGTCATCCTTTACGAACACCTCACCGCGCTCTGACCCGTCAGCTGGCGGCCCACACGTCCAGCACGTAGCGCTGGGTGGACAGCATCGTGTCCATCCACGCCTCGCTGTCTTCGCCGTGCTCGCGCGCGATGTCGGCGAGCGCGCGACGCACGTCGGGCTCCATGCGCGAGCCGTCGCCGCAGACATAAACGGTGGCCCCCTGCTCCAGCAGCTTCCAGACCGCATCGGCCTGCTCGCGGATGAGGTCCTGCACGTAGGCCTTGCGACCGCCGGTGCGCGAGAAGGCGGTGTGCAGGTCGACGAGACCGTCTTTTGCCCAGCCCTGCAGTTCATCGGCGTAGATGAAGTCCTGCGCCGGATGGCGGCAGCCGAAGAACAGCATCGCCTCTCCCAGCGCGGCACCCTCGGCCTTCTGCGCGGCGCGATCCTGCAGGAACCCGCGGAAGGGCGCGAGGCCGGTGCCGGGGCCGACCATGATGATCGGCTTGTGCGGGTCTTCGGGCAGGCCGAAGCCCTCGGCGGTCGTGGCACGCACGAAGCCGTGCACCGTGTCGCCCGGCTCGACCCGCGCGAGAAAGTTGGAGCACACGCCTTCGAAGGTGCCGCGGCCCGAGCGCGCAGGTTCGCGCACCACGCCGACCGTGACGCTGCAGCGTCCCGCATCGACGCGCGGCGACGATGAGATGGAGTAGTAGCGCGGCGAGAGTGGCGACAGCATCTCGAGGTACGCCGCGAAGGGCAGCTCGCAGGCCGGAAACTCTTCCATCAGGTCGAGCACCGACTTGCGCGGCGTGAGCACCTCGCGCTTGTAGTGCGCCGCAGTGGTTTCGTCGCTCCCGGTCAGTGCAGCGAAGGCCTTTTGCGTGACGGGGCAGCGCGTGTGCGCCGCCATGATCGCAATCTCCTTGCGCGTGGCGACGTCCTGCAGTTCGACGTAGTCGCCGAGCAGCCGTTCGACCGCGATCACTTCGTCCACCGGCAGGAAGGCCTTGCGGCCCTGCGCCGCGTGCAGCCGCACGTGCGCGTCGCGCTCGAAACCGAAGCGGGCCATCGCGCGCTCGACCTGCGCGGCGCCGTTGCGCGGCACCACGCTCAGGTGGTCGCCGGCGCGGTAGTTCACGCCCTCGGGCAACAGCAGTTCGACATGGCGGGTCGAGCGCGGTGACGGGTTGTCGCCCGCGGTGGTCTGCAGTTCGTCGTTGGCCACCACACGCATCGCGACGGCGCCGAGCGACTCGACGAGGCCGCTGGTCTGCGGCGGTGGCAACGACTCGACGGCGTACAGGGGTTCGGCCTGCAACGGCGCTTCGGCCTTCAGCTCGAAGCGCTTCGAAAGCACCGGCCAGAGCGCATCGGCCCAGTCCTGGAAAGCGCCGTCCATGTCTTCACGCGCATCGCCTTCGCCGCGCGCATGCACGCGCTCGGCCCCGAGCGCGGTCAACCGCTCATCGATGCGGCGCGGCACCGCCTGGTAGGTGGAAGCCCAATCGGTGTTGCCGCAGCCGAAGACACTGTAGGCCACGCCATTGAGCGAACCGTCGGCCTGCTCCAGCCAGCGCCAGAACTCGACTGCGTTGTCGGGCGCGGTGCCGTTGTACGACGCGCTGACGATCGCCACCGCACCGGCGGCCGGCAGGCGCTCGGCGTAGTCGTCGAGCGATGCGAGCGTGACCGAATAGCCGCGCGTCTCGCCTGCTTCGGCGAGTTGCCGTGCGAGGTCTTCGGCCGAGCCGAGGTTGGAGCCGTGCAGCACCAGCAGCGACGTGCCATGGCGCCCGGCGCGCGATGACGCCAGCGGCACGGCCAGCGCATCCGCCACCTGCGATGCTGCAGGGTCCGCGATCGTCGTCGAAGGCCGCGCCCGCAGCGCCGCAGGGTCGCGCGGCACCACCTTGATCCTGAAGCCTTCGGGCTTGATCGTCAGCGCCTCCTTCACCTTCAGCTGGTAGTCGGTGTGATCGATGAGCTTGAAGCGCTGGATCACCATGCCCAGCGTGAGCACCGCTTCCTGCAGCGCGAACTGCCGCCCGATGCAGGCGCGCTGCCCGTTGCCGAAGGGCTTGAAGGCATTGGCCGGTCGCGTGCGCTCGGCTTCCCGCGTGAAGTTGTCGGGGTTGAACTGGTCGGCGTTCTCGCCCCAGATGCCCTTGTCACGGTGCAGCGCGAGCGCATGCATGATGACCATGTTCTTCTTGTGGATCGTGTACTGGCCACCGATGGTCGTGTTCTCTTTCGCGCGCATCGAGATGGCGGGTGCGGTCGGGTAGAGGCGCAGCGCTTCCTTCAGGATCTGCAGCACGTACTGCAGCCGGTTGACCTGCGCGTAGGTCGGCCGCACGCTGAGGTCGGTGCCGAACACGCTGTCGACCTCGGCCTGCGCCCTGGCCATCACGTCGGGGTTCTTCAGCAGGAAGTACGTTGCGAACGAGAGCAGGCCGCTGGTGGTCTCGTGCCCCGCGATCAGGAACTCGATGCACTCGTCGCGGATCATCTTGTCGTCGAGCTTCTCGCCGCTCTTCTTGTCGACGCCGGCGATCATGTAGCTCAGCAGGTCGGCCTTGCTGGCGATGTCGGCACCGCTCTCGCGCCGCTCCTTGATGATGTTCTCCACCATCGTGTGCATGTAGCGGATGTCCTTGCGCTGCTGTGCCAGCTGCTTCTTCATCATGAATTCTTCGAGCGGCAGTCCGCGTCGGTCCTGCACCGTCTCGAGCGTGCGCACCATCGCGTCGACGAAGGGATGGAAGCCCTCGCGGTAGAACGAATTGAAGCGGTAGCCGAAGCCGCACAGGCCGATCGTGTCGAGCGTGAGCGCGGTCATGTCGCGCGTCACGTCGACCTCGTCGTCGAAATTCAGGCGCTCCCACTTGGTGACGAGCTGCTCGGCGATGTCCAGCATCATCGGGTGGTAGGCCTGCATCGCGCGCTGGCTGAAGTTGGCCAGCAGGATGTTGTGCGGCTTGCTCCACGTCGGCTCGTGCGTGTCCGATGTGAAGAGCCCGTGCGACGCCGCGCGCAGGCGCCGCAGCGCACCCCTGGTGCTCTTGTCGAAGCGCGCTTCCTCGCACAGCTCGTCGACCAGCGCGGGCGACGACACCACGATCACCGGCATGCCCGGCATGTCGAGCCAGTAGATGCCGCCCAGTTCCTGCGCGATGCGCCACATGTCCATCACCGGCGATTCCGAATCGATCGACAGCAGGTTGCCGACGAAGGGCTTCTTCGCCGGATGCGGGATCGGATGGAGCGCGTTGTTGCCGGCCATGGTCTTGTGCTTTCGGAAATGTTCCGGTGCGGTGCACCGGCTGGGACACCGGAGTATCCCGAGCACACGGGGTGACCGCAGGACGGGGTATTCCCTATGGCCTCATGGCCCTACGGCCCTTCGAACGAAGCGCCGCGGCGCATCACGGCCTGACCATCTTGCAGTCGGTGCCCTGTGCGAGCTCGTTGCCGGAGTAGACAGCGTCGGTGCGGAAGCCGTAGTTCGTGCCTTCCCAGCCAACCTTCACGGTCTTGCCATCGACCGGCGCAATTGTGTTGACGACCTGCTGGATCAGGAGCTGATGGTCTTCGGCACGCATGCGCACCGGGCCGACCACGGAGTCGTAGCTGAGGTCCTCGAGCGCCTTGGCCACCTTCGGCGAATCGGTGCTCTTCGCCTTGACGATCGCGGCCTCGAGCAGGCGCGGAACCATGTCGATGCGTGGCGCCAGGAAGTCCTTGCCGGTCTTGGCCTTGTAGGCCTTGGCGAGCGCGTCGACCTTCGCCGAATTCGCCATGCCCGGATGCCATTCGGCGACCCAGGTGAGCTGGCCGACCTTGGCTTGCGCCACGGCCGTGACAGTGCCCGGAACCGCGCCGGCGCTGTGGTTGAAGTAGCGGTAGTTGTAGCCGCCGTCGCCGCCGGACTTCAGCATCAGCGTCATGTCCTGGCCCCAGTTGCCCGAGATGATCGTGTCGGCACCGGACTGCTTCACGTTGGCGAGATAAGGCGAAAAATCCTTCACCCGGCCGATCGGCACGTAGGCCTCGCCGACGAACTGCACGTCGGGTCGCGCCAGGCCGATCATCTGCTTGCCGTAGCTCGCCCACTGACGCCCGAAGGAATAATCCTGGTTGAGCGCATAGACCTTCTGGATGTCTTTCTGCGACTTGATGAAATTGGCGATGGCCTTCATCTTCATCGGCACGTTGGCCTCGGTCGTGAAGTGCCAGAAGTTGCAGGCCTTGCCGGTGAGGTCAGGGTCCAGCGCCGAGTGGTTCATGACCAGCAGTTCCTTGCCCGGGTTGCGCTCGTTCCAGCGTGCGACCGACTGCACGATGGCCGCGACCACCGACGAGCCCGAGCCGCCCGTGACGATGGCGCGTGCGCCCTGGTCGATGGCGGCCTGCACCGCGCTCTGGCTCTCCTGCGCCGAGAGCTTGCTGTCGAACTGCAGCAACTGCATTTTCTGGCCGCCGGGCAGGCCGCCCCTGGCATTGATGTCATCGACCGCGTACTGCGTGTGCCACAGCATCAGCTCGCCGACGTTGGCGAACGGACCCGAGAGTGGGTCGATGTAGGCCAGCTTGTAGGTCGCGGTTTGCGCGCCGGTCAGCGTGGCAAACGACCCCAGGACAAAAGCGATGGACGTGCGTTGGAAGAAGCTCTTCATGGTGTGTTGTCTCCAGTCATGTCGGTCATTTCGGCGGGGACGGAAGGCGCAAACCGACGACGCGCCAGGCGAGTTTCGACAGGGTGGCGACCATCTCGTCTGCCGACAGGCGGCCACCGGGGCGGTACCACGTGTAAAGGAAGCCGGGCAGGCTGCAGGCGGCCAGCGCGGTGATCATGGTGTCGTCGAAATCGAGGTCGCCATCGCGCCGCGCTTCTTCGAGCAGCGGGCACAGGCGGTCGTAGAAGTGATGCGCGAGCTTGAGCGCGGCGGCACGGTACTCGGGCCGGTACACCTGCGGCTCGCGGTACGGAAAGAAGGCGCATGGGTGGTGCGCGATGGTCGCGCGGATCAGTCGTTCGATGCCGTCCGTGACCTTGTCGACCGCGCGCCGGTCGTCGTCCGGCGCGAAGTCCATCACCGTCAGGCAATCGACCGCTGGCCGCCACGACAAGGTCTCGAAGATTTCCTGCTTGTCGCGGAAGTAGTAGTAGACGAAAGGCTTGGTCACGCCCAGCGCGCGCACGATCTGCGCCATGGTCGTGTTCGCGTATCCCTGCTCCGCGAAGAGCTGCGCCGCCACCTGCAGCACGCGTTCTCGCTGCACGTCGGTACGCCCCGTGGCGGCACGCTGGCGCCCGGTGCGAGAGGGTTTGTGCTGTGTCTCCGACGTTATACCCATCGGTAGGATTGTTCGTGCACCATGCAGTCGTGGCAAGCGCTGGCCCTGATCGCTAACCCTGAGAGAGAGACGCCATGGAGACAAAAGAACTGCCCGATCGTCCGCAGCAACCCCTGCACGAATACCTGCGGCGTCACGCGCGCGAGCGCGGCGCGAAGCCGGCCTGTATCTGGTACGGGCGCACGGTGACCTGGGCCGAGCTCGATGCGGCGAGCGACGCCTTTGCCGCGCGCCTGCAGGCACTGGGTGTGCAGAAGGGCGAGCCGGTCGTGCTCTTCCTGAACAACTGCCCGCAGTACATCGTCGCGCACTTCGGCATCCAGAAGATCGGTGCCATCGTCTGCCCGGGCGGCCCGCTCAACAAGGAGCACGAGCTGGCCTACCAGGTGAACGACCTGAAGGCGAGGGTCATCGTCGCAGCTGCACCGCTCCTGCCCGTGGTGCGCAAGGTGCAGCCGGAGAGTTCGATCGCGCATGTGTTCGTCGTGCACTACGCCGACCTGCTGCCCGAAGCGCCTGCCCTCGACCTGCCGCCAGAACTCGCCGCCGAACAGAAGGCCGAACGCCTCGTGCCCGAGGGCTGCGAAGACTTCTTTGCCGTGATGTCGAGCGGCGCGAAGCCGTCGGCGGTGGCAGTCGACCTCGACGACGTGGCCCTCATGACCTACACCTCGGGCACCACCGGCCTGCCCAAGGGCGCGATGCTGAGCTACGGCAATGCGCTCTACAAGACGCGTTGCGCCGCCGACTGCAACGGCGTGACCGAGGCCGACGTGCTGCTCTCGATCGCACCGCTCTATCACATCGCCGGCATGCTGATGGGCGTGAACGTGCCGGTGCTCACGGGCGCAGCTTCGGTGCTGCTGCATCGCTACGACCCGCGCGTCGCGCTGCAAGCCATCGACCGTTTCAGGGTGAGCTGGTGGTACAGCATCGCGCCGATGAACGTCGCCTGCATGCAGGTGCCCGACCTCGCTCGCTTCGACCTGTCCAGCCTGAAGATGAACCCGGTGACGAGCTTCGGCATCGCCTTCACGGAGCCGCTCGCGGCGCAGTGGCAGTCGCACGCAAAGAACTGCACCTCGTTCGAGGCGGCCTACGGACTGAGCGAGACTCATACCTGCGACACCTACACGCCGCGCGATGCGCCGCGCTGGGGCACGCAGGGCATTCCGGCGCCCGGCGTGCAGATCCGCATCGTCGATGCCGACACCGGCGTGGACAAGCCGACCGGCGAGGTCGGCGAAATCATCCTCACGAGCGCGGGCACCTTCAAGGGCTACTGGAACAAGCCCGAGGCCACGGCCGCGACGCTGCGCAACGGCTGGGTGCACACCGGTGACATGGGCAAGCTCGATGCCGACGGCTACCTCACCTTCATCGGTCGCTTCAAGGAAATGATCAAGGTGTCGGGCTACAGCGTCTTTCCCGAAGAAGTCGAGACGATGCTCATCAAGCACCCGGCGGTGGCGCAGGCCGCGGTCATCGCGCAACCCGATGCGGAGAAGGGCGAAGTGGTCAAGGCCTTCATCGTGAGGAAGCCCGGCGCCGAGCTCGAGGCCGCCGGACTCATCGCCTGGTCGCGCGACAACATGGCGCCCTACAAGGTGCCGCGCGCCGTCAGTTTCATCGATGCGTTGCCTGCCACCGGTGCCGGCAAGGTCTTGCGTCGCCTGCTCAAAGACAAGGAATAGCGTGTTCAAGAAAATCCTCATCGCCAACCGCGGCGAAATCGCGGTGCGGCTCGTGCGCGCGCTGCGCGACCTCGGCATCGCCAGCGTGGCGGTGCATGCACGCGACGATGCTGCCGCGCTGCACGTGCGGCTCGCCGACATCGCGGTGCCGCTCGACGGCACCGGGCCGTCGGCCTATCTCGACATCGCGGCCGTCGTTGCGGTGGCGAAGGCGCAGGGATGCGATGCGGTGCATCCGGGCTACGGCTTCCTGAGCGAGCGCGCCGACTTCGCCACGGCCTGCGCCGATGCGGGGTTGACCTTCATCGGCCCCACGCCCGATCAGCTTGCGCTCTTCGGCGACAAGGCGCGCGCACGAGAACTCGCGACACAGTGCGACGTGCCGGTGATGCCCGGCAGCACAGGCGCGGTCACGCTGGCCGAAGCGCAGGCGTTCTTCGCCGAGCAGCATGAACAGGGCGCGGGCGTGATGGTCAAGGCCATCGGCGGCGGCGGCGGCCGCGGGATGCGCGCGGTGCTCGATGCCGGCGAACTCGCCGAAGCGCATGCACGTTGCGTGTCGGAAGCGCGCGCCGCGTTCGGTGTCGAAGGTGTCTACGTCGAGCGGCTGATGCGCAACGCACGCCACATCGAAGTGCAGGTGCTCGGCGACGGCATGACGGTCGCGAGCCTCGGGGAGCGTGAGTGCACCTTGCAGCGCCGCTTCCAGAAGCTGGTCGAGATCGCGCCAAGTCCGTCGCTGCCCGAAGCGCTGCGCGCCCAGGTCACGCAGGCCGCGCTGCGCATGGCCAAGGCGGTCGGCTACAGGAGTCTTGGCACCTTCGAGTTCCTGGTCGATGCCGAATCGACGACCTTGCCTTTCGTCTTCATTGAAGCCAATCCGCGCCTTCAGGTCGAGCACACCGTGACCGAAGCCGTGACGGGGCTGGACCTCGTGCAGCTGCAGATCGCCGTCGCGGGCGGCCAGTCGCTGGCGTCGCTCGGCGTGGAAGCGGGCCGCACGGCGCCGCAGCGCGGCTTCGCGATCCAGTGGCGCATCAATGCCGAGACGCTCGACGCCGAAGGCAATGCGCGGCCTTCGGGCGGCACGCTCTCGCGCTTCGACATGCCCAGCGGTCCGGGTGTGCGTGTGGACACGCACGGCTACGCAGGCCTGGCGCCCTCTCCGCACTACGACACGCTGCTCGCCAAGCTCGTGGTGCAGTCGTCGACACCGAACTTCGCCGATGCGCTTCGACGCTCCGAGCGCGCGCTGGCCGAATGCCAGATCGATGGCCTCGCCACCAACCTCTCGCTGCTGCGCGCCATCGCCGCGCGGCCGGAATTCGCCACGCAGTCGGTGCACACGCGCTTCGTCGAAAGCCATCTGGCCGAGCTGCTTGCCGCTGCAGCGCACATCGACGGCTCAACAAGGAAGCTCGCCTCGCCCGCCGGTGCCACCCCGGCCGCCACGCAGACGCATGACGATCCGGACGCGTTGATCGTCCGTGCGCCCATGCCCGCCAAGCTCGTGCAGTTCGAAGTCGCCGTCGGCGACGTGCTGCCCGAAGGCGCCCAGCTCGGCGTGCTCGAGGCCATGAAGATGGAGCACCTGCTGCACGCGCCCTTCGCGGGCCGCGTGGTCGCGTTGCTGGCCGCGCCGGGCGACTACCTGGTCGAAGGGCAGTCGCTGGTACGCCTCGAAGCGGTCGATGCCGAAGCCGTCGAAGCCATTGCGCTGGCCGAGCAGGACCTCGAGACGATCCGCCCGGACCTGCAAAAGGTGATCGACCGCCATGCACCGACGCTTGACGTCAACCGCGAAGCCGCCGTCGCCAAGCGCCACAAGCAGGGCGGCCGTACCGCGCGCGCCAACATCGCCGACCTGTGCGATACCGATGCGGATGCCGGCAACTTCATCGAGTACGGCGCGCTCGCCATCGCGGCGCAGACCCGTCGGCGTTCGCTCGAGGACCTGATCGCCAACACGCCGGCCGATGGCATGGTCACGGGCATTGGCAGCGTCAATGCGAAACACTTCGGCCCCGAGAAGTCGCGTTGCCTCGTGATGGCCTACGACTACACCGTGCTGGCCGGCACGCAGGGCATGCGCAATCACCACAAGAAGGACCGCATGCTGGCGCTCGCGCACCAGCTCAAGCTGCCCGTGGTGTTGTTCGCTGAGGGCGGCGGTGGCCGGCCGGGCGACACCGACATGCCGGTGGTCGCGGGCCTCAACAACCACACCTTCAGCCAGTTCGCGGCGCTGTCGGGCAAGGTGCCGGTCGTCGGCATCGTGCACGGCCGGTGCTTCGCGGGCAACGCCGCGCTGCTCGGCTGTGCCGACGTCATCATCGCGACCAAGGCCAGCAACATCGGCATGAGCGGCCCCGCGATGATCGAAGGCGGCGGCCTCGGCACCTTCACGCCCGAGCAGATCGGCCCGAGCCATGTGCAGTCGCGCAACGGCGTGATCGACATCCTGGTCGACGACGAAGCGGCCGCCGTCGCTGCCGCGAAGCAGTACCTCTCGTACTTCCAGGGCGCGACGACCGACTGGTCCTGCGCCGACCAGCGCGCGCTGCGCCACGTGGTGCCCGAGAACCGGCTGCGCGTGTACGACGTGCGCGCCGCATTGCGCGGCCTGGTTGACGCGGGCTCCGTGCTCGAACTGCGCGCCGGCTTCGGTGCCGGCGTGGTGACGGCGCTCGCGCGCATCGAGGGCAAGCCCGTCGGCGTGATGGCCAACAACCCCCACCACCTGGGCGGCGCGATCGACGCCGAGGCGGCCGACAAGTCCGCGCGCTTCATGCAGCTGTGCAACGCGCACGGGCTGCCGATCGTCTCGCTATGCGACACGCCCGGCTTCATGGTCGGGCCGGAGGTCGAGGCGCAGGCCCAGGTGCGGCACGTGTGCCGCATGTTCATGATCGCGTCGCACCTGCGCGTGCCGTTCTTTGCGGTCGTGCTCCGCAAGGGTTATGGGCTTGGCGCACAGGCCATGACGGCGGGTGGCTTCGACGCGCCGGTCTTCACGGTCGCCTGGCCGACGGGTGAGTTCGGCGCGATGGGGCTGGAAGGTGCGGTGCGGCTCGGGTTCCGAAAGGAATTGGCCGCGGTGCCGGAAGGCGCTGAGCGCGATGCGCTCTTCAACGAGCTGGTCGCGCTGCAGTATTCGAACGGCGAAGCCATCCACATGGCGCAGACGCTCGAGATCGACGCGGTGATCGATCCGGCCGACACACGGGCCTGGTTGGTGCGCGGCCTCGCCTCGGCCACGCAAGCCGTGTCGCCGGCGATGCCCTACGTCGACACGTGGTGATTTCCGGGGCCATGACGAGCCCCTGAGAAGCGCACGGACACAGCGGCTCCGTACACTGGGTCGCTTTGCCTGCATGCGCTTTCTTTCGTCTTTCCTGATCACGTTCGCCGTCGCGATGTCGGCCTTGCCGCTTCGCGCGGCCGAGCCGGTCGCGCCGTGGGTCGCCACCTGGGCTGCCCCTGCGCTCGACTACAACAAGCCGGTGCCGATTCCCGGCATGGCTGCGCCGGTCCCGGCGACGCTGCGCGACCAGACGGTGCGTGTGCGCGCGGTGCCTGCCATCGGCGGCACGCAGGTCCGTGTGCGCGTTTCGAACGTCTTCGGCACGGTGCCGCTGCACATCCGCGCGGCGAGCGTGGCGCACAGCACCGGCGCCGATGCCTTGTCGCCCCGCACGCTGCAGGTGTTGCGCTTTGCCGGAAAGCCCGACGTTGTGCTGGGCCCGGGCGCCGAGCGCTGGAGCGACGCGGTCGACCTCGCGGTGGAGCCGCAGCAGGCGCTCGGCGTGAGCCTCTACCTCGCAGACGCCACACGCGTCGCCACCGTCTTCCCGACGTCTGACAAGGGCGCGTGGATCGCACCGGGCAACGCGACGGGCGAGGCCACGCTGCGTGGCGCGAGCCCTGCTGCGCAGGGCTACTTCGTCACAGGGGTCGACGTGCGCCGACAGACGTCACCGCCCGTGGTGGCCGCGTTCGGTGACTCGATCACTTTCGGTGCCGCGGCGAAGGAAGGCGTCCAGGGCGGCTACCCCGCGCGGCTGGCCCAACGGCTGCGCGGCCAGCCGTCGCGTGCCGAGGCGCCAAGCGTGCTCAACCTCGGCATCGGCGGCAACCGCCTGCTGACCGATGGCATCGGCCCGCGTGCGCTGGATCGCTTCGACCGCGACGTGCTGGCGCAAAGCAGCGTGTCGCACACCATCATCCTCATCGGCATCAACGACATCGGCCTGGGTGCCGCCATCGCGGCGGAAGACCTGCCGCTGGAGCAACTGACACGCGCCATGCAGACCCTGGTGGAGAAGGCGCGAGCGCGGGGCATCAAGGTGCTGCTCGGCACCCTCACGCCGATGCAGGGTTCGGCCTATTTCAACGAGGCGACCGAGGCCAAGCGCCAGGCTTTCAATCGCTGGATCCGCGGGCGGCAGGACGTCGACGGCGTGATCGATTTCGACACCGCGCTGCGCGACCCGGCCAATCCGCCGGCGCTCAGGCCCGCGTACGACAGCGGCGATCACCTGCACCCGAGCGATGCCGGTTACGCGGCCATGGCCGCTGCGGTCGACGTGCGCGAACTGCAGGAATAGGCCGCGCGAGGGCGTGAGGATCACGTCACAGTGCTACACAAGATTTCGTGTGTCGCTTACAGACCCTTCACATGGCGCAGGCAGCATGAAGGCTCCTCTCACTCAAAGGAGTACTCCATGAAAAAATTCATCCTTGCGGCAGGCGTTGCCACCGTCGTGTCGATGGGCTCGTTCGCCGTTCCGACCATCGCGCAGGCGCAGCCCGCGATCATCGTGCAGACCGCCCCGCCACCACCGCGCTTCGAGCGCGTGCCGGCACCACGTCGCGGATACGTGTGGGCGCCGGGCCATTGGGAGTGGCGCGGCAATCGCCATGCGTGGCAACCGGGCGTCTGGGTGAAGGCCCGTGCGGGTTACGCCTATCGCCAGCCGGAATGGCGGCAGAACGATGGCCGCTGGGAAATGCGTCGCGGCGGCTGGGACCGTGACGGCGACGGCGTGCCGAATCGTGCGGATCGCCGACCCGGCAACCCCTACCGCAACTGATCGTTCAAAGCAGCCTGAACACCAGCGGCATCAGCAGGGCGGCCAGCACCACCTGCATGCCAAGGGCCAGGCCCGCATAGGCACCCGCGTCGGCGTCCACGTGCAAGGCACGTGCGGCGCCGATGCCATGTGCGGAGGTGCCGAGCGCGAACCCGCGCGCCGCCATGCCCGTGGGTTCGGTGCCGATGCGCAGGGCATCGAAGAGGTACTTGCCCGACAGCGCGCCGATCATTCCGGTCAGCACCGCGAAAACGGCTGACAGTGCGGGGATGCCGCCGATCTTTTCGGAGATGCCCATGGCCACCGGCGCGGTGACCGACTTCGGCGCCAGCGACAGCACGACGTCGTGCGGCAGCCCGACCGCCCATCCGAGCAACAAGGCCGAGCCGCTGGCGGCCGCGCCACCCAGCAATGCGGCCAGCAACAGGCGGCCATAGCGCGCCTTGAGTTCCGCACGGCGTTGCCACAGGGGCCACGCCAACGCGACGACGGCAGGGCCCAGCAGGAAGTGAATGAACTGCGCCCCGGCGAAGTAGGTCGGATAGTCGACCCCCGTCAGCAGCAGCCCACCCGCGATCACGATCACCGACCACAGCACCGGATTCGCCCAGGGTGCGTTGTCGAGCCGGTGGTAGGCCGACTGGGCCAGCAGGTACACGACCAGCGTGGCCGTCAGGCCGAACAGCGGCGTCGCGGAAAGATAGATCCAGAGTTCGACGAAGCGCGGCATCAGGCAAGCGCCTTGTTGCGGTCCGGCCAGTACAGCACCAGCGCGGTGACGGCCAGACCGATCCAGGTCGACAGCGCGATGACGAACAGCATCCGTCCGCCGTACTGGCTCAGCAGCGCGAGGTGCGTCATCACGCCCACGCCGACCGGGATGAACAGCAGCGACAGATGCTGCAGGAGAAAGCCCGCGCATTCACCCACCGGCCCGCGCACGAGCTCGAAGCGCAGGCCGACCAGCAGCATCATGAGGCCGAGCACCGGACCCGGCAGCGGCAGTGCCAGGCCGCGCGAGAGCACTTCGCCGATCGACTGGAAGACCAGCAACCAGGCCAGGCCTCGCAAGCCGGTCATCAGAAGCGGGGGATGTCGGCGAAGGGCACGGTCTTGCCGGCGCGGAAGACCTGCTTGCCGTATTCGGCGCAGCGCTGCAGTGTCGGGATCACCTTGCCGGGGTTGAGCAGGCCGGCGGGGTCGAACGCGCGCTTCACGCCGAACATCATTTCGTTCTCGGCCGCGGTGAACTGCACGCACATGCTGTTGAGCTTCTCGACGCCCACGCCATGCTCGCCCGACACGGTGCCGCCCATCGCGACGCTGGTCTCCAGGATGTCGGCGCCGAAGAGCTCGCAGCGGTGCAGCTCGTCGGGGTCGTTCGCATCGAACAGCACCAGCGGGTGCAGGTTGCCGTCGCCCGCGTGGAACACGTTGCAGCAGCGCAGGTTGTATTTGATTTCCATCTGCTGGATCGCCAGCAGGATGTCGGCCAGCCGCTTGCGCGGAATGGTCGAGTCTAGGCACATGTAGTCGGGGCTGATGCGGCCCGACGCGGGGAAGGCGTTCTTGCGGCCGCTCCAGAACTTGAGGCGCTCTTCCTCGCTGGTGCTGACCGCAATGGCCGTGGCGCCCGAGGCGCGCAGCACGTCGGTCATGCGGCCGATTTCTTCCTCGACCTCTTCGATGGTGCCGTCGGATTCGCACAGCAGGATTGCCGCTGCGTCGAGGTCGTAGCCGGCGCGCACGAAGTCTTCGACGGCGGCGGTCATGGGCTTGTCCATCATCTCGAGGCCGGCCGGGATGATGCCGGCCGCGATCACCGCGGCCACCGCGTCGCCGGCTTTGCGCACGTCGTCGAAGCTGGCCATGATGCAGCGCGCGAGCTGCGGCTTGGGCACCAGCTTGACCGTGACCTCTGTGGTGATGGCCAGCATGCCCTCGCTGCCGATGACCAGCGCAAGCAGGTCGAGGCCGGGGTTGTCGAGCGCCTCGCCGCCGAATTCGATCGGCTCGCCATCGGCCGTGTAGCCGCGGACGCGCAGCACGTTGTGCAGCGTGAGCCCGTACTTGAGGCAATGCACGCCGCCCGAGTTCTCGGCCACGTTGCCGCCGATGGTGCAGGCAATCTGGCTCGATGGGTCGGGCGCGTAGTAGAGGTTGAACGGCGCCGCGGCTTCGCTGATCGCCAGGTTGCGCACGCCGCACTGCACGACGGCGGTGCGGCTCACCGGATCGATCTTCACGATGCGGTTGAACTTGGCGAGCGACATCGTCACGCCCATCGTGTCCGGCATCGCGCCGCCCGACAGGCCGGTGCCCGCGCCGCGCGCCACGACCGGCACGCCCATGCCGTGGCAGGTGCGCAGCACCGCGGCGACCTGGGCCTCGGTTTCGGGCAGCGCCACGACCAGCGGGCGCGCACGGTACGCGGTGAGCCCGTCGCACTCGTAGGGCGTGGTGTCCTCATCGTGCCAGATCAGCGCATGGGAGGGCAGGTGCGCCTGCAGCGCGCGAACCACCTCGGCCTGGCGCGCGGATTTCGAGAGCGATGCGTGTTCGATGGCGGTGACGGGTGCGTTCATGCCGGCGACTCTACGGCAAGCGGGGTTACTTGAAAACCACCGTGCGGTGGCCGTTGATCAGCACGCGGTGCTCGCTGTGCCATTTCACGGCACGTGCGAGCACCTGGCTTTCGGTGTCGCGGCCGCGCGCGGTGAGGTCGTCGACGGTGTCGGTGTGGTCGGCGCGGGCCACGTCCTGTTCGATGATCGGGCCCTCGTCGAGGTCGGCCGTCACGTAGTGGGCGGTGGCACCGATCAGCTTCACGCCGCGGTCGTGTGCCTGGTAGTAGGGCTTGGCGCCCTTGAAGCTCGGCAGGAACGAGTGGTGGATGTTGATCGCGCGGCCGGCCAGCGACTGGCACAGCTCGTTGCTCAGGATCTGCATGTAGCGCGCCAGCACCACGAGCTCGGCACCTTCGCTCTCGACGATCTCGAGCTGCCTGGCCTCGGCCTGCGCCTTGGTCGCGGCCGTGACCGGAATGTGGTGGAAGGGCACGTTGTAGCTGGCGGCCAGCTGGTAGAAGTCGCGGTGGTTCGAGATGATGGCGCGCACGTCGATCGACAGCAGGCCGCTCTTCCAGCGGAACAGCAGGTCGTTCAGGCAGTGGCCTTCCTTGCTGACCAGGATCACGGTCTTCATCGGCTGGGCGGCGGCGTGCAGCTGCAGGCTCATGCCGAAGCCGGTGGCGAAGGTCTTCAGTTCCTCGCGCAGCACGGCTTCGCTGTGGTCGCCGCAGGCGAAGCGCACGCGCATGAAGAACAGGCCGGTGCCGTGGTCGTTGTACTGGGCGGCCTCTTCGATGTTGGCGCCGCGCTCGAGCAAAAAGCCCGAGACGGCGTGCACGATGCCTGTCCGGTCGGGGCAGGAGAGGTTCAGGATGTAGGCGGGCGAGGTAGGCGTAGAGGTCGTCATCTGGGTGGAATTGTCGCAGGGGTGCCAGAATCGCGATTTTCCCCGACCCCACAACCCGCAGGAGCGAGACATGGCCTTCCAGGACTTCAACATGGACAACCAGTGGTTGCCCTTCACCCCCAACCGCCATTTCAGGAAAGACCCGCGCGTCTTCGTGGCGGCCGACGGCATGGAGTTCACCACCCATGACGGCAAGAAGGTGATCGACGGCATCTCGTCGCTGTGGTGCGTGGGCGCGGGCCACAACAGGAAGCCGATCAACGAGGCCATCAAGAAGCAGCTCGACACGCTCGACTACGCCACCGCCTTCCAGGTCAGCAACGACCGCGCCTTCAAGGCGGCCGAGATGATCGCCTCGCTCGCGCCCGGCGATCTCAACAAGGTGCTGTTCTGCAATTCGGGCAGCGAGGCCGCCGACACCTCGATGAAGGTGGCGCTGGCTTACCACCGCGCGCGCGGCGAAGGCCATCGCAACGTGTTCATCGGCCGCGAGAAGGGCTACCACGGCGTGGGCTTCGGCGGCATGTCGGTGGGCGGCATTCCGGGCAACCGCAAGGTGTTCGGCTCGGCCTTCCTGCCGCGCGTGGACCACATGCGCTTCATCCACGACCCGGTGAACCACGCCTATATCCACAACCAGGAACCGGTGTGGGCCGAAGACCCGCTGCTCGAACTCGAACAGCGCATCCTGCCGCTGCACGACCCGAGCAACGTGGCGGCGATCATCGTGGAGCCGGTGTCCGGTTCGGCGGGCTGGTACCTGCCGCCCAAGGGTTACCTGAAGCGCCTGCGCGAGATCTGCGACAAGCACGGCATCCTGCTGATCTTCGACGAGGTCATCACCGGCTTCGGCCGCATGGGCACCAACTTCGCGTCGGACTATTACGGCGTGGTGCCCGACATGTTGAACTTCGCCAAGTGCGTGACGAACGGCGTGATCCCGCTCGGCGGCGTGATCTGCCGCGACAAGCTGTACGACACGATGATGAAGACCGACGCGCCCGAGCACGTGGTCGAGTTCTTCCACGGCTACACCTACTCCGGCCATCCGGTGGCCTGCGCGGCAGCCATCGCGACGCTCGACCTCTTGAAGAACGAGCAGCTGTTCTCGCGTGCCGGCGAGATGGGCCCGGTGCTGGGCGATGCGTTCCACAGTGCCTTCAAGGGCCTGCCGAACGTGATCGGCATCCGAAGCCTGGGACTCGCCGCTGCAGTCGAACTCGCACCGATCGCCGGCTCACCGGGCAAGCGGGCCTACGACATCTTCGTCGACTGTTTCCACAAGGGCGCGCTGGTGCGGCCGGCGGGCGACGTGGTCGTGATCGCGCCGCCGTTCATCGTCGAGAAGTCGCACATCGACACGCTGGTCAACACCCTGGCCGACAGCATCAGGAAGTTCGCCTGAACTATTTGCGCAGCGACGCGCAGTAGTCCTTTTCGGGCAATGCGGGAGTGCGCCAGACGGCGTCGTAGCCCGCGCGCGCGGCGGCGCTGCCGGCCTGCAGCTCGACCGACTTGAAGCTCACGTCGGTCGGCAGGTGCTGCGGAACGCCCAGCGCCTTGGTGGCGTGGCCGGCGCCACTGATTAGCAGCACTGTCTTGCCGGGCTGGCGCGCCTTCACGATGGTCTGCGCCATCGCGCGGTCGCGGGCGATTTGCACGCGCGTCATCGGCACGATCTGCGTCTCCGGGAGGAGGTTGCAGTGGCCCTCGCGCACGGCCTCCTGCTGCGTGGCGCGTGCCTTGTCGTTGAGCTGTGCATCGAGCGACACGTCGGCCATTGCCGTGCGCGTGCGCGACAGCGGCAGGTTGGCGCCGACCACCGGCACGCCGGCGCGCACCGCCGCCATCACGGCCGGGCCGTAGTCCTTCCAGCCCCAGGCCTTGTCGTTCCATTCGAGCGCGGCCTGCACCTGCGCCTCGGTCGCCTTCGCACCCAGCTTGTCGGTGCTGCGGCCTTCTTCGGCCATTTCGATCGCGAGCGTGGCCAGTGCCTCGCGCGCGACGAGCGCATCGACCGCCTCCAGTTCGAGCCGATGGTGCTCCGGCGCATCGTGCTGTTCGCCCAGCAGGATCGCATCGACCGGCAGCAGCGAGGCGATCCGCTGCGCCACGGGTGCATCGGGCTCGGGCGGCCGGAGCGTCGAGCAGCCGGCCACGGTGACCAATGCGGCCAGCGCGAGCAGATGGAGAGGGGGCGAACGGAAGATGGCGAGGGCGGGCATCACGCGATACTAGCGAGGCGCCGACACCCCTGTCGCCATCCTTCGCCGCTTTCCGCTGTCCCTTTTCTTGTCGTTCTCCCGCTTTCGTTACCCGGCGCGCGTCGCCGCCACGCTGCTGCTGGCACTGGCAGCGGCGGGCGTCTGCCTCGCGCTGCACACGCCGCTGCCCTGGATGATCGGGCCGCTGCTGGCGGTGTCGCTCGCGTCGATCGCCGGTGCGCCGACGGCCAGCGCCACCGCACTGCGCAACGGCGGGCAGTGGACGATCGGCACCGCACTGGGTCTTTACTTCACGCCGGCCGTCGTCGGCCTCGTTGCCGGCCTGTGGTGGGCGATCGTGCTCGCGATCGGCTTGGCGTTGCTGCTCGGATGGGGCTTCGGCCACCTGTTGCATCGTCTCCACGCCAAGCGCATGCCTCACGTGCCGGACGACTCCATGCGAGCCACTGCTTACTTCGCAGGTGCCATCGGCGGTGCTTCGGAGATGACCCTGCTGGCCGAGCGGGTCGGCGCACGAACCGATCTGGTGGCCGCGGCCCACAGCCTGCGGCTCGTTGTGGTGACCGTGTGCATTCCGTTCGCGATGCAATGGAGCGGGCTGCACGGCCTGGACGTCGATCTCTCCGGCGTGCGGGACGTGCGCGCCGGAGGTCTGCTCGTGCTGGCGATCGCCACAGGTGTCGGCGCGCTGGCAATGCGCGGGGCCGGTCGCACCAACCCGTGGTTCATCGGGCCGCTGCTCGTCGCGATGGGGTTCACCATGTTCGGCCAGCACCTTTCGGCGGTGCCGACCTGGATGTCCAACGCTGCCCAGCTCGTGATCGCGGTGAGTCTCGGCGTGCGCTTCAGCCGCGAGTTCCTGCACACCGCGCCGCGCTGGCTGGCCACCGTGGCGCTCGGGACCGGCGGGATGCTGGTTTTGTGCGGAGGATTCGCGTGGGCGCTGTCGTGGGCCACAGGCATGCACGTCGCGACGCTGATCCTGGGGACTTCGCCCGGCGGCATCGCAGAGATGTCGATCACCGCGAAGGTGCTGCAGCTCGGCGTGCCGGTGGTGACCGCGTTCCAGGTGTGCCGGCTGGTCGCGGTGCTGCTGATTGTCGGGCCGCTGTACAGGCAGCTCTACGGACGCAAATGACCCTGTTCAGTGCAGGAGAACAGGGTTTTGCGCGAGTTCCGCGTAGCCCTCGAGCGTGTCTTCGACCTCTTCCTGCGTGGGCGTGTTGAGCTGCCACGCGGTGATCTGCTGCTGGAACAGTTCGGCCCACGAGCCGTCGAGGTAGACCTCCTTGCCCGAGCGCTTGTCCACGATCTCGAAGCCGTGGCGCGACAGCACCGGCAGATGCGGCGCCACGGGCGCGTCGCCCTCCGTCGGCTGCACGTGCATCACCGCGTACGACTCGGAGTCGTAGAGCATGTGCAGGTCGGAATTGCTGAGGATGTCGATGGCATTCATGAGGAGTTAGATAGCAATCAGCGCGCCAGTTTCAAGAGATTTGTGAAATTTCGGCTCATTGCGGCTGCCGCAGGGAAGTCTGGTCGCGCAATTGCATGTCGGCAAAGTCGCCGTTGGGCTGGGTCTGCTTGATGCGCACGGGCAAATAACCCAGCGTCGGCGCCAGCCACAGCTCGATCTTGTCGTCGAACTCCTTGCGCGGCAGGCGCGTGAGCTTGCGGGCCGTGATGTCGCCGGCCATCAGGTTGAGCGCCTCTTCCTCGCCGACGTTGAAAGTCCAGATGTCCGCGTCGCGCGGACCGACCGTCTGGATGGCGATCGTGCTGCCGGCGGGAAAGCGGTTCGGGTCGCCCGCCAGCATCGCGCCGAGCTGCATCACGACGCTGAGCCGGTCCTGCGCGCCGACGAGCAGCGGCACGCTCGGCGCGTTGTTGCTGAACACCACCTTGCCCTCGCTGCGCACGAAGTGCGAGGCGACCTCGGCCTTTCGCTGGTCGGAGAAGCGATCCGGCTCGATGCCGTTCCCGTTGATGGTGCCGGTGCTGCGCTGGGTGCGCAGCGTCTTGAACAGCACGCCGAGCGACAGCCGCGCGTCGTAGGCGTTGCCGTCCTGCAGCCAATCGACCTCGCCGTAGACGCCCTTCATCGGCGAAGTGCCCTGCTGGCCCGACACGTCGTACCTGAGCTTGACGGAGCCCGGCACGCGCAGCGACTGCGGTCCGGTGACGCGCTGCGCGTCGCCGGTGCCGGCCACGCCCGGTGCGCCGGCCGGGCCGGCGTCCGGTGTTGCGGGCGACGACGTTGGCTCCGCGGCGGTGGCGGTGGAGGCTGACTGTGCGGCCTGAGCCGTTGCATCGATCGCCTCTGCCGGCGAAGTGCCCGCGGTGGGCTCCGGCGTCGGCTGGGGCTGCGGCTCGGGCGCCGACTTCGCGGCGACCACCGGCTTGGGCGGCCGTACCGCGCGGGGCCGCGGCGGCTTCGGCGCGGGCGCCTGCGCCACCGTTGCGGCAGGCGCGGCCGCGGGAGCGGGCGTCTCGGCCACTGGCGTCGGCGCAATCACGATCGTGCGCGTGCTGAAGCGCGCCTCGAGCGGCGAAGGCTTGGCGCCCACGCCCATCGGCGCCAGGAAAAGCAGCGCCAGGTGCGCCAGCAGCACCGCCAGCGTCAGCCCCGCCACCGCGCGCCACGGCGAGCGCGGCGCGTGCGGCGGGGTCGGAGCGGCGAGGGCGGTCATGCGGTGCATGTGGGTGGGGTTGGCGAGTGGGACTGGCAATGGCCCGTGAGGTTCACTCGGTAAACTGCCGCCCGTTCAACCAGTTTAGTAGCCGCCACCATGAAACTCGCCACCCTCAAGGACGGCTCCCGCGACGGTCAGCTCGTCGTCGTCTCGCGCGACCTCACGCTCGCCCACTACGCCACCGGCATCGCGAGCCGCTTGCAGCAGGTACTCGACGACTGGGGATTCATGGCGCCGCAGCTGCAGGACCTGTACGACGCCGTCAACACCGGCCGTGCGCGGCACGCCTTTCCGTTCGATCCCGCGCAGTGCATGGCGCCGCTGCCGCGCGCCTACCAGTGGGCCGACGGCTCGGCGTACCTCAACCACGTCGAACTCGTGCGCAAGGCGCGCAATGCCGAAGTGCCCGAAAGCTTCTACAGCGATCCGCTCATGTACCAGGGCGGCAGCGACGACTTCCTCGGCCCGGTCGACGACGTGGTGGTTCCGAACGAAGCCATGGGCATCGACTTCGAGGCCGAGATCGCCGTCGTCACCGGCGACGTGAAGATGGGCGCCACGCCCGAGCAGGCGCTCGACGGCATCCGCCTCGTCATGCTCGCCAACGATGTGAGCCTGCGCAACCTCATCCCCGCCGAACTCGCCAAGGGCTTCGGCTTCTTCCAGGCCAAGCCCGCCACCGCCTTCAGCCCCGTGGCCGTCACGCTCGACGAGATCGGCGAGGCCTGGCAGCAGGGCCGCGTGCACCTCACGCTGCAAAGCACCTGGAACGGCCGCAAGGTCGGCATGTGCGACGCCGGCCCCGAGATGACATTCCACTTCGGCCAACTCATCGCCCACATCGCCAGGACGCGCAACGTGCGCGCCGGCAGCATCGTCGGCAGCGGCACGGTGAGCAACAAGGGCGTGGAAAAAGACGGCCGCATGGACTGGCCGAAGGGCTACTCGTGCATCGCCGAAAAGCGCTGCATCGAGACCATCCAGGACGGCGCGCCCACCACCGATTTCATGAAGTTCGGCGACACCGTCCGCATCGAGATGAAGGGGCTGGACGGGCGCTCGCTGTTCGGCGCGATCGAGCAGGAGATCGTGTCGCCAGCGGGGCGGGCAGCGGCGGCCGACGTCGCGGTCGGCAACCCGTAGGCGCGGCTACTTCGCGAACGCCTTGCGCGACCCGTCCTCGAACACCTCGTCGTCGCGCTGCAGCTGGCCGTTCTCGTCGAACACGCGCTCCCGCGCGAGGCGACCGCGATCGTCGTAGCTGGTTTCGGTGACGAGCCGGCCCTTCTCGTCGAAGCCCTGGTGCGTGCCCACCGGGGTCGTGCCGCCGCCGCGCAGGCCGGCGCGAAAGCGGCCCTGGCGCGAGCGCTGGCCGCTGTCGTAGAAGTCGCTCACCTCGACGGCGCGCTGGTCGCCGGTGCCGCTGTAGACGGACTTGCTGCGCGGTTGCCCGTTGAGGTAGTAGCTGTCGTCGTTCGTCGGCACGCCTTCGGGCGACCAGCGCTGTTCGCGCACGAGCGTGCCGCGCTCCGAATATTCGAGCTCGCGCTGGCGCACGGTGCGACGGTCCGCCGCGAAACTGTAGACCTCGGAGCGCTTGACGCCGGTGGACGAGAAGCGACGGCTGACCGATTGCGTGCCGGTGGTCTCACCGCTCGACTCCACCTGGCCGTTGTCGTAGAGGCTTTCCCAGCGCGTGCGCTTGCCTTCCGCGTACGTCCCGCGCTGGCGCAGCCGGCCGGCGCTGTCGAACAGCTCGATCTGCGACGGGCCGCCCGTGAAACCGCAGGCTTTCGCGTCGTCGAACGCCGGGGCGAGCATCGGCTTGTCGCCGCAGCGCAGCGCGCTCGGCGGGCCGGCCTCGGTGAACTCGACGGACGCCGATTCGCGACTGCCTTCGCCGTTGAAGGTGATCCTGCGGCGCGCGCCGCCCGGGTAGAAGGTGCGGATCAGCCCGATCTCGCTGCCATCGACGTAGACCGATTCGCGCACGAGCTTTCCGCCCGGTGCGAACTCGCGTGCGGGGCCGTCCATGTTGCCCCTGGCGTTCACGTTGTGCTCCTTCAGCAGCTTGCCGTCCTGGTAGAAGCGCACGAGCCCCATGAAGACGCCGTTCTGGATCTGCTGCTCGCGCTGCAGGACGCCGCTGTCGCGGTCCTTGCAGCGCATGAGCCCGGTCTTGCCGGCGGTGGTGTTGCCGTTGGCGGGGTTGACGCTCTGGCCATTCAGCTCGCAGTCCTGCACTGCGTGCGCGAAGCCGGTCGCGCACAGGAGCAGCGTGGGCAGGAGGAGTCTTGTCGTCGATGTCATCTGGGAAGCTCGGTTGCCAGCAGCTTGAGGCCGCGAATCATCATCTCGACCGACACGGCGACGAGGATCAGCCCCATCAACCGTTCGAGCGCGAGCACCACGCGGTTGCCGATCAGGCGCTGGATGCGCTCGGCCAGCACCAGCACGACCGCGCACACCGCCATCGTCACCGAGAGCGCCGCGATCCATTCGAGCCGCCGCTCCGGCGCCTGCGACACCAGCAGCATGACCGTGGCGAGCGCCGACGGGCCGGCCAGCGCAGGGATGGCCAGCGGCACGATCAGCGGCTCGCCTTCGTGCGTGTGCTCGAAGCCGCCGGGCGTCGGGAAGATCATGCGCAGCGCGATCAGGAAGAGCACCACCGCGCCCGCGATCTGCAGCGACAGGCCCGAGAGGCCCATGACGTGCAGGAAGCGGTCGCCGATGAACATGAAGCCGAGCAGCAGCGCGAAGGCGATCAGCACCTCGCGCACGATCACCAGCGTGCGGCGCTCGGGCGGCACGTTCTTCAGCGCATTCGCGAAGATCGGGATGTTGCCTAGCGGGTCGCAGATCAGCAGCAGCAGCACCGTGGCCGACGCGAAGGTGTAGCTCACTTGTCGTACACGCTCGCGAGCGACCGGAAGCCCTTGACCTCGATCGGGTTGCCCGACGGGTCGCGGAAGAACATCGTCCATTGCTCGCCGGGCTGGCCTTCGAAGCGCACCTGCGGCTTCAGCACGAAGTCGGTGTTCGCGGCCTCGAGGCGGGCGGCCATCACTTTCCAGTCGGCCAGGTCCATCGCCAGGCCGAAGTGCGGCATCGGCACCATCACGTCGCCGACGCGGCCGGTGTTCGCCGTCGCGAACGGCTCGCCCAGGTGCAGCGAAATCTGGTGCGAGAAGAAGTCGAAGTCGACCCAGGTGTCGGTGCTGCGGCCTTCGGTGCAGCCGAGCACGCCGCCATAGAAGCGGCGCGCTTCGTCCAGGTCGCGGACGTGGAAGGCGAGATGGAAGAGGGGCGTGGTCATGCGGCGGATTATCGGGCGGGGCGCCATAATCGCGGGCTTCATGCCTGCCCTCCTGCGCCACTCCCGCTGCCTCGCCCTTCTCGGGCGTTTCGTGCTGGCGTGGTTCGTGTTGTCGCTGGGCGTGGCAGTCGCTTCGCCGGTCGTCAAGCCGCGCGCCATGGAACTCGTGTGTTCCGCGGCCGGGGCCGTCAAGGTCATCGTGCAGACCGACGACGGCGCGCAGGAAATGGGCGCCTCGCACGTGGACTGCCCGCTGTGCGTGCTGACCGGCGCACCGCCGCCGGCCGCGCCACTGGCCGTTGTGCCCACCGTCCAGCCGCTGGGACGCGCCGTTCAATCGATTCCCGCCGCGCGCATCGCCGCGGCCACCGCAGCGCCCTTGCCGGCGCGCGGACCTCCCGCTTTCTCCTGACGCTATCGATTTCATAGCTGCTCGCGCCCATGGTGCGGGCGTTTCAGGCCTTTTTGGCTTGATTATTCAGGAGTTTCCCGTGAGAAGAACCCCCCTGGCCATGGCCCTCGCCATGGCTGTCGGCGCCCCCGTTTCGATGACCTGGGCCCAGGACAAGACGCCCCAAGAGTCCGGCATGACCCGCTCGCTCGGCGTCGTCACCGTCACCGGCAGCCGCCCGACCTCGCTGCCCACGCAGATCCCGACCACCATCGAAGGCGTGACACGCGAGGAGATCGAGACGCGCGTCAACGCCACCGACAGCGAAGACGCGCTCAAGTACCTGCCGAGCCTGCTGGTGCGCAAGCGCTACATCGGCGACTACAACCACGCGATCCTGTCGACGCGGGCGTCGGGCACCGGCAACAGCGCCCGCTCGGCGGTGTACGCCGATGGCATCCTGCTGTCGAACTACCTGGGCAACGGCATCGCCAACGGCACCAACTACGCGCCGCGCTGGGGGCTCGTCACGCCCGAGGAGATCGAACGCGTCGACGTGATGTACGGGCCCTTCTCGGCCGCCTACCCTGGCAACTCGGCCGGTGCGGTGGTCGACTACGTGACGCGCATGCCCACGAAGCTCGAAGCGCACGTCAAGGCCGGCTACTCGTCGCAGCCCAACGACCTCTACGGCGCGAGCAAGACCTACAACGCCTGGCAGACCAGTGCGTCGCTCGGCAGCAGGAGCGGTCTGAACGGGGAAGGTCCGTGGTCCTGGTGGATCAACGTCAACCGCACCAACAGCCACGGCCAGCCGCTGACCTTCACGACCGCGACGCTGGCCTCGGGCGTGGCCGGCACGCGCGGCACGCCGGTCGCAGGCGCGGTCCCGGGCCTGAACACCACCAACACGCCCTGGTACCTGCTCGGCAGCGGCACGGCGTACCACACGGTCCAGGACCACGCGAAGCTCAAGCTCGCCTATGACTTCTCGCCCACCGTGCGCGCGACGTACACGCTGGGCTGGTGGCAGAACACGTCCGAAGGGCGACCCGATACCTACCTGCGCAGCGCGAGCGGCCAGCCGGTCTTCAGCGGGCCGATCAACATCGGCGGGCGCAGCTTCACGCTCGCGCCGACCGCGTTCCCGCTCACCAACGACCGCCAGACGCACACCATGCACGGCCTGTCGGTCAAGAGCAGCACGCAGGGCGTGTTCGACTGGGAAATGGCCGCGAGCCTGTACGACTACGCGAAGGACCAGCAGCGCGCGCCCACCGGGGCACTGCCGCTCGCGTCCCTCGGCGGCGCCGGCACGCTGCAGGATCAAAACGGCACCGGCTGGAACACGCTCGCCGCCAGGGGCACGTGGCGGCCGCAGGGCGTGGGCGGCGCGCACCTCGTCGACTTCGGCGTCGGCCGCGATGCGTACAAGCTGTCGATCGCCAAGAACAACGTCGTCGGCAGCTGGCTCGATAGCCCGGCCAATCCGTGGTCGCCGGTCAGCAACGTGGGCGGCAAGTCCGAGACCTTCAGCGCGTGGGTGCAGGACACCTGGGCCTTCGCGCCGCGCTGGAAGGCCGTGCTCGGCCTGCGCTACGAAGACTGGAAGGCGACCGACGGCTTCACCTCGACCGCGACATCGCTCCAGCGCTATGGCACGCGCAGCGAGTCCGACGCATCGCCCAAGGCGGCGCTGGCCTACCAGCTCGCCGACGACACGGTGCTCAAGGCGTCGCTCGGCCGAGCGGTGCGCTACCCGACGGTCGGCGAGCTCTATGGCGCGACCAGCGGCGGTGCGCTGTCGTTCATCAACGACCCCAACCTGAAGCCCGAGAAGTCGTGGACCGGCGAGCTCTCGCTGGAGAAGGACCTGGGCAGCGGACTGGCGCGCGCCACGCTGTTCCACGAGACCACGCGCAACGCGCTCTACAACCAGCTCATCCCCAACTCAACCGTCTCGCGCGTGCAGAACATCGACAAGGTGCGCACCACCGGGGTCGAGCTGGCGTACACCGGGCAGGACGTGTTCATGAAGGGGCTCGACCTCGGCGGCAGCCTCACCTACGCGAACTCGAAGACGGTGGCCAACGCGGCCTTTCCGGCCAGCGTGGGCAAGTGGCAGCCGCGCGTGCCACAGTGGCGCTCGACGCTCTACGCGACCTGGAAACCCGACGACCGCTGGGCCTTCACGGTCGCCGCGCGCTACAGCGGCAAGCAGTACTCCAGCCTGGACAACAGCGACGTGAACGCCTTCGCCTACTTCGGCGCCAGCAAGTACTTCACCGTCGACATGCGCGTGCGCTACCAGGTCACCCGACAGGTGTCGGCCGCCTTCGGGATCGACAACGCCAACAACGATCAGTACTGGAATTTCCACCCCTACCCGCAGCGCACCTACACGGCCGAACTGCGCTGGAACCTTTGACACCCCTCCACTAAAAGGACATGACATGACAAGACACTTCACCCTCAAGGCGCTGGCCGCCTGCGCCTTCGCTATCGCTGCCGGCAGCGCCGTCGCGCACATCACCCTGCCACCCGGCGGCGCCGCTGCCGGCGCCGACTACGACGCCGCGTTCCGCGTCGGGCATGCCTGCAAGGACGGCAAGGCGACGAACGGCGTCACCGTTCGCCTGCCGAAAGGCTTCACGCTCTCCGACGCACAGGAGCGCAAGGGCTGGAAGCTCGACGTGCAGAAGACCGGCGATGGCCAGGTGCGATGGACGGCCGACACCCCGGCCACGGCCCTGCCAGCGGCCGAGCGCGCCGAGTTCATCGTGCGCGGCAAGCTCACCGCGACGCCCGGCCCGCTGTACTTCAAGGTGCTGCAGAGCTGCGACAACGGCAGTGCCGACTGGGCCGAACTGCCCACCGGCGCCGCTGGCGAGAAGCTCGCGTTGCCCGCGGCCCGCCTCGACGTGCTGGCACCCGGCGTCGCGGCCGTCGACGTGAAGGACGCCTGGATCCGTCCGACCGTCCCCGGCCAGAGCGGCACCGGCGCCTTCATGAAGCTCAGCGCGCCGTCGGGCACCCGGCTGGTCGGCGCCTCGACGCCGGCCGCCGGCGTCGCCGAAGTGCACGAGATGAAGATGGACGGCGACACCATGAAGATGCGCCCGGTGCAGGGCGGCCTCGACCTGCCGGCACGCCAGACCGTCGAACTCAAGCCGAGCGGCTTGCACGTGATGCTGATGGACCTGAAGCAGCCCATGCCCAAGGGCGCGACCGTTCCGATGACGCTGCGCTTCGAGGACGCGAAGGGCGTCAAGAGCACGCGCGAGGTCAACGTGCCGGTCGGCGCACCCGAAGGCGCTGCCGCCGCCGGCCAGGCGCACATGCACTGACCCGGACCCCCGCGTGGGCCGCGCTGCGGGGGCTTGGGCACAGGGGGCGGCGGGGAAGGGCCTTGGAGTAAGCTGGCGCGACAAGAAAACTCCTGGAGACTCCCGTCATGAGCGACACCGCCAAACCCTTCGCGTTCAGCCAGTTCGTTCCCGGTTTCGATTTCCTCAAGAACCTCACGACGGGTGGCGGCACCGGCGGCGGGAGTGCCATCCCAGGCCTCTCGAACTGGGTTGCGCCGACGCTCAGCGTCGAAGAGGTCGACAAGCGCATCCAGGAACTCAAGACGGTGCAGTACTGGCTCGAGCAGAACGGCCACGCCCTCAAGGCGACCATCCAGGCGCTTGAGGTGCAGAAGATGACGCTCTCCACCCTGCGCGGCATGAACGTGCGCATGGAGGACCTCGCGAGCGCGTTCACGCGATCGGCCGCGCCGGTTTCCGCACCGACCCCTGCACCCGCACCTTCACCTGCCCCGACTCCTGCGCCCGAACCCGAGGCGCCTGCCGAGACCGAGCCATCCGCCATGTCGTCCGGCACGGCCGAAGCGCCAGCCGCCGGCGTGGTCGATCCGCTCAAGTGGTGGGGCTCGCTCACGCAGCAGTTCCAGGAGATCGCTGCCTCGGCGCTGCAGGACGCAGCCCAGCTCAAGATGCCCACGGCTGCCGCGAAGTCTGCCTCCGCCGCCGCCAAACCGAAGCGGGCCGCCGTGAAGAAGGCACCTGCCAAGAAATCCCCTGCCGCGCGCAAGCGACCGGCTTCCAGACGCTGAACCCATGAAACTGTTTCCCTCCGGCCATGCCACCCATCCGCAATGGCGCATGGCCGCGGGCCTCGTGCTCGCGCAGCTGCGCGCGCAGATGGCGCTGCCCGAATACGCCGCCTCGCCCACGCTGGGCCTGCTCTACATCACCGACCATTACGCTTCCGAGGCGCAGGACATCCTCGATCACCTGAGCGCCGAACTGCCCGAGGTGACCGACTGGTCGGGCACCGTCGGCATCGGCGTCGCAGCGAACAACGCCGAATATTTCGACGAACCCGGCATCAGCCTGATGCTGTGCGCCCTGCCGAGCGACCAGTACCGCGTGTTCTCCGGCGTCGCGCCGCTCGGCAGCACCGAAATGGCCGGTTTCGAAGCGCACACGGCGCTGGTGCATGCCGACCCGGCAACGACCGAGCTGTCCGAACTCATCGGCGAAATGGCGGGCCGCACCGACACCGGCTACCTGTTCGGCGGCCTGTCGTCCGGGCGCGAAGGCGCGCTGCAGTTCGCGGTGGGCGGCAACGGCAACATCAAGGGCCACGGCGCGGCCGGGGGCGTGTTCTCGGGCGGCCTGTCGGGCGTGGTGTTCGGCGAGGGCGTGCGCGTGGTGTCGCGCGTCACGCAGGGCTGCCAGCCCTTCGCGCGCAACGGCGCACCGCGCCAGCGCGAGATCACCGAAGCCGATGGCAACCTCATCCTGAAGCTCGACGGCGAGGCTGCGCTCGACGTGCTGCTCGACGACCTGCAGGTCTCGCTCGACCGGCCGCAGGAGGCGATCGACGCGGTGCGCGCCACGCTGGTCGGGCTGTCCGACGCCGGTGCCGACGGCGTGCGCCGCACCGGCGACCTGGGGGCCGACGTGCTGGTGCGCCACATCATCGGGCTCGACCCGACGCGCCGCGGCGTCGCGATCGCCGAGCATGTCGAGGCCGGCATGCGCATGACTTTCTGCCGGCGCAACGCGCAGGCCGCGCGCGCCGACCTCATGCGCATCTGCGCCGAGATCCGCGAAGAGCTCGAACCCGAGGAGCAGTCGCTGGCCGTGGCGCGTGCCGTCGCGGCTGGCGAAGCCGAGGCGGCACCGCATCCGGCACGGCGCATCGCCGGCGCGGTGTACGTGAGCTGCTCCGGGCGCGGCGGCCCGCACTTCGGCGCGCCGGGCGCCGAACTGCAGATCGTCCGTCACGCGCTGGGCGACGTGCCGCTCGCCGGCTTCTTCGCCGCCGGCGAGATCGCGCGTCATCACCTCTACGGCTACACCGGCGTCCTGACGGTCTTCACGACGGACTGACCTTCTTCCTTCCCGCGAAAGGGAGGGCGTCAGGCGGGCACGAACACGCCGTGCAGCCCGAGCGGCAGCGCGTAAGGCAGCGTGGCCTGCGCGACGGGGCCGGCTGCCAGCGCGTCGGCCGCGAAGCACGACAGCACGGTCTTCTTCTGCGCGAGGTCGAGCACCGTGCCGAGCACCCAGCCGGCACTTTTCCCGTCGGGGACGTAGACGTGTTCTTCCACCATCGCCCGTGGGCCGTAGACGAAGCGCTCGGTGGTGCCCTTGTCGACATCGGTGCGCGCGATCGCGGTGTAGCCCGGCCGCGCATCCATCACACCCGTTGCATGCACGACGTGGCGGTGCCGCAGGCCGACCCGGCGCGGGTCGATGCGCGGGAATTCCGCCTCCAGCGGCAGCGCGTTCTGCGTGGCCTGGCCGGTGCCGAGGTTCAGCGTCACGACGGTGAACTGCGCTTCCGGCGCACTCACACGCCGGCCGCGCATGACCTCGCGGTTCGTGGTGAACACCGAGCTGGCATCGGCCGAGCGCGCGTAGTCGAGGTGGACGAGGGTGCCGCTGGCCGTGTCTTCCGACCAGGCGTTGCCGACGTGGAACAGGAAGCCGGCGGGCAGCGAAAGCATCTGGCGCTTCGACCAGTCCTTCTTGTCGATGACCAGCACGCGCATGCCGAGTTCGGGGCGCCATGCGTAGGCGTCGAGCACGTTGACGCCGGTTGCCTTGCGCGCAGGGTCGTAGATCAACGGCGGCATCACGAACACGAGGTGCCGGTCGGTGACGGCGAAGTCGTGGACCATCGACGAGTCGGCCAGCGGCACGCCGTCGGCGCGGCGCAGCGCGCCGTCGGGCGCGATTTCCCACAAGACCAGCAGGCCCTGGCCGGAACCCACGCCGAAGTTCCACACCGTGCCATCGGGATCGACCTTGGGATGGGCCGAAAACGGCAGGCCCGCAAGGTCGGCGCGCCAGGTCTTGAAGCCCCGGGTTTCGAGCGTGCGCGGATCGAGCCGCACGGCCGAGCCGGCTTCCCACAGCGCGAGCAGTTCACCGCCCAGCGGCAGCACGTTGATGTTGGCGACGTTCATGCTGTCGGGCGAATCTGGCGGTGTCGAGCCGGGCGGCACGGTGCCGAAGGCCTCGGTCAGCCGCCTGCCGGCGCGCACCTCGGCCACGCGCTTTGGCGTGTCGACGAAGCGGCCCTGGTGCACGACCTCGCCGCGGTCGATCGCGAAGCGCTGGGTCATGCCGTCGCCATCGAACCAGTGGTGGTAGCGCTCGCCGCCGAGCACGTGTCCGGCCGGGCCCGTTCGGAACAAGGTGCCGGTGAGCGCGTCGGGAAAGCGGCCGCGCACCGTGGCGCGCACGGGCGGCAGATCGGCAGGCAGGTTGGCGAAGCCGGCCTTCCATTCGGGCGTGGCCGCGTCGAATTGCGCGGCCCAGTCGTCGGCTGGCGCGAGCGCGCGGGCCCAGGGTGACAGGAGCGGGGCGCTGCCGGCCGCGGCCAGCACGCGCAGGAGTTCACGGCGGTTCATGGCGCGACTCAGTGCAGGTGGATGGTGGTGGCGATGTCGGTCGCCTCGACAGGAAAGGCGACGGCATCGAAGCCCGGCGGGCCCATCGCGCCCTTGGCGTCTTTCGAGAAACCGTAGCGCTCGGTCGGAATCCCGAGCATGTTGGTGTCGAGCTTGGCGTTGCCGTTTTCGTCGGCGAAAGCCCGCAGCGCGTAACGGCCGGGCGGCAGGCCGAGAAAGACAATCTGCGCAGTCCCGTTGCGCAGGGGCGCAGTCTGCGATGCCAGGGGCTGCATTGCGGCGTACGTGCCGGCGCTGTCATGGAGCGCGACGTAGAGCGTCGACGGGGTCGTCGGGCCGTCACTGACGGTGACGCGCAGGTCGGCGGCGCTGGCCGCGAGCGGCAGCCACAGTGCCGCGGCGAGAAGATGGGAGCGGTTCATGGTGGGGACTCCTGGAAGTGGAAGCCCCGACCATCCCGCAGCCCGTCACCGCCCGCCAGCGCGATGCGACGAAATGCCGCCGCGCGGCGCGAAGTGCGGGCGGGCGCGCTTCAGGTGAACGCGAAATCCACTTCGGGCTGGAGGCCGCTCACGATGCGCGCGATCGATTTGCCCGAGCCGCACGAGTGCGTCCAGCCCAGCGTGCCGTGGCCGGTGTTGAGGAAGAAATTCGGGATCTTCGTCTTGCCGATCAACGGCACGTTGCTCGGCGTCGCGGGACGCAAGCCCGTCCAGAACTGCGCCTGCGTGGCATCGCCGGCGCCGGGAAACAGGTCTTCCACGCGCCTCACGATGGCCTCGCAGCGCACGCGGTTGAGGTCGCGGTCGTAGCCGTTGAGTTCGGCCGTGCCGGCGATGCGCAGACGGTCGCCCTGTTCGTCGGTGTAGCGCGAGAAGACGAGCTTGAACTCGTCGTCGGTCAGCGAGACCTGGTGCGCCTTCGACGCGTCCTTCACCGGCATCGTCACCGAGTAGCCCTTGGCCGGGTAGATCGGCAGGTGGATGCCGAGCGGCTTGGCGTAGATCGGGCTGAGCGAGCCCATCGCCAGCACGTAGGCATCGCCGGCGATGCGCTGGAAGCGGCCTTCGTTGTCGGTGGCCTCGACGTGCTCGATGCGCCCACCGGCTTCGCGAATCGCGGTCACGGTGTGGCTCATGAGGAACTTGACGCCCGAGGCTTCGCACAGCTTGACGAGTTCGCGCGCGAAGCGGTTCGCGTCGCCCGATTCGTCTTCGGCCGTGTAGGTGGCGCCGGCCAGTTGCGGGCGGATGTGGGCGAGTGCCGGCTCGAGTCTCACGGCTTCGTCGGCCGAGATGACGGTGCGTTCGCAGCCGAGCGCGCGCATCTGTTCGGCCGGCTTGAGGGCCCCGTCGAACTCCTTTTGCGTCGTGTAGAAGTGCAGGATGCCTTGCGCACGCTCGTGGTACGCGATGCCGGCGTCGCGGCGCAGCGCCTGCAGCATGTCGCGGCTGTAGGTGCCCAGGCGCACGATCTGCTCGATGTTGTGCTTCGTGCGCGCCGGCGTGCATTCGCGCAGGAACTGCAGGCCCCACAGCCATTGGCGCATGTCGGCGCGGATGCGAAAGAGCAGGGGCGCGTCTTCCTTGCCGAGCCATTGCAGCACCTTGAGCGGTGCGCTCGGGTTGGCCCAGGGTTCGGCGTGGCTAACGGAGATCTGCCCGCCGTTGGCGAAGCTGGTTTCGGCGGCCGGCGTGGCCTGCCGGTCGATCACGGTCACTTCGTGGCCGAGTTGCTGGAGGTAATAGGCCGAGGTGACGCCGAGCAAGCCGGCGCCGAGAACGATCACGCGCATGGGAGAACCTTCTGAAGGTGGAATGCCGCTCCCCCTGTCCTTGGTACCTGAGAGATTCGTGCTGCAGGCATCGGGCCTGCGGCAGTTGCTCCTTCGGTGCGTCACATGGCGTGACGGCTCTCCAGACGGCGTTTCAAAAGGTGCAGTACGTGGCCGGTCTCAGATGTCTTCTGACCGGTGGACCTGAGCGTTCATGGGAGTTTGCGCCTTCGGTGGGGCGACTCGCGTCGCCCGCTCTCCTGCAGTGGGGCGATTCTAGAGGGACATGCCCGTGAACGTGAACGAAAGTTCGGGGCGCAGCCCGCTCACGATGCGCGCCACCGACTTGCCGGCGCCGCAGGCGTTGACCCAGGCGCGTGTTCCCGGGGCGGTGTTGAGGAACAAATTGCGCAGCCGCGTCCTGCCGACCAGCGGCAGGCCGTCGCTGCTCGCTGCGTGCACCTGCGTCCCGAAGCGTGCGCGGCTCGCGTCGACCGCGCCGGGCAGCAGCAGCGCCACGCGGCGCAGGATCGCGTCGAAAGGGTCGGTGTCCGGCACGAGCGACTCGTCGACAGTCTGGCGCTGGAGGGTTGAAACGCGCAGGCAGTCGCCATCATCGGTTCGCACGCGCGTGATGCGCAGTTGCCCGCTGTGGTCGTACAGGTCGACACGCGGGGCGCGTTCAGCATTCTTGATAGGCAGCGTGACGGTGTAGGCGCGCATCGGCTGCCAGGGGAGTCCGATGCCGAGCGCGTCGATGTGCTCGACGCAGCCCGTGCCGAGCGCCAGCACGTAGGCGTGGGCATTCAGGCTCACCGGCTGGCCATCGGGGTCGACGACATCGACGCCCTCGATGCGGCCATCGCGCTCGTTCAGTGCGACCACCGTGTGGCGCGAAAGAAACCGCACGCCCGCGGCCCGGCAGAGGAAGACCATGCGGGCGGCGGCAGGCTCCGCGTCATGGGCCGGGTCGTCGGCCAGGAAGGTGCCGCCGGCGATCTGGGGGCGCATCCCATGGAGCGCCGGCTCGATCGCCACGGCTTCGTCCGCCGTGACCAGGTGCGCCTCGCATCCGAGCGCGTTGAGGCGGGGCGCGCGGCTGGACAGCACGTCGAACGCGCACGCGTCCATGTAGAACCTCAGCACCCCCGGGTTGCCGGGCGTTGCCGCCGCGCCGCTTTCTTCCAGCAAGGCGCGTTCGGTGGCCCGGCTGTAGGCGTCGAGGCGAACCATGTTCTCCACCGGATCGGGTCGCGGCGTCTCGAGCATGCTGCCGAAGCGGCCCAGCTTCACCGCGGCCGTGCGCCGTACCGTCGCCATGACGGCACTGAGGCGGCCCGGGGAAGCCGATGGCAGTTCAGGCCTGGTGCCCGCCGGCGGATGGGCGGCCTCGACGCGGCCGCGCGCCTTGGCGCACGGCGTCGCATGGCGGTCCACCACGGTCACTTCGTGACCGAGTTGCGCCAGGTAATACGCAGTCGTTGCGCCGAACATTCCGGCGCCCAGTACAAGCACTCGCATCTCAAATCCTTGTGGGATTGCGTGAAACGTGCGCGCGCCTGTCCGGGGTGTGGACAGCCGAAGGCCGAATTCACGGTGTGCCGCTCCCGCTGTCCTTGTACCTGAGAGATTCACCCGCCACGGGCTGCGGCGGGTTTGCTCCTTCGGTGCGTCACGTGGCGTGACGGCTCTCCAGTCGGCAATAAAAGTTCGCAGTTGCGGAGCCGGCAAGGCGGCTCACCTGAGCGTTCATGGGAGGTTGCGCTCTGGGTGGGGCGACGGCGCGCCCGCTTTCCTGCGAGGCCAATTTTACGGTGGTTAACAATTCCATGGCGCCATCGTTGTTACAAGTGCCTGTCTTCAGAGGCCGCGTTCAGGGCGACGCGTCGAGTCGTTGGCGGCTCAACGGCGCAGTCGCGTGAAATCCTCGAATTCCCAGTTGCGCATGCCCAGCACCAGCGTGTAGCCCTCGACGTCTTTCGGCGCGAGCTTCTGGTCGGTCTGGTGTTGTTGGGCGAAGTCCTGCGCCACGCGCTGCATGCGTTCGCGAAACGACGGTGCGAGCGCGCGGCTGATCGTGCCGTGCACCAGCATCAGCGCCTCGGCCGGACCGTCGAAGCCGCCGCGGTAGTAGTCGAGCACCACGTGGTCGCGGAAGAATTCCATGAACGGGCCGTGCGGCCGCCAGCGGAAGGTCTTCGCGAGCTTGAGGCGGTAGCGGTTCATCGGGCGCAGTTCGATGATGCCGATGCGGTCGAGCTGCGCGAAGCAGGCGATGCATTCCGCCTCGGTGATGCGGTAGGCCGCGGTGATCTGCTCCAGCGTCCACTGGCTCAGCACGTTGATGGCGACGAGCAGCAGCTTCTTGTCCTTCACTACCGCCTTCTCCTGCTCGTGCGTCAGTTCCTTCACGAGCGGCTGCGCATCCGCCACCCGGCGCGCGAGGTCGGCGAAGTCCATCTTCAGCGCGCGGCAGATCGCGTCGACGCGCGACAGCGGCATGTCGCCCTTGGACAGCATGCGCTTGACGCTGGATTCGGCCATGTCGAGCGAGCGCGCAAGGTCGGCATAGGTCATGCCCGCGTTCTTGAGTTCGGCTTTGAGAGCCAGGACGAGGTCGACGGTGGTGCTCATGGCAAGCGTGAATCGGTGATTGCAGGTATTGAAATTCGGTACCCGGGGTTCCGGGAATTTGCGCCGTATCGATTTTCAATGCCAAGGCGGCCCTTGAAAACCTAGATTGCGTTCTCCTCGGTCTTACGGAGCTTGCCATGCAACTTGCCAGTCTCAGCCGCCGTGAAGGCGGTTTTCTCTGCGCCCTCCTGCTGTTGTGGGGCGTCGCCGCCTTCGGTCCCTCGTTCACGGGCGTTCACGCGGGCGCGTCGCTCTTCGCAGACGACCGTGCGTGGCATCACCTGCCCAACGCGATGGACGTGCTGAGCAACCTGCCCTTCCTGGTCGTCGGCCTCTGCGGTCTGCATTGGCTGGTACGGGACGGGCAACGTCGCGCCCTGGGCGGTCGTGCAGTTCGGAGGCATGGCGCTGGTGCTCGGCCTGGCACTCGCCAAACAGATGCACGGCGCGGTCGGCCTCAAGCTGGGCCGGGTCGTCTTTTTCTACGCGCTGGCCAAAGGCTTCGAACTCTGCGACCACGCCATCTACGAAGCCACGCATCACCTGGTGTCGGGCCACAGCCTCAAGCACCTGATGGCCGCACTGGCCGGTTTGCCGGTGCTGCACGCACTCCAGACCTTCGGCCGGCAGTCGCTGCGGCACAATCCGGGCGCGGCCGCCTTGACGGCCTGAGGAGCCCGCAAGGGACATTTGCATGACCACTTCCGCCGCTGCTGCCTCGTCTGCCGACACGCCCGATGCGAACGCCCACGCCAACCAGTTCGCGCTGCTCGGACAACGGCGTTTCGCGCCGTTCTTCTGGACCCAGTTCGCCGGGGCCGCGAACGACAACCTGTTCAAGTTCGCCTTCACCGTGATGGTGACCTACCAGCTGCAGCTCAGCTGGATGCCGCCGACGATGGCGGGGCTCGTGATCGGTGCGCTGTTCATCCTGCCCTTCCTGTTGTTCTCGGCCACGTCCGGACAGCTCACCGACAAGTTCGACAAGACGAAGATGATCCGCGTCGTCAAGGACCTCGAGATCGCGATCATGCTGATCGCCGCCTGGGGCTTCTTCACCGCGAACGCGCCGATCCTGCTCGGCTGCGTGTTCCTGATGGGGCTGCATTCCACGCTGTTCGGCCCGGTCAAGTTCGCCTACCTGCCGCAGGTGCTCGATGCGCGCGAACTCACCGGCGGCAACGGCATGGTCGAGATGGGCACTTTCGTTGCGATCCTGCTCGGCCAGGTCGCGGGCGGTTTGCTGGTCGCACTGCCGCAGATCGGCCACACGTCCGTCGCCGTGGCGTGCGTGGTCCTCGCGCTGATCGGGCGCGGCGTGGCGCAGGCGATTCCGCGTGCGCCGGCGACCGATCCCGGGCTCGTCATCAACTGGAACCCGTTCAGCGAAACCTGGCGCAACCTGAAGCTGGCCCACGGCAATGTCGTCGTGTTCCGCTCGTTGCTCGGCATCTCGTGGATGTGGTTCTTCGGCGCGGTGTTCCTGAGCCAGTTCCCGAGCTTCGCCAAGGAGGTGCTGCACGGCGACGAACAGGTGGCCTCGCTGCTGCTCGTGGTGTTCTCGATCGGAATCGGCATCGGCTCGTTGCTGTGCGAAACGCTGAGCCGACGGCAGGTCGAGATCGGGCTGGTGCCGCTCGGCGCCATCGGCATGAGCGTGTTCGCGATCGACCTCTACTTTGCCTCGCGCAGCCTGCCGCCCGTGGCGATCCAGGGGCTGGGCGAGTTCCTCGGCCGTTCGGCGCACTGGCGCGTGATGATGGACCTCGGGTTGCTGTCGCTCTTCGCGGGCCTCTACAGCGTGCCGATGTATGCGCTGATCCAGCTGCGCAGCCAGCCGACGCACCGTGCCCGCATCATCGCGGCCAACAACATCCTGAACGCGCTGTTCATGATCGCCAGCTCGGTCATCGCCGGGGCGTTGCTGGGTGCCGGTTTCACGATCCCGCAGATCTTCCTGTTCACCGGCATCGCCAACGCAATGGTCGCGTTCTACATCTTCATGCTGGTGCCGGAGTACCTGCTGCGCTTCGTGTCGTGGGGCCTGTCGCGCTTCATCTACCGCTTCAAGGTCAGTGGCGACGAGAACATTCCGACCGAAGGCGCCGCGATCCTGATCTGCAACCACGTGAGCTTCATCGACGCGGTGCTGTTGATGGCGGCCAGCCCGCGGCCGATCCGCTTCATCATGGACCACCAAATCTTCAAGGTGCCGGTGCTGGGCTGGTTGTTCAGGCTGGCGAAGGCCATCCCGATCGCACCGCAGAAGGAAGACCCGGTGGCCTACGAAGCCGCGTTCGCGCAGGCAGTCGACGTGCTGCGCGAAGGCGACCTGCTGGCCATCTTCCCCGAGGGTGCGCTCACGCGCGACGGCGAGTTGCAGCCGTTCAGGGGCGGCGTGATGAAGATCGTCGAGATGGCGCGCAGCCAGGGCATCGAAGCGCCCCTGGTGCCGATGGCGCTCAACAACCTCTGGGGCTCGTACTTCAGCCGCATCGAGGTGCGCGGGGGCAAGAACGTGGCGATGGCCAAGCCCTTCCGGCGCGGCTTTTTCAGCAGCGTCGGGCTCAACGTCGGCAGCCCGGTTGCGCCGGCAGAAGCTCAGCCGGACTTGTTGCGACAGCGCGTGGGCGCTCTGCTCGCAAGGTGAGTTGGCACGATTTCACCTGGCTGGGTGACAGTGCGATCCTGATGCCGCTGGCGCTGCTGGTGGCGCTCTGGCTCGCATGGTCGCCACAGACCCGCACGGGCGCCATCCAATGGGTCATCGTGTTCGGCGGCGGCGCGCTCATCGTGCTGGTGTCCAAGCTGGCCTTCATCGGTTGGGGCATCGGCAGCGCGCGATTCGACTTCACCGGCTTCAGCGGGCACACGACCTTCTCCACGAGCGTGTGGCCGGTGGTGCTCTGGATCGTGGCGTCGAATCGGGGCCATGCGGTGCGTATGGCCGCCGTCGTGGGCGGATGGATGCTCGGTCTGATGATCGGCGTGTCGCGCCTGGCCGTCGACGCGCATTCGATCTCCGAAGTGGTGGCGGGCTTCACGCTCGGCTTCGGCGTGAGCGCGATCTTCCTGGCGGTGCGGCGGGGCCGGGCCCACGCGCACCTGCGCGCCGCGCAGATCGCCTGGGGCCTGGCAGCCAGCATTGCGCTGCCACTCCTGCTACTGGGCCCCGGCGCGCCGGCGCCCACCCAGGGCATGCTCGAATTCATCGCCGTGCGGCTTGCCGGCACGGAGCGCCCCTTCACGCGCGAAGACCTGCACCGCCGGTAGCCACGAAAAGTACCGGGTTCCGATACTGCCGGCGCTGGACCGAGCGCCCGGCGCAGTCCGTTGGCGTCCGTTCGGGGAGGCGCCATCGATCATCCGGGCTCTCATCCCCAAAGGAAACCCATGAGCAAATCCTTGCGTCTGTCTGAAAAATGGTTCCGCCGCGGCTTGTGGCTTGTCGCCGTGGTCTTTGCAAGCTTCCTCATCGGCCTTGGCAGTGCCGTCGTCGGGGATCTGCCTCAGGTCGAGCGCGTGCGGACCACCGACGACTTCATCGACCATGCCGCGGCCGACCCCTTGCGTGCCACCATCAAGGCATCCGAACTTGCCGCGCAGGACGCCCAGAATCAGCTCGAACAGGCTGAATTGCAGCTCACTGCAGCGCAGCAGGCGACTCGCAACGCACGCGAAACTTTCGGCAACTGGCTCGCCACCCGAAACGCCACCGCACAGCCCGATCAGGACACCGAACTCATCGCCCGCACCCGCGCGCTCGATGCGTTGAAGGCGGAGGAGGACAAGGTGCAGCGACGTGTCGGCGTACAGCGTCAGGTCGCGCTCGACGCGCAGCAGGCAGACCAGGGCGCGCAGCAGCAGCTCGATGTGCTCGAAAGGGCCGCGAACGAAATGCTGCAAGCCGAGTACCGCCGCGTCGAACTGCGCGTCTTCGGCCTGCGTCTCGCGCTGACTCTGCCGCTGCTGGCGATCGCCGGCTGGCTTTTCGTGAAGAAACGCAAAAGCACCTACTGGCCGTTCGTGTGGGGCTTCATCTACTTCGCGCTGTTCACCTTCTTCGTGGAGCTCGTGCCGTACCTGCCGAGCTACGGTGGTTATGTGCGCTACATCGTGGGCATCGTGGTGACCGTGCTCGTGGGGCGCTATGCGATCGTCGCGCTGAACAACTACCTCGCGCGGCAGAAGCTTGCGGAGCAGCAGCCCTACCAGGTGCGCCGCGAGGAACTCAGCTACGACACCGCGCTCACCCGCCTCGCCAGGGGCGTATGCCCCGGCTGCGAACGGCCGGTCGACCTGAAGAATCCGGAGATCGATTTCTGTCCGCATTGCGGCATCGGCCTCTATGACCACTGCGGTCATTGCGACGCCCGAAAGAGCGCGTTCTCGAAGTTCTGCCATCAGTGCGGCACCTCGGCTGGCGTGCCCGCGCGATCGGTCGCGTCCGACACCGATGCGGCCGCGACGGCGTAACCGGGTTGCGACAGCTGCGTGATACAACTGCCGGCTGCGCTGCATCCGTGGCTGCAGATTCGGGGAGGGCCCGAATGATCCACCCCATCCTCACTTTTGACGGAGCAAGAACATGAGCATTTTCGGCAAGATTTTTTCCAAGATTTTCCCCTCGGCCAACGCGGCTGAAGTCCAGGCGGCCCCGGCGCCTGCACCTGCACCGACGGCCAGCGCGCCCGCAGTGCCGGCACCCCCGCCGTCGATCCCGCTCGGCGACGTGCCCGCGATCCTGGACGCGATGCCGGGTGCTGCCGGCCTGAACTGGCGCACGTCGATCGTCGACCTGCTCAAGCTGCTGGGCCTGGACAGCAGCCTCGCCGCGCGCAAGGAGCTGGCCAGCGAAATCCTGTACAGCAACGGCGAACCGGGCTCGGCCGAATGGAACATCGGCCTGCACAAGCAGGTGATGACCCGCATCGCCGCGAATGGGGGCACCTTGCCAGCGGAACTCAAGGACTGACCCCCAGTCTTCGCGCACTGCGTGTCGCGTCGCCAACCCCCTTCCAGGGGGCAACACCTGCGGACCGGCGGAGCCGGTTCCGCGGTGTTTCACGAAAAGCAAAAGGCCCGTCTCTCACGGGCCTTCTGCTTAGTGTTCTTACACGCCGCGCGCGCGCTCTGATTTGAATTGTGCGCGGAAGGCGGTGAACGCACCCGCATCGAGTGCCTCGCGCACCTCGCGCATGAGGTTCAGGTAGTAGTGCAGGTTGTGGATGGTGCAGAGCATCGGGCCGAGCATTTCGCCGCAACGGTCGAGGTGATGCAGGTACGCGCGGCTGAAGCCTTCGCGGCCGCCATCGGCCCAGCTCACGCCCGAGGTGCCGGCGCAGGCGTGGCAGGTGCACGTCGCGTCGAGCGGCTGCGGGTCGCTCTTGTGGCGCGCGTTGCGCATCTTCAGGTCGCCGAAGCGC
>JBGMOF010000051.1:0-28406 GCA_041424275.1 Variovorax sp.
GCCTTGACGAACATGCGGCCGCGGTCGTCCAGCTTGCCGAGGGCGTAGGTGAAGATTTCACCGTCGTCCATGGAGATCAGCACGCCCTGCTTGCGCCCGCCGATGTCGCCCTTGTGCGGCTCGTAGCTGTCGAAGATGTTGCTGATGAGGCCAGAGCCACGCGTCAGGTTCAGGAATTCGTTGGTGAAGCCGATCAGGCCCCGCGCCGGAATGCGGTACTCGAGACGCGTGCGTCCGCGGCCGTCCGGTTCCATGTTGACGAGGTCGCCCTTGCGCTCGCCCAGTGCCTGCATGACGCCGCCCTGATGCTGCTCTTCGACGTCGACGGTGACGAGCTCGATGGGCTCGTGCTTCTCGCCGTTCACGGTCTTCATGACCACGCGCGGCTTCGACACGGCCAGCTCATAGCCTTCACGGCGCATGTTCTCCAACAGGATGGTCAGGTGCAATTCACCGCGACCCATCACTTCGAAAATGCCTTCTTCGTCGGTTTCCTTGACGCGCAGGGCCACGTTGTGCTGCAGCTCTTTCTGCAGGCGGTCCCAGATCTGGCGGCTGGTGATGAACTTGCCTTCGCGGCCGGCCAACGGGCTGGTGTTGACGCAGAAGTTCATCGTGAGCGTGGGCTCGTCGACCTTCAGCATCGGCAGCGGCGCCGGGTTGGTCGCGTCGGTCACGGTCACGCCGATACCGATGTCGGTCAGGCCGTTGATCAGCACGATCTCGCCCGGGCCGGCTTCGGTCGCCTGCACGCGCTCCAGGCCCTGGAACGTCAGCACCTGGTTGACGCGACCCTTGACGGCCTTGCCGTCGGGACCTTCCATGACGACCACGTCCATCATGGGCTTGATCGTGCCCTGGCTGATGCGGCCGACGCCGATGCGGCCGACGAAGGTGGAGAAGTCGAGTGCCGAGATCTGCAGCTGCAGCGGTGCAGCCGGATCACCGGTCTGAGCCGGCACGTGCTTCAGGATCGTGTTGAACAGTGCCGACATGTCGGGACCCCACTGCTCGCCCTGAGCGCCCTCTTCCATCGACGACCAGCCGTTGATGCCCGAGGCGTAGACGACCGGGAAGTCCAGTTGTTCGTCGGTCGCACCGAGCTTGTCGAACAGGTCGAATGCCGCGTTGACGACGAAGTCGGGGCGCGCGCCCGGCTTGTCGACCTTGTTCACGACCAGGATCGGCTTCAGGCCAAGCGCCAGCGCCTTCTTGGTCACGAAGCGCGTCTGTGGCATCGGGCCTTCCTGCGCATCGATCAGCAGCACCACGCCGTCGACCATCGACAGCGCGCGCTCCACTTCGCCACCGAAGTCCGCGTGGCCGGGAGTGTCGACGATGTTGATGTGCGTGCCTTCCCAGGTCACGGCGCAGTTCTTGGCCAGGATGGTGATGCCGCGCTCTTTTTCGATCGCGTTGTTGTCCATCACCGTGTCGACGACCTTTTCATGGTCGGCGAAGGTGCCGGACTGGCGAAGCAGCTGGTCAACCATCGTGGTCTTGCCATGGTCCACGTGGGCAATGATGGCGATGTTGCGGATTTGCTTTTGGGTACTCATGGTGTCGTTTCGCAGATAGGTGCGTTCAAAAGGATTTGCTGAATTTCGATGGGGTTCAGCAAGCGCCCCGGGATCAGTTCATTGGCGGTCACGTGCGCCGTGCCCAGGAAGGCCGCAGGATCGGTGCCGAACACCGCCACCTCGGTGGCGTCCGCCCAGTCGCCGCGGCGGCGCACGCCGGACAGGAAACGAGCAGCATCTTCCATGCCGAGCGTGACGCGACCATGGCCGGCCACCAGCGATTCCGCCGGCAGCAACTGCGCCAGACGCTCGTCTTCGTTCATGGCTTCGAGGGCTTCGAGTGTGATGCACTGCGAAGCCTCGAAATCGCCGGTCGCGATACGCCGCAGCGAGGTGAGATGGGCGCCGCAACCGAGCGCCTCGCCGATATCTTCGCCGAGCGTGCGGATGTAGGTGCCCTTGCTCACGGTAGCCGTCAGCCTGACAGAAACGTCCGCCGAGGCGCCTGGGATGGCTGCGATCTGCAGCTTGTGGACCACGACGTCGCGCGGTGCGCGCTCGATCTCAACCCCTTCGCGGGCGTATTCGTAGAGCGCCTTGCCGTCCTTCTTGAGCGCACTGTGCATCGGCGGGATCTGCCGGATCGGGCCGGTGAACTGCGCTTGCGCTCGGGCCAGGTCTGCGTCGGTGACATGCACTTCGCGCTCGGCGATGACATCGCCCTCGGCATCGCCGGTCGACGTCTTCACGCCAAGTTGCGCGGTCGCCACGTAGGTCTTGTCGGCATCCAGATGCAATTGGCTGAACTTGGTCGCGGCACCGAAGCACAGCGGCAACACGCCAGTCGCAAGCGGGTCGAGCGTGCCGGTGTGGCCAGCCTTCTCGGCGCGCAACAGCCACTTGGCTCGCTGCAACGCCTGGTTGCTGGAGAGGCCAAGTGGTTTGTCGAGCAACAACACCCCATGCACGGGGCGCCGCTGCACCCGTGTGCGTGGCGCGTTCATCGCTATTCGTCCTTCGAACGGGAAGCGACGGCTTGCGCGATGAGCGCGTTCATGTCGGCCGCGCGCTCAGTGGTGCGGTCGAACAGGAAGTGCAGCGTGGGCACCGTGTGAATATGGAGGCGCTTGAAGAGGCCGTTGCGGAGAAAACCCGCGGCCTGGTTCAGCGCTTCGGTCGTCTCGGCCTTGTCGCCGGTGAGCAGGCTGAAGAAGATCTTTGCGTGCGCATAGTCCGGCGTGACCTCGACGGCCTGGATCGTCACCATGCCGACGCGCGGGTCCTTCAACTCGCGCGCGATCAGCTCCGTCAGATCCCGCTGGATCTGATCGGCAACCTTGAACGCGCGGTTGGGGGTGGCGGCTTTGCGTTTGGGCATGGGCTTCGCAGGTGCGCCTTACAGCGTCCGGGCGATTTCCTTGATCTCGAAGAACTCCAGCTGATCACCTTCTTTGATGTCGTTGTAGTTCTTGAGCTTGATACCGCACTCGAAGCCTTCCTTGACCTCGCGCACATCGTCCTTCATGCGCTTGATCGAGTCGACCTCGCCGGTGTAGATCACCACGTTGTCGCGCAGCAGGCGGAAATGCGCACTGCGGTTGACCGAACCCGAGGTGATGTACGAACCCGCGACCGTACCGATCTTGGAGGCCACGAACACCGTACGGATCTCGGCCTGGCCGATGATCTCTTCGCGGCGCTCGGGTGCCAGCATGCCGGACATCGCGACCTTGATCTCGTCCACAGCGTCGTAAATGATGCTGTAGTAGTTCAATTGCACGCCATTGCCTTCGGCCAGCTTGCGCGCTCCAGAATCGGCACGCACGTTGAAGCCGATCACGACTGCCTTGGAAGCGATCGCCAGGTTGATGTCGTTCTCGCTGATGCCGCCGACACCGGCGTACACGATCTGCACCTTGACTTCTTCGGTCGCCAGCTTGAGCAGCGATTGCGCCAGCGCTTCTTGCGAGCCCTGCACGTCGGCCTTGATGATCAGGCGCAAGGTCTGCACCTCGCCCGCCGACAGGTCGGTGAACATGTTCTGCAGGTTCGACGCCTGGAGTTTGGCCAGCTTGGTGTTGCGGAACTTGCCTGCACGGTAGGTGGCGATTTCGCGTGCACGACGCTCGTCGGCCATCACCATGAACTCGTCGCCGGCTTGCGGCACTTCGGTCAGGCCCTGGATCTCGACGGGGATCGACGGGCCCGCGGTCTTGATGGTCTTTCCGTCTTCGTCGAGCATGGCGCGCACGCGGCCATAGGTCGAGCCCGCCAGCACCACATCGCCGGTCTTGAGCGTGCCGGACTGCACCAGCACGGTCGCGACCGGGCCGCGGCCCTTGTCGAGCTGCGCTTCGATGACCAGACCCTTGGCGGCGGCATCCACCGGCGCCTTGAGTTCCAGCACTTCGGCCTGCAGCAGCACTTGTTCGAGCAGGTCGTCGATGCCCTGGCCGGTCTTGGCCGACACCGGCACGAACGGCACGTCGCCGCCGTACTCTTCGGGCACGACCTCTTCGGCCACCAGTTCCTGCTTGACGCGGTCCAGGTTGGCGTCGGGCTTGTCCACCTTGTTGATGGCAACCACGATCGGCACACCAGCCGCCTTGGCGTGCTTGATGGCTTCCTTGGTCTGGGGCATGACGCCGTCGTCGGCCGCCACCACCAGGATCACGATGTCGGTGGCCTGCGCACCGCGGGCACGCATGGCGGTGAACGCCTCGTGACCCGGGGTGTCGAGGAACGACACCATGCCGCGCTCGGTTTCGACGTGATAGGCGCCGATGTGCTGCGTGATGCCGCCGGCTTCGCCCGCTGCGACCTTCGCACGCCGGATGTAGTCGAGCAGCGAGGTCTTGCCGTGGTCGACGTGACCCATGACGGTGACCACAGGTGCACGCGGTAGCGACTCGGCCGTTTGACCGGCGACATCGTCGTCGGTAAACGCTTCCGGATCGTCCAGCGCTGCGACCATCGCGTTGTGACCCATGTCCTCGACGATCACCATGGCGGTGTCCTGGTCGAGCGACTGGTTCATCGTGGCCATGATGCCGGCCTTCATCAACTGCTTGATGACTTCCTGCGCCTTGACGGCCATCTTGTGGGCGAGTTCGGCCACGGTGATGGTTTCAGGCACGTGCACGTCGAGCACGCGGGCCTCGACCGGCGCGGCCTGGACGTGTTCGTCGTGTCCGCCACGGTCGTTGCTGCCGCGGCGGCCACGCGGGCCTCCGCGCCAGTTGCCACGACCGACACCACCGGAGGCGTCGCCGCGAGTCTTGATTTCCTTCTTCTTGGCCGGATCACCAGCCCAGCTCGACGAGAGCTTGGCGGACTTGACATCCTTGCTGGCGCCAGGCGCGGTGCTGCCCGGTGCGGCCGGGGCACCGACGCGCGGTGCCGGCGTGGCAGGCTTGTGCAGCGTGCCCTTGACCGCCGGCTTCGGCACTTCCTTTTCAGGCGCCTTGTGCGGCACCAGAACGCGGGCCGGTGCATTCATCATGGCGCGGATGGCTTCGGCTTCGGCCAGCGCCTTGCGGCGACGCTCATCCAGATCCTTGGCGCGCGCACTTTCTTCGTCCGCACGGGCCTTCGAGTCGGCAGCGGCCTTGGCCTTGGCGTCTTCCTTGGCTTGAGCAACCATCGCGTCTGCGGCGGCCTTTTCGGCCACGGCAGCGGTGCCGGCTTCGTCGGCAGCGGCGGGCTTCGCCACGCCCTTGGCGGGCTTCGGAGTTTCGGTCGCCTCCTTCTGCTTTGCAGCGTCGGCCCTGGCCTGCTGCTCTGCCTTTTCGGCGCGCTCCGCCTGCTCGCGCTCGCGGGCTTCGGTCTCTTCGCGAACACGGCGCTTCTCGGCCAATTCTTCTTCCTGGCGGCGAATCAGCTCAGCCTGACGGCGGGCGTCTTCCTCGCGGCGCGCGAGTTCGGCCTCGTCGATGCGTGGCGCAGCGGGCTCGGCAGCGGGTGCCTGTGCCTGCGGGGCCTGCTCGGGAGTTGCCGCCTGGCCTTCGTCGCGCTGGATGAAGGTGCGCTTCTTGCGGACCTCGACCTGAATCGTGCGTGCGCGCCCCATGGCGTCGGCCTGCTTGATCTCGCTGGTCGATTTCTTGGTGAGCGTGATCTTCTTGCGCTCAGGCTCGGCCGTGCCGTGGCTGGCTTTCAGGAAACCGAGCAAGCGCTGCTTGTCGGCCTCCGTGAGCGCATCGGTCGGTGCGGCCTTGGCCACACCTGCACTCTTGAGCTGGTCAAGCAGGGTTTCGGGAGTCTTCTTGAGCTCGTTCGCGAACTCGGCGACAGTGGTACTGGACATATTGGTTTCGTGCCTTCATGACCGTCACTCTTGGCCGGCGAACCAATGTTCGCGGGCTTTCAAGATGAGGGTTTTGGCGTCATCGGCGCTGTGGCCGGTGATCTCGGTGAGTTCATCGACCGCGAGGTCGGCCAGGTCGTCACGGGTGTGGACACCCGCTTCGGCCAGCTTGGGAATCAGCTCGGGGTCCAGGCCGTCGAGGTCGCGCAGATTCTGCGAGACGGTCTCGACGCCCTCTTCCTTGGCGATTTCCATGGTGAGCAGCGCGTCCTTGGCTCGCGTGCGCAGCTCGTTGATGGTGTCTTCGTCGAAGCTCTCGATTTCCAACAGTTCGGAGATGGGCACATAGGCCACTTCCTCGAGGCTGTTGAAGCCTTCGGATATCAGGATGTCGGCCATTTCCTCGTCGACGTCGAGCTTTTCCATGAACAGCTTGCGGCTGGCGTCGGTTTCGACGGCCTGCTTCTGCGCCGATTCATTGGCGTCCATGATGTTGATCTTCCAGCCGGTCAGGTCGGAAGCAAGCCGCACGTTTTGGCCGCCGCGGCCGATGGCGATTGCGAGGTTTTCCTCGTCGACCACCACGTCCATGGCGTGCTTTTCTTCGTCGACCACGATCGACGACACGTTGGCCGGTGCCAGTGCCCCGATCACGAACTGCGCCGGGTCTTCCGACCACAGGACGATGTCGACGCGCTCACCAGCGAGCTCGTTGGTCACGGCATTGACGCGGGTGCCGCGCACCCCGACGCAGGTGCCGATCGGGTCGACACGCTTGTCGTGCGAGAGCACGGCGATCTTGGCGCGCGAACCCGGGTCACGGGCGCAGCTCTTGATCTCGAGCAGGCCTTGTTCGATCTCGGGCACTTCCTGGCGGAACAGCTCGATCATGAATTCGGGGGCCGAGCGCGACAGGATGATCGGCGCGCCGCGCAGCGTCAGGTCGACTTCCATGATCATGGCGCGCACGCGGTCGCCATTGCGCAAGTTTTCCTTGGCGATCATCTCGCTGCGGCGCAGGCGGCCTTCGACGCGACCGGCCTCGACAATGATGTCGCCCTTGTCCAGGCGCTTGACGGTACCGACGAAGATCTTGTCGCCACGCGACATGAAGTCGTTGAGCAGCATCTCGCGCTCGGCGTCGCGGATCTTCTGCAGGATCACCTGCTTGGCAGCCATGGCGCCGATGCGGCCGATCGGCACCGAATCCACCGCTTCCTCGATGTACTCGCCGACTTCGATGTCCGGCATTTCTTCCTTGGCTTCGAACAGGAGGATTTCCTGGTCAGGCAGCTGCAGGCCGGCTTCATCGGGAACGACGTGCCAGCGGCGGAAGGTTTCGTAGTCGCCGCTGTCGCGATCGACCGCGACGCGGATGTCCACGTCACCCTGATGGAGCTTCTTGGTGGCTTGCGCCAGTGCGGATTCGACTGCGCCGAAGACCACGTCGCGTTCGACGTTCTTCTCGCGCGAGATCGCATCCACCAACATCAACATTTCGCGATTCATGCCACCTAGCTCCTCGTTCAATCCGGCAAACCGGTATCGGCGCCACCTTCGGCGGCACCTGCGGTGCGGGCCTTGCGACCCTTGAAATCCACAATCGGCGCGAGCCGCGCGTCACGCAGCTCGTCCAATGCGAAGCCGAGCGCCTGCAACGGGGCCGGCTCGCGCTTCTTGCTCACTTTTTGTCCTGGCTTGGTTTTGGGCTCATCGCTCCAGACGATTTGCCATCCACCTGCTTCGGCTCGCTCCAGCGTGCCGCGAAACTTCTTGCGTGTGGCCGACACCAGCGTGCCGGCTGCCGCGCCCATGGGCGCCTTGAGCGTCAGGTCGATCACCTCGCCGACGAAACGCTCGAAATCCTGCTCATGGCGCAACGGCCTGTCGATGCCTGGCGACGACACTTCAAGCCGCTTGTATTCGGCACCATCGACCTCCAGCGCGAACTGCAACTGCCGCGTGACCTTCTCGCAATCCTCTACCGTGACCGCCGGCTCGGGTGCGCCCACCGCAGCCTCTGAACTGGGGGCGGTCCACGGCAAATCAATCGTGACGCGCAGCAATCCACCGGCCGATCTTTCGATCTCGACCAGGTCGTAACCGAGTCCGGCTACGGTTTGTTCCACTGTTTGCTGCAATGCCACGTGTTCGAAAATGCCTCATCAGAAATGCATAGACCAAAAAAAACGGGCGGTTGGTACCCGCCCGTTTGGTCGTGAGCCTCGGATTATATGCTTTTCCTGTGACAAATAAAGGGTTTGTCCGCTGTCAAAGGGTGATGTGGCGGCGCGATCGGGCCCAGACAAGCACGAAAAGTGCCGATCCCAACGCCAGGACCGCGCCAGCGACCAGCAGTGGGCCGGCGAACGACCCGGTGCGCTGGGCCAGCGGCGCTGCAAAAAGCGGTCCCAGGATCTGCCCCACGCCGTAGGCGGCCGTCGCATACCCGATCAGCCCGGCGGCGTGGTTGCCGCGCAGCCGGCGCGCCTCGCGGACCGCGAACAGCGTGATCGCGGTGAATGGCATGCCCAGCAAGAGGCTGCCGATCCCGAAGCCGACGATGGTCGGCCACACGACCGACAGCATCACGCCGGTCGCCTGCAACGCATACGCGCACGCCATCAGCAGCCGGTTGTCCCAGTGGCTCGGCGCCCGCGCACCGATCAGCGCCCCGGGAATGATGGCTGCGCCGAAGAGCGGCCAGAAGTAGTCCGGCCACAAGGAGCCCGGCAGCGCCTGGCGCGCGATCACCGGCAGGAACGTGGCGGTGATGATGTAGCCGAATCCAGCCAGGCTGTAGAGCGCGACCAGCCAGAAGGCGTCGCGGCGCGCCGAAGCCGATTCGTCTGCGGTCGGAGTTGCCACGGCAGTCGCCGCGGTCGCGGCAAGTGTCGGCGGGCCGTCGTCGAACACCCGCCAGATCAACGCGATCAAAACGATGGCGACGATCCCGAAGCCGATCCATCCGGCTTCCGACCCCCAGCGGCCCACCGCACCGCCGAGCAGGCCAGTCACCGCGATGCCGATGCCGGGACCGGTGTAGATCACACCGCCTAGCGCCGGAGCATTGGTCTCAGCCAGGCGACGCAGGCCCCAGCCGGACGCGAACACGAACACCCAGGCGCTCATGACGCCGGCTGCCGCGCGCAACGCGCCCCAGGCCGTGAAACTGTGGAGTAAACCCATTCCCAGCAACAACGCCGCCGTCGCAGCCAGTCCACCGCGCACCATGGTGGCGGGCCTAACCTTGATGAAGGCGCAGCTGACGGCACCGACGAAATAACCCAGGTAGTTGAGCGACGCCAGCACGCCGCCGGCCTGCAGCTCCAGCTTGCCTTCGTGCAGCATGACCGGAAGCATCGGGGTGAAAGCGAAGCGGCCCAGTCCCATCGCCACCGCAAGCGTCACCATGCATGCGAGCGCGGCGCGCCAGGCACCGCGCCGGTTGTCTTCCTCCAGAGTCGCCATCGCTTCTTTCTTCTTTTTTAATCCAGCTGCGCGGCCGCCACAAGCTTCTGCGTGTATGGATTCTCGGGTGTGTCGAGCACCTGCCCGACCGGGCCGCTCTCGAGAATCGCGCCGTCTTTCATCACGATCACCTGGTGCGCCATCGCGCGAATGACCTCGACGTCGTGCGTGATGAGGAGGTAGCTCAACCCGCGTTCGCGTTGAAGCCGCTGCAGCAGCCCCAGCACCTGTTTTTGAATCGTCACATCGAGCGCGCTGGTGGGTTCGTCCAGCACCAGCAACTGCGGATCGACGATCAAGGCCCGTGCAATGGCCAGCCGCTGGCGCTGACCGCCCGAGAACTCATGCGGGTAACGGTCAAGCAACGCCGGAAACTGCGCCTCTGTGAGACCGACGTCGGCCAGCGCCAAAAGGCTGCGTGCCCGCCGGGCCGCGGCGTCGAGCTCCGGCGCATGCACGCGCAGCCCTTCGCCCACGATCTGCTCGACCGTCAGACGCGGCGAGAGCGACGAGAACGGGTCCTGGAACACGACCTGCATCGCGCGGCGCAACGCGCGGTCGGCCGTCGTGCTCGCCGCCCAGCGCTGGCCGTTCACTTCGAGCGTGCCTTCGTGCGGCAGCAAGCCAAGCGCGGCGAGCGCCAGCGTCGACTTGCCCGAGCCCGATTCGCCAACCACGCCCAGCGTCTCGCCGGGTGCGATGCGCAAGTCGGCGCCCTGGACGGCCATGAACGCACCCTTGGAGAACCAACCGGCAACGCCCGGTTTCGGCACGGGGTAGCTCACGCGCAGGCCCCTGGCTTCGAGCACCGGCGCCGCGCTGCCCGCTGGCACCGGCGCCACGTCACGCATCGGGTGGCTGTCGATCAGCTTGCGGGTGTAAGGGTTCTGCGGCGCACTGAACACCGCCTCGACGTCACCCTGCTCCACGATGTGTCCGTTATCCATGACCGCCACGCGGTCCGCGAAACGGCGCACGAGGTTCAGGTCGTGCGTAATGAGCAACACCGCCATGCCATGCTTGCGCTGGAGGTCGGCGAGGAGTGCGAGGATCTGCGCGCGCACCGTCACGTCGAGTGCGGTGGTCGGCTCGTCGGCGAGCAAAAGGCGCGGCTTGCAGGCGAGCGCCATGGCGATCATGGCGCGCTGGCGCTGGCCGCCGGACAACTGGTGCGGCAACGCGCTCGCCCGACGTTCGGGTTCCGGGATACCGGTGTCGGCGAGCAGTTGCACCGCGGCAGCGAGCGCGTCGCGCTTGGACAGGCCTTCATGCAGCTCGAGCACCTCGGCGATCTGGTCGCCGACGCTGTAGAGCGCATTGAGTGCGGTCATCGGCTCCTGGAAGATCATCGCGATCTCCTTGCCGCGAATGCCGCGCAGCTGTGGCTCGGGAATCGACAGCAGGTCGCGCGTGCCCTGGCCGGCGTGCGCGTCCCACAGGCGGGCCACGCCCGCCAAGTCCGCGTTCTGCACCAGCCGCAGCAGCGAGAGCGCGGTTACGGTCTTGCCCGAACCGGACTCGCCGACCAAGGCGAGCTTCTCGCCGGCGGCGATATGGAAGTCGATGCCGTGCACCACCTCCTTGCCGCCGAACGCGACATGCAAGCCATTCACATCGAGCAGCGGCGTGGTCACTTGTCCATCTTTCGGGGGTCGAGGGCATCGCGCAGTGCGTCGCCCATGAAGGTCAGCAGCATCAGCGTGATCACCAGCACCGCAAAGGTCGACAACGAGATCCACCAGGCGTCGATATTGGCTTTGCCCTGGCTCAGCAGTTCCCCGAGCGATGGCGTGCCCGGCGGCACGCCCAGGCCCAGGAAGTCGAGCGAAGTCAGCGCCAGGATCGCCGCGCTCATGCGAAACGGGAGAAAGGTGACGACCGGCGTCATGCTGTTGGGCAGGATATGACGCCACATGATCTGCAGGTTGCCGACGCCCAGCGCGCGGGCCGCCCGCACGTAGTCCATCTGGCGGTTCCGCAGGAACTCGGCGCGCACGTAATCCGACAGGCCCATCCAGCCGAACAAGCTCAGCAACACGAGCAGCAAGGCGACGCTCGGCGCGAAGATGGCGCTGAAGATGATGAGCAGGTACAGCTCAGGCATCGACCCCCAGATTTCGATGAAGCGCTGGAACGCGAGATCGGTCTTGCCGCCGAAGAAACCCTGCACCGCACCCGTTACGATGCCGAGCAGCACCCCGATGACGGTCAATGCCAGTGCGAACAGCACGCTGACCCTGAAGCCGTAGACCAGCTGCGCCAACAGGTCGCGCCCGCGGTCGTCGGTGCCCAGGAGGTTGTCGCGCGAGGGTGCCGAAGGGTTGGGAAACTTCGCGAAATAGTTCAGCGTTTTCGGGCCGTAAGGATTCGGCGCGTAAACCGCCCAGTTCTTGCCCGCCGTGATGCGTTCCCGGATGAACGGGTCGAGGTAGTCGGCGGGCGTTTCGAAGTCGCCACCGAAGGTCTTCTCGGCATAGTCGCGCAGCACCGGGAAGTACGTCTGGCCTTCGTAGCGAACGACCAGCGGCTTGTCGGTCGACAGCACTTCCGCGAACAGGCTCAAAACCACCAGCACGCTGAACAAGATCAGGCTCCAGAAGCCCAGCGGGTTGCGCCGGAATCGGCGCCAGGCGCGCCGGCCGGGAGAGACCGACATGGGCGGCGCGCTAGTCAAACTTCACCCTCGGATCGACCCACACGTAGCAGAGGTCGCTGATCAGCTTGGTCACGAGCCCGATCAGCGTGAAGAGATAGAGCGTGCCGAGCACCACGGGGTAGTCGCGCCGGATCACGCTCTCGTAGCTCAGGAGGCCGAGACCATCGAGCGAGAACAGCGTCTCGATGAGCAGTGAGCCGGTGAAGAAAGCGCCAATGAACGCCGCCGGAAAGCCCGTGATGATCGGGATGAGCGCATTGCGGAACACGTGCTTCCACAGCACGTGGCGTTCGGCCAGGCCCTTGGCGCGGGCGGTGAGCACATATTGCTTGCGGATTTCTTCGAGGAACGAGTTCTTCGTCAGCATGGCCGTGACCGCGAAGCTTCCCAGCACCATCGCCGTGATCGGCAGCGCGATGTGCCACAGATAGTCGACGATGCGGGCGCCCCAGCCCATCGCTTCCCAGTTCGACGACGTGAGTCCGCGCAGCGGAAACCACTGCAACTGCCCGCCGAACACCACCAGCAACGCGACGCCCAGCACGAAGCCGGGGATGGCGTAGCCGACCAGGACGAGCAGCGTGGTCAAGAAGTCGAAGCGCGAGCCCGCGCGCACCGCCTTGGCGACGCCGAGCGGAACGGCGATCAGGTAACTGATGAAGAAGGTCCACAGTCCGAGACTGATCGACACCGGCATCTTCTCTTTCACCAACTGCCAGACGTCCTTGCGTTGGTAGAAGCTTTGTCCGAGGTCGAAGCGCGCGAACGACTTCAGCATCAGCCAGAAGCGTTCGACCGGAGGCTTGTCGAAGCCATAAAGCTGGCGGATCTCCTCGACGCGCTTGGCATCCAGCCCCTGGCGACCGCGATAACCCGAGCCACTGGAGGCCGCACGCTCACCGCCGGAATCGCGGCCCTGCAATTGCGACACCATCTGCTCCACCGGACCACCCGGCACGAACTGGATCACGACGAACGTCAGCAGCAGCACGCCGAACAGCGTCGGCACCATTAGCAGCAGGCGTTTGAGGATGTAGCTGACCATGGGTTACTTGTTCGCGGGCGACGCCCACCAGGTCGACATGGCCCAGGTGTCGGGCTGGTAATAAGGCGGGATTACCTTCGGCAACACGAATCCGGCCGGACGGTAGCCGACCAGGAAGGTGTCGCTGGTCCATTGCGGGATCGAATAGTGACCGTGCGACAGCACACGATCGAGCGATCGCATCGCCGCTGTCAGTTCGAGCCGCGTCGTGGCTTGCACGATCTTCTGCAGCAACGCGTCGACTGCCGGATCCGAGATGCCCCACAGGTTGGCCGAGCCGTTGGTCGTCGCCGCCTTCGATCCGTAGAACTCGTACATCTCGCCGCCGGGTGCAGTGCTGCCCGGCAACCGCAGCGACGTCATCTCGAACTCGAAGTTGTCCATGCGCTGCTGGTACAGCGAACCGTCAACGGTGCGCACCCGCAGCTGGATGCCGAGCTTGCCCAACGAGGTCTGCAGTGGCGTGATCACGCGAAGCAGCGACGGCTGGTTGTTCAGCATTTCGATCTCGAACGGCTCGCCCTTTGCATTGCGAAGCGCGCCGTCGCGGTAAGTCCAACCCGCCTGCGCAAGGAGTTGCTGGGCCTGGCGCAAGTTGTCGCGAAGACTCGATGGCGGCAACGTGCTCGGCGACTTGACCGCCGTGCCGAAGACTTCGGGCCGCAGCGACTTGCGCAAAGGCTCGAGCAGCGCGAGCTCCTCAGGCGTCGGCACCCCGGAAGCGTGAAAGTCGCTGTTGGGAAAGTAGCCCTCGACCCGCTTGTAGAGCCCGTAGAACAGCTGGCGGTTCAGCCATTCGAAGTCCATCGCAAGTCCGATGGCCTGGCGTACCCGGATGTCCTGGAATTTGGGGTTGCGCAGGTTGTAGACGTAACCCTGAAAGTCGCCCGGGTTGTTGTGGACGAACACCTGCTTCTTCACTTGTCCTGAATCGAAGACCTTGCCCTGGTATTGCCGCGCCCAGTTGCGCGAGATGAACTCGCGCATGAGGTCGAACTCTCCCGCCTTCAGGCCTTCGAAGCGCGCGGTCTCGTCCAGGTATAGCTTGAAAACCAGTCGGTCGAAGTTGTAGAGACCCTTGCGCACCGGAAGCTGAGCGCCCCAATACTTGCGGTCGCGCACATAGGTGATGTCGCGCCCGAGTTGCGCGCTCGACGGTTTGTACGGGCCTGATGCGATCGGCACTTCGCCGGTGATCTGGTCGAACGGCTTGCCGCCGCCCCACGCCCGACTGAAGACCGGCATGCCGCCGACCACCAGCGGCAACTCGCGGTTCGGGCTGGCGAACTCGAAGCGCACGGTGCGTTCGCTCACCGCGACCGCCCGTTTGACTTCGGCATAGATGGTGCGGAACTGCGGCGCCGCCAACTTGCCGATGAGCGTCTCGAACGAATACACGACGTCGCTGGCCAGCACCGGCGAACCATTGTTGAATCGCGCGTCGGACCGCAGGCGGAACGTGGCGGACAGCAGATCCGGCGCGACCTCCACGTCTTCGGCCAGCAGTCCGTAGGCGGTGGTCGGCTCCTGGGAATTGCCGGTCAACAGGCTCTCGAACATCAGCTCGCCGATGCGCGCCGGCGCCGTGCCCTTCAGCGTGAACGGATTGAACTTGTCGAAGTTGGTGACCGCGAAGGGCGGCACCATGCGCAGTTCGCCACCCTTGGGTGCGTCGGGGTTCACATAGTCGAAATGCGTGAAGCCTTCCGGGTACTTGATGTCACCGAACTGCGCGTAGGCATACGCGGCCCACGAGGGGGCCGCTAGAAGAGCCAACACACAAAGCAGCCAACATCGCATGCGAGAATTCTGCACAAGATTCATCGGAGGCAAATTTATGGGCTTTCTCACCGGCAAAAAACTGTTGATCACAGGCGTGCTCAGCAACCGTTCGATCGCTTACGGCATCGCCAAGGCCTGTCATCAGCAGGGCGCGGAACTCGCGTTCAGCTACGTCGGCGAACGTTTCAAGGACCGCACCACCGAGTTTGCGGCCGACTTCGGCTCCAAGCTCATTTTCGATTGCGACGTGGGTGACGACGCGCAGATCGAAAGGCTCTTCACCGATCTCTCGCAAACTTGGCCGAAGTTCGACGGATTCGTGCACAGCATCGGCTTCGCCCCACGCGAGGCAATCGCGGGCGACTTTCTCGAAGGCTTGTCGCGCGAGGGTTTCAAGATCGCGCACGACATCAGCGCGTACAGCTTCCCGGCCATGGCTCGCGCCGCCCTGCCCTACCTCAACGAAAAATCGGCCTTGCTCACGCTCACCTATCTCGGTGCGTTGCGGGTGCTGCCCAACTACAACACGATGGGCCTGGCCAAGGCCTCGCTCGAGGCCTCGGTGCGGTACATGGCCGCGTCGATGGGGCCCAAGGGCATGCGCGTGAACGGCATCAGCGCCGGCCCGATCAAGACGCTGGCCGCCAGCGGCATCCAGGGCTTCGGCAAGATGCTGTCGGCGGTGGCGCAAGCCTCGCCGATCGGACGCAACGTCACCATCGAAGAAGTCGGCAACGTGGCGGCCTTCCTGTTGAGCGACCTCGCCAGCGGCGTGACGGCCGAGATCACCTACGTCGACGGCGGCTTCAGCAACGTGGTCGGCGGTATCGCCGAAACCGCCACCTGAGCGTTTCCAGCGAAGTGCTGAACCGCAGATCCTGGCTCGTCGCGGCGTTGGCCGTGACGGCGGCAGAGCTTGCCCTGGCACGCGACGCGGCGCCGGCGCTGATGCTGGCCGATGTCTACCAGCGCGGCATGTCGCTTGACGACTACTGGGTCAGCGAGAAGTACGACGGCGCGCGTGGCTACTGGGACGGCAAGCAGTTGTGGACCCGGGGAGGCGAACGCGTGATCGCCCCGGCTTGGTTCACGACCGGCTTTCCTGCGATCCCCATGGACGGTGAGCTTTGGGCCGGCCGCGGCCGGTTCGCGCATGCGGTGTCGACCGTCCGGAGCCAGACACCGAACGAAGCGGCCTGGCGCGAAATGCGGTTCATGGTGTTCGATCTGCCGGCCCAGCCCGGCGACTTCACTGCGCGTCTCAGCGCTCTGCGCAAACTGCTGCCGATCGTCGTCGCGCCCTGGCTCGTGCCTGTGGCGCAACAGCGCGCAACCACGCACGACGACCTGCAGGCATTGCTCGACAAGACGACCAGGCTCGGCGGCGAAGGGTTGATGCTGCACAAGGGCAGCTCGATGTACCGCGGCGAACGCAGCGCGGCGCTGCTCAAGTTCAAGCCTTTCGACGACGGCGAGGCACGTGTGCTGTCGATGGTGCCCGGCAAGGGCCGGCACGAGGGGCGAATGGGTGCGCTCTGGGTCGAGTCGCCCGAAGGCCGCCGCTTCAAGCTGGGCAGCGGCTTCAGCGATGCCGACCGCGACAATCCGCCGGCCGTCGGCAGTTGGGTCACCTACCGCTACAACGGCACAAACCCCGGCGGTGTGCCGAGGTTTGCGCGGTTCCTGAGGGCTCGGCCCGACATGCCTTCCTGAGAAGGCACCGGGCCGGTGCTGCTTACTTGGGCAGCAGGACCTTGTCGACCACGTGGATCACGCCGTTCGACTGGTACACGTTGGGAATGGTCACCGTGGCGGTGCCGCCCTTCTCGTCGGTCAGGGTGATCTTGTTGCCCTTGGTCTTGGCGATCAGCATGCCGCCGGCGACCGTCTTGAGTTCGGCTGAGCCTTTGCCGGCCTTGATTTCCTTCTTGAGCTCGGCTGCGTCGAGCTTGCCCGAGACCACGTGGTAGGTCAGCACGCCGGTCAGGGCGTCCTTGCTTTCCGGCTTGAGCAGGGTGTCGACGGTGCCGGCAGGCAGCGCTGCGAAGGCCTTGTTGGTCGGCGCGAAAACGGTGAACGGACCCGGGCCCTTGAGCGTGTCGACCAGGCCGGCTGCCTTGACGGCGGCGACCAGCGTGGTGTGGTCCTTGGAGTTGACGGCGTTGTCGATGATGTCCTTGGTCGGCGACATCGGCGCACCACCCACCATGACGTCCTTGGCCATCGCGCTGAAGGCGCCTGCGGTGAGTGCCACAGCCAGGGTTGCGGCTGCGAGGCGGCTGGGTTTGATCTGCATGGAAAGCTCCTTCGTCGTTGAATGGAACCGCCGCAAAACGCGACGGCTGCATTCGATACGCAGCAAGCGCCAGATCAGATTCGCGCATTCAGCGCGTGGATGCTGTTTCCAGTCAGGGCAACAGCCCCCGGCTCAGTTTCGTTTCGATGTCGGCGAGCACGGGTGCAAGGTCGGCCACGCTGTCGATGACGTAGTGCGCACCCGCGGCCTCGAGCCTGGCGGTGGCCGCCACACGGAGCCCCTGCTGCTCCGCTGCGCTCAGCGCCTGCCATTCGGCGAGCGGCAAGCCCACTGCGTTGCCACTGATCGCGAGGCCGACGGTCCAGGTGCCGGCGTGAAGGCCCTCCTCGATGCCGACGCCCGTATCGTCGACCTTGACGACGCTCGCGGGCGGCCACACGCCCAGGTCGGCAAAGGTGCGGTACATCATCAGCGGCGATGGGCGGCCGGCCGCCAGGTCACCCGCACACACCAGGTTGTCGGGCGCGTAGCCGCCGGCCGCCGCGATCGGCGTGACGATGTCCATGATCGGCCGGTTGTAGCCCGTGGTGGAGCCGATCTTCAGGCCGCGCGCGCGCAAAGTGTCGACCATGGCCACAGCGCCGGGAATGAAGTCCGCGAAATCCGCCACCACCGCGGCGTTCATGGGCGTGAAGACTTCGTAGAGGTGATCGACGTCGGCATCGCTGACCGCCTTGCCGTGAACCTTTTCCCACTGCGCCGCGATGCGCGGCAACTTTCCGAGCGCCTGGATGTGGTCCCATTTCGCCATGCCCATCGGTCCGCGCGCCTCGTCGATCGTGAGGTCGATGCCGAACTTCTTGAAAAGCCTGACGAAGGCGCCCATGGGTGCGCAGGAGCCGAAGTCGATGATGGTGCCCGCCCAGTCGAACACGACGGCTTGCAGGGACACGGGGGATGAGGTCATGGGAGGGTCTCTCGAAAAAAAAGAACTACCAGGCGGCGAAGACTTCTTCGGCAATGCCGAAGGCCGTGCTCGCACCCGTGCCACTCGTGACAAGGACGACACGCGTGGCGTCGTCCGGCTTGTCGATCAGGCAGTCGGTGGTGGCGGAAGAGGGATAGATGCCGACCCAGCGCTCGCTCACGCGGGATTGCTGCAGCTTGAGCGTCTTGTGCAGGTGTTCGAGGATGAGCTCATCGACGCGCTCGTCGGCGAACGGCTCGGGTGCGGCGCCGTAGTGATGCGAATCGCCGACGACGAGCGAGCCGTCGGCACTCTGCACCACGATCAGGTGGATGCCGTTGTCCAGCGATTCGCCCTCCTCCTGCTGGATCTGCTGTAGGAGTTTCGCGGCCGCCGGCAACTTGCTGTAGCCGTGATAGCGCACCAGGCTCAGGTCGGCCATGACCGATCCCGGCAACTTGAAGCCCGCTTCCGGCTGCACGCGCAGCATGTGCAGGAGACACAGGCGCAGGTCGTGCGGTGTGAGCCGGTCCGCGAAAAGCCCGTTGAGGTCGGTGTTGGTGCAGACCGCGACGCGCTCGCCATGAATCACGCCGCGAGACGTCCGCACGCGCGGCGTGGCGACTTCGAGCACGGCCTCGTTGAAGCGGAACACGACGCCCAGTGACTCCGCCAGCCAGGCTGCGAGCCGGCCGATGGCGGTGCGCGACTCGACCCGCATTTCGTGCGGGCTGTAGAGCACGCCTTGTGCACCGTCGAGGTGGAGCACCGGGGCACGGTGCGCGGCTTCGGCCGTATCGAGCAATTCGCACCCGACGGCCATGTCGGTGGCCATGAATTCCTCGAGCACCGTGAGCGCGTGCGGCCGGAACGCGGTGAGGTACAGCCCATGGTGCAGAACGGGTATGCCCGCCAGCGGCGCCAGTTCACCCCAAACCTCACGCGCGCGGCGGGCGCGGCGCCAGGTGTCGCCGGCGCCCTGCCCCGTGACGGTGATGAAGCCGAAGTTGCGAATCGACGCGCCGACGCATGCCGCGTCTCGTTCGACCACGCACACCCTGAGGCCGCGCCGTGCGGCGGTGTACGCATGCGCCAGCCCGACGATGCCGGCGCCGACGACGATCAGATCGAAGGATGGAAGGTTGTCTCTGGAAGTCATGATGTTCATCGGGAAGGAGTGCGCCACGCCTGGGTTCGCCGATCCACGAGCTTGCCGAGCGCCATGTACAGCAGCGTCACCACCGCAGAGGTGGCCGCGATCAGCACGGCCATCGCGGCAGCGGGGCCGGTGTCGCCGGCCTCGTCGAGGTTCAGGATCGCGACCGAGGCCAGCTTGGTGTCGGGCGAGTACAGGAACACCACTGCGGAGATCGTCGTCATCGCGTTGATGAAGAAGTAGCGCGAGACGTCGAGCAGCGTGGGCAGGCAGATCGGGAGCGTGACGCGCCAGAAGGTCTTGTAGAACGGCACCTTGAGCGACGCCGAGACGGCCTCGAATTCCGGATCGATCGACTTGAGCGCGGTCACCATCGTCAGATGGCCGGTCGTGTAGAAGTGAACGATCGTGCAGAGCACCAGCAACGGCAGCGTCTGATACATGACGTTGAGTGGATTCGACGGCGCGTTGAAGAAGAAGATGTAGCCGAGACCGAGCACCAGACCCGGCACGGCCATCGGTAGCATCGCCATGAGCCGAACCAGCGGTCGCGCCCAGTCGAGGCCGCGTGTTTTCTCCAGCAGGTACGCGCCGATGAACACGACGACGGTGCCGATGACCGCGGTACACGCCGCCAGCTTGAGGCTGTTGATCATCGCGTCGCCAAGCTCCGCGTCGACGAGCCCCGACACGTAGTGCGTGAAGCTCGGCGTTAGGTTATAGGGCCACAGCGTGGCGAACGATGCGAACACCGCCATCAGGAACATTGCCAGCATGAGCCCCACGATGAGCATGCAGTAGAGCGTCATCGCCGCATCGAAGCCGCGCGCAGGGCGCGGCACCAACGCGACCGCGCGCGCAGTCAGCGTGGCCGTCTGCTTGCGCTGCACCAGGTAGTCGATGCCGAAGGTCAACGCCGCCGGCGCGAGCAGCAGCAACGCCACCACCGCGCCCCGCTGGAAGTCCTGCTGCCCGATCACGAGCTTGAAGACGTCCGTCGCCAGGACGTTGAAGTTGCCACCGACCACCTTCGGAATCCCGAAGTCGGTGATGACCAGCGTGAAGCACACCAGCGCGCCGGAGATCAAGCCGTATTTCGCGCCCGGCAGCGTGATGGTGAAGAACTTGCGCAAGGTACTGGTACCGAGTGCATCGGCCGCCTCGTAGAGCCGGGCGTCAGCCAGCGTGAGCGCGGTCACCAGGATCATCAGGACATGCGGGAACGCCGCGAAGCATTCCGCCAGCACGATGCCCGGCGCACCGTAGATGCCGCTGAACCCGAGCGACAGCCAGAAATCCCTCGCCATGCCCTGGTTGCCGAACCAGTAGATCAGCGAGATCGCCGACAGCAGCGAAGGCGCGAGCAGCGGCAGCAGCGTGATGGTACGCAACAGCGGCTTGAATGGCATGCAGCTGCGCGTCAACGCATACGCGAAGGTGAAAGCGAGCGGTACGACGATGGCGGTGACGAGCATCGACACCCAGACGCTGTGCCACAGGCTCTGCAGCAGCGCAGGCGATGCGAGATAGGCGACAAAGGCGCTGGTGCCCGATGCCGTTGCGCCTTCGGTCGTGTCGAGCGCTTTCGAGAGGATCAGCAGCAGCGGCGCGATGAGCCCGATGCACAGCAACCCGACCGTGCCCAGCAGCGCCAGGTTCGCCAGCCGATCGCTCCAATGCAGGCGCTGCCTGAGCGGCGCGCCTCGCACCGCCGCCGCCATCGCGTTCATGACGTCTCGCCCACCGCGGCAAACACGCGGAGCCGATCGGCGCGGAGCGCGAAACGGACGCTGGCGCCCTCGCGCACGCTGAACTCATCCATCTGGTTGAGCGAATACTGCAACTGCAAGGGCTGTCCCGGGATGCCGTCGACCTCGACCTCGGCGAGACAGTTGCCGCCGAGGAACTCGATGTGCCGCACGGTGCCTGTGCAGCACAGCGGATCGTCGTCGTGCACGTTCGCACCGACCACGCGGTCTTCCGGTCGGAGGTAAAGCGCGACCTCGCGTCCCGCCCGGAAATCTGCACCGGTGCCGGCGGTGCAGCGCAGGCGCTTCTCGCCGCAGCGGAACCAGTGATCGCCCTCCGCCACCGCATGGAGCCGGTTCACCTTGCCCACGAAGTCGGCGACGAAAGGCGATGCCGGCTCGCGGTACACCTCCAGCGGCGTCCCGACCTGCTCGATGACTCCGTGGTTCATCACCACGATGCGGTCGGCCACGGAGAGCGCTTCTTCCTGGTCGTGCGTGACCATCACGGTGGTCACGCCCAATTCGCGTTGCAGCGAGCGGATCTCGTTGCGCAGATGCACGCGCACGATCGCGTCGAGCGCAGAGAGCGGTTCGTCCAGCAGCAACAGGCCGGGCGACGTCGCGAGCGCGCGCGCCAGGGCGATGCGTTGCTGCTGGCCGCCGGACATCTGCGCGGGGTACTTGGCGCCGCTGCCCGGCAAGCCGACCAGCGCAAGCAGTTCGTCGACGCGCGGCGCAATCTGCGCGCGCGTCTGCCTGCGGTTGACCAACCCGTAGCCGACGTTCTGCGCCACCGTGAGATTGGGAAACAGCGCATACGACTGGAACATGATCCCGTAGTCGCGCTCCGCGGGCGGCAGCACGGAAATGTCGCGGTCCCCCTGGAGGATGCGGCCCGCGGTCTGCGTCTCCAGCCCGGCGATGATCCTGAGCAGCGTGGTCTTCCCGCAGCCGGACGGCCCCAGGAAGCAGACGAACTCGCCTCGGCGGATCGACAGGTCGATGTCATCCAGCGCTGTGAAGGCCCCGAAACGCTTCTGGATGCCTCGCAGTTCGAGGTAGGCCTTTTCGCTCACGCAGTCGTCCGTACGATCACTTTTTGGCTTCGCTCTTGGCGTCGTAGCGCTTCGACCATTCGGCAAGGGTGCGCTCGCGGCTCGCAGCCGCCTTGTCGAAGTCGAGCTTGATCAGTCGCGACTCGTAGTCCGCGGGGATGTTCGCGAGCTTCGGCGCGACGCCGGGTTGTGCCGTGATGGCAAAGTTCTTGCCGTACAGGATCATGGCGTCCTTGGACGATGCCCAGTCGGCCAGCTTCCTGGCGGCTTCGAGCTTCTTCGTGCCCTTGTAGATGGCGAAGCCTTCCAGGTCCCAGCCCAGGCCTTCCTTCGGGAACACGAGCTCGATCGGTGCGCCCTTGGCCTTGTTTGTGTGGCCGCGGTATTCGAACGACACGCCGGCCACGTATTCGCCTGCGGCTGCCATGTTGCAGGGCTTGGAGCCGGAGTGGGTGTACTGCCCGATGTTCTCGTGCAGCGCATCCATGTACTTCCATCCGCCACCCTTGCCGCCGTCGTCGCCCCACAGCTGCAGCCACGACACCACGTCCAGGTAGCCAGTGCCGGACGACGCAGGGTTCGGCATCACGACCTGGCCCTTGAACTCGGGTTTGGTCAAGTCCTTCCAGGTCGTCGGAATCGGGATGTTCTTTTTCTTGGCTTCGACCGTGTTGAAGCACACCACCGCACCGAAGACGTCCATGCCGAACCAGGCCGGCGGCGACTTCTTGTCGCGGTAGGCCGGCATGATCGCGTCGAGGTTCAAGGGCGCATAGGGCTCGAGCATGCCGTTGCGCTCGAACAGTGCGAGGCTCGTCGCGGCCACGCCCATGATCACGTCGGCCTGCGGGTTGGCCTTCTCGGCGAGCAGCTTCGCGGTGACGACGCCGGTGGAGTCGCGCACCCACTTGATCTCGATGTTGGGCTCGATCTTGTTGAAGGCCTCCTGGTAGGCCTTCAACTGGTCGGTTTCCAGTGCTGTGTAGACGGTCAGCTGTGTCTTCTGCGCCAGCGCACCGGTGGCGACGACAAGGCCGAGGACGGCGGCCACCAGAGATTTCGCGTACTTCATGAACGGGGACTCCTGTTTCGAAAGAGGGAACTGTGGCGGCACGAGACGACATCTTCGTGACACATCGCTCAAGCAAAATCGGGGCCCGGTCCGAACGATCGTTTACTGTCTTTTGCAGATCGTAGACAATCTGCAGCGACCTCCCTACGATTCCTATATGCCCAAGAAGCTCTCATCCAACCCCGCAATCGCACAGCTTCAGAGCCACTCGCTCGCCAATCTGGTGCAGTCCGAGATCGAACGGATGATCCTGGAGGGCGAGCTCGATTCCGGCGCCAAGCTCACCGAATCGACCCTCGCCGACCAATTGGGCGTTTCGCGTGGCCCGGTGCGCGAAGCTTTTCGCATGCTGGAGGAAGCCGGCCTCGTCCAGACCGAGAAGAACCGCGGCGTGTTCGTCCGCCATGTGCCCATCGAGGAGGCATTGGAGATCTTCGAGGTTCGGGCCGTCATGGACCTGTATGTGGGGCGCAAGCTGGCCGCGGGCCTGGGCACGAAGGAGGTCCGGGAGCTGCGGCAACTCACCGACGCCATGGACCAGGCGGTGAAAGCCGGCAACGCGCAGGACTACCACCGCTTCAATCTCAGATTCCACGACCGGCTCCTGGAGCTCGCGGGCAATGCGAAGCTCACAGCCACCTACCGCAAGCTGGTCAACGAGCTCTCGCTCTTTCGTCGGCAGAACCTCACGAGCGAGTCGATGGCGGTCTATTCGAGAGAACATCGCCAGATCGTCAAGGCCATTGCAGCGGGCGAGCCTGAGGTGGCGGGCCAGGCGATGTACCAGCACGTGATGAACAGCCGCGAGCGCACGCTGCGCAACTACGAGCAAAAGCAGGCAGCGGTCGGCGCCCCGACGTCCGGCGGCCTCGTCGATCCGGTCGAGGTCTGACCGTGGCCCTTTCGCTCGACGACATCGAAACACTGTTCGCACGGCATGGCGCCGCACAGTACGCCGGTGAGCCCGTCACCCAACTCGAACATGCACTACAGACGGCGTTTCTGGCGGAACAGGCCGGCGCCGACGACGAGTTGGTGACGGCAGCGTTGCTGCACGACCTGGGCCATCTGCTGAACGACCAGGGCGAGTCGCCCACGCTGCGCGGCATCGACGACGCGCATCAATATTTCGCCCTGCCCTTCCTGCGCGGCGTGTTCGGCGAGCGTGTGCTCGATGCGATCCGTTGGCACGTCGATGCCAAGCGTTACCTGTGCGCGACGCGGCCGGATTACTGGCAGAGCCTCTCGGCGGACTCGAAACGCAGCCTCGAACTGCAAGGCGGCATCTTCACGGTGGACGATGCGCAAGATTTCATCGCGCGTCGACATGCGAACGACGCCGTAGCGCTTCGACTCTGGGACGACGTGGCCAAGGCGGCCGATCGGGCGACGCCGCCGCTCTCGCACTACCTGGCGCGCGCGCAACGCTGCATGCTCACCTGACAGCCGTTCCGGCGGCATTGGCCGGCCCGTCGGTCAGGCAGCGCGCACGCAATCCGCGAAGTAGACCTTCTTGCCCGTCTCGTCCACGCGCGCGACGAGGCCGTGGATGTCGGTCTCGAAGCCAGGGCACTCGCGGTTGAACTCGCGCGCGAAGCGCAGGTAGTCGACGATCTTCTTGTTGAAGACCTCGCCCGGAATCAGCAGCGGAATGCCCGGCGGGTACGGCGTGATGAGGCTGGTGGTGATACGGCCTTCGAGCTGGTCGATCTCCACGCGCTCGGTCTTGCGATGCGCGATGTGCGCGAACGCGTCGCTCGGCTTCATGGCCGGCGTGAGATCGCTCAGATACATCTCGGTGGTGAGGCGCGCCACGTCGTAGCGCGCATACAGCTTGTGGATGTGCTGGCACAGATCGCGAAGGCCCAGCTTTTCATAGCCGGGATGCTGCTGGCAGAACTCCGGCAGGATTCGCCACATCGGCTGGTTGCGCGCGTAGTCGTCCTTGAACTGCTGCAGCGCCGTGAGCAATGTATTCCAGCGGCCCTTGGTGATGCCGATGGTGAACATGATGAAGAAGCTGTAGAGCCCGGTCTTCTCCACGATCACGCCGTGTTCCGCGAGGAACTTGGTCACCACGCTGGCCGGGATGCCCGACTCGGCGAAATTGCCCTCGAGGTCGAGGCCCGGCGTCACGATGGTCGACTTGATCGGGTCCAGCATGTTGAACCCGTCGGCCAGGTCGCCGAAGCCGTGCCAGTTGCGCGGTGACTTCTTGGTCTTGCGCTTGCCTTCCTTCTCGCCCTTCATGACCCAGTCTTCGGCGCGCCCGATGCCTTCCTCGACCAGCTTCTCGGGGCCCCAGACCTTGAACCACCATTCGTCCTGGCCGAACTCTTCCTCGACCTTGCGCATCGCGCGACGGAAATCGAGCGCTTCGAGAATGCTCTCCTCCACCAGCGCCGTGCCGCCGGGTGGCTCCATCATGGCGGCCGCGACGTCGCAGCTCGCGATGATTGCGTATTGAGGGCTCGTCGACGAGTGCATCAGGTAGGCCTCGTTGAACAGATCGCGATCGAGCGCGCGGTTCTGCGAGTCCTGCACGAGCACATGACTGGCCTGGCTGATGCCGGCCAGCAGCTTGTGCGTCGACTGCGTGGCGAACACGAGCGCTTCCTTCGGACGGACGCGGCGCTTGCCCATCGCGTGATAGGCGCCGTAGAACGGATGGAAGGCCGCGTGCGGCAACCAGGCTTCGTCGAAATGCAAGGTGTCGACGTAGCCGTCGAGCATGCTCTTGATCGTTTCGGTGTTGTAGATCACGCCGTCGTAGGTCGACTGCGTAAGCGTCATGACGCGCGGCTTGACGGTCTCGGGGTCGACGTGCGCGAGCAGCGGATTCGCCTTGATCTTCGCCTTGATCGCGCTCTGCTCGAACTCGCTTTGCGGGATGGGACCGATGATGCCGAAGTGGTTGCGCGTGGGCTTCATGAAGACGGGGATCGCGCCCGTCATGATGATCGCGTGCAGGATCGACTTGTGGCAATTGCGGTCGACCACCACCACGTCATCGGGCGCCACCGTGTGGTGCCACACCATCTTGTTGCTGGTGCTGGTGCCGTTGGTCACGAAGAAGCAGTGGTCGGCATTGAAGATGCGCGCCGCATTTCGTTCGCTGGCCGCCACGGGGCCGGTGTGGTCGAGCAACTGGCCGAGTTCTTCCACCGCGTTGCAGACGTCGGCGCGCAGCATGTTCTCGCCGAAGAACTGGTGGAACATCTGGCCGACCGGGCTCTTGAGGAATGCCACGCCGCCCGAGTGACCCGGGCAGTGCCAGGAGTACGAACCGTCCTCCGCATAGTCGATCAGCGCCTTGAAGAACGGCGGCTGCACGCCTTCGAGGTAGCTCTTGGCCTCGCGGATGATGTGGCGGGCCACGAATTCCGGTGTGTCCTCGAACATGTGGATGAAGCCGTGCAGCTCGCGCAGGATGTCGTTCGGGATGTGGCGCGAGGTGCGCGTTTCGCCATAGATATAAATCGGCACCTCGGCGTTCTTGCGGCGCACCTGCTCGATGAAGCTGCGCAGGTTGAGCACGGCCGGGTCGAGGTCGGGGCCCGGCGTGAACTCCTCGTCGTCGATCGACAGGATGAACGCGCTGGCGCGGCTCTGTTGCTGCGCGAACTGGCTCAGGTCGCCATAGCTCGTGACGCCGAGCACCTCGAAGCCCTCGCTTTCGATGGCTTGCGCAAGTGCGCGAATGCCCAGCCCCGAGGTGTTCTCGGCGCGGAAGTCCTCGTCGATGATGACGATCGGAAAGCGGAATTTCATGTGCGTGGCCCGGACGGGAAAAGAGCCGCGAAGTGTAAGGAATTCAGAAGTCGGCTGCCGGTCGGCATGTCGGAGAATGCAGATCAAACGACAAAGAGGAGCTTTCATGGCCAATTCCACCGTCTGGTGGCTGATCGCAGGCGCAGCGATCGTCCTCGAATTGCTCTCGGGCACCGTCTATCTGTTGTTGCTCAGCGCAGGCTTTGCCTCTGCGGCCATCGCGGCGCACCTCGGCGCCGGCATCACCGCGCAGCTGGTCGTGGCTTCCTTCGTCGGCGTGGGTGCCGTGATGGTCTGGCACTGGATCCGGCGCAGCCGGCCTGCTGCGCTGACCGCCGGCTCCAACCCCGACGTGAATCTCGATGTCGGCGAGAAGGTGTTCGTCGATGTGTGGAATACGGACGGCACGGCGACCGTGCGCTATCGCGGCGCGCAATGGACGGTCGTGCCGCGCGCGGGCAGCACCACCAGCACGGGAGAGCACCGCGTGGTCGAAGTCATCGGCAGCCGCCTGGTGCTCGACAAGATCTGAACAACAAACCCAAGAAGGAACAGCCCATGGATCTCGCAGTCCCCCTCGTCATTCTCGTCATCGCGATCATCTTCATCAGCCAGTCGGTGAAGTTCGTTCCGCAACAGAACGCATGGGTGCGCGAGCGCCTCGGCAAGTACCACGGGACCATGACGCCTGGCGCCAACTTCCTGATTCCCTTCATCGACAAGGTTGCCTACAAGCACAGCCTGAAGGAAATCCCGCTTGATGTGCCCAGCCAGATCTGCATCACGCGCGACAACACGCAATTGCAGGTAGACGGCATCCTGTATTTCCAGGTCACGGATCCGATGCGCGCGAGCTACGGCTCCTCCAACTACATCATGGCGGTCACGCAGCTCGCGCAAACGTCGCTTCGCAGCGTGGTCGGCAAGCTCGAACTCGACAAGACCTTCGAGGAGCGCGACATCATCAACGCCCAGGTGGTTGCGGCGATCGACGAGGCTGCGCTGAACTGGGGCGTGAAGGTGCTTCGCTACGAAATCAAGGACCTGACGCCACCCAAGGAGATCCTGCTGGCCATGCAGGCACAGATCACCGCGGAGCGCGGCAAGCGTGCACTCATCGCAGCGTCCGAAGGCCGTCGCCAGGAGCAGATCAACATCGCCACTGGCGAACGTGAGGCCTTCATTGCGCGCTCTGAGGGCGAGAAGCAGGCCGCCATCAACAACGCGCAAGGCGAAGCCGCAGCCATCACGGCTGTGGCCGACGCGACTGCGTTCGCCATCGAGCGCGTGGCAGCGGCCATTCGTCAACCCGGCGGTGAACAGGCGGTGCAACTCAAGGTCGCCGAGCGTGCGGTGGATGCGTACGGCAAAGTGGCAGCCGATGCCACGACCACACTGATCGTGCCAAGCAACATGAGCGAAACGGCTGCCCTGATCGCATCCGCCATGCGGATGGTCCAGGCCGGAAAATCCGGCTCCGCAGCGGGTTAGAATCTCGGTCTGCTGGAGCGGTGGATGAGCGGTTTAAGTCGCACGCCTGGAAAGCGTGTGAGGGTTAATAGCCCTCCGCGGGTTCGAATCCCGCCTGCTCCGCCAG
>JBGMOF010000052.1:0-27509 GCA_041424275.1 Variovorax sp.
GCCGTCGGCTCGCCGATCAGCATGCCGTAGTTGCGGCGGATGTAGTTGATGATGGCTTCGTCGAAGCGGTCGCCGCCGACGCGCACGGAGCCCTTGTAGACCATGCCGCCCAGCGAGATGACGCCCACTTCGGTGGTGCCGCCGCCGATGTCCACCACCATCGAGCCCGAGGCTTCGCTGACGGGCAGGCCCGCGCCGATGGCCGCGGCCATGGGTTCTTCGATGAGGTAGACGGAGGTGGCGCCTGCCGCCTCGGCCGCGTCCTTGATGGCGCGGCGCTCGACCTGGGTCGAGCCGCAGGGCACGCAGATGATGATGCGCGGGCTCGGCGTGAGCAGCGTGCGCGGGTGCACCATCTTGATGAACTGCTTGATCATCTGCTCGGTGATCACGAAATCGGCAATGACGCCGTCCTTCATCGGGCGGATCGCCTCGATGTTGCCGGGCACCTTGCCGAGCATGGCCTTGGCCTCGCGGCCGACGGCCTGGATCACCTTCTTGCCGTGGGGGCCGCCTTCGTGGCGAATGGCGACTACCGAAGGCTCGTCCAGCACGATGCCCTTGTTACGGGCAAATATCAGGGTGTTGGCGGTGCCGAGATCGATCGCAAGGTCGGTGGAAAAGTACCGACGGAAAGCTCCAAACATGTGCGGAATCCTCTGAGCACGGCCTGCGCATCGGCAGGACGTCGCTCTATTTTTGGGTCGTTTGACGGGGTGAATTGATCGTTTTTGGCGCAAAAGCCGGCGCGTTCGCGGGGGTTGCGGCAAAGGCGGGATAATAACCGAATCCCCTCTGATTCCCGTATTAGCACCGGCTTTGCGGTGCGATTCCCCCTGCTTTTTTTAGCGTTTCGACCCTATGGCACTGTCTGCTTCCGATATTGCGCGCATCGCCTCGCTGGCGAGGCTGCAGCTTGCTCCCGACGAAAGCGAGCGCATGCTCAGCCAGATCAATGGCTTCTTCGACCTGGTTGAACGCATGCGTTCGGTCGACACCGAAGGCGTCGAGCCGCTGGCGCACCCCGTGGCGGCCATCGAGGACATCACCTTGCGTCTTCGCGACGACGTGGTGAGCGAGCCCGACAACCGCGAAGCCAACCAGAAGAGCGCCCCGGCCGTCGAAGCCGGCCTGTTCCTCGTGCCCAAGGTGATCGAATAATGAGCAGCGGTGAACTGCACCAATTGAGCGTGGTCGCGCTGGTCAAAGCCCTGGCCGACCGCAAGGTTTCGGCCGTCGAGGCCTCGCAGGCCTTTTTGGGTCGCATGAAGGCCCACGAATCGCTAGGCACCTTTGTCGACGTCAACGAAGAAGTCACGCTGGCCCAGGCCCGCGCGGCCGACGCGCTCATTGCCAAGGGCAACGCCCCCGCGCTGGCCGGCGTGCCGATCGCGCACAAGGACATCTTCGTCACCACCGATTTCGCCACCACTGCCGGCTCGAAGATGCTCGCGGGCTACCGCTCGCCGTTCGACGCGACCGTGGTTCGCCGCCTGGCCGAAGCCGGCGCGGTCACGCTCGGCAAGCTGAGCTGCGACGAGTTCGCGATGGGCTCGGCCAACGAGAACGTGGCGGTGCCTGCTGTCGGCCTCGACGCCGCCACGCCGGTGCGCAATCCATGGGACACAGCCCGCGTGCCCGGCGGCTCGTCGGGCGGCAGCGCCGTCGCCGTGGCCGCGCGCCTGGCGCCTGCTGCCACCGGCACCGACACGGGCGGATCGATCCGCCAGCCCGCGTCGTTCTGCGGCATCACCGGCATCAAGCCGACCTACGGGCGCGCTTCGCGCTACGGCATGGTGGCCTTCGCATCGAGCCTGGACCAGGCCGGCCCGATGGCCCGCTCCGCGGAAGACTGCGCGTTGCTGCTGTCGGCGATGTGCGGCCCCGACCTGGACCGCGACTCGACCTCGATTGATCGCCCGGCCGAAGACTTCTCGCGAATGCTCGGCGCATCGCTCGAAGGCCTGCGCATCGGCGTGCCGAAGGAGTTCCTCGGCGACGGCGTGGCGCCTGGCGTGCGCGCCGCGATCGACGCCTCGCTGGCCGAATACGAGAAGCTCGGCGCCAAGCGCGTCGAGGTGTCGCTGCCGCGCACCGAGCTGTCGATCCCCGTGTACTACATCCTGGCGGCCGCCGAAGCATCGAGCAACCTGAGCCGCTTCGACGGCGTCAAGTTCGGCCATCGCGCGCAGCAGTACAAGGACCTGGCCGAGATGTACGCGAAGACCCGCGCCGAAGGCTTCGGCGACGAGGTCAAGCGCCGCATCATGATCGGCACCTACGTGCTGAGCCACGGCTACTACGACGCGTACTACCTGCAGGCGCAGAAGGTGCGCCGCATGATCGCCGACGATTTCCAGCAGGCCTTCACGCAGTGCGACGTGATCGCCGGCCCCGTGGCGCCGACGGTGGCGTGGAAGATCGGCGAGCATGGCGAAGACCCGGTCGCCGACTACCTGGCCGACATCTTCACGCTGCCCGCCTCGCTCGCCGGCCTGCCCGGCATGAGCGTGCCTGCGGGCTTCGACGCCGGCATGCCGGTGGGCCTGCAACTGATCGGCAATTACTTCGGCGAAGCCAAGCTGCTCAACGCAGCGCACCGCTTCCAGCAGGCCACCGACTGGCACCAGAAGATGCCGGAGGGCTTTTAAAAAATGACGCTCGCCCCCAGTCTCCGCGCACTTCGTGTCGCTTCGCCAACCCCCTGCCGGGGGCAACACCAGCAGCCCGGCAAAGCCGGTTCTGCGGTGTTCCACGAACAGTCCAAGGAATTGCAATGAGCACCTCTCTGTTTGAGCAAATGCAGGAGGGCCGCCCCACCGGCCCGCTGGTGCGCGGCTACGAAGTCATCATCGGCTTCGAGACCCACGCACAGCTGTCGACCGCTTCCAAGATCTTCAGCCGCGCCTCCACGGCCTTCGGCGCCGAGCCGAATACGCAAGCCTGCGCGGTCGACCTGGCGCTGCCGGGGACCCTGCCGGTGATGAACAAGGGCGCGGTCGAACGCGCCATCAAGCTCGGCCTGGCGCTGGGCTCGACCATCGCGCCGCACAGCGTGTTCGCACGCAAGAACTACTTCTACCCCGACCTGCCCAAGGGCTACCAGATCTCGCAGTTCGAGATTCCGGTGGTGCAAGGCGGCACGGTGTCGTTCTTTCTCGGCGACGAGCAGAAATCGGTGCGGCTGGTCCGCGCCCACCTGGAAGAAGACGCGGGCAAGTCGCTGCACGAAGACTTCATCGGCCAGTCGGGCATCGACCTGAACCGCGCCGGCACGCCGCTGCTCGAGATCGTGACCGAGCCCGACATGCGTTCCACCGCGGAGGCCGTGGCCTATGCGCGCGAGCTGCACAAGATCGTCACCTGGATCGGCATCTGCGACGGCAACATGCAGGAAGGCAGCTTCCGTTGCGACGCGAACGTCTCGGTGCGCAAGCCCGGCGACAAGCTCGGCACGCGCCGCGAGATCAAGAACCTGAACAGCTTCAAGTTCATGCAGCAGGCGATCGACTACGAGATCCGCTGGCAGATCGAGGAGATCGAGGACGGCCGGGCGATCCAGCAGGCCACAGTCCTGTTCGACCCCGACACCGGCGAGACGCGCGCGATGCGCACCAAGGAAGACGCGGCCGATTACCGCTACTTCCCCGACCCCGACCTGCCCCCGCTCGTGATCGCGCAGGACTGGATCGATCGCGTGAAGGCCGGCATGCCGGAGCTGCCGCGTGCGATGGCCGAGCGCTATGTGACGGCGCATGGCCTGTCGGCGTACGACGCCGCACAGCTCACGCAGAGCACCGCCCTGGCGGGTTATTTCGATGCCGCGGTGGCTGCAGGCGCGTCGCCCAAGCTGGCCAGCAACTGGATCACGGGGGAGCTCGCGCGCCGGTTGAACGCGCGGGAGCTGTCGATCAACGAAGCACCGGTGTCCGCGGCCCAGCTCGGCAAACTGGTGGCCCGCATCGCCGACGGCACGATCCCCAACAGCGCCGCACGCCAGGTGTTCGATGCGCTCTGGACCGGCGAAGGCAGCGATGTCGACGCGATCATCGAAGCGAAAGACCTCAAGCCGATGAACGACACCGGCGCGCTCGACAAGATCATCGACGACGTCCTCGCCAGGAACGAGAAGAACATCGCCGAGTACCGCGCCGGCAAGGACAAGGCCTTCAATGCGCTGGTCGGCCAGGTGATGAAGGCGAGCCAGGGCAAGGCGAACCCCGCGCAGGTCAACGCCCTGCTGAAATCGAAACTGGACTGAGGCGGACGCGCCCCCGGCGCTATCGGGGGGCGCCGCCGGCCTCGGCGGTCCAGAGCTGGCGCAGGCGCGCGCGCTCCTCGTCGAAGCGCGCATTGACGCGCCGCTTCTCGTCGGCCTGCTCGCCGATGAAGCGGTTCTGCACAGCGGAACTCTGCGCGTTGTCTTCGAGCTTTCGGCGCACCGAGCTGGGCGCCTTGCTCACATCGCCTTTGTAGAACTCGAGTTCGTCGTCGATCTTCTTGCGCTCGTCGGACAGCTCGCCGAGGCGTTGCCGCGCTGCCTTGATCACCGCATCGATCTGCACCAGGGCCTCGGCCCGTTCGCGGTCGTGCGCCGACGCACTGGGGTAACGCATCAGCAACGCGCGTTCGCGGCGCCGCTCTTCGGTCTGCCGCGAGGCCTGCAACTGTGCCTGACGCGCGCGCTCCTCGCGTTCGGCCTGCTCGCGTGCGGTGTAGGTCGGCTCGATCTTGCGGCGCGTGGTGCCGCTGGAATTGAGTTCGCGTTGCTCGCGGTCGATGCAGTCGGCGATCGGGCGGTCGGCCGTGATGTTGCGACCGCGCGAATCGGTGCAGCTGTAGATGGCCGAGGGCGCAGCCGCAGGTTGCGCATGCGCAGCCACGCCGCCCAGCCATGCCAGCGCAGCGATCAGTGTCGGCGTGTGCACCCGCATCTTCATCGTCTTGTTCGGATCACGTCGCGCCGTAACGCGACCGATAGGCCAGAACTCCCTTGTGGTGTGCGCCCAGCTCTGCGTCTGCGCTGCCCGACAGATACTGTAACAAGTCGTCAAGCGCCGCGATAGCAATGACCTGCATTCCGAGTTGGTTGCGCACATATTGCACCGCGCTGTGAGCCACATCGGCGCCGTTCTCGGTGGCTTTTTCCTGCCGGTCGAGGGCGATCACGACCGCGTGCGCCGTGGCGCCGGCTGCCTGGATGGCCGCGATGGATTCGCGCACCGCCGTGCCGGCCGACATCACGTCGTCGACGATCAGCACGCGGCCCTTGAGCGGCGCACCGACCAGCGTGCCGCCCTCGCCGTGGTCCTTGGCCTCCTTGCGGTTGTACGCAAAAGGCACGTTGCGACCGCGGCGCGCGAGCTCGACGGCCACCGTCGCGCCCAGCGGGATGCCCTTGTACGCAGGGCCGAAGATCATGTCGAATTCGAGGCCGCTGTCGATCAGGCGCTCTGCATAGAATCCCGCCAGCCGCGCGAGCTTGGCGCCGTCGTCGAACAGGCCCGCGTTGAAAAAATACGGGCTCATGCGACCGGCCTTGGTCTTGAACTGACCGAACCGCAGCACGCCGGACTCGATGGCAAATTGCACGAAGTCCTGCGCGAGCGCGCCGCCACTTTCTTTCACATCAGCCATCGGATTCCTTGTGTTCAAACTGACCAGCCTCAACCTCAATGGCCTGCGTTCGGCCGCGACCAAAGGCGTGGCCGACTGGGTGGCCGAACTGGCGCCGGATTGTATTTGCATGCAGGAGATACGGGTCCAGGCCAGCGACATCGAGGGCCGCTTCGAAGAGATGGCCGGGCTCAAGGGCCACTTCCATTTCGCCGAGAAGAAGGGCTACGCCGGCACCGCGATCTACACGAAGCATGCGCCGAGCGAGGTGGTCGTCGGATGGGGTGACAAGGAGTTCGATGCCGAAGGCCGCTACCTTGAACTTCGCTTCGACACGCCGGCACGCAAACTGTCGATCATCAGCTGTTACTTTCCGAGCGGCTCGTCGGGCGAAGAGCGCCAGGCCGCCAAGTTCCGCTTCCTCAAGGGCTTCTTCCCGCACCTCAGTGCGCTGAAGAAGGAGCGCGAGTTCATCCTGTGCGGCGACATCAACATCGCCCATCAGGAGATCGACCTGAAGAACTTCAAGGGAAACATGAAGAACAGCGGCTTCCTGCCCGAGGAGCGCGCCTGGATGACGCGCCTGCTCGACGCCGGTACCGACGGCGCCGGTCTGGTCGACGTCTACCGCAAGCTCAAGCCCGACACCACCGGCGACGCCTACACCTGGTGGAGCAACCGCGGCCAGGCCTATGCCAAGAACGTGGGCTGGCGGCTGGACTACCACCTGGCGACCGCCGGCATGGCGGCGTTGGCGCGCAGCGAACACATCTACAAGACCGTGAAGTTCAGCGACCACGCGCCCATCACGGTGGACTACGACTTCACGCTCTGACGTGCGCCCCGTAGAGGCCGCCTGTTCAAAATTGACGGTTCTGGTTACATTTGCAACATGTCGATGCGCTACCTCGCCGCCCATGACCGAACCCACTTCAGGCGGCTGTTCGGCATCGAGCCTGTGAAGATGGCCACCGAAGTGGGCGTGGGCGATCAGGGGGTTTTCGTGCGCCGGCCGCGCACCGACCGGTCGCGGGGCGGCGTGTTGCCTTCGCTCGAAGCGGCCACCGGTCGCTGGGGACTGATTCCGCTTTTCTCGCCCGACGGACGCGACCTGGCGACCCACGTGGCCGCTGGCGAAACCGCTGCGGCCGAACGCAACTTCCTCCAGCCCTGGAAACGCGGCCATCGCTGCGTGATCGTGGTGCGCGCGTTGTTCGAGCCGGTCGGCCACCGCGCGTCGGTGCGCATCTCGCGGGCCGACGGGCAGCCCTTCTGCATCGCCGGTCTGTGGAACGGCTGGCGCTCGTCCGAAGGTGCCTGCGTCGAAAGCTTCGCGATGCTGACCATCGATGCCCGCACGGACGCGTTGATGCAGCAATTGCCCGGCGAACGGCCCCAGCGCAGGCCTGTCGTGCTGCCCGACGGCTGGGTCGACGAATGGTTTCGCGCACCGGTAGAGGAAACCGCCGCCTTCCTGCGGCCCTATCCCCTGCACGCGCTGGTGGCCGAAACGCTGGCCGCAGCGCCAGCCGCCTGAGCGCGGCTCAGGCGGCTTCGAAGAGCACGTCCTGCGCGCCTTCCCAGAGCACCTTGGTGCCGAGGGTGCGAAGCTGCTCCTTGCCTTCGACGATCGTCAGGAAGTGGTTGCCGGCCAGTTGGCCCATCTTGCTGGCGAAGCTGCAGGCGCCATAGGCCCAGATGATCTCGGTCTCGCTGTAGCCGCCCGGGTAGAACAGGATGTCGCCGACCGAGGGGTGGCTCGTGTGGTTCTCGAAGCCCACCGGTGCGCCGTCGTTCTCGAGCTTGAATTCGCCCAGCGGCACCCAGCAGCCTTCGCCGCTCCAGCGCACGTGAATGAGCTTTTGCCGATACGGCAGCAGCTTCGAGAACGCCGCCACGGTGAGCGGCGCGTCGGGATGGGTTTCGGCGACGAACTTGAGGCCGCCGGCGGTGATGTTGATACGGGTCATGGGCTTCTCTTCTTCATTTCAATTGCAGCAGCCACCGAAACCGGTGCGCCGATAAAAAGGGGCGAGGTCTTCGGCCAGCTGGCCGACGGTGGCCCGCCAGTGTGCATGCGCGCCGTCGGCGGCCAGCGCAGCCCGCGTTCGCGCCAGCAGCTCGGCGCGCAGGGCAGGCTCGTCGATGCCGGTCACGCGGCTGCCGTCGACCACGGTGCGGCCGCCGATCAGCACCTTGGCAATGTGCCGCCCATTCGCGCGGGCGAGCAGCAGGCCGAAGGGATCGGTGTCGGCAAACAGCGCGTCGTCGTCGAGGGCGTCCCAGTCGAGCAGCACGATGTCAGCCGGCGCGCCGACCGCGATGCGCGCGCGCGAGGCGAAGCCCCAGAGCTGCGCCGGCGTCATGGTCGTGTCGTAGCCCCACCCGCGGTGCAGCGAATAGGCCAGCCGGGCTTCGCGCAGCGCATCGTCGTCTTCGTCGAAAGCCATGCCGTCGAGGCCCATCGCCACGCGGCATCCCTGCTTCAACATTTCCGGCAACGGCGCGATGCCCGACTTGAGGCCGAGGTTCGAGCTCGTGTTGACCGCGATGGTCGCGCCGCGCTCGGCGATGAGCGCCAGCTCGTCCGGGCGTGCCCAGGTGCAGTGCGCGAGCGTGAGCCGCGATGTCAACAGGCCGATGCTGTCGAGAAACTTCACGATGCCGCCGGGGTGCGCCTCGTCGGCCCAGAGGCGTTGGTACTGGGTCTCGAGCAGGTGCATGTGCACCGGTCGACCCGTGTCGGCCGACGCCTGCGCGATCGCTTCGAGCAGCGGCGTGCTGCACCACTGCACCGCCGCCGGACCGTACTGCACGGTGACGTGCTCGCCGTAACCGTCCTCTTGCACCATCGCCGCGACCTCGTCGACCAGCGCGAGCTGCTGCGCCGGCGCCACGGGCTTGACCGACAGCCGCGCGGCGACCGCGTCGCGGATGCCTGGACGCAGCGCGCCAAGTGCGGTGGCGTCGTCGCAATACGCGATGCCGTTGCGGTCGCGCATCGCGATCGCGAAGCCGATGCGCACGCCGACATCCCTCGCAGCACGCGCGACCGAGCGGGCTTCATCGACGTAAGGCATGCCGCCCTGCACGCGCGTGTAGTGCACCATGAGGTCGGCCACGCCGTTGCGCACCGAGCGTGCGAACGAGGTGGCCGCGCACAGGTACGGGTCCATGCCCGGCACCACGCCGAGAAAGGGCAACCAGGTTTCCAGCGGCTGGCCGAAGGCGCCGAGCGTGGCGCTGCGGAACGTGCGTGCATGGTCGTGCGCATTGCCCAGTGCCGGCAGCGCCAACTGGCGGCGACCCGCAACCGCCGAGGGCAACGGTTGGATGGCGGCGACACGGCCATCTGCAACGGCGATGCGCACATCGCGCTGCGCAGGCGCAGATCCCGGGTCGGCCAGCAGCCAAGCGCAGTCGAAGCTGGCGTCGGTGGTCGGGGTCGTGGAAGTCGTCGTCATTTCATGGCGATTTTGCGTTCTGCCGCCGGCGGCAGGAAACGGCGGTCGAACACTTCGGCCGCGGTGGGCACGCGTTGCAGGTCGAAGGCTTCCTTGAGCTGGATGAAGGACCGCGCAAAGCGCGCATCGCTCACATCGCCGAAGCCGTTGGCGGCCACTTCGGGCGTGAGCATGATGGTCTTGAGCGTGTACATCAGCCGGCGCTTCTCCAGGTCCTTGTTGAGCAGCGGCTCGCGCTTCATCAATGCGGCGATGGCGGCGTCCGGATCGGCGATGGCGTCGCGCACGCCCTTGTGGATCGCGCGGACCAGACCGGTCACGGCCTGCGGCTTGTCCTTGATGAGCTGCGGCGACACCATCACGCCGTTGCCGTAGAGCTCCACGCCGTGATCGGCATAGTGGAACCAGCGGATGTCCTTGTCGGGATCGAGCCCCTGCGCGACGAGGTTCATGTAGCTGGTCACCGAGAACACCGCCGAGCCGTCGACATGGCTCTTGAGCATCAGCTGTTCCTGCAGGTTGGGCGCGACGTTCGTCCACTTCACCTTCGACGCGTCGACGCCGCTCTTCGCCGCCATCACGGGGAACATGCGCGCTGCGGCGCCGCCCGCGGGCGTGCCGATGGTCCGGCCCTCCAAATCGCGCAGCGTCTTGATCGGGCTGTCGGCCTTCACGATGAGCGCGAACGGCGCGCGGTTGTAGACCATGTAGACCATCACCGGCGCCGCGCCGGGCTTGGCCGATGCGTTCTGGATGACGGCGTTCACGTCGCCGAAGCCGGCCTGGTAGGCGCCCGCCATGATCTTGGTGACCGTGGCCGCCGAGCCATCGCCCTGGTCGATGGTGACGGCGAGTTTTTCCTGCGCGAAATAGCCTCGGTCCTCGGCCAGGTAGTACCAGGCGTGGATGCCCTGCAGCTTCCAGTCGAGCACGAACTTGATCGGCGTGACGGCCTGCGCGAAGGCCGGTTGCGCAGGCGCGAAGACCGCGGAGGCGGCCAGTGCGGCGACGGCCAGCGCGACGCTGCGGCGGGAGACGGGTTGTTCCATGGAATCTTTCTCGGAGTGGGTGGCGGAAGGGGCGAAGCGGCTCATGCCATCGCCATGTCGGTCTTGCGCTGCGACCAGCCGGTCATGCGCTGTTCGACGAGCGACGAGAGCGCATAGAGCGCCACGCCCATCGCGGCCAGCAGGAAGAGCCCGGCAAACACCATCGGCACGTCGAAGTTGCCGCTGGCGATCATCATCACGGTGCCGATGCCCTTGTTCGACGCCACCGTCTCGGCCAGCACCGTGCCGACGAAGGACAGCGTGATCGCGATCTTGAGCGAGGCGAACAGGTAGGGCAGCGCACGCGGCAGGCCAACGTTCCAGAGGATGTCGCGCTTCTTCGCGCCCAGCACCTTGAGCACGTCCTCCAGCTCGGGCTCGGTGCTCGCGAGACCGGTCGCCACGTTGACCACCACCGGGAAGATGCTGATCACCATCGACGTGAGGATGGCCGGTACCGTGCCCGCGCCGAACCACACCACGAAGAGCGGCACCACCGCGACCTTGGGGATGCTCGAAAAGCCCACGAGCAGCGGATAGGTCACGTCGTAGGCCAGCTTGGACGAACCGATGCCGACGCCGATCACGATGCCCGCGAGCACGCCGAACGCGAAGCCGACGAAGGTCGTGTAGAGCGTCTGCAGCGCATGCGGCCAGAGGAGCGGCATCTTCTCGATCAGCACCTTCGCGATCTGGCTCGGCCGCGGCAGGATCAGGTCGGACACGCCGAACGCGAGGCAGACGACTTCCCACAGCAGGAAGAAGCCGACGAAGGCGGCGACGGACAGCGTGCGCTGCCGTGCGAGCGGCGAGAGCGCGTTCATGCGGCCACCCCTTCAACCTTCGGCGCAGCGACGGCCGCAGGCGGCGTCGCATCGCCATCGCGGCGCGCATCGGCGATGCGCATGCGCAACTGCTGCACCAGCAGCGCGAACTCGGGCGCGTAGCTGCTCTCCAGCGTGCGCGGCCGTGCGAAGTCGACGTCACGCGTTTCGAGGATGCGGCCGGGCCGCGAACTCATCACGCAGATGCGGTTGGCGAGGTACGCCGATTCGCGCAGGTCGTGCGTCACGAGCAACACCGTCGGGCGCCGGTCCATCCACAGCTTCTGCATGATGTCCCACAGCTCCTCGCGCGTGAACTGGTCGAGCGCGCCGAAGGGCTCGTCGAGCAGCAGCAGCTCGGGGTCGTGGATGAGCGCGCGGCACAGCGACGCGCGCTGCAGCATGCCGCCCGACAGCTGCCAGGGCCGCTTCTCGCCGAAGCCCTTCAAGCCGACCTGCGCGAGCAGCGCCTCGACGCGGTCGGTGTACTCGCCCTTCTTCTTCTGGCGAAAGTCCTGGCGGAACGGCTCGACGATCTTGAGCGGGATCATCACGTTGTCGCGGATCGTGAGCCACGGCAGCATCGTCGGGTTCTGAAAGGCCAGGCCGACGCGCAAGCGCGGAGAGGCGGAGGCATGCACGCCCGATGGCTGGGTACCGACGGCGCCGACCTCGCGCCCGCCGGCGATCACCACGCCCGCGCTCGGCCGCAGCAGGCCGGCGACGAGCTTCAGGATGGTCGACTTGCCGCAGCCGCTCGGCCCGACCAGCGCGACGAAATCGCCCTCGTCGATGCCCAGCGTCGTGTGGTCCAGCGCGACCGTGCCGGCGCCGTAGCGCAGCATCACGTCGGACAGTTGGATGAAGGCATTGCTCATGGAAGCTTTCAGTGGGAAGCGATGGCGAAGATGGCGGCGACCGGTCCGCCGCCGGGCGGGCCCTGGTGCTCGGCGCCACCGGACACGTACAGCGCGGTGCGGCCCACCACGGAGGCCAGCACGCCGCCGACCGCCGCGCGGGCATGCCGCGTCGAGTTGATGTCGGAGTCGTTGAGCATCGTGTGGCGCGCATCGCGCACCAGACCGTTCGGGCTGGCCTCGGCCTTGGCCAGGAGGTTCACGAGGCGCACGGCGATGGCGTCGGCATCGCGCTCGGGGTCGAGCCCGAACGCATCGCGCAGCATGCGGCGCACGCTCGCGGCGTCGATCGCGTCCTGCATCACGGTGTGCGCGATGCGGTAAGCCGACGCGCTGCCCGCCGCCTCGCCCAGCACGATGACCACGTTGCCTTCGAGCTCGATGCCGGCCGAGGCCGACGCGCGTGCCGAGTACAGCGTGGGATCGTGCAGCACCGAAGCGTCGTCGACCGTGGCGAACTCGCCGAGTGCGAGCCCGACGCCGAGCGACGAGGCGCCGCGCGACCAGCCCATCGATTCGTAGGTGTCGCGCGTCACGGTGGCGGCGCCGCGCTGCTGCGCCGCGAGCACCTTGGCCGACGTGAGCAGCGGGCACTTGACCTGCACGAAATGCACGTCGGCCGGGTCGTCGATACCGGCATCGCGCATCGCGGCGCGCACCGCGTCGGCCGTGGCGTCGATCTGCGCCATGCGCCCGATCTCTTCGGGCGCGAAGGCGCGCGTGTACGCGGTGCCGATCACGAGGCGCTTCTCGCCCGCTGCGTCGGCCGCCGCGGCCGTGCCGCGCGTGAACACCGTGAAGTGCGGCGACAGCACGCCCTCGGTGCCGCCCGACATCACGAGCGCGACGCGGTCGTGCACCTGCGCGGCCGTGCAGTGCAGATGCGGCGCGAGGAAGTGACACCAGGCCGTGGCCGCGAAGTCGCGGGTGAAGTCGTTGACGCAGCCGTTGCCTTCGGTCTTGCCCATCACCGCGACGATCTGCGCGGGGTCGAGCTGCTTCGCGTCGATCAGCGCCTGCACGCCCGACAGGTCCGAAGGTCCGCTGCAAGGCACGCGGAACACATCGACCTTCTGCACAGCGCTCACAGCGCGTCCACCAGCGGCACGGCGTTGGCGGGAATGCCCTCGGGCGCCTCGCCGATGGCGCGCATGTAGTGCTCCATGTTGCGCGGCCTGGCCGTCGGCATCTTCTGGATGCCCTTGACCGAGCGGCCCCAGCCGACCGCGTCGGTCACCAGCTTGCCGTCGCGCATCACGAAGCGGCCGCGCAGCAGCGTGTGCAGCGGGTAGCCCTGCACCGCGCGGCCGTTCCACGGCGAGATCTTGCTGATGCTCTGCAGCTTGTTCTGCGACAGCGTGCCGACGCGTGCCATGTCGACGAAGGCGATGTCGGCGTGCGCGCCGGGCGCGATCACGCCCTTGGTTCCGTACAGGCCCCAGGCCTTGGCGGGCGCCACCGAACTCCACTTGACGTAGTCCATCAGCGAGGCGCGGCCGCGGTTCACTTCGGTGAGCATCAGCGGCATCTGCGTTTCCACGCCGGGGAAGCCGCAATCGCATTCCCAGATGTTGGCGCGCGTCTTTTCTTCGGGCGTATGTGGCGCGTGGTCGGTCGCGATCATGTCGAGCGTGCCGTCCATCAGCGCGTCCCACAGCGGCTGGTTGTGGCGCGCCTCGCGGATGGGCGGGTTCACGCGCATCACGCCGCCGAGCTTGAGCATGTGGTCGGTGTTGAGCAGCAGGTATTGCGGGCAGGTCTCGGCCGTCACGTCGACGCCGCGGCGCTTGAACTCGCGCAGCAGGTAGAGCGAATCGGCCGCGCTGTGGTGTGCGATGTGCACGCGCGCGCCGGCCCATTCGGCCAGCGTCAGCACACGGTTGATCGCCTCGATCTCGGCCACTGCGGGCCGTGCGGCCAGGTGCGCCATCGAATCGATGCGCCCGGCGTTCTGCAGGTGCTTCTGGCGGCGGAACAGGATCGACGAGTTCTCGGCATGCACCACCGTGCGGATGCCCAGCGGCGCGAGGATCTCGAAGCCTTCGAGCAGCGCGCCGTCGCTCGGCGCCGGCAGGTTGCCGAAAGTGTTGCCGACGAACGCCTTGAAGCTGGTCACGCCCGCGTCGAGCAGCTCTTCGAGCTTGTCGATGCTGTCGTCGCCGAGCAGGCCATGGATGCCGAAGTCGCAGTACGACGATTCGGCCGCCTTGAGCTTGATCTTCAGCGCCTCGACGGTGCCCGTCGGCGGGTTGGTGTTGGGCATCTCGAACACCGTGGTCACGCCGCCGAGCGCCGCCGCGGCGGAGCCGGTCTTCCAGGTCTCCTTGTTCGGGTAGCCGGGGTCGCGAAAGTGCACATGGCTGTCGATCGCACCGGGCAGCAGGAAGAGGCCGTCGGCGCGCATCTCTTCGCGCGCGGGCGGCATGGTGTCGTCGTGGCCGACCGCGACGATGTGCTCGCCGGAGATCGCCACGGAGGCTTCGATGATGTGGTCCGGCGACACCACGCGGGCGCCACGGATGACGAGGTCGACTTCTTTGCTCATGCGGTTGCTCCTGGCGGGTTCAGAGTGCAGCCCAGCCGCCGTCGACCGGGAGGTCGACGCCGGTGATCTGGCGGGAGACTTCGCTTGCCATGAAGAGGCAGGCGTTGGCGATATCGGCATCGGTCGACACGCGCTTGAGCGCGTAGTCGGCCGCGTGGCGCGTCATCGCTTCCTCGAGCGTGATGCCGAGCTTCTCGGCCATGTTGGCGCACACCTTCTCGCGAAAGCGCGGGCCGTCGACCATGCCGGGCGCGACGTTGTTCACGTTGATGTTGTAGGGGCCGGCTTCGAGCGCGAAGCTCTTGGTGATGCCGCGCAGGCCCCACTTCGACGCGGAGTACGCCATGCGCCCTGCCCGGCCACGCAGGCCGAAGGTGCCGCCCACGTTGACGATCTTTCCGCTCTTGCATTCGATCATCGACGGCAGCACCGCGTGGATCGTGTTGAAGCAGCCCGTCATGTTGAGCTGCACGATCTCGTTGAACTCTTCGGCGCTCGTTTCCCAGCCGGTCTTGCCGATCGGGCCCGAGCCGCCGGCCACGTTGACCAGCACGTCGATGCGGCCGAAGGCTTCGAGTGCACGCGCGGCCAGCGCCTCGGTCTGTGCCGGTGCCGTCAGGTCGCACGGCACCACGATCACGTCGACGCCGAGTGCGCGCGCTTCGGCGGCCACGGGTTCGATCGCAGCGGTGTCGCGACCGGCCAGCACCAGCTTCGCGCCTTCTCGTGCGAAGGCCAGCGTGATGGCGGCGCCCATGCCCTTGGCCGGGCCGGTGATCAGCGTCACCTTGTCTTTGAGTTGCAGGTCCATGTCGTCTGTCTCTCGTTGTTTGGCGTGATCAGTTGGAGGTCTTGGAGGGGCGCTCGGCACGGGCCGGCAGGAAGCTGCGGTCGAAGATCTCGCCAGCGGTCGGCGTGCGCGGCAGGCCGTTGGCATCGACCACGATCGCGATGTCCTTGGCCAGCCGTGCGTCGTCCACGTCGCCGAGGCCGATCCGCGCGATCTCGGGGTGGCTCATGTCGTTCTTGAGCGTGGCGAGCAGCTTTTCCTTCTCGACATCGCGCTTGAGCAGCGGCTCGCGCTTGATGGCGTAGTCGACGCCGGCGTCGGGGTTGGCGATGACTTCCTTCACCGCGCGGTTGAGCGCCTTCACGAAGCCGGCGACCGCCTTCGGGTTCTCCTTGACGAAGCTCTTGGCGAAGAACACGGTGTTGGAGTACAGGTCCATGCCGTAGTCGCCGTAGCGGATGAAGCGCAGGTCCTTCGCCGGGTCGAGGCCCATGCCCTTGGCGCTGAAGCTCACCGTGGTCACGTAGCCGAAGCCGGCGTCGATCTGGCCGCGCACGAGCATCTGCTCGCGCAGGTTGGGCGCCATGTTGGTGATGGTGACCTTGCTCGCGTCGATCTTGGCGATCTTGGCGAAAGCCGGGAACAGCTTGAGCGCGCCGTCGTTGGCCGGGCCGCCGACGGTCTTGCCTTCGAGGTCCTTCGGCGTCTTGATCGGGCTGTCGCTCTTCACCACCAGCGTGAAGGGCGGCGTGTTGTAGAGCATGTAGACCGCGACCGGCGCATCGGCCGGGCGCTTGGAGGCCAAGTCGACCAGCGCGTTGATGTCGCCGAAGCCCGCCTGGTACGCACCGGCCGCCACCTTCGGGATCGACGCGGCCGAGCCTTCGCCCTGGTCGATCGTCACGTCGAGGCCTTCTTCCTTGAAGTAGCCCTTGTCCTGTGCGAGAAAGAACCACGACTGCGGGCCTTCGTACTTCCAGTTGAGCACCAGCTTGATGGGCGTCTGCGCGGCAGCGGGCGCAGCGATGAAGGCGAGCGCGAGGCCGCAGGCGGTGAGAAGGGCTTTCATGGATCAGGACTCCTGGGGTTTGGTGGAAGAAGAAGGTGACTTGGGCAGGGCGCGCATCAGCGACGCCGCACTGCCGACGAAGCCGTGCAGCAGCTCGATGATGTAGAGCACGCCCTTGGTGACGTAGGCCGGAGACGGCGTGCTGCAGGCGTCCTGCAGCAGCACGCAGTCGTAGCCGAGAAAGTTGGCGTCCTGCAGCGTGGAGAACACGCAGCGGTCGGTGTTGATGCCCGCGAACAGCAGCGTCGTGATGCCCTGCTGGCGCAGCAGCGTGTCGAGCTCGTTGTCCCAGAAGCCGCTCAGCCGGTGCTTGTGCACCGTGATGTCGGCGGTCGACACCGCGAGCTCGTCGATCACCGCCGCACCCCACGATCCCTGCACGAGCGACGGCCCGTGGTCGATCGGCGAGTGCTCGGCATAGCCCACGCCATCGGCGGTGCGCTTGCCCTTGAACTGCACCGTCGGCGCCAGGTTGCGCTTGTCCGCGCGGATGCCCCAGTTGAGCCACACCACCGCGCCACCGGCCTTGCGCCACGCGGGCATCAGGGCCTGCAACACGGGGATCGGCTTGCGCGCGGCCTTGGTGCCCAGCCCCTTCTGCCCGAACCAGCCTTCGGGGTGGCAGAAGTCGTTCTGCATGTCGACCACGATCAGCGCGCTGCGCGCCAGGTCGATCTCGACCGCGTGCGGCGCGGCATCGGCGATCAGCACCGGCCGCGGCTTGAGCGCCTTGCGCACGAAGCTCACGCGATCGCCCTGCAACTGCCACGCGTTGTGCGCGGCGGGGCCGAATGCCACCGATCCGGGCGCGGCAGGCGCCAACTTGGGGCGGGGGGCGCGCGATGGAGCTTTCATGCCCCGGACCCACGCACCTGCCGTGCCAAAGCGCGATCCGCTTTGCCGCTTTATCGCGCTACTGGCGTTGCCGAAACGGCAACGGTGCGTGCGGCACGATCGTTGCAACATCGATCGCATGAACCACCTTCGCCTGCTGCGCTACGTGGATGAAGTGGCGCGCGTCGGCTCGATCCGCCAGGCGGCCGAGCGGCTGCATGTCGCGCCCTCGGCGGTGAACCGCCGCATCCAGGACATCGAGGACGAACTCGGCACGCCCATCTTCGAGCGCCTGCCGCGCGGCATGCGCCTCACGGCCGCGGGCGAACTCTTCGTGCGCTACATCCGCGGCCGCGCCGCCGACCTCGACCGCGTGCGGTCCGAGATCGAAGAGCTGCAGGGCCTGCGCCGCGGCAGCGTGCGGCTGGTCGCCAGCCAGGCGCTGGCGCCGCGCTTTCTGCCCGACGTGATCCAGGCGTTCAGGCAGACGCATCCGCTGGTCGGCTTCGAGGTGCGGATCGGCGACCACGTGCAGGCGGCGAGCGCGCTGCGCAGCTTCGAGACCGACCTGGCGCTGGTCTTCAACCTCGCGCCCGAAGCCGACATCGAACGCACCAGCGTCGTCGAACAGAAGTTGATGGCCATCATGCATGCCAGGCACCCGCTCGCGCGCAGCGGTGCGGCCCTGCGCATGCGCGACTGCGCCGAGTACCCGGTCGTGCTGCCCAACCGCGACACCGGCGGGCGCCAACTGCTCGAACGCTTCCTGGCCCGCAGCTCGACCAAGATGCACGCGATGGTGGAAAGCAACAGCTTCGAGTTCCTGCGCGGCTGCCTCGACGACAGGAAGTCCATCTCGTTCCAGATGGCCATCGGCGCGCCGGCCGACGACCGCGACGTCGTCGCGCGCGACATCGAGGACCGCGGCTTCCCGAGAGGCGAGATGGTGCTGGCGAGCTTGCGTGGGCGGCAGCTGCCGGTGATTGCCTATGCGTTCGCGGAGTTCTTGCGCAAACGGTTGGGGGAGATCAACGCCGCATAGACAAGTGATCCCGCACCGCGATCGCCAGAGGCAGCCTCAAACCCCCTCGACGATCCGAAGATCCCGTTCTGCGCCGTCGCCAAGCGCCGCCAACGCGGCTTGGTACTCGGGACTGTCGTGAACCTTTTTCGCCTGCTCGACGCTGTCGAATTCGATCAGCACGGTGCGTTGCGACAGGCCGTGCTCGTACACCTCGACCGGCAGCCCGCGCGCGAGGAATCGCCCGCCACCCGAGGTGATGGCGGGGCCGGCCAGCGTTGCGTAGGCCGCCAGTTTGTCTGCATCCTTGACTGCGCGGTACGCGCTGACCCAATAGGCTTTTGCCATGGTGATTCCTTTGGTTTTGGAGAAGCAGAACCTTAAATCTTTTCGCGAGAAGAGGCAGTGATCGCCGTGGCGCGTTTGCAGCCGGCTCACCGGAAGGTCGCGGATGCGGGCGGATCGGCCAGAAGCAGACGTTTGGAGCGATCACCTGGCTGAAGAACATCACGGTACCGCATCAGCCCATAACGAGCTAAAAATGGAGGGCGTTCATCAACGATCAGCTGCCGTGCACCCCAGCACAGCACGCGCTTAGCCTGAGTCACACATGCGGACCAAAGAACCCGGGACAGCAGTTCAAGCGTCATCGCCACCCTTTCAGGCGAAGCGACGAGATCGTTTCTGGGAACACCTCTCGCTGCGCAAGCGCCTGATGCTGCTGGCGATCGCAACGATCCTTCCGTTCACCCTGTTCTCGGTGCTTGCATTCGCGGCAATATTTCATCAGCAGAAAGTGCAGATTGAGCAGACCACGCTGGGCATGAGCCGGGCGCTGGCGGACTCGATCGATGCCCGAATGCAGCAGACGATTGCCGCACTCGAAGCGTTCTCCCTCGCGCAGTCCTTGGACGCGGTCGAGGGCGATAGCCTCATCGCCGCATATGCCGCAGCGCGCCTGATCCGCAACTCGCATCCCGACTGGCGGGGCATCGTGCTGGCCAAGCCAGACGGGTCCGTTGTCTTCAGCAGCGAAAGTCCACTTGGAACCGGGCTGCGCCAAGTCGTGGAGGGTGCAAGCTTTGCCGATGTATTGCGCACTCAGGCGCCCGCCGTCGGTGCCATGGCCACCGGTCCCCGCGGCAACATCGGCTATCCCGTGCGTGTTCCGGTCATGCGCGGCAGTGAACTCAGGTACGTGTTGACCGCAATCGTCAGTCCGGATTCGGTCTTGCAGGTCATCCTGCGCCAGCAGGTGCCGGGCGACTGGGTGGTATCGGTCTATGACTCGGCAACGAAGCGGGTGGCCCGGACGAGAGACCATCGGCGTTTTTTTGGAACGGCGCCGAGCCCGACGGTTCAAAAAATGCTGGCCGGACTGGGGACCGGGAAAGAAGCGTTTGCGACGACTTACACCATGGAAGGGGAAGAGGCCTACACGGCCGTCTCCCGGATTGAAGGCACGAACTGGACGCTTGCGCTCGGTGCTTCCAAGCCGGTTGCCGAAGGCGCGCTCTGGCGCTCCGCTGCGCTCTACATTGCCGGCTTGCTGGTCTCGTTGACAGTGGGCGGACTCGCCTTTTTGTGGGTCAGCCGGAGCATCACCGGCCGTGCCTCCGCGCTGGCCGATAGCGCCGCAGCACTTGGCAGAGGCGAATCCCTGCCGGCTCCGGCCAAGGGCCTGCAGGAGTTCGACGCGGTTTCCCTCGCGCTCTGGGAAGCCGGAAAACGACGCACGCAGCATGAGGAAGAGCGCGAGGCCTTGCTGCGCTCGGAAACCGAGGCACGGGCGGTGGCCGAGCGCGTTCAAGGGCGTCTGCAACTGCTCCTCGCAGCCACCTCTTCGCTGTCTGAAGCGCTGGACGAAGCCAGCACCCTCAACGCTGTCGCGTCCGCGGTGGTCCCGGACATGGCGGACATTTTCCGCATCGATCTCTTGGGTCCGGACGGCACCCTGGAACGCAAGCTGACCCGACACCGCAACCCCGGGCGCGAGGCGCAGATCGACCAGGTCGTGCACTCCGGGGCTGTAGCACCCACGACGCCAGGTTCCCTGGCGTGGGTCGTCGCGTCCGGACGGGAGTCTGTTTATCACTTCGACGATGCCGGCACCTCGGGCATAGAGGACCCGACTTTTCGGCGGTTTGTTCAGGTGACCGGGATGAGGGCGGTGTGTGCTGTGCCACTGATCGCGCGCGGAAAGACGATCGGTGCGATGGCCGCGATTCAGTCGAGCTCGGATCGCCGGTTTGGGGAAAACGAGGTGGCGATGCTTCGTGAACTGGGTAAACGAGCAGCCTTGGCTTTGGACAACACCCGTCTTTTCACGGAATGCAACAGGGCGCTCGACCAGGCCACCGCAGCCGGTCAAACGAAAGACGAGTTTCTCGCGATGCTGGGTCACGAGCTCAGGAATCCGTTGGCGCCCATCCTGACCGCGTTGGAGATTCTCAAGCGCCGCGACGCGACCGCATTCGTTCGCGAGCGACAGATCATGGAGCGTCAGGCCAAGCACCTTGCGCACTTGCTGGACGACCTCCTGGACATGTCCCGCATCATGGCCGGCAAGATCCAGCTGCAACAGGAGCGGGTGAGCGTTCGGGAAGTGGTGCTGCGAGCGCTGGAGCTCACCCAGCCCCTTTATGAGAAGCGGATCGCACCACAGATCCAGGGGGCGGAGGTACCGGTGTTTGTTCGTGGCGACCTCCACCGATTGATCCAGGTGGTCGGCAATCTGCTGAGCAATGCAACAAAGTTCAGTGAGCCGACAGCGCCTGTGGTCATCGCGATCACACAGCACGACAACCATGCAGTGATCACCGTTGGAGATCAGGGCGTTGGCATTCCAGAGGACATGTTGCCGCATGTCTTTGCCGGCTTCGTGCAAGGCCCGCAGAACTTGCAGCGTCCAAAAGGTGGCCTGGGCCTCGGGCTGTCGATTGCCCGCAGCATCGTGGAGTTGCACGGTGGGACCATCCGCGCGCAGAGCGGTCAGGGCGGACGCGGTACCGAAGTCATCGTGGCTTTGCCGCTTTTTCCATCCGCAGCCGGAGCCGGGCAGTTCGACGAACCTGAAGCCGACAAGCGTCGACCGCTTCGCGTTCTGATCGTCGATGACAACGTCGATGCTGCGCACATGCTGGAAGGTCTTTTGACGCTTGCAGGGCACGAAGTCACCACCGCCTTTTCGGCGGAAGAATGCCTTGCAGACGTTGCCCGTCTGGCACCGAATGCCTGCATCCTGGACATCGGATTGCCAGGCATGGACGGCTATGAGCTGGCACGCCGCCTGAGAGCAGACCCGGCGACGCGATCGCTTTACCTGATTGCGCTGACAGGGTACGGGCAGTACTCAGACCGCCAAAAGGCGCTGAGCGCAGGGTTCGACGACCACATGACGAAGCCAGCGAAATTCGATGTGCTCGAGGAAGCGCTTGCACGCGCGCATCCAATGCGACAGTCCTGACGAGCCCGATGTGGGGTTCGCGGTCACGCTGCACTGGATCCTGCTGCGGTTGAAAGGCATCGTGCGTCGGCTGCAGGTCCGGCGGCGATCGCCTGTGCAACTGCGGAGTTCGTTCGAAAGCGACGGTGCGCCATCGAGGTCCCTGTCGCGCTGCCAGGCGTTCGCCGTCATCCGATCAACGTTGTCCAGCGCCGTCGTCTGCACCGTGGCCGACGCCGTGCCCGATCCCCTGGCCGATGCCATGGCTCGCCGCGTTGTTGCCGCTGTTCGAGCCGACGCCCGACGACGAGCTCGAACTGCCGCCGCCACTCGACGACGCGCCGCTGGAACCGGACCCCGAGCTGCTGCCCGATCCGGAGCTGCCGGAACTCCCGCTGCCCGAACTGCCGGACCCACCCGAACCCGAACCCGAACCCGACCCGCCACTGCCGCCACCACTGCCACCACCACCACTGCCACCACCACTGCCTCCCCCACCGCCTCCACCGCCACCACCACCACCACCATGCGCCAGCGCCGAGCCCGCCGCCAGGCACATTGCCAGCGCAACGACGCCAGCAGATACCGCGTTTCCGATCTTGATCATGAGATTCCCCAGTTGAGTTGATGAACCGCCGATTCGGCGTCGGCGTGGAAAACTTTCCCACACCGAAAATGGAGAATACGTGGGAAATTTTTCCACGTCAATGATTTGTGTGATTATTTCCCACGCGCATCGCATAAACTCGCCGCATGCCCGAAGACGTCCCTCCATCCCACGCCACGCCGCCGCGCGCGCTGGTACTGGCGCTTCGACGCGCGATGCGCCCGCTGGTCAGGCTCATGCTGTCGCGCGGGGTGACGTTCGTGTATGCGAGCGAACTGCTCAAGTCGCTCTTCGTGGAAGTGGCGGACCGCGATTTCCGGCTCGACGGCAAGTCGCCGACCGACAGTCGCGTCAGTCTGGTGTCGGGCGTGCACCGGAAAGAAGTGAGCCGGCTCCGGCAGGCGCTGGCGGCCGGCGAAGAGACGACGCCAGAGATCGTCTCTCTCGGTGCGCAGGTCGTCGCCCAGTGGATGGCCGTGCCACCGTACATCGACGAAGCAGGCGCGCCCAGGCCGCTCGCTCGCTTCGCCAGCGAGGGTGCAGAGCTGTCGTTCGAGACGCTGGTCGCCCGCGTCAATCGGGACATTCGCCCGCGCGTGGTCCTCGACGAATGGCTGCGACTCGGTGTCGTGCACGTCGACGAAGAGGGACGAATTTGCCTGAACGTCGGCGCTTTCGTGCCGACCAAGGGATTCGACGAGATGAGTTTCTACCTGGGTCACAACCTGCATGACCACGCTGCGGCCGCGGCGCACAACCTGATGGGTGGCAAGCCGCCCTTCATGGAGCGCAGCGTGCACTACGACGGACTGCCCGCCGATGTCGTTGCGCGCCTGGCCGCACAGTCATCCACGCTGGGCATGCAGGCGCTGGTGGCGGTGAACAAGAGCGCGCTCGATTCGGCGAAACGGCCAGCCGGCGACCATGCCGCAGCCCGACAGCGCATGACCTTCGGCGTCTATTTTTATGCCGAGGATGCTCCCGAAGTTCCCGAGAAGAAGGCGGCGAAATGAAACGGCTGCTGTTGGCGATGTCGCTCGGCGCCCTGGCGATGGCCCTTCATGCTCAACCACGGGCGGACATCTGCGAAGTCGGCGCTTCGCCGGTCAATCCGGCGACGGTGCGAGCCACCGCTGGCGAAACCGGGGGCGGCATCGGTGGGACGGGCGTCACGGCGCGCGCAACGGCCGGCGGCGACGACGCCACCGGCGGGATCGGCGGCACGGGGCTCACGGCGCGCGCCGGGGAACCGACCGGCGGCATCGGTGGCACCGGTATCGTCGGCGTCATCACCGGGTTCGCGAGCATCTGCGTGAACGGCATCGAGGTCCACTTCGACGCGCGCACGCCCATCTCGGAAAACGGGCAGCCGGCCACCGATCGCACGCTCGCCGTCGGGCAGCTTGTCGCGGTGCGCGCGTCGGGCGCCGGGCGCGACCTGCGCGCCCAATCCATCGCGGTGACCCATCCGCTGGTGGGTCAGCTCGAAGCCATCGACCCCATCGCAGGCACCTTGCGGATGCTTGGCCAGTCGGCCAGGGTCGTGCCGGGCATTCGCCTCGATGCACACCGCGCCGGCGATTGGGCGCGGCTGAGCGGCTATCGACAGGCCGACGGCGTACTGAGGGTCTCGCATGTCGAGGCGCTTGCCCCGACGCCTCGCGAGGCGCAGGTGGTCGGTCGCGTCGAGGTTCTCACGCCCGATGCGATGCAGGTGAGCGGCACGCGTGTGCGCTTCGACACCCGAGTGCTCGCCGCCAACGGGCTGGCGCGTGGCAGCGAAGTCCTCGTCACCGGCCAGTGGCGCGACGGCGTGCTGACCGCCACCCGCGCGGTCGCGAACCCGACGGGAGAACAGCTCGGCAGCGTGCGCAACGTGGTGCTGGAAGGGTATGTGCAGGACCTGGGTCGCGGCGGCGGCTTCAGCCTGGGCCAGGGTGATCTGCAACTGGATGCGCAGGCCTTCGTCGCCGGCGGGGGTCCGAACGGTGGCCTGGCACTCAACCAGCGCGTGCGCGCGACGGGGCGCATGGAAGCGGAACGGCGCATCGTGATCGACCGCGTGGTGGTCGAGGCGGGTGGGCCGAGCGGCGGATCCGGAAGCGGAGCCAGCGCGAGTTCGTCCGGCGAGAGTTCGGGCCGCGGTTCGAGCGGTTCGAGCGGTTCGAGCGGCTCCAGTGGTTCGAGTGGTTCGAGTGGTTCGAGTGGTTCGAGTGGTTCGAGTGGAAGTTCCGGCAGCTCTGGAAGTTCCGGCGGCGGTTCCGGTACCTCGGGTGGGGGGAGCTCGGGCGGCGGCGGGAGCAGTGGAAGCGGCGGCAGCGGCAGCGGCGGCAGCGGCAGCGGCAGCGGCAGCGGCGGTGGCGGTGGCGGTGGCGGTGGCGGCGGTGGTGGTGGCGGTGGCGGTGGCGGTGGCGGCGGCCGCTGACCTCACGCCGACATCACCCCGCCGCGTGCCGCGCCAGGTGCATCTGATGCAGCGTGATCTTCCGCACCTCCGCCTGGCTCGTCTCGATGTGCGCGCGCAGCAGCATCGCGGCCTGGTCGCCGCGGTGGGCGCGGATGGCCTTGAGGATCTTGGCGTGCTCGTCGTAGGTGGCGTCGATGCGCGGCTGCTTGGTGAAGTCGAGCCGACGGATGATGCGGATGCGGTCGGTCACGTCGCGGTGTACACGGGCCATCTCGGCGTTGCCGGCGGCGGCCACGAGTGAGCAGTGGAATTCTTCGTCCCACTGCGCAACCTGCGGGGCGTCGGTGTTGCGCTGCGCGGGCGGCACCAGCCAGATGTTGACCAGCGTCTCGAGCAGACCGCGGTCGATGTGCCGGTCGGTCTCGCACAGGCGGTGCGCGGCCGTCGTCTCCAGCACCATGCGCAGGTCGTAGAGCTGCTCGAAGCGATCGAAGTCGAAGGGCAGCACACGCCATCCGCTGCGGAACAGCACCTCGACGAAACCTTCCTGCTGCAGCCTGAAGAGCGCCTGCCGCACCGGTGTGCGCGAGACGCCGAGCCGCTCGCTGATCTCGCCTTCGGTGAAGCGGTCGCCGGGCACGAGGCGGAACTCGGCGACGTCGCGCTTGAGCTGCGCATAGACCTCGTCGGCCAGCGTGCGAAAGAGCGCCGGGTCGACGGCGACGACCGGCAAGGCCGCGGCGGGCACGGAGGCGGAGCGGGTGCGGACGGTGGACACGGGCGGATGTTAGTCGCTGGCGTGGTGCGCGAGTGCCGCGAGCAGCGAGCGGCTCGGTGCGGTCCAGCCCACGATGGCACCCTGCGCGCGGATCATGTCGATGGCCGCCGCCTTGAAGGCCGGGAAGTAGCTCTCGGTGCAGTCCTCGAGCAGCAGGCCGTCGTAGCCGCGGTCGTTGGCCTCTCGCATGGAGGTCTGCACGCAGACTTCGGTGGTGACGCCGCCGAACAGCAGGTGCGTGATGCCCTGCGCCTGCAACCGCTCGTGCAGCCCGGTCGCGTAGAACATGCCCTTGCCGGGCTTGTCGATGACCCACTCGCCCGCGAGAGGCGCGAGCGCCTCGATGATCTGGTTGCCGGGCTCGCCCGCCACGAGGATGCGGCCCATCGGTCCCGCATCGCCGATGCGCAGGGTCGGGTTGCCACGGTTCAGCTTGGCGGGCGGACAGTCCGACAGGTCGGCCCTGTGCGCCTCGCGCGTGTGCACGACCAGGCCGCCAGCGGCGCGCCACGCTTCGAGCACCGCCCTGGTCGCGGGCACGATGGCTTCGAGCAGCGCGACGTCGTTGCCCAGCGTTTCACCGAAGCCGCCGGGCTCGATGAAGTCGCGCTGCATGTCGATGAGGACGAGCGCGGTCTTCGCGAGCTCGAAGTCGTAGGCGAACGGGTTCGCGTCGATGTGAAGTGCAGCCGTCAATGGTGGCCTCCGCCCATGTGTGCGCCGAGCACGCGGCGCTCGGCCGTGGCGGCGGGTGTTTCGAAGACCACGCGGCCCTCGCTCATCACGACGATGCGGTCGGCCAGTTCGAGCAGTTCGTCGAGGTCTTCGCTGATGAGCAGCACCGCACCGCCCTTGTCGCGCACCTGCAGGATGCGCGAATGGATTTCCGCCACTGCCGCGAAATCGAGCCCGAACACCGGGTTGGCAGCGATGAGCACGTCGATCTCGCCGGCCAGCTCGCGTGCCAGCACGGCGCGTTGCACGTTGCCGCCCGAGAGGCTGCGGATCGGCGCGCCCTCGCCTTGCGTCTTGACGCCGTACTCGGCGATCCACTCGCGGGCGCGTGACCGCCATGCGGCAAAGTTGAGAAAGCCCGCACGCGCCAGCGGCGGCTGGTCGAAGTCGCGCAGTGCCATGTTCTCGGCCACGCTGAGGTCGGCGACGCAGGCGTTGCGCAAGGGCTCCTCGGGCAGGCTGCGCACCTTGAGCCGGCGGTTCTGTTCGCGCGTGGCGTCGTAGGGCGAGCCGCGCACCGTGACCTTCCCGGCCAGCCGTGGCCGCTGGCCGACCAGCGCCTCGACCAGTTCGCGCTGGCCGTTGCCCGACACGCCGGCGACGCCGAGCACTTCACCCGCACGCACCGAGAGACTGAGGTCGTGCACGGCGAGCGTGCCGCGGTCGCCCATCGCCTGCAGGCGATCGACGTCGAGCGAGATCTGCGCATCGCTCGCCACGGCCCTGTGCGTGGGCCGCACGGTGCCGACGCTTACCGGTGCGGCTGGTGTTGCAGCGGGTTCGGCGGATGTGCTCTCGCCCATCATGGCGGCGGCGAGCTGCGCGGGCGTGGTCTCGTCGACGCGGCAGTGGTGCACGGCCTTGCCGCGGCGCAGCACGGTCACGCTGTCGGCATAGGCCATCACCTCGCGGAACTTGTGCGTGATGATGAGCACGGTGCACAGGCCGCTCCTGGCGAAGTCGCGCACATGGCCCAGCACCTCGTCGGCCTCCTGCGGCGTGAGCACCGACGTGGGCTCGTCGAGGATCAGCAGGCGCGGGCGCAGGTAGAGCTGCTTGAGCAGTTCGAGCTTCTGCTTTTCGCCGGCCGCGAGCGACGAGGGCGTCACGTCGAGGTCAAGGCTGAAGGGCGTGGTGGCGAGGAAGGCTTCGAGCTCGACGCGCTTGGTTTTCCAGTCGATCAGCGCGGGTGTCTTGCCACCGGCGAGCAGCAGGTTCTCGGCCACCGTCATCCCTGGCGCGAGCGTGAAGTGCTGGTAGACCATGCCGATGCCAAGGGCGCGCGCGACGATCGGATTGGCGATGTCCTGCTCGCGCCCGTCGATGAGGATGCTGCCCTCCTCCGCGCGCTGGAAGCCGGCCACGCACTTCACCAGCGTGCTCTTGCCCGCGCCGTTCTCGCCGAGCA
>JBGMOF010000053.1:0-26716 GCA_041424275.1 Variovorax sp.
AACCGATGACCTCTTGCATGCCATGCAAGCGCTCTCCCAGCTGAGCTATACCCCCTTGGGTGTCGAGCCTCGAATTATAGCCTGAAAAATCAGACTTCTTTCAACCTCTTCAAAACAGTTTCGCGGGAAAAGATGGAAAGCACTGCATCGAGCGATGGCGTCTGGGCCGTGCCCATGGTCAGCACACGCACGGGCATGGCCAAAGCCGGCATTTTCAACCCGTGTGCGACGAGCACTTCCTTGATCGCAACGGCGATGGAAGCCTTGTCCCACGCGACAGTCGACAGCTTGTCTGCAAGAGCGGCGACTGCAGGGCGCACGGCATCCGTGAGGTGCTGTGCGCGATCCGCTTCGCTCACCGCGATGTCGGCATAGAACGACGCCGCCCAGCCAGCCAGTGCCACCGTGGTTTCGCAACGATCCTTGAACAGCGCGCAGATGGTTGGAAGGCGCTCGTCGGCCTCGATGCCGTGCTTGTGAAGTTGCCCGGCCACCAGCGGCGCGAGCTCGGCATCCGGCTTGGCCTTGATGTATTGCGCATTGACCCAGGCGAGCTTCGCGGCATCCCATTGGGCCGGGCTCTTCGAGAGGTGCGAACCGTCGAACCAGCTCACCATCTGTTCGCTCGTGAACAGCTCGTCGTCGCCATGGCTCCAGCCCAGGCGCGCAAGGTAGTTGAGCATCGCCTCGGGCAGGTAGCCGTCTTCCTGGTAGGCAGTGACGCTCACGGCGCCGCGGCGCTTCGACAGCTTCTGCCCGTCGTCGCCGAGGATCACCGGCACATGACCGAACTGCGGGAGCGTTGCACCGAGCGCATGGAAGATGTTGATCTGCCAGGGCGTGTTGTTGATGTGCTCGTCGCCGCGAAACACGTGCGTGATCGCCATGTCACAGTCGTCGACGACCACCGCGAAGTTGTACGTCGGCACGCCATCAGGGCGCAGGATGATCAGGTCGTCGATCTCGCGGTTGTTGATGGTGATCTCGCCTTTGACCAAGTCGTTCCAGGTGACGTCGCCCTCCGGCGGATTGCAGAAGCGCACCACGGGCGGCACGCCCTCGGGCACGGGCGGCAACACCTTGCCGGGCATCGGACGCCAGCGGCGGTCGTAGAGCGTCTTCTCGCCGCGTGCGCGTTGCGCCTCGCGCGCCTCCTCGAGTTCCGCGGGCGTGCAGTAGCAGTGATAAGCCGTACCGGCGGCCAGCATCTGCGCAATCACTTCCTGGTAGCGCGCGAGACGCTGCATCTGGTAGATCGGGCCTTCGTCGTAGTCGAGCCCGAGCCAGTGCATCGACGCGAGGATCTGGTCGGTCGAATCCTGCGTCGAGCGGGCGACGTCGGTGTCCTCAATGCGCAGCACGAACTCGCCCTGGTGGTGGCGCGCGTAGGCCCACGAGTACAGCGCGGTGCGCGCAGTGCCCAAATGAAGAAAGCCCGTGGGTGAGGGTGCGATGCGGGTGCGAACTTTGCCGGTCATGGAGACGTGCGATCAGGTGTTCAGGGTGGCAAGACCGCGCAGCAAGTCGGTCTTGATGTCTTCGATGTGTTCAAGGCCGACGGCCAGGCGGATCAGCCCCTGGCCGATGCCCGCGGCCTGGCGCTGGGCTTCGGTCAGCCGCCCGTGCGACGTCGTGCCAGGGTGCGTGATGATGGTCTTGGTATCGCCCAAGTTGGTCGCGATGCTGACCACCTGGGTGCTGTTGATCACGTGGAAGGCATTCGCGCGGGCCGTGTCGGGACTGTTGCCGACCACGTCAAAGGACAACACCGCGCCGCCCTGCCCCGATTGTTGGCGCATCGCGAGGTCATGCTGCGGATGGGAAGCAAGGCCGGGGTAGTAGACGCGCGCCACACCGGGCTGCGTTTCCAGCCACTGCGCCACGGCCAGCGCCGCCGCGCTTTGCGCCTGCATGCGGATGCCGAGCGTTTCCATGCCCTTCAGCACGACCCACGCGTTGAACGGCGACAGGGCCATGCCGGCGGTGCGCACGACGGGGCCGAACACATCGACGATCAGCTTCGACGGACCGCAGATCGCGCCGGCCATCACGCGGCCTTGTCCGTCGAGGTACTTGGTGCCCGAATGGATGATCAAGTCGGCACCCAGTTCGGCCGGCCGTTGCAACGCAGGCGAGCAGAAACAGTTGTCGACCGCCAGCAGCGCGCCGGCCCCATGCGCCAGGTCGGCGAGCGCGCGGATGTCGCAGACCTCGGTGAGCGGATTGGTCGGCGTCTCCGCAAAGAAGAGCTTGGTGTTGGGCTTGATGGCCGCGGCCCATTCGGCCACATCGGTCTGCGAGACGAAGGTCGTCTCGACGCCGAACTTCGCGAACTCCTTGGCGAACAGGTTCAGCGTCGAGCCGAACACCGAACGCGAGCAGATCACATGGTCGCCCATCTTCAGCAGACCCATGCACATCATCAGGATCGCGCCCATGCCGGTGGACGCGCCGATGGCGGCCTCGGTGCCCTCCATCGCGGCAAGGCGCTGCTCGAAGCTGGTCACCGTCGGGTTGGAGGTGCGCGAATAGGTGAAGCCTTCTTCCGTGCCGGCAAAGCGGCGCATGGCGGTCTCTGCATCGGGCTGGACGAAACCGCTCGTCAGGTACAGGGCCTCGGAATGCTCGCCATGCTGGCTGCGCGCGAGGCCGGTGCGCAGTGCGAGCGTGTCGCGGTGCAGGCCGGCCGGCAGGGATTTCTCTTCGCTCACGTCAGTTGCTTTCGCTCATGTTCGGCAGTGCAAGGCGCGAGGAGTCCTCTTCTGTTTCCTCGATGCGCGGCCGGTTGCCGTTCATGCGGTTGATCGACTCGGTGTCGATATCGCCAGTCACGTAGACGCCGTCGAAGCACGAGGCATCGAAGCCGTCAAGCTTCGGATTGAGCGAACCGATGGCGCGCTTCATCGCATCGACGTCCTGGTAGATCAGCGCATCGCAGCCGATCAGTTCGCGGATCTGCTCGACCGTGCGGTCGTGCGCCACCAGTTCGTCCTTGGTCGGCATGTCGATGCCGTAGACGTTGGGGTAGCGCACCGGCGGCGCCGCGCTGGCCAGGTACACCTTTCGGGCACCCGCGTCGCGGGCCATCTGCACGATCTCGCGGCTGGTGGTGCCGCGCACGATCGAGTCGTCGACCAGCAACACGTTGCGCCCCTTGAATTCGCTCGCGATGACGTTGAGCTTCTGGCGTACCGATTTCTTGCGCACGCCCTGCCCCGGCATGATGAAGGTGCGCCCCACGTAGCGGTTCTTCACGAAGCCTTCGCGGTACGGCACGCCAAGAAGGTGCGCGAGCTGCGTGGCGCTCGGGCGGCTGGATTCGGGGATCGGGATGATGACGTCGATGTCGCTCGGCGGCACCGTCGACACCACGCGCTTGGCCAGCGTCTCGCCGAGATTGAGCCGCGCCTGGTAGACCGAGATGCCGTCCATCACCGAATCGGGCCGCGCCAGATAGACGAACTCGAAGATGCACGGGTTGAGCGTGGGCGATTCAGCGCACTGCATCGAATGCACCTGGCCTTGCAGGTCGATGAAGACCGCTTCGCCCGGTGCGATGTTGCGTTCGAACACGTGACCCGACCCTTCGAGCGCCACCGATTCGCTGGCCACCATGACGGTGCCGTCGGCGCTGCGGCCCATGACGAGCGGGCGGATGCCGAACGGATCGCGGAAAGCCAGCAAGCCATGGCCGGCGATCAGCGTGACGACGGCGTACGAGCCGCGCAGCCGCTTGTGCACGCTCTTCACGGCAGCGAACACTTCCGCCGAATGCAGCGGCACGCCGCGCGTCGACCGTTCGAGCTCATGCGCCAGCACGTTGAGCAAGACCTCGGAGTCGCTCTCGGTGTTGGTGTGGCGGTGGTCGGTAGAGAACAACTCGGCGCGCAGCGCGTGGGCGTTGGTCAGGTTGCCGTTGTGCACCAGCACGATGCCGAACGGCGCGTTCACGTAGAAGGGCTGCGCCTCTTCCTCGCTGTAGGCGTTGCCCGCGGTCGGATAGCGCACCTGCCCGAGGCCGACGCTGCCCGGCAGCGCCCGCATGTTGCGCGTGCGGAACACGTCCTTCACCATCCCCTTGGCCTTGTGCATGAAGAACTTGCGGTCCATCAGGGTGCAGATGCCGGCGGCGTCCTGCCCGCGGTGCTGCAGAAGCAACAACGCGTCGTAGAGCAATTGATTGACGGGCGCGGTGCTTACAACGCCGACGATTCCACACATGGGGACGGTCCTCTCAAGGAAGGTAACTTGCCAACTTTTCGGGCAATGCAGGCTTCACGCCTTGCAGAGCCTCATCCAGAACAATGGCGCCGCGCGACTCCTTCCACAAGGCCCCGTCGCTCATCGCCAACAAATGCACCACCACGGCGACGACCAACAAGGCCAGCACGCCGCGCGCAAGACCGAAGGCGGCGCCGAGCACCCGGTCGACCGGCCGAAGGCCCACTGCAGCGATCATCTTGCGCGTCAGGGCGGCTACGAGCCCCACACCGAACGCCACTGCGATGAACACCAGCACGAACGCCACCGGATAGCGCCACGCGGCACCGGCTTCCCCGATCGGCATCCACGCCGCCACATCGCCGGCGAACCACTGCGCACACAAAAAGGCAGCGATCCAGCCGATCAGCGAAATCACCTCGAACACCAGGCCGCGCACCACGCCGAGCAACATCGACAGCACGAGCACCGCAATACCGATCCAGTCGAGCAATGCCACGGCTGCACGCTTGCCTACAGCGGAAGCACCGCTGCCGACAACGACAGGCCCTTGACCTTGGCAGCGGCCTTGTCTGCTTCGCCACGGTTCGCAAACGGCCCGACGCGGACCCGTGTACGTTCCCCATCGGCGGTCTTGGCGACGGTCGTGTAGGTCTTCAGCCCCGCCTTCTCGAGCTTCTGGCGCACTTCCTTCGCCTTGGCCGCGTCTGCGAAGGCGCCGACCTGGATCGCAAAGCGACCCGCGTCGTCGGACGCGGACGGCTTGGTCGCAGCGGTTTCGGCCGGCCGGCCGTCGAGCAGGGCTTTGGCGCGCGCACCATCGTCCGAGGGCTTGGCTGCGGGCTTTGCCTCAGGCTTTGTTTCGGGCCTGGCCTCGACTTTCGGCCTGGGCTCGGGCTTCGGTTCGGGCTTGACCTCTGGCTTGGGTTTGAGTTCCGGTTTGGGTTCAGTCCTCGCTTCCGGCTTGGCGACGGGCACCGGTGCGGGCCTGCCGGCCGGGATCTCGGTGCCGTCGGCTGATTCGGTGATCATGCTGCCCGAGCTTCCGGTGCTGCCCGAGGTCGCGCCCGACGCGATGCGCGTGCCGGACGCCTCCGGGTCGGCCGCTGTGGCGGGCACGGGTGTCGGCGTCGCAGGCACCACGAGCGGCTTGACCTTGTTGCGATCCGGAATCTCGATCGGAATGTCCACCGCCACGGGGCGCGGCTGCGTATCGAACAGCAGCGGGAAGCCGATCACGCCCACCAGCACCAGCACGACCGCGCCGATGAGCCGATGGCGCGCCCGGCGCCGCATCGTTTCCACGCTCTCGGCAGGCGCCGCAGAGACGCTGGCGTTGCGCCCTTCGTTGCCCTGGGCACCGCGGTTGCGGAACTTGAAAAACGCCATGAAAGTCGATCCCTGATGGAGAGTGCAGCGTGAGCGGAGAAAAGCGCCGTGACAGCGGGGAGCTCAGGCGCCCGGCAACAGGTGTTTGGCTTGCAGACGGGGGGTTCCATGCACCAGCACGCCACCCACGGTGAAGAACGATCCGAAGACCACGATTCTATCAGCGGGGTCCGATTCATCGATGGCCGCCTGGAGCGCTTCCAGGGGTGCGGCGTGCGCGCTCGCGGACACATCGGTCCGCTGGTTCTGCGCCTGCCATCGGCCCATCACGTCAGCCGCCTTGGCCGCCCGCGGCGTCGGCAGGTCGGTGAAGTACCAGCGATCGATCAGCGGCCCGATGCGCGCGAGGATCGGTGCCAGGTCCTTGTCCGCCATCACACCGAACACGGCCCGCGTGGTCGGGAAAAAGCCCATGGCGTCCAGGTTCTCGGCGAGCGCCGCAACCGCATGGGGGTTGTGGGCCACGTCGAGCACCAGCGCCGGCTGCCCCGGCACGATCTGGAAGCGCCCGGGCAGATCGACCATCGCGAGACCGGTCCGGACCGCCTGGGCGTTGATCGGCAACAGCGGACGCAACGCCTCGAGCGCGGCGAGCGCGCCGGCTGCGTTGATCAACTGGTTCGCGCCCCGAAGTGCCGGGTATGCGAGGCCGCTGTATCGACGACCGCGCCCGCTCCAGCCCCACTGCTGCTTGTCGCCCGACACATTGAAGTCGTGGCCGAAACGCCAGAGATCGGCGCCGATCGCCCGGGCGTGGTCGATCACGCTCTGCGGCGGCACCGGGTCGCTCACGATCGCGGGCTTGCCGGTGCGAAGGATGCCGGCCTTCTCGAAGCCGATGCTCTCGCGGTCGGCACCCAGGAAGTCCATGTGATCGAGGTCGATGCTGGTGATGATCGCGCAATCGGCATCGATCACGTTCACGGCATCCAGCCGGCCGCCGAGACCCACCTCCAGGATGACGGCGTCGGGTTTTGCAGCCGCCGCGCACCGCATGAGTGCCAGCGTGGTGAACTCGAAATAGGTCAGGCTGACCTCGCCCCGGGCTTGCTCCACGGCGGCGAAATGCGCCAGCAGGTCGGCGGCGTGGACCGCCTCTCCAGCCAGGCGCAGTCGCTCCTCGAAGTTCACCAGGTGCGGCGAGGTGTAGACCGCCGTTCGATAGCCCGCATGTGTCAGGATCGACTCCAGCATGGCGCAGGTCGAGCCCTTGCCGTTGGTGCCGGCCACGGTGACCACCGGGCAATCGAAGCGAAGACCCAGGCGCGCGGCCACGGCGCGCACGCGGTCCAGCCCCATGTCGATGTTCTTGGCGTGTAGTTGCTCGGCATGCGCGAGCCAGTCGGCGAGGGTTTCCATGGAGGCGGAATTGTCGCCGACGCGCCCTGAAGGCATCATGGTGGCCATGATCACCGTCTACGGCATCCCCAATTGCGACACCGTCAAGCGCGCCCGCGCCTGGCTCGACGACCACGGCTTCGCCTTCCGATTCCACGATTTCAAGAAAGACGGTGTGCCCGAAACATCGCTCGACGGTTGGCTCGAGGCACCTGGCTGGGAGGCGCTCGTCAACCGGCGTGGCACGACCTGGCGCCGCCTGGACGACGCCACGCGCGAAGCCGTCGTCGACGCGCCCTCGGCGCGACAGGTGTTGCTGGCCAATCCCAGCCTGATCAAGCGGCCCGTGGTCGACTGGGGCCGCAACGCGCCCACCGTCGGTTTCGATGCCGCGCAATGGGCAACCCTTTACGCGTGATGTGGCGGAACCCGAGGCGCCGAAACGCATCCAATTTGTTCGTTCCGAGGAGCTACAGATGAATATTTCTTCCCGTCGATCCACCGTTCTGGCGCTTTTCGCCGCTGCCGCCCTCACTGCGGGCGCGGCGCAGGCGCAACAGTCCCTGCCCGACGAGGCGCGCGTCGTCTCGACCACCCAGGCCGCCGATGGCGGCTACAACGTCACCTATGAATACGCGGGCCGGCGTTACACCACCCGCACCGACAGCCCCCCGGGTAGCACGATCCCGGTTCAGGTCAGTGCCATCGGCGTGACCACCAGCCCCGTCTACCAGTCGCCCCTGGCGACCGGGCAACCCAACGGCGGCGCACAAGCATGGGAAAACGTGACGCCGGAGCCGGGTGTTGTGGTGTCGGGCAACCGGACCGCGCCCGTCTACTCGACGGCACCGGTGTATGTCCAGCCAGGCTACGCGCCCGCTCCGGTCTACGTGCAGCCGAGCTACGGCTATGCACAACCCTACTACTACCCGCCCGTGGGCGTTTCGCTCAATCTTGGCTACTCGCGCGGATGGGGCGGTGGCGGTTGGGGTCACCGCGGCTGGCGCTGACCGCATCTTAGAATCGGGGGCTGCGCAAGGCGCTGTCAAAACCGTAGCAACCCGTATTCAAAGGCAAGAGCGAGATGACGACCGACACCATTGCAGGCGTGACCGTGACCACCAAGGCCAATGTCTACTTCGACGGCAAGTGCGTGAGCCATGGCTTCACGCTCGCCGACGGCACCAAGAAGTCGATCGGCGTGATCCTTCCTGCGACGCTGACCTTCAGCACCGGCGCCCCCGAGATCATGGAAGGCGTCAGCGGCGCCTGCGAATACCAGCTGGCCGGCACCACCGAGTGGAAGAAGTCGGGCGCAGGCGAGAAGTTCAGCGTGCCGGGCAACGCGTCGTTCCAGATCCGCGTGACCGGCGAGCCGTACAGCTATATCTGCCACTTCGGCTGATATCCCCGGGCGGCATGCGCGGCCGTTCAGTCGCCGCCGCCTCCGCCACACCCGCCGCCGCAGCCCGAACCGCTGTCACCGGCAGAACTGTCCCCCCCTCCGCTGCCGGCGGACGGAGACTCGCTTCCGCCAAAGCCAGCCGCATCGCCCGATGAGCCGCTTTCGGAGCTCCCGAACTCGGAGCCGCACTGCGCTGTCGATCCGTCATGGCGACTTGTCGCATGGCAATCCGGCACGTAGGTGAAGCCGCCCGGCACGCCGAACTTCGCGTCCAACGCGAACAGCAAGGGCAAACGCGTCGGCGAGCGCGGATCGATGCTTTCCTCCTTGCACGCCCAGTACCAGCTGCGCCGCAGTCCGTCGTTGCGCCGCCCGTCGCGGCCGAGCACTTCGGCGGGACTGTGGTGCAGCAGCCCTCCGAACGCGGCATGGCACCAGCGCTGGTAGCCCTGCGTGTGCAGGATGAATTCGTGCCAGGCCGTGTCGACCACCTTCGACGGCATCGCCACGAACTTGCGGCCGCTGCGCAGGTGCGCCATGAAGAACTGGCGCAGGCCGCGCAGCACCAGTTCGGCGTCGCGCTCGGCCAGACCCGGGTGCGCCGCGCGGATCTTCGCCGTGAGAAAGCGGGGAAACTCCGCTTCGCGCACGAACTGCCGGCGCAGGCTCGTTTCTCGCGCCTTCAACGCCCCGGCCAGGAGCACAGAGAACACCACAGTCAGCCAGAACGCGAAACCGGTCTTCCACAACAGGAAGGCGCCGATGGCCGGCAGCCAGAGCAGCCGCCGCGACCACAGCAGCCCCGCAATCCGCCGGCGAAAGTTGAGTTCGGGCCACAAGCGCGGGGACACGCAGACTCCCTCAGCGGCCCAGCGGCTTGCCGTTGACCGTGATGGCACCTTGCGCCATCAGCAGCGAGCCGGTCACGAAATCGCCTTCGCGCACCGCGATGCCCTTGGCCGTCGCGAGGTCGAGCATGGTTTGGGCCTGGGCCGCGCGCTGCTGGGCGCCCGCTGCATCGCCAATGTGCGCACCGAGTTGCTCGATCCATGCGATGGGCAGCTTGGCGTTGGCGCGCAGCACCAGCTTTTGCTGCAACTCGCGTTGCAGCGCCGCGGGGTTGTCGATGTCTTTGGCGGTCAGGCCGGGTGCGCTGACCGCATAAGAGAGCTCGCCACGATGGCCGTCGTAGCTCACAGCGAGCTTGTCGACTGCGAGCTCGGGCGCGTGCGGCAACATTTGTGCGAGCACGCGCAAGAGCTCCTGGCCACGCGCTGTGGTGTCGGACGCCTGTCCGCCAGGCTCGCCGCAGGTCGACAAGTCCGCCGTCGACAAGTCCATGACTTTTTGAAGGGTCGGTCCGTGCATGCGCTTGATCGACTCGCGGAATTCGATGTCGTCGAGCTGGATCGGCTGCGCTTCTTTGCCGATCTGCAGCGTCGCGCTGCCAGTGACCGAGATGTTGGCGTCGAGCAGGTCTCCTTGCGCGGTCAGCTCGGTGAGGTACTTGAGCTTGCCGAGCTGCGCGGAAGCTGCCCTGCTGCCGGCATCGCCCGAAAGCTCGATGCGTTCGATGTCGACCTGGCTGCGGCCGGGCCGAAGCCAGAAGTCACTGACACCGGTCTGCTCGCTTTTCCAGCGCATGTTCACCAGCTTGAAGTTCACGCCCTTCGCAAGGCCGGCGGCGTCGGCCGCGCCGCGAAACGCGAGTTCTGGCAGCTCGCCTTCCATGGCCACCGCGCCACCGTCGAGCCGGCCGGTCCCGCTGGCGTGCACCTCGGGCCAGGTCAGGTGGCCTGCAGGCAACGCAAGATCACCTGCGGGCAGCCGCAATGCGGTCCTGTAGCCGCCGCCGTAACCGACTTCGGTGCGAACGTCCTGAGGCTTCATGCCCGCCAAATAGTTGCGCAGCACTTCCGGAGCCCCCGTCGGAACCGTGATCTGCGATTCGATGACCGCTGCGCCAAAACCCTTGAAACCTGGAAACGGTCCATTCCACACATGGTCCCGGAACCCGATGACCAGCGGCTCGCCGCTCTTGCCGTCGGGCAGGCAACCAAGGCGTACGTTGCCCGAAAAGGTGGACGAGAAGAGGCCCTTCTGCGCCTGCCGGTCGACCACGCGCAAAAACGGAAGCTGCTGCTCCAGTCTGGCGATGCGCGCGTCGTACGCGTTCGCGACGCGCTGACCCGTGAGTGCCGTCGCACCCAGATAGCCAACCGCGGCCAACACGGCCACGGTGGCCACCACTGCTGCTTTTCTCATGAATTCCCTCCCGCTCGTTGTGAAAGCTCTGGCGCGCCCTCCGACGCGCAACGACCCTAAACCACCACCGGCTCCGGCTCCAGCCGGATGCCGAAGCGCTCGTAGACGCTGGTCTGGATCGCCTTGGCCAGCGTCATCACCTCGCCACCCGTCACCGGGTCGGCGTTGCCGCCGCGGTTGACCAGCACCAGCGCCTGGCGCTCGTAGACGCCGGCGTTGCCGACCGACTTGCCCTTCCAGCCGCAGGCATCGATGAGCCAGCCGGCCGCCAGCTTGATGCTGCCGTCGTCCATCGGGTAATGCACGATCTTGGGGTCGCGCGCGATGATGTCGGCGCACTGCTCCGCCGTGACGGTGGGGTTCTTGAAGAAGCTGCCGGCGTTGCCGAGCACGCGCCAGTCGGGCAGCTTGGCACGGCGGATGGCGCAGACCCAGTCGAAGATGTCTTTCGCATCGGGCGTGAAGTTGCCGGTCTCGGCCATCTTGCGCTCCAGGTCGACGTAGCCGACCACCGCCTTCCACGGCCTGGGCAACCGGAACCGCACGCGCGTGATGACTGCCCTGCCCGCCAGCCCGAAATCGTTCGGGCCGCTGCGCGTGTGCTTGAACACGGAATTGCGGTAGCCGAAGGCACATTGCGCCGAATCCAGCGTGAATGCGCGGCCGGTTTCGAGGTCGATGGCGTCGAGCGAGTCGAAGCGGTCCTGCAGCTCGACGCCGTAGGCTCCGATGTTCTGCACCGGCGAGCCGCCGACCGTGCCCGGGATCAGCGCGAGGTTCTCGAGACCGGGGTAGCCGTGCGCCACGGTCCACTGCACGGCGTCGTGCCACAGTTCTCCGGCGCCGGCCTCGACGATCCACGCCCTCGACGTTTCCTCGACGAGCCGCAGACCCTTGATCTCGACCTTGAGCACCAGCGGTTTCACGTCGCCGGTCAGCACGATGTTGCTGCCGCCACCGAGGACGAATTTGGGCGCATTGCGCCAGTGGGCGTCGTCGCGCAGTGCTGTCACGTCCGCCTCCGAGGCAATGCGCACCAGATGCTGTGCGCGCGCGACGATGCCGAAGCTGTTGTAGGGCTGCAGCGGGACGTTGTTCTCCACGATCATGGGAGAATTGTCGCATTCACGTTGCGTCCAATTCAGGAGACTTCATGCCGTCTTTCGACACCGTCTGCGAACCCAATATGCCCGAGGTGAAAAACGCCGTCGAGAACACCGCCAAGGAGATCGCGACGCGTTTCGACTTCAAGGGCACCGCTGCGGCGGTCGAGCTCAAAGACAAGGAAATCACCATGATCGGTGACGCCGAATTCCAGCTCGTGCAGGTCGAGGACATCCTTCGCGCCAAGCTCACCAAGCGCAGCGTCGATGTGCGCTTTCTCGACAAGGGCGACGTCCAGAAGATCGGCGGCGACAAGGTCAAGCAGGTCATCAAGGTCAAGAGTGGCATCGAGTCCGAGCAGGCCAAGAAGATCACGCGCCTGCTGAAGGACAGCAAGATGAAGGTCACCGCAGCCATCCAGGGTGACTCGGTGCGCGTCACCGGCGCCAAGCGCGACGATCTGCAGGCCGCCATGGCGCTGATCAAGAAAGATATTCCGGACATGCCGCTGTCCTTCGACAACTTCCGCGACTGACCCGCATGAAGACCGTCGCCGCCGCCCTGCTGCTCACGGCGGCCGCGTTGTCCGCGCACGCCGCCGATTCGGTGATGCTGACCGGCACCATCGGCAGCCGCGCCATCCTGATCGTGAACGGCGGCGCACCGAAGACGGTGGCCGTTGGCGAAACCTTCCAGGGCGTCAAGCTGGTCGCGCTGGCCTCCGAGCAGGCCACGGTCGAAGCGGCAGGCAAACGGGTAGTGCTGCGCATGGACACGCCGGCCAGCATCGGCGGCGGTGGAGGCAGCGGCGGGAGCGGCAACCGCATCGTGCTGCCGGCCGACAGCCGCGGCCATTTCATGACGCAGGGCACGATCAACGGCCGCACGGTCAACTTCATGCTCGACACCGGCGCGACCGCCGTGGCGTTGTCGGCCGCCGACGCGCAACGCATTGGCCTCGACTACAGCAAGGGCCAGCCCGTGCGGATGAACACCGCGAACGGCGTGGCGCCAGGTTACCGGCTGCGCCTGAGTTCGGTCAGGGTCGGCGATGTGGAGGTGTACGACATCGACGCGGTCGTGACCGAGCAGTCCATGCCGTACGTGCTGCTGGGCAACAGCTTCATCAACCGGTTCTCGATGCGGCGGGATGCCGACCAGATGGTGCTGGAAAAGCGGTTCTGAACGGGCGCTTCAGACACCCTGCCACGCGCTTCGCTCAACGTTGCGCAGCCGTGACCACGATCTCGATCAGATAGTCGGCCTTTGCCATGCGCGCCTGAACCGTCGCGCGCGGCGGTGTGTGGCCAGCGGGAATCCACGCATCCCACACTTCGTTCATCGCGCCGATCTCGCCGATGTCGGCCAGGAAGATCTGCGCCATCAGGATGCGCGATTTGTCGCTGCCGGCCTCTGCGAGCAGACGGTCGACCATCGCCAGCACTTCCTGCGTCTGACCTCGGAGATCCTTCGTCAGGTCGTCGGGCACCTGGCCCGCGAGGTAGACGGTGCCGTTGTGAACGGCGGTCTCCGACAGGCGCGCGCCGACGTGAAAGCGTTGAATCTCGCCCATGGTGTTCAGTCCTTCTTCTTCGAGCCGAGCTTCGACTCGTTGCCGGCCACGAGCCGGCGGATGTTTTCACGGTGCCGCCAGACGAGCAGCAGGCTGATCACGATCAATGAGATCAGCACCGTGAAGTCGAGCGGCCAGGCGATGTTGCCGCCGATCACGTAATACGCCGGCGCGAAGAACGCAGCGACCAGCGACGCGAGCGACGAATAGCGAAAGAACACCGCGATGATCAGCCAGGTCAGGCCGGTCGCGAGCCCCAGCAACGGCGCGATGCCGAAAATGACGCCTGCGGCCGTCGCGACGCCCTTGCCGCCCTGAAAGCCGAAGAACACCGGGTAGAGGTGGCCGAGGAATGCCGCCAGCCCCGCCAGCGCCGCCACGCCATCGCCCATCCCGTACGACGCGCCGTAGTGCCGGATCAGGAACACGGGCACCCAGCCCTTGAGCGCATCGAGCAGCAGCGTGGCGAGCGCAGCGCCCTTGTTGCCCGAACGGAGCACGTTGGTGGCGCCGGGATTCTTGCTGCCGTAGCTGCGCGGGTCGGCCATGCCGAGCGACTTGCTCACGATGACGGCGAACGACAACGAGCCGATCAGGTACGACGCAAGGATCGCGAGAAGCGCTGGCCAATGAAAATTCAACGTGGGCTCCGACCGGAAAAAGGGTCGCTCATTCTGCCAGCGCGCATTGCACCGGCCTGGCGCCCAGCAGCGTCACGCACAGCTGCGGATCGATGCCCACGAGATAGCCGCGTCGCCCGCCGTTGATCAGGATGCCGGGCAGCGCCAGCACGCTGGATTCGATGTACACCGGCATCTCCCGCCGTGTGCCGAATGGCGAGGTTCCGCCGACCTGGTAGCCACTATGGCGCTGTGCCACTTCGGGCTTGCAGGGCTCCACCGACTTGGCACCGATCTGCCGGGCGAGATTCTTGGTGGACACGGTGCGGTTGCCGTGCATCAGCACGATCAGCGGCTTGGCGTCCTGGTCCTGCATGACGAGCGTCTTGACGACGGTGAACGGATCGAAGCCGAGCATCGAGGCGCTGTGTTGCGCACCGCCGTGCTCGACATAGTCGTACGCGTGCTCGGTGAACGCGACGTTGTTCGCGCGCAGGAACTGCGTGGCGGGCGTTTCGCTGACGTGCTGCTTCCTGGCCACGCGTCAGGCCATCACAGCGCCGGGTCGCGAATGTCCCAGCGGATCTTGTCGATCTCGGCCAGCACTTCGGGCGACAACACGGTGCCGTAAGCATCGATGTCCTCGTCGAGTTGCGCGACCGAGGTCACACCGATGATCGTGCTCGCGACCTGCCACTTGGTGTAGCAAAACGCCAGCGCCATCTGCGTGGGCGTCATGCCGTTGTCGCGCGCCAGCTGGTTGTAGCGGCGCGCGGCCTTCAGCGCATCGGTGCGGCCCCAGCGTTGCTTGCGCACCGACTCGTAGCTCGAAATGCGCGCGCCCTTCGGCGCATCCGGGCCTTCGGTACCGCTCTCGTCGTACTTGCCGGTCAGCAATCCGAAGGCGAGCGGCGAGTAGGCGAGCAGCGACACATCGAGGCGGTGCATGCTTTCGTCCAGGCCGTTCTCCAACGTGCGGCTGACCAGGCAATAGACGTTCTGCACCGTGGCGATCCGCGGCAGGTTGTGCAGTTCAGCAAGGCGCACGAACTCATGCACGCCGTAGGGCGTCTCGTTCGAAAGGCCGATGTAGCGGACCTTGCCCGCCTTCACCAGACCGCTGAACGCCTCGAGCTGCTCGTGGATCGAGGTCTGCGTACGCTCGTTCTTCGGGTCGTAGTAGAGCTGGCCGAAGGCCGGCACGTTGCGCTCAGGCCAGTGAATCTGGTAGAGGTCGATCACGTCGGTCTGCAGCCGCTTGAGGCTGGCGTCGCACGACGCCACGATGTCCGCGGCCGTCATGCCGGCGCCTTCGCGCACCCACGGCATGCCACGCGACGGCCCCGCCACCTTCGTGGCCAGGGTGAGCTTGTCGCGCGCGCCGGGGTTCTTCGTGAACCAGTTGCCGATGATGGTTTCGGTGGCGCCGAAGGTTTCCTTGCGCGCCGGCACGGCGTACATCTCGGCGGTGTCGATGAAATCGACGCCGCGTTCGAGCGATCGGTCGAGGATCTGGTGCGACGTGGCTTCATCGACCTGCTCGCCGAACGTCATGGTGCCCAGGCAGATCGGGGTGACTTGGAGGTCGCTTTGACCGAGTTTGATTTTTTGCATGGTCGAAATCCTAACGTCCTGCTTTGGTTCGCGCTCGCGCTGCCGCCTTCTTATGATCGAGGCCATGTACCAGCCCCGCCGAGCGTTCAAGAGCGAATTCATCCCCGTGCGCGGCCTGCGCTATCACGTGCTGTCCTGGGGCGACCCCGTTCCTGGGCAGGCGCCGCTGGTCATGGTGCACGGCTGGATGGACGTCGCCGCATCGTGGCAGTTCGTGGTCGATGCGTTCGCAGAAGACCGCCACGTGATCGCGCCCGACTGGCGCGGCTTCGGCCTCACCGAATGCGGCGCCGACCACTACATCATGGGCGACTACATTGCCGATCTCGACTGTCTGCTCGACCATTACGCGGGTGATTCGGCCGTCGATCTGGTCGGCCACAGCATGGGTGGCAACGTCTCCATGCTCTACGCCGGCGTACGGCCGCAGCGCATCCGGCGCCTGGTCAACCTCGAAGGTTTCGGCATGCCGGCGGCCGATCCGGAAGACGCGCCCACACGCTACGGCAAGTGGATCGACGAGCTCAAGCGCCTGCACCGCGGCGAGCTTGACCTGAAGGCGTATCCCGCCATCGACGGCGTGGCGCGCCGCCTCATGAAAACCAACCCGCGTCTCACGCCCGACAAGGCGCACTGGCTGGCGAGCCACTGGGCGCGCCAGCGCGAGGACGGCCTGTGGGAAATCCTGGGCGAGCCCGCCCACAAGATCAGCAGCGCACAGATCTACCGGGTCGATGAAGTGCTGGCGCTCTACCGCCGCATCGGTGTGCCGCTGCTCGCGGTGGAAGCCGCGGACGACAGTCTCACGACCTGGTGGAAAGGCCGCTACACGCTCGAGCAGTACCACGAGCGGCTGCAGTCTGTGCCGGACGCGCGCGTCGAGCGGGTGGAAGACGCGGGCCACATGCTGCACCACGACCAGCCAGCGACCGTCGCCGCCTTGATCGAAGGCTTTTTCGCTCGCTGACTGCCGGCGCCGCGGCGCAACGCGCGGCCTTCACTGACAGGCCGGAGCGGTCGAATCGGGCAGACTCGACCGGTTTTGCTCACTCCAGCCGCACCATGAAAAGCCAGCCCGCGATCGACCCCCAAGCCTTCCAGCGGGTGCTCAGCCGCAACGTGAAGTTGCCCCTGCTGGCCGGCGTGCTCGGTGCCGCGGTGTTCGTGGGACTCATCTTCTATCTGTTGTCCGTGATCGGCTGGGTCGAGCACACCGACCAGGTAACCCGCAATGCCACCGAGGCGCAGCGCCTGAGCGTCGACATGGAATCCAGCATGCGGGGCTACCTCATCAGCGGCGATCCGCGCTTTCTCGATCCTTACCAGGCGGCCCAATCGCGCATCGGCGGCGAGCTCGGCTCGTTGCGTGCGCTGGTCGCCGACAACTCGGCGCAGGTCGCGCGGGTCGACCGGATCATGGCCGCGCAGAAAAGCTGGGACGCGTATGCGGCCGACCTGATCGCCTTGCGCCGCGCCGACCAGGACTACCGGCAAACCGTGAACGCGGGGCGCGGCAAGGCGTTGAGCGACGCGATGCGTTCCGAGTACGTCACCTTCCTCAACATCGAGCAGAACCTGCGCTTCCAGCGCAACAACGAAGCGAACCGCACGAGTTTGCTGGTGGTGGGCGCGTACGTGCTGTTCAGCCTGCTGCTGACCGGTGCACTCGGCTATTTCGGGCGTCGGCAGCTGTCGCAGCTCTCTGGCAGCTACGAGGCCGCACTCACGGAGCAGACCGAGCATGCCGAGGTTCTCCAGCGGCAAGCGTGGCTGCGCAGCGCGCAGACCGAGCTGGCCGCGGAACTCGTCGGACAGCTCAGCGTGCAGGAGCTGGGGCGCAAGGCGCTCGCCTTCTTCGGCCGGCACATCGGCAGCAACGTGGGTGCGCTCTATGTGCGCGAGCCCCAGGGCCACCTCCAGCGCGCAGCCAGCTACGGCTTCTCGGCGGCAGCGGAGGCCAGCCCGCAGGTGTTCTCCGGCACGCAGGGCTTGCTCGGCCAGGCCGCGGCCGAACGCCGCACCGTGCTCATCGAACCGGTGGCGGCGGACTACCTCAAGGTGAACTCGGGCCTCGGCGACACATCGCCGCGCGCGGCGTTGCTGCTGCCGGTGATGCACGAAGGCCAGGTCAATGGCGTGATCGAACTCGGCCTGCTGCGCGCGCCCAACGAGCGCGCGACGACGCTGCTCGACACCGTGGCGGGCACGATCGGCAGCGCGGTCGCGGCCTCGCGCTACCGCGAGCAGCTGCAGGACGTGCTGGCCGAGACCCAACAACTGAACGAAGAGCTGCAGGTGCAGCAGGAAGAGCTGCGCACCGCCAACGAGGAACTCGAAGAGCAGTCGCGCATCTTGCGCCAGTCGCAGGCCACGCTCGAGAACCAGCAGGCCGAGCTCGAGCAGACCAACAGCCAGCTCTCCGAGCGCACCGACGCGCTCGACCAGCGCAATGCCGCGCTCAAGCGCGTGCAGCTCGACCTCGAAGACCGCGCCGAAGAGCTCCAGCGCGCCACCCGCTACAAGTCGGAGTTCCTCGCGAACATGTCGCACGAGCTGCGCACGCCGCTCAACAGCGCGCTGATCCTGTCCAAGCTGCTGGGCGACAACCCGCAGGGCAACCTGACGCCGGAGCAGGTGAAGTTCGCCGAGTCGATCTACTCGTCGGGCAACGACCTGCTGGTGCTGATCAACGACATCCTCGACATCGCGAAGGTCGAAGCCGGCAAGCTCGAAGTCCAGCCCGAAGTGGTGCCCGTGAGCAGCCTGGGCGAGAGCCTGCGCATGACGTTCACGCCGCTCGCGAACGACAAGAAGCTGTCTTTCGACCTCGACATCGCCGCCGATGCACCAGCGAGCCTGTTCACCGACCGGCAGCGCGTCGAACAGATCCTGAAGAACCTCCTGTCGAACGCGCTCAAATTCACCGACCGCGGCGCCGTACGGCTGCACGTCGCGGCGCGGCCGGGTGGTGGCGCGAGCTTCGCGGTGAGCGATTCCGGCATCGGCATCGCGGCCAACCAGCAGGACGTGATCTTCGAAGCCTTCCGGCAAGCCGACGGCACCACGAGCCGCCGCTATGGCGGCACCGGCCTGGGGCTGTCGATCTCGCGCGACCTCACGCGCCTGCTCGGCGGCCAACTCCGCGTGCACAGCGTGCCGGGCGAAGGCAGCACCTTCACGCTCGAACTGCCCGCCGACATCGCGGCACCGCTCACGGCAGCGGACCGTGGCGCCGCCGCACCCGCGCCCACGCAGGCACCGCCACCGCGGTCGCAACCCTCGCGCGCGCCGGCCATGCCGGTCGCGAAGCCGGCCGCTTCTGCGCTCGTGCCTGCGCCCCACATTCCGCAGTTCGCGGACGACCGCGCGCTGCCGCCCGATCTGTCGCGCCGCGTGCTGGTCATCGAGGACGAGCCTCAGTTCGCGCACATCCTCTACGACCTTGCGCACGAACTGGGCTATCGCTGTCTCGTCGCCCACGGCGCCGCGGACGGCTTCGCGCTGGCCCGGCAGTACGTGCCCGATGCGATCCTGCTCGACATGCGGCTGCCCGACAGCCCCGGCCTCGGGGTGCTCCAGCACCTCAAGGACGACCCGCACACGCGGCACATCCCGGTGCACGTGGTCTCGGCGCAGGACCAGTCGGAGGCGGCGCTGCACATGGGGGCGATCGGCTACGCGCTGAAGCCCGCGTCGCGCGACCAACTCAAGGACGTGTTCGCCAAGCTCGAACAGAAGCTCACGCAGAAGGTCAAGCAGGTGCTGGTGGTGGAAGACGATGCGCTGCAACGCGACAGCGTGATCCACCTGATCGCCGACGACGACGTCGCGATCACCGCCGTGGGCACCGGCGAGGAGGCGCTGGAGCTGCTGCGCACCCGCGTGTTCGACTGCATGATCACCGACCTGAAGTTGCCCGACCTGCAGGGCAGCGAACTGCTGCAGCGCATGGCGCTGGAAGACATCGTGTCGTTCCCGCCGGTCATCGTCTACACGGGGCGCAACCTCACGCGCGCCGAAGAGGCCGAGCTGCTGCGCTATTCGCGCTCGATCATCATCAAGGGGGCGCGCTCGCCCGAGCGGCTGCTCGACGAGGTGACGCTGTTCCTGCACAAGGTGGAGTCGGAACTCTCGAGCGAACGCCAGAGCATGCTGAAGACTGCGCGCGGCCGCGACCGTGTCTTCGAAGGCCGCCGCATCCTGCTGGTGGACGACGACGTGCGCAACATCTTCGCGCTCACCAGCGCGCTCGAGCAGCGCGGCGCCGTCGTCGAGGTCGGCCGCAACGGCATCGAGGCGCTCGCCAAGCTGGACGAAGTGCCCGACATCGACCTCGTGCTGATGGACGTGATGATGCCGGAGATGGATGGGCTCGAAGCCACGCGCCGGCTGCGCCAGGACGCGCGCTTCCAGAAGCTGCCCGTGATCGCGGTCACCGCCAAGGCCATGAAGGACGACCAGGAGCAATGCCTGGCCGCTGGCGCGAACGACTACCTGGCCAAGCCCGTCGACCTCGACCGCCTGTTCTCGCTGCTGCGCGTTTGGATGCCCAAGATGGAGCGGCTGTGACCCCGCCGGACGACATCGAGATCGAACTCCGTCTGCTGATGGAGGCGATCTACCTCAAGTACAACCACGACTTTCGCGACTACACCGGCGCGTCGCAGAAGCGCCGCGTGCTGTATGCGCTGGAGCAGCTCGGATTGCCGACGATCTCCGCCCTGCAGGAACGCGTGTTGCGTGAGCCGACCCTGTTCGCACAGTTGCTGCAATACCTCACCATCCCGGTGAGCGAGATGTTTCGCGACCCGCCCTACTTCAAGGCGCTGCGAACGCATGTCGTCCCGGTGCTGCACACCTATCCGTCGATCAAGGTCTGGGTGGCCGGCTGCAGTACGGGCGAAGAGGTGTATTCGATGGCGATCCTGCTGCGCGAGGAAGGCTTGCTGGAGCGATCGCTGATCTACGCGACCGACATCAACCCGGCCTCGCTCGAGAAGGCACGCCAGGGCATCTTCGCGCTCGGGTCGGTCCGCGGCTACACCGCCAACTACCAGCGCGCCGGCGGCCAGCGTGCATTTTCCGACTACTACACCGCAGCCTACGACGCGGCCCGGTTCGACCCATCGCTCTGCGCCAACGTGATCTACGCGGACCACAGCCTCGCGACCGACAGCGTGTTCACCGAGACGCACCTGGTCTCCTGCCGCAACGTGCTCATCTACTTCAACCGGCAACTGCAGGACCGCGCGCTCGGGCTGTTCCACGAATCGCTGTGCCACCGCGGTTTTCTCGGCCTCGGCAGCAAGGAAAGCATCGACTTCTCGGCCTACGCCGACCGCTTCGACCCGCTCGCACGCGCCGAGCGCCTCTACCGCAAGGGCGCCTGACATGCGGGGGGTCGACGCCGTGGTGATTGGCGCCTCCGCAGGCGGTGTCGATGCGCTGCTGGTGCTGCTTGCTGGCTTGCCGGCCGGCTGGCGCCTGCCGATCGTCGCGGTGCTCCACCTGCCGGAGGCCCATGAGAGCCGGCTGGCCGAAGTTTTCCGCGCGCGCGTCTCCATCGCGGTGCACGAAGCACAGGACAAGGCGCCGCTCGCACCCGCCACGCTGTACTTCGCGCCGCCGGGCTACCACCTCTCGATCGAGCGCGACCGGCGCTTCTCGCTCAGTTGCGAGCCACCCCTGCACTGGTCGCGGCCGGCGATCGACATCCTGATGCACTCGGCAGCCGATGCCTATGGGTCCGCGCTGGCAGGACTCCTGCTGACCGGCGCGAACGAAGACGGCGCGGCCGGGCTGGCACGCATTCACCGCGCCGGGGGCCTCACGGCCGTCCAGGATCCCTCCGAGGCCCAGATGGCCACGATGCCGCTGGCCGCCCTCGCGCAACACCGGCCCGACCACATACTCCCCTTGCGCGAATTGCGCGAACTGCTGATGCAACTGGACGCCGCACATGCCCCTTGAACACGAAAGCAAGCTCCTGCTCGTCGACGACCTGCAAGACAACTTGCTCGCGCTGGAGGCGCTCGTGCGCGGCAGCGCTCGCACGGTGTTCCAGGCGACGTCGGCGGATGCTGCGCTGGACCTGATGCTGGCGCACGAATTCGCACTGGCGATCCTCGACGTGCAGATGCCGGGCATGAACGGCTTCGAACTGGCAGAAATGATGCGCGGCACCGAACGCACGCGGCACATCCCGATCATCTTCGTGAGCGCCGCGGGCAGCGAACTCAACTACGCCTTCAAGGGCTACGAGAGCGGCGCGGTCGACTTCCTGCAGAAGCCGCTCGACGGCCACGTGGTGCAGAGCAAGGTCAACGTGTTCGTCGATCTTTACCAGCACCGCAAGGCGCTCAAGCAGGAAATGGACGCGCTCGCCGCGGCGCACCGCCAGACCGAGGCCGTGGTGGCGCAGTTGCAGACGGCGCAGTGCGAACTCCAGCGCGCCGTCCGCATGCGGGACGATTTCATGTCGATGGTCTCGCACGAACTGCGCACGCCGCTCAACACGCTCTATCTCGAGACCCAGGTGCGCAAGATGCACCTGTCGCGCGGCAACACGGCGCCTTTCCAGGCGGAACTGCTGCCCGCCATGATCGACCGCGACCAGCGGCAGATCATGAACATGGTGCGGCTGATCGACGACATGCTCGACGTCTCGCGCTTGCGCAGTGGCAGCCTGTCGATCCAGCCCGGGCCGGTCGAGCTCACCCAGCTCGCGCAGCGCGTGATCGAGAACCTGGCGCAGCAGGCCGAAGTGGCTGGTTGCGCGGTCACGCTGTCGGCCCCCGAGCCGGTCGAGGGTCTGTGGGATGGCTTCCGCATCGAGCAGGTGGTCACCAACCTGCTCACCAACGCGATGCGCTACGGCAGCGGCAAACCGATCGCGGTGACCGTCGGACTGGCAGACGGCCGGGCCCGGCTCTCGGTCAGCGACCAGGGCATCGGCATCGCCGAGCAAGACCAGGCGCGCATCTTCGGCCAGTTCGAGCGCACCGACGACAGTCGGAAAAAAGCGTCGGGCCTGGGGCTGGGCCTGTACATCACGAAGCAGATCGTCGAGGCGCACGGGGGACGCGTCAGCGTGGAGAGCGCAGTGGGACAGGGAGCCCGCTTCGTGGTCGAGTTACCGCGGGCATGAGAAAATACCCAGTTACCCCGAACACGCAGGACACCATCATGGACGCAGAACAAATCAACCAGATCGACGCCAACCTCGCAGACCTGAGCGTCCGCACGGTCGATTTACGGAGGTATCTTTGACTACGATGCCAAAGCCGAACGTCTGAGGACGGTCAACGCATCGCTCGAAGATCCGACGGTCTGGAACGACCCGAAGAAAGCCCAGGAACTCGGTCGCGAAAAGAAATCGCTGGATGACGTCGTGGTCACGCTCGACCGGCTGACCAGCGGCCTCGCGGACAACACCGAACTGTTCGAGATGTCGAAAGCCGACGGCGACATGGACGGCCTGCAGGCCATCGCCGACGATGCGGGCAAGCTCGAAGCCGACATCAAGCAGCTCGAATTCCGCCGGATGTTCAACAACCCGGCCGATCCGCTGAACTGCTTCGTCGACATCCAGGCCGGCGCCGGTGGCACCGAGGCGTGCGACTGGGCCAGCATGCTCCTGCGCCAGTACTTGAAGTACGCCGAGCGCAAAGGCTTCAAGACGCAGATCGAAGACGAGACGCCAGGCGACACCGCCGGCATCAAGGGCGCGACCATCAAGGTCGATGGCGACTACGCCTTCGGCCTTCTGCGCACCGAGACCGGCGTGCACCGGCTGGTGCGCAAGTCGCCCTTCGACTCGTCGGGCGGCCGTCACACCAGCTTCGCCAGCATCTTCGTGTACCCCGAGGTCGACGACTCGATCGAGATCGACATCAATCCGTCGGACGTGCGCGTTGACACCTTCCGCGCGAGCGGTGCCGGTGGTCAGCACATCAACAAGACCGATTCGGCGGTGCGGCTCACGCACATCCCGACCGGCATCGTGGTGCAGTGCCAGGACGGCCGAAGCCAGCACAGCAACCGCGACGTGGCGTGGAAGCGCCTGCGTTCGCGCCTGTACGACTTCGAGTTGCGCAAGCAACAGGAAGCGCAGCAGAAGCTGGAGGACACCAAGACCGACGTGGGCTGGGGCCACCAGATCCGCAGCTACGTGCTGGACAACAGCCGCATCAAGGACCTGCGCACCAACGTCGAGGTCTCGGCCACCCAGAAGGTGCTCGACGGCGATCTCGACGTGTTCATCGAGGCGTCCCTGAAGCAGGGCGTGTGATGGCGCGCACCGAAGCGCTGATCTTCGACATGGACGGCACCATGATCGATTCCATGCCGTGGCACGCCAAGGCATGGGTCGAGTTCGCGCGCCGCCGCGACATGGCGCTCGACGTGCCCGACCTCATGCGCCGCACCACCGGACGCACCGCCATCGAATGCGCTCGCGAGCTGTTGCAACGCGACGTGACCGAAGAAGAGAGCGCCGCGATCACGCACGAAAAGGAGCTGATCTACCGCGAACTCTTCTCGGCCGAGTTCCGCGAGGTGGCGGGCTTCCGCGCCTTCGCCAGGGCCGCGGCCGCGCGCGGACTGAAGATCGCCGTGGGCACCGCGGGCGACAAGCACAACATCGAATTCGCGATGTCGCGCCTGAAGATGACGCCGCTGCCACTGGCCATCGTCGGTGGCGACGAAGGCTTCACCGGCAAGCCGACGCCGGCCATCTTTCTAGAGGCGGCCCGCCGCATCGGTGTCGCGCCTGAGCGCTGCATCGTGTTCGAGGATGCACCTTTCGGCATCGAGGCCGCACGGCGCGGCGGCATGCGCGCCGTCGCGGTGTGCAGCACCCACAGTGCCGCCGAACTCGACGGCCCGCACGTGATCGCTGCCGTGCGCGACTACGACGAACTCGCCCATTCAAATTTTCTGGAGACCCTCGATGCTCTTGCAACGTGACGCCCAAGGGCAACCCATTGCCATTCGCCGCGACGACTACGCCGCACCGGCGTACTGGATCGACACCGTCGACCTGACGTTCGACCTCGACCCCGCGAAGACGCGCGTGCTCAACCGCATGCGCCTGCGCCGCAATCCCGACGTGCCGACGCAGCCGCTGCGCCTGGACGGCGACGAGCTGAACCTCGCCCGCGTGCTGGTCGACGGCCAGGGCGCCACCTTTCGCATGGAAGCCGATCAGCTGGTGATCGACGCCCTGCCCGACGCCTTCGAGCTCGAGATCTTCACGACCTGCTGCCCGATCAAGAACACCAAGCTGATGGGCCTGTTCGTGAGCGAAGACACGTTCTTCACGCAGTGCGAGGCCGAAGGCTTCCGCCGCATCACCTACTTCCTCGATCGCCCCGACGTGATGGCGATGTACACCGTCACGCTGCGCGCCAGCAAGGCGGCCTATCCGGTGCTGCTGTCGAACGGCAACCTGATGGAACAGGGCGACCTGCAAGGGCCGGGCAACGAAGGCCGCCATTTCGCGAAATGGGTCGATCCATTCAAGAAGCCGGCCTACCTGTTCGCACTGGTCGCGGGCAAGCTGGTGGCGCGCGAGCAGCGCATCACCGCGCGCAATGGCAAGGAGCACCTGCTGCAGGTCTACGTGCGTGCCGGCGACCTGGACAAGACCGAGCACGCGATGAACTCGCTTATCCACTCCGTGCTGTGGGACGAAGCCCGCTTCGGCCTGCCGCTGGACCTGGACCGCTTCATGATCGTCGCGACCAGCGACTTCAACATGGGCGCGATGGAGAACAAGGGCCTGAACATCTTCAACACGAAGTACGTTCTGGCCAACCAGGCGACCGCGACCGACGCCGACTACAGCAACATCGAAAGCGTGGTCGGCCACGAGTATTTTCACAACTGGAGCGGCGACCGCGTGACCTGCCGCGACTGGTTCCAGCTGTCGCTCAAGGAAGGCCTCACCGTCTTTCGCGACCAGGAATTCAGCCAGGATTTGTGCGCCGATGCGTCGGCCCGCGCGGTCAAGCGCATCGAGGACGTGCGCGTGCTGCGCACCGCCCAGTTCCCCGAGGACGCCGGTCCGATGGCGCACCCGGTGCGGCCCGACAGCTATATCGAGATCAGCAATTTCTACACGGTCACGATCTACGAGAAGGGCTCCGAAGTCGTCCGCATGATGCAGACGCTGGTCGGCCGAAAGGGCTTCGAGCGCGGCATCACGCTCTACTTCGAGCGCTTCGACGGACAGGCCGTCACCTGCGACGACTTCGCGCAAGCGATCGCCGACGCCAACCCGGAGTCCGACCTGGCTCGCCTGCTGCCGCAATTCAAGCGCTGGTACAGCCAGGCCGGCACGCCGCGCCTTGCGGCGCAGGGCACCTGGGACGCGGCAGCGCGCAGCTACACCCTGCGCTTCACGCAGAGCTGCCTGCCCACGCCGGGCCAGGCAATCAAGGAACCGTTCGTGCTGCCGGTCAACCTCGGGTTGCTCACGGCCGATGGCCGCGAACTGCCACTGCAGCGCGAAGGCGAAGCCGAAGCCACGAGCGGCACCCGCACCGTGGTGCTGACCGAGGCCAGCGATGCGATCACCTTCGTGAACCTCGACGCCGAGCCGGTGCCGTCGATCCTCCGTGGATTCAGTGCGCCAGTGATCCTCGACTTCGACTACAGCGACGCCCAGCTCCTGACGCTGCTGGCCAACGACATCGACCCGTTCAATCGCTGGGAAGCGGGACAGCGGCTCGCGCTGCGCTCCGCCATCGGCGCGATCACGGCTTCCTCCGGCACTGTGCACGGCCCGGTGCTGAACGACGCATACCTGGACGCCATGCGCAGCGTGCTGCGCGACCCGAAGCTCGACGCCGCCTTCAAGGAACTGGTGCTGACGCTGCCCTCGGAAACCTACCTCGCCGAGCAGCTCGACGTGGTCGATCCGCAACGCGTGCACGCCGTGCGCGAAGCCATGCGCGAACAGCTGGCGACCGCGCTGCGGCCCGAATGGGAGCAGGCCTACGAGGCCAACCAGGATACGGGCGCCTACAGCCCCGACCCGCTGTCGTCGGGCCGCCGCGCCCTCGCCGGCATGGCGCTCGTCAACCTCTGCCTGGCCGCGCGCAGTTCCGGCGACGCCGTGTGGCCCGGCAAGACGCTGCAGCGCTTCAAGGACGCGGGCAACATGACCGACCGCTTCAACGCGCT
>JBGMOF010000054.1:0-26435 GCA_041424275.1 Variovorax sp.
CGCAGACGCGCGACATCGTGCAGGACGTGTACCTGCGCAAGGTCGAGAAGAAGGATGGCCAGCTGTACAACGTCGAGTTCGACGTGATCAAGGCCGTCAAGGACCCCGGCAAAGCCAAGTGATCGCGTGCTGACGATTCTTTTCGACGGCATCGCCTACGGGATGCTGTTGTTCGTGCTGGCCGTCGGGCTGGCCGTGACGCTGGGGTTGATGAACTTCATCAATCTCGCGCACGGCGCTTTCGCGATGGCGGGCGGCTACCTCACGGTGTTCGCCATGCAGAAGTTCGGCGTGCCGTTCCTCTGGTGTCTTCCGCTGGCGTTCGTCGTCGTCGGAGCAGCAGGCGCGGTGCTCGAACGCACGCTCTACCGGCCGATGTACGGCAAGTCGCACCTCGACCAGGTGCTGTTCTCGATCGGCCTCGCCTTCATGGCGGTCGCGGCCGTCGACTATTTCGTCGGCTCGTCGCAGCAGAACGTTCAACTGCCCGAATGGCTGCGCGGCCGCACCGAGATCGGCGACGGCGCGTTGCTGCTCGGCATGGGGCACTACCGGATCTTCATCATCGGCGTGTGCGCAGTGCTCACCGTGGTGCTGCAGCTCATCCTGAGCAAGACGCGGTTCGGCAGCCGGCTTCGCGCCGCGGTGGACGACCCGCGTGTGGCCGCGGGCATGGGCATCAACGTGAACGTCGTGTTCCTTGCGACCTTCGCGGTCGGCTCGGGGCTGGCGGGGCTCGGCGGTGCACTCGGTGCGGAGATCCTCGGGCTCGATCCGACGTTTCCGCTGAAGTACATGATCTATTTCCTTATCGTCGTCTCGGTCGGCGGCACCTCGTCGATCACCGGGCCGCTGGCGGCTGCGCTGCTGCTCGGCATCGCCGACGTGGCCGGCAAGTACTTCATCCCGAAGATGGGCGCCTTCACGGTGTACCTGCTGATGATCCTCATCCTGATGTGGCGGCCGCAAGGTCTCTTCACGCGAAAGGGCGCCAAGTGATGGATGCCAACGCAGCGCAGTCGGCGCTGCTGAAAAAGACGCGCTGGCGCCCTTGGGAATTCGCGGTGTGGATCGTCGCCTTCGCGCTGCCGGCGCTCGTGCCTTCGCACGCGCTGCTGGTCAACGAGATCGCGATCGTGGCGCTGTTCGCGATGTCGCTTGACCTCATCCTCGGCTACACCGGCATCGTCTCGCTCGGGCACGCGGCCTTCTTCGGCTTCGGCGCCTACGTTGCCGCGCTGTTCGCCAAGCTCGTGATGCCGGACCCGACGGTGGGGCTCGTGGTCGCGATCGTGCTGTCGGCGGCACTCGGCGCGGTCGCGAGCGTGACGATCCTGCGCGGCAGCGACCTCACGCGCCTGATGGTCACGCTCGGCACCGCGCTGCTCCTGCTCGAACTCGCCAACAAGCTCGACTGGCTCACCGGAGGTGCCGACGGGCTGCAGGGCGTGGTGCTCGGCCCCGTGCTCGGCGTGTTCGACTTCGACCTCTACGGGCGCACGGCCGCCTGGTATTCGCTGGCGGTGATGCTGGTGCTGTTTTTGCTCATGCGCCGGCTGGTGCATTCGCCGTTCGGCGCGACGCTCAAGGCCATTCGCGACAACCGCCTGCGTGCGATGGCGATCGGCGTGCCGGTCGCGTCGCGGCTCGTGGTGATCTACACCGTCGCAGCCGGCATCGCCGGTGCGGCGGGCGCTCTGCTTGCGCAGACGACCGGTTTCGCGTCGCTCGACGTGCTGGCCTTCGACCGTTCGGCCGATGTGTTGTTGATGCTGGTCATCGGCGGCGTGGGCTGGCTCTATGGCGGCATCACGGGTGCGATCGTGTTCAAGCTGCTGCAGAACTGGCTCTCGGCCGTGACGCCGCAGTACTGGATGTTCTGGATCGGGCTCATCCTGGTGCTGCTCGTGCTGGCCGGTCGCGACCGCCTGCTCAAGCCGTGGACCTGGTTCGGGAGGCGCGCATGAGCGAGACCGTTCTCTCCGCCAAGGGGCTGGTCATGCGCTTCGGCGGCATCACCGCCACGAGCAATGTCTCGCTCGACCTCAAGCGTGGCGCGCGCCACGCGCTGATTGGCCCGAACGGCGCCGGCAAGACCACGCTCATCAACCTGCTGACGGGCGTGCTCACGCCCACCGAAGGCCGCATCGCGCTGCTCGGCGAGGACATCACCACGCTCGCACCGCACAAGCGCGTGGCGCGCGGCCTGGTGCGCACCTTCCAGATCAACCAGCTGTTCGATTCGATGACGCCGCTGGAAACGCTGGCGCTCGTGGTGTCGCAACACCACGGCATGGCGTCACGGTGGTGGCAAGCGCTGGGCGCCGACAAGGCCGTCACGGAGCGTGCGGCGCAACTGCTCGAACAGTTCCGGCTGGCCGACGTGGCACAGCAACCCGTGAAGCACCTCGCCTACGGCAAGCGACGTCTGCTGGAGATCGCCATCGCGCTGGCCTGCGAGCCGCGCGTGCTGTTGCTCGACGAGCCCGTGGCCGGCGTGCCGGCGGGCGAGCGCGAAGAGCTGCTGCAGACCGTCGCTGCCTTGCCGGCCGATGTGTCGGTGCTGCTCATCGAACACGACATGGACCTCGTCTTCAGCTTCGCCGACCGCATGACCGTGCTCGTCAACGGCACGGTTCTGACCGAAGGCGATCCGGACGCGATCGCCAACGACCCGAAGGTCAAAGAGGTCTACCTGGGCCACGGAGCAGCGCATGAGTGAACTGCTGCGCATCGAGGATCTGAGTGCCGGCTACGGCGAGGCCGTGGTGCTCACGGGCATCTCGCTGGCGCTGGGCGAGGGCGAGACGCTCGCGCTGCTGGGCCGCAACGGGACCGGCAAGACGACGCTGATCAACACCCTGGCGGGCGCGACGCGGCAGCACGCGGGCAGCATCACGCTGGGCGGCTCGCCGCTGCACAAGCTGCCGCCGCACCAGCGCGCGGCCGCGGGGATCGGCTGGGTGCCGCAGGAGCGCAACATCTTCAAGTCGCTCACGGTCAACGAGAACCTCACCGCGGTGCAGCGCGCCGGCCGATGGAATCCGCAGCGGGTGTACGAGATGTTCCCGAGACTGGCCGAGCGCAAGGGAAACCTGGGCACGCAGCTGTCGGGTGGAGAGCAGCAGATGCTCGCGGTCGGTCGCGCGCTGGTCGTCAACCCGCGGCTGCTGCTGCTCGACGAGCCGTTGGAAGGCCTGGCGCCGATCATCGTGGAAGAGCTGCTGCGCGCGATCCGCCGCATCACCCGCGACGAAGGGTTGGCCGCGATCATTGTCGAACAGCACCCGCAGGCGATTCTCGCGATCTCCGACACGGCGGTGGTGCTCGACCATGGGACCGTGGTCCACGCTGCCCCGGCGGCCACCCTGCGAACGCAACCCGAAGTGCTGGAACGTCTGCTGGGGGTGGCGCGCTGAGGGAGGCACCCTGACGCCCATGACCCCCATTCACTGCCTCGCCGCGTTCGTCTTTCTGCTCATCAGCGGCGCCGCGACTGCGCAGGCCCCGGCTCTACAGCAACCCGAAACGATCCGGCTCTCGCTCGCGGTGGACAGCCAACCGACGGAGGTGGTGGCGCATCTGTACAGGCCGCCGGGCGATGGGCCTTTTCCGCTGGTGCTCTTCGCACACGGGCGAGCCGCGACGGGAGACGAGCGGCTGGACATGAAATTTCCGATCAGCGTCTCCCACGCCAACTACTGGCTTCGCAAAGGCGTTGCCGTGCTCGCTCCGATGCGCCCGGGCTACGGCGAAACCGGCGGTGCCGACCGGGAAGACTCGTTCAGCAACTGGCGCGATGGACAGTGTCACAGCGTGCCCGCCTTCGAGCGCACCGCGGACAACGCGCGTGCGACGCAGTCCGCTGCGCTGTCGTGGGCGCGCCAGCAACCCTGGGTGCGCCGTGATCGCGTGCTGCTCGAGGGACAGTCGGTCGGCGGGTTGACCACGATCGCCCTGGCAAGCTTCAACACTTCAGGGGTGGTGGGGGCCGTGAACTTTGCGGGCGGTGCGGGCGGCAATCCGCGACAGTCCCCCGGACGCAGTTGCAAACCCGAACGATTGACCGAGCTCTACCGCCTGTTCGGAAAAGATACAAGGATGCCCACGCTGTGGCTCTACGCCCCCAACGATTCGTACTGGGGGCCCGATGCACCGTTGCAATGGCATGCGGCGTTCAAGGCCGGCGGCAACCGTGCCGAACTGCTGATGACCGAAGCGCTGGAGGGCGCCGATGGCCATCAACTCATCCATCGCGGGGCACAGCGGTGGCGCCCGACGCTGGACGAGTTCGTGAAGAAGGTGGGGCTGCTCGCTCCCTGAGCGGCGTCGGCGCCTGATCGCCGATCGCGCTACTGCCTGAAGAAGCTCAGCCCGCGTTCTTCAGCGACTGCTTGGCCTTGTCGGCCGAGCTCTTCGCGCGGTTCTTGTGATAGCCCGACTTCACGTTGTTCACAGCCTTGCCGACGGGGCCGCTCTTCTTTGCCTTGCTGTCGGCCTGCTTTTCGTCGATCTTGTGCTGGGCTGCGTCGGTGGCTTCCGAGGCGGCCTTGCCGATCTGGGCGCTGGCGGTCATGACGCTGAGGGAAGCCACGAGGGCGATGAGGATCTTGTTCATGGGAGGGCTCCGTGTGTGGAAGTGAAAGTGATACACATGGTTGCACGGCCTCGGCGCCGACCTTGTCAGCCGACGCCGATCCTTCCCGGCTGAAAAACGCCCGCGTTGTTTTCTTACCCTCGGGTACCGCAGCCCTGAAGGCCAACAGCGACTGCGGCGGCCGTCAGAGCAGTTTGTCCAGCGTGAGCGGGAGCGACCGCACCCGCTTCCCGCAGGCGTTGAAGACGGCATTGGCCACCGCCGCCCCCACGCCGGTGATGCCAATCTCGCCGACGCCGTGCGCGCCCATCGGCGAGTGCGGATCGGGGATGTCAGTCCACATCACGTCGATTTCGGGCACGTCCATGTGCACCGGCACGTGGTATTCGGCGAGGCTCGGATTCATGATGCGGCCGTTGCGTTCGTCGAACTGCGTCTCTTCCATCAGCGCGAGGCCCAGTCCCATGACGATGCCGCCGCGAAACTGGCTGGAAGCCGTCTTGGCATTGAGGATGCGCCCGCAATCGAAGGAGCCGAGAAAGCGGCTCACCCGCGTTTCCCCGGTGACCTCGTTCACCCGCACCTCGCAGAACATCGCGCCGTGCGAATGCATGGACCAGTGCTGCACCTCGAGCGGCAGCGGCGCGCTGCCCTCGACGACCAGTTCGTCACGCCCGGCCTGCGCGAGGATCGCGGCGTAGCTTTCGAAGCGCGCGGGCTCATCGGCCTTCGCGAGGCCGCCGTCGTGCCCGACCACCTCGTCCGGCTTCAGGCCGTGCAGCGGCGATGTCTTGTCGACCAGCTTCAGCAGTCCCTCGATGAGTTTGTGCTGGGCCGCCATCACCGCGGCGCCGATCGACGCCGTCTGCTGCGAACCGCCAGCCAGCACGACCCCCGGGAAGTGCGAATCGCCGTGGCAGAACTGCACTTTGTCCATCGGCAGGCCGAGCCGCTCGGCCGTCACCTGCGTCTGCGCGGTGGCGGTGCCCATGCCCATTTCATGCGCGGCGATCTCTACCTTCACATGGCCGTCCTTCGTGAGCGTGATGCGCGCTGCGCCGCCGGGCATGCGGTAGTAGGGGTATGTCGCGGTCGCGCAGCCCATGCCGATCAGCCATTCGCCTTCGCGGCGCGATCCCGGCGTCGCACTGCGCTGGTCCCAGCCAAAGCGCTCTGCGCCTGCGCGGTAGGCCTCCACGATGTGCCGCGAAGAGAAAGCGGTGCCGGTGGTCGGGTCCTTCTCGGGTTCGTTGCGGATCCGCAGTTCGATCGGGTCCATCTTCATCGCATGCGCGAGTTCGTCGATGCCGCTTTCCAGCCCGAAGGTACCGACGGCTTCGCCGGGCGCCCGCATGAAGGTGTTGGCCACCATGTCGAGCGTCGTCGTTTCCACGTCGAGCTTGAAGCTGCCCGCCGCGTACGCCGAGCGCGCGGGCAGGATGAAGGGCTCGGGCATGTTGTTGTGCTCGGTCATCGCCACGAGACCGGTGTGGATCAGGGCATCGAGGCGACCGTCGTCTTGCGCACCGAGCGCGACGCGCTGTTCTGTCAGCGTTCGCCCGCCGACCACGCGGTACACGCCTTCGCGGCTCAACATGATGCGCACCGGGCGCCCGGCGAGCTTCGATGCGGCGGCCGCCAGCACCTGGTGCCGCCACAGTGTCTTGCCGCCGAAGCCACCGCCGACGAACTGCGAAGTGACGTGCACGTTCTTCTCGTCCATGCCGAAGATCTGAGCCATCGACCACGCCATGTGCACCACGCCTTGCGATGCGTCGTGGATCGTGAGTTCTTCCCCTTTCCAGGCCAGCGTGGCGGCGTGCAGCTCGATCGCGTTGTGGTTGTGGCGCGGGGTGTGATAGACCACGTCGACCTTGTGCGGTGCGGCGGCGAGCGCGGCTTCGGCGTCCCCGATCTCCAGCTTCAAGGGTTCGCCCTGGAAGGTGCCGGGCTTCGTCCCCTTGGCGCGTGCCGCCTCGAGCGAGGTCGTCGCGGGCTGGGCATCGTACGTGGCCCGAATCAGCGACACCGCATGGTCGGCCTGTTCCTGCGACTCGGCAAGCACCAGCGCGATCGGCTGGCCGTTCCAGTGGATCTCGACGTCCTGCATCACGGGGAGATCGTCCCCGCCAGCGGCCTTGTTCTTGGACATGAAGACCGGCATCGGCTTCATGCGCGGCGCGTTCTCGTGGGTCATGACCAGCACCACGCCCGGGGCGGCCTGGGCGCCACCCGTGTCGAGCGTGACGATGCGGCCGCGTGCGATCGTGCTGAAAGCGAGCGCGGCGTAGACCATGCCCTCCATCGGAAACTCGGCCGCGAAGCGCGCCTGGCCCTGCACTTTCAATGGGCCGTCGAGGCGCGAGATCGGCGCGCCGATCAGTCCTTGCTTGCGGTCCATCAGCGGATCGGGCTTGCCGCCCGGCATCCACGCATCGGGTGCCAGCGCGACGGCTTTCTTCATGACCGCCTGGACGGTCTCCTGGATGATGCTCATGCCTTCACCTCTTTCAGTTCGGCGAGCGCGGCGACCATGGCGCGCGCCGCGAGTTCGACCTTGAAACCGTTGTCGCGCAGCGGTTGCGCAGCGGCCAGTTCGGCCTCGGCCGCGGCCCGGAAGTTGGCTGCTGTCGCCGGCTTCCCGCGCAGCGCGTCTTCGGCTTTCCACGCACGCCACGGCTTGTGCGCGACACCGCCGAGCGCGATGCGCACGTCCTTGACGGTGTCACCGTCCAGTTCGAGGGCAGCGGCGACCGAGATCAGCGCGAACGCATAGCTCGACCGATCGCGCACCTTGCGATATGTCGAGAGCGCGGCGAAGCTCAATGCAGGCAACTCGATCGCGGTGATGAGCTCGCCCGGCGCGAGTTGCGTCTCGATCTCGGGATGGTCTTCGGGCAACCGGTGCAGGTCGGTGAACGCCAGCGTTCGCTCGCCACCGGCGCCCTGCAGGTGCACCACGGCGCCCAAGGCGGCGAGGGCCACGCACATGTCCGACGGATGGGTCGCGACGCAGCTCTCCGAGGCGCCCAGGATGGCGTGGATGCGATTGAAGCCCTCGGCCGCATCGCAACCCTGGCCCGGGTTGCGCTTGTTGCAACGCGAGCCGTCGTCGTCGTAGAAATAGGTGCAGCGCGTGCGTTGCAGCATGTTGCCGCCCACCGTCGCCATGTTGCGGATCTGTGCGGATGCGCCCGCGGTGATGGCCTTGGTCAGCACCGGATAGCGCGTGCGCACCGCGCGGTGGGATGCGAGTGCCGTGTTGCGCACGGCCGCGCCGATCAGGAGGCTGCCGTCGTCGCGTTCTTCGATGTCTGCCGAGAGGCCCGTCACATCCACCAGTGCGCTCGGCTGCTCGATCGTTTCGCGCATCAGGTCGACGAGGTTGGTGCCGCCGCCGAGATACTTGGCGCCTGACTGGCTGCCCAGTTGCAGTGCGTTCCCGGCGTCGCTCGCGCGCACGTAGGTGAACGGAGTCATACGGCGCCCTCCGCATGCGTCTCGGCAATGGCCGCCACGATGCCGTTGTAGGCCCCGCAGCGGCACAGGTTGCCGCTCATGCGTTCGCGCAATTCGTCGTGGCTCAGCGCGATGTTTTCGGCGGACAGGTCGGCCGTCACATGGCTCGGCACGCCGCGCCGGAGTTCGGCCGCCATGCCCACGGCCGAGCAGATCTGGCCCGGCGTGCAATACCCGCACTGGAAACCGTCGTGCTCGACGAAGGCCTTCTGCAGGGGGTGAAGCTCGCCCTGGGGCGCCAGCCCTTCGATGGTTGTGACCGATCGGCCTTCGCATTGCACCGCCAGCGCAAGACACGAGAGCACACGCTCCCCGTCGACCAGCACGGTGCAGGCGCCGCACGCACCCTGGTTGCAGCCCTTCTTGGCACCGTAAAGATGGAGATGCTCGCGCACGTAGTCGAGCAGGGATACCCGCGGGTCGGCGGGCCCTTCGGCCGCGATCCCGTTGATGGTGATGGTCATGGGGCTTCCTCGGGAGGAGGGTTGAAGGAGGGCGACCGTCACGTCGATGCAGGACATGCGATCGGCTCTTAAGTTGCGGTGATATCACGCCGAAATGCGGCGTGTCGTCATCCTTTTCCGACAAGCGATACGGCGCAATGCTCGTGATGAAGGCGGCTCCCTTAAGCAAAAGCCAATGTCCACACGCGATGATGTGCAACGCAGGGCCTGCTCTTGAGCCTGCCGCCCATACAGGAGATTCGTTTGCCATCCGAAACCCACCCTTGCGCCGCCACCGTTGGCGTGCACCGGCTCCGCGACCAAGTGCCTCATCCGACGCCGCACGGAGGCTCCCGATGAAGGCTACAGCGCGCCGCCACATCGAGCGGCATCGCACCTCGCGCATCGGGTGGCTGCGCGCCGCGGTGCTGGGTGCCAACGACGGCATCGTGTCGACCGCGAGCCTGATCGCCGGCGTGGCCGCGGCGCACGCGAGCCACAGCAACATCCTCGTGACGGGTCTGGCCGGCCTCGTTGCCGGGGCGATGTCGATGGCGGCGGGCGAATACGTCTCGGTGCATTCGCAGGCCGACACCGAGAACGCTGACCTGGCGCGCGAGCGCGCCGAGCTGGAGGAAGACCCCGCCGCCGAGCTGCGTGAACTCACCGCCATCTACGTCGGGCGCGGCCTCACCTACACGCTGGCGCACGACGTCGCGACGCAGCTGATGGCGCACGACGCCCTCGGTGCGCACGCGCGCGACGAGCTGGGCATCTCCGACGCGTTCAGCGCCAAACCGCTGCAGGCCGCATTGGCCTCCGCCGCGAGCTTTGCGGCAGGGGCGGCGTTGCCGTTGTTGGTGGCGTGGATCGTGCCGGGCCCGCAGTTGCTGGTGTGGGTCATTGCGACCTCGGTCGTGTTCCTTGCGAGCCTGGGCGCGATCGCGGCGCAGGCAGGCGGGGCGAGCACCCTCGTCGGCGCCTGGCGCGTCGCGTTATGGGGCGCGCTGGCGATGGGCATCACGGCGGGCGTCGGCTCGTTCTTTCCTTCTGCCTGAGCGCCAATCCCGATAATGGAACCGGCCCGAATCCCCGCGGCCGGGAGTGAAGTCACATGCGTTTGCTGGTGGTGGAAGACGATGTCCTGCTCGGCGAGGCCCTGGCCACCGGCTTGCGCCAGCTCGGGCACGCGGTCGACTGGTTCGGCGACGGTGCCAAGGCCGATGCCGCGCTCTCGGGTGCCGCGTTTGATGCGGTGGTGCTGGACCTCGGCCTTCCGCGCGGCGATGGCATGGTGTGGCTGCGGCGCTGGCGCGAGCGCGGCCTCAAGCTGCCGCTGTTGATCCTCACGGCGCGCGATGGCATCGAGGAGCGCATCGCCGGGCTCGATGCGGGCGCGGACGACTACCTGGTCAAGCCGCTCACGATCGACGAACTCGCCGCGCGACTTCGCGCGCTGGTGCGCCGCGCTTCGGGGCAGGCGCAGGCGGCGTGGCAACACGGCGCCCTGCAGTACGACCCGGCCTCCAAGGTGGTGTTGTGGAAGGGCAGGCAGGTGGACCTCACGGGCCGCGAACTCGCGTTGCTCGAAGCGCTGCTGAGCCAGTCGCAGCGTGTTCTCTCGAAGGCGCACCTGCTCGAGAAGCTCTACGACTGGAGCGGCGTTGAACCCGAAAGCAATGCGCTGGAGGTGCACATCCATCATTTGCGCCGCAAGATCGATCCGAACATCGTGCGCACAGTGCGCGGCGTCGGCTACGCCATCGGCTCGGGCGAGGGCGGCGCATGAGCCTGCAACGACGGCTGTTCCTCTATCTTCTGGTGTGTGCGCCGCTGGTCTGGAGCGTGGCGCTCTACTTTTCGGTCGACCGCGCGCGGCACCAGATCAACGAACTCTTCGACACCGAACTGATCCGTCTGGCGCGGCAGATGCAGTCCACGCTCGGCCCCTCGATCGGTCTTGCCGAAAGCGCGTTGCCCCCCGCGCCGCAGGAGGGCGCCGCGGACGCCGGCGAGTCCGATGTGCGCGACCTCGCGGTCGCCGTCTGGGATCAGCAGGGAAATCTGATGCTGTCGGACCGCGAAGGCGTGCAGTTGCCCAACCTTCCCAATCGAAGCGGCTTCTTCGAAGAAGACGTGGCCGGCCGCCCGTGGCGCGTCTACTACCTGCAGTCGCTGGACGGCCGTTGGCAGGTCGCCGCGGGGCAGGGCACCTATGAGCGCGACGAACTGATCTACGGCCTGATGGTCAGTCAGGTTGCGCCCTGGTTGCTGGTGCTGCCGTTCCTGCTCGCGCTGATGGCCTGGGCGGTTCGGCGAGCGCTCGCGCCGATCGCCGACCTGACCCGTGAACTGGCCCACCGCGAAGCGGACGACCTGCAATCGATTCCCGAGACCGCCACCCCCGCCGAACTCAAGCCGATGGTCGGCGCGATGAACGGACTTTTCGCGCGGATCGAAGCCCTGCTGGTGCGCGAGCGTCGCTTCACCGCCGACGCCGCGCATGAGTTGCGCACACCACTGGCGGTGCTGCGCGCGCAATGGGATGTGGTGAGAAGGTCGGGCAGTGCGGACGAGCGCCTCGAGGCCGAGCGCAGGCTCGACGCGGGGCTCGACCGCATGGGAAGGCTCGTCACGCAGATGCTCGCGCTGTCGCGCGTCGAGTCCGGCGCATTGCCGGTGCTGGTCGAAGTCGCATGGCGACCGGTGGTGGAGCAGGCGATGGGCGATTGCCTGCTGCTCGCCGAGCGCCGCGGCATCGAGTTGTCGTGCGAATGGCCGCCGGTCGGTCGGCATCCGATGCCGCTGATGGGCGACGAGAACCTGCTGACGGTCCTGCTGCGCAACCTGCTGGACAACGCAATTCGCTATGCGCCCACCGGCACGGCGGTCGTCTTGCGCTTCACGCAGGACACGGTCGAGGTCGACAACGACGGCCCCCCGCTCAGCGGCGAGCAGCTGCACCGCCTCGGCGAACGTTTCTACCGGCCGGACGGGCAGGCCGAAGGCGGCAGCGGGCTGGGTGTGTCGATCGTGCGGCGCATCGCCGAACTGCACGGGCTCGAGGTCGTGTTCGGCACGGCCAACCATGCGCAGGGTGTCAGGGTGCAACTGCGTTTCGACGCAGCGCACCGCTGAACCCGGGGTTGCATTTCCGGCGCCGGGGCCGGCGGCTTACTTGGCCTTGGCCTTCTCGAGCAGTGCGCGCGCTTCTTCGCGGCGACCGGTGTCGGCCACCTGGCGACCCGGGCGTGCCGGCGCGTTCAGCGCGCGTTCGAGGTATGGCACCGCCTGGTCGGGCTGCTTGGTCTCCACAAGGTACTCGCCGTAGAAGAAGTTCGGATCGATCCCCTTCGGGTTGAGCGCGAGCGCCTTCTGCAGCAGCTCTTTCGCCTTGGCCTTGTCGCCGAAGCCGACGGGCCATCCGGGCACCTTGTAATAGAGGACGCCCAGGCTGTTGTAGGCCGAGCCGTCGAGCGCGTTGCCGTCGATGGCGATGGCCGATTCGTAGAGCGCCTTGGCCTGCTTGACCAGTCCGAGCGCACCGAGGCCGCCCTTTTCGCCGGCCCATGAGCTCACGATGATGCCTTCCCATACCAGCGGCTCGGGGCGGCCCGCGAAGCTCTCGCTGACCTTGTGCGCCTTGGCGGAAAGCGCCTCGAAACGCTTCTCTCGCTCGGCCGACGGGCTCTGGTAGCGGATCACTTCCCAATCGTGCTGCAGTTCGACCACGGCGTCGTCCACCGGTGCGGCTTGCGCGGGCAGGGCCAGCAGCGTCAGGGTGGCCATGCTCGCGGCCGCCAGCATCGTCATCACGTGGCGCCGCATCGGCGTGGGCAGAAATTTGTCGTTCATTGTTGTCCTTGGTTGACGGTGGGTTGCATCAGCGAATGGGTGTCGGCATCGTGCTCGCCCTCCGGCGGGCATTCGAGCGACAGGGTGGCAGGTTGGGCGACGGCGGGGAGGCTGGCGCGGTGCTTGACGAACGCGCCGTCGAGCCATGCCGGCACCAGGCCGTTGAGGCGCACGGCCAGCTTCTCCGGAAAGCCCAGGAAACGCTCCGGAGCGCCGCTCTCCAACAGGGCCAGCAGGGCGCGCGCAGCGACGTGCGGCTCGTCCATGGCGGTAGCCGTCGCGGTGTTGTAGTGCGTGACCGCCTCGTTGTTGAAGGCGGTGCGGGTGCTGCGCGGGCCGAGGTACTGCACGCCGATGCGCGTGTCGCCGAGCTCGCGCCGCAGCGATTCCGCAAAGCCGCGCAGGCCGAACTTGCTCGCGCTGTAGACGCTGAAACCGGGCAGGCCCAGTCGCCCCAGCACCGAGCCGACGAACAGGATGCGTGCCTCGGGTTGCGCCCGCAGGTGCGGCAGCAGCGTCTGCGTGAGCAGCATCGGCACGAACAGGTTCAGGTGCAGCACCTGGGCCATCTCGGTCGCGTTGAGTGCTTCGAGGCGGCCGAAGCCGGGCACGCCGGCGTTGTGTACCACCACGTTGGCGCCCCAGCCGGCGGCGACTTCGGCCAGGCCGGTGATGCTCGCGGTCCGGGTGAGGTCCGCGGCATACCACTCCACCTGCGGCTTGGTCGGCGCCTTGCTTTCACGCAGCAGGGTGCGTGCCTGAGCAGCCAATCGCGCCGGCGAGCGGCCGACCAGCATCACCGAAGCACCGGCGCCGACCAGCGTTTCGGCAGTCGCCTGGCCGATGCCGCCGGTGGCGCCCGTGAGCAGGACGCGTGCGCCGGTCGCCTTCATGCGACCACCGCGCTTCTGGCGACTTCGGCCTGCGGCAAGGGCAGGCCGCGGAACACATCGCCGTAGAGCCAGTAGAACGCCCGCGCCGCGTGGACGATGTCGGCCTGGTCCTTCGGGTCTTCGATCTGGTCCATCAAAAGCTCGAAATGCGCCGTATGTTCCTGGTCCAGCGTGCCGTGCGAACGCAGGTAGCTGAAGGCCCCGTCGGGCAATTGCAGCGGCTTCTGGATCTGGTCGGCCGCGAGCAGTGCCAGCGACACGCTGGTGCCTTCGAGCACATGCACCATGCCGAAGAAGCCGAGCGGGTTGCGCCGCGCGATGGTGTCGTAGGCGTACGCGACCATCACCTCGGTCGCGTGGCCGGGCGGGCCGTTGCGCACGGCTTCGGCATCGCTGCCGGCGGCCCGGATGTCGTTGAGGATCCACTCGTCGTGGCCCTGTTCTTCCTCGATGTACTCCTCCAGCGGCTCGCGCAGCCAGAGGTTGGATTCCGGCAGCGCGGCCTTGGCCGCGTGCAGCAACGGCACGGTGTGCCGAACGTGGTGGTAGGCCTCGCGCAGGAACGCCAGGTAGCTCGAGAGCGAGACCTCGCCGCGCAGGCAGCCCTGGATGATCGGCGTGGCCAGCAGGTTCATGCGGGCGTCGGCGGTCTCTTCGACCAGTCGTTTGTAGAAGCTCATGGGATGTCCGGTTCAGGAAGTGGAAAGGGTCGTGGCGCCGAGCGCCTGGGCATGCAGTTGCAGGATGGCCGCGCGCTGGGGCCGGCCGTTGGCGGTGGCGAGGCCCGAGGCGACGGTGAACTCGGCCTGGCCGCGCGTCCAGCGCGCGATGCGTGCGTAGTCGGGCAGGGTGAGGTTGGCCGCGTCGACGGCCGCCTGCAACGCGTCGTCGGTCGCGGCCGGTTGCACGGGCCAGAGCACGGCGCTCAGCGCGGGCTCGCCGTCGCCGAAGACCACCGCGTGCGCGATCGCGTGCTCGCTGCGCAGCGCGGTCTCGACCCACTCGGGCGAGACGTTGCGGCCGAACGCGGTGATGAGCACATGCTTCTTGCGCCCGTTGATGTGAAGGAAGCCTTGTGCGTCGATGTGGCCCAGGTCGCCTGTCGAATACCAGTCGGACCGCGGGCCGGCCGAGGCGTCGCCCTGGCCCAGGTAGCCGAGAAAGAGGCTGCCGGCCACTTCGACCTCGCCGTCCGCCGCGATGCGCAGCCGCGCATGCGGAAGGGCGCGGCCTGCGCTGCCGGGCAGGTCGGCGCCTGGCAGGTTGAGCGTCTGCACCGACGAACCTTCGGAGAGGCCGTAGCCCTCGTAGGCGGGAATGCCCATCGCATGAGCGGCGTGCAGCAGCTTGACGCCGACCGCGGCACCCCCCACCGCGACCAGCCTGAGCGAGTCCGGCGCGCGCTGGCCGCTCTGCATCAGGTAGCCGGCCCACACGCGCAGCATCTGCGGCAGCAGGATGATGCTGTGCGGCTGATGTGCCACCACGGTCGCGTGGAAGCGGGCCGCATCGAAGCTGGAAGAGCCCGACAGGCCGAGCTCGGCCAGGGGCAGGGTCACGCAGGTGGCACCGCGCATCAGCGGTGCCATCACGCCCGCGATGTTTTCCAGCAGCACGGCGAAGGGCAGCGCGCAGAGATGACGCCGTATGTCGAGCGGCTCCATCGCCTCGACCAGTCCGCTGGCCACCGCCTGCATCGCGGCCGCATCGAGGCACACGCCTTTGGGTGCACCGGTGGTGCCCGAGGTGAACGTGATCTTCGCCGTGCCGCGCGGCATCGGGACCGGTGTCGCGGGCAGTCGCACCATCACCAGCGCCTGCCCGGCGACCGTGCAGGGCGAAGCGGGTACCTGCGGCCAGCGTGCGGCGGCCGCCGGCATGGTCAGCACGGTGTCGACACCGGCCGACCCCAGGGCATGGGCGATCTGCTCGCCGGTGAAGAAGACCGGCAGCGGAACATGAACGACCTGCGCGGCCACGGCGGCGCGGTCGGCCACGACCCATGCGGCCGAGTTGTCCATCAGCGTCGCGAGGACGCGGGTGCCTTGTGTCTCGAGCTGCGCGGCCAGGGCGCGCGTCTCGGCCTCCAGTTGGGCGTAGGTCCAGTGCTGCGTGCCGTCGTCGAGCGCGACGGCTTCGGGGTTCGGCTGCAGGGTCATTGCCCGCCCTTCAGCATTCGTGCGGGGCGCTTCATGCGCCGCAGCGCCTGGTGCAGGTGCCCGGCCAGCACGACCGGGCGGTGGTCGTAGTAGCTGCCCCAGTTCGCGGCATCCGGCCCCAGCGCATCGGGATCGGCGACACCGAGCGCGAGCGGCGTCACGCCGATGCGCATGAACAGGTGCCGCAGCTCGCTGGTGATGGTGCCCACCACCCAGACGAAACCCTGCGACGCAAGATGCGGCCCGATCAGCGAGATGAGCCGACGCCCTTCACCGGCGCGGCTGGCCGCTAGGTGGCCGACCTCCGCGATGCCGTGCCGTTCCGGCTGGACCTCGGTCTGCGACGCGAGGAGCGATTCGACCGGCGAGGGCAGGTAGCGTTCGAGAAAGAGCGGTGCCTCGCCGGCGCTGCGATAGCCGGCGGCGGCCACGATCTCGCCGCGGTCCTGCAGGCTCACGAGCACGGGCGCGAAGTTCTGCACGTCGGCTGCGTAGCGCCTGGCGAACACGCCATGGATGAAGCGCTCGACCTCGGCGCGGCGGGGGTCCTGCAGCCCGTGGACCGCCAACTGCGAAGCCGACGCGGATGCACCGTCGGGCGATGCGCTGTCGCCATCGTGCGGGGACAAAGCCATGAACATTCACTCTCCTTCGAGTTCCACGGCAAACGGTGGAGGCACTCTGGGAGCGAATGGTGGCGCGCGAGGATTAAGGCGAGATTAAGCGGCCGGCGCCGGTGGAAAGAAGGTCAGGTGCGTTTTGCCGTGGTCGAGCGGTCTGCCACCGCTTGCTGCAGCGCGCGCGCGAGCACCTCACCGGCAACCGGCTTGTGGAGCACCTGCTCGGCTGCGCCCGAGAGTTCGCCGAAACGCGCCGGTGCGGTCTCGCCCGTCACGATCACCGCGGGCATGTCCGGTGAGTGCGCACGCACGCGGGCGATCACGTCCAGCCCGGTCTCGTCGCGAAGGCGATAGTCGACCACCAGCACGTCCGGGGCGAATCCGTCCCGCAGGACGGCCTCGGCAGCGTCGCCCCCGTCCGCGCCACGGACCGACCAGCCGAGCTGGCCGAGGTACGTGCAGAGCGCCGACAGCACTTCGGCTTCGTCGTCGACCAGCAGCACGGCGAGCCTCCGGCCGTCGGGCGCGTGGGCAGACAGCATGGGTTCCGGCACGTGAACGCCCACGTCGGCCGGTGGCGCTGCGTCCAGTTCCAGCAAGAAGGTCGTGCCCCGACCGGGCTCGGTCGTCAGCGTGACGGGGATGTGCAGCAGCGCGGCCGTGCGCCGCACGATCGCCAGCCCGAGGCCCAGGCCCTGCGATCGGTCACGCGACGCATTGCCCACCTGATAGAACTCCTCGAACACGCGGTCGCGCTGGTCCGCGGCGATGCCGATGCCGGTGTCGGCCACGCGGACCCGCACTTCGCCCTGCGCTGCGGCCTCGGCCGACAGCGTGATGTTGCCGTGCTGCGTGAACTTGATCGCGTTGCTCACGAGGTTGCCGAGGATGCGCATGAACTGGTCGTTGTCGGTGCGCGCCCAGAGCGGGCCGGCCGGCAGCTGGAGCACGAGCGCGAGGCCCTGCTGCGCGGCGAGCGCCGCGTACTCGTCGCGCGCGGCGCGAAGCAGCTGGCAGACATCGTGCGTTGCGAAGTTCGCCTGGATCGCGTCGGCATCGAGGCGCGAGATGTCGAGAAGCCCGTCGAGCAGCGCGCTGCTCTGGCGCAGGGCGCTGCCGATGCCGCGGCTGACTTCCTGGAGCAAGGCGTCGGAGCCACGCTGCGCGAGGATGTCGAGCGTGGTCGCGTTGATCGACAGGGCATGCAGCGGTTGGCGCAGGTCGTGGCTGGCGGCCGCGAAGAAGCGCGTCTTGGCCGCACTCGCGGCCTCGGCGCGGTCGCGTTCGAGCTCCACCGAGGCCGAGAGCTGCGCGTTGTCGTCGACGAGCCCCATGAGTTCGTGCAGGTTGCGGCCGTGGTCGCGCACGCTCGCGAACAACACCAGGTACATGGTGACGATGCCGATGCCCAGCGCAATGCCCAGCGTCTCGCCGCGCCAGAACCAGCTGCCCGCCATCAGCAGGAATGTGAGGCTGCAAAAGCCCATGAATGCGCGCTGCGAGCCCGCCACCGACGCCGCACCGACCGCGCAACCCGCCACCAGCATGATGCCGACCAGCAGTGGCGTGACGTTGTCGGGCGCTGTGAAGGCGAGCGGCACGATCGGCGCCGTGGTCAGGCCGTTGAGCGTGAAGCCGAACTCCAGCTTGTGGAGCGAAGCGATGCGTTCTTCGACCGGCTGCCGCGCGACCCGGCGACCCAGCGTGAAGCGGTGCACCATCACCAGCCCGGTGCAGGCCAGCCACACCCACGGCCAGACCTGCAGGCCGCGACTCGCGGCCACGACCGCGATGATGATGTAGCCCACGTACACGGCCGGCAGCCGCTGCGAGTACTGCGTCATCAACGCCACGCGGCGCTCGGTGATGCGGCGCTGGATGCGCGCTTCGCGCAACGCTTCCTCGGCCGCTGCGGCGGGCAGGGTGGCGTCAGTCAATGCGCATGCCCTCGCGCGACGCCTGGTACGCGGCCTCGGTGCGGTTGCGCACGCCGAGCGCGCCGTAAACCGCGGTGAGGTGCGCCTTGACGGTCGACTCGGCGATGTTGAGCTCTCGCGCGATCAGCTTGTTGGGCAGGCCGCGTGCGGCGGCGCGGTACACGTCCATCTGGCGAGCCGTGAGGCCCGCCATGCGCGGATCGGCACCTGGCGCGATGTCGTCGAGCCGATGCTGCGGGGTTTCCGAGGGCAGGAAAATTCGCCCCGCCAGCACATGCTGCAGGGCGGCGACCATCATTTCGGAGCTGTACTTCTTGGGGATGAAGCCGGCCGCTCCGAGCTCGACCGATTGGCGGATCAAGGCCGCGCTGGTCTCGCCCGAGAGCACCACCACGCGCGCCACGCAGCCCGTGTCGCGCAGCATCCGGATCGACTCCGAGCCCTCGGTCGCGCTCAGGTGCCAGTCCAGCAGCACCAGGTCGAACGGCACCCGCTGCACAAGCTGCACGGCGTGGCCGATGTCGCTGGTCGTGTCCACGCGCAGCTCCGGGACCAGGGCACCCAGCAGGCTTTTCATCCCTTGCAAAAACATCACATGGTCGTCGACCATCAACACATTCATGGGCACCTCTTCCGCTGGAGTATTCACCAGAACGGCGATTTTGTACTTTTGGACATACTTATTTCAGAATGTCAACGATACCGTTGGTGGAAGAACGGGACCGCGCTTTTGCCTAAGCTCGTATGGATGACCGCGCACGACAAGAACGCTACCGCAGCGACGGAGCCCGCTGCGCCAGCAAACCTGGCCAATGCCCACCTCCCGATCCACTATCCCACGCACCTGATCGACATCCGCAAGCTGCGCGATGGGCGCAGGCTCACGCTCCGGCCGGTGCTTCCGCAAGATGCCTGCCTGATCGCAGACCTGATCGACGGCGCGTCCGAAGCGTCACGCCACCAGCGGTTTCCGCGCACGACGCAACCCACCTCGCCGCAAGCGCTTGCGGCGATGACCTGCGTCGATTACCGGCGCCACCTCGCGCTCGTGATCGGCATCCACCAGGGCGGCCGGGAGCGGCTGGTGGCCGAGGCGCGCTACCTGATCGACGACGATGGCCACGCCGAAGTCGCCTTACTGGTGGACGACCGGTGGCAGGGCAGCGGCCTGGGCACCTGGGCGATGCTCGCATTGAGCCGCGCTGCCGAGCAGGCCGGCGCCGGCTGGCTGCGGGGGGACGTGCGCGCGAGCAACACGGCCATGCTCGCGCTGATGCGTCGCTGCGGTTTCTGCTGCGCCGTGGACCGCACGGATCCCGACATCGTGCACGTTGAAACCCGTCCGCGTGCGCTCCATGCGCACCGCAAGGCCGCTGCGGCGAGGCGCCGGCTCGGTTGGGTCCAGCGTCTCGTGGGCGGACGTCCCAAGGCACTGACGCAGTACTGACGCGCGGAGCCGCCCGCCTACAGGCGGTGCGGGCGTCGGACGGCAGAGGGGTCGATGGCGCGCCGCTGCAATGCGATGCATCCATTCACTCTTACTGAAAAACAATGTCCGTTCTGCGTTTCCCATCCTCCCTCCGCGCCTTGTCCATCGCCGCTGCTGCCGTTTGCGCGGTGGCCGTCGTGGTGCCGGCCGTGTCCACCTCCGCGCATGCCGCAGACGCATCGATGAGCGTCAGCGGGACGAAGTTCAAGGCCGATGCCGACATGCAGGGTGTGCTCAAGGAACTTGCAACGCTCGGCGGCAAGCCGATCGAATCGCTCACGCCCGAAGAGGCACGCAAACAGCCGACGCCGACCGACGCGGTGATGGCCGTGCTCAAGAAGCAGGGCAAGGACACCTCGCCCACCGCGCTCGTGCCCGGCGTGACCAGCGTCGACACCGAAGTCGGCGGCGCCACCGGCAAGCTGCCTGCGCGCGTCTACACGCCGGATGGCGCCGGCCCGTTCCCGGTGGTCGTGTACTTCCACGGCGGTGGCTGGGTGATCGCCGACAAGGAGGTCTACGACGGCGGTGCGCGCGCCCTTGCCAAGCAGGCCAAGGCCATCGTGGTGTCGGTCGACTACCGTCGTTCGCCCGAAGTGAAATTCCCTGCCGCATGGGACGACGCGCTCGCGTCGTACAAGTGGGTGTCGGAAAACGCAGCCTCGATGAAGGGCGACCCCAAGCGCATGGCGTTGGCCGGTGAAAGCGCGGGCGGCAACCTGGCGGTGTCGACCGCGGTCGCGGTGCGAGATGCCGGCCTGCAAAAGCCCACGCACGTGCTTGCGGTGTACCCGGTGGCGCAAACGGGCGACCTCAACACCAAGTCGTATGTCGACAGTGCGACCGCCAAGCCTCTGAACAAGCCGATGATCGAATGGTTCGTCGACAAGCTGCTGGCCAAGCCGGAAGACAAGACCAATCCGCGGCTCGACATCGTGCACGCCGACCTGAAGGGCCTCCCGCCTGTGACCATCATCAACGCGCAGATCGACCCGCTGCGTGAAGACGGCGCCATGCTGCAGGCGGCGCTCAAGAAGGCCGGCGTGAAGGTCGACCGCAAGGTCTACTCGGGCGTCACGCATGAATTCTTCGGCATGGGCGCGGTGGTCAAGAAGGCTGCGGATGCGCAGAAGATGGGCGGGCAGTCGCTCGCCGCTTCGTTCGGCAAGTAAACGACGGTGCACGCGGCGGGAAGTCCCCGTCTGCGCCTCGGCATTCCGATGGCCTGTCTCCAGCTCTGAGGCAGGATGCGGGCCATGAACGCATTGTCGAAGTCGCTGTTGGGCGTGGCTGTCGTCGCAGTCGCCGGCGCTGCGCTGTGGACGGGTACCAGCCGTTTCTATCTCCGTCAGGAGGCAGCCGCCAGCCTCGACCCCGCACAGGTCGTCGTGCTGCGCACGCCCGGCGGCTTCCTCGAGGTCGCCACGCTTGTGAAGACCGAAGAATTCCGGTGGCGTTCGTCCTATACGTGCATGGGACAAGACTGTGGTCCGCTGCTGGGTGAGCGCATCGGGCAGATCCGCGTGCCGGTGCATTACACCTACCGTGTCCCGCTGGCCGAATCGTGGACGCTGAAGCTTGACGGCGACCGATACGTCCTCACCGTCCCGGCGCCAGTGCCGTTGTTGCCGCCCGCGATCGACACTGCCAAAGCCGAGATCACCAGCGCGGGCGGTGGGCTGCTGCCGCCCGGCACCGCCGGCAACCAGGTCAATCTCCTGAAGAACCTCGGACCTGAGCTCGCCATGCGTGCGCAGCGCGTCGAATACTTGAAAACGCAACTTCCAGCCGCGGAAAAAACCGTCGCCGAGTTCGCAGAAAAATGGATGAACGAGCAGACTCCCGGCGCATACAGGTCCGTGCAGGTCAGGTTCGATCTGGCGCAGGGCAACTGACACCGCGTGGCGCTCCGTTGTCACGCAAGTGATGGCAAAGCCGCGCCGCCTTGCGCATGATGGCCCGCGCCGCGGCTTCATGCGGCGATCCACAAGGCAACCATGACATTCGATGAGGTCATTCAACAGCGCCGGAGCATTCGCGGCTACCAGAAGAAGCCCGTGCCGCAGGCGCTGATCCGGGAGGTGCTGGCGCTGGCCATCCGCGCGCCGACATCGCTCAACACGCAGCCCTGGAACTTCTACGTGGTCACCGGCGAGGTGCTCGACCGCATCCGCAAGGGCAATGTGGAACGCAACGTGGCCGGCGTGCCGGACTCGCGGGAATTCCGCATGGGCCCGGGCTACGAAGGCGTGCACCGCGAGCGCCAGATCGGCATCGCCAAGCAACTGTTCGCGGCCATGGGCATCGAGCGAGAGAACAAGGAAAAGCGCAACGAATGGGTGCTGCGCGGCTTTCGGCAGTTCGACGCACCGGTGTCGATCGTCGTCACCTACGACCGCTCCATCCACGGCAGCGACATCGCACCTTTCGACTGCGGCGGCGTGGTCAACGCCATCGTCAATGCGGCCTGGTCGCGCGGACTCGGCTGCGTCATCAACAGCCAAGGGATCATGCAGTCGCCGGTGGTCCGTGCCGAGGCCGGCATCCCCGACGACCAGGTGATCCAGACCTGCATCGCGATGGGCTGGCCCGACGATACGTTCCCGGCGAACGCGGTGGTCTCCCAGCGCAAGTCGGTGGACGAGGCGGCCAGGTTCATCGGGTTCGAGGACTGATCTTCAGCTTGCCCCGACGACCACGCGCATGCGCACGACGCTAGATCGGCAGTGCCGTCGTGCTCTTCACCCGATCGAGCACGAAGCTCGTCTTGCAGTCCTGCACGCTCGGGTGCTTGAGCAGTGTGTCCATCACGAAGCGGGAGTAGTGCGCCATGTCGGCCACGACGACGCGCAGCAGGTAGTCCATCTCGCCGGTGAGCGAGGCGCACTCGACCACTTCGGGCCAGCCCTGGATCGACGCGCGGAATGCGTCCATCGGGCTGCGCTTGTGGCTTTCGCTGTGCTTTTCGAGCCGCACGTTGATGTACGCGGTGAGCGCGAGGCCGACGCGCTCGGGCCGCAGCAGCGCGACGTAGCCCGCGATCACACCCGCTTCCTCCAGCCGCTTCACGCGCCGCAAGGTGGCCGAAGAGGAGAGGCTGACCTCCGAGGCGAGTTCGTCATAGGTGGCGCGGCCATTGGCCTGCAGCGCGCGAAGCACGCGCAGATCGATGGCATCGAGTTCGGGATTGGCGTTCATTCTGCGAATCTTGCAGGATTCCTGCGTCTGCGGCGAGGGGTGGGCGTCAACTTGCAGTAATCATGTGTCGTCGGGGTCTAGCATTCATTGATCCCCCCACACACGAATCTGGAGACACCGATGACCGATCTTTTCGAGAATCCCATGGGCCTGACGGGCTTTGAGTTCATTGAATTCGCCTCCCCGACACCCGGCCTGCTCGAACCGGTGTTCGAGCAGCTCGGCTTCACGCTGGTCGCCAAGCACCGCTCGAAAGACGTCGTGCTCTATCGCCAGAACGACATCAACTTCATCATCAACCGCGAGCCGAACAGCCCGGCGGCGTATTTCGCGGCAGAGCACGGCCCGTCGGCCTGCGGCATGGCGTTTCGTGTGAAGGATGCGCACAAGGCGTACAAGCTGGCGCTCGAGCGCGGCGCACAGCCGATCGAGATCGCTACTGGTCCGATGGAACTGCGCCTGCCCGCGATCAAGGGCATCGGCGGCGCGCCGCTGTACCTGATCGACCGCTTCGAAGACGGCAAGTCGATCTATGACATCGACTTCGAATTCGTCGAGGGCGTGGACCGTCGCCCGGCCGGTCACGGCCTCAACCTGATCGATCACCTCACGCACAACGTCTACCGCGGGCGCATGGCGTTCTGGGCCGACTTCTACGAGCGCCTGTTCAACTTCCGCGAGATCCGCTACTTCGACATCAAGGGCGAATACACGGGCCTGACCTCGAAGGCGATGACCGCGCCCGACGGCAAGATCCGCATCCCGTTGAACGAAGAAGCCAAGAAGGGCGGCGGCCAGATCGAAGAGTTCCTGATGCAGTTCAACGGCGAAGGCATCCAGCACATCGCCTTGATCTGCGACAACCTGCAGGAGACGGTCGACAAGCTCGCGCTGGCCGGCGTGCCGCTCGCGACGGCGCCGAACGACGTCTACTACGAGATGCTCGACACCCGCCTGCCGGGCCACGGCCACAACATTCCCGAACTGCAGACGCGCGGCATCCTGATGGACGGCACCACCGAGGGTGGCCAGCCCCGCCTGCTGCTCCAGATCTTTTCGCAGCCGGCGCTCGGCCCGGTGTTTTTCGAGTTCATCCAGCGCCAGGGCGACTACAGCGAAGGTTTCGGCGAGGGCAACTTCAAGGCGCTGTTCGAGTCGCTCGAGCGCGACCAGATTCGCCGCGGTGTGCTGGACACGGCTGAGGCCTGAGCGTGCTGGCCGCCGAAGCGACCAAGCACGGCCTCGCCGCAGGCGACGCCGCAAAGCCGGCGCGCGCCGACTGGACGATCGACCAGGGCTGGGAGCGCTACACGCCGGCAGAGCACGCGGTGTGGAAGACGCTCTTCGAGCGCCAGACGAAACTGCTGCCGGGCCGCGCCTGCGACGAGTTCGTCGAAGGCATGAAGAATCTGCCGATCGGCGCCGACGAGATCCCCGACTTCCGGCGGTTGAGCGACGTCCTGATGCAGCGCACCGGCTGGCAAGTCGTTGCGGTGCCGGGGCTGGTGCCTGACGAGGTGTTCTTCGAGCATCTGGCCAATCGCCGCTTCCCGTCCGGACAGTTCATCCGCCGCGCCGACCAGCTCGACTATCTCGAAGAGCCCGACGTCTTCCACGACGTGTTCGGCCACGTGCCAATGCTGATGAATCCCGCGATCGCCGACTACATCCAGGCCTACGGCGTGGGCGGCTTGCGCGCCAAGTCGCTGGGCGTGCTCGACAAGCTGGCGCGGGTGTATTGGTACACGGTGGAATTCGGGCTGGTGCAGCAAAAGGACGGCCTGCGCATCTACGGCGCAGGCATCGCGTCGTCGCGCACCGAGAGCGTGTTCGCCCTCGAAGATGCCTCGCCGAACCGCATCGGTTTCGACCTGGAGCGGGTGATGCGTACGAATTACCGCATCGACGATTTCCAGGAAAGTTATTTCGTCATCGAGAACCTCGATCGACTGCTCGAACTCGCGAGCATCGATTTCGGCCCGCTCTACGCGCGCATCGAGGGGCAGCCCGAGTTCCAGCCCGGCGACGTGCTGGCGACCGACAGGGTGCTGTCGCTCGGCACGGGCCGCTATCACGGCGCCAAGCGCTGAGGCTCAGTTCACCCGCTGGCCGATGTCCGGCCAGCGCTTGTGCAGCCAGACCCAGGCGACCAGCCCGATCGCCAGCATCGAGATCGACGTGAGCGACAGGCCGATCGTCGAATGCATCACCAGGGGCGCGATCACGCCGGCGACGACGCCGTTCGCGGTCGAGCCGATCACCGCCTGCAGCGAGGAGGCCATGCCGCGGCGTTCCGGATGCAGGTCGAGCACCAGCAGCGTGACCACCGGCACCATCAGCGCCCAACCGAATGCGAACACACCCAGTGGGATCAGCGCCCAGCTCACGTGCGGCGTGAACAGCAAGTTGGCTGCCACGTTCACCACCGAAGTGATCAGCATGATGAGGAAGCCGTCGCGGATCTGCCGCTTGGGCGCCACCTTGCCCGCCATGCGCCCGCTGGTGCGCGCGCCGAGCATGATGCCGCCGATGGTGATCAGGAAGAACCAGAAAAACTGCGTGGGCGCGAGCTGCAGGTGGTCGCCGAGGAAGGCGGGCGCTGCGAGCACGTACAGGAACATGCCGTTGAACGGCACGCCGCTCGCGAGCGCGAGCAACAGGAAGCGCGGGTCGGAACACAGGTCCCAGTAGCCGCGCATCAGGTGGCGCACATGGAACGACTGGCGCTGCTCGACGTGCAGCGTCTCGGGCAGCAGCTTGTAGTTGGCCGTGAACAGCACCACGCCCACTCCCACGAGAAACCAGAAAATGCTGTGCCAGCCGAGGTGCACGAAAAGGAATCCGCCCACGATCGGCGCGATGGCCGGCGCCACGCCGAAATAGATGGTCACCTGCGCCATCACGCGTTGCGCTTCGGCCGGCGGAAACATGTCGCGGATGACGGCGCGCGACACCACGATGCCGGCGCCCGTCGACAAGCCCTGCAGCGCACGGAAGAACACCAGCTGCCCGATGTTCTGCGACAGCGCGCAGCCGAGCGAGGCGAGGGTGAACACGGCCAATCCCCACAGCACGACCGGCCGGCGCCCGAAACTGTCCGACAGCGCGCCGTGGAACAGGTTCATGAACGCGAAGCCGAAGAGGTAGGCCGAGAGCGTCTGCTGCATCTCGACGGGTGTCGCGCCGATCGAGCGTGCAATCCCGGAGAACGCGGGGATGTAGGTATCGATCGAGAACGGACCCAGCATGCCCAAAACCGCCAGCAGCACCGCGAGCGCCCAGCGCGGGGCATTCCAGAGTTTGTCTGCGTCGGGGTTCATGCGTGTCTCTTGTTCTTGGTGCTATAAAAAGAATAGCGCCCCGCGCCCGTAAAACGGGCGCTGCGGGCGCTTTTCGTTTGAAACGCTGGTTTAGAGCGTGTCGATGAAGCTGCGCAGTTTGTCGCTGCGGCTAGGGTGCTTGAGCTTGCGAAGTGCCTTGGCCTCGATCTGGCGGATGCGCTCACGGGTCACGTCGAACTGCTTGCCGACTTCTTCCAGCGTGTGGTCCGTGCTCATCTCGATGCCGAAGCGCATGCGCAGCACCTTGGCTTCACGCGGCGTGAGCGAGTCGAGGATGTCCTTGACCACGTCGCGCAGGCCAGCCTGCATCGCAGCCTCGATCGGCGCCGTGTTGCTGCTGTCCTCGATGAAGTCGCCCAGGTGCGAATCGTCGTCGTCGCCGAT
>JBGMOF010000055.1:0-25739 GCA_041424275.1 Variovorax sp.
TCTACATCCTGCAGGCGCGCCCCGAGACTGTGAAGAGCCAGCAGCAGGGCAAGGCGGAGCAGCGCTACAAATTGCTCGGCAAGGGCGCAGTGCTGGCCGAAGGCCGCGCGATCGGCCAGAAGATCGGTACCGGCCCGGTCCGGCTGGTCTACAACATCAGCGAGATGGACAAGGTGCAGGCCGGCGATGTGCTGGTCACCGACATGACCGATCCCAACTGGGAGCCGGTGATGAAGCGCGCTGCCGCCATCGTTACCAACCGTGGCGGGCGCACTTGCCACGCAGCCATCATCGCGCGCGAACTGGGCATTCCAGCCGTGGTGGGATGCGGCGATGCGACGGACCTGCTGAAAGAAGGCACGCTCGTGACGGTGAGCTGCGCAGAGGGAGATACCGGTTTCATCTATGACGGCCTGCTCGAAACCGAGGTGACCGAGGTGGAGCGCGGCACGATGCCGGAGGTCGACCTGAAGATCATGATGAACGTCGGCAATCCGCAACTGGCCTTCGACTTCTGCCAGTTGCCGAACCACGGCGTCGGTCTCGCGCGCCTCGAGTTCATCATCAACAACAACATCGGTGTCCATCCCAAGGCGATCCTCGACTATCCGAATGTCGATGCCGACCTCAAGAAGGCGGTCGAGTCGGTGGCCCGGGGGCACGCGTCGCCGCGCGCCTTTTATGTCGACAAGGTGGCAGAGGGCATCGCGACCATCGCGGCCGCGTTCTGGCCCAAGCCGGTGATCGTGCGGCTCTCCGACTTCAAGTCGAACGAATACCGCAAGCTGATCGGCGGCTCGCGCTACGAGCCGGAAGAAGAGAACCCGATGCTCGGTTTCCGCGGCGCGGCCCGCTACATCAGCGATGAATTCCGCGAGGCCTTCCTGATGGAGTGCGAGGCGCTCAAGCGCGTGCGCAACGACATGGGCCTGACCAACGTCCAGATCATGGTGCCGTTCGTGCGCACGCTGAAGCAGGCCGAGCGCGTGACCGGGCTGCTGGCTGCCGAAGGCCTCAAGCGCGGCGAAAACGCACTCAAGATCATCATGATGTGCGAGGTGCCGAGCAATGCGATCCTGGCGGACGAGTTCCTCGAGTTCTTCGATGGCTTCTCGATCGGCTCGAATGACCTGACCCAGCTGACCCTCGGGTTGGATCGCGATTCGGGGCTCGAACTGCTGGCCGCGGACTTCGACGAGCGCGACCCCGCCGTCAAGGCGATGCTCAGCCGCGCCATCAAGGCGTGCAAGGCGCAGGGCAAGTACGTCGGCATCTGCGGCCAGGGCCCGAGCGACCATCCGGACTTCGCACTCTGGCTGGCGGAGCAGGGGATCGAGTCGATTTCCTTGAATCCCGACAGCGTGATCGACACCTGGAAGCAGCTCGCGGCCCGTTGATCCTTGCGCGGCGGCCCGCTTCCGTCGCGCCACGAATTATTCTGCGTGCACAAGGGAATTCCCTCGTCAGGTCAGTGTAATTGAAACAAGATGCGTTTTTAGTGTCAAACTGCGTGGCAGACGGGGAGGACACTCGAGGCGTTCAAAAATCATGAATCGCCACCTTTCGGAGTGAGGCTTTCACTCGGGGATGTTCCGGACATGATCCTTGTCAAGACAGAAGCTGGCCAGCAGGTGCTCCGGGACCGCTCCGTGCGCCTGACGCCACGTCAGCGTTCGGCTTTCATCCTTTGCGACGGCAAGCGGCCGCTTGACGAGGTGCTGACTTCCGGGATGGGCATCGGCGCCGAGGACATCGAGCAGATGATCGAGATGGGGCTTTTGGAGCCGCTCGGCGGCGGGGAGGGCAAGCCGCAGAAGGCACTTGCGGCGCATGTGCCTCCATTGACGCCTCCCGCGGCGCCGGACCCGATAGCAGTCACTTCATCTCCCGCAACTTCTTCGGTTGCGGACGGTCCGGAAGCCGGGGTGGCGGTGGCGCGGTTCACAGAGACTCGCACGCCCCAGCAGCGCTACCGGGAGGCCTACCCGATCGCCACGCGGCTCACCGGATCGCTCGGGCTTCGCGGGTTCCGGCTCAATTTGTCTGTCGAAGGCACGTCCACCTACGAAGAACTGGCGGCACTGGCGCCAAAGATCCGCTCGGCGGTGGGTCCAGAGAAGGCCGCAGAACTCGACCGCGCACTCGGTTCCTGACCCAGTGCGCCGCCGCGCGCTATAATCGTGGGCTTTCCCTTGCCACACTGCATCTGACGCTGCGGGTGGCTTCATTTCCTTCTTCGGAAGACCCACAAGGAGTGTCATGCGTCACTACGAAATCATCCTGCTGATCCATCCGGATCAAAGCGAACAAGTTCCTGCCATGCTGGAACGCTACAAAGGCCTTATCACGGCCGGCGGCGGCAAGGTCCACCGCGAGGAAGACTGGGGCCGCCGTCAGTTGGCCTATCAGATCAACAAGCTGAGCAAGGCGCACTACCTGTGCGTGAACATCGAAGCCGAACAGGCCGTGATGGCTGAACTCGAGCACGCGTTCAAGTTCAACGATGCCGTGCTGCGTCACCTGACCGTCCAGAAGAAGAAGGCCGAAACCGGCCCTTCGTCGATGATGAAGACGGTCGAGCGCGAAGAGGCCCGCAAGGCCCAGCAAGCCGAGTACGCGAACAGCAACAACTGATGGTGTGACGGTGACTGGCTCTGCAGCCGCAGCCAACCAGCTTTTGCTGACGGCAGTGGTCGCCGAACTCGGTGCCTTGCGATTCACGCCCGCCGGCTTGCCTGCCATCGATCTTCGCCTCGAGCACGAGTCGAAGATCTCTGAAGCAGGACAGTTCCGGCAGGTCAAGGCGGCATTGAAAGCCGTCGCGTTCGGCACAACGGCCGAGCGGCTCGCAAGTCAGGCGTTGGGAAGTCTCTGGCAATTTCAGGGCTTTCTGGCGACACCGGGAAACGGCAAGCATCCGGTCCTTCACATCCAGGATTTTCAGCAAGATTAATTTTCGAGAGGTCCCAAATGGCCACGTTCAAGAAATTCAACAAAGACAAGCGCCCCAAGCGCAACACCCAGTCGCTGCTCTTCAAGCGCAAGCGTTTCTGCCGCTTCACCGTCGCGAATGTCGAAGAGATCGACTACAAGGACATCGACACCTTGCGCGACTTCATCAGCGAAAACGGCAAGATCATCCCCGCGCGCCTGACCGGCACCCGCGCGATCTACCAGCGCCAGCTCAACACCGCGATCAAGCGTGCACGCTTCCTCGCGATGGTGCCGTACAGCGACCAGCACCGCGTCTAAGGAGTTCGACACCATGCAAATCATTCTTCTGGACAAGGTCCTGAACGTCGGCTCGCTCGGCGACATCGTCAAGGTCAAGGACGGCTACGCTCGCAACTTCCTGATCCCTTCGGGCCGCGCACGTCGCGCCACGACGGCGAACAAGGCCGAATTCGAAGCCAAGCGCGCCGAACTTGAAAAGGCTGCAGCAGCAAAGCTGGCCGACTCGCAAGCCCAGGGCGAAAAGCTCGGCGGTTCGGCGGTGAAGCTCACGCAAAAGGCCGGCGTCGACGGCCGTCTGTTCGGTTCGGTCACCAACGGCGACATCGCTGAAGAGCTGAACAAGCAAGGCTACAAGGTTGCCAAGTCGCAAGTGCGCATGCCCAACGGCCCGATCAAGATCGTCGGCGACAGCACCGTGAGCGTGGCACTGCACACCGACGTGGTCGTGGAAATCACGGTCACCGTCTACGGCGAAACCGCGTAACGGTTGCTCGCACCCAGGCTGAGCGGCACTTTGTGTCCGCTGCGCCTTCCCCCTACCCGGGGCAACACCAGCGGTCCGGCAAAGCCGGTCCCGAGGTGTTTCCAGCGTCAATAACAAACCGCCTTCGGGCGGTTTGTTCTTTTCTGGACCAAGAGTTTTCCTTTGCATTGCACTGGAAGCCCACTGCTTATCCACAGCGTTATCCCATGACGCCGGTCGCCCTGCGCACTAGCATGGCAGGCTGCAAGGAAATCAATGTCCGCTGTCTTCTCTTACGCCGAAAACGATCCCGCCGACCGCCAGGTCGCCCAGTTGCGCGTGCCGCCGCACTCCATCGAAGCCGAGTCCAGCGTGCTCGGCGGCTTGCTGCTCGACAACAATGCGTGGGACCGGATGGGCGACCTACTGGTCGACGGCGACTTCTACCGCCATGAGCACAAGCTGATCTATGCCGCCATCGGCACACTGATCAATGCAAGCAAGCCCGCCGACGTGATCACGGTCTACGAGCAACTGCAGAACCTCGGCAAGGCCGACGAGATCGGCGGCCTCGTGTACCTCAACTCGCTCGCGCAGTACGTGCCGAGCGCGAGCAATATCCGTCGCTACGCCGAGATCGTTCGCGAGCGCTCGATCCTGCGCAAGCTGGTGTCTGCCGCCGACGAGATCGCGACGAACGCGTTCAACACGCAGGGCAAGGCGGTTGACAAGATCCTCGACGAAGCCGAGCAGAAGATCTTCAACATCGGCGAGGAAGGCTCGCGCATGAAGCAGGGTTTTCAGGGGATGGATTCCCTGGTGGTCGACCTGCTCGACCGCGTGACCGAGATGGCCGACAACCCGAACGACATCACGGGCGTGCCAACGGGCTTCATTGATCTCGACCGCATGACGTCGGGCTTCCAGGCCGGCGACATGATCGTGCTGGCCGCGCGCCCGTCGATGGGCAAGACCGCGCTGGCGATCAATATCGCCGAGCACGTCGCGCTCAACGAGGGTCTGCCGGTGGCGGTGTTCTCGATGGAAATGGGCGCCGCGCAGCTCGCGGTGCGTATCGTCGGCTCCATCGGCCGCATCGACCAGACCCACCTGCGCACAGGCAAGCTCACCGATGAAGAGTGGCCGCGGCTGACCGAAGCGATCGAGAAGCTGCGCAACATCTCGCTTCACATCGACGAGACGCCCGGCCTCACGACCAGCGAACTGCGCGCCAACTCGCGCCGACTTGCGCGCACCTGCGGCCAGCTCGGCCTGATCGTGGTCGACTACCTGCAGCTGATGAGCGTGTCGACTGCGATGAACGACGAGAACCGCGCCACTGCAGTGGGTGAAATCTCGCGCGGACTGAAGATGCTGGCCAAGGAACTCAAGTGCCCCGTGATTGCGCTGTCGCAGCTGAGCCGCGGTGTCGAGTCGCGCACCGACAAGCGCCCGATGATGAGCGACCTGCGCGAGTCCGGCGCGATCGAGCAGGACGCCGACATCATCATGTTCATCTACCGTGACGACTACTACGACAAGAACTCGAAAGAGCCGGGCGTGGCCGAAGTGATCATCAGCAAGCAGCGAAATGGCCCGACCGGCACGGTCAAGCTTGCGTTCCTCAAGCCCATCACCAAATTCGAGAGCCTCGCCAGCGGCGGTGGCTACGAGTACTAACCCGAATCAGAAAAGCCCGCCCGGCGCATCAGCGCAGGCGGGCTTCTTTCGTAAAGACAGTGCTTTCTTAGAGCACTTCGCTCGCGAAGTCAGCCAGACGCGAACGCTCGCCACGCGCCAGTGTGATGTGCCCGCCGTGCGGCCAGCCCTTGAACTTGTCGACCGCGAAAGTCAGGCCCGATGACCCTTCGGTCAGGTACGGCGTGTCGATCTGCGCCAGATTGCCCATGCAGATGATCTTGGTGCCGGGGCCGGCACGGGTGATCAGCGTCTTCATCTGCTTGGGCGTGAGGTTCTGCGCTTCGTCGACGATCACGTACTTGTTGAGGAAGGTGCGGCCGCGCATGAAGTTCATGCTCTTGATCTTGATGCGCGAGCGGATCAGTTCGTTGGTCGCGGCGCGACCCCATTCTCCGGCGCCGCCGCCGTCGCCCTTGGCGAGGAACTCGAGGTTGTCGTCGAGTGCGCCCATCCAGGGGCCCATCTTTTCTTCTTCGGTGCCTGGCAGGAAGCCGATGTCTTCACCAACGCTCACCGTTGCGCGCGTCATGATGATCTCGGTATAGCGGCGGTCGTCCAGCACCTGCGTGAGGCCGGAGGCCAGCGCCATCAGCGTCTTGCCGGTGCCGGCCGTGCCGGTCAGCGTGACGAAGTCGACGTCGGGGTCCATCAGCAGGTTCATCGCGAAGTTCTGCTCGCGGTTGCGTGTGGCCACGCCCCACACGGCGTTCTTGCCCGAACTGTAGTCCTTGAGCGTCTTGAGTACCGCGGTCTTGTCGCGGATTTCGGTGACGCGGGCGTACATGCTGGGCTCGCCCGGGGCCTCGAAGTACACGAACTGGTTGATGTACAGGTTGGGCACGATCGCGCCGCTGACGCGGTAGTAGGTCGTGCTGCCGCTCTGCCAGCTCTCGACGGTCTTGCTCTGCTTGGTCCAGAAATCGGGCGGCAATGCGAGCGAGCCGGCATAGAGCAGGTCGCCGTCTTCCAGCGTCTTGTCGTTCTGGTAGTCGTCGGCCGCGAGGCCGAGCGCGCGCGCCTTGACGCGCATGTTGATGTCTTTCGACACCAGCACGACTTCCTGCTTCGGACGGCCCGGCGCATCCTGCGAATAGAGGTCGCGCAGCGCGTGCACCACGCCCAGGATCTGGTTGTCGGCCTTGCCTTGCGGCAGGCTGGTCGGCAACGCGTAGTCGAGCGGCGCAGTCTGGAAGAAGAGCTTGCCGCCGGCCCCGCGATGGCCTGTCGAGTCGAGCTTCAGGCCCTTGGTGATGTCCGCACCTTTGGTCCCGGCGAGCGCGTCGAGCGTACGGCTCGTCTGGCGGCCGTTGCGCGCCACCTCGGTGGTGCCCTTCTTGTGGCCATCGAGCTCTTCGAGCACGATCATCGGCAGGAAGATGTCGTGTTCCTCGAAGCGGAACAGGCACATCGGATCGTGCAGCAGCACGTTGGTGTCCAGGACGAACAGCTTGGCCGGGCCTGACGCCTTGCGCTTGGCGCGCGGGGGGCTTTGCGTTTGCGGGGCCGATGCCTGGCGCGCCTGCGGCTGGTCGTGATAGCTGCGCACCGGTTGCGGTGTGGCCGGCGCCTGCGAAAGTGCCTTCACCGACGTCGGAGCCTCGATGACCGCGCCGCCGGCTTCCGGGCTTTGGCGTTCGTCAAACAGCTCGAGTGCTTGCGTTCCGTGGGCCGGTCCGCCGTCAGACCGGCGGTCGGCAGAGCGCCGCGAACCCTTGTGCGAGGAGCGGGCTGGGGCGTCGTGCGCGTCCGGTGCGAGAAGAGCGGCGCGTTTCGAGGGGGCGGGAGGCAAGGGCATGTGGAAGTTCGCTCGCAAAGAAGTTGGAACCAAAAAACGAAAAAGCCGCCTTGAGGCCAGGGCGGCTTTGTTCGGGGGATGCGGTCGTGGAGCTCAACGGCATGGATTCATTATGCACATCGCGCGTGTCGCATCCGGTGTTCGTTGCGCTGGCCTCACAGCTTCGCGCAAAAACAGGCGTTGTGATGTCAGGCGGCTTTCTTGAGCGTCTTGACGGCCTTGAGCACGTCGTCCACGTGGCCTGGGACCTTGAGGCCGCGCCATTCGGCCTTGAGGATGCCATCGGCGCCGATGAGGAAGGTCGAGCGCTCGATGCCCTTGACCTTCTTGCCGTACATGATCTTGTTCTTGACCACGCCGAACATGTGGCACATCTTCTCTTCGGTATCGGCGATGAGTTCGAAGGGCAGCTCGAGCTTGGCCTTGAATTCATCGTGCGACTTCATGTTGTCGCGCGACACACCGAACACCGTCGCCCCAGCCTTCACGAAATCCTTGTAACGGTCACGAAATTGCATCGCCTCGGTCGTGCAACCCGGTGTATTGTCCTTGGGGTAGAAATACATCACCAGCACATGACCGAGGTGCGAGGTGTTCGAAACCTTCAGTCCGCCGGTGGCGTTGGATTCGAATTCGGGAATGGGTTTGTTGACAACGATCGCCATGAAACTTGTTTTCTCCGTTGGATTCCACTCAGGTGCAGCAGGGCACAGTGCGAGTGGAGGATTGGTCGTTGCTAACTGAGGGCAGGTTGCCGCATCGCAACCCGCGATTTTACCCCGAAACGCGCACTAACTTCCAGCCGCAGATTCCGCCGGCCGCGGCTCGATGAGGAGGGCCACGACGACGTGACGCCCTTCGCTGGCAAGAATGTTGTAGGTGCGGCAAGCCGCGGCGGTGTCCATCGTTTCGACGCCGGTTTGCTGGGCCATCAAGGGCTTGAGCCACGCAGGTTGCGGAAAGCGGATGCGGGCACCGCTGCCGAAAATGATCAGCTCGGCGTCGAGTGTCGCGAGGCGCGCGAAGTGCTCAGCGCCCAAGTCGTCGAAGTGCTGGCAGTCCCATGCGAAGCGTTCGCCCCGCGAGCCGAGCACCACGCTCTCGTTGACTTTTTCATTGTTGATCGCAACCCAGCCCGGACCGTGTGCGGTGATGGTCTGGACATCGGATTTGTCGGGCTGAAGCTTCATCGGGAGGCGGTTGGAACTGTGGTCAAATTATAGGTTTTCTCCAGTGACAAACCGCCTTCGGGGCCATTGGAAACCTTGCGAACACCCTGCCCGGGAGGGCTTTTGAAAACGCTCAAGAAATCGGCCAAGCTGGCCAATGTGCTGTACGACGTCCGCGGGCCGATTGTCGACGCTGCGCGTCAGATGGAAGAGGATGGTCAGAAGATCATCAAGCTGAACATCGGGAACATGGCGCCGTTCGGGTTCGACGCGCCCGAAGAAATTCAGCAGGACATGATCCGCAACCTCCCGGATTCGGCGGGCTATTCAGACAGCAAGGGCATCTTCGCGGCGCGCAAGGCCGTGATGCACTACACCCAGCAGCAGGGCATCGAAGGCGTCACGCTCGACGACATCTATCTCGGCAATGGCGCAAGCGAACTCATCGTGATGGCGACCAACGCCTTGCTCGACGACGGTGACGAGCTCCTCGTTCCGATGCCCGATTACCCGCTGTGGACGGCCGCAGTGTCGCTCTCGGGCGGCAAGCCGGTGCACTACGTCTGCGAAGAGGACAACAACTGGCTCCCGAGCCTCGCCGACATCCGCGCGAAGATCACTCCGCGCACGCGCGGCATGGTCGTCATCAACCCCAACAACCCGACGGGCGTGCTGTATCCCGACGAGCTGTTGCGTGGCATGGTCGCCATCGCGCGCGAGCACAACCTCGTGCTGCTGGTGGACGAGGTCTACGACAAGGTGCTGTACGAGGACGCGAAGCACACGGCCATGGCGAGCCTATCGACCGATGTGCTCACGCTCACCTTCAACTCGCTGTCCAAGGCCTATCGCTCCTGCGGCTATCGCGCCGGCTGGATGATCGTCTCGGGCCCGAAGGCCGATGCAGGCGACTACATCGAAGGCCTGAACATGCTGGCCAACCTGAAGCTGGGCTCCAACGTGCCGGGCCAGTGGGCCATCCAGACCGCGCTCGGCGGCTACCAGAGCATCAACGACCTGATCAAGCCCGGTGGCCGGTTGCGCCGCCAGCGCGATCTGGCTTACGAACTCATCACGGCCATTCCGGGCGTGACCTGCGTCAAACCGCAGGCCGCGCTCTACATCTTTCCGAAGCTCGATCCGGTCATGTATCCGATCGCGGACGACCGCGAATTCTTCATGCAGGTGCTGCGCGAAACGCGTGTGATGCTGGTGCAGGGCTCGGGCTTCAATTACCCGGACAACCAGCATTTCCGCATCGTGTTCCTGCCGCATGAAGACGACTTGCGCGAGGCCATCAGCCGCATCGCCAAGTTCCTCGAGCGCTACCGAAACCGCCACGCCTGACGCACGACCGGCGGGCGCTGAGCCCTTTTTTGTTTGAGATTGACTGAATCATGAAACCCATCCAGGTCGGCCTTCTGGGCATCGGCACCGTCGGCAGCGGCACGTTCAACGTGCTCAAGCGCAATCAGGAAGAGATCAAGCGCCGCGCGGGCCGCGGCATCGAGATCACGATGGTGGCCGACCTCGATACCGCACGCGCAAAGGCGGCAGTGGGCGAAGGCGTCCAGGTCGTGAACGACGCGCGGGCCGTCATCGCGAACCCGGACATCGACATCGTGATCGAGTTGATCGGCGGCTACGGCATCGCCCGGCAATTGGTGCTCGAAGCGATCGCGGCGGGCAAGCATGTGGTCACCGCGAACAAGGCGTTGCTGGCCGTGCACGGCACCGAGATCTTCGCGGCCGCGCACGACAGGGGTGTGATGGTCGCCTTCGAGGCGGCCGTGGCCGGCGGCATCCCGATCATCAAGGCGCTGCGTGAAGGCCTCACCGCCAACAGCATCCAGTGGATCGCCGGCATCATCAACGGCACGACCAATTTCATCCTGTCCGAGATGCGCGACAAGGGGCTGGACTTCGCGACGGTGCTCACGCAAGCGCAGCGCCTGGGTTACGCCGAAGCCGATCCGACCTTCGACATCGAAGGCGTCGACGCCGCCCACAAGGCCACGCTGATGAGCGCCATCGCTTTCGGCATCCCCGTGCAATTCGACAAGGCGCACGTGGAGGGCATCACGAAGCTCGCGGCGCAGGACATCAAGTACGCCGAGCAGCTCGGCTATCGCATCAAGCTGCTCGGCATCACCAAGCGCACCGCCAGCGGCATCGAGCTGCGCGTGCATCCGAGCCTCGTGCCATCGAAGCGGCTGCTCGCGAACGTCGAGGGCGCGATGAATGCGGTGGTCGTGCACGGGGACGCCGTGGGCACCACGCTCTACTACGGCAAGGGTGCCGGCAGCGAGCCGACCGCCAGCGCGGTGATCGCCGACCTGGTCGACATCACGCGTCTGCACACGGCCGACGCCGCGCATCGCGTGCCGCACCTCGCGTTCCATCCGGATGCGATGAGCGACCTGAAGGTGCTGCCGATGGAAGAAGTCGTCACCAGCTACTACCTGCGCCTGCGCGTGGCCGACCAGGCCGGCGTGCTCGCGAAGGTGACCGGCCTGCTCGCCACCGCCGGCATCAGCATCGACGCCGTGCTGCAGCGCGAGGCCGACGAAGTGGGCGGCGAGGGCTCCACGCAGACCGACCTCATCATCCTCACGCACGACGCGCGCGAAGGCACCGTGAACGAGGTGATGGCCGAGCTCCAGGCGCTGCCGACGGTGCTGGCGCCGATCGTCCGCATCCGCAAGGAAGAGTTGAGCTGACCCGATGAACTACCTGAGCACCCGCGGCCATCCCGACCGCAAACGCTTCTGCGACATCCTGCTCGAGGGCCTCGCGCCCGATGGCGGGCTCTACCTGCCGGAACGCTATCCGCAAGTCGATGCGACGATGCTTGCCCAATGGCGGGACCTGCCGTATGCAGAACTCGCCTTCGAGATCCTGTCGCTCTACATCGATGACATCCCGCCCGCCGACCTGAAGGCGCTGTGCGCCAGGACGTATACGCCCGAGGTGTTCGGCAGCGACGAGATCGTGCCGCTGCGCGAACTCGAGGACGGCGTCTACCTCGAAGCCCTGTCGAACGGCCCGACGCTGGCGTTCAAGGACATGGCGATGCAGTTGCTGGGCAACCTGTTCGAGTACGAGCTCACGCGGCGCGGCGCCGAGCTCAACATCCTCGGCGCCACCAGCGGCGACACCGGCAGTGCGGCTGAGTACGCGATGCGCGGCAAGAAGGGCGTGCGCGTCTTCATGACCTCGCCCGATGGCCGCATGAGCCCGTTCCAGCAGGCGCAAATGTTCAGCCTGCAGGACGAGAACATCCACAACATCGCGATCGACGGTGTGTTCGACGACTGCCAGGACATCGTGAAGGCGGTGTCCAACGACCTCGCCTTCAAGCGCAAGTACCGCATCGGCACGGTCAACTCCATCAACTGGGCGCGGCTGCTGGCGCAGGTCGTGTATTACTTCGCCGGGTACTTTCAGGCGACGGGCAGCAACGACAAGCAAGTCAGTTTCACGGTGCCCTCGGGCAATTTCGGCAACGTCTGCGCAGGCCACGTGGCCCGCATGATGGGCCTGCCGATCCGCACGCTCGTGGTCGCGACCAACGAGAACGACGTGCTCGACGAGTTCTTCCGCACCGGCGTTTACCGCGTGCGCGTCGCGGCCGACACGCACGAGACCTCGAGCCCGTCGATGGACATCAGCAAGGCCAGCAATTTCGAGCGCTTCGTGTTCGACCTGCTGGGCCGCGACGCCGAAAAACTGCGCAGCCTGTTCCAGGACCAGATCGCCGCGGCCGGTCGCTTCGACCTCAGTGCCGATCCGGCGTTCGCCGATGCGGCAGGGCGCTTCGGCTTTCGCAGCGGGCGCAGCACGCACGCCGACCGGCTCGCCACCATCCGCGACACCGACAAGCGCTTCGCGGTGCTGGTCGACACGCACACTGCGGACGGCCTCAAGGTCGCGCGCGAGCACCTGCAGCCGGGCGTTCCGATGGTCGTGCTCGAGACGGCGCTGCCCATCAAGTTCGCCGCCACCATCGTCGAGGCACTGGGCCGCGAGCCCGATCGCCCCGCGCGCTTCGAAGGCATCGAAGACCTTCCCAAGCGCGTCGTCAAGCTTCCGGCAGACGCGCAAGCCGTCAAGGCCTACATTGCCGAAAACTGTGATTGAAACGGGCGCGACATGAAGGCGATCGGTTTTGCCGGCTACTCCGGTGCAGGCAAGACCACGCTGGTCGAGCGCCTGATTCCGCTGCTCAAGCGCCGCGGATTGCGCGTGTCGGTCGTCAAGCATGCGCACCACAAGTTCGACGTCGACCATCCCGGCAAGGACAGCTGGCGGCACCGCGAGGCGGGCGCATACGAAGTGGTCGTGGCATCGGACAAGCGCCTCGCGCTGATGCGTGAGTTCGAGCAGCCCGTGCAACTCGACGTGCATCATTTGATCGCCGAGCTCGATGGCGGCGTCGACTGGGTGTTCGTCGAAGGCTTCAAGCACAGCGACCTGCCGAAGATCGAGGTCTGGCGTGCACCGGAAGCGGGTGAGACGGCGCGGGCGGTGCGCTACGACCAGGACGCCTTCGTCGCTGCGATCGCCACCGACGCGCCGCAACGGCTCCATGCGCCCAGCGGCGTGCCGATGTTCGGTCTCGATGACGTCGAGGACATTGCGCAATGGCTGATCGACAGCGGTGAACGCTTTCACTACAACGTGGTTACCCATGGCTGATTCCAAAAGAACCCCCTTGATGCCGCTCGACGAGGCGCTCGTAAGCCTGCTCGCGAAGGCACGGCCCACCCTCGGCAGCGAAAGCGTGTCGACGTTCGAGGCCGACGGCCGCGTGCTCGCGCAGGACATCGTGTCCGCATTGACCGTGCCGCCGCGCGACAACAGCTCGATGGACGGCTACGCACTGCGCTCCGCCGACACCGCCGCGCCGGGCGCGGTGCTCAAGGTCGCGCAACGCATTCCCGCGGGCAGTGTCGGCACGCGGCTGGAAGCCGGCACGGCCGCGCGCATCTTCACCGGCGCACAGATTCCCGAGGGCGCGGACGCGGTCGTCATGCAGGAAGACACCGCGGCCCTGGCCGAGGACAGCGGCCTCGGCAGCGTGCGCATCGATGTCGCACCGGCCAGCGGCCAGTGGATTCGCCGCGCCGGCGAAGACGTGGCCGCCGGCGATGTGGTGCTGTCGAAAGGCGAGCGCCTGACACCCGCGGCGCTCGGCCTCGCGGCGAGCGTTGGTTTTGATCGCCTGCAGGTCGCGAAGCGCCCGCGCGTCGCGCTGCTGTCGACCGGCGACGAACTCGTGATGCCCGGCGAGGTGGCGCCCGAAGCCATGAAGCCCGGCTCGATCTACAACTCCAATCGCTTCTTCATGCGCGCGTTGCTGCACCGGCTCGGCTGCGAGGTGAACGATCTGGGCATCGTGCCGGACCGGCGTGACGCCACGATCGACGCCCTGCGCGACGCGGCCGCCCACAACGACCTCATCATCACGACGGGCGGCGTGTCGGTCGGCGAGGAAGACCACATCAAGGCGGCCGTGCAGGCACTCGGCGAATTGCAGCTGTGGTCGTTGGCGATGAAGCCGGGCAAACCGTTCGCCTACGGCAACATCGGCGGCACGCACGTGACCGGGCTTCCCGGCAATCCCGTGTCCAGCTTCATGACCTTCGTGCTGCTGGTACGGCCCTTCATCCTCACCCTGCAGGGCGCTGCGCGCACGTCGATCGTGTCGAACGCGATGCGTGTGGATTCCGATTGGTCGCGACCCGACCGGCGCCGCGAGTTCCTGCGTGCGCGGGTCAATGCACAGGGCGGCCTCGACTTGTTCCCCAACCAGAGCTCGGGCGTGCTGACCTCCGCCGTGTGGGGCGACGGCGTGATCGACAACCCGGGCGGCCAAACATTCGTCAAGGGCGACACCGTCCAGTTCATACCCTTCGCTTCGCTGATCTCATGAAAATCCCAGTCCGTTATTTCGCCTCGGTGCGCGAGGCGCTCGGCAAGAGCGAAGAATCGGTCGACACTGCCGCGACCACGCTGGCCGCGTTGCGCGACGAGCTCATCGCCCGCGGCGAGCCCCATGCGTCCGCTCTCGCGCGGGGCAAGGCCGTGCGCATGGCGCTGGACCACAACATGACCGCCGAGACCGACGCGCTGCGCGACGGCGTCGAGGTCGCCTTCTTCCCGCCGGTCACCGGCGGCTGAGCGCGCAGGCCATGACGACCCCCGAACGTCCGCCACGCGTGGCTGTGCAGACCACCGATTTCGACATCGGTGCGGAGCTCGCTGCGTTGCGCGCCGGGCAGCCGGCCGTCGGTGCGGTCTGCAGCTTCATCGGCACCGTGCGCGACCGAAGCGATGGCAGCACGGTGGCGTCGATGGAGCTGGAGCACTACCCGGGCATGACCGAGAAGGCCATCGAGGCCATGATCGACGAGGCGCACCGGCGTTTCGACATCCTCGGTGCGCGCGTCGTGCACCGCGTGGGCCTGCTGCAGGCGCTCGACCAGATCATGATGGTCGCCGTGGTGTCGGCCCACCGGGGTGCGAGCTTCCAGGCCTGCGAATTCCTGATGGACTACCTCAAGACCCAGGCACCGTTCTGGAAAAAAGAAAAGACGCCCGAAGGCGCCCGTTGGGTGGATGCGCGCGTCGCGGACGATGCGGCCCTGGCGCGCTGGGGCATCACCGCCACCAACGCTTGAGAATTACTGCGGTTTGAAGCCGCTGGCCTGGATGATGCGTTCCCAGGCCTGCGTGTAGGTGCGCACCCGCCCGGCGAACTGGCCCTGCGGTTCGTAGGCCACGTTGAGGCCCAGCGTCGTCAGCTTCTGCTTGATGTCGGGCATCGCCAGCACCTTCTGCAGCGCGGTCCCGAAGCGGTCGATCACCGGCTGCGGCGTCCCCACCGGTGCGAACACGCCGTAGTACGGGTAGTCGTCGAGGTTGGCAAAGCCGAGTTCGGTGAAGGTCGGCACCTGCGGCAGCAGCGGCTGGCGCTTGGCACCGATCACGGCCACGATGCGCACCTTGCCAGCTTTGTGGTTCTCGATGAAGTCGGGCACCGAGGCGATGCCGGCGCTGATCTGGTTGCCGAGCATGTCGGCGGTCATCGGCGCACTGCCGCGATAGGGCGCGGCCTGCACGTCGATCTTGTACTTGTCGCCGATCATCCTGACCAGGAACTCGGGGATCGAGCCCGGTGCTGGCACGCCGATCGTGTCCTTGCCGTCGCGCTGCGTCTTGACCCACTTCACGTACTCGTCGATGTTCTTCGCCGGCGTGGCACCCGACACGGCGAGCACGTTCGCGAAGGTCGCGAATCCGGCCACGGGTACGAAGTCGGAGGCCGGCGCGAAGCCCGGGTTCTTGACCACTTGCGGCAGGATGGAGATGGTGTGGTCGTGCGACAGCAGGAGGGTATGGCCGTCTGCAGGTGCCGTCTTCAAGACCTGCGCTGCGATCTGGCCACCCGCGCCGGCCCGGTTCTCGACCACCACCGGCGCACCCAGTTCGTCCTTGAGCTTCTCGCCCAGCATGCGGGCGATGGCATCCGTGCCGGCGCCGGCCGGGAAACCCACGAGCAGACGGATGGGCGTGCTGCTTTGCGCTTGCGCCATCCCTGAAAGGCCCGCTGCCGCCGCCAGGAGGCTGGCGGTGAGTGCGTGCCGTACCGCACGGACGCGCGGTGTTGAAAAAGCCATGATCGACTCCAATCCAATGAGATGAGGGGAACGGCTGCAATAGCCGTGCCCGAATTCGTCCGTGCTCTTGAAGGGTGCGCGAACGGTCCTATTTTGTATGCAGGAAACCCCACCATGCGCCAAGACAAACTCACCACCAAGTTCCAGGAAGCCCTGAGCGACGCGCAATCGCTCGCTTTGGGCAACGACAACGCCTACATCGAGCCCGCACACCTGCTGGCGGCGATGCTGCGCCAGGACGAAGGCCCACGCGCGCTGCTCGAACGCGCCGGCGTCAACGTCTCCGGCCTCACGCAGGCTGCGGAGGCGGCCATCAAGAAACTGCCCCAGGTCCAGGGCAACGACCAGGTCCAGGTCGGCCCCGAACTCGGCAAGCTGCTGCAGGCCACCGAGAAGGAAGCCCTCAAGCGCAACGACCAGTTCATCGCCGGGGAGCTTTACCTGCTGGCCGTGGCCGACAGCAAGGCCGACATCGGCAACCTCGCGCGCGCCAACGGCATGACCCGCAAGTCGCTCGAAGCCGCCATCGATGCCGTGCGCGGCGGCCAGGGCGTCAACAGCGCCGATGCCGAAGGCCAGCGCGAAGCGTTGAAGAAATATTGCATGGATCTGACCGAGCGCGCGCGCCTGGGCAAGCTCGACCCCGTCATCGGCCGCGACGAGGAAATCCGGCGCGCCATCCAGGTGCTGCAGCGTCGCACCAAGAACAACCCGGTGCTGATCGGCGAACCCGGCGTGGGCAAGACGGCCATCGTCGAGGGCCTGGCCCAGCGCATCGTCGCGGGCGAGGTGCCCGACTCGCTCAAGGGCAAGCGCGTCCTGTCGCTCGACATGGCTGCGCTGCTCGCGGGTGCCAAGTTCCGCGGCGAGTTCGAGGAGCGCCTGAAGACGGTGCTCAACGAATTGGCCAAGGACGAAGGCCAGACCATCGTCTTCATCGACGAGCTGCACACCATGGTCGGCGCCGGAAAGGGTGAAGGCGCCATGGACGCGGGCAACATGCTGAAGCCTGCCCTGGCACGCGGCGAGCTCCACTGCGTGGGCGCCACCACGCTCGACGAATACCGCAAGTACATCGAGAAAGACGCCGCGCTCGAACGCCGCTTCCAGAAGATCATCGTCGGAGAGCCGTCTGTCGAGGCGACCATCGCCATCCTGCGCGGCCTGCAGGAGAAGTACGAAGTGCACCACGGTGTGCAGATCACCGACCCTGCCATCGTGGCCGCCGCCGAGCTCAGCGACCGCTACATCACCGACCGATTCCTGCCCGACAAGGCCATCGACCTGATCGACGAGGCCGCGGCCAAGATCAAGATCGAGATGGACTCCAAGCCCGAGGTCATGGACCGGCTCGACCGCCGCCTCATCCAGCTGCAGATCGAGCGCGAAGCCGTGCGCCGCGAAAAGGACGAAGCCTCGCTGAAGCGCTTCGGCCTCATCGAGGACGAGATCGGCAAGCTGCAAAAGGAGATCGCCGACTACGACGAAATCTGGCAGGCCGAAAAGGCCCAGGCCCAGGGCAGCGCGCAGGTGCGCGAAGATGTCGACAAGATCAAGTTCCAGATCGAGGAATGGAAGCGCAAGGGCGACTTCAACAAGGTCGCCGAGCTGCAATACGGCCAACTGCCCGCGCTCGAAAAGCGCCTGAAGGAAGCCGAGGCCAGCGAGGCGAGCAAGGGCAAGTCGAGCGCGCCCACGTTGCTGCGCACGCAGGTCGGCGCCGAAGAAATCGCCGAGGTCGTGGCGCGCGCCACCGGCATTCCGGTCGCCAAGCTGATGCAGGGCGAGCGCGACAAGCTGCTCGTGATGGAAGACAAGCTGCACGAGCGCGTGGTCGGCCAGGACGAGGCCATCGGCGCGGTCGCCAACGCGATCCGCCGCTCGCGCTCGGGCCTGTCCGATCCGAACCGCCCGACGGGCTCGTTCCTGTTCCTCGGCCCCACGGGCGTGGGCAAGACCGAGCTTTGCAAGGCGCTCGCGGGCTTTCTGTTCGACAGCGAAGACCACCTGATCCGCATCGACATGAGCGAGTTCATGGAGAAGCATTCGGTCGCCCGGCTGATCGGCGCGCCGCCCGGCTATGTGGGCTACGAAGAGGGCGGCTACCTGACCGAGGCCGTGCGCCGCAAGCCCTACAGCGTGCTGTTGCTCGACGAGGTCGAGAAGGCGCACCCGGACGTGTTCAACGTGCTGCTGCAGGTGCTCGACGATGGCCGCCTCACCGACGGCCAGGGCCGCACGGTGAACTTCAAGAACACGGTGATCGTGATGACCAGCAACATCGGCTCGCCGATCATCCAGTCGATGGTCGGTCAGCCCAGCCAGGACATCAAGGATGCGGTGTGGGACGAACTGAAGAATTACTTCCGGCCCGAGTTCCTGAACCGCATCGACGAGACGGTGGTGTTCCATGCGCTGGATGCGAAGAACATCGAGTCGATCGCGGCGATCCAGCTGAAGGTGCTGCAGGCGCGCCTTGCGAAGATGGATTACGTGCTGGACGTGTCGCCTGCAGCGCTGGCGGAGATCGCCAAGGTGGGGTTCGACCCGGTCTTCGGAGCGCGGCCGCTCAAGCGGGCGATCCAGCAGCGCATCGAGAATCCGTTGAGCAAGCTGCTGCTGGACGGAAGCTTCGGGCCGAAGGACACGATCCATGTGACCACCGACCCGATCCATTCCCCGGGGCAGTTCGGCTTTTCGAAAGACGGGGAACCAACGGCCGAAGCCTCAGCCTAAGCGGAGATGATGAATTTCCTCTTTCGCGTGGTCTTGTTCCTGCTGGGCCTGATCCTCGCCGCAAGCCTTGCGGTGGCGGTGCTGTTGCTGGCGGCGGTGTGGGGCTTGCGCTATGGCTGGGCCCGCCTCACCGGAAAGCCTGTCACGCCGTGGGTCATGCGCTTCAATCCCGGCGCCGGGTTCGATCGTTTCCGGCAGGCCACTCGACCGACTGAGCCAACCGCCGCCGACGTCGCCAATGCGCGGGCGCGGGGCGAGTCGGTTCGCAGCCCGGTCATCCTCGGCCCGGCCGATGACGACGTGACCGACGTGCGGGCTCGGCCCGTCGGCGGCCGAGACTGAGATCCGCCTCGGCGCGCGGGCTTCAATAGCCGTCGTTGTCGGAAGCCGGCGCGGCACGGATGACGCGCGGCTTGCCCGGCTCGACGACGTGCCAGATGCCCTCGTAGTTGTCGCCGTATCGGTCGCCCGGCTCCTGGTCTTCCGGCCACGTGTAGAGCGGCTGGCCCCTGAAAGCCCATTGGGTGCTGCCGTCGATGCGACGGACCATCGAATAGCCTGCCGGCGGGTTGCCGGCAGCAGCCACGGTGAAGGGCGGCCATTTCACCGCGCAATCCCCTGTACAGGCCGACACGCCGCTGTCGGCGACATCGCGGTCGTAGGTGTAGAGCGTGAGCCCTTTCGGATTGACCAGCACGCCGTCGGCCGTTGCGGCAGGGGCGTCAAGCATGGGTGTGGATGCGCAGCCAGCGGCCGCGAGGACGGCCACGAGGAGCGTGGACCGGAAAAGAACATGTTGGAGAGTCATGGCAGCACTACGGGCGCAGGGCCCACACGGATGCATCGCGGCCGACATCCGGTCTGCATCCGTGAGAAATTGCGCAGGCGCCCAGGCGCTTCAAGCGCTGTAGAGCGCTTCGATCTCGGTCGCGTAACTCTTGTAAATGCTCGAGCGGCGCACCTTCATGGTGGCCGTGACGTCGCCGTCGTCGTGGTCCAGTTCCTTGACGAGCAGGTGGAAGCGCCGGATCTGCGAGACCTGCGCCAGCCGCCCGTTGCCGCGCTGAACTTCGGCATCGATCAGGTTGCGCACCTCGGGGTGTTCGGTCAATGAGCGGAAGTGGGTGAACGGGATGCGCTGCGCTTCGGCCCACTTGCCGACCGTCTCATAGTCGATCTGGATCAGCGCGCCGACGAATTTGCGACCGTCTGCCACGATCACGCACTCCTTGATGTACGGGCTGCCCTTCATCGTGTTCTCGATCTCGGACGGCGTGAGGTTCTTGCCGCCGGCCGTGATCATGATGTCCTTCAGGCGGTCAACAATGCGCAGCTGGCCATCGACTTCCTGCACCACGTCGCCGGTGTGCAGCCAACCGTCGCGTACCGACTGCATGGTGGCGTCGGGATTCTTGTAGTAGCCCGCGAAGACCATGTCGCCGCGCACCAGCAGCTCGCCCTGGTCGCCCAGGCGGTGCTCGACGCCGAGCGTCGGTGGGCCGACCGTGCCCACCAGCACCGCGTCGCGGCGGTGCCCGGTCACCATGCCGCTCGACTCGGTGAGGCCGTAGACCTCGACCAGCGGCACGCCCAGCGTCCGGAAGAAGCGCACGATGTCCGGCGGAATTGGTGCGGCGCCGGTGAGCGCCACCTTCACCCGTCGCAGCCCGATGAAGTTCTGCAGCGCCCGCAGCACCAGCCAGTAGCTCGCGGCCCACGCGAGGTGGTCGCCCGGACTCCAGTCCGCGCGCGGACGCGTCGCAAGGCCCTCGCAGCGCTTCCACGCGCGTTCGAAGAGGCCGCGCTGCAACCGTCCGGATTCCTGCAGCTTGATCGTGATTGCGGCGTGCAGCTTCTCCCAGATGCGCGGTACGCCGAGGAAGATGCTCGGCGCCACCTCCCGCAGGTCCTCCTGCACGGTGCGGATCGATTCGCCGAAATTCACCTGCGAGCCGATGTAGGGCGGCACGAAGGCGGTCAGCATCTGCTCTGCCACATGGCACAGCGGCAGGTAGGAGAGGTGGGTCGTGTCACCGTCGAGCGCGAGCCTGTCGACGATGCCCGGCACCACGCCGCGGATGTTGCGGTACGACAGCATCGCGCCCTTGGGCTTGCCGGTCGAGCCCGAGGTGTAGATCATGAGCCCGATGTCGTCGAGCGTCTGCGCGGCCAGTGCGGCGTCGACGGCCGCGAGGCCATTGGCGGCTTCGGCGGCGCGTCCGGCCGCTTCCAGCTCGGCGAAGCTGGTGACCAGCGCGCGGTGTCCGGCTGCGAGGTTGCGCAGCCCCTTGGTCTCCACCACGACGATGCGACGCAGCCGCGGCAGCGAAGCGAGCGACTCGATCACCTTGTCGGTTTGCTCCTGGTCTTCGCACACCATCACCTCGACGTCGGCGTGCCCCACCACGTAGGCGACCTCCGTGGCGGGGCTTGTGGGGTACACGCCCACAGTCACCGCGCCGATCAGGCCGGCGCCCATTTGCGCGAGCACCCACTCGGTTCGGTTCTCCGAAAGCACGCCCAGGTGGCCACCGGCGCCGAGACCGGCCGCTCGCAGCCCGAGGCCGACATGCTGAGCGCGGCTCAGGTACTCCTGCCAGGTCAGCGGCTTCCAGATGCCGAAGTCCTTTTGCCGGATCGCGATGTGCGAAGGCTTCAGCCGTGCCTGCTCGCGCAGCATCTGGGGCAGCGTCAGTTCCGGAATGTTCATGAGAGCCACCGCTTGCGTCGCTTGTAGTGCTTGATGGACTTGAAGCTGCGCGCCTCGCCGCTGCCGCCGATGCCGAGGTAGAACTCGCGCACGTCCGGATCGGAGGCCAGCTTTTCGGCGCTGCCATCGATCACGATCTTGCCGTTCTCCATGATGTAGCCGCGGTGCGCCACGGCCAGCGCCACGGTCGCGTTCTGCTCGACCAGCAGCATCGACACCCCGCGCTCGGCATTGATGCGCGCAATGATCGTGAAGATGTCCTCGACCAGCTTGGGCGACAGGCCGAGCGAGGGCTCATCGAGCAGGATGAGCTGCGGCTGCGCCACCAGCGCACGGCCGATGGCCAGCATCTGCTGCTCGCCGCCCGACAGATAACCGGCCAGCCCGCGGCGCCGCTCGTGCAGCCGCGGAAAGTAGCTGTAGACCGCGTCGAAGTCGGCCTTCGCGTCGGCGCGGCCTGTCAGTGCGTAGGTCGCCGCCACCAGGTTCTCCTCCACGGTGAGGTCCTCGAACACGCGCCGGCCTTCCATCACATGGCTCAGGCCGTCGCGCACGAGTTGCTGCGGCGCACGCTGCGTGGTGGCCTTGCCGTTGAAGTCGATGCGTCCGGCCTGCAGTTCGCCGTCTTCCAGCGTCAGCAGGCCCGAGATCGCCTTGAGCGTGGTCGATTTCCCCGCGCCGTTGCTGCCCAGCAGCGCAACGATCTCACCGCGCGGCACCACCAGCGAGAGCCCGCGCAAGGCCTGGACGACCTTGTTGTAGACCACCTCGATGTTGTTGACCGTGAGGACCGCGCTGTCTTGCATGGCGCTACTTCGAGAGCGAGATCCAGTCGGAAGCGGCGACCATCTTCTGTGCCTTCATGTCGGCCTTGTAGACGCGGCCCACCGGAATCGAGTTGCCGCTGATGGTGATCGGGGTGCCGATCAGGCCGCCCGTGTCGAAGTTCTTGATGGTGTTGAGCGACGCCTTCAGGTTTCTGGCGTCCAGCGGCTTGCCGGCATCGAGCGTGCGCTTGGCCGCTTCCGTGAAGAGCATCGCGGTGAGAAAGCCTTGCGTGTAGGCCGTGCTCTGGTAGTCCGGGCGCAGCGCACGGATCTTCTCGAGCATCGGCGATTTGGCCGAGGTGTCGTAGTAGTAGCGGTAGGGCATCACGCCCATGAAGCCATCTGCCGCCTCGCCCATCTTCATGACGGTGGAGCTGTCCATGGTCCAGAACGTACCCATCCACTTGCTGGTCATGCCCATCTGCTTGCCCTGCTGCACGAATTCCGGGATCGGCGCGAGGATGTAGCCGTGAAAGATCGTGTAGTCGGGCGCGGCACGGCGCAGCTTGATGACCTCGGTCGACACGTCGACGCTGCCGGCGGGCGTCATGATCTTCACCGGCACGGCGAGGCCCAGCTTCTTCGCAGCTGCCTCGCTGGCCTCGATGGGGTCGCGGCCGAACTCGGAGTCGGCATAGACGAAGGCCACCTTCGCACCCGGCTTCTCCTTGGCGATGTGGTTGAGCAGGATGCCGATCTGCTCGGTGTAGTCGGGGCCGACGATGAACTGGTTCGGGAACTTGGCCGGGTCGTTGAGTTCGGTCGCGAAAGAGGCGCCGGCCATCAGGATCTGCCCATTGCGGTCGAGCTCGGAGTTGATGGTCTTGGAAAAGCCGGTCGAGTCGCCGTAGTAGAGGTTGACCTTGTTCTGGCTCGTGATCTTCTTGAAGGCCGCTACCGACACATCGACCTTGTAGCCCGTGTCTTCCGGCACGTAGCGCAGCTTGCGCCCCTTGATGCCGCCCGCGTCGTTGACGATCTTCACGTAGTCGGACATGCCCGCGTTGATGCCGACGCCTGCGAACGCGAACACGCCCGTCATCGGGATCGAGCCGCCGATCACGATGTCCTCGTTGGCCTGCGCCTGTGCAAGGGGCGAGGCGAGCGCGGCACAGGCCGCGACGATGAGCGCGCGGCGGCGCAGGGAAGGCTGGGCGGTCTTGAACATGCTTGTCTCCTGGAGAGGTCTAGTTGCGGAAAGGCCAAAGATGGAAAAAGCGGCGAGTGCGCCGCCACACTTCTGCGAGCCCCTGCGGCTCGAACACCAGAAACCCGACGATCAGCAGCCCGAACACGACAGTGCGCACGGGCGACAGGAACACGGTCATCTCGGTGCCGCCCGGCAGCAGCTCGACGACCAGCTTGAGCAGCTCGGGAACCATCGTCATGAACACCGCCCCGAGGATCCCGCCGAGGATCGACCCCATGCCGCCGACGATGATCGCGGCGAGGAAGAAGATCGACATCAGGAGTGGAAAGCTCTCGGGCGTGACCACGCGGAAGAAGTAGGCCCAAAGGCCGCCTGCCACGCCCGCATAGAACGACGAGAGGCCGAAAGACAGCAGCTTGTAGCGCAGCAGCGGGATGCCCAGCACCTCGGCGGAGATGTCGCGGTCGCGGATCGCGATGAAGGCGCGGCCGACGCGCGTGCGGAACAGGTTGGCCGCGCCCAGCAGCATCAGCAGGGTCACCGGCACGATCACCCAGTACAGCCGGAACGAGGTGTCGAGCGGCAGGTTGAAGAGTTGTGCCGGCGGCAGCGAGATGCCGGTGGTGCCGCCCGTGATCTTGAGGTTGGCGAACAGGAAGTGCGCGATGAACGATGCGGCGATGGTGGCGATCGCAAGGTAGAGGCCCTTCACGCGCAACGACGGAATGCCGACGATCAGCCCGCCCAGCATGGCGACCACGCCGCCGGCCAGCAGGTTTAACAGGAAGGGCGTGCCCAGGCGCGTCTGGAGGATCGCCACGGTGTACGCGCCCAGGCCCATGAATGCAGCCTGGCCGAGGCTCACGAGGCCGGTGTAGCCCGTGAGGATGTTCAGGCCCGTGGCGCTGGCGACGTTGATGGCGACCAGGCAGGCGAGGTAGAGCCAGTAGTCGCTCGCCATGAACGGGAACAGCAGCAGGAGCGCGGCGCCGAACGCGAGCCAGAGTTTCTGCGTGCGCGAATCAAACAATGCGGCGTCCGCAATGTAGGTCTGCTTGAGGGTGCCGATTCTCATAGCCGTTCAATCTCGTGCGTGCCGAACAATCCGTAGGGCCTCACCATCAGCACCAGCACCAGCACGATGAAGGTCGCGAGCAGCTTGTATTCGCCGCCAAGGTAGGCGCCGGCCAGCGCCTCGATGAGCCCGATGAACAGTCCGCCGAGCAGCGCGCCGAGCACGCTGTCGAGTCCGCCGACGATCACGACCACCAGCACCGACAGCCCGAACACGCCCATCGACGACGAGATACCGCCGATGGAGCCGACGATGATGCCCGCCACCGAGGCGATCATGGCCGACGCCACCCACGCCAGCGAGAACACGCGCGGGACGTTGATGCCCATCGAATACGCTGCCGCCTGGTCCGATGCGGTGGCGCGCAATGCGACCCCGCCGCGCCAGAAGCGGAACACGAGCAGCACCGCGCCGATCAGCACCGCCGCCACCAGCGCGCCGTAGAACACCTTCGGCGCGAGGAAGGCTTCGCCGACCATGATCGGGGCGGTCGGCATGAACTCGGGCAGACGGCGCTGGTCTGCGGTCCAGATGATCTCGACCAGGCCGACCAGGATCGATGCCAGGCCGACCGTGACCATGAAGACCGAGATCGGCGGTTCACCGAGCAGAGGCCGGATCATGGTGCGCTCGATGACTGCGCCGAGCAGGCCGGTGCCGATCACAGCCCCGATCACCGCCAGCCACACTGGCAGCGCGAAGCTCGCCGCGAACGTGAAGAAGAGATAGGCGCCGACCATGAGCAGTTCGCCGATGGCGATGTTGACCACGCGCGTGGCCTTGTAGACCAGCACGAAGGCCAGCGCAGCCAGCGCATAGAGACCACCGCTGGCGATGCCGGTCAGGCTGATCTCGAAGAGGTAGGCCCAATCCATCAGGTGGCCTCCACCGCAGAGGGCGCCGCGCCGCGCAGCTTGCGGCGCAGATCGCCCACGTCGCCAGCGCCGAGGTAGGCACGAATCACTTCCGGATCGGCCTGGACATCGGCCGGCGCGCCCTGCGCGATCACCTGGCCGAAGTTCAGCACCACCACGTGGTCGGAAAGGTCCATCACCATGCCCATGTCGTGCTCGACCATCAGCACCGTCACGCCCCATTCGTCGCGCACGTCGATGATGAAGCGCGCCATGTCCTCGGTTTCCTCGCGGTTCATGCCGGCCACGGGCTCGTCGAGCATCAGCACCTTGGGCTGCATGG
>JBGMOF010000056.1:0-174975 GCA_041424275.1 Variovorax sp.
ACGGTGGAGGTCTGACTTAAACCAACGGGCCTCCACGAATCCCGGGGCGATTCACCATGCAAGTCGGCCATAGGTAGGGCGAGCCCTCCCCTGCTCAAGCGCCCACGCCTCTACGACGCTCGGCGTCAGGTCGGACAGGCGCCTGGACATCAATGGATGCAGCGGCCCGGCGATGGTTGTCCCTTTGCCGCTGGTGCCCCGCTTGGCTGGGACGCCGCCAGCCTTCGCAAGCGCATGGTGATCGGCGTAGTGCCTGTCCCCCCATGAATCTTTCCGTGCTTCTAAGTAGACCGTCCAGGCATCTTGTACGGTGGTTTCTTCCTGGACCGCCTGCGCTGCACGTCTGGATTGCTCGGCCTGCTGGATCTTGTCCAGGTTGCGGGGATCAAGGCCGCTGTCTATTGCCACCCGAAGCCTATTCGCCTCTTTGCGTGCCTTCTCGATGTCCCAGGCCCGCACGTCGCCGATGGTGCGTCGGATCGTCTCCCGATTAAGTTTGGCCTCAAATACAAACGACTTTGCACCGTTATCGGTGACCCGCACCCGCAGACCCGGCGCCTTGCTGTCTCTGAGGAATGCCTGCTTCTTCCCAGATGGGCACTGCAGCCGCTCGATTGCACCGGAGGTAAGGTCAAGAGCTTGCGCTAGGTCAGGCGCCTGATTGCGAGGGGGACGGGCCATCAGTTCCTTCCGTGTAGCCACCATGTAGCCACATTTCCGATATTTTGCGATATCCCAATCAACTACTTCAGGGTCTGAAAGTGCGCTGAACTGGCCTAAGTCGTTGTTTTTTAACGAGTATCGATATTCTAATCAACGCTTCGGAATGTGGAAGCCCCCAGACTGTTAATCCGTAGGTCCCTGGTTCGAGCCCAGGTCGAGGAGCCAAGAATTGACAAAAAGCCCGCTATTTATTGATAGCGGGCTTTTTTGCTTGTACCGGGGGGATCAAGCGACGTGCCAATCCACGCTTCATTCCATTCGTTCCCGAATCCACGCCGCGAGTTCACGCACGTCCTCACGCAAGCGCTCGTGCGGAGCGATCCACAGATTGAGGGTGTACGGGCTCCGGATGAAACCAAAGGACGCCACGAGCTGGCCCGACTGGATCTCCTTCTCCACCAGATAGCGGGGAACGAGAGCGACGCCCAGCTGCGACACCGCCGCCTCGATGACCAGATAGAAATGCTCGTAGCGCTCGTGGGGCGCGAGTCCGATGTCTTCGCAGTTCATCAGTGCCGCCCACTCCGTCCATGCGTGCGGGCGAGTCCCCGTTTCCAGGATGCGAGCGCGCGTCAGAGAGCTGATGGAGGATATGCCGATGCGTGCCGCGTAGTCGGGATGGCAGACCAGGCCAATCTGCTCTTGCAGAAGAGGTTCGATGACAACCTCTTGCGGCGGGCTCGTCATGTTGGTGCGAATCGCGAGGCTGATCTGATCCTCTATGAAATTTACCTCGCCGTGACTCATGTTGAGCCGAATCTCGACGCTCGGATGAGCACGTTTGAAGTCGCTCAGCCGGGGGATCAGCCATTTCATCATGATGGTCGCGGAGCATGACAGTGTGAGCGGACCGGGCGCCAGCTTCGCGACCGCTTCGTGCATCAGGCGAAAAGCTTCTGTCAATTGCCCGGCAAGCGCGGCGCCCTCCGACGTCGGCGCGACGGAGCGAGGCAACCGCACAAACAGCGGCACGCCGAACTGCTCTTCGAGCAGATGCACATGTCGACTGATCGCGCCATGCGTCACGAACAGCTCTCGCGCCGCTGCCGTCATGGACCCCAGTCGGGCCGTCACCTCGAACGCTCGAAGCGAAGTCAGAGGCAGCCGCGCGCGCTCATCGCGGGCAACGTGTCTGCCTCACACAGTTTCAGGATCCGTCAGCCTGTTGAGCGCTCAACCGGTGCACTTTGGCGTCGGCGTCGAATCGGAGCCGGTTTGGCCAAGGTTTCCACGCCACACTGAGCGCAGCCTCATTCGGGTCACCGTCCCGCGCGAAAGCGCCGAACGCGTTCTGCATCACCCTGGACAGCGCCAGCCGGCCCGGCTGATTGGCCTGGGTGAACGAAATCCTCGAATACAGCGAAGGCCCGAAGTTTCCGAACACAAACGGTAGATCGAAGGTGTGCGCGGCCCCGAAGATCGTGTCGAAAGGCGGCGGAAGTTCGTCCCAGTCAAATTCATAGGCCCAGACATCCGCCTGCTGGCTGCGCAAGGCGTTCAGTACGTCGTCACGTATCGCGGTGAACCAGAGTCGGTCGAGTGCGATCGAACGAGCGTCGAAGCCGGTCCCGGGGGTACTGGCGGGGAGGAGCGCAGCGGGGACCCACTGCTGGAGGGTGGTCTGAGGGGCCGCTTCCGGGTCGTAATGCGCCACCAGCGAAAACACGGCGCTGTCGTCCAGCAACCGCCCGCTGATGCCACCGAAATCAGGTCGCATCGCCAGCAGCTGAGGGAAGAGCTTCGTTTCATCGCGGGCATGGCCGGCGATGACCGGAACCCGAACATAGCGGCCTGCTCGAATGGAAGCGATCGGGTCCCGGGCAACGACCCAGCCGTCCGGTATCGGATTGGAAGAAGCCATGCCGCGCTTCGCGAGGCGGGTTTTGACCACCTCCAGGGCCAGGTCGGCAGAACTGCCGCGCAACCACTCGCCCGCTTCTGAGTTGGCGCGCACCACCAACTGGCGGGCGCTGGCTTCATCGGGTGCCCGTCCCTGTGCAACCAGCCACTCGGCAAGGAGTGCGTCACCACGCGCTGCCCACACCGACGCTGGCAGCACGCCCGGGATGGCACCCGCCGGAAGGGACGCCGCGGTGGAGATCCCGCCACTGAGCGCGACCACGCGATGGAACAACGGCTTGCTGCGAGCGACCAGCATCGGTGACGTCAGGAGCGCGTACACATTCACCGCGCCGGCCGACTGTCCCATCAGGGTGACCCGGCTTGCATCGCCACCGAACTGGGTGATGTTGCCCGCCACGAATTCGAGTGCCTTGACGATGTCGAGCAGCGCAAAGTTGCCCGAGTCGCCCTCTCGGTCTCCGCTCTTGAGCTGGGCCTGGTCAAGAAAACCGAAAACACCCAGCCGGTAGTTGAGCGACACGACGACAGCATCTTCATTGCGGGCAAGCGCTGCGCCGTCATAGACCGGGTCTGCCGTATAGCCTGTGATGTTGCTGCCGCCATGCACGAACACGATGACGGGCCTGGGCGTTGTCTGCGGCGCGGCAGGAGCCCAGATGTTGAGCGTCAAGCAGTCCTCGGATCCAACGGTTTTGCCCAGCGTGGTACCGATGGTGTCGTCGTAGCGGTTGTTCAGGCCGGGACCATACAGGCGTCCCGTCTGGACACAGGCCGGGCCAAAAGCGGTGGCTGGCCTCGGTGTGGACCAAGGCTGCGGTTCCACTGGGGCGCGCCAGCGCAGGTTGGCCACAGGCGCTTTCGCATAGGGAACCCCTTTCCAGCTCCATGTGCCCGATGTCAGTCCCTCATTGCTGCCGACGACAGGTCCCGAAGTGGTGCTGCGCCGCATGGACGGGGCCCCATGGTCGATCGCACACCCGCTCACGCTCGCCAACAGGACTGCCGTCGCGAACCAACGCCACAGACGCGCGTCCATCACTCCGCCGTGATGTTGGCGGCTTTGACGATCTGCGACCATTTGCGCGTCTCGCTGGTGATGAACGCACTGAATTCGCCGCTGCTACTGCCGCGCAGCTGAAGGCCTGCAGCTTCCGCCTTGCGGCGGACTTCGGGATCCGATACAGCCGCATTGATTTCGGCGTTCAGCCGGGCGATCACGTTCGCAGGCGTCCCTGTCGGCGCAAGCAGGCCATACCAGCCATAGCCGACCACCGTCGGCCACCCCTGCTCCTTGATGGTGGCCGCCTCCGGGTAGAGCGGCGTACGTTCTTCCGTCGCGACGCCCAGTACCCTGAGCTTGCCGGCCTGGATGTGCGGAACGGCCGTCGAAATGGCGGTCAGCGTGGCGTCGATGCGTCCGGCCAGCAGTTCCGTGTAAGCCGGCGCGTCGCCGCGGTACTGCACCACGATGCCCTTCATGCCCGCTGCGCGCAGCAGGAGCTCTGCCGTCAGATGCGGCGCAGAGCCCGCGCCCGGTGAGCCGAAGGTGGCCCCGTTCGGTTGCGCCTTCGCATGCTTGATGAAGTCCGCCAAGGTTTTGTAAGGCGCCTCCGCATTGACCACCAGAAAAAGCGGCGCGATGGCCGTGCTTGAAATGGCCGCGAAGTTCTTGTGAACGTCATAAGGCAGGTCTTTATAGAGCGCCTCACCGATGGCAATCGGCGCGGCTGCGTGCAGGAGCGTGTAGCCGTCCGCATTTGCCTTGGCGACGAAATCATTAGCAATCCGGGTGCCGGCACCGGCCTTGTTCTCGACCACCACACCCTGCCCGAGCTTGCGCCCGAGAAATTCGCCGAGGACGCGCGTGAGGATGTCGTTCGATCCGCCAGCACCGTAGGGCGACACCAGGCGGATCGGGCGCGCAGGCCATGCCTGGGCGATGGCGGGCATGCACCAGGGCAAGGCCAGCCCGGCCGCTGCAGTGGTGAGGAGTTGTCGGCGGGTCGTCGTCATGGGTTTTGTCTCCGTGTCATTGTTTTATCGAGGGCGCTCAGAGTGCGCGAAGGGGCGGGTAGGCGTAACGCAGCGCAAGGTGATCGGCTTTGGGCTGATAAAGGCGCAGCACCACGTAGAAAGGTTCATCGCGGGGCGACGGCAGCCAGTTGATTCCGGGCCCCGGGTCATCGGCTTGCAACCGGATCGACAAACCGCCATCGGCGTCCTGCAGCAGGCCCGGGGTGCGGTCGCCGATCGAATACCGCGCGATCGGATTCGCGACGAAAAGACAGTCGCTGCGGCGATACATGGTGAGCGACCAGAAGGCACCCACCTGCAGCTTGTTTTTCGGATCGAAGCGCAGTTCATAGCGCCGCGCCCCATCGAGGGCCATGCCGTCGGCATCCACCTCGGCCGTGGGATACATGGCCTCCTCGACGCCGAGCGCGCCGATGAAATTGCGTGCGATGCGTGCACGCGTGAGGTGGTCGTCGCCCCAGTGGGTCGACACCATGACGGGGATGGCCCATCCACCACCGAGGTCGTGGGGCTGGTTGCCGGACCTCAAACGAGCGTAGACCGCCACCAGCGCCGCCGCCAGTCCGTCACCGGAGGGAGGCCATTCCAGCGTCTCCCCGCTTGGCACGGGATTGGATTGCAACGCGGCGCTCACCACGCGCAGATAAACGTCCGCTGTCGGCACTGAAGCATCCCGGGCGTCCAACCATGTGTCCACCCGCATGGCTGCATCGGCGCCTTCCATCCTGACGATCCGCATCGCGTGCTGGCTCTGTCGCACCAGAGCGGCATCCGCGCCATCGTCGTCTACCAGATGGCGTCCGATCAGCCAGACGTCGTCACCCGGCGCGGCGATCGTGTGCGTGATGTCGGCCGGAGGCGTGCCCCGCCAACCGGGACCGTGCACCAGCGTGCGCTGGGGTCGGTTGCCGGTGGTGCGACGGCCGACGTAGGCGAACGGATTGGTCCAGGCATCCAGCAGCCCCAGTGTCCAGTAGCGGTCGGCCATGTCGGGCGTTTCGATGACCAGTGGCCCCGCCGAAAGGTCCAGCCAGGCGTTGCTGTAGACCGTGTCGTTGTTGGGGCTCACCACTTCCCGGTCTTCCGGGCCCAGTCGGCGGTGGGTATGGGTGAACTGGTTGACCCATCGCCAGGTGGAGCCGGGGTCCGTTGACGCGAACCCTTGCACCGGATGGCGCCGCGCCGTGGTCGCCGCACGCATGCGCATCATCTCGAAGAGTGGAAGTGTCTGGACCACCACTTCTTCCATGCGTTTGAAGGTGGGCGCTGTCTTCATGTCCATTGATGTGTCCTTTCTGTCAGGCAACCGCGCAGGTACGACGCAGGTCAGCAATCTCGCTGGCCGAGAAGCCCATCCCCGCCAGAATCTGGTCGGTATGCGCTCCGCATGCAGGCGCGGCGGTGGGCGTGGCACGCGGGGCATCACCGAGCCGGTACGGGAGCGCCAGCGAGGGGTAGTGCTCACCGTCTGTGTCCTGTGCCTCGACCAGAATCCCGCTTGCCTGCACGTCTGGGCTCTCGAGCACCTGTCTGTAGCTACGGATGGACCCAACGACGATCTGATGGCGTGCGAGCAGCGCGACGCATTCCTCACTGGTGAATCCGGACAGGCATTCCCGCAGAACGAGGCGAAGGGCCGCACGGTGCTCCACGCGCAATGAATTGGTGCAAAAGCGTGGGTCGGTCGCAAGTTCCTCGCGGCCCACCACCCGGCAAAAGCGCGTCCAGTGCTCGTCCGCATAGGCAGACAGAACAATGTGGCCGTCCCGGGTGGGCACCACCTCGGCCGCCGGCGCGTTGTTCGGCTGGCCATCCCCGATCCGGGTGGGCTCCGGTGCACCGCCCAGGTAGTCGCTCCAGGTGGTGGCCTGCAGGTGCATCGCCACTTCGAGCAGAGAGGTGCGCAACGTCTCGCCGACACCTGTCTGCGCGCGGCCATAGAGCGCCGCGAGCACTGCCTGGGCCCCCAGGTGTGCCGCCGCGGCATCAACGATCGGCACGCCGACCTTCTGCGGCAGCCGGTCAGGCTCGCCGGTGACCGACATCAACCCGCTCTCTGCCTGCGCAGCGATGTCGTATCCGGGGCGGGCGCTGGACGGGCCCAGATCGCCGAAGCCGGAGATCGAAAGATAGATGATGCCGGGAAAGCGCCCGCGGACCGCTGCCGACCCCAGGCCGAGAGCTTCGACGGCTCCGGGCCGCAGGTTCTGGATCAGCACGTCGCAGTCCGCCATCAGACGCCAGGCGATCTCACGGCCCGCCTCGCTCTTGAGGTCAATGGCAATGGACTGTTTTCCCCTGCTGTAGGCCCGGATCATGGATTCGCCGTAGCGCCCGATGTGCCTGGCCTGGTCACCTGCGATGGGCTCGATCTTGATGACCTGCGCGCCAAGCTCAGCCAGCACCATCGCCGCGCCGGGGCCGGCGATGTATTGCCCCATGTCGATCACTCGCACGCCTTTGAGCGGCGAGGCAGGAGCCGTTGTCTCGTTCATTCTTGTGTTCATCGCAGCCCACGTTATGTTCTGGAGTCATTCTTGGAAATTCGATAATCGTGAGGGAGTGATCACGAATGGATATGACCCGACCCGAACTCGACAGCCGAATCGACCGCCTGCTCCGGACGCTGCGGCTGCGGCATCTGGAACTGCTCGTGGTGTTGAGCGACACGTCCACCATGCGCAACGCGGCGGCCCGACTGCATCTGAGCCAGCCTGCGGTCAGCAAGATGCTGGGCGAGCTCGAGGCCTGTTTCGGCGCCAAGCTTTTCGAGCGCAGCCAGCGAGGCATCAGCGCGAACCCGCTCGGTGTCACCGCCGCGTTCCGTGCCCGGACCGTGCTGAACGAGCTCGCACGGGCCACCAGCGATGTCGATGCAATGAAGCGGGGCGTGACTGCGGTGCTGCGCGTTGGCGCTCCGTCGGTGACCGCGACGATCCCCGCGGCAATCGTCGCGTTGCGGGCGCGGCTGCCGGGCATTGCCGTTCAGCTGACGGAGGGGCGCGTCCATGAACTGATCCACCTGCTGCTTGAACGCGAACTCGACTGCGTCTTTGGTGCGATCACGCCGCAATTGATGGCCAGCGACTTGATTCCGCTGCTCGAGCCCGCTGTTCTGCTCGAGGACGAGCTTTGCGTTCTTTCCTCCACCAGCGCGCCGGCAGTCGCAGCGCGTCCTCTGCGATGGCGCGACCTCCAGAACGCGCAATGGGTTCTTCCACCGAAGGAAACGCTCGTCAGGCAGGCATTCGACGCGGCCTTCCTCAACAATGGCGCAACACCACCCCTGCCGGTCGTTGAAGTCTTGTCGTCCGTCACGATCGGCACGTTGTTGCGCAAGGACCCTTCATTGCTCTGCGCCGTCCGGCTCGAGCATGCAATGGACGAAATCGCGAGGGGCGGCGTGCACAGGTTGAACGCCCTTCCCCACGTTGCGTTGCCGTCGTTCGGCCTGTTCTTCCGGCGGGATGCAGCCGAGCGGCCGGCGATCCTCACGGAATTTTGCGACGCCATTAAAGCCGTCAGCGCAGCGAACAGAGTGACCGGCGGAAAAACAAGAGTGCGTTCGGAAAACAGACAAGCCCCCGCCGCTTGAGTTCTTACGCAGCCAACTCGGTCCGAGCGTTGACGGTACTGAGCCGCTTGGGCTTCTTGCCCGGACCGCGAAGACGGATCAATCGGAATGCGCGTCTCGCTGTCAGACGAAATCATTCCTCATTGGCCCAACGCCAGCTCTCGCAAGCCGTCGTGAAGTCGTACCGAAGATGCGAGAGACGGCGGACAAGCCCGAATCGACCCGAATACCAAAGGCCTCCCTCGCCGGTCTGCGTGGCCTCCGGTGATTCGGCATAACTGTTCTTGCCACTCGACGAAGTGTGAAAGCAAGTTCGCGAAGTAGTTTCATGCCCCGCACCTTCGCAATGCCGCGCACGGCCACTTTGTTGAGGCCCCTCGCCCCTGGCTCTATGCCTACTGGGCAATATTGCACTCTCGGCGAAGCAGCGCCAGCGCATCCTCAGTCGACTGCACCCGGTCACTGCGCAGTATGGGTTCTGCCTCATCGATGAATGCATTCCACAGTTGCAGGTAGTCGTCCTGAAGCTGCACGGGGGCGTGCCGCAGCACGAACTGCCGGGGCAGCTCCGCATCCAGGCCCGAAGTCCGGATCTTCTTGACCAGGCTGGCCGCGGTTTTCTTGGTGAGCAGCGTGGTGTGTTGGCCGTGCGTGGCAATGCGCAGGAACAGTGTCAGCAACGAACTGTCGTCGCTGTGACCCCCGGTAGCCTTCTCCCACACGACGCTGTTGCCGCGCTCGAAATGGTCCAGGTCGGCCATGGTGTCTTCGATCCAGAAGTAGCGGCCCAGAAAAGCCGGCGTCTGGTCGAAGAGTTTGTACACATCGAGCGTGGCATCCAGGATCCTCGGCATGTCCTGCATGACAGAGGCCTGCACCGACTGCACAACCTCCCGGTACTGCGCCGGCAGGTCTGCGGGCAAACCGATGGGCGTCGGTGTCGCCCGGTCATCGGCGTATGCCGTGTATTTTTTGCGCAAGGCCACCACCATCTTCTCGAACGCGGCCCAGTCCGGCATGGCGCTGCGCCGGCACGCGCGGACCAACAGCGCTGTGCGCACCACGGCTTCCGCGTCTCTGCCGGCATCCTCCAGATCATCGGCACTCAGACCCAGCGGGGCCGCCATCCAGACCGCTGCTTCCACCAAGGTGGTCGCGTGGCTGCGCGCAGCGCGCTCGGCGTGGTACTCGGGAAGGCTGCGCAGCGACCACTTGGCGAGCAATGGGATGTGCTTGTTCTCGAAGACTCCTTGTGCCTGCATGCCGAAGTGGCTGCTCTGGGGCATGGCGATCAGCGCCTTGAGCATGTCCGAGCCGCCCTTCGAGCGCGACAGCAAACTGTGGTCACGCAGGGACTCGGCGGCCTGGTCCAGGTTGCCGCCGGTCGAATGCTCCAGAAACAGGCTCACCAGGTTGATCAGCCTGTCTCTGGCGCGCTCCAGGTCCGGACGCAGGTACTCGGTGCCGAAATAGCGCGCAATCTGAACCATGCCCTTCGGCGCTTCCTGGCACATGGCGGCCACTTTCGCGGGCCCGATGATGCCGTGGCGCATGCCGTGCTGCAGGGCCTTCTCGAAGAAGGGCCGCTCGTCAAACAGCGCGACGGCCTGGAGGGTCGTGGGGGTGGACGTAGGTATCGTGAGCATCGTGCAGTCAGGCGCTGTGGTTGGTGCCGTCAGATTGCCGACTCTTCCTCGTCGTCGCGTGCCGCCGGTGTGATGCTTCCTCGGTCCGTCTCGCTGGTCTCCACGCGCGTGTCACCTTCCTCAGCGGCGTCCTCGTCGTCCCCCCCGCCGAGGTCATGTGCGCGTGCCTGGGCGCGCAAGACCATCAAGGTCTCGGTGAACAGGTCAGGACATTCGTGGCGCATGCGCCAGGCCAGCTCCATCCAGTCCTGGTCAGCCACCTCGTCGAGGAGCACCTTGGGAGTGGCATAGGCCGAGGCCAGCAGCTCGGTCTCGGAGAGCATCTCGCCGTCTTCCTCCGCGGTGTCAAAGGTCCCGCTGCGGGCGAAGGATTCGATGCGCGCCCATTTGTCGGCAAAGTAGTTGGCCATGGCTTCGCTGCCACCCTCCAGATCGCCCACGGCAGTCAGGAACGCCACCGGGTCCGCGTCCTCGCGGAAGACGATGGCGTTCACCATACCGCGCAGGTGCGAGTGGGTAAGGTCCTTGTAGCGCTTCTCGATGACGATCGCGTGCGCGAACTGCGCCGGGGTGACCAGCAGGCTCACGACCGACGCGCGGGAGGGGTCGTACTCGCGCATCACCGCGAGGATGTCCTTGGGCTCCAGCTGGTCCAGCACCACCATCAGCGCGCGGTCGCCCTCGGTGTCGGCCAACTCGGTGAGGGCAGCCTCGGCGCCGGCGATGTCGCCTGCGGCGATCAGGCTCCGTGTCTTCGTGATCAGGGCGAGGTGGTTCATAGCAGTGGGTGCCTTACGTGCCGGCCTATTCAGTCTTTTCGATCGAAGCCCTGCTCGGCCATCCAGTCGTCGCGGGCGTCCGCTCGGGTCTGGCCATCGGCGTTGTCCAGGTCGTCCGCCGAGAGGGGGTGGTGGTCGTCGGTGTCGAGATCGTCTTCGGCGTGGTCCGCGTCTGCTCCGCTGTCGTCCTCGGAGCCTTCATAGGTAGGTGCGTTCCGGGGACTGCCAGCCATGTATTCCAGCGCGGCGGCGACACTCAGGAAGTTGTCACCGGCGGTCTGCGTACGCAGCAATTGCACGGTCGCTTGGGCCCAGGGCGCGATGTCGATGGTTTGCCGCAGGCCCTCCCACGCGTCCAGGTGGTCGGGCTCGCAGGCCAGCAACTTGTCCATGGCCGGCGCAGACAGGAAGCGGAAGGCCTTGTGGAGCACGACCGTCACCATCTCGGGCGCCAGCTCCAGCATGTTGACCAGAAACGCGACCTCGCTGCGCCGCTCGGCCAGCCGCCGCTCCAGTACGGACCGCCCCTCGGAGTCGTGGCGCATGTCGTCGAGTTCGGCCAGGTACGCGGAGTGCAGGTTGTGGAAGAAGGGGGATACGTGCATCGAGACCTAGATGAGCCGTTGGAAATAGTCTGCCCAGATGCCACGTGCCGTTTCCAGCGGATCGTCGAGCAGATTGCGTTTGCGGTTGTTGTCGTAGGTCTCACGCTTGGCCGTGTCGCCCAGGATGTCGTAGGCCTCCTGAACAGCGCGGAAACGGGTGGCGGCATCCGGCTCAGGGTTGCGATCCGGATGGTGGCGGGCGGCGAGTTGGCGGTAGGCCTTTTTGATGTCCGCCGGACTGGCGCTGCTGCTGACGCCCAACGCGAGATAGTGGTCTTGCATGCGGTGCCTTCCAGCGTACGAGCGTCACGGCGAACCGCCAGAGGCCACGATTTTGCACGATCTCTACCTAGACGCCTGCTGCTAGCAGCTTGTCGCTCCAGACCGTCGTTGCCTCGACGCCGCCCTTGCATGCAGCGCTATCCAGCAGAAGCCTGAATGGCCGACGTTCAGCTGGACGTGCTCCTCGAGCGTGATCTCCTGGATTCGCTTGTCGTCGTTGTAGTAATAGGCGGCGAAGACACTTACTGTGGATCGCCAGCGCCCTGGCGCTTCGGCAGAATCCAGTCGGCACGGGGGAAGTGGCAGGTATAGCCATCCGGCCGCTTCTCCAGGTAGTCCTGGTGCTCAGGCTCAGCCTGCCAGAAATCACCGACAGGTTCCACCTCGGTGACCACCTTGCCTGTCCACAGCCCGGAGGCATCCACATCGGCGATCGTCTCTTGGGCGACCTGCTTCTGAGCCGCGTCGACGTAGTAGATGGCGGACCGGTAGGAAAGCCCACGGTCATTGCCTTGGCGGTTCTTCGTTGTCGGATCGTGGATCTGGAAGAAGAATTCCAGGATGTTGCGGTAGCTCGTGACTGCCGGGTCGAACACGATCTCGATCCCCTCGGCGTGCGTCCCATGATGGCGATAGGTAGCGTTCGCGACATCGCCGCCGGTGTAGCCCACCCGCGTCGAGACGATGCCGGGCCGCTTGCGGATCAGGTCCTGCATACCCCAGAAACATCCGCCGGCCAGGATGGCTTTTTCGTGATGCATCAAATGTTCTCCACTTGGTCGAGATAGACGCCGTATCCCTCGGCGGCCATTCGGTCGCGATGAATGAAGCGCAAGGATGCAGAGTTGATGCAATAGCGCAGCCCCCCTCGGTCCGCGGGGCCGTCGGGGAACACATGGCCCAGGTGGCTGTCGCCATGCGTCGAGCGCACTTCGATGCGCACCATGCCGTGCGCAGTGTCGCGCAGTTCGTTCACGTGGGCCGGGTCGACAGGCTTGGTGAAGCTGGGCCAGCCGCAGCCTGAATCGTATTTATCGGCTGATGCGAACAAGGGCTCGCCCGAGACGATGTCGACATAGATACCAGGCTCCTTGTTGCCCAGGTACTCGCCAGTTCCGGACCGTTCGGTCGCGCTTTTCTGCGTCACCAGAAATTGCTCTCGGGTCAGAGACGCAATCGCTTCAGATGTCTTGCGGTAGTCGGTCATGCAAAGTTCTCCTGTAAGGGTCCGCCTTGGGTGGCATGAGTCCGAGAGATTGGGATCATCGGGCAAATGGCAAGCGGATGGTCAATGTGCCGGAGCTTTGCGATCTGATGATTGGCGCTGCGCTCTGGCCGAACAGCGTGGCGGCACATCACGCGCCTGGATGCCTTCGCCGCGTTCCGGGAGCTCTGGCAGGCGTGGGCGTGCGCCGCATCAGTGATGGAAGGCTTTGGCGGCCATCGGGATTGGCTATCGCTGTGGGCACATCAGATGCATCGAGAACCTGATCCAGCAATACGCTGATTACGATTTCCCGTGCGGTGCAGAGGTTCGCAGGGACTATTAGCGCTCGGCAAGTAGATCGCGAGCTGCAATTGGCAAGCGACGAATTCGTCGACCCACGGCGTTGAAAACGGCATTCGTCACGGCAGCGGCCATTCCAGGCACCCCGATCTCCCCAAGACCACGGACGCCAAGCGCGTTGAACTGTGTATCCGGCGTTCCCACGAAAAGCACTTCGATGTCCGGGACATCTGCATTGACCGGCAGGTGGTAGTCGGCCAGATTGTCATTCACGATCCGTCCCGTATTCGGGTCGAACGCTGTCTTCTCCATCAGCGCCATGCCAAGCCCGAAGACGATTCCTCCTTTGATCTGGCTCGCAGCAAGCACTTCGTTCACGATGCGGCCACAGTCGAACGCGCTGACAACTCTCGCGACTTTCAGTTGCGCAAGTTCTTCGTCGACCCGCACCTCCACAAAGTGAGCGCCGAAAGAGTAGAAACTCAACGCCTGCGTCACCGGCTTTCCAGCAGACGTCGAAGCCGATGTCACGGTTTGCAGCCCAAGGTTGACCATCGAAGCCAGCAAGTCTTGTGATCCTCGCCACGCTGGATCTGAGCCCTTTGCAGCAGCGAGCCGCGCGCAAACATCCTGACGCAGCAAGGCGCAGGCGGCCTGGGCCGCCGGGAGCACGCTCGCCGTCGACTTGGAACGGCCGGCCGTCGGTGCGGAGGGCAGCGCGGAATCTGCAATGCGCACGTCTACATTGCTCGGCGACAGATCCAGTTCGGACGAGACGAGCTGCATCAGGATGGTCGCCATGCCCGTGCCGATATCGGTTGCCGCCGTCTCGACCAGTGCATGGCCTGACGCGTGGAGCGTGACGCGGACGGTCGCTGGCAACGCAGGTGCAGGATAAGCGGTGGTCGCCATGCCATAGCCGACCCACTCGTCGCCCTCCCGGCGCGATCGGGGCAGTGCGGGGCGATTTGCCCAACCGAATCGCTCGGCACCCTGCAGATAGCAAGCTTCCAGGTGGTTCGAGGACCACTCATGGTCGTGCAAGGCATCGCGACGCGGGAAGTTTTGCAGCCGGAGTTCCAACGGATCTCGTCCCATCTGGTGCGCGAGTTCGTCGACAGCCGATTCAAGGGCAAAGGAGCCCGGCGTCTCACCCGGCCCGCGAAATGGCGTGGGCGTCGGGATGGCGCGACGCGCGACATGGTGGTAGACCTCCAGGTGCTCGGTGGGGTAGAGCGCCAGAGTGTTGAGGCCGCAAGGCTCAAAAAATCCCCCATGCAATGAGGTTGGAGTCCAGCTTTCGTGGCGCACGGAGAGATAGCGTCCTGAAGCATCAGCCTCCAGCGCCACATCCTGGCTGGTCTCACCGCGGTGGCCTGTAGCGACAGACATGTCGGCGCGCGTGAGCTGCAACCGGACGGGCCGTGACAGCGCGCGCGCGAGATGCGCGGCCAAGGCCTGGTGAGGCCACATCTGATTTTTGCTGCCGAAGCCTCCGCCGACGAACCGCGACAGCACGCAGACGCGCTCGGCCGCGATGCCCAGGGAAGCGGCGATGTAGTCGCGTGCAGCGCCGACCCCCTGCGTGGAATCGTGCACAGTCATGCGCTCGCCGTTCCAGAAGGCAAGCGTAGCGGTCGGCTCCATCGGCTGGTGGTGTTGTGTGGGCGTCTCGTAGCAGGCCTCGACGCGGTGCGCGACCAAGGTCGACGCGGGTGCCGTGCCGGTACTCACCTGCATCTCTTCGCCAAAGAAGAACCCGGGCCGCAAGAGTTCCTCGCCGGTCTGCCTCAAAGACAGCGAAGCGCTGTCCAATTCGTAGTCGACCTCCAGGCGTTCCGCGCCCAGTCGTGCGTCCTCCAGCGTCTCGGCAACCACCACTGCCACCCACTGGCCACCGAATTCGATCTCGGGTGAGCAAAGCGGCCGCCAGGCCTTGCTTCGCACCGAGGCCCCATCGGGCAGCGCACCCAATCCGAGCTCCTCCGCACCCAGACGCGCAACCTCCGAGCCGCGGTGCCAGCCCAGCAGATCGGCCGCGTCGAGGTGCGTGTAGACAGCCACGACACCGGGGACGGCCTGCGTCGCGCCAATATCGATCCGCGTAATCCGGCCTTTGGCGATGCGGCTGCGAACGCCCACCGCATGCAGTGTGCCCGGCATCTGGACATCGGCCGCGTACCGTGCGCCCCCCGTAACCTTGACCACCGCATCCATCCGGGCGATTTGTCCACGGGTGGGCAATGCGAACTCTTCGCGACCTTCTCGGTCCGCTTGCCCCAGTGGATCCTGCTGCGCCGTCCTGTTCATTGCAAAGCTTTCAGCAGACGCCACACTGCGCCGCGCGCCATGTCCAGCTTGTGAGCGTTCTGCGGCGTCGGCATTGCAGTTGCAAGAAGTTCATCGCAGAACCTTTCCACGAGCTCGCGGCTCAGTGTCTGCCCTGTCAACATGGATTCTGCGGAGCGCACGCGCCAGGGGATCGTCCCCACGCCGCCCAGTGCGATGGCTGCCCTGGTCACACGGCCCTCGCTGACCGACACCGACGCGGCAACCGACACCGTTGCAAATTCGTAAGAGGCACGGCCACGCAATTTGAGGTAATCACTGCCCTGCTTCGAACCCGTCCCGTCAGGCTCAACTAGGGCAACGGAAGGATCGCATGCAGCGTCTGCTGCCAGCTCCAGATGGGTGATCAGTTCGTCTTCGCCCAGCGCGTGCTCGTGCTGTGGCGTGGAGCCCGGCAGCAGATAGAAGTCTGCGAGCGGCAGACGGCGGGCCCCACGCACGCTGAGGACATGGACGTGCGCATCCAGCGCCAGCAGCGCTACGGCAAGGTCTGAAGGGTGAACGGCATTGCACGCCTCACTCACACCGAGCAACGCGTGACCGCCATGCAGTCCTTTCATGGCGTCGCACCCCCTGCCCGGCTCGCGCTTGTTGCAACGCCAATCAGCACCTCGGAAATACGTGCAGCGCGTGCGCTGCAGGAGATTGCCGCCGATCGTCGCAACGTTGCGTATCTGGCCTGAAGCGCCTGACAGGAGGGCCTTCGAAACTGCCAGCGCATGGCGCAGGACCAGCGCATGCAGGGCGACATCGGTGTGCGTGGCCAGGGCACCGATGTGAAGCCGACCGTTGACCAAGACGATTTCGTCGAGCTTCAGCGGTGTGATGTCTACCACTTTGGACGGCGTCTCGACGCCAAGCTTCATCAGATCAACGAGCGTGGTGCCGCCAGCAAGAAGGCGCATGCCGGGTTGACCGAGATGGGGCAACAGATCTTCAATTCGGCCAACCCGCTGATACTCAAAGGGCTCCATGCTGGCGCACCTCTTCGATCGCCGACACGATGTGAGGGTAGGCCCCGCAACGGCACAGGTTGCCGCTCATGAGTTCGCGGATGGCGCACCGACTGGTGGCTTGTGGATCGGACACGACTTCCACGGCAGACATGATCTGCCCCGGCGTGCAGAACCCGCACTGGAGTGCGTCGTGGCGCACGAATGCGGCTTGCACCGGATGCAGCACATCGGCGGTGGCAAGTCCTTCTACCGTGGTGACGTTGTGGCCATCCACCGCGACTGCCAGCCGCAGGCAGGACAACGTGCGTCGCCCGTCCACCATGACCGTGCAAGCGCCGCACTGCCCATGGTCACAGCCCTTCTTGGCACCGGTAAGGCCAAGCTGCTCACGCAGCAAATCGAGCAAAGTCGTGCGCGTGTCCACGTCGGACGACTCCAGGCGTCCGTTAACGTGCAGGGCAACGCGGATCTTCATGACGTCAGTCGATCAGCAAGCCGGCCTGGCGCAATCGGCCCTTCATCGTGTCGAAACCACCTTCGTATTCCCAGTTCTGCACCGTGTCGTGAGGGCACTGGATGAAGATGTAGTCCTCGGTGATCGAAAGAATGCGTTCGATCTTGATAACCTTTTCGACAAAGTGTTCGTTCGACATGGGCGCCGTCACGAGCTTGCCAGCCTGGTCATAGCCATGGAACACCTTGGCGGGTCGGATGCGTGCGGAAATGTAGTGCATGAAAGCCTCTTGGTTTGTGATTTGAAAGGGATCAGGGATGGGTAGCTTGCTGCGCGTCAGCCCGCGTAGTGGAGCCAGCAAGCCACCCGATGGTCGCTTCCGCCTTCCTGCGAGACCGCCTCCAGCGGCGGCGTAGCTTCGCGACAGCGCGGCATGACGTGCGGGCAACGCGTGTGGAAACGGCAGCCCGAGGGCGGATTCAGAGGGCTGGGCAGGTCACCTTGCATCGACACGCGGGCGCGACGCGGCACGCTCGGCGGCAGCGGCTCAGCAATCGAGGAGAAAAGCGCCTGGGTGTAGGGGTGCAGTGGCTGCTTCCAGAGCGAACGCTTCGGTGCAATCTCAACAATTTCGCCGAGGTACATAACTGCGATGCGGTCGGCCAGGTAGCCGATGACAGACAGGTCATGCGAGATGAAGAGATAGGCCGATCCGCTTTCAGATTGCAGGCGCCGCAGCAGGTTGATGATCTGCGCCTGGATCGAGACGTCCAGTGCTGAGACTGGTTCGTCGCAGACCACGAGACTTGGTTCGAGTGCAATCGCGCGGGCAATGGAGATGCGCTGCCGCTGCCCGCCGGAGAGTTCGTGTGGATGCCGGTCGGCATGGTCAGGGTGCAGACCGACCCGCGACACCAGGTCTTCCACGCGCTGCGCCTGTTCGCGGCGGGTGCCAACGTCGTGGACCGTGAAAGGCTCGGTGAGGATCTGGCGGATCGTGCGGCGCGGGTTCAGCGAGGCATAGGGGTCCTGGAAAACCATCTGCATCTGCCGGCGGACCGGACGCAGCTCGCGGCGCGTCAGACGGCTGATGTCCTGCCCCTTGAAGGTGATGCTGCCTTCGTCCGGATCGTGCAGCCGCACGATCGTGCGCCCCAGCGTCGATTTGCCACAACCTGATTCGCCCACAAGGCCCAACGTCTCGCCAGCGTGCACTTCCAGATCCACACCATCGACGGCGCGAACTGTGCCACCTGGGGTCGTGTGGTACTTGACCAGCTTCTCGACATTAAGCAAAGGTTGCTGCATGAGCGGCTCCGGAGGAATGAGTTTGCTGCACGTCTGTCGCTTTGAAGCAAGCAACCATGCGCGAGTCCACCGGTCGAAGAGCGGGCGTCTCGGTGGTGCATGACGCATCGCCTCGGGTGCAACGTCGCGCGAATGCACAGCCGACGCCCAGCCGGTCCAGCGGCGGCACGGCACCTTGGATTTCGTGGAGAGGCGGAAACTCGCCATCGAGCGACATGTCGGGCCGCGGCACGCTCGCAAGGAGTGCCTGGCTGTAGGGGTGGACCGGCGCGGAAAAGAAGGTCTCGGCATCGGCCTCCTCCACCTTGCGTCCGGCGTACATGACCATCACGCGTTGCGCCCACTCCGCCACCACGCCAAGGTCGTGCGTGATCAGGATCACGCCCATGCCCAGTTCGCGCTTGAGCCGGTCGATCAGCTCCAGCACCTGTGCCTGAATCGTGACGTCGAGCGCCGTGGTCGGTTCGTCGGCGATCAATATTTGCGGACGGCAGGCCAGTGCGATCGCTATCACGATGCGCTGGCGCATGCCGCCCGAGAGATGGTGTGGGTACTGGTGAAAACGCACCTCGGGTTCCGGAATGCCGACGAGGTTCATCAGGTCGACAACGCGCACATGCGCGGCTGCGGCGCTACAGTGTTCGTGCTCGATGACGCTTTCCATGATCTGCCGGCCGACGGTCATCAGCGGGTTGAGGCTTGTCATGGGTTCCTGGAACACCATCGAGATGTCCTTGCCGCGCACGGCACGCATGTGCGCTTCATCCAACGTGAGCAGTTCGCGACCTCGCAGCAACACCTGACCGCCCGCGTTGCGCGCGATGCGCTTGGGCAGCAGTCGCATGATCGAATAGGCCAGCATGCTCTTTCCGCATCCCGACTCGCCGACCACTGCGAGCGTCTCGCCGGCAGCAACCTCGAGATCGACCTCGTTAACAACTGGGAACCAGCGTTTGGATCGAGAGAGGAATTCGGTGCGCAGGCCGCGCACCTGAAGGATCGGCTCTGCTGCGCTCATGACTTGTGCCTCGGGTTCAAAGCTTCGTTCAACGCATCGCCGATCAGGTTGATCGACAACACTGTCAACAAGACTGCGATACCGGGAATCGTGACCATCCACCACGCCGTCCGGATCGCCGCCCGTCCTGCGCCAATCATGAAACCCCAGGTCATGATGTTCGGGTCACCCAGGCCGAGGAAAGACAGGCCCGATTCGAAAAGGATCGCTGTAGCGACCATGAGCGATCCGGCTACCGTGATCGTCGAGAGCACATTGGGCAGGATCTGAACCAGCATGATCCGCATGTCGCTCATTCCGAGCGCCAGACATGCGGAGGTGAATTCGCGGTTCTTCACGCTGATCACTTCGGCACGCACCAGCCGGGCCAGGGGTGCCCACGACACGATGGCAATGGCACCGATGACATTGGGCAGCGTGGAACCCATCACGGCCACGATCACGATCGCGCCGATGAATGTCGGAATGGTCTGGAAGAACTCTGTGACGCGCATCACCGCGGTGTCGATGCGGCCGCCGTAGTAACCGGCGATTCCGCCGACCACAGTGCCAAGCACCACAATGACCAGTGCCGCAACCAGGCCGACGATCAGCGAGATACGCGCGCCATAGGCGATGCCCGCTGCGATGTCCCGCCCCAACATGTCGGTGCCCAGCAGAAACTCACCAAAAGGCTCGCTAAACGGTGCGCCAAGCATGTCGTAAGGGCCGTCTGGAAAGAGGAATGGAGCGGCGAAAGCCAGACCCGCGACGAACAAAAGCAGAGCGAGACCGATCGCCCCTTGCGGTGTGCGCACCATCCGCCCGACCAGGCCGGGTGCTTTGAAGGAAACATCAAGGCTTGACATGGGAACCGGGGTTAACCGCGGGTTGGAGGGAAGCGCGACGTGCGGCAGGTTTGCGGCGCAATTCGATACGCGGATCGACGATCGTGTAGACCACATCGACGATGGCATTCGTGATGACCACGAGAATCGAACTCAGGAAAAAGATGCCCAGCAGCAGGTTCAGGTCCCGGGAGAACAGCGCCTCGAATGCCAGCAGCCCCAGGCCTGGCCAGCCGAAGACCGACTCGACGATCACCGAGCCCCCGAGCATGCTGGAAACCTGCACGCCCGCCATCGTCAGCACCGGGAGGATGGCGTTGCGCAAGGCGTGGCGGTACACGATCTTGCTGTCGGTCAGGCCTTTGGCGCGTGCCGTGTTGATGAAGTCCATGCGCAGGGTCTCAAGCATCGATGAGCGCATGAGCCGTGTGTACAGCGCCATGTAGAAGAAGGACAGCGTCAGCGCTGGCAGCACCAGGTGATGGGCGACGTCGACCACATGCCGTAGGCCCGTGGTTGTTGCACCGACCACCGAGATGCCGCTAGTTGGAAACCAGGGCAGATGGATGGAAAAGGCGATGATCAGCATCAGCCCCACCCAGAACAAGGGCGTGGCGTAGGTGACGATTGCGAAGGTGACGATGAGGTTCGCTGTCCAGGTGCGATCCCGGACTGCGGCGATGGCACCCAGAAGAACGCCGAATCCCACCGAGATGACCATCGATGCGGCCATCAGCAACGCGGTGGCCCCCAGCCGTTCAAATATCAATTCGGCCACGCCGCGCGCATGCCGAAACGAGTACCCCATGTCGAACACCAGGATGTTCTTCATGTACGAAAAGAACTGTATGTACATCGGCTGGTCGAGGCCGAACTGGGCCCGGATCTGCGCCATGTACTCCGGGCTGGCCGCACCAGACTCTCCGGCCATGACCTGCGCGGCATCGCCTGGCGCCAGTCGGATCAGAAAGAAGTTGACCACCACGATGGCCAAGATGATCGGCAGTCCATGGATCAGCCGACCCAGGACGTACCTTCCCCGCGATGCCCACATGGTGCGCTCCTGACGAAAAGAGTGAATGGAAACCCGGCACGCGTGGATCCGCATGCCAAGGAATGGGTGTTATTTGCTCACCCAGGTGTCGTAGAGGCCACCGCGTATGCCGAGCGGCGAAGTGATGAGGTCGTTGACGCGCTTGTTCTGCACGGCGACCAGGTCCATCTCCATCAGCCAGATGATCGGGCTGTCATCAACAAGGATGCGCTGCAGTTCGTGGAAAGCCTGGTTGCGCTTCGTGCGATCCGTCTCCGTCTGTGCCGCTTCCCAGCGTTTGTCGACCTCGGGGTTGACGTACTGAGAGACGTTGCCAAAGGGCACCTTCGGATTGATCGTCTTGGACCAGGTCTGGCGCTGCACACCCAGGGTGGGGTCGGCCATGCCGATCGCCCAGGTCGAGGTCATGTTGAAGTCGTATTCGTTGTGCACCTGGCGCACGAACGTGGGGTAGTCGCGGCTGCGGAGTTCCACTTCGATGCCCACACGCGCCAAGGCCTGCTTGATGTACTCGCCCATTCGACGGTAGTCCTCACCGAAGGGGGAGACGTCGTGGATGATCTTGGTGCGCATGCCGTTGGCTCCGCGCTTGAGGCCCGCTTCATCAAGAAGGCGGTTGGCGATCTCGATGCGATCCTTGACATCGAACTTGGTGACTCCCTCCTCGGTGTAGGCGCCCGAGGCCTTGACGAAGGAAGAGATCGGGCCGACGGCTGGCTTGCCGAAACCGTACCAGACGTTTTTCGTCACGAAATTGCGGTCGATGGCATAGGCAATGGCCTGGCGCACGCGCTTGTCGTCGAGTGGCGCGCGTTTGACGTTGAGCTCAAGCATCATGACCGGCGCGATCGCTTCGTAGCCGCCCTTGGCGATCGTGAGATTGGGCAGCTTTTCCAGACGGCGCATCTCCACCGGATTGATGGTGCCGAAGGTGGCAACATCGATTTCTCCGCGCTCCACCGCAGCAGCGCGGGTCGCCCCGTCAGCGATGAACCTGAAGATCAGGCGGTCCAGGTAGGGCCGGCCAGGACGCCAGTAGTTCTCGTTGCGAGCGAGTTCGATGAAGTTGCCCTTCTCCCATTTGACGAACTTGAACGGGCCGGTGCCGATCGGCTGATTGACGGCCGGGTTGTTGCGAAAGTCTGTGCCTTCATAGAGGTGGCGCGGAACGATCGGGGACTCGAGACTCGACAGGCCCATCATCAGTGGTGGGTAGGCGTATTCCAGATTGAGCACCGCTGTCTTGGCGTCCGGCGTGTCGATGGAAACCACCGGCCCCAGATTGCCTTTTCCTCGCGGGTGATATTCCTTGATGACCTTGAGCAATGAGAACTGCACATCGGCGCTGGTGAATGGCTTGCCGTCGTGCCACTTCACGCCTTCACGCAGCTTGAAGGTGATCTTTTTCCCGTCGGGGCTCACCGTCCACGACTCCGCCAGGGACGGCTTGGGTTGCAGATTCATGTCGTACTCGAGCAGTCCGTCGAAAATCTTCGTGGCCAACTCTGCCGTGGTGGGCGCCGAGCTCAACGCATTGGTGATCAGTGCGGGCTCGGGCGACGTGGTGATCACCACGGTTCCGCCCGACTGTGGCGCAGCGGTTCCGATGGATGGCGCAGCAGAGACTGCCAACATGACCGACATGACGCAGGCAAACTGGCGAAGACGGGGGAATGACTTCATTCGGGTACTCCTGATGTGAACAATGCGAGATAACTTGGGCGTTGCAAATTTCGGGCCAATTTCATTCTTAGTGAAAATCGCGAGTTGCACCTTGTTCTGCAGTGTCCGCGCCCGCGCAATTCGCTTGTCAAGGTGGATCTCGTATCAAGTTTCGTGTTTCACGCGCCAAGTTGGCGCTTGGCGACCCAAACTGATGCACGACGCGATAGCCAAATTTATCTTCACAGTGAAAATTCACAACCCGGGATTTCATTAAGGGCGCCACTTGTTCAATGGTGATATAAGAGTCGGCCTGCCGCATTCCGTCACCAGGCTTCTCCCCTTCTTTTTTTCGCATCACTGATTAGGACCAACATGGTTGCCGAAGAGGATCTGGACGCAGAGACATTGCAAGGGCTTGGCGACAGGCTGCGTAAGCTCCGTGCCGAGCGCCATATGACCTTGACTGCGCTCTCCGCGCGAAGCCAGATTTCGGTGGGAATGTTGAGCCACATTGAACGTGGCAAGACTTCGCCCTCCCTGAAAACGTTGGACCGCCTCCGGATTGCCCTCGGCGTACCGCTGGCAAGCTTCTTCGATACCGACGCCGGCCAGAGCCAAGAGCGCGCTGTTATCACGCGGACCCATCAGCGCTCAACGCTTCTGTTCAGCGAGTCGGGATTGACGAAGGAGTTGCTCTCGCCGGCGGGTCACCGCGAACTTGAGATGCTGATCTTGAGCATCGAGCCCGGTGGGAGTTCGGGTGCAGATCCGTGGCGACGCGTCGGAGAAAAATGCGGAATGGTTTTACAGGGTCGCTTCGAACTGCAGGTGGGAGAACAACGCTACGTTCTGGAAGAAGGCGATGCCTTCCAGTTCGATAGTGCACAACCCCACCGTTTCACCAACGTCGCTTCTGGAACGACGCGTGTGATGTGGATCATCAAGTCGGAAGAAGCTGGCTAACTGTCGCGCGTGACTGCCGGCGGCTGACCGGGGTCATGGCAGCCTGAAATCTCAGTCGGTGCAGTGTCAGCGAGCTGTCACCTGAGAAAGCCAAATTAGCCCTGACTGCTGAGCTCTGCTGCGGATGCCATCCACATAAGCGCCGTAAAGGGTTATCCAGGACAGCAGGCCATGTCCGGGATATTGACAGGATCGTGTTCGATCTCAACCTCAAGAAGATCCCGTGGGGACACGGCGTTATTGGGGCATGTCCAACAGACACTTCGCGATCGCGGGCACTGATGACCGCGTTGCACTGCAACCCATACGCCGAGTGGCCGCGACGGGCGCTCCATCAACCCTGACGAAGGTTGCGCGAACCGATGCCAGCCATCAGGCCGAGGACCTCATGGACCGATGCCGTGTCGTCCTTGCCGTGCCCCTGTGCCATTGCAGCGGTGTAAATGGGCACGCAAGCTGAGAACAAAGGCACCGGACAGTCGACCGACTTTGCGATGTCCCCGATCACCTGCATGCCCTTTTGCCAGACCTCGACCTTCATTGTGTCGGGAAGGTACTCACGCTTAATCATGAACGGCGTCCTTAACCGCATGACGCCATTGCCCAGCACTGCACTGTTGCCGAACAGGTCGAGCACCTGTTGGGGATCGAGACCCAGCTTTCGCACTAACGTGGTCGATTCAGCGCAGGCCACGTTGAGCACTCGCGAAAATATTGCTTTGCGCAGCTTGACTGGGCGCAACATAGCTCGCGTCATCTGGGCTTCGCCGTCCGGATATAGCCTTGTCGGTCATTAAGGCGGAGGCCCGCAGGGGTAACTGTGTAGTACGCACCATTCTTGTCGCCAACTTTGACGTACGTATCTCCGGCCACTGCCAGCTCATACTCTCCTCGACTCCCATCGCCATTGGAGCGCGTGAGCCAAGCCCTACTACTGTCAACGCGGATTGTGAAGGTGGCATTGAGGAAAGTGGGTGAGCCAACGTCGTCGTACCAGGTGCCGATGGTGCGCCGAGGTGGGGCTGAGGAAGGCGCCTCACCCGAGTTCTTTGCGCATAATGCCGCTGACTGTGCTTCACCTTTTAGGTTCTCAAGCACGAACGCAGCCATTGTGAGCCCGTGCCGTTTCAGTAAGCTCCCAAGTTCCGCCGTACAGCTTTTGGTTTCCCAAATCTTGGTGCGCCCAAGGTTGGCAGCAAAAGCGGCTCTGTCTTCTTTCGCATTCGGCAGCGACATGAACGCCTGAGAGCTCGTCGTGAAAGAGATACGAAACGTGTCGTTGCCGGTCCGTTCAACACCTTTAAATCGAATAACCCTGTCCAACGTGGAGGCCTCAAGCGCGCGTGCGTAGCTGGCAAGGTCTTTCTCAGCGGCTGACTGCGCGAATGCGATAGGCGTGACGAATGCCATGAGCATGGCCAAGTTGTAGAAGCGCATTTTTAGTTTCCGTTGTGCCCATGCATGCGGGAGAGCAAAACTTCCTTCCAGTGCTGCTCGCGTCGTAAAACTTCTTCCGGGCTTGTATGCGTGTCGGCAATTTCCAGCACTGAGAAATGAAAGTGCTCTGCTCGCTGTGGGCCACCTTCAGCGATCAACTTGCGAAGGCGAACGTTTTCGCCGTGGCCGTTCAGGTAGCCGCACCAGCGAGACCATATGCCGTCAGCACCTGTGGCACTACCGACATAGAGCTTCCCGGTCTCATGATCGGATATCAGGTACACCCCAGCCACGCTTCGAAGTGCGGCGATCCATGAGGGAACACCTTGACGTGCGTATGCGGCCAACTCGCTGAACGAAATGTTCACGTTCTTGAAGCCAGGAAATTCTCCGTTGTGGAGCTTCTCTGCGCGGATTTCTTGTACCAGGCAAGTAGGCGCCACTGATTCACCGTGCAGGTAGGCCTGTCGGCTTGGACGCTCGAATGAGCTGACTACACGGCCAGCCAGGTCCAGCGAGGACTCGATGGGCGCGAGGTCGTACACGACGCCTTTCGTCTCATGAGGTTTGCTGCCCTTTTGTTCGTACGCGCCGACATAGAGCCACCGGGATTTCCCCTCTGGATACTTGATAAGCGACACGACGAACGGGCGCTCAAAGTTCTTCTTCTCCTGCCAAGACTGCCACCGGTCGAACTCACCCGCACGGTACACAGCAAGCGGGTCTTCGAAGCCATTCCAGCTCGCGAGGTGGACCTTACATTTCTCCGGCTCAAGCCTTGAGTCTTGAGTCTTGAGTCTTGAGTCTTGAGTCTTGAGTCTTGAGTTCTGAGGATGTCGAACAGGCGCATGGTTCCCCTTATTTGTTGTTCATGATTTCGCGCGCAGCTCGAATTACAAGTCCGCGCCAACCCGCGAGGTCTGGGTCCACTTGGTATTTCTGCCGAACGATTTCCTTGGCCTGGCGTTCTACCTCCAGTGGCAGTACCGTACCCATGAGTGGCCCACCCCGCCGCGTTGGCCGGTGACGAGCTGAGCCAATCACCGAGCGGGAAGCCTCAGCGAACCGGACAACGACACCGGAAGCCCGCGTTGTGCTGCGAAAAGTTGGTCGCGTGACGCACGGAGCGCTGCCTCGAAAGCTCTGGACACCCCTTCAACGTCAAAACTCATGGTCGGCCTGGCTGACGGTAGAAAATGTAAGCCAGTGTAAACAGCGTCCGCCGCCAGGAGGAAAGTTGTTCAAGCTACTGGCGCGAAGCCGGCCCAAGTGCCTATGTGCTGCAGTCACCTTAGTGCGCTTGGCAATTTGGTCATCATTCGATCTGTAGCAGCCGATGGCGGCGCTCCAGGTAATGCTCAGCGAAGCTTTCGGACATCACGGATCGACCGAAGCCGCACGGGTACACGATGCTGACGATCAACGCGAATGCGCATCCGTTGATGAACCGCATGCACAAGCCCGCGGTGGATCTGAAGACTAAGGTGCCGTTGCCACCTGAGAAGCAGGACAAGCGCAGTCTCGTTGTTATCGAACGAAGCGATGTTGAGCGTTGGCTGCAAGGCACAGTCGACGACGCGAAAAGTTTGCTGGAGCTAACGCCGGTCGCGTGGTTTCGGGCGGGACCGCATGCGATCGACGAGCAGGCAGTGACGCCTTAGTAAGGCAACGACGCTGGCAGACTGATACCCCTGTCATGGCATCTACGTCGCCAACTAATGCGTGGTCGGGCTGCCTCGCTCATGCCCACCGACACACTTCATGCAAACATCTGCGTCATGGCTGCCTTGCGAGGTGAGCCATCACGAAGTTTTTCCGCATGACCGATGTCATCGCCGCCGGCAGCGCCTTATTGGCAAAGTATTCTGTTGAAAATAGTCTCAGTCGGCCAACCTCTTCCCGTCGTGATCCAACAAAGAACCAATTTATTTTTTCTGAGCGCGTGATCCCTAACAACCAAACAGAAGCCCGCACGAAGCGAATGTCGGCTCTTGTCGAGGAGATGAGCGGCGAGTCGGACCGTGCAGTGGCCATCGTCGGCGCAGCATGGGTTGAAGAAGGCCTCACCGAGGCAATTTCAGCATTCTTGCGGCCGCACCCTGCTGTTCGAAAGCGGCTGTTCGGTACTGCGGGTCCTTTGTCGAGCCTGTCAGCCAAGGTTGACTTGGCGTTCATGTTGAACATGGTTTCAGAATTGATTCGAGCTGACCTCCACGTTATCCGCCAAGTGCGAAATGAGTTTGCTCATCACATCGCTCACAAATTGGAGCACACACGTTTGGACTTTTCAGCAGAGCACATCCGCGGCCCGTGCTTGGCGTTTCGATGCGTTGCGCATGAGCGGCATGTTGACCCTCGGGTTGCTTTTACGAGGGCATGCGCAACGCTCAATGCTGATTTCGAGATGGTCGTATTTATGACCGAACAGATCAGGCACAGCGGCCAGTTGATCGCGGCCATCGAAAGCGCCCACGGCGCCACCATCGTCAACACATAGCGCAGTAGATCGACGACGGTCCAGCTTTCATCTGACGTCTACGGCCGCCACCAATCTATTTGCCATAGAACACGCTTGAAAAGTGAGTCATCTGTACGCGCACGGTCGTGCAGCCGTTGGCGCAGGCATTACGAACACTATGTAGATGATGCCGGCTTCCAGCCGGATCTCCGCAGTTCCTCCAGCATCGTCTGAACGATCCACGCGCGCCGGTCATCTCTCATCCGGCTCTGGATGGCGCCGACACTGATCGCCGCGTACGTCCCGGGCGTCACTTCGAAACTCACCCCGACACCGCCGACCCCATCGGCCACAAGGTTGTCCGTGCTGGCGTACCCGCGCTGCCGAATCTGCGTCACCAATCGGCGCAACTGCGGCACCGCCTTGCGCGGGGGCGGAAGATCCGACTGCTGCCGCGCATGAAACGCCGTGATTTCGTCGTCAGACAGCGTGCCCAGGAGCGCGCTGCCGGCCGAGCCCACTCCCAGCAGCCTGAGGCCTCCCACCTGCAGCACAAGCGCCTTGATCGGATACGCGCCTTCCTCGTAGTGGATGCAGTGCGCATAGTCCCCGTTCCTCACCACCAGGTAGACCGTGTCCTCGGTTCGGCGTGCCAATCGCAGCATCAGGGGACGGCAGCGCTCCAGGATCGGGACCCGGCTCATGGTCGCCAGACCGAGCTGCATGGCCTCCAGGCCCAGTCGATAGAGCTTGCGTTCGTCACGCGCCACCAGTCCTGTCTCGATCAAGGACGAGAGCAGCCGATAAACCGTCGTGCGGTCAAGCCCGGTGGCATCTACCAATGCAGCTTGCGTCGCTCCGCGCTCATGGCTCAGGCCCACCAGCTTGAGCAGCTGCATCGCGCGAAACACCGACTGCGCGCCCTGCACACCATCCTTGGCCGGCACGCTGTCGCCTTTCGAAACTCTGGAGTGCTTGTTCACCATATGCACACTCGCTTTCATTCGTAAAGCTTAGGTATGGGTTTCCCCTCTGTTCGCATTATGAACACTTCTGCATGTGCTGTTTGTACCTTCGCAATGCGCGCCAGATACTGGGCTTCAACCATGAGAAACAACGGAGACACGCTCATATGAAGCGCATTACTTTCCTGACCCTTGCATTGGCGATGGCCCTGCCCCAGATGGCCTGGGCACAGCCCGCCAGCTATCCGTCCAAGCCGGTTCGGCTCCTCGTGGGCTACCCGCCGGGCGGTGCATCCGACATCGTGGCGCGTGTGCTGGCACAGGAGCTCTCCCGAATCAACGGCCAGTCTTTCGTGGTGGAAAACAAACCGGGCGTTGGGGGCATGCTAAGCATGAGCCTCGTGGCCAAGGCCCCGCCCGATGGCTACACCCTCGGCTTGGGCGTCAGCGGCACGCTCACCACCGGTCCGCATCTGCAGAAGGCCAAACTGTACGACCCGCTCAACGACTTCGAGCCCATCGGCATGGTGGCCAAGGCGCCCATGGTGCTGTTGGCCGGGCCCGGGTTCAAGCACGACAGCGTGAGCGCGCTGGTGCGCGAGGCCAAGGCCCATCCCGGCGAAATCATGTATGCGTCCGGTGCACAGGCCTTTGAGCTGGCCCTGCAGCTCTTCAAGACCAAGGCAGGTGTGGACATGGGATCAGTGTCGTATCCCGGCGGCGCGCAGGCCTCCATCGACGTGATGTCCGGGCGCGTGCCGCTCATGGCCGACACCATCGGGGCCCAGCAGGAAAACATCAAGGCCGGAAAGCTGCGTGCGCTCGCGGTGCTGGACAGCCGTCGCTCGCCTGCCCTGCCGGATGTGCCAACAATGGCCGAAGCCGGCGTTGCCGGCTATGAGGCGGTTGGATGGACAAGTCTGGTGGCGCCCAAGGGAACGCCGGAGGCCATTGTCATGAAGCTGAACCAGCAGGTGGCGACCATCCTGGCACTCCCCGAAATCCGCGGAAAACTCTCGACCATCGGGTTCGAGCCCGCGCCCGGCACAGCCAAGGCGCTCGAGAAAACCATCGCCAGCGAGTACGCCAAGTGGGGCGATGTCGTTCGAACCTCCGGCATGGTCGCACAGTAGCCCATCCGCCAAGAACTCCCTCTATTCCTTTACCTTTTGAGGGCTGGCGCAGCCTTGCCCATTGATACGCAACATGACCAATCAAGACCCCAACACATCCGCCACCGATACCGGATGGTCCACTGAACTCGAGCGCTCGCTGCAGACCGGCAATGTGCCGACGCTTCTCATGGTGCTGCTGCACCTGACCGGCGACCGGCGCTGGCTCGACGAACGGTACCGCTGCTCGCGCATCCATGGGCTCGACGACAACGACTCCGGGGGACTTCCGGTCGAGGTACAGACCGAGGTTCGACGCGCCGCCTTCGACGCCATCCTCGCGTGGAAGGCCGGCAAGGCACCGGCGCTGCACGCACCGGACACCCAGGAACTGGTTGCGATGATGCAACTGAGCGTAGGTGAAACGGTGCCGGAGTCATATGGCCCTATGGTGGCCGGTTGGCTGGGCCTGGACCCTGAGTTCGCGCTGGACCAGAAAGAGGAGTTCCGCGTGCCGGAGGGCTTCCATGTGGTGGTGATCGGTGCGGGCGTGGCGGGTATCTGTGCGGCCATCCGCCTGCAGGGCGCCGGCATCCCCTACACCGTCATCGAGAAAAACGCAGAGGTCGGCGGCACCTGGTATGAAAACCATTACCCCGGCGCCGGTGTCGACACACCCAACCACATCTATTCTTACTCGTTCGCCAAAAGCGACTGGTCGCGATATTTCGCCCTTCGGGCCGAGATCCAGGATTACTTCGTCGGCGTGGCCGACCGATTCGGCATTCGCCCAAACATTCGCTTCAACACCCGCATGGCATCCGCGTCCTACGATGAGGCCGCCATGGCGTGGTCCGTGCAGCTGGCCGACGCGTCAGGCACGCCGACGAACGCCCTTAGCGCCAACATCCTCATCAGCGCGGTCGGTCTCCTGAACGTTCCCAAGATACCCGACATCGAAGGCCTCGATCGGTTCGAGGGCCCGTGCTTCCACACCGCGCGGTGGCCCGAGGGCCTGGAGATCGCGGGCAAGCGCGTCGCGGTGGTGGGCAATGGCGCCAGCGCCATGCAGGTGGTCCCGGCCATCGCGGCAGAAGTGGCCAGCCTGACGGTATTCCAGCGCTCCAAGCAGTGGGCCGCGCCCTTCGAACGGTTCAAGGTGGACGTGCCGGTCCCAACGCGCTTTCTGCTGAAAGAAGTGCCCTACTACCAGGAGTGGTACCGCCAGCGCCTGGCCTGGGTCTTCAACGACCGCATCCACTCGTCGCTCCAGATCGATGCGGCGTGGCCGCATCCCGAGCGCGCGATCAACCGCCGCAACGACAAACACCGGGAGTTCTTCACCGAGTACGTCAAGGCCGAACTGGGCGATCGACAGGACCTGCTGCCCCAGGTGCTGCCCGACTACCCCGCCTTCGGCAAACGCATGCTCATGGACAACGGCTGGTACCGCACCATGACGCGCGACAACGTCTGCCTGGTGAGCGACGGCATCCGCGAGGTCGAGGCGAACGCCGTGGTGACCGCGGATGGCACCCGCCACGAGGCCGACATCCTGGTGATCGCAACCGGCTTCGATGCGATCAACCTGTTGTCTTCATTCCAGCTGTACGGACGGGGTGGCCGCTCGGTTCGCGAAGCCTGGGACGCCAACGGGGCGGAAGCGTTCATGGGCGTGGCGACGCCGGGCTTCCCCAACTTTTTCATGCTTGCCGGACCTAACACCGCCCTCGGCCACGGCGGCAGCGTCGTGGCACTGCTGGAAACCCAGGTGCGCTACGTGATGGGCCTCCTCAAGCAGGTCATGAACAGCCATGCCACGCCGTTCGAGATCGAGGTTCGCAAGGACGTGCACGACGCCTACAACGTGAAGGTGCAGGAGGCCCACGACCGCATGATATGGACGCACAAGGGCATGTCCAACTGGTATCGCAATGCCCGCGGTCGCGTCGTCGCGCCGACCCCTTTTCGCAACGACGACTACTGGCACATGACCCGACGCACGAACTTGGCCGACTACCAGGTTCGAAGCGGCGCGCCGGCGCCGGAGGCACACAGCGCCGACCGCCCCGCCGCTGCCGAGACTACCCGATGAGCGCGCCGCACGCGACGCCCGGGCCGCATCTGCTCAGCGGTCTTCGCATCCTGGATCTGGGCACGATGGTCGCGGGCCCGGTGGCCTGCACCCTGTTTGGTGACTTCGGTGCGGAAGTGATCAAGGTCGAGGTGCCGCTGCGCGGTGACACGGTGCGGGACCTGGGTCCTTTCGTCGATGGCAAATGCCTTTACTGGAGCGTGGAGGCGCGTAACAAGAAGTCGATCACGCTCGACCTGCGAGTACCCGAGGGCAAGGAGCTGCTGCTGCAATTGGTCGAACAAGCTGATGCGGTGGTCGAGAATTTCCGCCCGGGCACGCTTGAGAAATGGGGCCTGGGATACGAGGTCTTAAAGGCGCGCAATCCCAAGCTGGTCATGCTGCGCATCTCGGGCTTCGGCCAGACGGGCCCCTACCGCGAACGGGCCGGCTACGACCGCATCGCACTGGCGTTCGGGGGCCTCATGGGCATCACCGGCTATGCCGACCGGCCGCCTGTGCGCATCGGCACCTCGATCGCCGATTACCAGTCGGCGATCCTGGGCGCCTTCGCCATGATGATGGCCATCTACCACCGCGATGTGCATGGCGGCGACGGCCAGGAAATCGACCTCGCGATGTACGAGTCCATCGTGCGGTTCACCGAAGTGCTGGTGCCTGCCTTCGACCGCATGGGGACGGTGCGTGAGCGTCGCGGCAATAAGCATTTCGCGGCGGCCCCCGGAGAGCATTTCCGCACGGCCGACGGGCGCTACCTCATCCTTACGATCTCGGCGGACGCCGGTTTCCAGCGCCTGGCGGCGGCCATGGGCCGCGAAGACTGGGCCCGCGACCCCCGGCTGGCGACCCACGAGAAACGTTGGGAGCACGTGGACGAACTCAACGAGGCGCTGGCCGCCTGGATCGAGGGGCAGCCGGTGGAACAGCTGTGCGAGGCACTCGACGCAGCCAAGCTGGCGTACTCCTTCATCTACAGCGTCAAGGACATCATGGAGGACCCGCACTACGCGGCGCGCGGGACGATCACCTCGGTGCCCGATCCCAAGATCGGCCCGGTACGCATGGCGGGTGTGATTCCCAAGTTCTCACATACCCCGGAGAAGACCATCGAATGCGCGCCGGACCTGGGCCAGCACAACGATGAAATCTACGGCGGCCTGCTCGGGCTGACTCCTGAGCGCATCGCCCAGCTGGCCGACGCGGGGGTGCTGTGAAGCGCATCGCCGTGCTCGGCGGCGGTGGCGTGGCTGGCATCGCGTGGGCGACCGGCGTCGTCGCCGGACTGGCTCGGGGCGGCTTCGACCTGGCGGAGGCCGAGGGGTTCATCGGCACTTCCGCCGGTGCCAGCCTGGGCGCACAGTTGGCCGCCGGGTTTGAGGCCGAGCGCCTGTTGCAAGCGCAGCTGGAGCCGCCCGCGGATTCCAAGGAGGTGCTGCGCCCCTATTCGCAAGCAGAGGCGGACGCCAGCAACCAGCGCCTGCTCGATAAGGTGTCGGGCGACCTGGGCGCGGCCCGACGGCGCATCGGCGCCTTCGCTCTGCGCAGCGAAACGGCTGCGCCGGACCTCCGGCGCGCCATCGTCGCCGCTCGCCTGCCCAGTGAGACCTGGCCCGATCGCTGGCTCGGCGTGGTGGCGGTGGACGTCGACAGCGGGGAGCACCGGCTGTTCGATCGCGACAGCGACGTTGGTCTGATCGACGCGGTGACCGCCAGCAGCGCCGTACCTGGCGCCTGGCCCCCTGTCGGTATCGCAGGCCGTCACTACATGGACGGCGGCATCCGCTCGATGACGAATGCCGACCTGGCGCACGGGGCCTCGCATGTGGTGGTGCTGGCGCCGCTGGGCTACAGCGAGGCGAACCCGGTCAGCGGGCATCTGCGCGCGGAGGTCGCCGCGCTGCGTGCCGGTGGCGCCCGGGTCGACGTCGTAGTGCCCGACGCGGATTCGCAGGAGGCTTTGGGCGACAACGTACTCGACCCCGCGGCGCGAACGCCGAGCGCGCTCGCCGGCCTGCAGCAGGGACTGGCGCTGGCCGGTGAGCTGGCCGGCGCATGGACAACGATTCCCCACCCCCCAGAAAATGGAGACATCCGATGAGAGCATTCACGCGCCGACACATCCTGCAGGCGGGCATGGCGCTGCCCGTGGCCGGCATGGCACACGCTCAGACCTGGCCGGACCAGACCATCAAAGTGGTCGTGCCGTTCCCGCCGGGCGGCTCCACCGACATCATCGGCCGCATGGTGGCCGAGTATCTTCAGCAACAGCTGGGCAAGCCAGTGATCGTGGACAACCTGCCCGGTGCCACCGGCACCATCGGCGTGGCGGCCGTGGCCCGGGCCAAACCTGATGGCAACACCTTCCTGATGGGTTCGGTCGGGACCATCGTCACCAACCATTTCGCCTACGAAAAGCTGCCCTTCACCATCGACGCCATCGCACCGGTCATCAACCTGGCCGAGACGCCGAACGTGCTGATGGTCAGGCCGAGTCTGGGCGTGAACACGCCCGCCGAGCTGGTGGCGTACATGAAGGCCCATCCGGGCAAGCTGCAGCACGGCAGTTCGGGCATCGCATCGAGCTCGCACGTGTCCTGCGAAGTCTTCAAGATCCGTGCGGGCGTCTCGGCGGTTCACATTCCCTACAAGGGGGGCACGCCGATGCTCGCGGACCTCGTGGGCGGGACGATCGACTTCAGCATCGACCAGATCTCGTCGGCGCTCAAGCTGATCCAGGCGGGCCGGATCAAGGCTCTGGCAGTTACCTCGAAAACACGCTCGACCCAGTTGCCGGATGTGCCTACGCTCAGCGAGACCATCCTGCCCGACTTCGTGATGTCCCCTTGGTTCTCGGTCGGAGCGCCCGAAGGCACACCCAGGCCCATCATTGCCCGCGTTAACGCGGCACTTAATCAGATGCTGACGGACAAGGCGGTACTCGCCAAGCTGGACGGCTACGGCATCGTCCCGGTCGGCGGGACACCCGACGACCTGGGCGCCCTCGTCAAGCGCGAAGCTGCCCTGATGCGCGACCTGTCGACGCGCGTGAATCTGCGCAACTCCTGAAAGGCATCCCATGACCCCAGAGCACTACAGCCCCGAACGCGTTGCCGACCGCCTGCAGATCCAGGACCTTCTCCACCGCTGGTGCCGCGCGGTCGACCGGCTCGATAGCGAGGGCATGCTGTCGGTCTTCTGGCCGGGCGCGATCGACAGCCATGGTCCATACATCGGGCCGGTTGAAGGACTCGTCAGCTGGATCCTCGAGCGCCACAAGCCCATCGCGTTCTCAAGCCACTTCATCGGCAATCTCATGATCGAGTTCGCCAGCCCGGACGTCGCGCTGGTCGAGACCTACGTGCGGACGATCCAGCAGTACCCTGCCGAGGCCAAGCAGCAACTGGCCCAGCTGACCGGCGGCGCTGCCGGCGATGGGGGCAATGCGATGGACATGTTCACCTCGTCGCGCTACATGGACCATGTCGAGCGGCGCGATGGCGAATGGCGCATCGCGCGCCGTGACCTCATCCAGGACTGGAAACAGCTGGTGGACGTGCGTTATGTGGCTCTCCAGCCGCGGAAAGGCTGGATCCTGGGACGGCGCGACGGACAGGACGCGCTTGAACTCGCACGGCGCGAATTGGGCCTCCCGTGAGCCAAGCGAGCGGTCCACTGTGCGGCCTGAAAGTGCTCGAGATCGCCGGCATCGGTCCGGCTCCCTTCTGCGCGATGATGCTCGCGGACATGGGTGCCGACGTAGTGCGTGTGGAACGCGCGAATGCGCCCGAGCGCGGCATCCCGGTGGCGCCGCGCTTCGAGGTGCTCAACCGTGGCCGGCGCTCCATCGCGCTGGACCTCAAGAGCGAGGGCGGCATGAAGGCGCTGCTCGACCTCGTGACGCGCGCGGACGTCCTGCTTGAGGGGTTCCGGCCCGGCGTCATGGAACGCCTGGGCGCCGGCCCCAGCAGGTGCCTGGCAGAAAATCCCCGCCTGGTCTACGGCCGCATGACGGGCTTCGGTCAAGACGGTCCGCTCGCGGCCGCAGCCGGGCATGACCTCAACTACATCGCGCTCACCGGCGTGCTGGGCGCCATCGGCAACCCGGACGGGGAGCCCGTCGTGCCATTGAACCTGATCGGCGACTTCGGCGGGGGCGGCATGCTTCTGACCGTGGGCCTGCTGGCCGCCTACGTCGAGGCGCAGCGCTCCGGCCGGGGTCAAGTCGTCGACGCCGCCATGACTGACGGGTCTGCGCTGCTGATGGCCAGCACTTACGGCCTGAAAGCCGCAGGTGCCTGGCACAGCGCGCGCGGCACGAACGTGCTGGACGGCGGCGCCCCCTGGTATGGGGTCTACATCACGGCCGACGGACATCACGTGTCGCTGGCTGCGCTCGAGCCCCGCTTTTACGATGAACTGGTCCTCCGCCTGGGACTGGGCCAGGTCGCCCTGCCTCCACGCAGCGACCGCGGCCGCTGGCCTGAACTGCGCGCGCGGTTTGCCGGCTGCCTCCTCCAGAAAACCCGTGCGCAATGGCAGGAACTGCTCGAGGGCACCGACGTGTGCTTCGCGCCCGTTATGACAATGGACGAGGCGCCCCTGCATCCCCACAACCTCGCCCGCGGCACTTTCATCGACATCGCAGGGGTGATGCAGCCCGCGCCGGCACCGCGCTTTTCCCGCACACCCTCGCACGTGCAGCGGCCGCCGCCGGTGCTTGGCGAACACACTACGGAGATCCTCGCCGGCTGGTGACTCGCAACGATACCCAGCTGTCGTCGATGCGCTGAGCAAGAACCCTGTCAAATCTGCCACCGCATGGAAAAGCTCCCAGCCTGACGCATCGGTCGCAGAGCATTCTTTTGATTCCTATGATCTTTCAAGTTGATTGACCATGAGATTTGCCAGCGTAGTTAACAGCACTGCTTAACAGCGTTAACAGGTCTATACCAACGTGGATCACACGTTGCGCTAAACACGTGTTCTTCAGTGTAGAGTGGTGACCCAATGAGTCTGCTGCGGGTCTGTTAATCCGTAGGTCCCTGGTTCGAGCCCAGGTCGAGGAGCTAAGAATTGCGCGTCAGCGCTGGAAAGCCCGCTATCGAACAGGTAGCGGGCTTTTTTCATATTCGCAGTGCGTCGGCGCCGCCCCATCGTTGAAATCGGCCCTCCGCCCAGCCGACCACAAGACGCTGCCGATGAGGCGCCGCGGCCCACCTAACGCCGTCAGTCAGCAAGTTCTATTGCAACCGGCGACGCTGCCGGGCCATCCACGAACACGTCGGCATGAAAGCGCGTCGGGTCCAGCCCGCAACGCTGCACGGCTGCGGCACGCACCGCGTCCACCATCGCCGGAGAGCCGCAACAGTAGAGCTCGCTGTCGGCGAGATCGGGGGCGTGAACGACCAGCGCCGCATCGGCGCGGCCTGCGAAAAAGCCGTCCTGCCGGTCTGACTTGACGCCGCTCAACGCCTCGACAAATCGGAAAGAAGGCCAGTGCTTTTGCCACTTGGCGACCGCTGCGCGGAGGTAGATTCCGTTGGCCTCCCGTGCTCCCCAGATCAGCGTGATCTCTCGCTGAACCTTGCGCCGGGCCATGTCGTCCAGGATCGACCTGACCGGCGCGAATCCGGTCCCGCCGGCCACAAAGACGATCGGCCGGGTGGCTTGCCCATCGAGCGCCACCGAGCCGAAGGGCAGCTCGATGTCGATCAGGTCGCCTTTCTGCAGGCTAGGCACGAGCGCGCTGAAGGCACCCCCGGGCACATGCCGGACGTGCAACGTGACGGCGTCGCTTTCCTGTGGCGGATTGGCCATTGAATAGCAGCGCGTGCTGCCGTCGCCGACCGCGAGCTGAAGATACTGGCCCGCCTGGAATTTGGCGCGTTGGCCCGCCGGCAGGCGCAATTGCAGGATCGACACGTCGGGTGCAGCCAGTTCGTTGCGGAACACCTTGGCCGCGAAGCGCTTGCGCGCATCCGGGTCAATGCGGTGCCATGACGCGGGCGCAATCTCGACATCCGTCGTCGGCGTGCACATGCACAACAATACCTGGTCGGGCGCGCACGCCTCGTTGCGGATCGAAGCACCGCCGACACCGGCGACTTCGCCTTTCGGCACCGAGCCCGCGCAGCTGCCGCAAGCGCCCTTGCGGCAAGAATATGGCAGCTCGATGCCTGCCCGAAGGGCGGCGTCGAGCACGCTCTGGCCTGGCGCGCATTCGAATCCCACCTCGCTGCCCGCTATGGCGATGCGGTGTGCAGTGGCTGCGCTCATGGATTCGCTCCCGACAGCATCGCAATCGTGCGCAGTACCGCAGTGGGGTCTGCCTCGCCGCGACCCGCGATGTCCATCGCGCTGCCGTGGCCCACGCTCGACAACAGCACATCGGCACCGATGCTCAGCGCGCTGGCCGCGTTTGGCGCCAGCAGCTTGATCGGGATGTGACCCTGGTCGTGCAGCATCGCGACATAGAGATCGTGCTTGCGTTGTGCGAGCAGCATGTCGGCGCCAGCCGGGCCGTCGATACGCAGGCCCTCGCTGCGCAACACACGCGCTGCCGGCTCGACGATGGTTTCATCTTCCGGGCCGAAGAGACCGTGCTCCGAAGCATGCGGGTTGATGCCGAACAGACCGATCGACGGATCGACGACGCCGAGGCGTCTGGTCGCTGCGACGCCGGCTCGCACCGCGGCAGCCACCAGTTCGGGCGAAAGCCGGTCGAGCGCGGTGCGGACGCTTTCGTGCAACGTGACATGCACGATGCGCAGCCCCCCGCCGACCAGCATCAGAAACACACCGTCTTCAGGCAGGCCGCACACGCGCGCCACCAGCGACGGGTAGCCCGTGAACGCGATGCCGGCCTGGTGGATGGCAGTCTCATGATGCGGACAGGCCACGACGGCGTCGACTTCGCCGCGCTGGCAAGCCTCGATCGCTGCAGTGGCGGACGCCACGGCCGAAGCCCCCGCAGCTGCGTCGATCGATCCCGGTCGGGCGCTGTCGTCAGCCACGGCGCCGGCCTCCGTGAAAGACTGCGACGCCAGCAGTCCCTGCATCCCGAGCTTGGCCGCCTGGGTCTCGAGCACTGCGCGCGGCCCGAAGAGCGTGATGCGCGTTCGTTGCGCAGGCGTCAGCGCGGCCAACGCCTTCAGCGCGATCTCCGGACCGATTCCGTTCGGATCACCGACCGACAACGCGAGCCGGTTCACAGCGGCAGCGCCAGCAGCGTGTCGATGACGGTGCTGTCGCACACGGCCACCCGCGATTGCAGCAGCAGTTTGCCGTCCTGTTCGACAAATCGATCCTGGTAAACGCCGGTGGCGAAGACGTCGGTTTCGCCGGTCGCCATGATGCGTGCGACCAGGAACGGCGTGCGCACTTCAGTGCCGTTGGCACTCCCCGACTCGACCAGCGGAATACCGAGCAGGTGCCTGTAGCGTTGCCGCTCATAGATGTTGGCCTCGCGCAGCGCGGCGATGCGATCTTCGAGCATCGCGCGCGAGTCGGCGTAGACGATGCCGGCGGCCAGACCGTCGCGCTCGTTCTCGGCATGCGTGATGCGGTAGTGGCATTCTTCAGTGAAAAAGCCCGGCCAGCTTTCCAGCGCGTCGCTGTCAATGGCATGCGCGTAGGCGGCGTTGAAGGCGCAGAGCGCCAGCAGGTCGATCGTCGGGTGGGTCATGTCGTCGTGTCTTTGATTCGTTCTCGCGCCGGGCTCACACGCCCATGTGGCTGCGGTAGGCCTTCCAGAAGCCGCGCACCGAAGCTTCGGTGGCCCGGCCTTCGCTCGACGTCGCACCGTCGCCGCCCATCTCCACGATGGCCTCCAGGTCGGCCGCGCCGGCGATCCCGCGCTGCACGAAGCCGCCAACCGCGCCGTCTTCCATCGAGATGAAGCCGGCTGGCCCCACCAGGTTCGACTGCTTGAGCCGCACCTTGCGCTGCTCGGGGGTGTCGTCGGTGTAGCCGATGTAGGTCCAATTGAGCTCGGTGCGCTCGACCCCCTTGGGCAGCACCTGGCGCACGGCCAGGCAGTTCTGGATCTGCTGCAGCACGAAGCCCGGGAACACCGAAAGGATCTGCAGGGTCACGCCGTCGTCAAACTCTGTGAAGCCAGCGAGCACGCTCGGGTCTTTCAAGCGATAGCGGTCGTTGTCGGAGCGAAGGGCCTGCTCTTTGTAGGTGGCATCTTTTTCTGCCGCGAGGTCGATCATCGAATAGCTCACATGGTGGCCGCCGCTGTCGTCCACGATCACGCCGCCCTTCATCGACAGCTTGTTGAGCTCAAAGGTGGTGAAGAACAGATGCAGCAAGCTCGCGTGATAACTGTCCTTGACGTTTTCCACGTACAGCTTCCAGTTGTTGGGCAGGGCCTGCGTGAAGCGCCCGATGACCTCGACGGGTTTGTGCAGCACGCGCTCGATGCGCTCGCAGATCTCGTCGCCCAGGTAATCCTCGATGCCGGGCACGTCTTCGCTGAAGCTGCCGAACACCAGGCCGCAGTAGACCGCGATTCGCAGCTTGCGCGGACCGTGCTCTTCCTTGCAGAAGTCGGCACGCATGCCACCTTGGCCTTTCACCCCTTTCTCGAAGGCGATGCCGGTCAGATCGCCCTGGCGGTTGTAGCTCCACGCGTGGTAGACGCACTGGAAGTTGTCGGCACGACCCGATTTCTCGAGCGCGATGAGCGCGCCGCGGTGTGCGCAGCGGTTCTCGAACGCGTAGATCTCGCCATCGTCATCGCGCACCACGACCACTGGCGTTTCGCCGGCGAAGGTCGTGCGGTAGCTGCCCGTCTCGGGCAACTCGGCGTCCAGACACAGGTAGTTCCAGCACTCGCCTTGAAAGATTCGCGTCTGTTCACCGGCGCGGGTTTGCGCGTCGGTATAGAGCGCGAAGGGAATGCGGGTCAGGCCGGGGCCGGACCAGTGGATTGGTTGGGTTGCGATGTCTTGGGTGCTCATGTCGATGTCTTTTGGTGTGCTCAGTCGAGGCTCACGTTCGCGCTCTTGATGACCTTGTTCCACTTGGCCGATTCGGCCTGGATGAACTGGCCGGTGCGTGCGCTGTCCCAGCCTCGCGGCTCGGCACCCTGCTCGGCAAACTTCTGTTTCACGTCGGGAGTGGCCAGCGCTTCGGCGATCGCCTTCTGCACCGCATCGACCTTGCCCTGAGGGGTACCGGGCGGCGCGACGGCGGCGAACCAGGTCACGGCGTTCATGGCCGGCAGCTTTTGTTCGGCGAAGGTCGGCACGTCGGGCAGTGCGCGCGAACGCTGTTCGTCGGCCACCGCAAGGATGCGCAGCTTGCCGGCCGTGTGGAACTGCATCGACGAACTCAGGTTGTCGAAGAACACGTCGATCTGCCCGCCGACCAGATCGACCAGCGCCGGTGCAGTGCCCTTGTATGGCACATGGACCATCTCGACGCCAGTGAGCTGCATGAAGAGGCTGGCCGTGAGGTGCGACGTGGTGCCGTTGCCCTGCGAGCCATAGCTCAGCTTGCCAGGATTGGCCTTGGCATACGCGATGAAATCGGCCACGGTCTTGACCGGCAGCTTCGGGTTGACGACGAGCACGTTCGGCACCGTGGCGAGCACCGTCACGGGCATCCATTTGGCAGGGTCGAAACTCAGCTTCTTGTACAGATGCTGGTTGATGGCGATGGGAGCCGGCGGCGACACCAGGAGCGTGTTGCCGTCGGGCTCGGCTCGGTAGACGTAATCCGCGCCGATGTTGCCGCCCGCGCCCGTCCGGTTGTCGATGAGCACGCCGCCCGGGAACGCGGTGCGCAGCTTTTCGGCGACTACGCGCGGCAGGATGTCGGCCGTACCGCCGGCGGGAAAGGGCACGATCAATCGAAGGGGCTGGGGCGTCTGGGCAACGGCGGTGCCGATGAATGCAGTGCCTGCAAGGAAGGCGAGCGTGGCAGCGCCGACGCTTCTGACGAATTTTTCGATCATGTGGATGTCTCGTTGTGGGTGGCGCCAGTGTCCGGAGACGGTGCCACGCAAACAAGCTAGATTTGCGCGATGCGCAAAAATGCCACTCCTGCAACTTCAGGTATTTCGAAGGATTTCGTCACGTCGCTGCAAAAGGGCCTCGACGTGCTGACTTGCTTCGGCCGCCAGCAAACCAGGCTCACGGTCAGCGAAGTCGCAGGGCTCACCGCCAGCACCCCGGCATCGGCACGTCGGTCGTTGCTCACGCTTCAGTCGCTCGGCTATCTGGACAGCGACGGCAAACGATTCTGGATGCTGCCCAAGTCGCTGCTGGTAGCGCACGCCTACCTTTCTTCCCGGGCGGCACCTTCGCTGGCTCAACCGCTGCTCGATGGCCTGTCGGAACGCACGCGTGAATCGGCATCGCTTGGAAAGCTGCTCGGGGACGACGCGATCATCATCGCCCGATCGACCGCTCGTCGCAGTCTCAGCACCGGGCTCGGCATCGGCTCGCGGCTGCCGGCCTACTGCTCGGCACTCGGGCGCGTGCTGCTCGCCAGCCTGCCGCCGGATGAGGCCGAGGCGCGTGTGCGCGCCATGCCGCGGCACGCACTCACCGCGCGAACGGTGCATGAAGTCGACAAAGTGCTCGATCTCGTCGAGCGTTGCCGCGCCGATGGCTATGCAGGCAACGATGGTGAACTCGAGCTGGGTGTGCGCTCGATGGCCGTGCCGGTGTTCGACCGCGGCGGCGCAACGGTGGCAGCCATGAGCATCGCGGTACGGGTCGAGCGCATGAGCTTGGCTGAGCTGCGCGAGGCGTTCCTGCCGGCGCTGCTGAGAGCACGCAGCCTTCTTGGTGAGCGGCTCTACTCTGAATGAGTGCGTGCCGTTTCCGGATTCGACGAAGAGCGTTCGAACTTTGTCCGATCGAGTCCTCTGCCTGCAAGGATGTAGGTCCGCACGCTCTTCTATTGGCGCGCCGTTTGAAGCCTGGCGTTACTGCGCAAAATAAGCCCTCGCGTTGGTCGATCTCCGCACCGCTGGAATCGAGCCGGAAAGACACCCTCCCAGGACGAGACTCCACTCATCTGACGACCGAGAACCACCCATGGACACAGCAAGCACGAATCCAACCCCTCCGGATCAAGAATTCATCGCGTTCGCACAGGAGGTATTCCAGCTCGCGCGCTCGGGTGATGCGCAGACGCTCGGCGGCCTGTTGCAAAAAGGTCTGCCGCCCAACATGAGCAACCACAAGGGCGACACCCTTCTGATGCTTGCGGCGTACCACGGTCACGTGGAAGCGACCCGGGTGCTGCTCGAAGCCGGCGCAGATCCCGATCGGTTCAACGACATGGGGCAAACCCCGCTCGGCGCGTCGACGTACAAGGGCTACCTCGCGATCGTCGAGGTGCTGCTGTCTCACGGTGCCCAGCCGGGCTTCGCCCCGCCGGGTGGAAAGACGCCCTTGATGTTTGCGGCGATGTTCAACCGGATCGAGCTCCTGAAGATCTTGCTGGCACAAGACATCGATGTCGATGCCAGGAGCTCGGACGGGCTGACTGCGCTGGAGCTGGCCCGGAGCATGGGCGCGGCAGATACTGCGCATCACCTCGAAAACTATGGCCGCAGCGACCTCTGAAATGGCTGGCACCAGCGATGCACCCGGCGCGGAGGGCACGCTGCGTTGGGAGAACACGCCACTATTCACCTCGGCGCGAACGGTTTGACGAACGGGCTAGCGTGCCTCTCGCAAGCGTTCGACCACTCGGGAAGAGATGGCTTGCAGCGGCAAAACCTCGTCCACACCGCCGGCGGCGATGGCCTCCCGCGGCATTCCAAAGACGACGCAGGAGTGCTCGTCCTGGGCAAACGTCATGGCGCCTGCCTGGTGCATGGCCAGCATGCCGGCAGCACCGTCTTTGCCCATGCCTGTCAGGATGATGCCGATGCCGTGGTTGCCGGCGATCTGCGCCCCGGAATGGAAGAGGACATCCACGGACGGCCGGTGTCTGTTCACCGGATCGGCCTTCGAAAGCCGGGTCACATAGCGGCCACCGCTGCGTTGCACAAGCAGATGCGAATGCCCGGGCGCAATGAAGACTTGGCCGGACTCGACAACCTGTCCATCGGATGCCTCGGCCACTGAAAAGTGCGTGACGCTGTCGAGCCGCTGGGCGAAAGAGCGGGTGAAGTTCTCCGGCATGTGCTGCGCAATCAAGATCGGCGGTGCATCTGGTGGCATGCGCGACAGCAGTTCTCTGACTGCTTCGGTGCCCCCGGTCGAAGACCCGACCAGGATGATCCGGCCGTTGTCCGGGCCAAGCATCATGCGGGGCAGTTGCGCATCCTTGTCCGCGTTTGCAGCCACAGCCGGTCTCTTGGCCATCCGCACGGCAGCTGCCATGCGCAGCTTGGCGCAGATCTCGTCCGCATAGCCTCGCAGCCCTTCTGCAACGCCGAGCCTGGGCTTGCAGATGAAGTCGATGGCACCCAGTTCGAGTGCCTGGAGCGTCATCTCGCTTCCTCGGTCCGTCAGTGTCGAAACCATCACCACCGGCATCGGCCGGGCCACCATCAGGCGTCGCAGGAAGTCGATGCCATTCATCAGGGGCATCTCGACATCGAGCGTCATGACATCCGCCTCGACGACGCGCAGCAGGTCCCTCGCCATCATCGGGTTGCCCGCCGTGCCGACGACCTCCATGTCTTCCTGAGCACCGATGATGGCCGAGAGAATCTGGCGGATCAACGCGGAGTCGTCGACGATCATCACGCGGATTTTTTTCATGCAGTTCATCCGAAAAGTTCGACTTCGCCGGCGATCGGCGCTTTCGAGAACTCGGCCTTGTACCGCTGCTCGCGCTGGACGATCTTCTGCGAACCGACATCGACCAGCCGCTTCATGCGGACGATGCCGGTCCGTGGGAAGTAGGCGACCTTGCGCGGACACGTGTCCTCCAGGTCGCTCGCAATCACCGGGATCTTCTCCATCTTCAAGAAATCGAGCACGAAGTCCGCGTTCCGGTGGCCGATGTTGAGCTGCGTCATGCCGGCAATGACGTTCGCGCCACCGAAGACCTTGGCCTCGAGGCGGTGGCGCACCGCCTTGAGCTTCACCAGCTGATTGATCAGCACCTCCATGGCATAGCTGCCGTAGCGCGCGGATTCACCATCGTGTTCGAGGCTGCCGGCCGTGTCGGGAAGCAGGAAATGGTTCATTCCGCCGATGCCGGTCTCGGGGTCGCGCAGGCAGGCAGCCACGCACGAGCCGAGGACGGTGACGATCACCATATCGTCGCGCGTCACGTGGTATTCGCCCGGAAGTATCCGTGCCCCGGCGCAATGGAAAGTGGAGTCGAAATAGATTTTCGTGCTCGGCGCCTGTACCAGAGGACGGCTCATCGAGACGCCCTCTGGGCGCTGCCGTCCGGCCTGGCCGACGGGACGCCGTCGGTGACGCGTTCGTAAACGGTATGGGAGCGCAGTCGGACAAGGTCCGACGCGAACAGCAGGCTCTCGGAGTGGCCTGCAAAGAACAACCCGTCCGGCTCCATGAGCCCGGCCAGCTTCGACAGCACGGTGTATTGCGTCGGCTTGTCGAAATAGATCATCACGTTGCGGCAGAAGATCGCGTCGAACGGCTTCATGCCGAGCCATTCACTGGTCAGCAGATTGAGCGGCTTGAACCGCACCAGCGCCGCGAGCTCCGGCTTGATCCGTACCAGGCCTGCGTGGGCGCCTGATCCGCGCAGGAAGAAACGCTTGACGTGCCCCGCCGGCAGTTCGGCGACGCGCTTGTCTTCGTATACACCGGCTTCCGCGGTGGCAAGCACCTTGGTGTCGATGTCGGTCGCCAGGATCTGGACCGGCGGCGAAAGCGTGTCAAAGGCTTCGGCGGCCGCCATCGCGATCGAATACGGCTCCTCGCCGGTGGAGGCCGCGCAGGTCCACACGCGCAACGGTCGGTCGCGCGTGAGCGAGCGCAGGTGCTGCGCCAGCGTAGGGAAGTGATGGGCTTCGCGAAAGAACGACGTCAGATTGGTCGTCAGTGCATTCGTGAAATGCTCCCACTCCGCCTCGTTGCCGCGTGTCTCCAGGAAACGCAGGTAGCTGTCGAAGGTCGGCAGGCTCGTCGCCCGAAGACGACGCGACAGCCGGCTGTAGACCATCTCCTCCTTGGTGTTGGCGATGGCGATGCCGGCATGGCGATAGATCAGATCCTGGACGCGCTTGAAGTCGCTGGGGCCGAACTTGAAGTCGCGATGGCCTGCATCCCCGCTGTCCGTGGTCGCGTTCATGGTGAATCGACGTCGGACAGCAGCGCCTGGACGTCCAGAAGAATGAGCATGCGATCCTCGAGCGTCCCCAGGCCGGTGATGCAACTCTGGTCGATCGCGGCCATGGTCGGACCGGGCTGGATCTGCTCCGGCGACAGACTCACGACATCGGACACGCCATCGACCACCATCCCGACCACCCGCGTGCCAACGTTCACGATGATCACGACCGTGAAGCTGTCGTATTTGGCGAGCGGCAGGTTGAACCGGATACGCATGTCGATGATCGGCACGATGTTGCCTCTCAGATTGATCACGCCCTTGACCGACTCCGGTGCGTTGGCTATCCGGGTGACGGCTTCGTAGCCACGTATCTCCTGGACCTTGAGGATGTCGATGGCATAGTGTTCCGCACCGAGTTTGAAGGTCAGCATGCCGGCTTGAGAAAGGGCGGACGCTCTCTCCGCAACGTGAATGGAGTTGGTCATGAATGTTCTATTTCCAGCGTTGGACGTTGATTGATGGATGTGGGTGCGGGGGGGCTGTCCGTGACGCCCCGGTCGCGTCGCTGGCTTGCCGCCAGCCGGCCCAGGCTCCCGGTGTCCAGGATGAGGGCGACCCGGCCATCACCCATGATCGTGGCGCCGGAGATGCCGGGGACCTTGCGGTAGTTGGTTTCCAGGCTCTTGATGACGACCTGGTGCTGCCCGAGCAACGCGTCGACATAAAGCGCCATCCGCATCTCTTCCGTGTCGATGACGATGAGGATCCCTTCATCGGCGACGACAGGTGGAGCGGGCATGCCAAGCAGTTCATGCAGCGTGACCATCGGCAGATACTTGCCGCGGATCTTCAGGACACTGCCATGACCACTCATCGTCATTATCGATTCCGCAGAAGGCCGCAACGACTCGATGATGAATGCCAGCGGCACGATGAACACCTCGCCGCCGCAGGACACCGACATGCCGTCGAGGATGGCCAGGGTCAGCGGCAGTCGCACGGTCATGCGCGTGCCGACGCCGGCTTCGCTGTGGATCTCGACGCGTCCGCCCAGGCTGTGGATGTTGCTGCGCACGACGTCCATGCCCACGCCGCGGCCGGAGACGTCGGTGACCTTGTCGGCCGTCGAGAAGCCCGCCTCGAAGATCAGGTTCCAGACTTCGGAATCGGTCGGCTGGTCGCCGATCGGGATGCCGCGCTCCCTGGCCTTGGCAAGGATGCGTTCGCGGTTGAGGCCCCTGCCGTCGTCGCTTACTTCGATCACGATGTTGCCGCCCTGGTGGCTTGCCCGCAGCGTGATCGTGCCGGTGATTTCCTTGCCGCATGCGATGCGTTCAGCTGGCGCTTCGAGCCCGTGGTCCAGGCTGTTGCGCACCAGGTGGGTCAGAGGATCGACGATGCGCTCGATCAGCCCCTTGTCCAGTTCGGTGCCTTCCCCGACCAGCTTGAGTTCCACTTCCTTGCCGAGCCGGCTCGCGACGTCGCGCACCACCCGCGGAAAGCGATTGAAGACCGCCGAGATCGGCATCATGCGGATCGCCATGGCCGCCTCCTGGAGGCCGCGCGTGTTGCGGTCGAGCTGGTCCAGACCGAACTTGAGTTTTTCCAGACGTTGCGGACTGTCGGAATCCACGCACTGCGCGAGCATGGCCTGCGTGATGACGAGTTCGCCCACCAGATTGATGATCTGGTCGACCTTCTCGACGCCGACCCGGATCGAGCTGGATTCGTGGGGTGCAACAGCGGCAGCTGCGACCGGGGTGGCCACGGCCATCGCAGCAGGACTGGGTGCACTGGCGACCATCGGCTCCACGAGCGCTTTGGCTACTGACGCTTTCGCGGCAATTGCAGCAGGAGCGGGCGCAGGCGCCTCGGTCGCCGTTTCTTCGTCGCTGAAGAAGCCGAAGGCCACCCCCTCGATCCCGCCTTGCGGCCTGGCAGGCGCCGTCGTCTGCGGTGCCGGTGCCACGGTGGCCTCGGCCTCCGTGAGCTGGCGGATGCGCACGCACAGCGCCTCCACGACGGCCGGGTCCACCGCTCCGCGGCCCTCATGCTCGCTGATCTGGGCACCGATCGTGTCGGTGCTGCTCAACAGAGCGTCCACCATGTCCGTCGTGAGTTCGAGCCGCTTGTCGCGCAGCTTGTCGAGCAGCGACTCGAGCACGTGCGCCAGTCCAGTCACGCTGGTCAATCCGAAGGTCGCGGAGCCGCCCTTGATCGAATGCGCGGCACGAAATATCTTGTTGAGATCGTCGGTGGTCACGGTGTCGATCCGCAACGCCAACAGCATGGCTTCCATCTCCTGGAGATGCTCGCGCGCTTCTTCCACGAAGATTGCGAGGAACTCGCTCATGTCGATGTCCATGGACATACTCCTTCTGGTTCTAGATGGGAAATCGACGCTCAGTCCAGGACTTTGGCGATGACGCTGAGCAACGTTTTCGGATCGAACGGCTTCACCATCCACCCGGTCAGGCCGGCGGCCTTGCCGGCGGCCTTCATCTCGGCGCTCGACTCGGTCGTCAGCATCAGGATGGGCGTTTGGGCGTACTGGCTTTGCGAGCGCAGGTTTCGCGTCAAGGTCAGGCCGTCCATGTTGGGCATGTTCTGGTCCGTGAGGACCAGAGCGACGTCCTCATGCTGGCTGGCACGCGTCAGGGCATCGACCCCGTCGACAGCCTCCACCACGGTGTAGCCGCCGAAGCGCAGCGTTGCCGCGACCATCTGCCGGATGGAAGGCGAATCGTCGACGGTAAGAATCGTTTTGGTCATTTCAGCGGTACTCGTACAAGGCAGGGGTTGGTTGTGGATTGCGACATGGCCGCGTCTTCTGGAGGGGCGACTTTGGGCAGCGGCATGTCAGAACAGTTCAACCGGGCCGGCGACCGCTTCCATCTGCATCACAGGTCCAGGGCGCGCGCCATGGGCATCCAGCTCCGTGACAGCCTGGATCAGCAGCGGCACGATGGCGGACGGCGTCGGGTTCGCGGCCTGCGGCGACACGAGATCTCGCAGCACGTCGGCCATCATCAGCGTGCGCCGGCGCATGCTGTCGAGCATCTGCGTGAGGGCGTCTTCGCACTGGAGGGCGACCATTGCCGCTTCGAGATTTCGGTGGCATTCGGCTGGGTCCGCAAGATCGGTGGTTGCCGCAAGCGCCGCAGCGAACTTCTCGCGAAGCACGGACATCGCGCGGGTCAGCAACAGGCCAGCACGAGCCAGTTCTTCGGACGTGTTCTCGATTTCCCTCAGCGTCGACCTGCCACACCACAGGGCCAGCATCTCGATGTCGGACTCCGCAGAACTGCGGATAGACGAGGCGCCCGCGCGCATCAGGCCTTGCTCCATAAAGCGAGGTAGCCCGTGCCGTAGCCGCTGATCTCGATCTCGTAGTCGGCCCGGACGATCGGCGCCGAAGGGTCCGCCAGCACGAGGGTCCGGGGCATCTCGTTCGGCGGGAAGATCGGCTCGAGCAGCGCCACGCGGGCCGTCTCCGGTACCACGTAGATGCGCGTCAGGACGTTGAGCACTTCAGCAAAGTTCTCCTGCAGCATCTCGTCCAGCACGCCCGCCGTCACGCGCTCCTGCGCTGATTCGCCGGGAATCATCGACAGCGCGGCACCTGCGTAGGCGGCCAAGGCGATGTCCGCCGCGCACATCGCGATGACGGTCCTGTCGCCGCTGTGGAAGGTGCCCCCGTACAGCAGTTTCGCTGTGCCCGGCTTCGCCAGCAGCGTGACGGAGGTTTCGCGGCGAGTGATCTTGCGGAAACACTCGCTCACCTGGAATGCAGTGGGTAGCTTGAGCATGGTGGGCCGCCTTCAGTCGATGACGTCGCACAGCGCGTCGTGCAGGTCGTCGCTCGTGAAGGGTTTGCCGATCAGGAAGCGGGCACCGTTCTCGATGGCGAGCTGTCGCATGGCCGGACTCACTTCCGTGGTCACGAAACCAAAGGGCGTTTCGCTGCCCGTGTCGCGCAGCTTCTTCAGGAACTCGATACCGGTCATCTCGGGCATGTTCCAGTCGGAAATGATGAGGTCCGGCTCGTCCGTGGCAACGACCTCCAGAGCCTGCACGCCGTCCTTGGCCTCCAGGATCTGATGGCCGCGGAAACCGGCCTCGCGAAGCATGTGGGCGATGACCTGGCGCATGGCCCGGCTGTCGTCAGCAATAAGGATTTTCATGATGCAAGAACTGGCGTGTATTCGGTTGGGTTTGCTGATCGGCGGCGCTTCAGAACGACTCCCAGTCGTCGGTGCCGGTCCGGGCGGCCTTGGCACCACCGCTGGCAAGCGACGGCGAACGGGCGGGCGGCCGGGCCGTGACGCTCGAGCCAGGCTTGCGTGCGACCTTTTTCTCGGGCGATGCGCGGTGCTCGGAAAGCTTCAGTACCCGCGAAGGCGCGCTGACGGTGGATCCGGAGATCGCCGAGTCGCTTGTCTTGAACACCGCGACTGCCTGCACCAGCTGCTCCGCCTGGAACTTCATGCTCTCGGCAGCAGCCGCGCTTTCCTCGACCAGCGCCGCGTTCTGTTGCGTCGCCTGGTCCAGCTGCGTGACCGCCTCGCCGACCTGCGCGACACCGATGCTCTGCTCGGAGCTCGCGGCACTGATCTCGCCGACGATGTCTGCCACCCGATTGATCGAATCGACGACTTCAGTCATCGTTGCGCCGGCCCGGTCCACCAGCGCCGAGCCCTGTTCGACGCGCTCCACGCTGGCGCTGATGAGCGACTTGATTTCCTTCGCCGCATCGGCAGAGCGCCCAGCCAGGCTACGAACTTCCGAGGCGACGACTGCGAAGCCTCTCCCCTGCTCGCCAGCGCGAGCCGCCTCGACTGCGGCATTGAGCGCAAGAATGTTCGTCTGGAACGCGATGCCGTCGATGACACCGATGATGTCGGCGATCTTTCGGCTGCTGTCGTTGATGCCCTTCATCGTTTCCACGACCTGCACGACGACTTCGCCGCCGCGTCGGGCGACCTTGCTGGCACCGTCCGCGAGCTTGTTGGCTTCGCCCGCGTTCTGGGCGTTCTGCTTGACGGTGGAGTTGAGCTCTTCCATCGATGCAGCGGTCTGCTCGAGCGCCGAAGCCTGGGCTTCGGTACGGCTTGAAAGATCGTTGTTGCCCTGAGCGATCTCGGCGCTGCCGGCAGCGATGCTGTCTGCAGACGTTCGGACCTGCCCGATGAGCTCGACCAGTTGGCTCTGCATCACGCCCATGGATGCAAGAACGCTGCCCTGGCGTGCCTGTGCGGCACCCGCGATCTCACGGAGGTCGCCTTGCGCAATCTGATGCGCCGCGATGCTCAGCTCCGCCGGCTCCGCACCGAGTGCGCCGAAGATGCGGCGGGTGAGGAAAAGGCCCAGTGCGGCCGCGGCGAAGACCGCAAAGCCGCTCAGCGCGAGCAGGGTGTTTCGCTGGCTCACGTAAGCTGCTTCGGAGCCGTTGACCGCCTCCACCGTCTGATCCTTGATGGTATCTGTGTACTCCCTGACAACCGCAACGAACTCCACGAGCAAGGGTCGGCAGACGTTGTTCAGCTTCTCGATCGCGGCTTCGCGCTTGCCGGACGAAATGAGATCGATGATCGACAGCGCGACAGGTTCATACTGCGACTCCACCCTTTCGATCTTGACAAGCAGTGCGCGCTCGCGATCCGAGCCGCCACCGGGTTCCGCCAGCTTGGCGGCCAGCTTCTTCAAGCTGGTTTGCAGTTCGCCATTGGCTGCGACGGCAAGTGCCTTGGCTGCATCCCTCTCAGCAACAGTTGGCAACCAGCACCATGTCGCGAACCGCAAGCGCCCGGCGGTTGGCTGCGGATCGAAATGCCGTCACCAGCCTGCCACGCTCTGCGAGGCCATCGAAATAGCCGGAAAAACGCGCATCCGCCGCGCTCAGCGATCGCAAGGAAATGAAGCTCACCAGAAACACCAGCATGGCCAGTGCGATGAAGGTGGAAATCAGAAGTTGTTTGGTGGAAAGCTTTTTCATGGATGTACATCAATTAAGTCGAGGACCGTTGTGCAAGGACTGGCCGCCGCGTCCGGAAAGAACGCCACGAAAAATCGTCGCACCTTTATTTCGGGTAACTAACGCGCACCTTGAGCGCCCATTAGCGGTGCCATGACCAAAAGCGCAGAAACTATCTCGTTTACGAAACTAAGTGCGCTTGCATGCGACATCGCAGTCGTTTCCTTGCGAAATGGTTCCGTCTTTAGAATTGACGTCTTGAATCGGAAAGGACGGTTGAAAGAGGGTTTTTTAATTAATTTGCGCGAGGCCGCATGCTTATCAAAAGCGATCAGTCCACTTTCGTTCCGGATTTGGCCGACCAGACCCCTCCGGCCACTTTCTTCCAGTCCCGCACTATGGACAGTGCGATGTCATGGCTTTCGGGGCTTGACGCCCCGTTTGGGCTCAGGGCTGGCGAGGGGAAGCCCCCCGATCTGAAGGCGAATGTGGTGCTGTCGGACGGCATCTGCTTTGCGACCGGCAGTTCGCGTTCAGGCTTCGAACTGATATTCGATGAACCATTCGACGGGTATGGAATGTCGCTTCCGGTCAATGGCGCCGTTTTCCTGCAAACCGTTGCCGGAAAAATGACGGCGCCCGAGGTCGGCAACGGCGCAATCGTGGATTTGTTCACGATACGAGCCGTTTCCTATTCACCGCAAAGCGAATTCAAAATCCTCGCAATGAGGAGCGCTGAATTACATCGCCATATTGCGCTGATTACAGAACAACCGGTGCGCAAGCGGGTTGTTTTTCTGCCTTATTTCCAAAAGGAGTCGGGCGCTTCCAGATTCATATTCGCCGTCGCCCAGGCATTGATGAACGGTTTGCAGGGTGACGCGCCATTGCGGGCCGCACCGGCCGCGGTCGCCAGCCTGAAAGAGGCCATCCTTTCCATGTTCGTGGAAGGAATTCCGCACAACTATTCCAATCTGCTTGACTCGGCGAATTGCGTCCCCGGCGCCCCGAAACGTGAAAAGGGCCATCGACTTCATGCATGCGCATGTGACCGATCCGCTGCTGCTCGAAGAGATCGCAGTGGCGGCGCAGACCAGTCCGAGGTCGCTACAGCTGGCGTTCCGCCAGTTCCGGGGCGTCACGCCCATGGAATATCTGCGGCGCCTGCGGCTGGATGGCGCACGCAACGAGATGCTCAACGGTGCGACGGATGGCAGCGTGAGCGCTATCGCCTATCGCTGGGGCTTCGCGCATCACGGCATCTTCACTGCCCGGTATACCCTGGCATTTGGAGAGTCGCCGTCCAAGACGTTGAAGCGCAGCCGTGGGGTGTAAAGCACGCCTGATCGACCAGGGCACGATCAGGCGACAACGTCGATGCGGTCAAGACGGTAGCCATAGCCATACACCGGCTGCAACTTCCACCCGCTGTTCCCATCCAGTTTGAGCTTCTTGCGAAGCCGGCTCACATGGGTGTCCACGGTCCGCGTATCGACTTCGGCGTTCATGCCCCATACCCGGTTGAGCAGATGATCGCGCGACAGGAGTTTTCCGGGGTTCTGGAAAAGATAGACAGACAGCTCAAACTCTTTTTGCGTAAGTGAGATCTCGACCTTGTCCATCGAGAGGCGGTGCTGGGTTACATCGATTTCATAGACGCCCATGCGCAACACCGGCAGTCCGCCCGCTTGGGTGCGCCGGGTCACGGCGACGATGCGTGCGAGCAGTTCCTGCTGTTTCGCCGGCTTGACCAGGTAATCGTCGGCTCCTGAACCAAGCGCCTGGACCACCGTGGCTTCATCGTCGCGCGATGTCAACACGATGATCGGGACCGACCAACCCTGGTTCGCGCGCACCCACTGAACGACTTCGCCACCGTTGCCGTCTGGCAGCATCCAGTCCAGCAGCAGCAAATCGAAGCGATGGACTTTCAGCGCATCGACCATCTCGACGACCGTTCCGAACACACTGACGCTGTGTGCGCCGCATTCAAGCCACAAACAGGCCAGGTCGCGCTGGTCAACGTCGTCTTCGAGGAGCGCAATGTGCATGGCGAGTCAGGTGGGCCGTCGGTGGTTGAAAAGTATCAGGCGCGTGCGCCAGGCAGCAGCATGGCGTCGTTGGCCGAGACCTGCGACGCGTTGCCAGTCAGCAGCCACCCGGCCAGCCGTGCGTTGGCCAATTCCTGCTCGAGTTCTTCACGCAACTGGGCGCGGACCTCGTCCGGGCGCGCGTGGTCGTATTGCACATCGAGTTCGCAATGCATGTAGTGGTCGATGCGGGCCATCAGCCTGTCCACGGGATTGGACGACAGGTTGGAGACCACGATGGGGACCGGTGCATCGGCAAGGAAATGATCGGACACGGCGTGGCGCGTGGCTCCATGACGCTGTGAACGGGTCGACATTCTGAGGAAGGTAAACATGGAAAGGTCCTTGGTCGGGGTGTGCTGAACTGGGCTCTATTGGAGCGCCGAGTGACCGGCAAGGTGTGTCAACATTGCAAATAATCGAGTTCGAGCATGGGCGCCTCGTTTTCGATCCAGCGCACCATGCGAATCGTGTTGACGCCCGCACTGTGTCCATAGTCCACCTGGTCGCAGGCCTTCTGGATGATGGTCAACCCGAAACCGCCTTCCGGATACTCACCGAAATCAGTGGGAGCGATCTCTTGTGGCGGTTCGAAGCGCTCGCCCACGTAGACCAGTTCAACGACCACCTCGTGCGTCGCGCGGCTCAGCAGAATTTCAATCGGCGCGCCCTCGACCAGTCCCTGGCCATGCCTGAAGATGTTGGTGAAGGCTTCCACCACGGCCACCGTAAAAATTCCACCCTCGACTTCATCCATACCGGTGCCGCTGAGCCCGTCGGCCACGAACTCACGCACCAGTGCGATCGAAGACGTGTTCGCGGGTAACTCGAGCCTCGAGGGTGCGGTGACAGGGTCCCCGATGCGCACGGACACCAGCGTCACGTCGTCGGTCATGGTGCAATGTTTCAGCAGTGTCTGCTGCAGCCGCGTGAGCACTGCCGCTGGACTGGGATGCAGCTGCGCAAGGCATTTGAACAACTGGTGCACCCTGGCGTGACCCACACGTTCACCCGCAGGCGTGAGGGCATCGGACACGCCGTCCGAATGCATCAGCAGTGCGTCGCCTGCTTTGACGGCGATCTCGTCCTGCACGAAGTGCGTTTCAGTCAGCACGCCCAGGGGTGGCTGCTGGTTGCTCAGCAGTCGGGTGCTTCCGTTGGCGCGCACCAGCATGACCTCCTCGTGCCCGCAACCGGCCCAGCACAGCAGACCGCGCGCCAGGTCGATGCGCAGATAGCAGAGGGTCACGAAAGCGTCGAGTGCCTGCAGGTGCGGCGTCATGGCGCGATGCACTGCGTCGAGGATCTGCGCCGGCTGTGGTGTGACAGCGCCCTCCCCGCCCAACATCAATTCGACCAGAGAGCGACTGAACTGCATCTTGACGGCGGCGCCCATCAGCGCCGCGTTGACGCCCTTGCCCATCACGTCTCCCGCAATCAGATCGATGCAATGCGGGCCAGGCCGAATCACTTCGAAGAAATCGCCGTCGATCTCCTGTGAGGCCAGGTTGTGGCTGCTGAGCCAGACTCCGGGCAACGCGACCGTGGGGGCGGTCACAAGCAGCGACTGCTGGATGCGGGCACCGATTTGCAACTCGCGCCGTCGTGCAGCCTGCAAGTCCTTCTGCGTGCGCCGTTGCTCTTCGATGTCCTCGACGATGCCGATCATGTACAACCCGCGGCCCTCGTTGTCCCGGGCCAGCGACGCCGTGAGTCGCACCCAAAGGTAGCGTCCATCCTTGTGCCGGTAGCGCTTCTCCTGTGCGAAATTCGCGAGGTCGCCGTCAAAGAGCGCTTTCATGTCGACCTTGCCTTGCGCTATGTCCTCCGGGTGAACCAAAGCGTCTGCGCTCAGCGCGAGGAATTCATCCCTGTCGTAGCCCAGCATGGCGCACAGCGTCTGATTGACGCGCAGAAACCGTCTGTTTTCGCCTTGCTGCAACACCCCCACCGCCGCCTGTTCAAAGGTCGCCCTCGCGCGTGCCTCGCTGTCGCGCAGGGCGCGCTCGGTCCATCGCCGCTCGGAGATATCCCGCATCGTTGCGGTGAACAGTTGCTGGCCGCCCGCCTGGACTGGCACGACGGTCAACTCGATCGGGAAGAGCGTCCCGTCCGCACGCACTGCATTGACCTCAAGACGGCGGTTGATGGCCCAGTCGTTGCCCGTTGCGCGAAAGGTCGCCATGCGTTCCAGCAGCGCGCTACGCTCGGCCGGCGCCACGAGCAGGTCGTAGATCGGTTGTCCATCGACGCTGGCCGCTGTGCGTCCAAATATGGTTTCTGCGGCGGGATTGAAGTCGATGACCCTGCCCTTCGCATCCACCGTCACAATCGCATCAAGAGCACTTTGCAGCACCGCGTCGCGCCGCGCCTGGCTTGCGACCAGCGCGACCTCGGCGACGTGGCGCTGGTGCACGTCGGTGAGCGTTCCGATCAGCCGCACGGGGCGGCCTGCGGCGTCGCGCTGGGGCGTCACCATGCCACGCAGCAGCACCCACTTGAATTGCCCGTCACCGCACCGCATGCGAACCTCGCAGTGCAGGACGGACGTCGCATCGGCGAGATGACCGGAAAGCGCGGCTTGCAAACGACCCGCGTCGTCCGCGTGCGCAAATCCGATCCAGTCGATGAATTTGCAGACTTCGTCGTTTGCGTCATGACCGAGCAGGACCCGCCATCTCGGCGAGCAATGGACCGTGCCGCCCGCGATGTCCCAGTCCCACACGGCGTCGCCTGCACCTTCCAGCGCAAGTTTCCAGCGTTCTTCGCTGCGTATGACCTCACCGTGCAATGTCGCAAGCTCGCTCTGTGCACGACGCTGGTTGCGCAGACCACGCAGCAGCAGCATTGCCGTCGCTCCCAACGCCAACGACGCGGCAAGCGCGACGATGCCGACCCATTTGGCGCGACCCAGCAATTCACCCCAGATCTCGGCATAGGGACGCTCGACGACGACCAGCACCGGCCAATGCCGGAGCGTGCGGAACGCCCCGATGGATCGCGTGCCATCCATGCCTGTGTCGACATAACTGCCATGCTCGCGCGCCGGCAGGAACCGCGCAAACGGTGCCAGTCGCGAGGAGGTCTCGCCCGCGGCCATCGGCACCGCGCTGCCGCGGACCAGCAATTGACCTTCGTAAGACCACAGGGCGCTGCGCTCGGCGGCATCGCCGATCAGCACGTGGTTCTGGGTGGCGAACGAGTCCGGATTGAGCAATGCCACCAGAAGCAAGGGCCCGTCAGACGCCATATCGACACGACGCCGCAGCGGCAATGCAGAAATTCCGTCGTCGCGTCGCGCCTGGTCCGGCTTCACGCCCAGCTCCGACAGATCTCGCAGCGGCAGCCAGTTGCCCAGCGTTTCGGCGGAGTCCGCCGGCATCCCACCCAGAAGCGCGAGGTCCACACGATGCCCGACGTTGGCGGGTGAGGTGCTGGCCAGAACCGTGCCGCTGGCCGTCAGCAACGACAGGCTGCGCAGCGCGGACTGGGCCCGGATGGCGTCTGCCATCAGCGACTGGACGTCCGCAAGATTGGGGCCGGACTTGGTGTTTTCGATCGTTTCGCCGACCGTATGCACTGTCGCAGCGAGGCTCCCGAGGGCTGCATTCGTCTGGACTTCCAGCACGCGCGAATAGAGCCCTTGTTCCTCGAAGGCCGACTTCTCGATATCCCGCCAGGCCAGCCAGAGGTAGGCGGCGGCCAGCCCGGTGACAAGCACCATCGCGGCCACGGCTGCCCAACGCAGCTGGCGCACCCGCGTCCGCAAAGCGCGTTCGACGGATGCGGCGGCAGCCTTCATGGCTTCACGACGATCTCGCCCAGCCCGTACTTGAGAGCGGCTCGCTCGAGCCGCCCGTCACGCTTGATGCTGGCGACAAACGCATCGACGGTGCGCAGCCACTCGTCATCACCCGGCTTCACGGCGTAGGCATACGGCACGCTGTGAAAAGGCGTCGGCGGGGCGACCAGACGGGCCCAGTCGGCGTTGTCCAGAAGCCGTCGGCTGTAGGGGTAGTCGGTCATGAATACATCGACGCGACCGGCCTCCAGTTCCTGCTCCCGCGTCATCGGCGGCAGAATCGACACGAGCGTGGCCTGCTTCAGCGCATCGCGCATGACGGGCTCCATGAACGTCCCGCTTTGCACCGCCACCTTGACGCCCGGCCGGTCGATGTCCTCCCAGTTGCGAACCATCCGGCTGCTGCGCGTCGTGACGCCGTAGATGTCGCTGCGAAGATAAGGCTGGGAAAAACGCAGGGCGGCCTGGCGCACCGGCGTGATGCCGACGGCATGCATGGCGATGTCGCAGCGCTCGGCCACCAGGTCATCGATCAGTCGGGGGAAAGAGGACTCGACATAGGCCAGTTCGACCCCCAGCTGACGGGCGAACGCTGCCGACAGCTCGATGTCCACGCCTGCCAATTGCTTGTTGCGCGGATTGCGGTAGGTGATGCCGTAATAGTCGGTCCAGATGCAGACCCGTAACTTCCCCGACGCGCTCACACGGTCCGCAGCGCTACCGGCCTGCGCCGAATCCGACCATGAAAGCGCCGTGAAGCCTGCAACTGTCAGGCACAGGGCGGACAACAGGCCGGCAACCGTTGCTTTGCATCGCTGCAGTCGTGCGCTGTCATCCATAGGAAGCCACTGCCTCTTCGCAGGAAGCGTGAATGCCGAACACCCGATTCATGCGCATGAGTTCGAACAAGGCAGTGACCGACGGCGACATGCGGCAGAGGCGAACGTCACCCTGTCGGGCGTTGAGCTGGCGCAGGCAGGAGATGAGCGCGCCGAGGCCCGAGCTGTCAATGAACTTGACGCCATGCATGTCCAGCACGACACGCGTGAGGTCCACGATCAGGTGCTGGATTTCCTCCTTGAAGGCACTGACATTGCCAGCGTCAAGATTGTCTTCACGCAACTCGACGACCAGCACGTTGTTGCCTTCGATGCGATGCAAAAGTTTCATCGGTAGTTTCTTTATTCGGACAGAGCCGGAATTGGAGCCGATCGGCTGGTTTCGAATGTCACGGATTTGTGTCGCCGCTGCGTGAACAGTCGATGGAGTTGCCCGGAGGGCCCATCTCACCGCGCGCCAGCGCGACGCATTCCTGTAAAGCAGCCCAGGCGCTTCGGTAGGCCGGGGCATCCGCCGCCCCCGTCAATGCATCGGCAGCCCGTGCTGCCTGGCTCAGCGACGCGAAACCATAGCTTCCCGCCGCGCCGACAAGCCGGTGCAAGGCCTGGTGCCGGTCTTGAGGGTCGAGGGCCGATCCGATCTCGTGCATTCGGCCCGGGAGCCCGTCGACGAACTGCCGTCGCAGTTGCTCGAACCCCTGCCGCGCTGCCGCCGGCAAGGACGGGGCGGCGGCTCGAGGATCAACGTCCACGGCCATGCTCCCAGTACATCCGCACATCCTGTGGCAAGCGCACGGGATCGAAGGGCTTCACGATCACGCCCGTCGCGCCGTACTGCAGCAGGTCTTCCACCTGGTCCGGCATGGCCTTTGCCGTCAAGAAAACCACTGGCACGCCCGTCATGCAGGGCAGTTCACGCAATGCCTTCAGGGTCTGGGGCCCCGACCAACCCGGCATCATGACGTCCAGCAGCACCACGTCGGGCTGGAACGCTTCGACCTCTGCCAGCGCCGCCTGCCCGCTGGCGACCAGGCAAACATCCAGGCCGCCGACGGCGCGCAGGCTGAACTCCAGAATCAGCCGAATGTCTGGGTCGTCCTCCACGCACATGACACGTCGCAGACCGTTCATGTGATGAGCGCCTCGCGAGTGATGGAAGCTTGCGCGCCGGTGCCAGCGGGCAGGGCCTGCGGCAACCAGACACGCAAGGTCGCGCCGCGCCCCGCGTCCGGCACCAGTTCGATCCGGCCGGCCATGCGCTCGACCAGCAGCCTTGCAATGTGCAGGCCCAGCCCCGTGCCACCCACCGCGCGACCGTCGCTCGCGTCGGCTTGAGAGAATTTTTCGAACAGGAACGGACGGTACGTCTCGGGCACGCCTGGTCCGGCGTCGGAAACCAGGATGGCATGGCCAGCCTCTGAAGCTTCCAGCCGCAACGTGACCGTTTCGCCTGCGGGCGTGTGCTTGATCGCGTTGGACAGCAGATTGGCCATCACCTGCAACAGGCGGTCCGCATCGACAGATGCCAGCGCGTTGCTGCCCCGGTCAAGGTATGCCTCGATCTTCACGCCCTGCCCTGTCGCGTAGCCCTGGTTCGCTTTCACGGCTTCCTGCATCAGCGGGGCCAGCGGCTGTGGCTGGACGTGCAACACCATGCGATCGCCTTCGAGCTTGGTGAGATCGAGCACGTCATCGATCAACTTGCTCAAACGCTTCCCGTTGCGCTGTGCTGCTTCCGCCAGCGGCATGGCCTGCGCAGGCAGCGGACCGGCGGCCCCCGAAACCAGCAGGCTGACAGCGCCGAGCACCGAGGTCAGCGGCGTGCGCAGTTCATAGCTCACGGTCGCAAGGAACTCATCGCGCATGCGCTCGTTGCGCAGGATGTCCGTGAGGTCCTTGATCACCAGGGTGACGCGCTGAGCGCCGGCCTCTTCCCACAAACTCACTGACACCTGCGCCATGAAACTTTGTCCGTCGCCCGTCGTGAGGCGCAGACGCTGCGTGCGTACCAGCGCAGCCAGGTGAAGGCCGGTGAACGTTTTCACGTTGGCGCCCTTCAAGCTGCCCACTTCGCCGTTGCAGAAGGTGCGGCAGGCGGTCAAGTTGGCTTCGACCACGACTCCCGTTTGGTCGACCGTCAGCACCGCATCCAGGATGTTGTCCTGAATGCCGCGCATTCGCTGGATACGCGACTGCAGCCAGCGCTGCTGGGTGAGAAGCTGAGCGCATCGTTGGAGGCGGGCTGCCAGGAGCGACGCATCGATCGGCCGATCCAGCCAGTCGTCCACGCCTTCAGGAAGGACGCGCGGAGATGGCGTGGCATTGCGCGGGTCCGACACGAGGATCACGGCCTGCCAGCCGTCGGATGGCGCGAAGGGCATTGCCACCCGCGCGCGTCCTGCCATCGAAAGCGAAGGGTCCCAATCGAGCAGGATGACATCGGCCGTGTTGCGGCTCAGCCAATCCGCAGCCTGGCTGCGATCCGGCATCGGGATGGCGTCGTGTCCCAGCGACCGCACCAGTTCGGAGGTCGCGTCGCGCGACGTCACGCACGCGTCGACAACCAGGATCTGAAGTGAGATGGCGGTGGTTGTCATGGGCGGCGCAATCTTATCCAGCGAGTGACCGATGCGGGGCGATGGCGCGCAGACATTTCACAAATCGATGACAAAGAAAACTGAAGCCCGATTTTTAATGCTTTCTATTGCAATTTCCCACCACACCACGGCGCGTCGAACCGCCGCGCAGCACCCAAGGGTTTGAATGACGAACGAACAGGTCTTGGCCGAAATCCGCGAAGCCAATCTCACCTACCTGATGCTGGCGCAAAGCCTGATCCGGCTTGACAAGGCACAGGCGCTGTTCCGGCTGGGCATCTCGCAGGATTCGGCCGAACTGATCGAAGCCTTGTCGCCCGCCCAGGTCATGAAGCTGGCAAGCGGCACCACACTGCTCTGTCGCTTCCGCGCATCCGATGACCTGGTGTGGTCGCTGATTACCGGCCAGCACCGCAACCGCCGTGTCCACAACGAAGTGACCGACCGACTGCACGCCCAGCTCGTCATGTCGAGTCGCTATGCGGAAGCGCTGGAGAGCACCGATGAAGACCAGTGACAGCCTGCTGACCCAGCAACGCCATCTCGGTCGCGCCGTCGAGCTCATCAAGTTCGGAGCACGTCTGCAGGTGCTGCAAGCCGAGACGCCTTTGCCCTATGAGCGGCTGCTGCGCTTGTACAAGGAAGTCGCCCAGCGGTCACCGTCCAAGGGCCAGCTGCCTTTCTCCACGGACTGGTTTCTCGCATGGCAGGGCAACGTGCATGCGTCTCTTTTCTACAGCGTGTTCACGTGGTTGTCCAAAACCAGCCCGCTGGACAACGTCGACGCGCTGATCAAGGCGTACGACCTGTATACCGAACAGGTCGGGCTGGCCGGCATCGAGCCGATGCTGAGCATCACGCGCGCCTGGTCGCTGGTGCGATTCATGGAGCAACGCATGCTGGCAGTGACGCCCTGCAACGAATGCGGTGCGCACACCGTCACGCTGCCGTTCGAGAACGTCCGGCATTTCACATGCGGCCTGTGCGAGCCACCCCCACGCTCCGGCAAAGGCGCCCGTGCCGGACAACTTCGACTTGAAGTCGACCTTGAAAACCACAGCACGCACTGACGTCTGTTGCCAGGCGCAAAGCACCGGTCTTTCCGACACCCACACCCCCACTCGACCCCGAACACCATGTTTACCTTCGACCCCATCACTCGCCCGGCTGACATCGACGTCAAGGTCTCCGATCTGCTGATCGCCACGCCCGACGGAACGGACCCACTGCTCCATGCGTCGATGCACAGGGTCCTGCGCTTGCTGCGAGATCAGCACCGGATGGAAGCGACTTTCGTCACCGAGTGGAACGAAGGCGATCGCGTCGGTCGCCCCGCGGCGCTGCGCACACCCATGCACTTTGCGTGCGACGCCGCCGACCCGCTCGAGATGGCCTTCGTGGTGCAGGCAGGGAACGTTCGCGCCAATGCGTCCTGCTACCTCAGCGCGCCCGTCGTGTTGGCAGACGGCGACGTGTACGGCACCTTGTATTCGTACAGTTTCAGCGAGGACGAGGGCCTGCAACACCGCGAGCTCGCGACGCTGGCACTGACCGCGCAACTTGCCTCCCGGCTGATCGATGCGCAGCCGCTTGCACGCGCCGTCCAGTAACGGTTGACGAGCACTCAGAAGTCATGCGGGCGCTCGGCGCGCGCCTCGCGCTGAACGCGCAACCCGTGCCACGCGGCCGACGGGTCTTCAGCTCACGCGGACGGTATGGCCTGTGCGACCGTCGCGGAATTCGTTGGCACCCCTTCTGCGACCGGCACCACGAGCTCTCCCCACTGCAGCACACTCGCACGCAGTGAATTCATGAGGTCCTTCGCCATGGATTCCATCAGCCGGACTTCGCGTTGGGTGAACAGCCTGGCCTCGGTGTCGAGTAGGCAAAGGGTGCCGATCACCTGACCCGACGACTCCCTCAGCGGAGCACCGGCATAGAAGCGCAGGCCTTTTCCGGACAGCGCAGGGTTGCCTGCGAATCGAAGGTCCTTGCCGATGTCCGGCACCACCAGGGTTTGGGCATTGGCCACCACGTGCCCGCACATCGACATGCTGCGCGGCATGTTGAAGTCGCTGCCGTGCACGGCAGCGGCCGCTTCGCCAGTCGCCGGTCGCAGCGCACCGTGCGAGCCCCGCACGGACTGCTCGCTGTCGTTGATGAGGGAGACCATCGCCATGGGCATGTCGAAGATGTCCGCGGCACGTTGCGCAGCGGCGTCGAACAGGGGTCGCGCCCGCTCGTCGAGCGCACCGCTGGCGTGCAATGCGGCGACGCGAACGGCATCGGCCTCTGGCACCACAGCAGCCATGAAACCCTCGCTGGGCGCAGTGCCCATCAAGGCCGAAATCTGCACGGCCGCTTCGCCGATCGACGTGACGACCACATCCGCTTCGAGCGCCTGGCGGGCCTGTTCGCCCAGCATCTCGGCCGGGGCGTTCCAGAGCCCCAGGACGATTTTCACGTCGGGCCAGCGGCGTTTCAGCCGCCGGCAGAAGTGGCGCGCCGCGATGGCTGGCTCGGGGCTGAAATAGGAGAGGCACACCACGCGGGCATTCGCCAGCTCAAGCCCGGCGACGTGCTCGGCAGTCACCGGTCCTGCCGCACGGGTGCCGGCACGCAAGTGCTCCAGCGAGAGTGCGTGCGCCAGCATCCGCGCGGCCAGCGTATCGACCTCCCATTTGCCACCCACGCAGATGATCTGCTCGTTGGCCGGGCCCTCCGGGGCGGGATGCTGATCGCGAAGCTCGTCGATGAGTGCGTCCATCCCCATGACCACGCGATGCCGGTGCTCTGCCGTCGCCACGCTGGCGTGATCGCTGGAGGCCATGCGCAACACGGGCAGTCCGGTCTCGCTGTAGAAGCCGATCACATTGCCGGTCTCCACCTGTTCGCTGGCCAGTTCCGTGGCCTCTTCCACGTCGCCTGCAATCAGGCGTTGATAGATGCGGGTGGGTGTGTCCAGGGCCGGGGCACTGCCCAGCAATACATCCAGAAAACGCAGTCGAGGGAGATGCCGCCCGATCACCATCAGACAGACGGTCAGTGGCGTCGACATGATCAGCCCGACCGGACCCCACAGCGCAGTCCAGAAGGTCGCCGACACCATGAGCGACATGGCCGACAGGCCCGTACTGGCGCCGTACAGCCACGGTTCGATCACGTTGTTGCTGATCATCTCGAGCGTGACGATGAGTCCGGCCGTCCACAGCACCATGCTCCATCCCGGATCCACCGCAAAGGCCAGCGCCAGCGGGAACACCGCGGAGATCATCGGTCCGATGTACGGAACGAACCGCATCACGGCGGCCACCGCCCCCCATAGAAGCGCACCGGGCACCCCGATGAACCAGAGACCCAGTGCCATGGGCACGCCGTAGCTCAGGTTCACGACCAGTTGCATCGTGAGGTACTTGCTGATGCGTTGCCCGGCCTCATCCATGGCGTCGGTCGAGCGGTGCAGGCTGCCGCCCCACAGGCGCAGCAGCCGGTCACGCAAGTCCAGCCGGTCGAGCAGGATGAGGACCACGAACACCAGCACGATGCCGGCATTGGCCAGCGGCCCACTGACTGCATCCAGCGCACTGAGCACCTGTCCGAACGCCGAGGGTGGCCGCTCGGCCAGCTGCACTTGCTGCGGGACGGGAGCGGCGGCCGGAACAACAGCTTTGCCGCGGGCCGGCACCGGAGGCTGGGCGGCCGGGGTTGCAGGGGCCGCCTGGTCGACTTCGCTCTTGAAGGTGTCGAACGTCTTGATCACCCCATCGAACATGCCGGGGCGGCGCGCACTCTCGCGCAGATTCCCCAGCTTGCTTTTGATGTTGCTCTGGTAGGTCGGCAGCTCTGCGCTGAGCGAACTGACCTGGTTTCCCAAGAACAGGCCTGCCAGGCCCACCATGCCCAGCGCGAACAGCACCACGAGAATCACCGCCGGTGCGCGGGGAAGACCCCAGCGCTTGAGGCGAACCACCAGCGGGTCCAGTACGAAACCGAGCAGGACTGCCAGCGCCAGCGGGATGAGGATTTCGCGTCCGAAGTACAGCGCGGCGATCACCACGCATCCCGTGACCAGACCGATCATGAGCTTGAGTTCGGGCAGGACGGCAGCCAGCGTGCTCAGCGTTGCCGTGGCGGGTACGAGCCCTGGGCTCCGTTCATTCTTCTTTGGTTCACTCGGCTGCACGACGACTCTCCAATCTGGCAAAAGAAAGTCCGACCGGCACCGAGCCTTGCTGGACGGCATCAGGGGGTCCCTGACACAAGAAGGGAATTGTCGGAGGTTTGCGAATGACTGCGGTCATCCCGCTGCGTGATTGAAGGTAGGCCTCCAGCGTGCACTTGCCAGTGCACGCACGTATTTCAGTCGATCGTCTGGCGCAGTTCTGCGGCAGCAAACATGCTCGCGGACCTGATCGCTGTCGCTTCTCCTACATCCGGCGGGCGCAACCCGCCGGTTAATCGTTTCTTCAATCACGACCAAGGAAGAAGCTCGATGGATTCCATCAACAAAAACCAACCGGAAGAGAACCACAGGAATCTTTCCGGTGCCGATGCAATGCAGCGCATCCAGGAGATTTCTGAGGATGCGGGCTCGTGTTTTTTCTGTACCAGTGCACCGATGGGCGAAACGCAAGGCATTCGGCCCATGAGCGTCGAGAAGGCCGACGACGCGGGCAACCTCTGGTTTCTGAGCGCCTCGGACAGCCACAAAAACAGCGAAATCGCTGCGGACCCTCGTGTGCGTATCTTTCTTCAGAGTTCGAAGCACTCGGGCTTCCTCACACTGGAAGGAACCGCCACCGTCAGCCGCGATCCCGCCCGAATCGAGGAGCTCTGGAGCCCGATCATGAAAACGTGGTTCACCGAGGGTAAGCATGACGCGCGAATCACGGTGATCAAGGTAACGCCGTCCACGGGCTATTACTGGGACAACAAGCATGGCGAACTGATTGCCGCCACCAAGATGATGATCGGCGCCGCCATCGGCAAGACGCTCGACGATTCGATCGAAGGCAAGCTCCAACCGTAAAGGAATCACCATGGCCGACAACCTTCAGCAAACCGGGGTCCCCGACCGCAGCCGGATCGACATCAACGAGCCGCAAGAGATCCAGTACTGGACGCAGCAACTTGATGTGACAGAGATTGACTTGCGCAAGGCCGTCGCGGACGTGGGCGTCTCGGCGCGGCAGGTCGCCGAACAACTCGGAAAGCCTTGAGCGGACAGCGCCACCGTGCGTGCCTTCGCCACCCACTCGGGAGATTGAGGACCCACGCGCGAGCGCGTCGGGCGAGCTGACCGCGGACTTGCGATCTTCGAAGGCAACGCTCTTGACGATCTGGTCGATCCGGACACATCCTTGATCTGCAGCAAGGACAGTTCGGCGCGTCCCGGCGACGATGCGACGAATCCTCTTTCGGAGACGCGCATGAACGCCACCGCCCTCGCCGACCGCACCGATCGCCTGCCGGTGGCCGTCACGCCTGAACTGCTCGCCCGCTTCGACGTGGCGGGCCCTCGCTACACCTCTTACCCGACCGCCGACCGATTCGTCGAAGCATTCGGGCCGCAAGACTACGAGGCCGCTGCGCGCCAGCGGCGGCAGGGCATCGGTGCGGGGAACGCCCCGGTCTCGGTCTATGTGCATGTGCCGTTCTGCGCCGCGCTCTGCTACTACTGCGCGTGCAACAAGGTCGTGACCCGGCACCCGTCGCGCGGCACCGAGTACCTCGGCTACCTCGCCCGCGAAATCGCGATGCATGCAGAGCACCTGGGCCCGCGCACGCCGGTGAGCCAGCTTCACCTGGGTGGCGGCACCCCGACCTTCCTGGACGATGCCGCACTCACCGAACTGATGCGCCTCCTGCGCGAGACCTTCGCCTTCGCGCCGAACGGCGAGTACGCGATCGAGATCGATCCTCGAACAGTCGACGAGCCGCGGCTCGCGCACCTGCGTACGCTGGGATTCAACCGGCTGAGCTTCGGCGTTCAGGATTTCGATCCCGCCGTCCAGAAGGCCGTCCACCGGGTGCAGCCGGCCGCGCAGGTGTTCGATCGCGTGGCGGCAGCGCGCGCGCTGGGGTTCCAGTCGATCAACGTCGACCTCATCTACGGCCTGCCGCGACAGAGCGTGGCGTCTTTCGACCGCACGCTGGCGCAGGTGTGCGCGCTGCGACCGGATCGCATCGCGCTCTACGCCTATGCGCACCTGCCGGAGCGGTTCAAGTCGCAACGCCGCATCGCCACGGCAGACCTGCCGGACGCGGCCGTGAAGATCGCCATGCTGTCGCGCGCGATCGCCACGCTGACGGCCGCGGGCTACGTCTACATCGGCATGGACCACTTCGCCCTGGCCACCGACGCCCTGGCAATCGCCCGGCGCCAGGGCCGGCTGCATCGCAACTTCCAGGGCTACAGCACGCAACCCGATTGCGATCTGGTGGCGCTCGGCGTGTCGGCGATCGGGCGCATCGGCAGCACCTACAGCCAGAATGCGAAAGCGCTCGACGCCTACTACGACCACATCGACCAGGGGTGCCTGCCGATCGAGCGCGGTCTCGCGCTCTCTCGCGACGACGTGCTCAGGCGCGCGGTGATCATGGCCATCATGTGCCAGGGCCACGTCGATTTCGAATCGATCAACCTGGCGCATCTGGTCGATTTCCGGAACACCTTCGCCATCGAGCTGGCGGCGCTCGGCCCGCTTATGGCGGACGGGCTGGTGCACCTCACCGATCACGACATCACCGTGACGGGCCCCGGCTGGTTCTTCGTCCGCGCCATCGCCATGGTGTTCGACCGCCACCTGCAGCACGACCGCATGCGCTCGCGCTTCTCGCGGATCATCTAGCGCTGGGAGCGCGGCGCCGGCCCCACTTGCCATCCCTTGACATGAATCAAGACGGAACGCGGCCATCCCGAAGAGAATCGGCAAGTGCAGCCGCGCCCAACCATCCCCGCCATGACACCCGCCCCCGTCCAAGTCGCGTGTTCGAACTGCAACCTGCGCGAGCTGTGCATGCCCGCCGGGCTGACGCCTTCCGACCTCGTGCGCATCGATGAACTCGTGGCCACGCGACGACGGATCGCGCGACGCGAGCCCCTGTTCCGCCAAGGCGATGCTTTCGTATCGCTTTATGCGATCCGCACCGGCGTCTTCAAGACCCGTGTGACGTCGCAGGACGGCCGCGACCAGGTCACCGGTTTCCAGCTGGCCGGCGAAATCATCGGACTCGATGGCATCGTCAATGGACAGCACAGCTGCGATGCGGTGGCCCTGGAGGATGCCGAGGTGTGTGTGATGCCGTTCGACCGCATCGAGGAACTCTCACGCGAGGTGGTGGCGCTGCAGCGCCATGTGCACCGGATCATGAGCCGGGAAATCGTTCGCGAACATGGCGTGATGCTGCTGCTGGGCAGCATGCGTGCGGAAGAGCGACTTGCCACCTTCCTTCTCAATCTGGTGGAGCGCCTGCACGCCCGCGGCTTCTCCCAGTCCGAGCTCGTCCTGCGCATGACGCGAGAAGAGATCGGAAGCTACCTTGGATTGACGCTCGAGACGGTCAGCCGCACGATGTCGCGTTTTGCGGAAGAAGGAACCGTCGAGGTCGACAAGCGGAATATCCGCATCGTCAATGCAGCAGCACTGCGACGAATGGTGAATCCAACGGGCTGACGCGCACCCCCATCGTCGAACGACGACAACGCCTGGAACGCGTCGCGCCCACTCAGCGTTTCTGCCGGTGGTTCGCTTCCGCCAGCGCTTCGATACGCGAATACATCGCAATGGCTGCGGCCAAATCCTCTTCGGAAATGCCATGCTCCTTGGCACGCAGGCGAAATTCGTTTGTCAATCGGGGCGGAGCATCTCTCGGAGCCTGAACCACGCGCGTGGTCGACACCGAAAAGGTTTCCGCCAGATCGCGCACTTGCTGCGGGAATTCAGTTTGATAGGTCGTCAGGAGATCTTCGAGCGTTTCTTGCATGGTGAGTGTCGGCTTCTGGCAAGGATTCATTAATGCACAAGCCAGGCATGCACCGTGTAGGCAGATGACGAGCAGCCATGACCGCCTGCGGCCTCCGACACACAAAACCTCGCTATCAATTGAATAGCAGGGTTTTCTCGTTTGCGGGGATACAACGCCGAAAGCTACGCTTTGCAGCCCAAAGCACTCATTCGGGCACCAATGACCAAACAGATCACGTTTGGTCATTGTTTGTCAACGGGGCATTGACTCATTCACTGCAACACGCCGTTACGCTCCAAATCTGATCCGCGATCGGAAAACCACAACGACATCGACCGCACGTCCCGCCGCAGCTTTCTCGATGAGGCTGCTCATGCAATCTTTCATCACAGAGAAATTCCAGCACCATGAACAGAACACACAGAGTCGTTTGGAGCGCAGCGCGGCAAACCTGGGTCGCTGCCCACGAATTGGCGACGGGCCGCACGAAGTCGTCCCAGTCGCGCTCTGCCGTGTTGGCGGGTGTCTTGCTGGCAGGATTGACGGGCAGCGCGCTGGCGGCGAGCTACACGGCGTCGGACGAAGCGACGCTGCGCCAGGCGATCATCAATGCGAACGCCGATGGCGATGCCGCGTCGAGCATCACTCTGACCAGCAACATTGCGGTCGGCAGCGCCGCATTCGCCACGATCACCAAGCCAGTCACGATCGACAGCGGGACATTCACGCTGAGCGGCGTGCAAGGCACCGGCACGACAGGCCAAGGCAGCTCGCTGTCGTTTGCGGGCGGCAACCTCACCCTCACAGGAAAATTTGCGGGTGGCAGTGCCGCCTCGGCAAATAGCACGGCAGCTGGCGTCACCGGCGTCATCATGACCGGCGGATCGCTTTCACTGGCGGGTAGCGTCACCGGCGGCGCCGGCGGCAACACCACCCAGTCGGGAAGCGCGGGCCGCAACAGCGGCGCGGGGGGCATCGGAATGGCCGCGACGGCCGTCCAGCTGATCAATCAGGTGGGCAGCACGATCACGGGCGGTGCAGGTGGCACCTACAACCAGCAAAACGTGGCGCTCAGCGCCAATTCCAACCTGGGTGCCGGGGCGGCTGGCCTCACCATGACCAGCGGCGCGAACGGTTACCTGGACAATCGAGGGACGATCAGGGGTGGCGCGGGCGGGGGCGCCATCAATCTGAACTCCAAAGCCTTTATAACCAACGGCGGTGTGGGCGGCGTGGGCGCAACGATCACCGGCGGCACCCATCTGAACTCGGGCACGATTGCAGGGGGCGTGGGCGGCGCAGGTTTGAGCAACACCAGCTTTTCTGCATCCGGCGCCGGCGGCATCGGATTGCGGCTCGACCAGGGCACCATGACCAACAGCGGCACGCTTGCCGGTGCCAATGGTCGAGCAGGCGGCTCCGGGATCAACCCGGCGGGCACTGGCAGCGCAGGCGGCGTAGGTGTAGTGCTTACGGGCAAAAGCACTTTGGACAACTCCGGTGCGATCAGGGGTGGAAATGGCGGAGGAACCATATCGGGTGTGGCTCAGTCGGGCAACGGCGTTGGCGTCACCGGCAATGGGGGTGTGACCGTCGTCAACAGCGGAACGATCGCGGCCGGCACCGGCGATTTCAGGCCGGCGAATGCCATCACGTTCACGGGCGGGAACAACCTGCTCGAGCTCTACGCGGGCTCGAAGATCACTGGCAACGTCGTTGCCAACGCGGCGACCGACCGCCTGCGCTTGCTGGGCACGGCAGACGCGACGCTCGACGTGACAGACGGGAGCTACCAGGGCTTCGGCCTGTATGAAAAAGCCGAAGCAGCCACATGGACGTTGACCGGCGCCGCGACAACCCTCACACCGTGGACGATCACCGGCGGTGTTCTGGCCACTGCGCAGGACTCCAGCCTGGGCACCATCGCCGGCGCATTGACGATCAACGGCGGCACCCTGCAGGCGACCGGGACGACCTTCACCACTACGGATCGCAACGTGATCCTCGGCGCGGCCGGCGGCACCATCGACATCGCCGATGCCGCCAACACGCTTGCCGTCACCCAGCCGGTGACGGGCGCGGGCGGTCTCAACAAGGTCGGCGCGGGCACGCTGGCCATCACCGGCGCCAGTACCTGGAGCGGCGGCACCACCGTCTCAGCAGGCACGCTGTCCATCGGCAATGGCGGCACGACTGGCTCGATCGTCGGCGACGTCACAGACAACGGCGTGCTCGCGTTCAACCGCACCGATGCGGTCACTTTCGGCGGTGTGGTCAGCGGCACCGGCAGCGTCGTGCAGCGCGGCACGGGCTCCACCACGCTCACCGGCGCCAACACGTACACGGGCGGCACCTCCATCTCCGCAGGCACGCTGTCCATCGGCAATGGCGGCACCACCGGCTCCATCGTCGGCAACATCGCCAATGCGGGCACGCTTGTCTTCAACCGCTCCGATGCACTCGACCTGGCAGGCGCCATCAGCGGCAACGGCACGATCAACCAGGTCGGCATCGGCAACACCAACCTCACCGGCAACAGCGGCGGCTTCGGCGGCACGACCAACGTCACCAACGGTACGTTTCGCGTGAACGGCACGCTGGGCAGTGCATCCAGCAAGCTCACCGTGAGCAACGGCGCCACGCTCGGCGGCGCCGGCACCATCGGCGGCAACGTGAGCATCGGCAACGGCATCCTCGCGCCGGGCAACAGCCCGGCCACGCTCACGATCGCAGGCGACCTCACGCTCGGCGCCGCTTCGGTGCTGAACTACGAACTGGGCCAGGCCAACGTGGTCGGCGGCGCGCTCAACGACCGCACGGTCGTGGGCGGCAACCTCACGCTGGACGGCACGCTGAACGTGACGCAGTCGGCTGGCGGCACTTACGGCGCAGGCATCTATCGCCTGATCGACTATGCGGGCACGCTCACCGACAACGGCCTGGCGCTCGGCAGCATGCCCGCGACCAGCGTGAACTACCTGCAGACCTCGGTGGCCAAACAGGTCAACCTGGTCAACAGCAATGGCCTCATCCTCAATTACTGGGACGGCGACGCCGGCGGCCGCAACGACGGCAACATCGCCGGCGGCAATGGCACCTGGACCGCGGTCGCAAGCGGCGCCACGGCCGATCGCTGGACGCAAGCGGACGGGCTGATCAATGCCCCTTACCAGAACCCGTCGTTCGCGATCTTCACCGGCGCACCGGGCGTCGTCACCGTCGACAACAAGGACGGCCAGGTCAGCGTGACCGGCATGCAGTTCGCCGCCAGTGGCTACCGCATCCAGGGCGGCGACATTGCGCTGGCCGCGGGTACCAACGCGATCCGCGTGGGCGACGGCACGGCCACCGGCGCCGGCACGACGGCGACCATCGCGTCTGCGCTGACCGGCGCGGGCCAACTCGACAAGGTCGACCTCGGCACGCTGGTGCTCGCAGGGACCAACACCTACACCGGCGGCACCACCATCTCGGGCGGCACGCTGCAACTCGGCGAAGGCGGCACCACCGGCTCCATCGTGGACGGCAACATCGCCAACAACGGCGTGCTGGCGATCAACCGCAGCAACGCGGTGGCCATCGCCGGGAACATCACGGGCAACGGCGCGCTGACACAGATCGGCGCAGGCACCACGACGCTCACCGGCGCCAATACCTATGCGGGCGGCACCACGGTCACCGCGGGCACTTTGCAGCTGGGCGACGGCGGCACCATTGGCTCCATCGCGGGCAACGTGGCGACCACGGCGCCCGGCACGTTGGCGTTCAATCGCTCGGACGCGGTTACTTTCGGTGGCGTGATCTCGGGCACGGGCGCGGTGACGCAAGTGGGCGCAGGCACCACGACCCTGACGGGCAACAACAGCTACACCGGCGGCACCACGATCGCGGCGGGAACGTTGTCGCTCGGCAATGGCGGCACCACGGGCTCGATCGTCGGCGACGTGACCAACAACGGCACGCTGCTCTTCAACCGCGCCGACGCGCTCGACTTCGCAGGCGCCATCAGCGGCAAGGGCACCAACGCACAGATCGGCGCCGGCAACACGAACCTCACGGGCAACAGCAACGCGTTCAGCGGCGTGACCAACGTGACAGGCGGCACCCTGCGCGTGAACGGCACGCTGGGCAACGCGGGCAGCACGGTGAACGTGAGCAACGGCGCGACGCTCGGCGGCGCCGGCACCATCGGTGGTTCGGTGGCCGTGGGCAGTAGCACGCTCTCCCCAGGGAACGCAGGCGCGGGCGTGCTCACCATCAACGGCAACCTGGCGCTCGGTGCGGCGTCGCAGCTCAACTACGACTTCGGGCAAGCCAACGCGGCGAACAGTGCACTGAACGATCTCACCGTCGTCGGCGGCAATCTCACGCTGGGCGGCACGCTCAACGTCACGCCCTCCGTCGCCGGCGGCTACGACCCCGGCATCTACCGCCTAATCAACTACACCGGCGCGCTGACGGACAACGGCGTCGCCTTCGGCAGCATGCCGCCCGACACCGACAACTACGTGCAGACCTCGGTGGCCAACCAGGTCAATCTCGTCAACAGCCGCGGCCTGACGCTCAACTGGTGGGACGGCGATGCCGGTGCCACCAACGACGGCAAGGTCGCCGGCGGCAGCGGCACCTGGATCGCCGGTCCGACGGGCAGCGACCGCTGGACCGAAGCCAGCGGCCTGATCAATGCGCCCTACCAGAACCCGTCGTTCGCGGTCTTCACCGCAGCGCCGGGCACGGTGACGGTGGACAACAGCGCGGGCCAGATCGCCGTCAGCGGCATGCAGTTCGCGACGGGCGGCTATCGGCTGCAGGGCGGAGCCATCGAACTGGCGGCGGGCAACGACATCGTCCGCGTGGGCGACGGCACGAGCGCAAGCCCGGGCATGACGGCCACCATCGCCTCGAACCTCATCGGCGCGGGTCGCCTGGAAAAGACCGACGCCGGCACGCTCGTGCTGACCGGCACCAACACCTACACCGGCGGCACCGCCATCTCGGGCGGCACCCTGCAGCTGGGCGATGGCGGCACGACCGGCAGCATCGTGGATGGCGCCATTGCCAACAACGGCGTGCTGGCCATCAACCGCAGCGACGCGGTCGCGGTCACGGGCAACATCACCGGCATGGGCGCGCTCACGCAGATGGGTGCCGGCACCACGACGCTCACCGGAGCCAACAGCTACTCCGGCGGCACGCTGATCAGCGGCGGCACCTTGCGCGGTGCGGCCGGCAGCCTGGGCACCGGCGCCATCACCGACAACGCCGCGCTGATCGTCGACCAGGCCACGGATGCCACGTTTGCCGCTGCCATCAACGGCACCGGCACCCTGGTCAAGACCGGCGCTGGCAACCTCAACCTCACCGGCGCCAGCGCGCTGAGTGGCACGACCTCGGTCGCACAGGGCCAGTTGTCGGTCAACGGTTCCCTGGCCAACTCGGCAGTGACCGTGGCCTCCGGCGCGACGCTGGCGGGCAGCGGCACGGTGGGCGCGACCACGGTTCGAGGCACGGTCTCGCCGGGCAACGCCGGCATCGGGACGCTCGGCGTGAACGGCAATTACGTGCAGGCTGCGGGTTCGACCTACCAGGTGCAGGTCGACTCGGCCACGCGTGGCACGTCCGACCGCATCAACGTCGCCGGCAACGCGACGATCGAAGCGGGCAGCACCCTGGCCGTGACGCGCACTGCGATCAATCCCTACGCGCTGAACAGCCGCTACACCGTGTTGAATGCGACAGGCGGCGTGAACGGAACCTACGGCTTGACCGGCGACACCAGCACCGCCTTCGTGCGCGTGGTCGACACGTACGACGCCAACAACGTCTACCTCACCGCCGAGCAGAACCGCTCCTTCCAGTCGGCCAGCATCACGGGCAACCAGTTCGGGGTGGCCGGCGCCCTGCAGAGCCTGGGCATCGACAGCCCGCTGCGCGGCGCCCTCGCCTGGCTGCCGAGCGACGCCGCCGCACGCAACGCGTTCGACCAACTTTCGGGCGAGGCGCATGCCTCGGTGCAGACCGCCCTGCTCGACGACAGCCGCTTCGTGCGCGACGCCGCCAACGATCGGCTCCTGGGCGCGTTCTGCGCACCGGGCGCGAGCGACCAGATCCGCACGCAAACCTCGACTGCAGGCGCGGCCGGCGCCGACTGCGCGTCGGGCACAGGCGTCACGTCCTGGGGCCGTGTGTTCGGCTCGACCGCCCGCATCGACAGCGACGGCAACGCCGCACGCCTGAAACGCGACATCGGCGGCTTCTTCGTCGGCGCCGACACGACGCTGGCCGGCGGCTAGCGCGTCGGCGGCCTGGGCGGCTACAGCCGCAGCGACCTGGACGTGAACACGCTTGGCTCCTCCGCCAAGGCCGACAGCTACACGCTCGGCGCCTACGGCGGCAACCAGTGGGGCAACACCAGCCTGCGCCTGGGCGCGAGCTACACGTGGCACACCCTCGACACGCACCGCAACGTGGGCTTCACCGGATTCGCGGACAGCCTGAGTGCCAAGTACGACGCGTCGACCGCACAGGTCTTCGGCGAAGTCGGCCAACGCTTCGACCTCGGCAACAACGTGGCGGTCGAACCGTTCGCAGGGCTGGCCTACGTGAAGGTGAAGACGGACGGCTTCCAGGAGCGCGGTGGCTACGCCGCGTTGACGGGCCAGGGCAGCGATGTCGATGCAACCTTCAGCACGCTGGGTGCCCGCTTCAGCGCGCAGGTGAGCGACACCACCAAGCTGCGCGCAATGGTCGGCTGGCGCCATGCCTTCGGCACAAGCGTGCCCACCAGCACCCACAGCTTCCTGCGCAGCCAGCCCTTCACGGTGAACGGCCTGCCGGTCGCGAAGGATGTCGGCGTGCTCGAGGCCGGCGTCGAAACGCAGCTGCGACCCAACCTCAAGCTGTCGGTGTCCTTTGCCGGTCAGTACGGCAAGCGCGTCAACGACAACGGCATGAAGGCTTCGCTGGACTGGAAGTTCTGAGCCACGCGCAACCCTGCAGCCGGGGTCAATCGATCTTGATCCCGGCTGCCTTCACCACATCGGCGTACTTCTTCAGGTCCGCCTGAATCTGCTGGCCGAACTCGGCAGAGGTGTTGCCCACCGACGTGATGCCGAGCTTGGCCAGCCGCTCCTTGATCTCCGGCTCGTTGACCACGGCGTTCAGTTCCTTCTGCACGCGGTCGACGATCGCCTTCGGCGTCTTGGCAGGCGCGAGGATGCCGATCCACGAACTCGCTTCGAAGCCCGGCACGGTCTCGGCGACGGTCGGCACGTTGGGCAGCGACGGCAAGCGCTGCGCGCTCGAAATCGCGATGGCGCGGACCTGCCCTTTCTCGACAAAAGGCAATGCACCGGCCACGGCCGTGTAGAGCATCGGCAACTGGCCGCCGACGACGTCGGTCATGGCCTGGCCACCGCCCTTGTACGGCACGTGCACGAAGTTCGCGCCAGTCTTCACCTTGAGCATCTCGGCGGCCACGTGCGGCGTGCCGCCCGTGCCTGAGCTGCCGTACGAAAGGCCGCCCGGATTGGTCTTCGAATAGGCGATGAGTTCGGGCAGGGTCTTCGCCGGCACCGAGGGGTGCGTGACGATGATGAGCACCGCGTCGCCGATCTTGCTGACCGGCACGAAGTCTTTCACCGTGTCGAACGGCACTTTCGCGAACACATGGGGATTGATGACCATCGTGCCGTCGAAGCCGAGCACCAGCGTGTAGCCGTCGGGCGCGGCGGTCGCGACCATCTGCGTGCCGATGTTGCCGGAGGCGCCGGGCCGGTTGTCGACCACCACCTGCTGGCCGAGCCGCGCACCCAGGCGTTCAGCCACCACGCGCGCGCCGGTGTCGGTCACGCCGCCGGGCGTGAACGGCACGACCAGCCGGATGGGCTTGTTCGGATAGTCCTGCTGCGCGTGTGCCGGCAGCGTGGTCACGGCAAGGCCCAGCGCACCGACGGTGCCGATGGCGAACGCCAGCAGGTGTCGGCGCGGGCGATTGAAAGTGGTTTGGCTCATGATTTTTGTCTCCGTCTTCTGCTTGTTGAAAAGGTTCAGCGCGACCAGCGCTTGTCGAAATCCCAGACATCCTGAAAGCCGATGAGGCCACAGAACTCGTTGAAGTCGAACAGCGGCACCTCCGGCGTCTGGCTGATGCCGGTGGCCTTGAGGTTCGCCAGCGCGCGCTCCATCGCGGCCGCTGCGGCCAGGCTGGTGAGCGAGGGATAGATCGCCAGGGCGAAGCCGATCTCCTCCAGCACCTTCGCTGGAAGGATCGGCGTCTTGCCGCCATCGGCCATGTTGGCCAGCATCGGCTTGTCGAACGCGGCGCAGGCCTTGCGCATCTCTTCCTCGGACTGCGGCGCCTCGAAGAACAGGATGTCGGCGCCGGCCTCGGCATATGCCTCCAGGCGGCGCATCGCTTCATCGACGCCGAGCGACGCACGCGCATCGGTGCGGGCGATGATGAGGAAGTTGTCCTTGTCCTCGCGTGCCTCCGCAGCCACCTTGATCTTTTCGACCATGTCCTCGGTCGGCACGCAACGCTTGTTGGGCGTGTGGCCGCACTTCTTGGGGAATTCCTGGTCTTCGAGCTGGATGGCGGTCACGCCCGCCGCTTCGTAGCCGCGCACCGTGTGGTGCACGTTCAGCAGCCCGCCGTAGCCGGTGTCGGCATCCGCGATGACGGCGCCGTTGCTGGTGCGCACGAGCGTCGCCATGCGATCGACCATCTGCGTGTACGTGGCGATGCCTGCGTCGGGCAAGCCGAGGCTGGAGGCGGTGAGCCAGTAGCCTGTGCCGTAGACGATCTCGAAGCCGATCTTGTTCGCCACGGTCGCCGCGATCATGTCGTGCAGCCCCGGCGCGACGATGAATTCGCCGCGGTCGAGCTTCTGCCGGAGGATGGGATTCGCCATGCGCCGTTTACTCCGCGACGATGTTGCCGCGCTGCGCGACCAGCGACCATTTCTTGGTCTCGCTCGCGAGGAAGCGGCGGAAGTCCGCAGGCGGCGTGAGCGTGACGTCCGCGCCCTGGTCGAGCATCTGCTTTTGCACCGCCGGCTCGCTCGTGACCTTCTTCAGGTCCTGGTTGATCTGCGCGACGATCGGCTCCGGCAGGCCGGCCGGGCCGAAGAGTCCGTACCAGCTCAGCGACTCGACGCCGTTGAGGCCCGCTTCCTTGAAGGTCATCGCATCGGGGAACAACGACATGCGCTTGGAATCGGCCACGCCGACGACCCGCAGCGCACCCGAGCGCACGTGCGGCAGCGCGGTCAGCACGCTGGTCACGCCCATCGGCAAGTGGCCGCCGATGATGTCCACCATGATCGGTGCGCCGCCCTTGTAGGGCACGCCGGTCAGCTTGAGGTTGCCGACCTGGCGGATCAGCTTGGCGGTCAACCGGGTCTGTCCCTCGGAATAACCGCAGCCGAGTTCTTCCTTGCGCGCGGCGCCGAGCAGGTCGGCCAGCGTCTTGTAAGGGCCGTTGGCCTGCACCACCAGCACGCATGGTGAGCTCGCGATGTTGGTCACGGGCGTGAAGGCCTTGTCGGTGTCGTAGGGCATCGACTTCATGAGCACCGGGTTCACCGCATGCGACCCCACCACCAGCAGCAGCGTGTGGCCGTCGGGCTGTGCCCGCGCGACGAAGGACGAGCCGATCACGCCGTTGGCACCTGTGCGGTTGTCCACCACGACCGACTGGCCCCACACGTCCGCGAGGCGCTGCGCCATCAATCGGCCGACGATGTCGGTGCCACCACCGGCCGAGTACGGCACCACGATCGTGACGGCCTTGCTCGGGAATTTTCCGCCCTGCGCGAACACGTTGCCGCTTGCGCCGACGGCGCCGAGCGATGCGAGGCCCGCCAGCATCTGGCGGCGGGTGGGATGGATGAAGTTGGTGGTCATGCAAGTCTCCGGTTGTTGTCTTGTGTGTCTTTGTCGCGCTGGCGGCGCAGCCAGGTGATGGCGCGGCCACCGAGCGGCCGCTGCAATTCTTCTTGCGCAAAATCGACGGCCGCGAGCAGGCCGTCGAGCGAAATGCCGGTGCTGAAGCCGCTGCGCTCGGCCATCAGCACGAGGTCTTCGGTCGCGACGTTGCCCGCCGCGCCGGGTGCGAACGGGCAGCCGCCGATGCCGCCGACGCTCGAATCGAATCGGCGAACCCCGGCTTGCAGTGCGGCCCAGGCGTTGGCGACGCCCATGCCGCGTGTGTCGTGCAGGTGCACCGCGAGGCGCTCGATCGGCACCGCGCCGCGCAGTGCCGCGAAGCGCTCCTTCACCTGGCCCGGCGAGGCCGAGCCGATGGTGTCGGCGATGACGATTTCGTCGGCCGCCGCGGCGTGCATGCGCGCGGAAACGCGCAGCACTTCGTCGAGCGGCGTCTCGCCCTCGAACGGGCAATCGAATGCCACCGCGATGTAGGCGCGCGTGCGCAGCCCGAGCGCGCGAGCCGCAGCAAGGGTCTGCTCGCTCACCTCGGTCGCCTGTTCCAGGCCCATGTTGATGTTGCGGCGGTTCATGGTTTCGGTGGCCGAGAGCACGACAGCGATCTCCCTCGCGCCGGCCGCATGCGCGCGCTCCAACCCCTTGAGGTTGGGCACCAGCACCGACGTGCGCAGCTGCGGGAATCGTGCCTGCACCTGCGGCACGAGATCGGCGGCGTCGGCCATCTGCGGCACCGCCTTCGGCGAGACGAAGCTGGTCGCCTCGATGCTTGTCAGCCCGGCCTCGACCAGCAGTTCGATCAGGCGCAGCTTGCCGGCGGTGCCGACGTGGATCGCCTGGTTCTGCAGGCCGTCGCGCGGCGCGACGTCGGTGATGTGGATCGCCTCTTTCGCGCTCATGCGATCGCCCCCTCGGCGCGCAGCGTCTCCAGCTTTTCCGGCGAATAGCCGACGAGGTCGCCCAGCACGGCGCGCGTGTTTTCGCCGAGTGCCGGCGGGCAGGTGAACGCCCTGCCCTTGCCGGCTCCCGACAGCTTGATCGGGTTGCCCGGCATGCGCACACGTTCGCCGGTCTTGAGCGGCACCTCGACCACCATGTCGCGCGACAGCACCTGGGCGTCGCCGAGCGCCTGCTCGAAGTTGTTGACCGGCCCGCACGGAATGCGCGCCTCTCGCAGACGCTCGAGCCAGTACGCCGTGGGCTGTTTCTTCATGGCCTCGCCGACCAGCGCATCGATCTCGGCCTTGGCGGCGAAGCGCACCGGCTGCTGCCGGTACTCGGGCTTGCGCAGCGCAGGCAGGTCGATGAAATCGACGAAGCGGTCGAAGAACGGGTCGCCGATGCACGCGATGATCACGTGCCCGTCGGCTGTCGGGTAGCTGTTGTAGGGCACGTGCACGAAGTGCCCGTTGCCGATGCCTTCCGGCACGTGGCCCGACAGCAGATGCATCGTCGCCATGTAGTTGAGCAGCGAGATCTGCGCGTCGAGCATCGAGATGTCGACGTGCTGGCCCACGCCGGTCTGGTCGCGCTCGACCAGCGCCGCGAGCACGCCCATCGCGCCGAACATGCCGCCGCCGAGGTCGCCAATCGGGATGCCGCTGCGCGTCGGTCCGGTCTCCGGCGTCCCGGTGATCGACATGCCACCCCCCATTGCCTGCACCACCTGGTCGAAGGCCGGACGCTGCGTGTGCGGACCGGTCTGCCCGAAGCCGGTGACCGAGCAGGTGACGATGCGCGGATTCACCTTGGCGAGCGATGCGTAGTCGATGCCGAGCCGCTCCGTCACGCCCACGCTGAAGTTGTCGAACACCACATCGGCTTTGCGCACGAGGTCAAGGAACACCGCCTTGCCGGTCGGCGTCTTGAGGTCGACGCAGACGCTTTCCTTGTTTCGGTTGAGCGTGAGGTAGTACGCGCCCATGCCGTCGCGCGAGTAGTGCGGGTCGTTTTCGAGGAGGCGACGGGTGCCTTCGCCGCTGCCGGGCGGCTCGACCTTGATGGTGCGCGCGCCGAGGTCGGCCAGCAGCATGGTGCCGTAGGGGCCAGACAGCATGTGCGTCAGGTCCAGCACGGTGATGTGTTCGAGTGCCACGTTCTATGTCTCCGAAATGTTGGCTGTTCCCACCGTATTGCAGGGGGCGTGCCAACGCATTCGGCGCAGGCAAGTCGTTGATTTCAAAGGATTTGCGTTGTTGGCGATCGGCATGGAACGTCGCCTTGCGACATCGATGAAACATCGTCGTGTTTCAATGCGACATGCTGAACGACCGCGCCACATCGCCGCTCTTCCCGCCGCAGCCTCGCCAGGGCGACCTGCCGCGCCTCTGCTTCATGAGCTACCGCCAGATCCGCGAATTCGCAATGCCGGTGATCGCCGAGTACACCGGCCGCGCCGAGATCGAGGTCGTGGACGGAACCTTCGGCGGCGCGCTCGCCATCGCGCGCGACCGCATCGAACGCGGCCAGGTCGACGCGTTCGTGAGCGCGGGTTCCAACGCAAGCATCCTGCGCGCGGGTCTCCAGGCGCCGGTCGCGACCATCCTGCTGAGCGGCTTCGACCTGCTGCAGGCGCTGATCCGGGCCCGGCGGCTGTCGAGCCGCGTCGGCGTCGTGATGTACGGCCAGACCATTCCCGAGCTGGACGAAGTCAAAGACCTGCTCAACATCGAAGTGACGCAGTACGCCTACCAGACACCCGACGACGCGCGCCAGCGCTTCGAACTGCTGCGGCGCGACGGCTTCGAGGTGATCGTCGGCTCCAGCCTCGTGGTCGAGCTGGCCGAACAGGCCGGGTTGCAAGGCCTTCTGGCGTACTCGCTTTCGAGCGTCCGCAAGGGCTTCGAAGACGCTATCGAGCTGGCCCGCGTGGCGCGGCTAGAAGCCGGGCGCTACGAACAGCTCAACGGCGTGCTGCACAACCTGCAGGAAGCGGTGCTTGCCGTGAACCGCGACAACCGCGTGATCGCGGTGAATCCGCCGATGCAGCAACTGCTCGGTTCACCGCACGCACGGCTCATCGGGCAGTCGCTGCAAGCGCTCGAACCCGAGCTGTCGCTGCAGCCGACGCTCGACAGCGGGCAGGTCGAGCGCGCCGTGGTGCAGCGCTTCGCGCAGCGCGATTGGGTGGTGAACCGCACGCCGATCCGCGAGCACGGCGAAATCGTCGGGGCCGCGCTCACGCTGTACGACGCGCGCGCCATCCAGGAAGCCGACACCAGCCTGCGCATCCAGCAAGGCCGCCGCCAGAGCGCGGCGCGTCACCGCTTCGGCAAACTGATCGGCAGCAGCCCCGCTTTCCTGCGCGCGGTGCAGACCGCACGGCGCTTCGCACGCACCGACCTCACGGTGTTGATCGCCGGCGAAAGCGGCGTGGGCAAGGAGCTCTTCGCGCAGTCGATCCACAACGAGAGCGTGCGCGCAGGCCGGCCCTTCGTGGCCGTCAACTGCGCGGCGTTTCCGGAGTCGCTGCTGGAGAGCGAACTCTTCGGCTACGAGGAAGGCGCCTTCACCGGATCACGACGCGGGGGAAAGCGCGGCCTCTTCGAGACGGCGCACACGGGCACCCTCTTCCTCGACGAGATCGGCGACATGCCCCTGCAGTTGCAGACACGTTTGCTGCGCGTGCTGCAGGAGCGCGAGATCACGCGACTCGGCGCCACGGCGGCCATTCCGGTCGATGTGCGCGTGATCGCCGCCACGCACCAGCCGCTGAACGACATGATCGCGGAGCGCCGCTTCCGTCAGGACCTGTTCTATCGCCTCAACACCCTGCGGCTGCCGCTGCCGCCGCTGCGCGAGCGCCCGGAAGACATCGCGCCGCTGGCCGAGATGCAGGTCGGCCGCTGTCTGCAGCGCCTGGGCGCCGGGCTCGACCCGGTGCAAGCGCTGAGGCCGCTGCTGCCCCGACTCGCCGCCTACGACTGGCCGGGCAACGTGCGCGAGCTGGAGAACCTGGGCGAGCGCATCGCGGTGTTCCTGCTCCAGTTCGACCGGCTCGAGGACATCCGCTACGACGAGCTGCGGCACGACCTGCCCGAGCTCTTTGCCGATGCCGCGATCGGTGCAGCCGACGATGAGGGCCTGCTGAGCGACTCCCGCGTGGCCGCTGCCTTGAAAGTCAGCAACGGAAACCGGCAAGCCGCGGCGAAGCAGCTCGGCATCAGCCGCTCGACGCTGTGGCGCTGGATGCGCGACCACAGCGCCGAAAATTCAAGCCAAACCGGGCGCTAGCGCTCGCCAGGATTGCGCGGGAAGCTATCGAAACGATAGCAACCCGCATCCGCTCAACCCACGTTCACCGGCACGAAGATCTTGTCGCCACCGCGCTGGATCAGCAGCGCCACCGACTTGCCCGCCTTGGCCGCCACTTCGCGCACCTGCTCGATGCTCTTGACCGGCGTGCCGTTGATGGCCAGCAGCACGTCGCCCGCCTGCACGCCTGCACTTGCTGCCGGGCCGGCGGCGTCCTCGATCAGCAAGCCGCTGTCGATCGAGGCTTGCCGCTTCTCCGATGGCTCCAGCGGCCGCAGCGCGAGGCCGAGCTTGCCTTGGCCTACGGCGTCATCGCTTTTTGCGACCTTGGCCGTCTTGTCGCTCGCATCGCCGAGCTTCGCGCTGAGTTCCGTGCGCTCGCCCTGGCGCCACACTTCCAGCGCGACCTTCTTGCCCGGCATCTGCTGCCCGATCACGGCAGGCAGGTCGCCCGACGACACGATCGGCACGCCATCGACCTTGCGGATCACGTCGCCCGCCTTCAGGCCAGCCTGGTCGCCGGGGCCACCCTTCTCGATGTTGGAGACAAGTGCGCCTTCGGGCCGATCGAGCTTGAAAGAATCGGCGAAGGCCTGGTTCACTTCCTGAACGGCGATGCCCAGCTTGGCGTGGCTCGCCTTGCCGGTTGCGACGATCTGGTCCTTGACCTGCAGCGCCACGTCGATCGGGATCGCGAACGACACGCCCTGGTAGCCGCCGCTGCGGGTGTAGATCTGCGAGTTGATGCCGACCACCTCGCCGCGCCCGTTGATCAGCGGACCGCCCGAGTTGCCGGGGTTGATCGCCACGTCGGTCTGGATGAACGGCACGTAGCTGTCGTCCGGCAGCGAGCGGCCCTTGGCGCTCACGACGCCGGCCGTCACCGTGTTCTCGAAGCCGAACGGCGAGCCGATGGCCAGCACCCATTCGCCGACCTTCAGGTCCTTGATGTTGCCGAGCTGCAGCGTGGGCAGGTTCTTCGCGTCGATCTTGAGCACGGCGACGTCGGTCTTCGGGTCGGCACCGAGCACCTTGGCGCGGAACTCGCGGCGGTCGGTCAGCTTGACGGTGACTTCCGTCGCGTCCTTCACGACGTGCGCGTTGGTCATGATGATGCCGCTCGGATCGACGATGAAGCCCGAGCCCTGGCCGCGCGTCGGTGTCGCGCGTTCAGGCTGCTGCTGACGCCCGCGCGGGCCCATCTGGCCGCCCCCGAAGCGCTTGAAGAATTCGAACATCGGATCGTCCGGGTCCATCGCGGTCGCGCCTTCGGATGCCTTGCTGCTGCCGACGACGCTGATGTTCACGACGGCCGGGCCGTCGCGCTGCGTGATGGTCGAGAAGTCGGGTGCGGCGATGAGCGGCGCGGCCGCCGTGCTGACGGCTGGCGCCGGTGCGCCGACCGCGTTGGCGCTGGTGTAGGCGCCCGTGGCAGCTGCACCGATGGCGCCAGCGGCGACGAGTGCGAGCACGAGGGCGCGCGGCGAGGTGAGACGGGAAGCGTTCATTTCAGGGCCTTTCAAAAACGTTGAAGACAACGCGATGAAAGGACTGTCGCCGTGCCAGCTTAGGCGCGGCTTAAACCCCGCGGCGGAAACACCACCTGCACGCGAAGCCCGCCGAGGCTCTGCGAAGCCGCCAACGAGACCGTGGCGCCGTGCAGGTCGGCGATCGACTTCACGATGGAGAGGCCCAGTCCGCTGCCAGCCACGCTGCCCGACTGCGCATCGCCCGAACGGTAGAAGCGGTCGAGCACGCGATCGCGTTCGGCCTCGGGCAACCCGCTGCCGCTGTCGTCCACGGTGAGTTCCACGGCGCCCTCGCTGCGCCGGGCGATGCCGATGTCGACGCGCCCGCCCTCGGGCGTGTACTTCACGGCGTTGTCGAGCAGGTTGCGCAGCAGCATGCGAAGCGCCTCGGGTTGGCCGCTGACCACCGCGCCGTCATCGGCATGCGCGATGCCGATGTCGATCCGGCGCGCCTGGGCCGCGGCGATCGCATCGGAGACCGCGAGCCGCGCGACTTCGGCCAGATCCACAGGCATCGGTTTGGCACCAGCGGCGACGCTCGCCTCGTGCCGTGCGAGCGCGAGCATCTGTTCGACGAGCTTGGTGGCGCGGTCGATGCCGGCAGCGAGTCGCGCCGTTGCGACGTCGCGTGTGGCTTCGTCGGGCGCGCGCTGCAGCGCCTGCACCTGCAGCTTGAGCGCCGTGAGCGGCGAGCGGAGTTCGTGCGCGGCATCCGCGACGAAGTGCTTCTGCGCATCGAAGGCCTGCCGAACCCGATCGAACAGCAGGTTGAGCTCGTGCACCAGCGGACGCACCTCATCGGGCAGGCCCTCCTCGCTCACCGCCGACAGCTCGTCGGCCTCGCGCGCAGCCACCTGCTGACGCACCCGTGCCACCGGCGCGAGCGACCGGCTCACCACCCACCACACCACCAGCATCAGCAGAGGCGCCATGAGCGCAATAGGACCAATGGTGCGCACCGCGAGCGCGCCCGCCATGCGCTGGCGCACCGCGAGGTCCTGCGCGACCTGGATCACGAGCCCGCGCGTCTGCACGGAAAACACGCGGTATGTCGTGCCGCGCGCGCGCACGTCGGCAAATCCGAGCACGGCGAGCTGTGGCAGCGCCGCGTCGACGGCGGACTCGAAGATGCGCACGCCATCCGAGGTCCACACCTGCACCACGAAATCGAAGTTCTGCTCACCGCCACCCAGGCCGCCTACCGCCGCGCTGGGCGGCAGGCCGGCCCGCAGCGAGAGCGCCATCTGCTGCATGTGGTAATCGAAGATCTCGTCGGCTTCCTTCAGCACCGTGCGGTAGGCGACGAGCGCCTGCACCCCCGCCGCGAGCACGATCGCCGCGAGCAGGAACCACAGGAGCCGTGCCCGCAACGAGCCGGTGAAAGACCAGTCTGCCCGCGTCATAGCTTCGGAACCATGTAACCGACGCCACGGACATTGCGGATCAATTCCGCGCCCAGCTTCTTGCGCAGCCCGTGCACATACACCTCGACCGCGTTGCTGCTGATCTCGTCCTTCCAGCTGTAGAGCTTTTCCTCGAGTTGCGCGCGCGAGAGCACCATGCCGGGCCGCGCGAGCAGCGGTTCGAGCACGGCCCACTCGCGCGCCGACAGCACCACGGGTTGCCCCGCCACCGTGACCTCGCGCGTCGCCGGATTGATTGACACGCCCATGTGCTCGTACACAGGCTCGGCACGGCCGGCCGCGCGCCGCAAGAGCGCGCGGATGCGGGCCAGCAGTTCGTCGAGGTCGTAGGGCTTGAGCACGTAATCGTCGGCGCCGGCATCGAGACCTTCGATGCGTTGCTGCACCGAGTCGCGCGCGGTGGCGATCAGCACCGGCATGCGCTGCTTGCGGGCGCGCAGCCGGCGCAGCACGTCGAGCCCGTCGCGCTTGGGCACGCCGAGGTCGAGCAGCACCAGGTCGTAGTGCTGGGCGCCGAGCGCGAATTCGGCCGCGTCGCCGTCCTTCACCCAGTCGACCGCGTACTGCTCGGCCCGCAACAGGTCGAGCACGGCCTCGCCGATCATCACGTCGTCTTCGAGCAGCAGCAGTCTCATTCGGTGTCTCCGGTGGTCACAACAGCGCCCTCGCCTCGCGCGCCGCGTCGAAGAGGATCGGCAGCATGTCGCGCGTCAGCGCTGCCTCGCTGTGCGCGCCACCCGAGAGCACGACATTGAGCGCGGCCACCGTGTGGCCCTGCATGTCGCGCAGCGGCACCGCGAGCGCCTGGACGCCGAGTTCGTGCGCCTCGCTGGCATAGCAGAAGTCGTCCTTGCGCACCTTCGCGAGCAGGCCGCGCAGCGCCCGTGCCTGCGTGACCGTGTGCGGCGTGAGGCGCGGCAGGCTGCGGCCCTTGAGCCATTGCGAGAGTTGCGCCGCGTTCAGGCCGGCGAGCAACACATGTCCGGTCGATGTCGCGTGTGCCGGGAGCCGTGCGCCGAGGTGCAGGCCGTAGGCGAGCACGCGCGACGGCGCGCCATAGCTGCCGCTGCGCGCCACGATGACGACCTCTTCGCCATCGAGCACCACGGCCGAGAACGATTCACCCGTCTGCGCCGCGAGCCGATTCAATGTCGGCTGCAACGCGCGCGGCAGCCGCGACGATGCGAGGTAACTGCCCGAGAAGCGCAGCACCTTGGGCGCCATCCAGAAATAGCTGCCGTCGGTCTCCAGATAGCCCAGGTGCGTGAGCGTGAGCAGATGGCGTCGTGCGGCGGCGCGCGTGAGGCCTGCGCGCTCGGCCGCCAGGGTTGCATTGAGTCGCTGGCGTTCGGTGTCGAAGCTCTCGAGCACCGCCAGGCCCTTGGCGATGCCTTCGATGAAGTCGGCTTTGGCGATGGTCATTTGGAGAGGTCAAGTGTTGCGCGATGATCGCGCAACGGGTCGCATGATCGCACAGAGCCTGCGGCTGTGCACTCGCCAGCGCAGCGCACCCACCCTACCCTCGACGTCACCACAACGGAGACATACATGCGCACTCAGGTCGCGATCATCGGTGCTGGCCCCGCGGGGCTTTTGCTCGGGCAGCTGTTGCACCAGGCCGGCATCGACAACGTCATCGTCGAGCGCCAGAGCGGCGACTACGTGCTGGGCCGCATCCGCGCCGGCGTGCTCGAGCAGGTGACGATGGACCTGCTCAGCCGTGCGGGCGTCGACGCCCGCGCCCGCAGCGAAGGGCTGCCGCACCACGGGATCGAACTGCTGTTCAAGGGCGCACGCCACCGCATCGAACTGGAGGGCCTGACCGGCGGCAAGCAGGTGACGGTGTACGGCCAGACGGAAGTGACGCGCGACCTGATGGAAGCGCGCGCGGCCGCCGGCCTCACGACGGTCTACGAGGCTTCGCCAGTGAGCCTGCACGACTTCGACGGCGCCGCGCCACGTGTGCGCTACGTCAAGGATGGCGCCGAACACGAGATCGAATGCGACTTCATCGCCGGCTGCGACGGCTACCACGGCGTGAGCCGCGCCAGCGTGCCGGCGGATGCCGTTCACACCTACGAGAAGGTCTACCCCTTCGGCTGGCTCGGCGTGCTGGCCGATGTGCCGCCCGTGTCGCCCGAACTCATCTATGCCAACACGGCGCGTGGCTTCGCGCTCTGCAGCATGCGCAGCGCGACGCGCAGTCGCTACTACGTGCAGGTGCCGACCGACGAGAAAGTCGAGAACTGGAGCGACGACGCGTTCTGGGATGAATTGCGCTCACGCCTCGACCCCGAAGCCCGCGAGCGCCTCGTGACCGGACCGTCGATCGAAAAGAGCATCGCGCCGCTGCGCAGCTTCGTGGCCGAGCCGATGCGCTTCGGCTCGCTGTTCCTCGCGGGCGATGCGGCGCACATCGTGCCGCCGACCGGTGCCAAGGGCCTCAACCTGGCGGCGGCGGACGTGGGCTACCTTTCGCGCGCGTTCGAAATCTTCTACGGCGAGAAGTCCGATTCGGCGCTCGACCGATATTCCGATCTGTGCCTGCGCCGGGTGTGGAAGGCCGAGCGCTTCTCCTGGTGGTTCACCTCGCTGATGCACCGCTTTCCGGACACCGGCGCATTCGGCCAGAAAATCCAGGAAGCGGAACTGGATTACCTCGTGCATTCACACGCCGCTTCGACCTCGCTCGCAGAAAACTACGTCGGACTGCCGCTCGAAGATTTCTGAGCGTTTCGCCTGCACGCAGCGTTCGCGCTTGCCCGCAAGATGTACGAGTGAACCTGAAAAAGCAAAGAACCTTCCCTCTTCGCCATCGATGGCGCCGGTTTGCCGCCGCACTCGCGCTCGGCACCGTGAGCGTCGGCGTCGCTGCGCAAGACGACCGGAACTGGGCCAGTCGCCTGCAAAGCGAGCTGGCCGGCATCGATGCCGGCGGGCGCCCTGCGGTCGGTGTGTACGTGCGCGACCTCGACACGGGCGAATCCATGTCCTACCGCGCGGGCCAGCGCTGGTACATCGCGTCAATGGTCAAGGTGCCCGTGGCCATCGCGGTGCTGCGCGGCGTCGAGCGCAATCAGTTGTCGCTGGACACGCGGGTCACCGTGCGCGCCTCCGACTATGTGGACGGTGCAGGCCCCACCGCGCGCCAGCCGGTCGGCACCGCTTTGACGGTGCGCTTCCTGCTGGAGCAGATGATCATCCTCAGCGACAACACCGCAACCGACATGCTGATCGACCTGGTAGGCATCGGGGAGGTGAACGCGGTGACGCAGTCGCTCGTGCCCGAAGGGTTCGCCCGCATCACGACACTGGGTGACGTGCGGCGAATGATCTACGGCCAGCTCACGCCGACCGCCGAACGCCTGTCCGGCCCTGACCTGCTGACGCTGCGCAGCCTGCGCACCGACGAGGAACGGCTGCAATTGCTTTCGCGGCTGACCGACACGCCCACGCGAAAGTTCCGAGTGGGTACGCTCGAAGCGGCCTACAACGCGTACTACGCGCAGGGTGCGAACTCCGCGCGGCTCGACGCCTACGCCGAATTGCTCGCGCGCGTTGCCGACGGCGACGCCCTCACGCCGCGCTGGACGGGTTACCTGCTTTCGTTGATGGAGCGCGTCTCGACGGGTACACACCGCATCAAAGCCGGCCTGCCAGAAGGCGTGCGCTACGCGCACAAGACCGGCACCCAGCGCTACCGCATCTGCGACGCGGGCCTCGTGCGGACCGCCGCGCCTGCAGTTGCCGCCGGCGGCTTGCCGGATGCACAGCAACGACGCGTGATCGTGGTCGCCTGCACGCGAGGCGACGTCCCGCTCGAGCGATCGGAGGCGGCGCTGATGCAGGTCGGTGCCGCCCTTTGCCGCTCGGGCCTGCTCAATACCACTGGAGTGAACGATGCCATCACATGCCACCCGGCCGCCGTCGGCTCTGCGCCGGCTGCTCGCCCTGCCCCTGCTGCTTTGCCTCTTCGCTGAACCCGCTTCAGCAGCCGACTGGCGCGAGGCCTTGCGCCAGCAGGTCGAGCGCATCGACAAGGACTCGCCCGGCTCCCTGGGCGTGTACGTCAAGCGCCTCGACAACGGCGAAACGCTCGACTACGGCGGCGACAGGTTCTGGTACCTCGGCTCCACGGTGAAAGTGCCGGTGGCGATCACAGTGCTGCAGCAGGTGGACGCCGGCAAGTTGAAGTTGAGCGATCGCAAGGTGCTCGAGGAGCGCGACCGCATCGAGGCCGGTCGCCTGGTGTGGAACCGCGCCGGCAGCGCGGTGCCGATCGACGAGTTGCTCAAGCGCATGCTGGGCGAAAGCGACAACACCGCGGCCAACACGTTGATTCGCACGGTCGGCGAGGACAACTTCAACGAGACTGCGCGTTCGTCGATGGGCGCATCGCGAGTGCACCGGCTGACCACGCTCGCGCAGGTACGTTATGACGTGTACGCCGAAGTGCATCCGGACGCCCGCAAGCTCTCGAACGACCAGCTGGTGCGGATCGCCTCCGCACCACTGGGTCCGGGCCGCGTCGATGCGCTGCGCAATGCCATGGGATTGAAGACATCAGACCTCAAATCGAAAACGATCGACGAAGCCTACGACCGCTACTACCAGGCGGGACTGAACGCGGCCACGCTGGAGGGCTACGGGGGAATGCTGGAAAAGCTGGTGCGCGGTGAGCTGCTGTCTCCGCAGAGCACGCAGCGCCTCTTCAAGGAAATGAAGATCGACATCTTCACGAACTACCGATTGCAGGCCGGCCTGCCACGGAGCGTGAAGTTCGTGCACAAGACCGGCACGCAATACCGCCGTGCCTGCCATGCGGGCGTGATCGAACCGCAGGACAAGGGCGCGCACGCGATCGTGGTGGCGACCTGTGCGGCCGACATCGACGAGCAGCGCGACGCGGGCAAGGTGTTCGAGCGCGTTGGCCGCGCGATCAGCCAGACCGTGCTGGCGCAAGGCGTCGCGGCGCGCTGAGCCTCAGGCTGCGTTCATCAAAGCCCAGAGCCGGTCGGCCGACAACGGCATGTCGAGCCTGGGCGCCTTCGCTGCAAGGCCATTGCGCGCAAGGGCATCTGCCACTGCGTTGACGATGGCCGGCGTCGCGCCGATGGTGCCAAGTTCGCCCACGCCCTTCACGCCGAGCAGGTTGTTCTTGCAGGGCGTGGACTCGTCCATCTCCATCGTGAACATCGCGCCGATGATGTCGGCGCGCGGCGCGGCATAGTCCATCAGGCTGCCGGTGACCGGCTGGCCGGTCTCTGTGTCGTACACCACGCGTTCATAGAGCGCCTGGCCAATGCCCTGCACCGCACCGCCCTCGAGCTGGCCGCGCACGATCATCGGATTGACGACCCGGCCCACATCGTTGACGGAGCTGTACGCGACCACCGCGACTTCACCCGTCGGCGGGTCGATCTCGATCTCGCAAACGTGGCACCCGTTCGGCCAGCTCGGGCCGGCGGCGGTGGTGGTGGACTCCACGAAGATCTCATGCTCGGGCTGCTTGGCGGCCAGCGCGAAGATGTCGAGCTGCAGGTCGGTGCCGGCCACGGTGAACAGACCGTTGGCGTACGTCACGTCGTCGGCGGCTGCCTCGAACTCCTTGGCGGCGAGCTGGCGTGCCTTGTCGATGGTCTTCTCGGAGCCGACGCGCACGGCCGATCCGCCCGTGAAGAGCGAGCGCGAGCCCGCGCTGCCGAAACCGTCGCCGCGGTCGGTGTCGCCCAGCACGATGCGCACTTTTTCGATCGGCACGCCGAACGCGTCGACCGCAAGTTGCGCGAGCGACGTCGCGATGCCCTGCCCCATGGCATTGACTGCGGAAAACACTTCGATGACGCCGTCGGCGAGCACCGACACAGTCACGCGCTCTTCGAACGAGTTACCGCTGGTCCACTCGAGGAAAGTCGCGATGCCGAGGCCGCGTTGCTTGCCCTGGCTGGCGGAGGCGGCCGCGCGCGCCGCGAATCCATCCCAGTCGGCAAGCGCCAGGCCCTGGTCCATCACGATCTCGAACCGGCCCGTGTCGTAGGTCTGGTTCATCGGGTTCCTGTACGGCATCTGCTCGGGCCGGATGAAGTTGCGCCGGCGCAGTTCGATGCGGTCGATACCGGTCTGGCGCGCGGCTTCGTCCATCAACCGCTCCATCGTGTAGATCGCCTCCGGGCGCCCCGCACCGCGGTAGGCACCGGTCGGCGCGGTGTTGGTGAGCACGGCCTTGAAATGAAAGTCGATGGTCTGGATGTCGTAGACGCTGGTCTGCACCCAGGGACCGATCAGCAGCTGGATCGCGACGCCGGTACCGGTCGCGTAGGCACCCACATTGGCCAGCGTGTGGATGCGCAGGCCAAGGATCTTGCCGTCGGCAGCCAGTGCGAGCTCGGCCTTCGCCTCGATGTCACGGCCATGCGCGCTCGACACGAACTCCTCGCTCCGATCGGCCACCCACTTCACCGGCCGCTTCAGTTGCCAAGCCGCATAAGCGACCGCGATGTCCTCGGGGTAGGCACCGGTCTTCATGCCGAAACCGCCACCGACATCGCCCACTACCACTCGAACCTTGTCTTTCGCGAGGCCAATGGCGCCGCAGACCGAATCGCGCACGCCCGAAGGCATCTGGGTGCTCATGCGGATAGTGAGGCGGTCGGTCGCGCCGTCGTAGTCGGCCAGCACGGAGCGCGGCTCGATGGTGAGCGCCACCAGTCGCTGGTTGACGACGTCCAGCGTCACGATGTGCTTTGCCGTCGCGAAGGCGGCGGCAGTGGCGTCGGCGCTGCCATGCCGCATCTCGGCGGCGATGTTGCCGGTGGCCTCGTCGCACAGCAGCGGCGCGCCTTCGGCGGTCGCGCCCGGAAGGTCGACCACCATCGGCAGATCCTCAAAGTCGATCAGCACGGCCTCGGCCGCATCGCGCGCCTGCTGCACCGACTCGGCGACGACCGCGGCCACCGCCTCGCCGACAAACCGCGCGCGTTCATGCGCGAGCACGCGGCGCGGCGGCGTGGCACACGGGCTGCCGTCGGCGCGCTTGAAGGCGGCCGCACCGGGCATCGGCTGCACGCCGGCCGCGGCCAGCTCGGCGCCGGTGAACACGCGCAGCACGCCGGGCATTCCCGATGCGGCCTCGGTGTCGATCGCGCCAATGCGGGCATGGGGATAAGGCGAGCGCACGAAGACGAGGTACGACTGTCCGGGCAGGCTGACGTCGTCGGTGTAGCGGCCGGCGCCGGCCAGCAAGGCATCGTCTTCGAGGCGGCGAACGGCCTGGCCGCTGCCGAAACGGGTGGGGTTTGTTTCTGTGCTCAAGGTGGGTCCTCTCGGGGGGAAGGCGCACTATAGGAGCTTCGACCGTTTCTGGCTGGCGCCTGAAGCCGTGTATACACGGGGCATGCAACTTCCCTGGCTCGAACCCGGCGACCGGCTGCCCGATCCGGCATCGGCGTGGGGCGCCGACGACCCGGTGCCCGGGCTGCTCGCCGCCGGCGGGTCGCTCGACGTCGCCACGCTGCAGCAGGCTTACGGCCACTGCATCTTCCCCTGGTTCAGCGACGGGCAGCCGATCCTCTGGTGGAGCCCGGACCCGCGCATGGTGCTGAAGGTCACGCAGTTCAAGCTGCATCGATCGCTGCGCAAGACACTCACGCACTTCGCTGCAACCCCGCGGTGCGAAATTCGCATCGACAGCAGTTTCGACGAGGTGATCGCTGCCTGCGCGCAGGCGCCGCGGGTCGGGCAATCGGGCACCTGGATCGTCCCGGAAATGGTCGACGCCTACCGCGCACTGCACCGTGCCGGCACCGCGCACAGCGTCGAAACCTGGATCGACGGCGAACTCGCGGGCGGACTGTATTCCGTTGGCATCGGCCGCGCGGTGTTCGGAGAGTCGATGTTCACGCGAAGACCCGATGCCTCGAAGATCGCGCTGGCCGCACTCGTTTGCCTGTGCCGCCGCGCCGGCATCCGCATGATCGACTGCCAGCAGAACACCGCACACCTCTCGAGCCTGGGCGCGCACGAAATTCCGCGCGAACAGTTCGTCTCGCACGTGATGCAGGTGCGAAACCTGCCCGCGCCACAGTGGCAATTCGAACCCATATACTGGAACGAACTCCTGTCTGCGCGACCTTCATCGACAACGTGACGCACCTCAAGGATCTTCCGCTCCACACGCTGCAGTTCTACGCAACGGCGCCCTATCCGTGCAGCTACCTGCCGGACCGGCAGGCACGCTCGCAGGTCGCGACGCCGAGCCACCTGATCCACGCCGACACCTACTCGGGGCTGGTCCTCAACGGCTTCCGGCGCAGCGGTATGTTCACCTACCGCCCCTACTGCGACGGCTGCACCGCTTGCATCCCGCTGCGCGTGAAGGTCAACGAGTTCAAGCCGACGCGCAGCCAGCGCCGAGCGCGCACGCAACATGCCAATTTGCAGGCGCGCGTGCTCAAGTTGTGTTTCGTGCCCGAGCACTACCAGCTGTACCTTCGCTACCAGACAGGTCGCCACTCCGGTGGCGGCATGGACCACGACAGCATCGACCAGTACACGCAGTTCCTGCTGCAGAGCCGCGTGAATTCGAGGTTGGTGGAGTTCCGCGAGACGCTGCCCGACGGCAGTGCCGGCGCGCTCAGGATGGTGTCCATCCTCGACGTGTTGAACGACGGGATTTCCGCGGTCTATACCTTCTACGAGCCGGACCCGGGCGCGGCTTATGGCAACTACGGCGTGCTCTGGCAGATCGAGCAGGCGCGCCAGTTGCACCTTGCCCATGTGTACCTGGGCTACTGGATCGAGGGCAGCGCCAAGATGAACTACAAGGCGCGCTACGCTCCGCACGAAATGCTGATCGATGGACGCTGGCAACCACCGACTGATTTCACAAAGTAAAATGGCAGCCGGTCAATACCGCAAGCTGCCATGAGAAAACCCTCCGACGTCCCCGCCACACCCGTGATCCAGGTCATCGAGCGCATGTTCTCGCTGATCGACGTGCTGGCGTCCCGCGAAGAAGCCATTTCGCTCAAGGAGATCAGCGAGAAAACCGGTCTGCATCCGTCGACCACCCACCGGATCCTCAACGACCTCGCGGTCGGCCGATTCGTCGACCGTCCAGAGGCTGGCAGCTATCGGCTCGGCATGCGCCTGCTGGAGTTGGGCAATCTGGTCAAGGGCCGGCTCAACGTACGGGATGCGGCGTTGGGCCCCATGCGCGAGCTCCACAAATTGACGCAGCAGCCCGTTAACCTGAGCATGCGGCAAGGCGACGAGATCGTGTACGTCGAGCGTTCCTACAGCGAGCGTTCTGGCATGCAGGTCGTTCGCGCGATCGGAGGCCGCGCGCCGCTGCACCTGACTTCCACGGGCAAGTTATTCCTGGCGGTGGACGATCCGCAGCGGGTGCGCAGCTACGCCACACGCACCGGACTGGCGGGACATACACGCAACAGCATCACGCAGCTGCCTGCTCTGGAGCGGGAATTGTCGAAGGCACGCCAGTACGGCATTGCACGCGACAACGAGGAACTGGAACTCGGCGTGCGCTGCATGGCCGCCGGCATTTACGACGACCAGGGCAAGCTGATCGCGGGCCTGTCGATCTCGGCACCGGCGGACCGACTGGACGACGGGTGGCTGCCGAAGCTGCAGGCCACGGCCAACGAGATTTCGGGCGCGCTGGGTTACAGCGCGAATGGCGCCGCGCCCGCCGCCTGACCAAAGCGCGGGAACGAGGCGGTAAAGATCAATCGCCCGAGAGCGCGGTAGCGGCGATGTTCTGGCGTGCCGACGGCGCCATCATGTGGGTGGCTTCGACCCAACGGCGCACGCGCTCGGCATCGCCGATGCGGCTCAGCTTGCCGGCGGAATCGAGGAACACCATGATCAGCTTGCGGCCGGCAATGCGGGTCTGCATGACGAGGCACTGACCTGCTTCATTGATGAAGCCGGTCTTTTGGACGCCAATGTCCCAGTCCGGATTCTTCACGAGGCGGTTGGTGGTGTTGAACTGCAACATTCGGTTGCCCACTTCGACCTGGTAGTTCGGCGAGGTCGACAGCTCACGCACCGTGGCGTCAGCCGAGGCTGCGTTGACCAGCAACGCCAGGTCCTGGGCACTCGATTGGTTGTTGCTCGACAGGCCGGTGGGCTCGACGTAGCGGGTGTCTTTCATGCCGAGCAACTTGGCCTTGGCATTCATCACGCTCACGAAGGTCGCCAGGCCCCCTGGATACGTCCGGCCCAGCGCATGAGCAGCGCGGTTTTCACTGGACATCAGCGCGAGATGGAGCAGTTCGCCGCGCGACAGCGTGGAGCCGACCATCAGACGTGAGCGGCTGTGCTTCTCGGTGTCGACGTCGTCCTGGCTGATGGTGATGAGCTCTTCGGTGGGAAGGCGTGCTTCGCTGACGACCAGGCCTGTCATCAGCTTGGTGAGCGATGCGATCGGCAGCACGGCATGGTCGTTCTTGCTGAACAGCACCTCGCGCGTGTCCTGGTCGATCACCAGCGCTGCGCTCGATTTCAGGTCGAGCGCGTCTTCGGTCCGGTTCAACCCGGCGAGTTGCCCATAGGAAAGCACGGGCGGCGTTTCGACACGCACGATGGAGCGTCGCTGCACAGCGACCACCGTCTTGCCGTTCTTTTGACGAACCGTCGCGACCACGTTGCGTCCGCCGCGCACTGTGCGGTCGACCTTGTCGTTCGTGCGTGCAACTTTTTCGGTCTTTGCGCCACGCTTGCCGGCCACGGCAGCGCGAGGAGCCTGCGCGACGCTCTTGGCGACCTTGCCACGCGACTCGCTCGCGGCCTGGCTTTTCTTGGAGGCCTGGGCGTCTTTCTTGGCCGCATGCGCGCCCGGCAGCAAAAACGCCGTGGCGCAGAGCGCGACGGCGACGAATTTAAAGGCGGGAAGGAACCGCTGGCTGGAAACTCGGTGAAGACGGGCTTCAGGCATTAAAAAACTCTCCAGCGGTGTCAATGAAGGACCGCAGTGTATCGAAATCAAAAAAGACACGCAATATCAGTTACTTGCGCATCCTTGTTCAATCGAACTCAAAGGATCGCCCGAAAACCTAACCTTGTGCTGCCACTCTCTCAGCTTGGCTCTGTAACTTGTTGAGAGCACTCAAATAAGCCTTGGCGGATGCCACCACGATGTCCGGGTCGGCGCCCACACCGTTCACGATGCGACCGGCATTCTGGAGCCGAACCGTCACTTCACCCTGACTTTCGGTGGAACCGCTGATCGCGTTCACCGAATAAAGCACCATTTCCGCCCCGCTTTTCACATGCGCCTCGATCGCCTTGAGCGACGCGTCCACCGGACCATTGCCGCCGGATTCGCCGGTCACTTCCTTGCCGCTCACCGTGAAAACGACCGTGGCCTGAGGCCGCTCGCCGGTTTCACTGTGTTGAGCGAGGGAAACAAAGCTGAACTGTTCGTTAACGTGAGACACCTCCTCCGCGCTGACCAGCGCGAGGATGTCTTCGTCGAAAATTTCGCTTTTTCGGTCTGCCAATTCCTTGAAGCGCAGGAAAGCCGCGTTGATGTCGGCCTCGCTCTGCATCGTCACGCCCAGTTCGATCAGACGCTGCTTGAACGCATTCCGGCCGCTCAGCTTGCCAAGCACGATCTTGTTGGCTGTCCAGCCGACGTCTTCGGCCCGCATGATTTCGTAGGTGTCACGTGCCTTGAGCACGCCGTCCTGATGAATGCCGGATGCGTGCGCGAAGGCGTTGGCACCGACCACGGCCTTGTTCGGCTGCACCACGAAACCGGTGGTCTGGCTGACCATGCGACTTGCCGCGACGATGTATTGCGGGTCGATGTTCATCTCGAGCCCGAAATAATCCTTGCGGGTCCGCACGGCCATCACGACTTCTTCCAGTGAGCAGTTGCCCGCTCGCTCGCCCAGACCGTTGATCGTGCACTCGACCTGGCGCGCACCGCCGATCTTCACGCCGGCAAGCGAATTCGCCACCGCCATGCCGAGATCGTTGTGGCAGTGCACCGACCAGATCGCCTTGTCGCTGTTGGGCACGCGCTCGCGCAGTGTCTTGATGAAGGTGCCATACAGCTCGGGAATTGCATAGCCGACGGTATCGGGTACGTTGATCGTAGTGGCGCCTTCGTCGATCACGGCCTCGATCACGCGGCACAGGAAGTCCATGTCGCTGCGATAGCCGTCTTCGGGACTGAACTCCACATCGCCGACCAGGTTGCGCGCGAAGCGAACCGCCAGCTTGGCCTGCTCGAACACCTGATCGGGCGACATGCGCAGCTTCTTCTCCATGTGCAGGGGCGACGTGGCGATGAAGGTGTGGATGCGACCGCGGGCAGCGCCCTTCAGGGCCTCCGCCGCACGGAAGATGTCGCGGTCGTTGGCGCGCGAAAGACCGCACACTGTCGAATCCTTGATGGCATCGGCGATCGCCTTCACGGCCTCGAAGTCGCCGTTCGAGCTGGCGGGAAATCCTGCTTCGATCACGTCGACCTTGAGCTTCTCCAGCAGCTTGGCGATGCGCATTTTCTCGTCGCGCGTCATCGAAGCGCCGGGCGACTGCTCTCCATCACGCAAGGTGGTGTCGAAAATAATGAGTTTGTCGGTCATCGTGGATCTCCTTTAAGTCTCGCCGCCGCGCAGCGCAATGCGTCAGGCCGGTGCAGTCGCCGATTGTGCGCTGAGCGCGCCCTGAGCCCTGGCGCGGTCCAGCCCCGACACGATGGCCTTGAGCGATGCCGCGATGATGTCGGCATCGATGCCCACGCCGAAGAGCGTTTGCGACTCGTCGACACGCATTTCGACATACGCCGCAGCCTTGGCGTCGGCGCCGGCACCGATGGCGTGCTGGTGGTAGTCGATCACGCGGATGGCGTGGCCCGTCGCGTCCGCCAGCGCGTGGATGAACGCATCGATCGGGCCGTTGCCACGTCCCTCAATGGACCGAATCTCCCCCGCCCAAGGCAGGTCGCCCCGCAGACGCACCGACGCGTCGGCGCCTTCGCCCTGTGCTTCGAGCACACGGTGCTGGAGTGCCTGAACGGTCTTGAGCCCGTACTCGCGCTCGAACAAGGCATAAAGGTCGGCCGCCGTGAGTTCCTTGCCGGCCACGTCCATCACGCGCTGCACTGTCTGCATGAATTCCATCTGCAAGCGGCGCGGCATCTCGATACCGTACTCGCTCTCGAGAAGGTAAGCCATGCCGCCCTTGCCCGACTGACTGTTCACGCGGATCACCGCTTCGTAGCTGCGGCCGACATCCTTCGGGTCGATCGGAAGGTAGGGCATGTCCCAGACGTCGCCTTCCTTGCGCGCCGAGAAAGCCTTCTTGATTGCGTCCTGGTGAGAACCCGAGAACGAGGTGTAGACCAGGTCGCCGACGTAGGGATGACGCGGATGCACGGCGATCTGGTTGCAATGCTCCACCGTCACGCGGATCTCGTCGATGTTCGAGAAGTCGAGTTCCGGCGACACGCCCTGCGTGTAGAGGTTGAGCGCCACATTCACGAGGTCGAGGTTGCCGGTGCGCTCGCCGTTGCCAAAGAGGCAGCCCTCGATGCGATCGGCGCCCGCCATCAACGCGAATTCGCCTGCAGCCGTTCCGGTGCCACGGTCGTTGTGCGGGTGCACCGACAACACGATCGCATCGCGACGCGCCAGGTGCCGGTGCATCCACTCGATCATGTCGGCAAAGATGTTCGGCGTGGAGTGTTCGACGGTCGACGGAAGATTGACGATGCACTTGCGTTCGTGCGTCGGATTCCAGATCTCGGTCACGGCATCGACCACGCGTTTCGAGAACGCGAGATCGGTGCCCGAGAACATCTCAGGCGAATACTGGAACGTCCACTGCGTTTCGGGCTGTTTGGCGGCGCACTCGTTGAACATGCGCGCATGCGTGGTCGCAAGCTCGACGATCTGGTCTTCGTCCATGCCGAGCACGACCTTGCGCATCACGGGCGCGACGGCGTTATACAGATGGACGATGGCGCGCGGCGCGCCCTGCAAAGATTCGAAGGTGCGAGTGATGAGATGGTCACGCGCTTGCGTCAGCACCTGGATCGTCACATCGTCCGGAATGCGGTCTTCGTCGATGAGCCGGCGCACGAAGTCGAACTCGACTTGCGATGCGGACGGAAAACCGATCTCGATTTCCTTGAAGCCGATCGCCACCAGCGTCTCGAACATGCGCATCTTGCGGGCGATGTCCATGGGCTCGACGAGCGCCTGGTTGCCGTCGCGCAGATCGGTCGACAGCCAGATCGGCGCCTTGGTCAGAACGGCATCGGGCCAGGTGCGGTCCTTGAGGCCGATCGGTGCGAATGCGCGGTACTTGGCTTGCGGTTGCTTCAACATGTCGATTTCTCTGTGGTGATGTGACCACCAGCAACCCCCAAACAAAACGGCCCGTTGCTGGTGCGAACGGGCCGTGGTGAGGGATTAGCGCGTGCGCTACCGTCTCCGCCCGTGAGGGAGGGCTAGTAGGGCCAGCAGCGAAATCTTGGTCATGAGGGTTGCGAATGTAGCACAGCCTTTGCGGGCCTGGGAAGGCCCCAGGGCTCAGTTGTGCAGGCCTCGCTCGTCGGGCTCTTCGGTCGAAGTGCTGATCACGCTGGCCGGCTGGCCCTTGGCCTTGCGCCATCCGTAGACCACATACCCGCTCAGCCCATAGACGACGAACAGGCCGAACAGCACGGTCGGCGGATGGATGTTGATGACCGCGATGCCGAGCGCGATCAGCACGATCGCGGCAAAGGGCACGCTCTTCTTCATCTGGATGTCCTTGAAGCTGTAGAACGGCGCATTCGTGACCATCGTGAGACCCGCATAGAGCGTGAATCCGAAAGTGACCCAGGTGATCTGCGTCCACGAGAGATACAGCACCTCGCCGCCACGCTTGCCCCACTCGTCCACCAGCCAGATGAATCCGGCCACCAATGCCGCTGCCGCAGGCGATGGCAAGCCCTGGAACCAGCGCTTGTCGACTACGCTGGTATTGACGTTGAAGCGCGCCAGCCGCAGTGCCGCGCAGGCGCAGTACACGAAGGCCGCAATCCAGCCCCAGCGCCCGAGGCCCTTGAGCGACCACTCGTAGGCGATCAACGCAGGCGCAGCACCGAACGACACCATGTCGGACAGCGAATCCATCTGCTCGCCGAATGCGCTTTGCGTGTTGGTCATGCGCGCGACGCGGCCATCGAGGCTGTCGAGAATCATCGCGGCGAACACGCCGAGCGCTGCGAGATCGAAGCGCGCGTTCATGGCCATCACGACCGAGTAGAAACCGCCGAACAACGCCGCCAGCGTGAACAGGTTCGGCAGGATGTAGATGCCCTTGCGGCGTTTGCGCGGTTGCACCTCGTCGGGAACCGTATCGTCATGCATTGAATTTGCCTCCGTCCCTCATGGGCACTGCGCGGTCAGCTATCCATTCGATAGCATCTTGATCTGTGAGTCGCATGGCTCGCAGTGTAGTTCAGGGGATGCTTTGCCCCCATCAAACAAAAGGGCCACCGCGACGGGTGGCCCTTGGGAAACAGGTGCCGAAGCACCCGTTCTTGCCTGCAGGATCAGTTGCGGGTCTGGTCGACCAGCTTGTTCTTCTTGATCCAGGGCATCATCGCGCGCAGCTTTTCGCCGACGACTTCGATCTGATGCTCGGAGTTCAGGCGACGGCGGCTGATGAGCGCCGGTTGGCCCGCAGCGGCTTCGAGCACGAAGCTCTTGGCGTATTCGCCGGTCTGGATGTCCTTGAGCACTTGCTTCATGACCTTCTTGGTCTCGTCGGTCACGATGCGCGGGCCCGTGACGTACTCGCCGTATTCGGCGTTGTTCGAGATCGAGTAGTTCATGTTGGCGATGCCGCCTTCGTACATCAGGTCCACGATGAGCTTGAGCTCATGCAGGCACTCGAAGTAGGCCATTTCGGGAGCGTAGCCGGCTTCGGTCAGGGTCTCGAAGCCCATCTTCACCAGTTCCACCGCGCCGCCGCACAGAACGGCTTGCTCGCCGAACAGGTCGGTCTCGGTTTCTTCCTTGAAGTTGGTCTCGATGATGCCGCCCTTGCCGCCGCCGTTGGCCATGGCATAGGACAGGGCCAGGTCACGGGCCTTGCCGGACTTGTCCTGGTACACAGCGATCAGCGAAGGCACGCCGCCGCCCTTCAGGTACTCGGAACGCACGGTGTGGCCAGGACCCTTGGGGGCGACCATGATCACGTCCAGATCGGCGCGGGGCACGACCTGGTTGTAGTGGATGTTGAAGCCGTGGGCGAAGGCCAGCGTGGCGCCTTGCTTGATGTTGGGGGCCACGTTGTTGTTGTAGACCTCGGGGATGTTCTCATCCGGCAGCAGGATCATGACCAGGTCGGCGGACTTCACGGCGTCATCGACTTCCGCGACGGTCAGGCCAGCCTTGGCGACCTTGTCCCAGGAAGCGCCGCCCTTGCGCAGGCCGACCACGACCTTCACGCCGCTTTCGTTCAGGTTTTGCGCGTGTGCGTGGCCCTGGCTGCCGTAGCCGATGATGGCAACGGTCTTGCCCTTGATCAGGCTCAGGTCACAGTCCTTGTCGTAGAAAACTTTCATGTTGGCTCCAGGCTTCGTGTGTGTAGGGGTTGAAAAGGGGAAGGGGACAGGTTTCAGGTGCGTTGCAGCGCATCAAACGCGCAGGATGCGTTCGCCGCGGCCGATGCCGCAGGAGCCGGTGCGCACGGTTTCCAGAATGGCCGTGCGGTCCAGCGCCTGCAGGAAGGCATCGTTCTTGGATTGGTCGCCGGTCAGCTCGACCGTGTAGCTCTTTTCGGTCACGTCGATGATGCGGCCGCGGAAAATGTCCGCCATGCGCTTCATCTCCTCGCGCTCCTTGCCCACGGCGCGGACCTTGACCATCATAAGTTCGCGCTCGGTATAGGAGCCCTCGGTCAGGTCCACGACCTTGACGACTTCGATCAGGCGATTCAGGTGTTTGGTGATCTGCTCGATCACGTCTTCGGAGCCATTCGTCTGGATGGTCATGCGCGACAGCGATGCGTCTTCCGTGGGGGCCACGGTCAGCGATTCGATGTTGTAGCCGCGGGCCGAGAACAGGCCCACCACGCGCGACAAGGCTCCCGGCTCGTTTTCGAGCAGCACGGCAATGATGTGTTTCATGAAAGAAAGATTCCTCTTTTCGCTGCCCTCCCCCGGCGCCGGTAAACGTCGGGCTTGGCAGGCAATAGATTCGTCAAAGGGGCCGCCTCGAGGACGGCTCACTGGAACGGATGCGGCAGGAATGAACCCGGGCAAATCCCGCAAGGGACCATGCTCAGAGGTCGTCAGCTCCCAGCAGCATCTCGGTGATCCCACGGCCAGCCTGCACCATGGGGAACACATTCTCGGTGGGATCGGTACGGAAGTCCATGAACACCGTGCGGTCCTTGAGCTTGCGGGCTTCGCGCAGCGCGGGCTCGACGTCCTGCGGGCGCTCGATCAGCATGCCGACATGCCCGTAGGCTTCGGCGAGCTTCACGAAGTTCGGCAGTGCATCCATGTAGCTGTGGCTGTAGCGGCCGGAGTATTCGATCTCCTGCCACTGCCGCACCATGCCGAGGTAGCGGTTGTTGAGCGAGCAGATCTTGATCGGCGTGTTGTATTGCAGACAGGTCGATAGTTCCTGGATGCACATCTGCACGGAGCCTTCGCCGGTGATGGCGAACACTTCGGCCTGCGGCTTGGCGAGTTTGATGCCCATCGCGTACGGAATGCCCACGCCCATGGTGCCGAGGCCACCGGAATTGATCCAGCGGCGCGGCTCGTCGAACCGGTAGTACTGTGCAGCCCACATCTGGTGCTGGCCGACATCGGACGTGATGTACGTGTCGGTGTCCTTCGTCATGTTCCAGAGCGTCTCGACCACGTACTGCGGCTTGATCACGTCGCCGTTGCCGCGGTCGTACTTCAGGCAATCCTTGCTGCGCCAGGCTTCGATCGTTGTCCACCAGTCGGCAAGCGCGCCGGCGTCGGCGCGCGTCGTGCTTTCCTTGATCATCGAGATCAACTCGACGAGCACGTCCTTCACGTCGCCGACGATCGGGACGTCGACCTTCACGCGCTTGGAAATGCTCGAAGGATCGATGTCGACGTGAATGATCTTGCGTTCGTTCTGTGCGAAGTGCTTCGGGTTGCCGATCACGCGGTCGTCGAAGCGGGCGCCCAGCGCCAGCAACACATCGCAGTTCTGCATCGTGTTGTTGGCTTCGACCGTGCCGTGCATGCCCAGCATGCCGAGAAACTTGCGGTCGCTCGCCGGATAGGCGCCCAGGCCCATCAACGTGCTCGTGATCGGGTAGCCGAGCATGTCGACCAGCGTGCGCACTTCGTTGCAGGCATTGCCGAGCAACACGCCGCCACCGGTGTAGATGTAGGGACGCTTGGCGTTCAACAGCAGTTGCAGCGCCTTGCGGATCTGTCCGCCGTGGCCCTTGCGCACCGGGTTGTACGAGCGCATTTCCACCTTCTGGGGATAGCCCGCGTAGGCAACCTTCTTGAACGAGACGTCCTTCGGAATGTCGACCACCACGGGCCCCGGACGACCGGTACGCGCGATGTGGAAGGCCTTCTTGATCGTCATCGCCATATCACGGACATCCTTCACCAGGAAGTTGTGCTTGACGATGGGGCGCGTGATGCCGACGGTGTCGCATTCCTGGAAGGCATCGGTGCCGATCTGGGCGGTCGACGTCTGTCCGCTGATGACGACCAGCGGGATCGAGTCCATGTAGGCGGTCGCGATGCCGGTGACCGCATTGGTCAGCCCGGGGCCGGAGGTGACCAGCGCCACGCCGACCTCGCCGCTGGCCCGCGCGAAACCGTCGGCCGCATGCACCGCCGCCTGTTCGTGACGCACCAGTACGTGCTGGATGGTGTCCTGCTTGTAGAGCGCGTCGTAGATGTAGAGCACGGCCCCGCCGGGGTAGCCCCACAGGTATTCGACGCCTTCGGCCTGCAGTGCCTTGACCAGCACTTCAGCGCCCATGAGCTCTTGGGATTGATTGCCCATCCCTGAGGATGCAGCTGCTGCAGAAGCGAGTTCCGCCTTCGAGATTTCCATGATGAACCTTTGGAGTTTTTTCGGGAACGAAAAACCTTGGGTGCTCCTTGCCAACCCTCGTGAGGCCGCGTCGGAACTTGAGGCCCAGGACATGAGCGGATTCATAACCGCCGGACTTGGACCCGTTTGCTTTTCGCCGTTTCACGGCAAGGCGGATTATGACATTGCCCAGAGGGGCATAATTCCGGCGACTAAAACGCAAAGCAATTCCGAGACTTCATTCCCACGGGCGCATCGCGCGCCGAACCCGTTTGGCCACCGAAAAAGAACTCTCCGACTTCCTGAAAAGTGTCGAACGACGCGCGTTCAAGCGTTCGATCTACCACGTTCGTGATGAGGAAGCCGCGCTCGACATCGTTCAGGACAGCATGATGAAGCTGGCCGAGCACTACGGGGACAAGCCGCCGAACGAGCTGCCGATGCTCTTCCAGCGAATCCTGTCGAACTGCACGCTCGACTGGTTTCGCAGGCAAAAGACACGCCGCGCACTTTTTTCCAACCTGAGCGACTTCGAATCGCCCGACGACGACGGGGAATTCGACCTCCTCGAGAACTTCGTCTCGCCAACAGACTCCAGGGAGACGGAGAGCGCTGAAGACACCACGCGCCGCGCAGAGGTCTTCCGTCAGATCGAGGAAGAGATCGCCGCGCTGCCCGGGCGTCAACGCGAGGCGTTTCTGATGCGTTACTGGGAGGAGATGGACGTCGCCGAGACCGCGGCAGCCATGGGCTGCTCCGAAGGCAGCGTCAAGACCCACTGTTCGCGCGCCGTGCATGCCCTGAGCAAGGCACTCACGGCCAAGGGAATTTCGCTATGAACCAATCGCCATCCGCCTCCTCCGCCGCACTCGAAGAGCGTTTCGCCCGCCGGGTGGCTGCACGCCTTGAGGTCGGCAACGCCGAACTGTCGCACGATATCGGCGAGCGCCTGCGCGTGGCGCGTCAGCAAGCCGTGAGCCGCCGCAAACTCGTCCCTCAGCTGCATGCCTCGCCAGTGGTCGTCGCGAATTCCCGCGGGACCGCCACGCTCGGGGGTGGCTGGTGGACGCGCATCGGGTCGGTCGTGCCGCTCGTTGCCCTGGTGGCCGGACTCGTCACGATCAGCGTCATGCGCGATGAAGACCGCGCCAGTGAATTGGCCGACGTGGACTCCGCACTGCTGACCGGTGACCTTCCCACAGCGGCCTACACCGACCCCGGCTTCGCCCAGTTCCTCAAGAGCGACGACACGGCGCCGACGCGCTGACGCCAGACGACCTCATTCCTTCATGCCCTTTCGCCCTGCCAGCTGCGCCCTCGCGTTCCCCCGTTCGCATCCACATCGGTCTCGAGGACCTGTCTGGGCGGGCGCAGTGCTGGTTGTCGCAGGGCTGATCGGCAGCGTGGCGAATGCGCAGCGGCCCGTTGAGAGCAGCAAGGCGGCGGCTTCAGCACCTGTCGCCTCTGCCCCGAAGCCTGGCGCCCGGCCGCTCTGGAGCGAGCTGAACCTTTCGCAGCAGCTGGCATTGCAACCCCTTTCCCCCGAATGGGACAAGCTGAGCGCCGGACACAAGCGCAAATGGCTCGCCGTGGTGCGCAATTACGCCAAGATGACACCCGAGGAACAGACCGTTCTTCACAGCCGCATGACGGGCTGGGCCACGCTCACGCAGCAGCAACGCGCGCAGGCCCGCCTCAACTTTGCTGATGTGAAGCAGCTGCCCGCTGACGAACGCAAGGCGAAGTGGGAGGCTTACCAGGCCTTGAGCGATGAACAGAAGCGCGCGCTGGCCGAAAGCGCGCCCGCGCGCCCGAAGGGCGCAGCCTTGCCGGCCCGACCCGTGGCGGCACAAAAGCTCTTTGCACCGGTGCCGGCGCCGGTGATCGACGCTCAGCATGCGCCACGCATTCAGCTGGCTCCGCAGCGGGAATCACGCACAGTGCCGCCACCTCCGCCTGCGACAATCCCTGCGGCGCCGGTCAAAGTCAACGAACCTCCATCGACGGCGCCCTGATCAACGCCGCCGATGACTGCAAGTTCCCCCCAGAAAATCCATCCCGTTCCGCCTGAAGCCGCTGTCCATGGCGGGCCTTCCACCGAAGAGTCGATGGCACCCGGCCTCTGGCGCCGCATGGCTTGCTGGCTCTACGAAGGCATGCTGATGTTCGCGGTGGTATTCATGGCCGGTTGGCTTTTCAGCACGCTCGGCCAGATGCGCAACGCGATGGATGAGCGCCGGCATCTTTTGCAGGCCTTTCTTTTCGTGGTGTTCGGCGTCTACTTTGTCTGGTTCTGGATGCATGGCCAGACGCTTGCCATGAAGACGTGGAACATCCGCATCGTCGACGTCGCCGGAAGGCCGATCACGCAGGCCCGTGGGCTTGGGCGCTACCTGCTCACTTGGATCTGGTTTCTCCCTCCGCTGGCGGCCATTGCGCCGTTCAAACTTTCTGGAGGGGAGTCGGCCGTGCTAATCATCGGTTGGGTGATCGTCTGGGCACTGCTCTCGCGTTTCCATCCGCAACGGCAGTTCTGGCACGACGCCTGGGCCGGCACGCGGCTCATCACCTCCAAACCCATGAGCCGTCAATGAGCGCCCTGCCCGACCCCGCCGTCAATCCCCAGAAGAGCCGCAAAGGGCTGGAGCGCGTCTTCCACGCCACGCTGATCTCGATTCAGGGACTGCGCGCCGGTTGGGGCGAGCCCGCATTTCGTCAGGAAGCCATTCTCGCGATCGTCCTGGTGCCACTGTCGTTCTGGCTTGGACGCAATTGGATCGAAGTGGCCGTGCTCGCCGGCACCGTCGTGCTGGTGATGATCGTCGAACTGCTTAACACCGCCGTTGAAGCAGCGATCGACCGCATCGGCCCGGAATGGCACGATCTGTCAAAGCGCGCCAAGGACATGGGCAGCGCTGCGGTGCTGCTGTCGTTGCTGCTGTGCGGCAGCACCTGGCTCGCCGCACTCTGGCAACGCTTCATCGCCTGAGTCACGCAGGGTTGGCATGATCGGGGGATGACCCCTGAATTCTCGATTTGCGTTTACTGCGGTTCGCGCCCGGGCGAGCGTCCCGAATATGTCGCGGCAGCCGTCGCGGCCGGCCAGTGGATCGGCCGCAACCGCGGCCAGCTGATCTACGGCGGTGGGCGGACGGGCCTCATGGGCACCGTCGCCGAAGCAACCCGCGCCGCGGGCGGCCGCGTCGTCGGCATCATCCCGAAGGCGCTGGTCGACAGGGAACTCGCCAACACGCTGTGCGACGAGCTGCACATCGTCGACACCATGCACGAGCGCAAGGCGATGATGGGTGAGCGCGCCGATGCGTTCGTCGCGCTCCCCGGCGGCATCGGCACCTTCGAGGAGCTCTTCGAGATCTGGACTTGGCGCCAGCTCGGTTACCACGACAAGCCGACCGGCATCCTGAATGTCGCCGGCTACTACGACGGAATGCTGGATTTTCTCGCGCACAGCGTGCGGGAGGGATTCATGAACGAGTGGCAGATGGGCTTGGTGCGCACCGGTACCGACACCGAGACCCTGCTGGAAGCACTGCGAGCCGCGGTGCCGCCGCACCCACGCAGCGACCGGCTCGCCGAAAACATCTAGATCGCGGACTCGTCGAGCTCGCCGGTGCGGATCCGCACGACGCGCTCTACGCTGGTCACAAAAATCTTGCCGTCGCCGATCTTGCCGGTGCGAGCTGCGTTGACGATAGCCTCCACGCAGCGGTCGACGTCGGCAGTGTTCACCACCACCTCGACCTTCATCTTGGGCAGGAAGTCGACCACGTATTCCGCCCCGCGGTACAGCTCGGTATGGCCCTTCTGGCGGCCGAAGCCCTTGACCTCGGTGACGGTGAGCCCGGTGACGCCGACCTCGGCAAGCGCCTCGCGCACATCTTCGAGCTTGAACGGTTTGACGATGGCGGTGATCTGCTTCATGGGTAGGGCCTTCAGGCGGTTTCGTTGAACTTGCTGGTGATAGGGTAACGCCAATCCTTGCCGAAGCTGCGATGGGTGACCCGGATGCCGACCGGCGCCTGGCGCCGCTTGTACTCGTTCAGCTTGATGAGTCGTGCCACCCGCTCGACCACCGCGCGTTCGTAGCCCGCCGCGATGATCTCGTCGATGCCTTCATCGTCCTGCATGTAGCGTGCCAGGATGCCATCCAGGATGTCGTAGGGCGGCAGGCTGTCCTGGTCGGTCTGTTCGGGCCTCAACTCGGCGCTGGGCGGACGCGTGATGATGCGCTCCGGAATCGGCTCGACGCCGGTGCCGTACGGATCGTGTGCATTGCGCCAGCGCGCCAATGCAAACACCGTCGTCTTCAGCAGATCCTTGATCACCGCAAAACCGCCCGCCATGTCGCCGTACAGCGTGCAATAGCCGGTCGCCATTTCGCTCTTGTTGCCGGTGGTCAGCACGATGCTGCCGAACTTGTTGGACAGCGCCATCAGCAACGTGCCGCGGATGCGTGCCTGCAGGTTCTCCTCGGCCGTGTCTTCCGCTCGTCCCGCGAACTCCTGAGCGAGCGCGGTCTTGAACGACTCGAACGTGTCGCGGATCGAGATCTCGTCGTAGCGCACGCCCATGCGGTCGGCCATGTCGCGAGCGTCGATCCAGCTGATGTCGGCGGTATAGGGCGACGGCATCATCACGGCACGCACCCTGTCCTTGCCGAGCGCATCGACCGCGATCGCCAACACGAGCGCCGAGTCGATGCCCCCCGAGAGCCCGAGGACCGCACCGGGAAACCCGTTCTTGCCGATGTAGTCGCGCACGCCCAGCACCAGCGCGTCCCAGAGCTGCGCTTCAGCCTGCCGTGGCAACGCGATGGCGGACGGGTCGACGGCGAATTCGATCGCGCCCTGCGCCCGCTTCGCCTCTGCGAACACCAGTTGTTCCCTGAAGCTCTCGGCCTGCACCGCGACCGTTCCGTCAGCCTGCAGTGCGAAGGACGCGCCGTCGAATACCACCTCGTCCTGCCCGCCGACCAGGTGCGCGTACACCAGCGGCAAGCCGGCCGAGCGTGCGCGGTCTGCCATGCGGGCGACCCGCTCGCCTTCTTTTCCGACGTGGTACGGCGAGGCATTGATCACGGCCAGCACCTCGGCGCCCGCGTCCCTGGCCAGCTCTGCAGGCTCGTCGAACCACGCGTCTTCGCAGATCAGGAGGCCCACCGAGACACCGCCCACCTCGAACACGCAAGTGCCCTGCCCCGGCGCGAAGTAACGCCTTTCGTCGAAGACCTGGTAGTTGGGCAGCTCGCGCTTGGCATACGTCGCGAATACGCGGCCGGCCTGCAGCACGCTCGCGGCGTTGTGCCGCAACTGGACGGCGACCGAGCGGCTCTTCAGGCTGTTTCCGTGCGGATGGCCCACCACCACCACCATGTCTTCGAGATCGGCCAGCGACGCGGCAATGCCCCGAACCTGCGCGTCGCAGGCTTCGGTGAACGCGGGGCGAAGGAACAGGTCTTCGGCCGCATAGCCCGCGATCGACAGCTCGGGCGTCAGCAGCAACCGCGCGCCGTGCGCATGGGCGCGGCGCGCCGCTTCGACGATCTTTTGCGCGTTGCCCGCGAGGTCGCCCACGACGAAGTTGAGCTGGGCGATGGCGATTTTCAGGGTCATGGCGAAGATGTTAGGGCGCGGGCGACCGACATGCAGGCGGCAGTGGCATCCGCAGCACGCTCCGTGCCCGGCTGGTACGCTCGTCGCGATGTCTGCCGTCACCCCGACCCCGATGGTTTCGCCATCTGCCCAGGCCAGCCGCAAGGCGTGGGCGCTGCTCGTCTTCACCACGCTCGTCTGGGGCGCCAATGCGGTCGCCGCACGGCTCGCCGTCGGCGAGGTGTCCCCGATGATGATGACCGGCGCGCGCTGGATCATCTGCTGCATCGCCCTCTGGGTCGCAGCGCGCGGCCAGATCCGGCAGCACTGGCGCACGCTGCTGCCGCACTGGCGTCGCATCACGCTGATGGGCGCCTTCGGCTTTACCGGCTTCAATGCGCTGTTCTATGCCGCGGCCCACCACACGACGGCGATCAACATCGCGATCATCCAGGGCACGATCCCAGTGCTGGTGCTGGTCGGCAGCCTGCTGTTCTTTCACACGCGCACCGGCCTGCTGCAGGCCGTGGGCGTGTTGCTGACGATCGCGGGCATCGCGGTGGTGGCATCGCGCGGGGAGCTGGCCGTGCTCGCGCAACTCGCGTTCAATATCGGCGACGTGTGGATCCTGGTCGCGTGCCTGCTCTACGCCGGTTACACCATGGGGCTGCGCGGCCGGCCCGCAGTGCCGGGCATCGTGTTCTTCGCGGCGATGGCGGCGGTCGCGTGCCTGAGCTCGTTGCCGCTCGTGGCGTACGAGGTGGCGAGCGGCCAGTTCATCGTGCCGACCGCCAAGGGCATTGCGCTGATGGCCTTCGTCGGGTTGCTGCCCTCGTTCGTCACGCAACTCGCTTTCATTCGCGCGGTGGAGCTCATCGGCCCGGCGCGCGCCGGCGTGTTCCTGAACCTGGTGCCGATCTTCGGGCCGCTGCTGGCGGTGATCGTGCTCGGTGAGCCGCTCTCGCCCTACCACGCGGTTGCCCTCGTACTGGTTCTCGGCGGCATCGCGGTGGCGGAGCATTTGGGCGCACGCCGGCGCTGATTCGTTTTCGTTCCTAAACTGGGGGCTCGACAGCTCCACGAATCCCGCATTTGACCGATCTCGTTCTCCACATCCACACCTCGCCATCGGAGATCGATGCCGACGCGTGGAACGACCTGCTCGCGCAGCAGGCCGCGCCGTCGCCCTTCATGCGGCACGAATATCTGGCGGCGCTGCACGACAGCCAGAGCGCGACGCCCGAGACCGGATGGACCGCTGCGTTCGTGACCCTGAAACGCGGCAGGAAACTGGTCGCGGCGTGCCCGGTTTACGTCAAGGGCCATTCCTACGGCGAGTACGTTTTCGACTGGGCGTGGGCCAATGCCTATGAACAGAACGGCCTGTCCTATTACCCGAAAGCGGTGGTCGCCGTGCCGTTCACGCCGGTGCCGGGAGCACGCTTGCTGGCGCGCGACGCCGAAAGCCGGACTTTGTTGGTGCACGGGCTCATTCAATGGTGCAAGCAGGAAGGCTTGTCGTCGCTGCACCTGCTGTTCGGTGCGGACGACGACATCCAGGCCTGCGAAGACGCCGGCCTGATGCTGCGGCACACCGTCCAGTTCCACTGGACGAATGGCGGCTGGCCGGACTTCGAAGGCTTCCTCTCCAGCCTTTCCCACGACAAGCGAAAGAAGATCCGCCAGGAGCGCCGCAAGGTCGCCGATGCGGGCGTGAGCTTCCGCTGGTCGCGTGGCACCGACATCTCGAGTGGCGACTGGGATTTCTTTTATCGCTGCTACGCGCGCACTTACCGCGAGCACGGCAACGCGCCCTACCTCACGCGTGACTTCTTCCAGCGCATGGCCGACACGCTCCCCGACGCGTGGCTGCTCTTCGTCGCCGAGCGTCACGGCCAGCCGATTGCTACGAGTTTGATAGCACTCTCCGCCGGCGGGACGGGCGTTACAGGCACTATTGATTCAAATTCCCCGGGCGTTGCGTATGGCCGTTACTGGGGTGCGCTGGAACGCGTCGACTGCCTGCACTTCGAGGCTTGCTACTACCAGCCGTTGCAGTGGTGCATCGACCACGGCGTCCAGCGCTTCGAGGGCGGCGCGCAGGGGGAACACAAGATGGCGCGGGCGCTGATGCCGGTCAAGACGACCAGCGCCCACTGGCTGGCCCACCCATCGTTTGCCGACGCCGTCGAACGCTTTCTGGAGCGCGAAGGTGCCGGCATCGAAAACTACATGGACCACCTCGGGGAGCGGAGCCCCTTCAAGGCGGCCCCGATCGAAAACTCGGAAACCCCGCGCAAGCCCGACTGATTGCGCACCGGGGGTTCCCGCTCGCCGCACAGACGCGCGCTGGCGGCGAGAAAGCCGGCCTTACTTGGGCATCAGCACCGTGTCGATGGCGTGGATCACGCCGTTGCTGGCCTTCACGTCGGCTGCCACGACCTTCGCACCGTTCACCGTGACGCCGCCGGTGGTGGCCAGCGTGAGGCTGCTGCCTTCGACGGTCTTGACCATGCCTGGCTTCACGTCCTTGGCCATCACCGCGCCGGAGACGACGTGGTACGTCAGCACCTTGGTCAGCTTGGCCTTGTCGGCGAGCAGCGCATCGAGTTGCGCCTTGGGAACCTTCGCAAAGGCCTCGTCGGTCGGTGCGAACACCGTGAACGGACCCGGACCCTTCAGCGTGTCGACCAGGCCGGCGGCCTGGACGGCGGTCACCAGCGTCTTGAAATTACCGGCCTTCACGGCGGTGTCGACGATGTCCTGCGCAAACGCAGTCACGGCACCGGTGGCAAGGGCCAAGGCGATCAAAGTCTTCTTCATGAGCGGCTCCAATGTTGAGGATTAATTCACACCAAAAACTGGTGTGGCTGAAATATATACCAATCAGTCTCAGAAAGACCATTTGGTATTTGTGTGAACAAATCAGTAACAAATTCTCATGTGCGGCTGGGACGCCCATGAAAAAAGCGCCTGCATCTTGCGATGCAGGCGCTCTTGTTGAGAGCTGGCAGACGGTCAGGCCGCGCTGCTTGGCTTGTATGCAGCGATGCCGTCGAGCACTTCCTTCTTGGCGGCGTCGATGCCTTCCCAGCCGAGGATCTTGACCCACTTGCCCTCTTCCAGGTCCTTGTAGTGCTCGAAGAAATGGCTGATGGCCTTCAGGCGCATCGGGTTCACGTCGTCGATCGACTTCCAGTGGCTGTAGATCGGCAACACCTTAGTGGTGGGCACGGCCAGCACCTTGCCGTCGACGCCGGCTTCGTCTTCCATCATCAGGATGCCGAGCGGCCGGCACGGCACGACCACGCCCGGCAGCAGCGGGTACGGCGCGATGACCAGCACGTCGACCGGGTCGCCGTCGCCGCTGAGCGTCTGCGGCACATAGCCGTAGTTGGCCGGGTAGTACATGGCGGTCGTCATGAAGCGGTCGACGAACAGCGCGCCGGATTCCTTGTCCACTTCGTACTTGATGGGGTCCGAGTTCATCGGGATCTCGATCACCACATTGAAGGCGTCGGGAACGTTCTTGCCGGGGGAAACTTTGTCGAAGGACATGTCTTTTGTTCGAGTGATGAAGGGGACCGCGAAGGACTCGCGGGGATGCGGACAAACCCGGATTTTACTTTCCGCGTCACTCACCAGTCACACCGGCCGTGACTTTTGCCTGTAAATTGGCTCCGTTGGCCAATCGGCTCTGCACTCTTCCGGTGCAGAGCATCGAGGAAGCAACGCGACGGAAAACCCAGATCCCGTATGCGTTGCACGCAGGCTCAGGGCTGTCCGTCTCCACAAGTCACAACGAGCTTTATGGAGATGCAACGCATGATTGGCAACACCCCCTTGATACTCGCCCTCGTCTGCGGCCTCGTGGCCGTGGGCTACGGCTTCTGGGCTCGTAGCTGGATTCTTTCGAAGGACCCGGGCAACGCACGCATGCAGGAAATCGCCGCCGCGATCCAGACCGGCGCTGCGGCCTATCTCGCCAAGCAATACCGCACCATCGCCATCGTCGGCGTCGTGCTGGCGGTGCTGATCGGCATCTTTCTCGACCTCACCACCGCCGTCGGATTCGTCGTAGGCGCGGTGCTCTCCGGCGCGTGCGGCTTCATCGGCATGAACGTGTCGGTGCGCGCCAACGTGCGTACCGCGCAGGCCGCGACGCAAGGCATCGGCCCCGCGCTCGATGTGGCGTTCCGCGGCGGTGCGATCACCGGCATGCTGGTGGTCGGGCTCGGACTGCTTGGCGTGACTGGCTTCTACTGGTTTCTGGCCAGCAACGCTGCGCCGGGCGCCAACCTTGCGACGCTCCTCAACCCGCTGATCGGCTTCGCTTTCGGCTCGTCGCTGATCTCGATCTTCGCCCGGCTCGGCGGCGGCATCTTCACCAAGGGCGCCGACGTCGGTGCCGACCTGGTGGGCAAGGTCGAGGCCGGCATTCCCGAAGACGACCCGCGCAACCCGGCCGTGATCGCCGACAACGTGGGCGACAACGTCGGCGACTGCGCCGGCATGGCGGCCGACTTGTTCGAAACCTACGCAGTGACGCTGATCGCCACGATGGTGCTCGGCGCGCTGATGGTCGCCGCGGCGCCGGTCAACGCCGTGCTTTACCCGCTCGCGCTGGGCGCCGTGTCGATCGTCGCGTCGATCATTGGCTGCTTCTTCGTGAAGGCATCGCCGGGCATGGTGAACGTGATGCCGGCGCTTTACAAGGGCCTGGCCGTCGCGGGCGTGCTCTCGCTGGTCGCGTTCTGGTTCGTCACGAGCTGGATCATTCCGGACAACGCGATCGCGCCGAGCGGCAGCGTGCTGAAGCTCTTCGGGGCCTGCTTCGTGGGGCTCGCGCTGACCGCTGCCCTCGTGTGGATCACCGAGTACTACACCGGCACCCAGTACAAGCCGGTGCAGCACATCGCGCAGGCATCGACCACCGGCCACGGCACGAACATCATCGCGGGCCTCGGCGTGTCGATGCGGTCCACCGCGTGGCCGGTCATCTGCGTGTGCATTGCGATCATTTGCTCGTACCAGCTCGCCGGGCTCTACGGCATCGCGGTCGCTGCCACGTCGATGCTGTCGATGGCGGGCATCGTGGTCGCGCTTGACGCCTACGGCCCGATCACCGACAACGCCGGCGGCATCGCCGAGATGTCGGGCCTGCCCGACAGCGTGCGCGACATCACCGACCCGCTCGACGCCGTCGGCAACACGACCAAGGCGGTGACCAAGGGCTACGCCATCGGTTCGGCCGGACTCGCTGCCCTGGTGCTCTTCGCCGACTACACGCACAAGCTCGAGGGCTACGGCCTTGCGATCGACTTCAACCTGAGCGACCCGATGGTGATCGTCGGCCTGTTCATCGGCGGGATGATTCCGTACCTCTTCGGTGCGATGGCAATGGAGGCCGTAGGCCGCGCCGCAGGTTCCGTGGTGGAAGAAGTCCGTCGACAGTTCCGCGAGATCCCAGGGATCATGGACGGCTCCGGCAAGCCCGAATACGGCCGCGCCGTGAGCATGCTGACCGGCGCTGCGATCAAGGAAATGATGATCCCGTCGCTGTTGCCCGTGGTGGTGCCGATCCTGGTCGGCCTGCTGCTCGGTCCGAAAGCCTTGGGCGGCCTGCTGATGGGCACCATCGTGACCGGCCTTTTCGTCGCCATCAGCATGTGCACCGGCGGCGGCGCATGGGACAACGCCAAGAAGTACATCGAGGACGGCCACCACGGCGGAAAGGGCAGCGAGGCTCACAAGGCCGCCGTGACCGGCGACACGGTCGGCGACCCCTACAAGGACACCGCCGGCCCGGCGATCAACCCGCTGATCAAGATCATCAACATCGTGGCGCTGCTCATCGTACCGCTGGTGGTGAAGCTCCACGGCGGCGATGCGGCGGCGGCGATTCCGCCGAAGTTGATGGCACCGCCCGCCGCGATGGCACCGGCCGCACCGAGCGCGTCGGGTGCCGTCGCCGCCCTGGAGGCTGCATCGGTCAGGGTCGAGGACGGCATCGTGAAGTTCTATTTCGCCACGGGCAAGGCCGATGTGGCGCCCGGCGCGAGTGCGGCGCTCGCCGACGTGGTCAAGGCCGTCCAGAGCGGCAGCACCGTGGTGGTGAGCGGCTACCACGACGCGAGCGGCGACCCGGCGCTCAACGCCGAACTCGCGAAGCAGCGCGCCATGGCGGTGGGCGAAGCCCTGAAGGCGGCCGGTGCGCCGGCAGAGAAGATCGAGCTGAGCAAACCCGAGCAGACCCAGGCGAACGGGTCGGCGGCCGAAGCACGGCGCGTCGAGGTCAAGGTCAGGTCCTGAAGTCGATGGGCGGTGTTGTGCCCGCCGTGCCGACGCCGATGCGGCGCGGTGCGAGGTACGCTGCCAACCTTCACTTCGCGTTGCGTCGCCCCGCAGATTTCAGCGCAAACGCGGTGCCGGGGCACCACGGGCAGGGGTCACCAAGGTGCTGGCCGAATACAACCCGACCATCGACGTGTGGCCCTCGCGACGGCTCAGGCGGCGCGCAGCGCGGCCGGCTGCGTGACCGGCATCGGCATGTCGGTGTGCGGCCCGCCGGGCAGCGTATCGAACTGCGACGGACCGTCGGGCAGGCGCGCATGCTCCATGTCGTGCAGCAGGGCGACCCATCGTCCGGCGGACGAATCCGCCGGCTCGTCGTTGGTGAAGATGCCGTTGCGGATGAAGAAGGTCTCGCCGCTCGGGCGCTCGGCGTGCAGTTCGATCAGGCGGCTGATCGGGAAGGTGTACGTGACGAGCTTTTCCTTCGACTTGCTGTCCTTCGCGCCGCAGTTGAAGAAGCCTTCGGCCGCGATCACGATGCATGAGCCCTCGACGGGATTGCCCTCGTGCCCGTCGATCGAAGCGCCACAGCGCCAGATGGCCGACGGCAGCCGCGCCCTGACCTTGTCGATGACCAGGTCACGCGACCTGTTGAGGCTGGTCAGCGGGGGCACCAGCGTTCGCAGCTGCCGCAGCCGCTCCGCAAAATTGTCGTCGAGCGTGAATTCGACGTGATGCGCGGGTTCGCCGTTGCGCTTGACGACCTGCATGATGATCTGACGTGTGTTGCTCACCGCATCCACCTTGGAAAAAGTCGTGTTTGTCGACGCCACAAAGGCGGTCACTAATTGTTTCCAACTGTATATGCGATGCGGCGGAATGGGTAGACAGCCTTTAGTTCACAAGAGCATCTCGGGGACGATGGGGGCGATCAGCGAGTTGTAGAAACGCTTGAAGAAGCCCGATTCCGGCTCGGTCGTGAGCACCACTTCCTGCTCGCCGTCGGTGGTGAGCCACTCGAGCGTGCCGGCCGGCTTGGCCAGGCGCAGGCGGTACGAGTTCTGCAGCTTGCTGATGTTGATGATGCGCAGCATCTCGCGCGCCAGTTGCGGGCTTTCGATCACCACGCCCATCTCGGTGTTCTGGCTGGCCGAGCGCGGATCGAGGTTCATGGAGCCCACGAAGATCTTGCGCTGGTCGATCGCGGCCGTCTTGGAGTGCAGCCGGCCCAGCGACTTGCCGAACGTGCCGAAACGCTTGCCGGCGGTGGTCCGCTCGGGGCTCAGCTCGTACACGTCGGCGCCGCTCTGGAGCAGACGCTCGCGGTAGCGGACATAACCGGTGTGCACCAGCGGCTCGTCGTTGGCGGCCAGCGAATTGGTCAGCAGCGTGAGCTTCACCTGGCGCTTGCGCAGGTCGTCGAACGCGGCCATGCCCTTTTCGCCGGGCACGAGATAGGGCGATGTCAGTTCGACTTCGGTTTTCGCATCGAGCAGCAGGCCCCACACCTTCATCGTCACGCTGGTGGCGATGGCTTCTTCTTCCGTCATGTACATCGGCTTGCTGGGGGGATCGGCGATCGCCTGCGCCTCGCCCCACAGGAGCCCGAGCTGGCCCGCGTCGAGCTCTTCGCCGACCGGTCCGTAGCCGAGGATGTCGGATGGCGGCAGCTCGATCTTCGGCGGCGGTGCAGCCATGCCGACCTGGCTGTCGAAGTCGGCGCCCGTCAGCTTGCGGCCATCGTCCGACCGGACGATCTCGTCGATCGGGCGCACGTACTCACTGTTCCAGTAGGTGTCGAAGATGGTCTCGAGCTGCGTGATCACCTTGCCGACGACCAGCGCGTCCATGTCGATGAAGTTCTGCGCCTCGCTCAGCACGAAGTACTCGTCGGCGATGTTCCGGCCACCGACGATGGCCATCGTGCCGTCGGCGACGAACAGCTTGTTGTGCATCCGATGGTTCAGCCGCCCGATCTCGGTCGGCGACGCCACGAAGCGCGTGAGCAGTCCGTTACGGGCGCAGCAGAACGGGTTGTAGAGGCGCACGTCCACATTGGGCGTTTCCGACAGAGCAAGGAGCAGGTGCTGACTCTTCGCGGTGTAGAGGTCGTCAACCAGCACCCGCACCTTGACGCCGCGTTGCGCCGCCTCTCGCAGCGAGCGCAGCAGCAGCCGCCCCGCCGCATCGTTTTCGAGCTGGTAGTACTGCACCTCCAGCGAGCGCTCGGCGCGTTGCGCCAGCTGGATGCGCGCATCGAGCGAATAGACGCCCAGCGGCATCAGCCGGAAACCCGAATGCTCGCCGGGTGGTGTCGACGCGCGTGCGATCTTGGCGAGCTTGGTCGACGGGTCCACCGCCGACGAATGCACCGCCGGGCGTTCGCGCGGCGGCGGCAGCGTCCCGCAGGCGCCGAGCATGGCGACCAGGGCCGTGGCGAGTACGGCGCGCAGGGTCAGGTTCAGCGACTTCATGATGTTTTCCTGTTCAACTGTTGGGAATACGCAGGCGGGCGCGCCCCGGTTTCACGGCGTTCTCCGACAGGGCCTCCGCCTAGAATTCGAGTCACACCTGCCAGGAGTTACACCATGGCCCACGCATTCCGAACGATCCTCTCACGCGCCGCACTGGCAACCTCACTTTCGCTCTTCGCCTTTTCTGCACAGGCAGCATTGGACATCGGCGAAAACGCGCCCAAGTTCACCGTCACGGCCGCTCTGGGCGGCAAGACCTTCCGCTATTCGCTCGCAGAAGCGCTGGCGAAGGGACCGGTGGTGGTGTACTTCTTTCCGGCCGCGGATTCGAACGATTGCTCGATCGAAGCGCATGCCTTTGCAGAGGCCACCGACAAGTTCGCCGCGCTAGGCGCCACGGTGATCGGCATCTCGGCCGACGACATCGGCACGCTGACGCGGTTTTCGGTCAAGTCGTGCCAGAGCCGGTTTCCGGTCGCCTCCGACGAATCGAAGGCCGTGATCCAAAGCTACGACGCGCTGATGCAGACGCGCCCGGACTTTGCCAACCGCCTGTCGTACGTGATCGCGCCCGACGGCAAGGTCGCCTACTACTACCAGAACCTCAACCCCGACAAGCACGTCGAGCGGACCCTCAGGGCCGTGGAGGCGCTGCGCAAGTAGCCGTCTTCAGCGGCCGATCGCGCGCGACAGCCGCTCGACGATGATCGACTCGGCCTCGGCCATGATGCGGTCGATCAGTTCCTTGACGGTCGGCACGTCATGGATCAGCCCGGCGACCATGCCGCACGACCACGCACCGGCGTCCATGTCGCCATCCTTCATGATGCGCGGGTAGACGCCGGCCACCTCCTCGAGAATGTCCTCGAACTTGAGGTTAGCGCCGAGTTCGCGCTCCTTCACGATGAGGCGATCCACAGCGTCGTTCTTCAACACGCGCTCGGTGTTGCGCAGCGACCGCATGACCAGGCGCGTGTCGAGCTCGCTCGCCTCAACGATCGCGCGCTTGACGTTCTCGTGCACCGGCGCTTCCTGCGTGGCGATGAAACGGGTGCCCATGTTCATGCCTTCGGCGCCGAGCGCCATCGCGGCGACCAGCGAGCGACCGTCGGCCATGCCGCCCGAAGCCACGAACGGGATCTTGAGCGAGTCGGCTGCGCGCGGCAGCAGGATGAAATTCGGCACGTCGTCTTCACCGGGATGTCCACCGCACTCGAAGCCGTCGACGCTCACCGCGTCGCAACCGATCGCCTCGGCTTTCAACGCGTGGCGCACGGAGGTGCACTTGTGGATGACCTTGATGCCGGCCTCGTGCAACGCAGGCATCCACTTCTGCGGATTGTTGCCGGCGGTCTCGACCGCCTTCACGCCGCCCTCGATGATGGCCTTGATGTAGCCAGGATAATCCGGCGAGCTCACCGTCGGCAGGAAGGTCAGGTTCACGCCGAAGGGCTTGTCCGTCATCTCGCGGCAGCGGCTGATCTCCGCGGCCAGCAATTCGGGCGTGCGCTGCGTGAGGCCGGTGATGATGCCGAGCCCACCAGCGTTCGACACGGCTGCGGCCAGTTCGGCAAAGCCGACGTAGTGCATGCCGCCCTGGATGATCGGGTGCTCGATGCCGAAGAGTTCTGTTATGCGGGTCTTCATGGGTCTTTCCTGTGGGTACGAAAAGAGGCTCAGCGGCCGCTGAACACCGGCTCGCGCTTTTCCACGAACGCGCGGCTCGCTTCGCGGTGGTCTTCGGTCTGGCCGCAGTGGATGTGGTGCGTCGCCTCGAGGTCGAGGCAATCATCCACTTCACCGGCCATCGCGCGATTGAGGTTTTCCTTCATGTAGCGGTAAGCGACGGTCGGGCCGTTCGCCAGGCGCAGCGCGATTTCGCGGGTGCGTTCGGCCAGTGCTTCGGGCGGGCAGACCCAGTTGGTCAGGCCGAGAGCGAGCGCCTCATCCGCGCTGACGCGCTCCGACAGCAGGTAGAGCTGGCGCGCCTTGGCGGCACCGACGAGTTGCGTCATGAAATACGTGCCGCCGTAGTCGCCCGAGAAGCCGACGCGCGCGAAGGCCGTGGTCATGATCGCGGCGCTCGACATGATGCGCAGGTCGCAGGCCAATGCCAGCGACAGGCCAGCGCCGGCCGCGGCGCCCGGCAGCGCGGCGATGGTGGGCTTGGGCATCTTGAACAGGCGACCTGCCGTCGCACGCTGGTTGATGCGCTGGATGTGAATGGCCTGGTCGATCGTCAGCGCGCCGACGGTGCCGTCGCCCGAAGCCGCCATGCCCTTGACGTCGCCGCCCGCGCAGAAGCCCTTGCCAGCACCCGTCAGCACGATGCACTTCACCGCGGGATCGACCTCGGCAGAGGCAAGTTGCTTCTGCAGCGCCTGGTTCATGTCGCGCGACATCGCGTTGCGCGCATCGGGGCGGTTGAGCGTCAGCGTGAGCACGCCGGCGTCGAGCGTTGCGAGAAGGTCGGCGGTGCCGGTGTCGATGGTGGTGGTTGTCATGTGTGCTCGTGTGTGATTCAGGCAGCACCGCAACGATGCGGCTGGCGCCGCGGCCAGCTTGGCAGGCCTGGAAGCGAAGCGGATTCGATGCACTGATTCGAGCACATGAATGGTGTGCATGACACCCTGCGGTGTCGTGCTCGCGACGCTCAGGTCGCCGGCGTCGGCCCTGTGGTCGTGTTGACCGCCACCCCTTCGGCCTGCGCCGCCTTGAAGCGCTGCAGCAGGCTGTGCAGCATCTCGGTCGACAGGCCATGAATCACGAGACGATGGCCGGCGCGCAGGGTCGACAGCGGCACGAGCGGGTGTTTGTTGTTGACGAGCACCAGGTGCTCCGGCGCGGCGAGCAGCGTGGCCGTGTAGATGCCGATGGTCTCGTCGAGCTGCAGCGAATTGGCGGCACGCCAGAAGTCGTTGTCGGTCAGCATCAGCTGGTAGAGCGGCGTGAAGAGCTCGATCGCGCTTTGCAGGTCGAGAAAATTCAGGCGGCCGCGCGGCATGTCTTCGAGCCTGACGGCCGGGTCACGGATCATCGACAGGTCGAGATGCTCCGGCTTGCGCAGCTCGAGTCCCGCCTCGCGCAACGCCTTGTTCAGGCGAATCACGAAGTTGAAAAGATTCAGGTCGTGCTTGAGGAACATGTCGTCCTTCAGCGCGTCGATGTTCGCCGGTTCCAGCGGGCTCGTTCCGACGGGCGCCGGCGAGTTGCGCCCGATGAATGCCAGCACCTGCGAGCCGAGGTGGAAGTGCCGCAGGATGAGCCAGTTCGCCTCGGGCGACACGAAGCGCTTGAGCCCCCACGCAAGAAAGCGGTGCAGCAGACCGGAGTGAGACCAGTTGCGCGGCACGAACACTTTCACCACCTGCAGCAGGATGATGAAAGTTCGCGCCAGCGGCCGGAAGAACGGCAAGAGGTACTGGCGCGAGGCCGAACTCGAATCGGTGAGCCATGCGGTCTTGACGTCATCGGGCAATGGCGTGCTCTGGTCGAGGTAGAGCGCGAGCCAAGGGCTCGGGTCGCGCTCGTCCCAGGGCTTCGACAGAAAGTCGGGGGCTTGCGTATTCATATCGAGGCTCTTTCAGAGATACCGTGGTACCGGCTTTGCCGGCCCGCTGGTGTCGCCCCCGGCAGGGGGTCGGCGAAGCGACAAGCAGTGCGCGAAGACTGGGGATGTGTCATCACGACATCACGTGTTGGAACTGCATCAGGTACAGCGCCGCCGCGTGCTTCGCCGTGTCGATGATCTGCTGCGGCGCGCGGCCGGTGGTGTCGAGTGACAACACCATCTCGACGGCCATGAGCCAGCGGCTCAGGTGATGCTCATCGTTGTGCCCGTGGTATTCGAGAAAGCGAAAGACGTCGGGCGGCAACTTCAGCGACGCCTTCAGGAGCGGCAGCAGGGCCGGCACGATGCGCTGGCCCGTGCCTTCGATGATGTAGATCGCCCCGAGCAGACCGATCGGGTTGCGCGTGGCAGCCAGCCCGTGCAGGTAGGCGTTGAGCGCCTCGCCACCCGGGTTGCGCCGCAGGGCGGTGATCTCGCGCACCGTGCCGCCTGCCTTGCGATAGTCGTCGAACAAAATCTGGAAGTCGTTCTGCTCTTCTCCGGCGTGCACGCCGATGAGCGCGGCGAGCGCTGCGTAGTCGCCACCGAGCGATGCCGCGCCTTCGCGCATCCAAAGGCTGCCCTCGCGCACCTGCGGCACCCAGTGTTCCATCCAGTTCAGGTAGTCGGGCTGGGTGAAGCGGCGCTCGCGGATCTTGCGCACGAGCGGCGTGCGCCAGACCTGCGAGCGGTAGTCGTGCCAGATCGACGCGAGTTCGGCGAGCAGGCTGCGCAGCGCAACCGGCGCCTTCGCGGGATCGTGCGGCGGCGCGATCACGTCGTCCTCCGGCGGCGCCGGCGACGCAACGACGGTCGGCCGCGCTGCGGGCTTGGAAGCACCCTCGCCTTCCACTTCGAGCAGCATGTAAGTCGCCATGAAGCGCCCCGATTCAGGCACATAGCAGAAGATCTGCTCGCCCGGCTTCACGATGCGTGTGTGCAGGAACTCGGCCAGCATGATGAGGATCGACGCTGCACCGGTGTTGCCGCGCCACGCCAGGTTGCTCCACCAGCGCTCCCGCGGAATCGATAGGCCAGCCTTCGCCATCAGGTCTTCCACGACCGGGATGAACTTCTCGGATGAATAGTGGCACAGGAAATGATCGACGCGCGACGGGTCGACCCAGCCGTCCTTCACGAGCGTCGCGTATTCGTGGATGCCGATGTCGAACAGGTGCGGCAGCAGGCGGATGTCCTGCCGCAGCGAGAGCGCACCTGCGGCTTCGGCTTCCTGCCACGAACCGAAATCGAGATGGCCCTTCTGCCGGTCTTCGGTGAGCCCGAGTTGCATGCAGACCGGATAGTCGCCGGAGAACGCACGCTGGTGCACCCACTTCAACCGCAGCTTGAGCCCGGGCTGGCCGGCGAGCGATGCCGCATCGGACAACAACAATGCACCCGCGCCATCGGACAGCATCCAGCGCAGGAAGTGCGAGTCGAAATCCGTCTCGTAGCCGCGCGCCGCGAAGCGCGAGCGCTTGAAGAGCCGCGACGGCATCTCGCTCGCCACCGCCAGCGCCGAGGTGTGCGCGCCGAGTTCGATGCCTTGCGCCGCCGCCTGGATCGCCGACACGCCGGCCGCGCAAATGCCGTGCACGGACAGCGTTTCCATCGGCGGCGCGGCAAGTTCACCCTGCAGCATGTTCGCGAAGCCGGGCATCAGTGTGTCACCGCCGGAGGAGCCAGTCGCGAGCATCGACACGCTCGCCAGATCGACGCCGCCACGCTGCAGGCAATCGCGCACTGCGCCGGCGGCGAGCTGCGCGTTGTTGAACACGGTCGCGCCTTCCGCATCGATCGCGTAGTGGCGCTGCAGGATGCCGTTCTCGGCCAGGATGCGGCGCTTGATGCGCTGCGACATCCGGTTGAGCGGCGCGATGAAAGCGTCCATCTGTTCGTTGTCGACGGGCGCGCCCGGCATGAAGTAGCCGGCGCTCCGGAGGTAGACGTTTTGAAAGGGAACAGGCATGTCGTCGGTTCAGTGGGTAGACGGCTTCACAGCCATGAGCGATCGGCTGCGAAAACGCGGCAGCACCGCACCGAGCAGATACACGCGCAGCATGTACGGCACGAGGCCACGTTCGTTGAGGGTGGGGTCAACGCGAGCGCGGTAATGCGTGCGGTGCAGTCGGGTGAGTTCGGACCAGTGTGCATGCGGGTTCTCGTGGTGAGCGGTGTGAAGCCCGATGTTGAACAGGAGCGGGTTGACCAGCCCTTCGAAATTGCGCGCGTAGTCGAACGTGCGCCTGGCGGTATCACCAGGAGCGCCTTGCGGACGACCATCGGCGTGCGCGTGCTGCAGGTAGTTGGTCGCCAGCAGCCAGTGCAGGCCGTGCAGCTGAGGCACGATCACGAAGAGCAGTGCCTTCTTCCAGTCGATCGCGAGCAGCAGCGCCCACGAACCGAGCCACACGCCGTATTGCGCCACGCAGTAGCCGAAGGCCCCGGAACGCTTGCGCCGCAATGCAGCCAGCCAGCCGATGAAGTGCGGATAGAGCACCCACGCGGCCTGCAACGGATGCAGGAGGTAACCGGTCAGGTGGTTGGTGTCTCCGCCGCCGAAGCGATAGGTGCGGGCGATGTCATGCGGCCCATGGCGATGACGATGGTGGTTGGCGACGTGAGCAGGCCAGAAGACGAAGGTCGGGTGGCCCTGCAACAGCGTGATGTAGAAGTCGGTCACGCGGTTGGCAATGCGGCCGCGCCACATGCGAAGGTGCGTATGGTTGTGGTGGATCACGCCGATGCCCAGCGTGAAAAACAGCATCAGCGCGTAGAGCGGCCATGAGAGTCCGTGGAACCACTGCCAGGCCGCGAGTGCCGGCAACGCGACGAGGTAGACGAGGCTCTGCCAGTCGCGCGGGTTCCGCAGCTGCGGTGGCGCGAGCATGTCAGTTTTTCGAGCGCGCGCGGAACGCATTCAGCTGCGGGTCTGCAGCGTTCGCCGTCAGCCGCGTGCCAAACAAGCGGTCCATGAAGGTGAACTGGAAACCGTAGTTTCCGTTGTGGCACGCGTGGTGCAGGTGATGGCGCCGGCTGGCGGCAAACCAGTGCCCATACGACACCCGCGTGAAGAAGTCGTAGTTCGCATGCCCGACGTTGTTGAAGAACAGGCTGAAGATCGGCACCGATGCGAGCGCCCAGAAGCTGAAGTCGTGCACCAGCATCGGCAGCAGGATCACGTTGCCCAGCATCGCCGCCTCGATCGGGTGGAAGCTGTACGCGGAAAACGGCGTGCTCACCATCGAGCGGTGGTGCGGCCCATGGAAACGCCGCAGCGGCCGCGTGTGGAGCAGCCTGTGGTTGATCCAGAAATGCACGTCGTTCCAGACTGCCAGCACCAAGATCTCCGCCGCGATGCGCCAGCCCGTCGGATCGACGGCGAGCCGTGCCCAGCCCAGTTGCAGCAGTCCCCAGGGGAACACCATCCCGAGTCCGAAGATCAGGATCGACAGGGCCGACTGCTTGAGCTCCTCGCGCAGCTGCCCGGCGCGCAGCGGCCGCGGATCGAGCACGCGCCCGATGCCGAGGGAGGGCAGCAGCTTGCGCGTGAGGCCCCAGGTGATCGCGCCGAAGCCGATGTAGATGCTGCCGAAGAACAGCAGGCCCCAGGCCATGACCTGGATCGCGGTAAGGGACTGGAAGGTTTGCGCCACATGTGGAGTATCTCCGCACCGCGGCGGACGCAAGCGGGCCCGGGTGGCTTGCACGAGAATCTCGCCATGCAACTGAATTTCATCGCCAATGCCGACGTGCCCTCCATCTCGGGCCGTACCCTCCCCGTCGTCGATCCGTCGGACGGCCAGGTTTTCGACGAGCTGCAGCGCAGCAATGCCGAGGACATCGACTCCGCCGTGCGTGCTGCGCGCGACTGCTTCGACAACGTTTGGCACAAGGTCAGCGCGGCCGATCGCGGGCGCCTGCTCTACAAGCTCTCGCAGAAGATCGCGGAGCATGTGGACGAGCTGGCGCTGCTCGAGCAACGCGACTGCGGCAAGCCCGTCAAGCAGGCGCGCGCCGATGCGCTCGCGCTGGTTCGCTACTTCGAGTTCTATGCCGGCGCCTGCGACAAGCTTCATGGCGAAACCATTCCCTACCAGGACGGCTACAGCGTCTTCACCTGGCGCGAGCCGCATGGCGTGACTGGCCACATCATTCCGTGGAACTACCCGATGCAGATCTTCGGGCGCAGCGTGGGCGGTGCGCTGGCAGCGGGCAACGCGTGCGTGGTCAAGCCGGCCGAAGACGCCTGCCTGTCGCTCATTCGCGTGGCGCAACTGGCGGCTGAAGTGGGCTTTCCGGCCGGGGCGCTCAACATCGTCACGGGCTACGGCCACGAGGTCGGCGACGCCCTGGCGCGCCACCCGGGTATCGACCACATCAGCTTCACCGGCAGCCCGACGGTCGGCACGCTGATCCAGCAGGTGGCGGCCGAGCGGCATTGCCCGGTCACGCTCGAACTTGGCGGCAAGAGCCCGCAGATCATCTTTGCGGATGCCGATCTGGGTGCGGCCATCCCGGTGCTCATCAATGCGATCGTGCAGAACTCCGGCCAGACCTGCTCGGCCGGCTCGCGTGTGTTGATCGAACGCGAGGTCTACGAGCTGGTGCTCGAACGCCTCGGTCAGGCTTTCGAGGCGCTGCGCGTCGGCCCCGCTGCCATGGACCTGGATGTCGGCCCGCTGATTCGCCAATCGCAGCAGCAGCGCGTATGGGATTTCCTGAGCGACGCGCAGCATGCCGGCATTCCGATGGTGGCGCAGGGCGTGGTCGTCGAAGAAGCGCCCGAGACCGGCTTCTACCAGGCGCCCACGTTGCTGCGCGACGTGCCCGTGATGCATCGGCTCGCGCAGGAAGAGGTCTTCGGACCGGTGCTCGCGGCGATGCAGTTCGGCGATGAAGACGAAGCCGTGGCGCTCGCCAACGCCACGCAGTTCGGCCTGGTCGCCGGGGTGTGGACGAACAACGGCGCCCGCCAGTTCCGCATGGCCAAGCGTGTGCGCGCAGGCCAGGTCTTCATCAACAACTATGGCGCCGGCGGCGGGGTCGAGCTGCCCTTCGGCGGCGTGAAGTCTTCCGGGTACGGCCGCGAGAAAGGCTTCGAAGCGCTGTACGGCTTCACCACGTTGAAGACCGTGGCCATCCGCCACGGCTGACACCCAGCGGCAGGCACCATGCTGCCTGCACTGCCAGCCTTCTTTTCTCACTCAATCTCAGGAGACAACGCCATGCGCGTCAAAGACAAATCGATCATCGTGACCGGCGCCGGCGGCGGCATCGGCGAAGGCATTGCCAAGCGGCTCGCGGCCGAAGGCGCACAGGTCGTCGTGAACGACATCAATCCGGCAGCCGGCCAGCTGGTGGTGGACGCGATCCTGCGCGAGGGCGGCCGCGCATCGTTCTTCGCGGCCGACGTCACGAAATCCGCGGACATGAAGGCGCTGGTCGCCGCCGCGGTCGAGCGCTACGGCAAGCTGGATGCGATGGTCAACAACGCGGGCTGGACGCACCGCAACCGCCCCGCCCTCGAAGTCAGCGAGGAAGAATTCGACCGTTGCTATGCAGTCAACGTGAAGAGCATCTACCTCGCGACGATGTTCGCGGTGCCGGCCTTCCAGGCCAACGGCGGCGGGAGCTTCATCAACATCGCCTCGACGGCGGGCGTGCGCCCGCGCCCGGGCCTCACCTGGTACAACGGCTCGAAGGGCGCGGTCATCACGACGAGCAAGTCGCTCGCGGCCGAACTCGGCCCCGACAACATTCGCGTGAATTGCATCAATCCGGTGTTCAACCCCGACACAGGCCTGGCTGCAGAGTTCGCAGGCGGTCCGCTCACCGAAGAGCGCAAGGCCAAATTCCGCGCGACCATTCCGCTCGGCCGCTTCTCGACCGCGCTCGATGTCGCCAATGCGGCGCTCTACCTCGCGAGCGATGAGGCATCGTTCATCACGGGCGTTTGCATCGAGGTCGACGGCGGCCGCTGCGTCTGAGGGAGGAAGGCGGCACAGACCGCCGAGTCATTTCCAACAACAAGGAGACAAACCGTGAATTCCATGAACCGCATGGCACGCCGCACCCTGCTCGGCGTCGCCCTGGCCCTGCCGCTTTTGGCGGCAGCACAAATGCTGCCGACCGCCAGCCCCGAGCGCGTCGGCCTCTCCGGCGAGCGATTGCAGATGCTCAGCGACGTGCTCAAGGCCGACGTCGCCGCCAACAAGATCCCCGGCGCGGTGCTGCTGGTGGCGCGCCAGGGCAAGGTCGCCTGGTTCGATGCGATCGGCAAGCTCGACGCCACCGCGGGCACCCCGATGGTCAAGGACGGCCTCTTTCGCATCTACTCGATGAGCAAGCCGATCACCACGGTGGCTGCAATGATGCTGGTCGAAGACGGCAAGCTGAAGCTCGACGACCCCATCTCGATGTACCTGCCCGAATTTGCCAGCATGACGGTCGGTGTGGAAAAGCCCGGCGCCGACGGCAAGCCGGTGCTCGAGACCGTGCCCGCGCGCCGGCCCATTACCGTGCAGGACCTGATGCGCCACACCTCGGGCTTGACCTACGGCTTCTTCGGCCCGGGCCTCGTCAAGCAGGCCTACAACGCCGCCAACCTCGGCGCGGGCGACCCGACGCTGGCGGAGTTCTCGCAACGCCTCGCCAAGCTGCCCTTGGCCTACCAGCCCGGCACGACGTGGGACTACAGCCAGTCGACCGACATCCTCGGCCGCGTGATCGAAGTGGTGTCCGGTCAGTCGCTCTACAGCTTCGAGAAGACCCGCCTGCTCGATCCGCTCGGCATGACCGAGACCAGCTACTACGTGCCGGAAACGGCGCGGCAGCAACGCATCGCGGAGCCGCTGGCGACCGATCGCAGCTTCGGCGTCGGCGCGGACATCAACGACCCCCGTATCGTGCGCAAATATGAGTCCGGAGGTGGCGGATTGGTGTCGACGGCCAACGACTACGCGCGCTTCCTGCAGATGCTCCTGAACGGCGGCAGCCTCGAAGGCAAGCGATACCTCGGCCCTCGCACACTCGCGCTGATGACCTCCGACCACTCGAACGCGGGCGCCGGCATCACGCCCGGCCCGCTCTACCTGCCGGGCGCGGGTTATGGATTCGGCCTGGGCTTCGCGGTGCGCCGTACCGACGGCGAGGCACCCTACCCTTCGGCGGCCGGTGAATACAACTGGGGCGGCGCGGGTGGCACCTACATGTGGGTCGATCCGAAGAACGAGATGTTCGTCGTGCTCATGCTCCAGTCGCCCAAGTACCGCGTGCACTACCGGACCCTCACGCGCAACATGGTTTACGCCGCCGTTTTGAAGTAGCCCCGCAGACGCAGGTACATGGTCGATGGGGTAAATTGGCCGGCTCCACCTGCCTGCCCATGAGCCCACACGTCGTCATTCCTGTCACCGAAATCGGTCGCACGCGCCATGCTGCCGCGCCGCTGGTCGACGTGCCCGCCACCGGCGAGCTGCTCGACCAACTCGGCCGGCCGCTGACCGACCTTCGCATCAGCGTGACCGACCGCTGCAACTTCCGCTGCAGCTACTGCATGCCCAAGGACGTGTTCGACAAGGACTACGACTACCTGCCGCACAGTGCGCTGCTGAGCTTCGAGGAAATCACGCGGCTGGCGCGACTCTTTGCACTGCATGGAACGCGCAAGATCCGGCTCACCGGCGGCGAGCCGCTGCTGCGCAAGAACATCGAACTGCTGGTCGAGCAGCTGGCCCGGATCCGCACGCCGGGCGGCGAGCCGCTCGACCTCACGCTGACGACCAATGGGTCGTTGCTGAAGCGCAAGTCTGCAGCGCTCAAGGCCGCCGGCCTGAACCGCGTCACGGTGAGCCTCGACGGCCTCGACGACGCCGTGTTCCGCGCGATGAACGACGTGGACTTTCCAGTGGCCGACGTGCTGGCCGGCATCGAGGCCGCTCACGCCGCCGGGCTCGGCCCGATCAAAGTCAACATGGTGGTCAAGCGCGGCACCAACGATCAGGAAATCCTGCCGATGGCACGGCACTTCCGCCACAGCGGCGTGGTGCTGCGCTTCATCGAGTACATGGACGTGGGCGCGACCAATGGCTGGCGCATGGACGAGGTGATGCCGTCCGCCGAGGTCATCGCGCGCATCGCGACGGAGTTGCCGCTGGTGCCGCTCCAAGCCAGCGCCCCGGGCGAAACCGCACAGCGCTGGGCCTATGCCGATGGCGGTGGCGAAATCGGCGTCATCAGCAGCGTGACGCAGGCCTTTTGCCACGACTGCAGCCGTGCGCGCCTGTCGACGGAAGGCCAGCTCTATCTGTGCCTCTTCGCGCACCGCGGCCATGACCTGAAGCCGCTGCTGCGCGGTAACGCCAGCGACCAGCAGATCCTCTCGAGCATCGGCCACATCTGGCAGGGCCGTGCCGACCGCTACTCCGAACTGCGCGCCCTGCGCGGACCTGATACGGCGCCGGCGTCCGATGCGCCACGCCGTGTCGAAATGAGCTACATCGGCGGATGACCCGCATCGATCCGCTCCGCGACATCACCGGCCTCGTGCTGGCCGGCGGCCGCGGGACCCGCATGGGCGGGCTGGACAAGGGCCTTCAATATTTCGAGGACGAGCCGCTCGCATTGCGCGCGCTGCAGCGGCTTGCGCCACAGGTCTCGACGACGCTGCTGAACGCCAACCGCAACACGCTCACTTACGAATTCTTCGGCGCACCGGTCCTTGCCGACGCAGCGCCTGATTTTCCGGGCCCGTTGGCCGGACTGCTCGTCGGCCTCGCGCACTGCACGACGCCCTGGTTGATCACCGTGCCCTGCGATGCCCCGCGTTTTCCGGTCGATCTTGCTCAACGACTGGCAGCTGCGCTGGCGGCCGACGAGGCTGACATCGCGATCGCGAGCGCGCCGCAAACACAGGCGGACGGCAGCACGGTGATGCGAGCCCAACCTGTGTTCTCGCTCGTGCGGACATCGCTGCGCGACAGCCTCGAACAGTTCATGAAGACGGGCGGCCGCAAGGTCTCGGCCTGGATGGCGCTGCATCGCACGGTCGAGGTCTCATTCGACCGGCCGGGCGACGCGCCCGACGCCTTCGCCAACGCGAACACGCTGACCGAGTTGCGCGCGCTGGAACGAACATGAGCCGCGTGACGGACCTGGGCGCGGCGCTGGGGCAGCATCATCCCGAGGCGATGCGCGTCGACGAGGTTCAGGCCTTCCTGTCGCAACTGGTCGCGCCGATGGTGCTGACCGGGAGCGTGACCATCCCCTTGCGCGAGGCGCTGGGCCGGGTGCTGGCACACGACATCGTCTCGCCGGTGAGCGTGCCGCCGCACGACAACTCGGCAATGGACGGCTATGCCTTCGATGGCGCAGTGCTCCGGTCCGCCGCCGCCGAAGACGAAGTGCTCGACCTGCCGATTGTCGGCACCGCCCTGGCCGGCAATCGCTGGCAGCACGGCGAAGCACCGGTTGGTGCGGTGCGCATCATGACCGGCGCCATGATGCCGCCGGGCCTCGACACCGTCGTGCCGCAGGAACTGTGCGTAGTCGATGGCGCCCGCGTTCGCTTCCCCACGAAGTCTTTGCAGCCCGGTGCCAACCGGCGACGGGCCGGTGAAGACCTGATGCAGGGGCAACCTGCGCTGCCGCGTGGCGAGCGGCTGTCGCCGGCAGCGCTCGGCATGATCGCCAGCCTCGGGCTTCCCATGGTGTCCGTCGTGCGTCGCTTGCGCGTGGCCTGCTTTTCCACTGGCGACGAGATCCTGAGCCTGGGCGACCGTCCGCGCGAAGGCGCCGTCTACGACAGCAACCGCTACACGCTCTTCGGCCTGCTCACGCAGTTGGGGTGCGAAGTTATCGAGCTCGGTGTGGTGCGTGACGAACCGGCGGCGCTGACCACCGCACTCCGCCGCGCGGCGAACGAAGCCGACGTGGTGCTCACCACCGGCGGCGTGAGCGCCGGCGACGCGGACCACACGCGCGATGTGATGGCCGCCCTGGGCGACGTGGCGTTCTGGGGCATCGCGATGCGGCCGGGTCGTCCGATGGCCGTCGGCTTGCTTCCGCGGGACAGCACGGCCGAAGCCGATCGCAACGCGGCGCTGCTCTTCGGGCTGCCCGGCAACCCGGTCGCGGCGGTGGTGACGTTCCTGGCGTTCGTCCGACCTGCCCTCCTGCAACTGATGGGCTGCCACGCGGTCGCCGCCGCGCCGCCCCCCTTGCTGCGCGCGCGTGCGGCAACGCCAATCCGCAAGAAGCCCGGCCGTACCGAGTACCAGCGCGGCCGGGTGCAGAACGTGGCTGGCACCCTGCCCTCCGTGCGGTTGGCCGGTCATCAGGGGTCGGGCGTGCTCAGTTCGATGGTTGCAGCGAACGGCCTGGTGGTGCTGCATCACGCGCAGGGCGATGTGGCCGAAGGCGACCAGGTCGACGTCATGCTGTTCGAAGGCTTGATGTAGCTGCCCGCGCGATAATGACTGGCATGCTCCCACCTTCCAATGACGATCCAGCACGGCTGGCAGAACTCAAACGTCTTGACGTGATGGACTCTTCGGAGGACCAGGCCTATGACGACATCACACGCATGGCGGCCGATGTCTGCGGTACCCCGATGGCATTGATCACGCTGGTTGACGGCACTCGCCAGTGGTTCAAGTCACGCGTGGGGTTGCAACTGACGCAAACACCCAGGCAACACGCCTTCTGCGCGCACGCGATCCAGACGCCGGATCAGGTGATGGTGGTGACAGACGCCCGGAAGGATGAGCGTTTCACCAGCAACCCCCTGGTCACTGGTGACCCGAACATTCGCTTTTACGCTGGCGCTCCGCTGGTGACAGCGTCGGGCCACGCACTCGGAACCATTTGCGTGATCGACACCGAGCCACGTGACATCGAGCCCTCGCAGCTCGAAACGCTGCAGTTCATGGCGCAACAGGTGGTCTCGATGCTCGAGGCACGCGTCGACGAGCGCTAGCGCTACAGCCGCCCGAGGGCCCGCTCGACGCCCTTGTTGGCGAGCATGTCGGCCCGCTCGTTGCCGGGGTCGCCCGAGTGGCCCTTGACCCATCGCCACTCGATGGTGTGGCCGCCCTGCTGCACCAGTGCATCGAGTCGTTTCCAGAGCTCGACGTTCTTCACCGGCTGCTTGGCCGCGGTCATCCAGCCCTTGGCCTTCCAACCCTTGATCCACTCGGTGATGCCTTGCCGCACGTACTGGCTGTCGAGATAGAGGACGACCTTGCACGGACGCTTCAGGGCGGCCAGCCCTTCGATCACCGCCGTGAGTTCCATGCGGTTGTTGGTGGTGGCGAGTTCGCCACCGAACAGCTCCTTTTCGGTGGCGCCGGATTTGAGCCAGGCACCCCAACCTCCGGGGCCGGGATTGCCCTTGCAGGCCCCATCGGTGTAAATCACAACTTCAGTCAAACTTCTTCTTTCTCATTGATGGGGGTCTGATGTGTTCCGATGCACCTTGCCGGCGATCGGCACTGGCGCGTTGGCGCGGGTCGCGGTGCGGCGCCAGTCCGCACTGAGCAGGCGCATGCCGCGCACCCGCTTGACCGCCACCACAAAATAAACGGCGCCAAAGATCGGCCACCAGCGCTCGCCCGCACCATCCATCCAGTGAAAGCGCTCGAGCAGATTCTCGCTGTCGACCGCTGGTCGATAGGCGCCGAAACGTCCTGACTCGACCTCGAAACTCAGGAGGCGCAGCCAGTCGCGCATCCGACGATAGCCGATGAATTCACCGGCCTCCGGCAAGAACAGATCACCGAAGCCGAGCCGCCGGTAGAGATGCGCGCGGCGCTGCCGCATGCCCCAGAGGCTCGCCGGGTTCAACCCGCAGATCACCACGCGGCCTTCGGGCACCAGCACGCGCTCGACTTCACGCAGCGTTGCGTGAGGGTCATGGCTCATTTCCAGGGTGTGGGGCAGCACCACCAGATCGAGGCTGTTGGCGGCGAACGGCAATGCGGAAAAATCGGTCAGCAGTGCGGCACGGCCTGCCTGCCGCGGGTCGCTCAGTGCGAGCCATCGGTGCGGCATCCGGTTGGTGCGCAGGCCGTCGACTTCGGCGACGCCGAGCTGGATCGCGTGGTAGCCGAACACGTCGGCCACCGCGTGATCGAACTGCGCCTGCTCCCATGCCAGCAGGTAGCGGCCGGGGGGCGTCTCGAACCACGCCTGCAAATCTATAATTTGACCGCTCATGACCCTCGTTCCGCTGCCCGCCTTCGCCGACAACTACATCTGGATGCTGCAGGACGGGCGCAACGCGATCGTGGTGGATCCGGGCCAGGCCAAACCTGTTTTCGACGCGCTGGCGCGCGACAACCTGCAACTGGCCGCGATTCTAGTCACGCACCACCATGCCGATCACACCGGCGGCGTCGCCGAACTGCACACCGCGACGGGTGCCCAGGTGTTCGGCCCTGCCATGGAGCGCATCCCCGAACCGTTCACGCCGCTGGCGCAAGGCGACCATGCAGATGCACTCGGCCTGCGCTTCGACGTGCTCGACATTCCCGGCCACACGGCCGGCCACATCGCCTTCTTCCTGCCCGCTGCAAGGGGCACCGCACCGCTGCTCTTTTGTGGCGATACGCTTTTCTCCGGCGGTTGCGGTCGGCTCTTCGAGGGCACGCCCGCGCAGATGCTGGCCTCGCTCGATGCGCTGGCCGCACTGCCCGCCGACACGCGCGTGTGCTGCGGCCACGAATACACACTTGCTAACCTCAAGTTCGCGCGTGCCGTGGAACCGGACAATGCGGAACTGACTCACTACACCGCGCAGTGTGAATCGCTGCGTGCCCTTGGTGAACCGACGCTGCCCTCGCAACTTGGTACCGAGCGCCGGATCAACCCCTTTCTTCGCAGCCGCGAAGCCACCGTCATTCGAGCCGTTCGCTCGCATGCCCGACTGTCCGCCACTGCGGCCGACGTCGATGTCTTCGCGGCATTGCGCCAATGGAAAAACGACTTCCGATGAAATTTCTTCTCGCTGCCTGCGTTGCCTGTGCCTTGCTGTTGGCCGGTTGCGCCACCCCCACCTCGCCAACGTCGCCCGGCTCCGCATCCACGACCGACGGCGGCGCCAGTGCCGTGTACCCCGGTGGTCCGCTGCAGCCGATCACCTCGGGCCGGGCCACCTCCCTGAACGTCACGCCGCTGGCGCCTCCCACCGACATGTGGGACCGCATCCGGCGCGGCTTCAAGATGCCGAACCTCGAGAGCGACCTGGTGCGTGACCGCGAGCAGTGGTACGCGACCCGGCCCGACTACATCCAGCGCATGACCGAGCGCTCCAACAAGTACATCTTCCACATCGTCGAGGAACTCGAGCGTCGCAACATGCCGACCGAGCTGGCGCTCTTGCCGTACATCGAGAGCGCCTTCAATCCCCAGGCAGTGTCCAGCGCCCGCGCGGCCGGCATGTGGCAGTTCATGCCCGCCACCGGCACCGACTTCGACCTGAAGCAGAACATCTTCCGCGACGACCGCCGCGACGTGCTGGCCTCGACCCGCGCCGCGCTCGACTACCTGCAAAAGCTCTACGACATGTTCGGCGACTGGCAACTCGCCCTGGCCGCCTACAACTGGGGCGAAGGCAGCGTGAGCCGCGCGATCGCCAAGAACCAGCGCCTGGGCCTGCCCACCACCTACAGCGACCTCACCATGCCGGCCGAGACGCGCATGTACGTGCCCAAGCTGCAGGCGGTGAAGAACATCGTGGCCAACCCGCAGGCGTTCAACACCGAACTCCCGCTGATTGCCAACCACCCCTACTTCCAGACGGTGACGCTCACGCGAGACCTGGATGTGACGCTGGCTGCCAAGCTGGCCGACGTGCGCATCGAGGACTTCCGCGCCCTCAACCCTGCTGCCCACAAGCCGGTGATCCTGGCGGCGGGCACGCCGCAGATCCTGCTGCCCTGGGACAACGCCGCCGTGTTCCAGCGCAATTTCGAGGCCTACACGCAGGGGCAGTACGCCAGCTGGACCGCCTGGACGGTGCCGTCCACGATGACAGTCGCCGACGCCGCCCAGCGCTCGGGGATGAGCGAGAACGACCTTCGGTCGCTCAACGCCATTCCGCCGCGCATGCTGATCAAGACCGGCTCGACGCTGATCGTGCCGCGCTCGGCGACGGTGCGCGAAGACGTCGCCGCGCTCGTGGCGGACACCGGCCACCTGAGCTTCCAGCCGGAGATCGTCACGCGCAAGACCATGGTGAAGGCCGGCCGCAACGACAGCGTGGCGAGCATCGCGCGACGCTACCGGCTGAACCCGTCGAACGTGGCGGAGTGGAACGACGTGAAGCCCAACCACGCCTTCCAGCGCGGCTTCAGTGTGGTCGTCTACCTGCCGGTGCAGGCGGCGCGGGCGGCCCGCGTGGGGACGGGCGAAGCACTTTCGGTACGCAGCCAGCCATTGACCGCGCAGCGCGGCACCGGCATCACGCGCACATCGGCCGCCGTGTCGACGAAGGCTGCGCCCAGTGCACGAAGCGCAACTGCGAAGGGCGAAAGCCGCGGCGGCAAGATCAGCAAGGTGCCGGCGGCGAGCAAGCAGACCGTCGTCCGCGAGAAGCGCGGCGGCACGCCCGCGGCCAAGTCGAAGCGCTGAGCCGCTGATTTGGGGCCCTGCGAGGCCCTAAAGTTTTTCCGTCTCGCCGCTTTTCGGCTGCCATTTCATCAGCCGCTTCTCGATCACACCGACCACGCCATCGAGCACCAGCGCGAAGGCGGTGAGCACAACGATGCCCGCGAACACGGTGTTGACGTCGAAGGTGCCCTCGGCCTGCAGGATGAGGTAGCCCACGCCGCGCGCCGAGCCAAGGTACTCACCCACCACGGCGCCGACGAAGGCCAGACCGACCGACGTATGCAGGCTGGAGAAAACCCAGCTCGTCGCGCTCGGCAAATACACAGTCCGCAGCAGCTGCCGCTGGTTGGCGCCCAGCATTTTCGCGTTGGCCAGGATCACGGGACTGACCTCGCGCACCCCCTGGTACACGTTGAAGAAGACGATGAAGAACACCAGCGTGACGGCGAGTGCCACCTTGCTCCAGATGCCCAGACCGAGCCACAGCGAAAAGATCGGCGCAAGGATCACTCGCGGCATCGAGTTGGCGGCCTTGATGTACGGATCCAGGATCAGGCTCGCCGTCGGCGCCAGCGCGAGCCACAGGCCGCACACCAGACCCAGCACGGTGCCGATGATGAAGGCCAGCACGGTCTCGAGCAGAGTCGTGCCCAGGTGCACGTAGATGTCGGCGTTGCCCTTGAGTCCCTCGGGGAACAGCGCGTTGGCCGCCACATCGAAAGGCATGAACCAGCTCCAGACACGCCCCGCAACCTGGATCGGTTCGCCCAGGAAAAATGCGAACTGCTGGTTGCGCGAGGCGACATGCCACGCCATGAGGATGATGACCAGCAGTGCGATCTGCCAGAAGCGCGCGTTGTGTTCGTTGGGCTTCAAGGTCATCACGCCACCTTTTTGAGTTGTTGCGCGTAGCCCTTGAGCACCTCGTCGCGCAGCACGTTCCATATCTGCGTGTGGAGTTCGACGAAGCGCGGATGCGTACGCACCTCCGCCACGTCACGGGGGCGCGCCAGGTCGATGGTGAATTCGCCGATGGGGTGCGTGGCCGGCCCGGCCGACAACACCACGACACGGTCGCTCATCGCGATCGCCTCGTCGAGGTCATGCGTGATGAAGAGCACGGCCTTCTTCTTGGCCGCCCACAGGTCGAGCACCTCGTTTTCCATGAGCTGCCGGGTCTGCACGTCGAGCGCGCTGAACGGCTCGTCCATGAGGATGATGTCGGGGTCGAGTGCCAGCGTCTGCGCCAGTGCCACGCGCTTGCGCATGCCGCCAGAGAGCTGGTGCGGGTAGCGGTCGCCGAAACCCGAAAGGCCGACGCGCTTGAGCCACGCCTCGCCCTGGGCGCGCGCATCCGCATCCCGCACGCCGCGGTACTGAAGGCCCACCATCACGTTGTCGAGCGTGCTGCGCCATGGCATGAGCGCCTCGCTCTGGAACATGTAGCCCGCCCGTGCATTGATGCCGAACAGCGGCTCGCCGAACACCTTGATCTGGCCCGAGGAAGGCGTGAGCAAGCCGGCGCCGACATTGAGCAGCGTCGACTTGCCGCAACCCGTCGGGCCCACCACCGAGACGAACTCGCCGGCGCGGATGCGCAGCGTGGTGTCGGCGACCGCGGTGTAGCGCTGGCCGGGATCATCCTTGGAGCGGAAGGTGCAGCTGATGTCGAGAAGCTCGAGCGCGTATTCGGAAGAGGAAGACATGGCGGTGATTGTGACAAGGCCCCAATGAAAAAACCCGGCCGGAGCCGGGTTGCAGTGCGACCGAAGGTCAGGCTTTGAACCTGTCCTTCGCGCGCTTCGCAAACTCGTTGGTGTAGAGCTTCGACAGGTCGATCTTGTCGGCCTTCACGCTGGTATCGAAGCTTGCGATGGCGTTCAGTGCCGTCTTCGGGCCTTCGGTGGGCACGATGCCGTCGGTCGCGATGGACTCGCGTACCTTGTCGAAGGACGCGAGGTACAGCGCGCGATCGCCGAGCAGATAGGTCTCGGGCACGGTCTTGATGATGTCGCCCGGGCCGGCCGTCTGCAGCCACTTCAGACCATGGACGATCGCATTCGCGAGCGCCTGGCAGGTGTTGGGATTCTTCTGGATGAACTCGGCCGATGCGTAAAGGCATGCCGCCGGCATCGCGCCACCGAAGACTTCCTGCGTGCCCTTGAGCGTGCGGGTGTCGCTGATGATCTTCACATCGCCCTTTTGCTCGAGCATCGTCATCACCGGATCGGTGTTGCTGATCGCATCGATCTGCCCCGAGCGCAGCGCGGTGAGCGCGCCTGCCGCGACGCCGACACCGATGTAGCTGACGTCGCTCGCCTTGAGCCCGCCGCGCGACAGCACCAGATTGGCGACCATGTTGGTCGAAGAGCCCGGCGCCGAGACGCCGATCTTCTTGCCCTTGAGGTCAGCGATCGATTTGTACGCCGGCATGTTCTTGGTCGACACACCGACCGCGATCTGCGGTGCTCGACCTTGCAGCACGAAGCACTGGAAAGCCTGGTTCTTGGCCTGCAGGTTGATGGTGTGCTCGAACGCGCCTGAACACACGTCGGCCGAGCCACCGACCACCGCCTGCAGCGCGCGGGCGCCACCGGCAAAGTCGGAGATCTCGACATCGAGTCCTTCGGCCTTGAAATAGCCGAGTTGCTCCGAGATGGTGAGCGGGAGGTAATAGAAAGCCGCCTTGCCGCCCACGGCGATCGACACCTTGGTCTTTTCGAGCTTGGCCTGCTGCGCATAGACGTGCGGCACGGCGATGGCGGCGGCCGCCAATGCACCGGCAGATGTGAAAGTACGACGATTGAGCATAGGGGCGCAGCTTAGAGAGGTGCTACGCCCCATGCATCGGGAACATCCCGTGGAGGGGTTTTCACGTAAGCACGAAGCGCTATCGCGCGATGAAGAAAATCGCGAAGTTGACCAGCATCCCGAGCGCCCACACCGCGCTTCGTGCCGATGAGAAACCGCGGATGTAGAGCGCGATGTAGACGAGTCGCAACGCCACGTAGGCCGCGGCGAACATGTCGAGCCGCGCCTGCGCTGCGCCGTACTGGTGAGCGATGACGACCGCCCCGATGAAGAGCGGCAGCCCTTCGAAGCTGTTGGCCTGTGCACCGTTCGCCCGCGCGCGCCAGCCGCTCTGTCTTTGCCCCCATTCGCGCGGCTGCACGTTGTCGCGCGGACCGAAAGCACCGGCCTTGGCGATCCATGCGCTCACGAAGGGCAGGACGCCAGCGACGATGACGCACCAGTAAGCCAGTGTGAGGTGGGTGAAGTTCATGCGAAGTCCCCTGTCGTTGTTCTAGCGGCGGTCGACCAATGCGTGCGCAATGGTGCCGAGGTCGACGTATTCGAGTTCGCTGCCTGCGGGCACGCCGCGCGCGAGGCGTGTCACGTTGAGCCCACGTTGTTTCAGTGCCTCGGCGATCACATGGGCCGTCGCCTCACCCTCGGCCGTGAAATTCGTGGCGAGGATCACCTCGCTGACGGTGCCATCCAGTGCGCGATCGAACAGCTTCTGCAGGCCGATGTCGTTCGGGCCGATGCCGTCGAGCGGGCTGAGCTTGCCCATGAGCACGAAGTAATAGCCACGAAATGCGCCGGTTCGCTCGAGCGCGGCCTGGTCGGCCGGTGTTTCGACCACGCAAAGCTTGGTGGCATCCCGACGTGTGTCGAGGCACACGTTGCAAATGGCTGCTTCGGTGAAGGTGTTGCAGCGGTCGCAGTGGCGCACCTGCGTGGCCGCCTGCTGCAAAGCGCGCGCGAGCAGCTGCGTGCCGTCGCGGTCGTGCTGCAGCAAGTGGAACGCCATGCGCGACGCCGACTTGACACCCACGCCAGGCAATCGGCGCAGCGCATCGACCAGTGCGTCGAGCGAACTCGAATCGGCCATTCAGTACGACAACATCAGAACGGAAGCTTCATGCCGGGCGGCAGGCCGGGCATGCCGGCCGTGAGCTTGCCCATCTTGGCTTCGCTCGTCTCCTCGGCCTTGCGCACCGCCGCGTTGAAGGCAGCGGCCACCAGGTCTTCGAGCATGTCCTTGTCGTCGGCCAGCAGGCTCGGGTCGATGGTGATGCGCTTGACGTCGTGCTTGCAGGTCATGACGACCTTGACCAGCCCGGCGCCCGACTCGCCTTCGACCTCGATGTGGGCGAGCTCGTCCTGTGCCTTCTTGAGGTTGTCCTGCATGGCTTGAGCCTGCTTCATGAGGCCTGCGAGTTGTCCTTTGTTGAACATGTCTTGATCCTGAGTTGGTATGGAATGAATGGGTCGGATGTTATGCGGGGCGCAGCGTTCCCGGCACGATCTTCGCGTCGAAGTCGCGCATCAGCGCCTGCACTTCGGGGTCGCTGCGGATCGCGTCTTCGGCGGCGCGCTGGCGAATCTCGGCAGCCAGCTTGTTGCGGCGCGCGGGGCTGTCGAGCACCGCGCCGATCTCGATCGAGAGCGTCACGCCATGTCCCAGCGCAGCCAGCGCGGCCTGCAGTTTTTCGCGGCTGGAGAGCTGGTTGAGCGATTCGCGCTCGACGCGCAGCACCCACTGGTCAACGTCGCGCCCAATGAGCTGCGACTGCAGCGCAAGCTCGCGCGCCAGCGCCGTGATGGCCTCGGCCACGACCATCCGGGTGACGGTGGCGTGCCAGAAGTCGCCCTCTTCGCTCGTCTCGATCGGTGCAGGCGGCGCGCTGGCCTCGACGGGCCGGGGCGTGTCGCGCGCGCTGGGTGGCGGCTGCACGCGCATCGGGATCGCGACGACTTTCGCAGGGTCGCGAGGCACATCCGGCGGGGTTGCTGCCCTGCTTTGCACTGACTCCCGCATGGGCGAATCGACGACAGCGAGCCGCTGGCCGGCCGGCGTGCCGCGCGACGTTGGTGGCGCCGAAGCGACCGGCGCCGCAGGCGTTATGGGTGGTTGCAGTGGCGCCGATGCATCCGCCGCTAGCGCCTCAGCTTCGATCAGAGTTTTTTTTTCCGCTGCGCCACTCGGTTTGAAGGCCAACAGGCGCAACAGCACCATGGTGAGCGCGGCGTATTCGTCCGGCGCCAGGCCAAGTTCGCCGCGTCCATGCAGGCAGAGGCTGTAGAGCAACTGCGTCTCGTCCATCGGCATCAGGGCGGCAAGGCGGGCCGTGTCGACCGCATCGGGGTCGGCGGCTTCGTTCGGCTGCGCGCGAGACGGCACGGCCTGCAGTACGGCCATGCCCTGCAGCACGGCGGTCATTTCCTCCAGCGTCGAGGCGGCGGACATGCCGTCGCGGCGCAGCGCTTCCGATGTGTCGACGACGGTCTTGCCGTCGCCATCGGCCAACGCCTCGATCAGCTTGAACACATGGCCGCGGTCGACGCTCCCGAGCATCTGCCGGACGCCCGCTTCCACCAGGTTGCCATTGCCGAAGGCGATCGCCTGGTCGGTGAGAGACAACGCATCGCGCATCGAGCCGCGTGCCGCACGTGCGAGCAACCGCAGTGCCTGCGATTCGGCGGGCACCTGTTCGGTCTGCAGCACACCGGTGAGGTGTTCGAGGATGGTTTCGGGTGCCATCGGCCGCAGGTTGAACTGCAGGCAGCGCGACAACACGGTCACCGGTACCTTCTGCGGATCGGTGGTGGCGAGCACGAACTTGAGATATTCCGGCGGCTCTTCGAGCGTCTTCAACATCGCATTGAAGGCCGTGTTGGTCAGCATGTGCACTTCGTCGATCATGAAGACCTTGAAACGACCCTGTACCGGCTTGTAGACCGCCTGCTCCAGCAGAGACTGCACTTCGTCGACGCCACGGTTGGATGCGGCGTCGAGTTCGGTGTAGTCGACGAAACGTCCCGCATCGATCGCCACGCAGGCATCGCACACGCCGCACGGCGTCGCGGTGATGCCACCCTGCCCGTCAGGCCCCTGGCAATTGAGCGATTTCGCAAGGATGCGGGAGACAGTCGTCTTGCCCACGCCACGCGTGCCGGTGAAGAGGTACGCGTGGTGCAGCCGCTGGCTGGTCAACGCGTTTTCGAGCGCCTGCACCACGTGTTCCTGGCCCACCATCTCACTGAAGGTTTTCGGGCGGAATTTGCGGGCGAGCACGAGATAGGACATTGCACCCATTCTAAAAGCCAGCACGGTGACCCATGGCAATCGGCTCAAAGGGATTCAGGCTGATCCGCGTGAGGTAAAATTCAGTCTGACGGGCCTCCCCGCATGGTGAAGCAGCCAACCGGGTCAGGTGGGGAACCAAGCAGCCCTAACTGTGTAGTCAGTGCCGGGGGTAAGGCTCGTCAACCTCACATCAAAAGCCTCGAGTTCGATTCACGGACTCGAGCGCCCCAAAGGCCTCGGCCTTTTCATATCGGGTGGACGATGAATTTCCTGGATGCCCTCAAAGCACTTTGGGATGTACTGGTCGCCATCGCCAAACTCTTCGGAAAGTTGCTGGACCTGCTGCCCTGAAGCGCATGGCGATGCCTCATTTGCTGAAACCGGCGCCCAGGCACACCAATTTCAGGCGCTCGGACATCAAATCGGCGAGAAGCAACGTGTCGTGCAGGCACTCGGCGAATGAATGAAGGCCCTGGCGCGCACGGCATTCCCCTCCTGAGCCGAGGCGGATGCTGTAGTTGAAATAGCGCTCGTCAACTTTCGTGATGTCCACGCTCGGATTCATCGGGAGTCCGCCCTGATGGCGGGAAGATTCTGACTCCTAGAGCCGCGCAAGTACACCGCGCGCGGCAGCCGCACCGCTGGCCATCGACGCCGTGAGCAGATATCCACCCGTCGGCGCCTCCCAGTCCAGCATTTCACCCGCGCAGAACACCGCGGCTTCCCTGCCGGTGCCCAGGTGCGCATCCAGCGCTTCGAAGCGCACGCCGCCTGCGGTGCTGATCGCTTCGTCGATCGGCCGCGCCGCTTCGAGGCGCAATGGAACCGCCTTGATGGTGGCGGCGAGTTGCTCGGGCTGCAGCATCGCATCGCGCGCGAGCACCTCGTGCAGCACGGCAGCCTTGATGCCCTCGATACCCAGCCGGCTTTTCAGGTGGCTGCTGAGCGATCGAGCACCACGCGGATGCCGCACGGCGGCCAGCACCTGCTCGGCGCTGCGATCGGGCAGCAGGTCGAGCGTGAGCGTTGCGCTTCCGTGCGCTGCGATCTCATCGCGCAACAGTGCGGATGCCGCATAGACCAGGCTGCCCTCGATGCCCGTTGCGGTCGCCACGAACTCACCCTTTCGCGCGAAGCTTCGCCCCTGCGAATCCGTGAAGGCAATCGCGACCGACTTGAACGGTTGCCCGGCGAACCGGCTCGAAAAATGCTCGGTCCAGGCCATGTCGAAACCGCAATTCGCGGGCTTCAGCGGCGCGACGTCCACGCCCGCGGCCTGCAGCCAGGGCGCCCAGGCGCCATCGGAGCCGAGCCGAGACCAGCTTGCGCCGCCCAATGCCAACACCACGGCATCGGCCTGCACGGCGCGCTCGCCGTCGGGCGTCGAAAAGCGCAGGCTGCCGGACGACGGCTGGGCAGCGTCGTTCCAGCCAAGCCAGCGATGTCGCATGTGGAACTTCACACCGGCCGCGCGCAGCCGATGCAGCCAGGCCCGCAGCAACGGCGCGGCCTTCATGTCTTTGGGAAACACACGTCCCGACGTGCCGACGAACGTCTCGACGCCGAGTTCGTGCGCCCAGGCTCGCAGCCGCTCCGGCCCGAAGTGCGCGAGCATGGGTTCCAGCGCGGCACGACGCTCGCCGAAGCGGCTCACGAAAATCTCGTAAGGCTCCGAATGCGTGAGATTCAAGCCGCCTTTGCCGGCCAGCAGAAACTTGCGCCCCACAGACGGCATCGCGTCATAGAGGTGAACTTCGAGGCCGGAGGCGCTCAGAACTTCGGCGGCCATCAGGCCGGCAGGCCCACCGCCAATCACCGCGACGGTTTTCAGATCAGTCATTCGATTTCAATCAGTTGCCCCTGCCCGGTCAGGAACGCGGCGCGCACCGTGGCACCGGGATAGGCGTATTGCACCGCGACGCGGTAGCGCTGCATTTGGGCGATGAGTGCGACATCGCGCTCGGGCGCGGTGGCACTCTTGTAGTCGAGCACCCACCAGACGCTGCTCTCGCGATGGCGAACGAGTCGGTCGATCCGCAGAACCTCACCCTCGTGGATCAGGGTCACTTCGTTGCCGTGCCAGTCGATCATGCGCTCGTCCCAGGCCCAGGCGCCCTCGCCCGCGCGAATGCGCGCAGCCATCACCGCCGCGCCCCTTGCCTGCGCTGCATCGAGCATGAACTCGCGCGCCGCGGCACGCACGTGCGCGGACGGCAGCGGCACGCCAGGCACCGCCCATTCGAGCAGGCGATGCATGGCTTGACCGAATGCAGCGGCACGCGCGTCGACAGTGAGGTTCGGCTTCACGTCAACGACCGGCTGCAGCGTGCCGACAGGGAGCCCGGGTACCTTCTTCATGGCGAACCCCGAAACCTCGGCGGCCGCCAAGGGCAATGCGAGCGGCTCGCCGGCTTCGACGGGCGCACACAGCGCCTCGAGCCGCGCCCACCAGCTGCCCTCGTTGGCGCGGGCGGGCTGCGCCGACGACAACACCAGCCGGCTGCGCGCCCGCGTCGTGGCGACATAGAGCCCGTTCAACTCCTCGCGGTGGCGCGCGCGCTGCTCTTCGGCGAGCAAGGTTTCGGCGCACGCCGGCGGCGTCTTTTCGCTCGCAGTGAACACGAAACGTGTCGGAGCCGGATCGTCGCCCTTCCACTCGACAAGGATGCCCATGGTTTGCGATCGCGGCGCGGGACCATCGCAGTCGAGCAGCAGGACGTTGTCCGCTTCGAGTCCCTTGGCGCCATGCACCGTCAACAGTTGCACCGCGTCCGGTGCCGCGACGGCCGGCGCGCGCACACCGCCCGCACGCAGCGCGCGCACCAGGCCGTAAGGTGTCGTGAAGCGCGCACCGTCGATCTCGAGCGACGCCGCGAGCAGTCCGCGCAGATTGGCCAGCACGCCCTGGCGCAGTGCCACGGGCGCCGCGGCACCGAACTTCGCGAGCACGTCGCCCTCGTGAAAGATCGCGTCGAGCGCATCGTGCGGCGGCAGCGCGGCGAGCCAGCCCTGCCAGCGGCGCAGCACCGCGCCGAGCGGCGCGAGCGGTTCGGGCAGATCGTTGCCTCCCAGCAGCGCGAGCCACGGCAGCCCGGGCTGGGCGCGCTGGCGCAATGCGAGCTCGACCAGCGCCGCATCGTCGATGCCGAAAAGCGGCGACTTGAGCGCACGCGCCAGCGAAAGGTCATGCGCCGGCGAAACCAGAGCGTCGATCAACGCCACGACGTCCTGCACCTCGGGCGCATCGTGCAACTCATTCTTCTCGGGCTGCTGCGTGGGAATGTGGCGCGACCGCAATGCATCCTGCATCGCGGCGAGCCGGTTCCGGCGGCGCGCCAGCACCATGATCTGGCGCGGCGGGGTGCCATCGGCGAGACGTTCCGCCACCCACCTCGCGGCCTGTTCACACTCCTTTTGCAGCAGCTGTTCTTCAGGCAACACGCGCGGGGTGGTGAGGCTGTCGCGCCAGTGCAGCATGCCGTCGTCCGCAGGCGCGGCATCTGCTGGGCCGGCGATGGCGTCGCGCGGAATCTGGGGCAGCTTGAGCACTTCGCCCTCATCCGCGCGCTCGGTGGTGTGAGCGCGGTAGCCATCGAAGTCGCCAGCGGCTTGCGCGGCCAGCATCGCGTCGTTGACCAGCCCGATCACGCCGCCTGCGTTGCGGTGCGTGTGATCGCAGTTGAGCAACTCGCCCTCGAGCCCTTCGCGCACGAACTTCTTGGCCGCGATGAACACCTGCGGTTCGGCGCGGCGAAAGCGGTAGATGCTCTGCTTCGGATCGCCCACCACGAACACGCGCGGCGCCTGTGCGCCCGCGCCGGCGTAGCCGCTGAGCCAACCGTAGAGCGCCTGCCACTGCAACGGATTGGTGTCCTGGAATTCGTCGATCAGCAGATGCCGGATGCGCGCGTCGAGCCGCTTCTGCACCCAGCCGGCCAGCGTCGGCTCGCCAAGCAGCAACTGCGCGGCCTGCTCGACGTCGTTCATGTCGACCCATCCGTGGGCGCGCTTGACGTCAGCAAACGCGACGATCAACAGCCGCGTGAGACGCGTCATGCGCTGCTGGTAGAGCCATGCAGCATGCTGGGCCTGTGCGGCACACAAGGTCTGCAACTCGGCCTCTGCCTCCTGCGCGGCCGGGTACTTCTGCAGGTTCTTGTTCAGGCGGTCTTCGGTCGCGACGAAGAAGGCCTTGCGCAAGCGCACGAGCGCTCCGGGCAGCGACTGCACTTCGGGCTCGCCGAATCCAAACACGTCGATCACCGCTTCGGCCGCCTTCTGAGGCGTCTTGTTGCTCTCGCGGCCCAGCGCGGCGGCACGTGCCAACCAACGTTGGCGCACCAGATCGCCCCGCAAGCCATCGGTCGGCTCGTCAAGGCCATCGAGCGAAGGATGGCGCGTGCCGAAGGTCTCGACCGCATCCTCGGGCTTCGACAGCACGAACTCGACACGACGCGTCAGTGCTTCGCCCAGTGCCTTCGCAGTCTGCGAACGGCCGTGCGTCGCGACCACCGCGTAGTAGTCGGCCAGCGCATCGTTGTCCGCCGTGACCGCTTCGAAGAAAGGCCGCCATGTGCGCGCCCGCGCCTCGGCATCGTCTTCGAGCAGCTCGTAGTTGGCGGGCAGGCCGAGCTGGCGCAGCACCGCCAGGGGCGCGTTGCGCAGGAGGCCGGCAAACCAGGCGTGGAAGGTGCGGAACTGTACCGGCCTGCCGCCATCGAGCAGCCGCCGATAGAGCCCTTTCAAGCGGGGCGCGGCTTGGGCGGCCGCGGCCGGGCTCATGCCTCGGACCGTGAGCTCGCCGATCAGCTCGGCCGGCTCGAGCGTGGCGAAGCGTTCGAGCCACTGGTCGAGCCGCTCGCGCATCTCGCCCGCCGCCTTCTTGGTAAAGGTGATGGCCAGGATCTCATGCGGCTGGCAAGCCGCCTCGCCCTCTTCCAGCAAGGCACGCACGATGCGCGACACCAGCATCCAGGTCTTGCCTGCGCCTGCACACGCTTCGACCGCGATGGAGCGGCGCGGATCGCAGGCAATCGCGTAGAAGGCTTCGCGCGAGACGTGGGCACCGTTGCGCTCGTAGGCCGCGGCGCTCATGCGTCGATCTCCCAGAAGTCCTTGCGGCACAAGCCGCGCGCTGCACAGTGTTCGCAGACCATGCCTTCGCCCAGCGCCGGCAGCGCTGCGCCCTCGCCGATGCGCGTGAAGTCGTCGATGAGACCGGCGATGAGCGCATCGCGCGCCGCCACCACCTCGGTCTGCTCGACGGTCTGCGTGCCGGAGGACTTCTCGCCGACGTTGACGTAGGCCGCGCGCAGTGTGTCGTCGGCGACGAGCGCAGCGTAGAACGCGAGTTGCGTGTCCTCGGTGGGGTCCTTGACGCGCTCCTTGCTGGTTGCGGCGGACTCGGTCTTGTAGTCGATCACGAAGGCGCGGCCGTCCGGTGACCGATCGATCCGGTCGAGCCGGCCCACGAGCCTGAGCGTGCCGAGCGATTGCTCCTTCCACGGCTCGGATGTCTCGAACACGGTGCCGTCGGCCTCATGGCCCGCCGACCATGCGAGGTACCCATCGCGCACCGCGGGCCATGCTGCGGCGAACGGCAGGAACTCACCGGCGGACAGTCCGAACTCGCGTGTCGCACGTTCCTGCGCGAGCGTGATCATGGCCAGCCGCGTGTGCGGATCGAGCGTCGGCGACGCTTGCAACGCGTCGTGGAAATGACCGAGCACGGCATGCAGCCAGTTGCCGAAATCTCGCTTGTCGACTTCGGCATCGAGTTCGTCGGCGCTGCGCAGCCCGAGCTGGCGCAGCGCGAAGAAGCGATATGGGCAGCGACGCAGGTCTTCGTACACGCTGGTCGAAATGTTCTGCAGAGGCAGTGCAGCACCGCTCGGCATCGGCCGGCGTGTCGGCTTCAACGCGACCTGGCGGGTGCCACGCGGATCGGCTGCGGCCTCGCCCGAGTGGTCGAGCTGCAGCGCCTGCACGAGCGGACTCGGCCGCACCGGCTCGCCTGCCGCGTCGACGTTGCGCCACAACACTTCGCAATATGGGTTGCACAACGCGCTGGTCCAGGCCGCGCGCTGCGCGGCCTCGAGCATCTCGCGCGACGGCAATCCGAGGCCCGCGCGCTGCGTCTTGCTCCAGTTGCCCGGCGGCTCCGGCGATGCCGGCAGGCGCCGGTCGTCGCACCCGGGAATCACGACGGCACCGAACGCCCGTCCGAGCAACTGATGCAGCGGCAGCACGACGACCCGCGGCGCTTGGCCCCCGGTGGGCGGCACGAAGCTCGCGGCTTCGAGCACGTCGCGCACCCAGGCGGTGAACTCCGTCAAGGTGTGGCGACCGCCTGCGAACTCGACGCTTTCGTCGTCCAGCCAGAGCGCGGCAAGCACCTTGGCGCCCGCCATGTCGTCGGCCAGCGCTTCCCACTGGCCGCTGGCTTCCAGCAAGGCGCGCAGCGCTACAAGCCACTCGCCCAGCGGCCGGGCTCGCATCATCGGCGCGCGGCGCTCCTCCACGGCTTCCGTGAAGGAGAGCAGCGCCATGTCGTGCGCCTTCTCGCTGCGGGCAGCGATCGCGCACCAGGCGGACCACTCGCGAAGGCCCTCCCGGCGCAGTCGTGCCTCGAGCGCTTGCACGCTGAGTGAATCGACGGCGGGCGCGCTCTTGAGCCAGTCGAGCATCGGGTCGGTGCCAGCGTCATGGGCGCAGGCGCGCAGTGCGCCCATGAGCGTGGCCGCCGCGCGCGTGGTGGACAGCTTCCAGCCGGTCTCGTCGTGCGGCGCAATGCCCTCGGCCGCAAGGCGCGCGCCGATGCGACGCGTCAATGCACGGTCCGTCGCCACCAGGGCGACCGGCAGCCGGCCTTCGGCGAGGTGGCGCAGCACGCACGCGGCCGCCCGCTCGGCCTCGTCTTCGGGATCGATGGCGATGTGCAGCACCGCACGGGGTGCTGCCTCGGCCTGGCCAGCATCCTGTGCGGTCAGCGGGAGGTGCAACGCGCAGTCTCCCCAGAGCGTGCACAGCGTCCGGGTCAGCGGATCGGTCTGGAAACCATCGAGCACCACGAGCGCATCGGTTTGCACGCGCGTCGACGACAGCAGCAACGCGTCGGTCGCGTAGGCGGAATTGGCTGCCCAGGCGATCGCAATGCGGACCAGGGCGTTCTCGATGCGGAACCATTCCGACCCATTGCCGGCGTCGGCGATGCCGGCGGCGCGCTCGGCCCAGGCGGTGCGTGCATCGGGCAGTTCAGCAGCGGCGAGCGGCGCCAGTTGCATCGCCAGCTCGACCACGCGACCGGCCAGCGCGAGTCGCTCCGCGGCGAACCCCGCCTGGGCGAGCAGCGACTGGGCCGTGACCAGGTCACGCGCCATGTCGTGCACGATGTCGTGACCCGTCGGCAGAAAACCGCCCGCGCTGCGCGCCCAGTTGCGCGTGGTCTCGAAGCGCGGCGAAAACCCGGCACGACCGGACCGTGCCCACATCTCTCGCCCTACCCCCATCAGCTGGGCGTAGGGCACGAGCACCACCGTGCGCGCCGCATGCCATCCACGCGCGTCCAACAAGTCGGCGATCCGCGTGACGAGACCGTGCGCGGGATCGCGCCACAGGGCTTCGACGGGATGGCTTTCGAACGGAGTCATGGCGCTTTTCAGGAGGGGAATTCGGGGTGCTGCACAGCTTGTGGCTATCGGCGCCATAGCGTCCGCGCCGGGCACGTCACCTCTTTGTTTCTGTCACAATGACCTGCACTTTAGCGGCACAAAAACTCTCTCTTGCGCAAGGACTCCCATGGCCAGCGAACTGATCAAACATATCTCCGATGCATCCTTCGAAGCCGACGTGCTTCAGTCCGGCAAGCCGGTGCTGGTCGACTACTGGGCCGAGTGGTGCGGTCCGTGCAAGATGATTGCGCCCATCCTCGATGAAGTGTCGAACACGTACGAAGGCAAGCTGCAGATCGCCAAGATGAATGTCGACGAGAACCGCGACATCCCGGCCAAGTTCGGCATCCGCGGCATCCCAACGCTCATGCTGTTCAAGGATGGCCAGTTAGCTGCGACGAAGGTCGGCGCAATGAGCAAGGCGCAACTTACCGCTTTCATCGACCAGCAACTCGCCTGATCTTGCGGCGGGCGGCGCGCAATGCGCCACCCGTCCGATTTGCTGCATAATCCGCAGCAGATCGCCGGCCCGCTCCCAAGCGCCCGGCTCTCAAAGTGAATTCCCCCGGTTTGTGAGGCAGCTCTCGCCCCACGTCAAACCTCCCCCCGTTTCCAGTCCGATTACCCCACCAGGGGTCATTCCATGCACTTAAACGAACTCAAGGCACTGCACGTGTCTGAAGTCCTCAAGCAGGCCGAAGCCCTTGAGATTGAAAACGTCGGCCGCATGCGCAAGCAGGAGCTGATGTTCGCCATCATCAAGAAACGCGCGAAAGCGGGTGAACAGGTGTTCGCGGACGGCGTGCTCGAGATCCTGCCCGACGGCTTCGGTTTCCTGCGCAGCCCCGACACCAGCTTCACCGCCAGCACCGACGACATCTACATCTCGCCGAGCCAGGTGCGTCGCTTCAACCTGCACACCGGCGACATGGTCGAAGGCGAAGTGCGCACGCCCAAGGACGGCGAGCGTTACTTCGCGCTCACCAAGCTCGACAAGGTGAACGACGGCCCACCCGAGCAGAACAAGCACAAGGTGATGTTCGAAAACTTGACGCCGCTGTTCCCCAAGGAACAGATGAAGCTGGAACGCGACGGCGTCAAGAGCGAAGAGAACATCACGGGCCGTGTCATCGACATCATCGCGCCCATCGGCAAGGGCCAGCGCGCCCTGCTCGTCGCACCGCCCAAGAGCGGCAAGACGGTGATGATGCAGCACATCGCGCATGCGATCAGCGCGAACTACCCGGACGTCCACATGATGGTGCTGCTCGTCGACGAGCGCCCCGAAGAAGTGACCGAAATGCAGCGCACCGTGAAGGGCGAAGTGATCGCTTCGACCTTCGACGAGCCCGCAGCGCGCCACGTGCACGTCGCCGAAATGGTGATCGAGCGCGCCAAGCGCCTGGTCGAACTCAAGAAGGACGTGGTGATCCTGCTGGACTCGATCACCCGCCTCGCCCGTGCCTACAACAACGTCGTGCCCTCCTCGGGCAAGGTGCTGACCGGCGGTGTGGATTCCAATGCGCTGCAGCGTCCCAAGCGCTTCCTGGGCGCCGCGCGCAATGTGGAAGAAGGCGGCTCGCTGACGATCATCGGCACCGCGCTGATCGACACCGGCAGCCGCATGGACGAAGTGATCTTCGAAGAGTTCAAGGGCACCGGCAACTCCGAAATCCACCTGGACCGCCGCCTGTATGAAAAGCGCGTGTTCCCGTCGATCCAGCTCAACCGCAGCGGCACCCGTCGCGAAGAATTGCTGCTCGCTCCCGAGATCCTGCAGAAGACGCGCATCCTGCGTCAGCTCATGTACAACATGGACGAAGTCGAATCGATGGAGCTGATGCTCAAGAACATGAAGGCGACCAAGACCAACGTCGAATTCTTCGACATGATGCGTCGCGGCGGCTGAGCTTCGGGCTCTCCGCAAAAGCGCGCTGTCCGGAAGGGCAGCGCGCTTTTTTCATGGGGCCAGCGCGCGGCCTTCCCTTGCACTACGGGTGCCGAGGTCGAGCAACGCCATGAGCGTGACGGCTTCTTCGGGTGTGACCGGATTGGGGCCGACGCCATGAATCGCGTCGCGCACGGCGGCGTAGTACGCAGCGTAGTTGCCGCTGCGGTTGGGCAGCGTCTTGTTTTGCATCCAGTCGCCGATCGCCAGCACGGCGAGGTCGCCTTGCACCGGGTCGATGCCCCACGCCTCGCCACCGGGCCGTTGTCCGGCGCGCAGCGCATCCTCCTGCGGATCGACGCCGTGCTTCACATAGCTGCCGCGCGTCCCATGAACAACATAGCGCGGCGCCGCATGCGCGGCGAGCGTGGTCGCGTGCAGCACCACGCGAAGCGGCGCATGAGGGCCGCTTTCGTAGCGCAGCACCGCATGAAAGTAATCCTCGACGGCAGCACCGTCGCGCAGCACGGCGGTGTCGAGCTGCAGCGTGTCGGGCAATCCGAACAACTGGACCGCCTGGTCCAGCAAATGCGCACCCAGGTCAACCCACAACCCCGCGCCGGGCACGGCGTGCTCGCGCCAGCGATCCCGGACCGCCGGTCGAAAACGGTCGAAGTGCGATTCGAAGTACACAGGGCGCCCCAAATCACCGTTTGCCAGAAGATCGCGCAACGTCAGGAAATCCGCGTCGAACCGCCGGTTCTGATAGACCGACAGCACCCGCCCGTGCGCCTGCGCCAGTGCTGCGAGTTCTCTCGCCTCACCAGCATCCAGGGTGAACGGCTTGTCGACCACCACATGCTTGCCGGCTTCGAGCGCAGCTTTCGCGACCGGAAAATGCTGGGCGTTCGGCGTTGCAACCACGATCAGGTCGAGATCCGGCAAGGTTGCCAGCGCCCCGACGTCAGGCAAGACCACGGTGCCAGGCCAGTCCGCCAGCACCTTTTCGGGGTTGGAACTGGCCACCGCAACCATTTCGAGGCCAGGCACGGCCGAAAGGACGGGCGCATGGAAAGTCTGGCCGGCGAAACCGTAGCCGACGAGGCCGGCGCGCAAGGTGGGGAGCGTCATGAACAGGTTTTGAACGAAACGAATCAGTATGCGATAATCGCAGGCTCCGCGAAAAGTGCCGCCCGGACGTTGTGCCCAGGCCCGTGGCTCTCGCATCGAACCGCGCATCCATTCACGTGCGCAAAAGGAAACACCATGGCTAAAGAAGGCATCCACCCCAATTACCGCGAAGTCCTGTTCCAGGACATGTCGAACGGCTTCAAGTTCGTGACCCGTTCGTGCGCGAACACCAAGGAAATGGGCAAGACCGACGACGGCCGCGAACTGCCCTTGTTCAAGCTCGACACCACGAGCGAATCGCATCCGTTCTACACCGGCACCCAGAAGTCGGTCGACAACATGGGCGGTCGTGTCGAGAAGTTCCGCAACCGCTTCGGCAAGACCACCGGCGCTGCTTCCAAGTAAGCTCGCCGCTTCCAGGTCGAGGGCAGCCCGGTTTACCGCGCTGCCCTTTTTCAATCTCGCTCCCCCTCCACCCGTCCCGTTGAACCAGCCGACGCCCGCCATCGTTGCCCAGGCTGCCGTGCGCCGGCTGCCCCGCGTCGCGTTGCTGTTGCTCTGCGCGGCATACCTGTTGCCGGGCCTGGTGGGCCGCGGGCCCTGGAAGAGCGCTGACATCGCGGCCTTCGGCTACATGGCCGAACTGGCACACAGCAGCGGCGGGATCGCACGCTGGCTGGACCCCCTGCTGCTTGGCCTGCGCCCCGAGACGCCAGCGCTGCTGCCCTACTGGATCGGGGCCCTCGCCATCAAGATCGCGCCCGCGTGGGTGAATCCCGATCTGGCCGTTCGCATTGCATTCGCGTTCCTGCTGTGGGGCGCCTTCACCGCCACGTGGTATGCCGTCTACTACCTGGCGCGCACACCGCGTGCCCAGCCGGTGGCCTTCGCCTTCGGCGGCGAGGCGCTGCCCAAGGACTACGCGCGCGCCATCGCCGACGGCGCATTGCTTGCGCTGATCGCGAGTTGGGGTCTCGCCCTGGCCGGGCACGAGACCACGCCCGCGCTGGCGCAGCTCTTCTTCGTCTCGCACATGTTCTATGGCGTCGCGGCGATGCCGTTCCGGCGCATCGGCGCCGTCGTGGCGCTCGCTGTCGGCACGCTCGGCATGGCGCTCAGCGGCGGGCCGACGGTGGCGCTGCTGCTGGGCACCGGCGCCACGGCACTGGTCGCCGCGGAGCGGCGTCGAAGCGTGGCGGCCGCTATGGACGATGGGCCCGGCTATTCCGCGGCCGCCGCCTGGACCGTGGCCGGCATCACGCTGCTTGCCGGCCTGCTCGCCTTCAAGCTCGGTCTGCTGCAGTGGCGCATCGCGCTTCCCGGCCACCACCCCGGTGGATCGCTCGGCGGCGACCTGCGCAGCCTTGCCAAGCTTCTGATCTGGTTCACCTGGCCGACCTGGCCGCTCGCGATCTGGACGCTGTGGCGCTGGCGCCGGCAGCTCATGGCCCGCCATGTGGCGTTGCCGTTCTGGTTTGCGCTGGTGCCGCTGGCCGCCACGCTCACCACCGAATTCTCCGAACGTTCGCTGCTGCTCACGTTGCCGGCCATGGCAACGCTGGCCGCTTTTGCGTTGCCGACCTTCCGTCGCAGCGTGGCCGCGTTGATCGACTGGTTCACGCTGCTTTTCTTCACAGGCCTCGCGGCCATCGGCTGGGTGTACTGGATCGCCATGCAGACCGGCGTGCCCGCCAAGCCTGCGGCCAGCGTGGCCCGCCTCGTGCCGGGCTTCGTGCCTGAATTTTCGGTGTTCGCGCTAACGCTGGCCTTGGCCGCCACGGTCGCCTGGTTCTGGCTTGTACGCTGGCGCACCGGCCGGCACCGTGCGGCACTCTGGAAGACGCTGGTGCTCCCGGCGGGCGGCACGGCCCTGTGCTGGCTGCTGTTGATGACGCTCTGGCTTCCGCCGGTCGACTACGCCCGCAGCTATGTGCCGCAGGTGCGCGCGGTCACCGAACGCGTGGGCCAGCCCGAATGCATCTCTGAACTCGGCCTCGGCCGGCCGCACATCGCGGCGCTGCGCCATCACGGCAACTTCAAGCTGCGGCCCCTCGCTGAGGGTCCGGCCTGCCGCTGGCTGCTGGTGAGTCCCGAAGCGCTCGGTAATCTGAATGCGCTGATCGACCTGAATCTCTGGCGTTTCGGCGGCACGCTGCGCCGCCCTACCAATGCCGGCGACGATCTGCTGCTCTACCAAAGAATGACGCCGTGAGCGGGCTCGCGGTAGGCAGCGAGCGCCGGGTGATCGCCATTCACGCGGGCACCGTCCTCGTCGGACAGCTCGCGGTGATGGCCTTCGGCGTGACCGACACCATCGTGGCCGGCCGCTACAACGAAGGTGCACTGGCCGCGCTGTCGGTGGGTGCCGCCATCTTCATCAGCGTCTACGTGTCGCTGATGGGCGGGCTGCAGGCGCTGCTGCCGGTCTGGGCCGAGCTGCACGGTGCGGGCCGCGCCGACGAAGTCGGCCGGTCGGTGCGGCAATCGCTCTACCTGTGCGCCGCGGCGATGGTCCTGGGCATGGCGGTGCTGCTCGCGCCCGGACCGCTCTTGCGCTGGACGGCGGTGCCGCCCGCGATGCAGGCCGAGGTCACCGCCTACCTTACCTGCGGGTGCTCGCCTTCGCATTGCCGCCGGCGCTGCTGTTCCGGGTGTTCAGCACGCTCAACCAGAGCCTGGGCCGGCCGCGGCTCGTCACCTGGCTGCAACTCGGCTCGCTCGTGGTCAAGGTGCCGCTGTCGATCTGGTTCACTTTCGGCGGCGCAGGTCTGCACTCGATGGGACTGGTCGGCGTGGGCTGGGCGACGCTGGTCGTCAACTACGCCATGCTCGCGGTGGCGCTCTGGCTGTTGCGCAACGCAGCGTACTACCGGGCCTACCGTTTCTGGCAACGCATCGAGCCGCCCGACTGGCGCCAGATCCGGCAGTTCGCCCGTCTCGGGCTGCCAGGCGGACTCGCCGTGCTGGTCGAAGTCACGTCCTTCACGTTGATGGCGCTCTTCATCGCGCGCCTCGGCAACGCCGCGGCCGCGGCGCACCAGATCGCGTCGAACCTCACCGCCGTCGCGTACATGGCGCCGCTGTCGCTCGGCCTCGCGACCAGTGCACGGGTGAGCTACTGGCTCGGCGCGGGCGATGGCGCCAATGCGCGTCGCGCCGGTCTCACCGGTCTCGTCATGACGATGCTCTGCGCGCTCGTCTTCGCTGGCGCGATGGTGGCGCTGCGCTGGCCGTTGGCTTCGGTCTATTCCGGGAATCCGGCAGTGGTCCAAACCGCTGCCGTGTTGCTGCTCGCGACGGCGGCCTATCACCTGGCCGACGCCGTGCAGACGCTGTGCGTGTTCGTGCTGCGCTGCTACCGGGTGACCGTCGGTCCCCTGGTCATCTACTGCGCATTGCTGTGGGGATTGGGCCTTGGCGGCAGCTACCTGCTGGCCTATCGGGGTATCGGCCCCTTCCCGGCGATGCAGTCGCCGCTCGCTTTCTGGATCATGAGCGCTGGCGCACTGTGGCTCACTGCCCTGCTGTTCGTCGGGCTGCTGTGGCGCGCAATGCGCGCGCCGCGTTCAGACCTTCGCTAGCATCCGCGCTTCGCGCACGCGGCTGGCCGGGAACACGAGCGCGAAGCGCGAGCCCTGACCGACCGTGCTTTCGATCCGCAACTCGGCGCCATGCCGCTGTGCAATGTGCTTGACGATCGCCAGCCCCAGTCCCGTGCCGCCCGTCTCCCGCGAGCGGCTGCGGTCCACGCGGTAGAAACGCTCCGTGAGCCGCGGGATATGCTCGGCCTCGATACCCGGCCCGCTGTCGCGCACTGCGTATTCGCCGCGGCCGTCCGGCAAGACGCGCCAGCTCACGCTGACCTCGCCGCCGCCCGGCGTGTAGCGCACTGCATTGCTCAGCAGGTTCGACATCGCGCTCTGCAGCTCGACCGGCGCACCGGACAACTCCGAATCAGCGTCGACCGTGAAGGTCAGTCGGTGTCCCAACGGCGTGAGCCGGCTCGACAGCCCCTTGGCCTCGTCCTCGCAATGCGCGAGCAACGCGCGCATCCGCGTCCACTGCGACGAGGTCGGCGACGGGCTGCCTTCCAGGCGCGACAGCGTCAGCAGATCATTGACCAACGTCTCCATGCGCGTGGACTGTTGGGACATCAAGGTCAGATAGCGCGCGCGCTCACCGGCGTCCAGCGGCAGCGTTTGCAGCGTTTCGACGAAGCCGGCAAGCACCGTCAGCGGCGTGCGGATCTCGTGCGACACGTTGGCGACGAAGTCCCGCCGCATCGACTCCGCCTGCTCGAGCGTGGTGATGTCCCGGGTCAGCAGCATGCGGCGATTGCCTGCATAGGGATGCACCTGCACCGACAGGCGCGTGGGATGGTTGCGCCGCGGCGTGCTTTGCGCGGGCGCGTCGATGAGCACGTCGCGGCTGTAGTTCCAGGACGCCAGGTAGGTGATGAACACCGGATCGCGGACCAGGTTGGCCAGGTGCTGAAGCAGGTCGCGCTCGACGTCGATGCCAAACTGCGTGGCCGCGGTCTGGTTGCACCATTCGATGCGGCCCTGCTCGTCGAGCAGCACCACGCCGTTGGGGGAAGCCTGGATCGCCGCCAGGAATTCCTGCAGGCGGTCTTCGGCCTGCCGCGTCTGCTGTTCACGGGCACGCAGCAGCTTGCGGATGCGCTCGGACAGCTCGCCCCATACACCGGGTCCGCGTGATGGCAGCGCGGCCGCGTCGTTGCGCAACACGTTCAGCAGGCGCTGGGCGCGCCAGGCATCGAGCGCCAGCCAGGCCAACGCACCGATCCACGCGCCAGGCCAGATGAATCGAGAACTCAGCAGCCCTGCGGCGCCCGCAGCGCCTGCGCAGGACGCTATCAAAAACGTAGCAATTCGAAAAGGCATCCGCCCTTATACCGTGGCTTGAGCGGTCAGGCGATAGCCGGCACCACGAACGGTCTCGACCATGTGCGCCGCGCCACCGAGCGACTCGCGCAGCCGCTTCACGTGCACGTCGACCGTGCGCTCCTCGATGTAGACGTGGTCGCCCCACACTTTGTCGAGCAACTGCGAGCGGCTGTGCACGCGCTCGGCGTTCTGCATCAGGTAGCCCAGCAGCTTGAACTCCGTCGGGCCGACCTTCAGCGGACTGCCCTGCCAGGTCACGCGGTGCGTGGCGGTGTCGAGCACGAGCTCGCCGACTTCCAGCCGCTCGTCCGGCGCCTCGGGGGCGCGGCGGCGGAGCACCGCACGGATGCGCGCGAGCATTTCCTGCGTGGAGAACGGCTTGGTGATGTAGTCGTCGGCACCGGCGTCGAGCCCCGCCACCTTGTCGGGCTCGTCGCCACGCGCAGTGAGCATGAGGATCGGGATCGCCTTGGTGCGCGGGTCCTTGCGCCACTGGCGCGCCAGCTGCAGGCCGCTCTGGCCCGGCAGCATCCAGTCGAGCAGGATCAGGTCGGGCAGCAGCGTGTCGATCTCGCGCTGGGCCGACGCGCCGTCTTCCGACCAGATCGGGTCGAAGCCGTTGTGACGAAGGTTGACCGCGATCAGCTCGGCGATCGAGGACTCGTCTTCGACGATGAGGACTCTGGGTTTCTTCATTGCAGCGCGGATTCGATTTCCTCCATCGAAGTGTGCCGCACATCGGCGCCCTTGACGATGTAGATGATGAACTCGGCGATGTTCTTGGCGTGGTCGCCGATGCGCTCGATGGCCTTGGCCAGGAACAGCAGGTCGAGGCTCGCGGAGATGGTGCGCGGGTCTTCCATCATGTAGGTGACCAGCTTGCGCACGAAGCCATCGAACTCCTTGTCGATCAGGTCGTCGTCCTTCAGGATCGACAGCGCCGCGGCCGTGTCCAGGCGCGCGAAGGCGTCCAGCGCGGTGCGCAGCAGGCCCGACGCGAGGTCCGCCGCGATGCGCAGCTCGGTGGTGGGCAGCGCGCGGGCCGAACCGCTCTCGATGATCGACTTGACCATGCGCGCGATCTTGTTGGCCTCGTCGCCCACGCGCTCCAGGTTGGCGGTGGTCTTGCTGATCGCGATCAGCAGGCGCAGGTCGCGCGCTGTGGGCTGGCGGCGCGCAATGATCGACGACAATTCGCGGTCGATCTCGATCTCCATCGCGTTGACGCGGTGCTCGGTCTCCATCACGCGCTCGGCGGCTTCGGAGTCGAACTGCAGCAGCGCGTACACCGCCTGGTGGATCTGCGCCTCGACCATGCCGCCGAGCTCCATCACCCTTGACGAAACGCCGTTGAGTTCGCTGTCGAACTGGCTGGACAAATGTTTTTCGCTCATCTTGATGTCTCCACGTTCAGCCGAAACGGCCGGTGATGTAGTCCTCGGTTTCCTTGCGCTTCGGCTTGAAGAACATTTCCTCCGTCTTGCCGAACTCGATCAGGTCACCGAGGTACATGTACGCCGTGTAGTCGCTGCAGCGCGCGGCCTGCTGCATGTTGTGCGTCACGATGACCACGGTGTATTCGCTCTTGAGCTCGGCAATCAGCTCCTCGATCTTTGCGGTCGAGATCGGGTCGAGTGCGGAGCAAGGCTCGTCGAGCAGCAGGATTTCCGGCTTGATCGCGATGCCGCGTGCGATGCACAGGCGCTGTTGCTGGCCGCCCGACAGGCCCGAGCCGCTCTGCTGCAGCTTGTCGCGCACTTCGGTCCAGAGCGCGGCCTTCTTGAGCGCCCATTCGACACGGTCGTCCATGTCGCTCGCGCTCAGGCTTTCGAACAGCTTCACGCCGAAGGCGACGTTGTCGTATATCGACATCGGGAACGGCGTCGGCTTCTGGAACACCATGCCGACCTTCGCGCGGATCAGCGCGACGTCCTGCTTGCTGGTGAGCAGGTTCTCGCCATCGACGTCGATGGTGCCTTCTGCGCGCTGCTCCGGATAGAGCTCGAACATGCGGTTGAAGGTGCGCAGCAAGGTCGACTTGCCGCAGCCCGACGGACCGATGAACGCGGTGACCTTGTTCTCGGGGATCTCGAGATTGATGCTCTTGAGCGCGTGGAACTTGCCGTAGTAGAAATTCAGGTCCTTGACCGAGATCTTCGAGCGGGTGGGTTGTGCGAGGACAGCAGACATGTTGACTTTCAGAGCTTGTTGCGCGTCAGGACCCGCGCGAGGATATTGAGGCCCAGCACCGCGACGGTGATCAGGAACACGCCGGCCCAGGCGAGCTGTTGCCAGTTCTCGTACGGGCTCATGGCGAACTTGAAGATGGTCACCGGCAGGCTGGCCATGGGCTGCGACACGTCGGCCGTCCAGAACTGGTTGTTGAGTGCGGTGAAAAGCAGCGGCGCAGTTTCGCCGGCGATGCGGGCCACCGCGAGCAGCACACCCGTGACCACACCGGCGCGGGCCGCCACCATCGTCACGCTCATGATGACTTTCCACTTCGGCGTGCCCAGTGCGTAGGCTGCTTCCCGCAGGCCCGGAGGCACCAGCTGCAGCATGTTCTCGGTGGTGCGGATCACGACCGGGATCACGATCAGCGCGAGCGCGATGGCGCCGGCGAGCCCGGAGAAGCTCTTGAAGTACGCTACCACCACGGCGTAGACGAACAGGCCGATCACGATGGAAGGCGCGGACAGCAGGATGTCGTTGACGAAGCGCGTCACGCTCGCGAGCCAGCCCTTCGGGTTGTATTCGGCCAGGTAGATTCCGGCCATCACGCCGATCGGCGTGCCGACGAAGGTCGCCATGCCGACCATCACCAGCGAACCGAAGATCGCGTTGGCGATGCCGCCCGCTTCGTTCGGTGGCGGCGTCATCTGCGTGAAGGTGGCGACAGCCAGGCCGCCGATGCCTTGCCGGAGCGTTTCCCACAGGATCCAGACCAGCCAGAACACGCCGAACGCCATCGCGGCGAGCGACAGGGCCAGCGCCATCTGGTTGATGCGCTTGCGCGTCGCGAAACGCGCAGCGCGCGTCTCGTTGAGCGTCTGCACTTCGAGCAATTTTTCTGCTGTGGTCACGATGCTTTTCCTTCGCTCTTCTTCATCTGGGCCAGCAGCAGCTTGGAAAGCGTGAGCACGACGAAAGTGATGAAGAACAGCACGAGGCCCAGGTACATCAGCGCCGCCTGGTGAAGTCCGGCGCCAGCTTCGGCGAACTCGTTCGCCAGCACCGAGGTGATGCTGTTCGCGGCCTCGAAGACCGACAGGGAGTTGAGCTGGTTGGCGTTGCCGATCACGAACGTGACGGCCATCGTCTCGCCGAGCGCACGGCCGAGACCGAGCATGATCCCGCCGATCACGCCAGCCTTGGTGTAAGGCAGCACGACCTTGGAGACCACCTCCCAGGTGGTCGAGCCGAGGCCATAGGCCGATTCCTTCAACAGCGCAGGCGTCACCTCGAACACGTCGCGCATCACCGAAGCGATGAACGGAATGATCATGATCGCCAGGATGATGCCGGCCGAGAGAATGCCGATGCCGACAGGCGGACCCGACACCAGAGCGCCTAGGTACGGCACGCCTTCAAAAAGCTTTTGCAGCGGCTGCTGCACATAGGCACTGAGGATCGGCCCGAACACCAGCAGGCCCCACATGCCGTAGACGATCGAAGGAACCGCCGCGAGCAGTTCGATCGCGGTGCCCAGCGGACGCTTGAGCCACGACGGCGACAGCTCGGTCAGGAACAGCGCGATGCCGAAACTCACCGGCACCGCGATCACCAGTGCGATGAACGAGGTGGCCAGCGTGCCGTAGATCATCACCAGGCCGCCGTACTCTTCCTGGACCGGGTCCCAGGTGGTGCTCGTCAGGAATCCGAGTCCGTATTTCGAGATTGCCGGCCAGGCGCCGACGAACAACGACAACAGGATGCCGAACAGCAACAGCATCGTGAGCAGCGCAGCGCCCATTGCGGCCATGCCGAACAGCTTGTCCGTCAGGGCGCCGGTGCGCGGGCGCTTGACCGGCTGCGGATTGGAAGGCGTTGCACGCTCGGCCGCGAGGTCGAGCGTGGTGGCATTGGCGGGGAAAGTGGATGACAAGGGTCGCTCCGAAGTTGACGAAGGCGGCGCGGCATCGACCGATGAAGTGTTCATGCGCGCGCCGGACCCGATTTACTTGGTCGCCGCAGGTGCGACGCTCTTGCCCGACGTGTCCTTGATGTCACCCCATGCCTTGGCGATCGCAGTCTTCACGGTGTCAGGCATCGGCACGTAGTCGAGGTCGTCGGCCGTCTTGTCGCCGCTCTTGTAGGCCCAGTCGAAGAACTTCAGCACGCTGGTCGCGTTGGCGGGCTTGTCCTGCACCTTGTGCATCAGGATGAAGGTCGCGCCGGTGATCGGCCATGCGTCTTTGCCGGCCTGGTTGGTCAGCACCTGGTAGAAGCTCTTGTTCCAGTCGGCGTTGGCTGCGGCAGCCTTGAACGCGCTGTCGTCAGGCGAGACGATGGTGCCCGCTGCGTTCTGCATTTGCGCGTACGTCATCTTGTTCTGCTTGACGTAGGCGTATTCGACGTAGCCGATGGAGTTCGGCAGTTGCTTGACGAAAGCGGCGACGCCTTCGTTGCCCTTGCCGCCGGTGCCCAGCGGCCAGTTGACGGCCGTGCCTTCGCCGACCTTCGACTTCCACTCCGCGTTGACCTTCGAGAGGTAGTTCGTGAACAGGAAACTGGTGCCCGAACCGTCTGCGCGGCGCACCGGTGCGATCGTGGCGTCCGGCAACGCGAGCGAGCCGTTCAGTGCCTTGATGGCCGGGTCGTTCCACTTGGTGATCTTGCCAAGGTAGATGTCGCCGAGCACCGGGCCGCTGAGCTTGAGTTCGCCCGGCTTGATGCCGGCGATATTGACCACGGGAATCACGCCGCCGATCACGGTGGGGAACTGCATCAGGCCCTTGGCGGCGAGTTCTTCGTCCTTGAGCGGCGCGTCGGATGCGCCGAAATCGACCGTCTTGGCTTCGATCTGCTTGAGACCAGCGCCCGAACCGACCGATTGGTAGTTCACCTGGGTGCCGGTGGCCTTGTTGAAATCGCCGGCCCACTTGGCATACAGGGGTGCGGGGAAGCTGGCGCCGGCGCCGGTCACGTTCTGGGCAAAGGCGGGGGCGAAAGCGGCGGCCACCAAGCCGAACGCTGCAAATTTGAATGTCGTTTTCATAAGGATTCCTTTTGAAGTTCAGCAACAACCCGTTTCGGGCTTGCGGTGGACTCTAAAAAGGCTATGTGACAGTGCCGTGACAGCCGGGTGACGTCACAGTGACGTCATGCGGCCCGCTTACCATCGGCGCACATGCAAAACGGAACCCGCCTCGCCGCCGTCGATCTCGGCTCCAACAGCTTCCGGCTCGAGATCGGACAGCTTGACCACGGACAGATCCACCGAACCGAATACCTGAAGGAAACGGTGCGGCAAGGCAATGGCCTGGACAGCCAGCGCAACCTCACGCCCGAGGCCATGCAGCGCGGCTGGGACGCCCTCGCCCGCTTCGGCGAGCGACTGGCCGGTTTCAAGCGCTCCCAGGTGCGCGCCGTCGCCACACAAACGCTCCGTGAGGCGCGCAACCGCGACGAGTTCCTGCTGCGCGCCCGCACCATCCTCGGCTTCGGCATCGACGTGATCCCGGGGCGCGAAGAGGCGCGGCTCATCTATCAAGGCGTCGCGCACATGCTGCCCCAGACCGACGCGTCGGACCGCGAACGGCGCCTGGTGATCGACATCGGTGGACGATCCACCGAAATGATCCTCGGGCGCGCGCTGGACGCGCAGGTCATGGAGTCGTACCGCGTCGGCAGCGTCGCCTGGTCGATGAAGTACTTTCCGGACGGCGCGTTCACCACCGAAGCCTTTCGGACGGCCGAAATCGCGGCGAAGGCCGTGCTGGACGACGCGCTCGGCAGCTACACCCGTGACATGTGGGACGTGGCATATGGCGCTTCGGGCACCATCGGCGCGGTCGGCGACGTGTTCGCGGCATCCGGCACGGCGCCAGGACTCGTCACACGCAAGGGCCTGGACTGGCTGCTGGACCGCCTGCTCAAGGCCGGGAGCGCCGACAAGCTGCGCATCGAAGGCATGCGCGACGACCGCAAGGCCGTGATCGGCGGCGGTGTCAGCGTGCTGCGCGCGGTGTTCGACCTGCTCGACATCGACGAAATGCGCGTGGCGCAAGGCGCGCTGCGCCACGGCGTCCTCTACGAACTGCTCGAACGCGACGAAGGCGTCGCCGATCTGCGCACCGCGACGGTCGCGCGCCTGGCGAGTCGCTTCGCCGTCGACGGCGCGCAGGCGCGGCGGGTCGGCGAGACGGCGGCCGCGCTGTTCGTGCAGCTCGACCCGGCGGCCCGCTCGGGCAACCCGAACGGCGCAACCACCAGCCGCGCGGGCCGCGCGCTGCGCAAACTGGGCTGGGCGGCGCAATTGCACGAGATCGGCACGCAGGTGTCGCACAGCGACTATCACAAGCACGGGGCGTACATCCTCGACAACTGCGACGCGCCCGGCTTCGCAATCAACGAAATGCATGCACTCGGCCTGCTGGTGCTCGGCCAGCGCGGCAAGCTGCGCAAGCTCGAAGCCGCGCTGGACGACGAAACTTTCGTGATGCAGTTGCTGGCCTTGCGGCTGGCCGTGATCCTGTGCCATGCGCGGCGCGATCCGGAGCCCGGTGCGCTGGGCCTGGTCGCGAAGGGTGGACGCAGCTTCGACATCGCATGCCAGGAAGGCTGGTCTGAGGTCTATCCGCAGTCGGCCCACCTCTTGCGCGAAGAAGTGCTGGCATGGCAAAAAACGGGCTGCCGTGTCGGTTTGACGGGCTGCTGAGGCGAGAAGTGCTAAAGATTGTTGCAAAGCGTCAACAATTGTCTACCGCCAAAAGTTAGAACTATGGTTCAATTTCTGCGGAATTCAATCTTATGCACCCGCCACGTCCGCAACTCCACAGTCTCACCGGCATCCGCTTCTTCGCAGCGCTTTACGTCTTCGTTTTTCACTTCGGGGCCGGCTTCGCCCAAGCCCGCAATGCACCGACGCTGGTGGTGAATTTCCTGACCAACGGGTTCTTCGGCGTCAGCATCTTCTTCGTCCTGTCGGGCTTCATCCTGAGCTACACCTATCAGGCTGGCGTCGGATCGCTGCGCGACTACGCGTTCGCCCGACTCGCCCGGATCTACCCGGTCTACCTGTTGGCGCTGCTGGTCACGCTACCGGTGGCCAAGGAGGCGTTCGGTCCCGGGGGTGCCCTGGCGGTGCTGACGATGGTGCAGTCCTGGACGTCGTTCAAATCCGAATTCGGCTACACCTGGCTGATGCAGGCCTGGACGCTGTCGATCGAGCTCGCGTTCTATCTGAGCTTTCCGGCCCTGATTTACGTGCTCGCGAAAGCGTCGAAATTGCAGGTCGTCGCGCTGCTGATCGCGACCGCGGCAATCGTGGTCGGGCTCGGCATTCCGGTGATGGCACCGGGAACGCCCACCTCGCTGTTCATGCCATGGACCAGTCACGTTCCGCTGCCGCTGTTGCGTGCCACTGAATTCGTGCTGGGGATTCTGGTGTGCCGCCTGTGGCTTCAGCGCGGTCAGATGTCGAATCCTGAAAGGTCGGGCGACCTTGTCGTCGGCGTGCTGTTGGCAGGCATCGTGGCCGCGCTTGCCTTGTCGGTCGACGTTCATGCGCTGGGGCTCGCCACGGTGCTCTTTGCGGCGCTGATCTACTTCTGTGCCGGGTCGACGGGCTATTTCGCGCGGTTCATGGGCAGCGCGCCGCTGCAACTGCTGGGCGGCGCGAGCTACGCGATGTACCTGCTCCAGAACCCGGTTCGCGAGTGGATCCGGGTGCTCGTGCCAAGCCCTTCGATGCAACAGTGGATCAATCCCATCGTGCTGATCGGTCTGTCGATCCTGGTCTTCCTTTTCTACGAGAAGCCGGCACGGCAGGCGGTCCTGCGCTTCTCGCGGCGCAACGCTAGAGGAATTCCGGCGACTGCACGGTAACCACCACCGTCTGCACATCGCCGTCGCGTTCGCGGGTACGGATCCACCACACAGCCCCCTTGCGCACGGGGCAGCTGTCCTGCTGAAGACCGAGCAGCCTGGCCACCGCCTGGCCGAGCGAAGGTTGGTGGCCGACCATCAGCACGACCGATTTGCCGTTCGGCCATCCCGCGGCTTCGAGCAATGCATCGGCCGTCGTGTCCGGGGCCAGTTCTTCGCGCATCTTGTACTTGCGGCCCAGCGCCAGCACGGTCTGCTCGCAGCGCCTCGCCGGGCTGCTCAGGATGCGCGTGCCTTCGGGCAACTGGCGGTCGAGCCAGCCAGCCATCCGCTTGGCTTGCTTTTCACCGCGCGACGTCAGGGAACGTGCGAGGTCGTCGCAGCCGTCGGTCCAGTCGTCGGCCTCCGCGTGGCGCCAGAAAATCAGGTCCATGGTCATACTCGATCGGGGTCGGTGGGATCAGGCATCGGCTGTGCGCAGGCCTGCTGCGCCATAGCGGTTCATCAACGCGCTCTGTGCACCGTGGGCTTCGAGGACGGGCGATGCGCCGCCCTCTTCCGGATGCGTGTCGCGCAGCACCCGGACGTAGGCACCATCGGCCCCCAGGTCCCAGGCGTCGCAACCGTCGTGCAGGTACGCGACGAGGCACTCGTCGATGAGGCGTTGGCGCAGGTCGGGGTCGGTCACTGGCCAGGCCAGCTCGATGCGCCGCATCATGTTGCGATTCATCCAGTCCGCACTCGACAGATAGAGAGACTCGCTCTCGCCCTGGCGGAAATAGAACACCCGCGAGTGCTCCAGGAAACGCCCGATGACGGACCGCACCCGGATGTTGTCCGTGATGCCGGGCACCTGCGCCGGCAGGGTGCAGGCACCGCGCACGATCAGGTCGATCTTCACGCCGCATTGGCCTGCACGCACGAGCGCGGCAACGAGCCCATCGTCCGTCAGCGCGTTCATCTTGGCGACGATGCGCGTGGACGTGCCGCCGCGCGCCGCCTGTGCCAGCGCGTCGATCTGCGCGACGATGTTCTTGTGCAGGTCGAAAGGCGCCAGCCACATCCGGTTGAGCTTGGGCAGCTTGCTCTGGCTCGCCAGATGCACGAACACCGCCTCCATGTCCGCCGTGAGGAGCGGGTCGGCGGTGAGGTGGCTGATGTCGGTGTAGAGGCGCGCGGTCTGCGGGTTGTAGTTGCCCGTCGACAGGTGGCCGTAGCGCTGCATCTTCTTGCCTTCGCGGCGCGTCACCAGCAGCATCTTGGCGTGCGTCTTCAAGCCGACCACGCCGTAGACCACCTGCGCGCCGATCGACTCGAGCATCTCGGCCCAGTTGATGTTGGCTTCTTCGTCGAAACGCGCCTTGAGTTCGACCACCACCGTCACTTCCTTGCCGCGGCGTACCGCCTCGCGCAGCAAATCCATGAGCTCGGAGTTGGAGCCGGTGCGGTAGATCGTCTGCTTGATCGCGAGCACCTGCGGGTCCTGCACCGCTTCGCGCAGGAACGCGAGCACGCCGTCGAAACTCTCGAACGGTTGGTGGATCAGTACGTCCCCGCGCTGCAGACGGCTGAAAAACGATTGCGCTCGCGACAACGTCACCGGGTACGACGCGCGGTAAGGCAAATAGCGAAGACCGGGCTCGTCGAGCAGGTCGATCAGTTGCGTCAGCCGTGCCAGGTTGACCGGGCCATGCACTCGGTACAACGATTCGGGCGGCAGATCGAACTGCTTCAGGAGAAAGCTCGACAGCGATTCCGCACAGCTCGCCGACACCTCCAGGCGGACCGCCTGCCCGAAGTGACGGTGCTGCAGGCCCTGGCGCAATGCCGTGCGCAGGTTGATCACGTCTTCCTCGTCGACCGCCAGATCGGAATGCCGCGTGACGCGGAACTGCGAAAAATCGCCCACCTCGCGGCCCGCGAACATGCTCGAGAGATGGGCGCGCACGATGCTCGACAGCGCCACGAACAGCGTCGTGCCGTCCGACACCTTCGCCGGCATCCGGATGAGGCGCGGCAGCACGCGCGGCACCTTCACGATCTGGATCGGGTTCTCCCGACCGAAGGCGTCCTTGCCGCCCAGTTGCACGATGAAGTTGAGCGACTTGTTGGCGACTTGCGGAAATGGATGCGCCGGATCGAGCCCCACCGGGATCAGCAGCGGCCGCACCTCGCGCTCGAAATACTCCTGCACCCACTTGCGTTGGACGGGATTGCGCTCGCCGTGCGAAATGATGCGGATGCCGTGCGTGGCGAAGGCCGGCATCAGCTCGTTGTTGTGGAGCGCGTATTGCTTGGCGACCAGCGTGTGGGCCGCTGCGGCAAGCGCTTCGAAGGACTCGACCGAGTACGTCCCCTTGGTGTCGCTGACGTCGCTCGCCTCGTTGGCGATGAGGTGAGGCGCGGCGCGCACTTCGAAGAACTCGTCCAGGTTGCTGGACACGATGCACAGGTAGCGCAGGCGTTCGATCAGCGGCACATCGGCGCGCTTGGCCCAGTCGAGCACGCGCTCGTTGAAGGCGAGGATCGCGTGGTCGCGGTCGAGCAGGACGAGCGGTGCGGGCGCCGGAGCGGGCTCGACAGCAGCCTTCTTTTCGGAATGGGGTGGCGGCATGACCACCGATTCTGGGACAAACGGCATGCAGGAGCTCGAAAACCACCGAGTGTCCGCAACTCGCATGACAGTGATGTGACCGTTTCGTGTCAGCGCTCAGTCGCCCAGGAAGTGACGACGGTAGCGCGGCGGCAGCTCGTCGATGCGCATCAGCATGGGCAGGTCTGCGGTATTGAAGTCGGGGTCCCAGGCCGGTGCGCCGAGGAGCTTGGCACCCAGCCGCAGGTAGCCGCGCACCAGCGCCGGCGGCTCCACGTCGAGTGAGCTGTCGAGGCGGTCGATCGGCAATGCCAGGCGCGGCTGCACATGGTGCTGGATGGGCGCCATGTGCGTGGCCGACAGTTGCCGCCAGATGCTCGCCGCCGCATTGCCGCCCGCCAGCCCGTTGTGCTGCATCGGGATGCTCGCGCAGCCGATCATCGTGTCGAGCTTGTTCTGTCGCATGAACCCGGCGAGTGCGCCCCAGAGCGCCAGGATGACGCCGCCCTGCCGGTGATCGGCATGCACGCAACTGCGGCCGAGCTCCACCATGCGCGAACGCAATGCACGCAGACGGGTCAGGTCGAACTCGGTGTCGCTGTAGGTGCCGCCGACGCGGCGAGCCTGTGCCGGCGTGAGCACGCGGTAGGTACCGATGATGGTTTGCGTCGCTTCGTCGCGTACCAGAAGGTGCTCGCAGAAATCGTCGAACAGGTCGATGTCGTGGTCGGGCAGCGGCGTGTTCAGCCTCGCGCCCATCTCGACTGCGAAGACCTGATAGCGCAGCCGCTGCGCCGCGCGCACCTCGTCCTGATGGCGGGCCCACTGCACGGACAGACCGCTGGCCACCGGCTGCGGTGCGGCCACCGGCTTGACGATGGGCGTCGCGCTCGGCCAGAGCGCCGAACGCAAGCCAAGTTGCGAAAGCGGAAAGGTCGGATTGGGAAGTTCGTTCATCGCTGCGAGCCCTCTTTTGCGTGTGGTCGCAGCGGAGTGTGGGCATCGCAAATGAAAAGGCCGTGTCAGCAGCACGGCAATCGCGTGACGGTGCGCGCAGCTGGCCTGGGAGCTTGCCGTCACACCGCCGTCACGCGGTGCCCGCAGCATCGTGCGCGCTCAGCCCGGCAGCGCGCTCACCTGCACCGAGAGATCGAACAGCTTGGCCTTGCCTGCGTAATAGCGGTCGATACGCCACTCCTTGAGGATCTCGATCGCCAGTTCGAAGTTTTCGAGGTCCAGCTTGTAGAGCTCGGTGATGCTGAACGAGCCCTCGGATTCCAGCGCGAGCACGAGCTGCGCAAGCGTGCGCGACGAGTCGCTCACCGGGTTGGCGCTGATGATTTTTCGAGCGGTCTTGATCGCGTTCATGGGGACTTCCTCAGGTAGACAAACACCGGATTCTGGACGTTTTGATATGACAAATTTATGACAATGCCCCTGCCCCGGATACGGCCCGGCGAGCGCTTCAATGGTTACACCCATTGGATCGGTCTGGCGCTCGCCGTGGGCGGCGCCGCAATGTTGTTTTTGAAGGCGCCGTCGGCCGATCCGGCAAGCGCGAACGGGGCGCTCGTCTTCGCGCTCAGCGTGGTGGCGCTCTACGGGGCCTCCGCCCTCTTCCACACCACGAGCGGGCGTGCGAAGCGCTGGTGGGAGCGCGCAGACCACTGCGCAATCTACCTGCTGATCGCAGGCACCTGTACGCCTTTCGTTCTCGCTGGATTGCCCGGCAACATCGCCCACCTGCTGCTCGCCGCCATCTGGGGACTCGCGCTCTTCGGCGTCGGGCACGCGTTGCGGCCCCAGGCGAGCGCCAAGCCATCGCTGGGCCTCTACATCGGACTGGGCTGGCTCTGCGTGCTGGTGGCAGCGCCGCTGGCCGCCACGCTCGATGGCGTGGTGCTGGGCGGGCTCCTCGCCGGCGCGCTGATTTACAGCGCCGGCACCGTGTTCTACCGGAACCGTCGGGGCTGGGCGCATGCGCACGGCGTGTGGCATCTGTTCGTGATGGGTGGCACGATGACGCACTACGCCACGGTGCTGCGCCTCGTCCTGTAAGGTGGCGCGCGCCCTTCCGGCGATCCACCACACGGAGCTTTCCATGGCCACAGACGGACCGGTCGAGGTCGAGACCCGACGCCACCAGATGTTCCCGACGCTCGCCGCCAGCGACGTGGCGCGCATTCGTCGCTTCGGCGGCGTCGAGTCGTACCCGGGCGGTAGCTGCCTCTTCAGGGCGGGCGATCCGGGGCCCGGCATGTTCGTGGTGTTGAAGGGCGTCGTCGCCATCACGCAGCGCGACGGCCTCGGGCACGTCGAACCCGTCACGGAACAAGGTGCCGGCCAGTTCGTGGCGGAAGTCGGCCAGCTATCGGGCCATCCCGCGCTGGTCGACGCGCATGCGCAGGACGACGTCGAAGTCCTGCTGGTGCCGCCCGCGCAATTGCGCGCGCTGATCATTGCCGAAGCCGACCTCGGCGAGCGCATCGTGCGCGCGCTGATCCTGCGGCGCGTGGCGCTGATCGATGCAGGCGCAAGCGGGCCGGTGCTGATCGGCCCGGCCACGTCGGCCGAGGTGGGCCGCCTCCAGGGCTTCCTGGGCCGCAACGGCCATCCGCACCATGTCGTCGACCCGACCCACGACGCCGATGCGGCCGCCATGCTGGCGCAATACGGCGAAGCTCGGATGCTGGTCGTGTGCCCCAACGGCACGGTGTTGATGAACCCGACCGACGACGCCGTGGCGCGCTGCCTCGGAATGGTCGACAGCGTGGAGCACAACGACCTGTTCGACGTCGCCATCGTCGGCGCCGGGCCGGCGGGCCTCGCGACCGCGGTGTATGCAGCCTCCGAAGGGCTTCGCGTGATCGTGCTCGATTGCCGCTCGTACGGCGGGCAGGCCGGCGCCAGTGCGCGCATCGAGAACTATCTCGGTTTTCCGACCGGCATCTCGGGTGGCGCTCTGGCCGGGCGCGCCTACGTGCAGGCGCAAAAATTCGGCGCCGAGATCCTGATTCCGGCGGAGGTGCAATCGATGGATTGCGCCCGCCAGGGTCCCGATCAGGCACTCGCCCTCGTCCTCAAGGACGGCCGTCGGCTGAACGCGCGCACCGTTGTGATCGCCAGCGGTGCCCGCTATCGCCGGCCGGACGTGCCGCGACTGGCGGAATTCGAAGGCCGCGGCATCTGGTACTGGGCCTCCGCCGTCGAGGCGCGCATGTGCGCACAGCAGGAGGTCGCGCTGGTGGGTGGCGGCAACTCCGCTGGTCAGGCGGCCGTGTTCCTGTCGCAGCATGCTGCGAAGGTCAACGTGCTGGTGCGCGGTCCGTCGCTCGCGGCGAGCATGTCGCGCTACCTCATCGATCGCCTCGAAGCGGCGCCCAACATCGAACTGCATCCCTACACGGAGCTCGTGAGCCTGCACGGCGATCCGGTGACCGGACTCGAGGGCGCCACCTGGCGCGACAGCCGTACGCACGCCGAACACGACTGCCCGGCACGTAACGTCTTTCTTTTCGTCGGCGCCGAGCCCGAGACCGGCTGGCTTGCAGGCTGTGGGGTCAAGGTCGATGCGCATGGGTTCGTCTGCACGGGCCCGGCGGGCCTGGAGGGCACGCCCGACCGCCAGGCGGCACCGCTCGAATCCAGCATTCCCGGCGTGTTCGCAATCGGCGATGTGCGTTCGGGCTCCGTCAAGCGCGTGGGCGGCGCGATCGGCGAAGGTGCTGCCGCGGTCGCGCAAATCCACCAGTACCTCTCGGGCACCACGTCCGTGGCTTGACGCCAGGCAGGCGCGTCAGCGCAATGCGGCTTGCTTCGCTATGCTGGCCGGCCCTGCATCACCTCGGAGCGCCTGCGAATGCCAACCCCCACCATCGACGTCTATTCGTGGGCCACGCCCAACGGGCACAAGGTGCACATCATGCTGGAGGAGTGCCGGCTCCCCTACGTGGCGCATCCGGTGAACATCGGCACGGGCGACCAGTTCTCACCCGATTTTCTAAGGATCAGCCCCAACAACAAGATTCCGGCCATCACCGACCCCGATGGTCCCGGCGGCAAGCCGATCTCGTTGTTCGAGTCCGGCGCGATCCTGGTCTACCTCGCGGGCAAGACAGGCAAGTTCATGCCGCGCGACGACGGCGGGCGCTATGACGTGCTGCAGTGGCTGATGTTCCAGATGGGTGGCGTCGGCCCGATGCTCGGCCAGGCGCACCACTTTCGCCTGTACGCGCCGGAGAAGATCCAGTACGCCATCGACCGCTACACCAATGAAGCCAAACGCATCTACGGCGTGATCGACAAGCGGCTTTCCGAGAGCAAGTTCATCGGCGGCAGGCAGTATTCGATCGCGGACATGGCCATCTTCCCCTGGCTGCGCAGCTGGGAGAACCAGGGCATCACGCTCACGGACTACCCGCATCTGAAGGCGTGGTTCGACACGATTTCCGCCCGCCCCGCGGTGCAGCGCGGCGTGAAAGTGCTGGCCGATCTGCGCAAGCCCATCACCGACGACAAGGCGCGAGAGATACTTTTCGGCAAGACGCAATACGACAAACGCTGAGAAGCGCGTTTTAGCAGGTTAGAATCGAAGGCTTGTCGGGGTGTAGCGCAGCCTGGTAGCGCATCTGGTTTGGGACCAGAG
>JBGMOF010000057.1:0-25103 GCA_041424275.1 Variovorax sp.
CGATGACGCGCTGGTCGAAGTCTTCGCCGCCCAGGAAGGTGTCGCCGTTGGTGGAGAGCACTTCGAACTGCTTCTCGCCGTCGACGTCGGCGATCTCGATGATGGAGACGTCGAAGGTGCCGCCACCCAGGTCATAGACGGCGATCTTGCGGTCGCGCTTGTCCTGCTTGTCCAGTCCGAAGGCCAGTGCAGCCGCGGTGGGCTCGTTGATGATGCGCTTGACGTCCAGGCCGGCGATGCGGCCGGCGTCCTTGGTGGCCTGGCGTTGGGCGTCGTTGAAGTAGGCGGGGACGGTGATGACGGCTTCCGTCACGGGCTCGCCCAGGTAGTCCTCGGCGGTCTTCTTCATCTTGCGCAGGATCTCGGCGCTGACCTGTTGCGGTGCGATCTTCTTGCCGCGTGCCTCGACCCAGGCGTCACCGTTGTCGGCCTTGACGATGGCGTAGGGCATCAGGTCGATGTCCTTTTGCACTTCCTTCTCGTCGAACTTGCGCCCGATCAGGCGCTTGACCGCGTAGAGGGTGTTCTTGGGATTGGTCACGGCCTGGCGCTTGGCCGAAGCGCCCACCAGCACTTCGCCGTCTTCCTGGTAGGCCACGATGGAGGGCGTGGTGCGCGCACCTTCGGAGTTCTCGATGACTCGCGTGGTGTTGCCTTCCATGATCGAGACGCACGAGTTGGTCGTGCCGAGGTCGATGCCGATGATTCTGCCCATGGTGTTTGCTCCTGAAATCTGAAATTAAGTTGTGATGAAGTTGTGGATAACCGCGCCGGGTTCAAGGGAGAACGCGGGGATTTCCTGTGAATTTCTCTGTATGGATCGGCCGGATCAGCTCGGCGCGCTGACCGTCACGAGCGCCGGGCGCAGCACGCGCTCGTTGATCGTGTAGCCCTTCTGCAGGACCGACACCACCGTGTTGGCGTCCTGGCCGGGCGTCGGCACGACGGCGATCGCCTGGTGCAGGTGCGGGTCGAACTTGCTGCCGGCCGCGGGCGCGATCTCGATCACCTTGTTGCGCTCCAGTGCGCTCTTCAACTGGCGCAGGGTGGCTTCGGCGCCTTCGCGGATCTGTTCGGGCGTGGCGTCGGCGATCGCGAGGCCGGCCTCGAGGCTGTCGGTCACGGGCAGCAGGCTTTCGGCGAAGGCTTCCACGGCGAACTTGCGCGCCTTGGTGATCTCTTCGTCGGCCCGGCGGCGGGCGTTCTGCACATCGGCCTGGGCGCGCAGGTACTGGTCTGCCAACTCGGCGTTCTTGGCCTGCAGCGTGGCCAGCTGGGCGTGAGCGTCCTGCGCTTCGGCTTCGTTGGCGGCCTGCGCGGCTTCGAGCTCTTCGGGACTCGGGTCGCCGGTGAGTTGGTTCGGATCGTTTTGCGGGGTTTCAGCGGACATGGGTAAAAAGCGGTGAGGCCGAAAATCGTTGGATTCCGCTCGAATTGGGGCCGTTTCGGCTCGTTTCAAGCAAAAAAATGCGTCCCGAAGGACGCTTTCGGGGAGTCTGGCGTGCTCAGTGGGCGTCGAGCAACTCGACGTCGAACTTCAGCGTGGCGTTCGGGGGGATCACGCCACCGGCGCCGCGGGCACCGTAGCCGAGCGAGGCCGGGATGATCAGCGTGCGCTGGCCGCCGATCTTCATGCCGGCGACGCCTTCGTCCCAGCCCTTGATGACCTGTCCGGCGCCCAGCGAGAAGGCGAACGGATCGTTGCGGTCGCGGCTGGAGTCGAACTTGGCGCCCTGGACGCCGTCGTTGTAGAGCCAGCCGGTGTAGTGCACATGCACGTGCTGGCCGGCCTTGGCTTCGCTGCCGTCGCCGACTTTGACGTCTTCGTATTGCAGGCCGGAAGGGGTGGTGGTCATGAGAGGCTCCTTGCAGATCGAGAGGGTGATGAGAGCCGGCGAGTTTACCGAGGCCGGCCCGGCGCCGGTTTACTTGTCGAGCGGCGCGACCTTCTTGACCTGGCTCTGCTGCCACTTGCCGGCGAAGGCCTGCAGGTCGGAGAGGCGCTTGAGCAGGTCCTGCCCGCTGAGCGTGAGGCTGTAGCCGTCGCTGCCGTGGTTGACGATGCCGGCTTCGCGCAATTCCTTGATGCGGGTGTTGAGCGTGTTCGGCGTGATGCCGCCGACGCTGTCCTGCAGCAGGCGAAAGGTCTGCGCATGGCCGTCGCGCAAAGCCCAGAGCACGCGCAGTGCGTAGCGGGCTTCGAGCAGCGCCAGCAACTGGCTGACGGCTGCGGTTTCCTTGGTACTCATCGACATCTTCTCCTCGAGCTCTTTCGGGGTCGCCTTCGGCCTCTTGTCCGGACCGCGTGCGCTCTCTCTGAGCGGGCGACTATATCGCAAAGCCCCCGCTTGCTACGATTTTTATAGCGACCAGCGCCCGCTGCGTGCGGGCTGTGGCGCCAAAGCCTCAAACAGCCGCGAAGTTGGCCATCGCTTCGCCCAGGCGAATCGGACGGGTCGGCGACCACTGCGGATTGAATGCGAGCGGCGGCTCGGGGAACAACATCACGACAGTGGAGCCGAGCAGGAAGCGGCCCATTTCCTCGCCCTTTTTCAGGGTGATGTTCTGGTCGTCGTAGCGCCATTCGCGCAACTCGCCGGTGCGCGGCGGATTGACCACGCCGTGCCACACCGTCGCCATGCTGCCGACGATGGTCGCGCCGACGAGCACCAGCACGAACGGCCCGCGCGCCGTGTCGAACACGCACACCGTGCGCTCGTTGCGGGCGAACAGGCCCGGCACGCCGCGCGCCGTCGTCGGGTTAACCGAGAAGAGGTCGCCCGGCACGTAGATCATTCGCGTGAGCCGCCCGTCGCACGGCATGTGGATGCGGTGGTAGTCCTTCGGGCTCAGGTACAGCGTGGCGAAGCTGCCGTGCGCGAATCGCGCGGCCAGCGTCGCATCGCCGCCGACCAGCGCGGTCGTGGTGTAGTTGTGGCTCTTGGCCTGGAAGATCTGGTCGCCTTCGATCTTGCCGAACTGGCTGATCGCACCATCCACCGGTGAGATGAGATTGGCCTGCGCCAGCGGTCGCGCGCCGGGCTTGAGCGCCCGCGTGAAGAATTCGTTGAAGCTCTTGTAGTGCGCGATGTCGCTTTCGAGCGCCTCGCCCATGTTCACGTCGTACTTGGCGACGAATCGCTGGATGATCCAGGTCGTCACGCGTCCTCGCTCCTTGCCGGCGACCCACCCGGCGAAGTGGGTCAGCGCCTGTTTGGGAAACAGGTATTGGGGCAGGACGGCAGAGCGATCGGACACGTTGTTGTTCTGGTAGTGCAGGGCGGGAAAGCGCATTCTATAAAGCCGGGCCCCGGCCCGCGCCTGCCGGCTACTCCGCCTTGATGTTCGCAGCCTTGATGACCGCTGCCCATTTGTCGACTTCCGCTTTCTGGAACGCTGCGATCTGCACGGTCGACATGTCGGCCGGCTCCATGCCGAAGCCCTTGAGCTTGTCCTGCATCTCCGGCCTGGCGAGGATGGTGCGGATCTCCTGATGCAGCCGGTCGATCACCGGTGCGGGCGTGCCGGCCGGCACGAAGATGGCCTGCCACGAGACCACCGAAAAATCGGCGAGGCCCGGCAGGCCCGACTCGGCGACTGTCGGCACGTCGGGCAGCGAGGCGATGCGCCGGGGCGAGGTCACGGCGATCGCGCGGAGCTTGCCGCTCTGGATGTGCGGCCCCGCGACGACGGTGGTGTCGAACATCATCTCGACCTGCCCGCCGATCACGTCCTGGATGGCCGGACCGCTCCCCTTGTACGGCACGTGCGTGAACTTCACCCCCGACTTGTAGGCAAGGAGTTCAAGTGCCAGGTGTTGCGAGGTGCCGGTGCCGGCCGACGCCGATGACAGCCCGCCTGACGACGCCTTGGCCCGGCTCGCGTCGATCACGTCCTTCAGCGTCCTGTAAGGGCTGGCCTGGTTCACGACCAGCACCACAGGGTTGGTGCCGATGAGCGTGACAGGTGCGAACGATTTGATGGGGTCGTAGCCGATCTTCGGGTACAGGCTGACGTTGATCGCGTGCGAGCTGATCGTGCCGCCGAGCAGGGTGTAGCCGTCGGACGCTGCGCGCGACGCGATCTCCGAACCGACGCTGCCGCCGGCGCCGCCCCGGTTGTCGATGATGACCGAGGTGCCCAGCACGGTGCCGAGCTGCTGCGAGATCAGGCGTCCGAGGACGTCCGTGGTGCCACCGGCGGGGAAAGGCACCAGGTAGGTGATGGACTTGCCCGTCGGCCAGCCGCCTTGCGCGAAGACGGGCAATGCGCCGGCGGTGATGGTGGCGATGGCGGTCTGAATCAGTGTGCGGCGTTGCATGTTGTCGTCTCCTCGGGTTGAGTCTTCAGGTCACCGGCGCCGGGTTGAACAGCACCAGTGCGTTGTGGAGCTTCCAGTGCTCGGCCCAGGTCTTCTTGCGGCCGCTGGCCACGTCGAGCATCAGATGGAACATTTCCCAGCCGACGTCGGCGATCGTCTTCTCGCCGGTGGCGATGGTGCCGGCGTTGATGTCCATCAGGTCGTGCCAGCGGCGGGCCAGGTCGTCGCGCGTGGCGACCTTGATCACCGGCACTTCGGCGAGGCCGTAGGGCGTGCCGCGACCGGTCGTGAAGACGTGCAGGTTCATGCCGGCCGCGAGCTGCAGCGTCCCGCAGATGAAGTCGCTGGCGGGCGTCGCTGCATAGAGCAAGCCTTTCTGTCGGGCCTTCTCGCCGGGTGCGATCACGCCGGAGATCGGCGCGCTGCCGCTCTTGACGATCGAGCCCATCGCCTTCTCGACGATGTTCGAAAGGCCACCCTTCTTGTTGCCGGGCGTGGTGTTGGCGCTGCGGTCGACGCGCCCGCGTTCGAGGTACGCGTCGTACCAGGCCATCTCGCGGATCATGGCCTCGGCGACCTCCGGCGTGGTGGCACGCGAGGTGAGCTGGTCGATGCCATCGCGCACCTCGGTCACTTCGGAAAACATGACCGTGGCCCCCGCGCGCACCAGCAGGTCGGTGCAGAAGCCCACCGCCGGATTTGCCGTGACGCCCGAGAACGCATCGCTGCCGCCGCACTGCACGCCGACCACCAGTTCGCTCGCCGGCACCGTCTCGCGGCGCCGCGCATTCAGGCGTTCCAGATGCATCTCGGCCTGCCGCAGGATCGAATCGACCATCGACATGAACCCCACGTGCGCGTCGTCCTGCAGGCAGACCACGTCGAGCTTCGTCTCGGCGCTCGCGCCGACGTCGGCGACGTTGCGCTCGTCGACGATCGCGAAGCTGCCGGGCGGGAGCAGGCGCTCGGGCTGCAGCTTCTCGCAACCGAGGCTGACGACCATCACCTCGCCGCCGAAGTTCGGATTCAGGCTGATGTTGCGCAGCGTGCGGATGGGGATGACGGCGTCTGGCGCATCGATGGCGACGCCGCAGCCGTAGGTGTGCTCGAGCGCGACCACGTCGTCGACGTTCGGGAACCTCGGCAGCAGCTCGGCCTTGATGCGCTTGACCGCGAAGTCGGTGACGCCGGCCACGCACTGCACCGTCTGCGTGATGGCCAGGATGTTGCGCGTGCCCGCCGAACCGTCGAGGTTGCGGTAGCCCTCGAAGGTGTAGCCCTCGAGCGGCGGCAGCGGCTCGGGTTTTACAGTAGCGATGGGCAGACCGGTGAGCTCCCGCGCGGCGGGCATCTTCAGCAGCCGCTCGTGCACCCAGCTTCCGGCTGGAATGGCCTTGAGGGCGTAGCCGATCGGCACGTTGTAGCGGCGAACCTCGCCGCCCTCCGGAATGTCGACCAGTGCGACCTTGTGCGCCTGCGGGACCTTGTCGACGAGCGTGAGACCGGAGGAGAGCAAGGTACCAGCGGGCAGGCCGCCGTCGTTGGCGACGATCGCGACGTTGTCGCGATCGTGCATCGAGATGCAAAGCGGGTTGGAGGCCGTCACGTTCTGATCCTCGCGCTCACTTCGGTGCGTTGATCAGGTCTGGCAACCACATCGAGAACGCCGGGATGTAGGTCACGAGCATCAGGCAGACCAGCAGCGCGCCGTAGAACGGCCAGATCGACCGCATCACCTGCCCGACCGAGACGCCTCCGATCGCGCACCCGATGAACTGTGTGGTGCCGACCGGCGGCGTGTTGAGACCCAGCGCGCAGTTGATCAGCATGACGATGCCGAATTGCACCGGGCTCATGCCGAACTGCATCGCGATCGGCAGGAAGATCGGGGTGCAGATGAGAATCGTCGCGGCCATGTCCAGGAAGGTGCCGAGCACGAACAGCAGCACGTTGATCATCAGGAAGATCACCCACGGGCTGCTCGACACGCTGGTCATGAGGTCGCCGGTCTTCTGCGGCACTTCGTAGAGTGCCATGAAGTACCCGAACGCCGAGGAAATGCCGATCAGCAGCAGCACCACGCCGGTGGTCTTGCACGCCTTGGCGCAGGCCTTCATGAAGTCCTTCCAGCTCAGCGACCGGTAGACGAACACCGTCACGGCCAGCGCCCAGAGCACCGCGGTGGCGGCCGACTCCGTGGCCGTGAACACGCCCGACAGGATGCCCACCAGGATGATCACCACGATCATCAATCCCGGCAGCGAAGCGATGAAGGCGTTCAGCACCTCGCCCCAGCCCGGGAACGCGCCGCGGATCGGGTAGCCCCGCCGGATCGCGACGTAATAGGCCGCGGCCAGGTTGCAGACCGTCAGCAGCAGTGCCGGGATCAAGCCCGCGAGGATCAGGCTCAGCACGCTGACCGATGCGATGCCCGTGGTGGCCAGCGTGAAGATGATCAGGTTGTGCGAGGTCGGCATCAGCGCGCCGACCAGGGCCGCATGCGTCGTGACGTTGACCGCGTAGTCGGCGTCGTAGCCTTCCTTCTTCATCAGCGGGATCATCACCGAGCCCATGGCCGACACATCGGCCACGGGCGACCCCGCCACGCCGCCGAACAGCGTGCAGCCGATCACGTTGCTCATGCCGAGCCCGCCGCGCACATGGCCCACGAGACTGTTGGCGAAGCGCACGATGCGCTGGGCGATGCCGCCGTAGAGCATCAGCTCGCCGGCGAACACGAAGAACGGGATCGCCAGGAACGAGAAGATCTGCATGCCGCCGACCATCTTCTGGAACACCACGGCGATCGGCAGGTCTGCGACGAACACGGTGGCGATCGAGGCCAGCCCGATCGAGAACGCCACCGGCACGCCGATGACCAGCAGCACGGTGAACGTGAGGGCGAGGACGGTCAGTTCCATGCGGGCACCACTTCCTCGTCGCGCAGCAGGGCGACGATGTGTTCGATGGAAAACATCACCATCAGGATGCCCGCGACCACGAGCGCGAGATAGTCGAGGCCGACCGGCACGCCCATCATGGGCTTGATGTCCGTCCACTTCAGCGTGGTCCAGACCCAGCCGCTCCAGGCCATGATTCCGCTGAACAGCGCCACCAGCAGATGGATCAGCACGTGCCCCTTGAGGCGCAGCGACGCCGGCAGCATCTCGACCAGCGTGTCGAAGCCGATGTGCCCTGCGTCGCGCACACCGACTGCCACGCCGAGCGCAGTGACGTAGAGCACGAGTTGCAGCGCCAGCCCTTCGGCCCAGGTCGGCGTGTCGTTGAAGATGTAGCGGCCGATCACCTGGTACTGCACGCACACGATGATGGTGATGAGCAGCACGACCGCCAGCATCAGGCTCATCTTCGACAGGAACGCGCACTGGCGCGAGTAGGCGTTGTTCGACGGCGGGCGGCCGTCGGCGGACTGAATGTCTTCGAGCGTGACCGGCTCGCCGGCTTCGATCGGAATGGCCGGAACGGCAGAAGTCATGGGTGTCTCCCCGGGTTGCTGCGGCATCTCCCTCCCCGTGAGCGGGGAGGGAGAAAACTCACTTGTTGTCCTGAATGGTCTTCACGAGACGCGTGAGATCCGGTGTCGAGATGAACTTGGCGTACACGGGCGCCATGACGGCGCGGAATGAAGCCTTGTCGACATCGGCGACGATCTGCGCGCCACCCTTGGTCACGATGTCGAGCGACTTGGCTTCCTGCTCGTCCCACTTCTTGCGTTGGAAGATCACCGATTCCTTGGCCGCCGCGCGGAACATGTCCTGGTCGGCCTTGGACATCTTGTCGAACACCTTCTTGGAGATCACGAGCACCTCGGGCGCCATCGAATGCTCGGTGCGGGAGTAGTACTTCACCGCTTCGTAGTGCTTGAAACCGTCGTAGGAGGGGATGTTGTTCTCGGCCGCATCGATCAGTCCGGTCTTGAGCGCGGTGTACACCTCGCTGGCGGGCATCGGCGTCGCGTTGGCCCCCATGGCACTGACCAGCGCGACCCACAGGTCCGACTGCTGCACGCGGATCTTCAGGCCCTTGGTGTCAGCCACGGACTTGACCGGCTTCTTGGCATAGATCGAGCGTGCGCCACTGTCGTAGAAGGCCAGGCCGACCAGGCCTTCCTGCTCGCAGCCGGTGAGGATCTCGTCGCCTGCAGGGCCGTCGAGCGACTTGCGCATGTGCGCGATCGAGTCGAACAGGAACGGCATCGTCGGCACCAGCGTCTTCGGGCAGATCGAGTTCAGCGCGCTGATGTTCACGCGGTTCATTTCGAGCGCGCCGATCTTCACCTGGTCAAGCGTTTCCTTTTCGGAGCCCAGCGCGCTCTTGTTGAAGACCTTGATCTTGTATTTGCCGTTGCTGCGCTTGTCGAGCAGCTCGCTCATGTGCTTGACGGCCGCGACCGTGGGGTATTCGTCGCTGTTGTGCACGTCGGCGGAGCGGAAATCGGCTGCGTGGGCGGACATGGCGGCGGCGCAGGCGGCCAGTGCGATGAGGGGGAATCCGGGTTTCATTTGTCTTCCTCTACGGGGTGGTGGTTGTCAGTCTGCGAATCAAAAAACACATTCGGGCTCGGGCAGGCCTTTCACGCCGGGGCGCAACGCGAACAGGCCGCCCGCAAGGGGCTGGTCCGCCAGGTCGCCGCCAGGCCGGATGGAGGTCACGTACAAGGTGTCGAGGCGCGTGCCACCGAAGGCGCACATGGCCGGCTTCTTGACGGGCACGGCGAGCGAGCGGTCGAGCTTTCCGTCCGGCGTGAAGCGGTGCACCAAGCCAGCGTCGTTGCCGCAGATCCAGTAGCACCCATCGGCATCGACCGCGGCGCCGTCGGGGCGGCCCGGCAGGGCCTTCATGTCGACGAACACGCGGCGGTTGTGCGGCGTGCCGCTCGCGGTGTCGTAGTCGAAGGCCCAGACGGTCTGCACGTCCGGGTGCGAATCCGAGACGTACATCGTCTTGCCGTCGGGGCTGAAGGCCATGCCGTTCGGCACGATCAGGTTGTCCAGTTGCGGCCGCAACGCGACCTCCGCGTTCACGTCGCTCTGGTAGCGATAGACGCGGCCCACAGGGCGGGCGGCCGCCATGTCCATCAGCATCGTGCCGGTCCAGAACCGGCCCTGCCGGTCGCAACGCCCGTCGTTGAAGCGCATGCCATGCGCCGCATGCGCGACCGTGGCCAGCGCACTCGCCGCAAGCTTTCCGTCGTCGCGCGTGGCCAGCACGAACACGCCGCTCTCCATGCCGGCGATCCACTGGCCCGGGTGGCCCGCGCGAGGGGCGATGCATGCGAGCATTTCGTCGCCAGCCCACTGCGCGTGGGTGCCGGTGCCCGGGTGCCAGCGGTGCAAACGCTTCGCCGGGATGTCGACCCAGTAGAGCGCCTGTTCATCGGCGCGCCATACCGGACTCTCGCCGGTGGCGTTGCGTGCATCGAGAACGAGTTCGGCCTGCATGCGGTGCTCAGTCGCCGAACGGACCTTGCGCGGTGAAGGCGCCGCCCTGGAAGATGGCGTTCGGGTCGTCCGGTGCCACTGGCGCCTGGGCCTCGACCTTGACGCGGAAAGGCTCCGACGAGTCCTGCGGCACGAAGCCCAGGTGCGCCGCGCCGGCGTTGTCCCACCACAGGCCTTCGTTGGCGGAGGCGCCATAGACGATGGTGTGGCCCACGTCCGGCGTGAACAGCGACTTCTCGATCAGGCTCGTCAGATCGCGGTAGCTCAGCCAGGTGTGCATCATCCGGCGGTTCAGCGGCTCGGGGAACGACGAACCGATGCGGATGCTCACGGTCTCGATGCCGTAGCGGTCGAAGTAGAACTGCGCCACGTCCTCGCCGAAAGACTTCGACAGGCCGTAGTAGCCGTCGGGCCGGCGCGGGGCCGTGGCGTCAAGCGTTTCGGTCTGGCGATGAAAGCCGATCACGTGGTTCGAACTCGCGAAGATCACACGCTTCGTGCCGTGGCGGCGCGCGGCCTCGTAGAGGTGGAACACGCCCTTGATGTTGGCCTCGAGCACCTCCTCGAACGGACGCTCTACAGAGACGCCGCCCATGTGCACGATCGCATCGCAACCGGCGACGAGTGCGTGCACGGCCTGCTTGTCCGAGAGGTCGCAGGGCACGACCTCTTCCTGCGGGCCCGCGGCCGGCGCCATGCCGGCGATGTCCGAGAGTCGCAGCACCTCGGCGAAGGGCGCGAGCCGCTCGCGCAGCACCTTGCCGAGGCCGCCAGCGGCGCCGGTCAGCAGTAGTCGATTGAATTTCTTTGCGGTCATCGTGATTGCCTTGGCTCGGACCCGTTTCGCGATGCGTTCTCGACCGACATCCGGGCGCCGTTCAGGCAAACCGGCCTGCAGGGGATCGGAGGCGAGGCATCGAGCACGTACTTCAAAATCCGAACCAGATGGTTGAGTTATCAGTTGTCATACAACAAGTCTGGCGATTATCATGACCAGATGGCCCAAACGATTGCGGGAAATCCCTTGGTCACCGACACATCCGAGACCGCCCGAAACGACGTCCCACCCCCTCGCGCCGCGGCAGCGTTCGTGGGGCGACCCCGCGCGCGCGCACGCGGCCTGGCGCACGGGCTGGTCGACGACCTGAGTCAGAAGATCAGCAGCCAGGTGCTGCGGCCGGGGGACAAGCTGCCGACCGAGTCGTCGATCATGCTGGCCTACGGCGTGAGCCGGACGGTGGTGCGCGAGGCGCTGTCGAAGCTCCAGGCGGCAGGCCTGGTCGAGACGCACCACGGCATCGGCACCTTCGTGCTGGCGCCGCGGCCGCCCGGCATGTTCCGGCTCGACCCATCGGAGCTCGCCGCGTCGGTCGATGTACTGGCCGTGCTCGAGCTGCGCATCAGCCTCGAGACCGAATCCGCCGGGCTGGCGGCAGTGCGCCGCACCGATGAACACCTGCTCGCCATGCGCCAGGCGCTGGACGACTTCGAGCAGAACGTGGCGGTCGCCGGCGACACCGTCGCGCCCGATTTCCGCTTTCACCTGCAGATCGCGCAGGCGACTGGCAACGCGTATTTCGCGGACATCATGAGCCACCTCGGCACCACGATCATTCCGCGCACGCGGATCGCCGGCTTGCGCAATTCGGCGCCGCGCGGCGACTACCTGAGCCGCGTCAACCGCGAGCACGAGGAAATCTATGCCGCCATCGCGCGCGGAGACGCGGAGTCTGCTCGGGCGGCAATGCGAATCCACCTGACGAACAGCCGGGAGCGACTCCGCCTGGCGCAAGAAGCGGCGCGCACGGCCGCGGACACGAAAGCCTGAAGGGGCTTGCGGATTTTCTGGACCGTTGGCTAGCCAAGTTGTACGATGACTGATAACTTAGATGATTCATCACTCCGCAGGAGACAAAAATGCCCTTGAAAAGACGTGATCTCGTGCTCGGCGCCATCGGCGGCGGGCTGTTGGCCGCCGGCGTGGCGCGCGCAGCCGACCCGTGGCCCTCCAAGCCGCTGCGCATCGTGGTGCCTTATCCACCCGGCGGCTCGTCGGACATCATTGCGCGCTCGATCAGCCAGCCCCTGTCCGAGGCGTTGAAGCAGACGGTCATCATCGACAACAAGCCCGGCGCCAACGGCAATCTGGGTGCCGATTTCGTCGCCAAGTCCGCACCCGACGGCTACACGATGCTGCTGTGCGACGTGGGCGCGCTGGCGATCAGCCCGTCGGTCTACACCCGGTTGTCCTTCGACCCTGCGAAGGACCTCGCTGGCGTCACGATGCTGGCCTACTCGCCGCACCTGCTCGTGGTGCATCCGTCGGTCAAGGCCAACAGCCTGCAGGAACTGGTCGCGCTCTCGAAGACCAGCGACATGAACTTCGCGGTGACGGCCACGGGCAGCGCGCCGCACCTGGCCGGCGTTGCGCTGGAGCGCGCGAGCGGCGCGAAGTGGCAGTACGTGCCGTACAAGGGTGGCGTGCAGGCAGTGCAGGACACCGTCGGCGGCCAGACGCAAATCCTCATGAACGGCATGCTCGCCACCCTGCCGCACGTGCAGAGCGGCAAGCTCAAGGTGCTGGGCGTGTCCAAGGGCACGCGCATGCCGCTCATCGGCAATGTGCCGACCATCGCGGAGCAGGGCATCCCGGGGTACGAGTCCGGCACCTGGCAGGGCGTCCTCGTGTCGCGCGGCACGCCGGATGCGATCGTGCAGCGCCTCAACAAGGAGCTCGTGACGATCATCCGCTCGGCTGACATCCGTTCCCGCCTCGCCGGGCAGGGCGCCGAGGTCGTGACCATGACGCCCACCGAGCAGAACCAGTTTTTCACCAAGGAGCGCGACCGTTGGGCCAAGGTCGTCACCGCCGCCAACATCAAACTCGACTAGTCCAATCCGATGAATCCGCAAGAACTCAAAACCATCATGGGCTCCGGCCTGCTGTCGTTCCCGCTGACCGATTTCGACAGCAACGGTGACTTCAACAAGCAGGGCTTCGAGAAGCGTCTGGAATGGCTCGCACCTTACGGTGCGAGCGCGCTGTTCGCTGCGGGCGGCACGGGCGAATTCTTCTCGCTGACGGGCGACGAGTACCCCGGCATCATCAAGACCGCAGTCGACACCTGCCGCGGCGTGGTGCCGATCATCGCGGGCGCGGGCGGGCCGACGCGTTTCGCGATCCAGTGCGCGCAAGCCGCCGAGAAGGCCGGCGCACACGGCATCCTGCTGCTGCCGCACTACCTGACGGAGGCGGGCCAGGAAGGCATCGCTGCACATGTCGAGGCGGTGTGCAAGAGCGTGAAGTTCGGCGTGATCGTCTACAACCGGGCGACCAGTCGCCTGAAGCCCGACACGCTGGCCGGACTGGCCGAGCGCAATCCGAACCTGGTGGGCTTCAAGGACGGCGTGGGCGACATCGAGGCGATGGTCGCGATCTACCAGCGCATGGGCGATCGCTTCGCCTACCTCGGCGGCCTGCCGACGGCCGAGGTGTACGCCGCCGCGTACAAGGCGATGGGCACGCCCGTGTACTCTTCGGCGGTGTTCAACTTCATCCCGAAGACCGCGATGGATTTCTATCACGCAGTTGCGAGCGACGACATGGCGACGCAGCACCGTCTGCTCAAGGATTTCTTCATGCCCTACCTCGACTTGCGCAACCGCATGCCGGGCTATGCGGTCAGCATCGTGAAGGCCGGCGCCAGGATCGTCGGACACGATGCCGGCCCGGTGCGTACGCCGCTCACCGACCTCAAGCCGGACGAGATGGACATGCTCAAGGCACTGATCGACAAGCTGGGCCCGCAATGAGCACGATCGAATCGGTTGTCGCCGCCGCCGAGCGGCTCCGTCTCGCGATGATTTCGCCCGACGCCGCGCTGGATTTGTTGATCGCGGACGTGGTGAGCTATGGACACTCCGATGGCAAGGTCGAGACGAAAACAGAAGTCGTCACGCATCTCCTGAGCGGCCGCTACGACTTCGTCGGCATCGCCATCACCGACCAGACGGTGGCGCTGAGCGACGGCGTCGCCCTGGTGCGCCACACGCTCGAAGCCGACACCAACGACGCGGGCAAGCCCGGCCACGTCAAGCTCAAGGTGCTACTGGTCTGGCAACTCGCGGGCAACGACTGGAAGCTGATCGCCAGGCAGGCGGTCCGGCTGCCCTCACCCTGAAACCGCCGAACAAGGAACACCTGCATGCAACAACACGACAACCTCATCGGCGGCGAGTGGAAGAAGGGCGCGAGCTACAGCCCGAACCTGAACCCGTCGAACCTGGGCGACACCATCGCCGAATACACCCAGGGTGATGCATCGCATGTCGAAGCCGCGGTGGCGGCCGCCACGGCGGCCTTCCCCGCCTGGGCCACCGGCAGCATCCAGGCCCGCTCCGATGCACTCGACAAGATCGGCACCGAAATCCTCGCGCGCCGCGAAGAGCTCGGCACCTTGCTCTCGCGCGAAGAAGGCAAGACCCGACCCGAAGGCATCGGCGAGGCCACGCGCGCCGGCCAGATCTTCAAGTTCTTCGCCGGTGAATGCCTGCGCCTCTCGGGCGAGTTGCTGCCCTCGGTGCGCCCCAACATCGGTGTCGAGATCACGCGCGAGCCGGTCGGCGTCGTCGGCCTCATCACGCCGTGGAACTTCCCGATCGCCATTCCCGCCTGGAAGATCGCACCCGCGCTGGCGTTCGGCAACTGCGTCGTGCTCAAGCCCGCCGACCTGGTGCCGGGCAGCGCCTGGGCGCTGGCCGAGATCATCAGCCGATCGGGCATTCCGGCGGGCGTGTTCAACCTGGTGATGGGCCGGGGCAGCGTGATCGGCAATGCGCTGGTCGAGCACCCGGGCATCCATGCGATCAGCTTCACCGGCTCGGTCGGCGTCGGCCGCAACATCGCCGTGCAATGCGTGACGAACCACAAGAAGGTGCAGCTGGAGATGGGCGGGAAGAATCCGCAAGTCATCCTCGACGATGCCGACCTCGCGCAGGCGGTGGAGCTCAGCGTGCAGAGCGCGTTCTATTCCACCGGCCAGCGTTGCACCGCTTCGAGCCGCCTCATCGTCACCGAAGGCATCTACCCGAAGTTCATTGCCGCGATGCAGGAGCGCATGGCGAAGATCAAGGTAGGCGACGCGCTGGCCGCCGGCACCGACGTCGGCCCCGTCTCCAGCCAGAGCCAGCTCGACCAGGACCTGGAGTACATCGCGATCGGCAAGGGCGAAGGCGCCACGCTTGCGGCCGGTGGCGAGCGCTTGAAGCTGGGCACCGAGGGCTTCTACATGAGCCCGGCCCTGTTCAGCGAATCGGCCGCATCGATGCGCATCAACAAGGAAGAAATCTTCGGACCGGTGGCGAGTGTCATCCGGGTCAGAAACTACGAGGAAGCGCTGGCGACGGCGAACGACACCGAGTTCGGACTGTCGGCTGGCATCGCGACGACCAGCCTGAAGTACGCCACGCATTTCAAGCGTCACAGCCAGGCCGGCATGGTGATGGTGAACCTGCCGACGGCTGGGGTGGACTACCACGTGCCCTTCGGCGGCCGCAAAGGCTCGAGCTACGGCCCGCGCGAACAGGGCAAGTACGCGCAGGAGTTCTTCACCACGGTGAAGACGGCCTACACGCTGGCGTAGCCTCGGTGGCTTTCAGGAGCGAGAGCGGCGCAGCAGCCACTCGATCGTCTCGAACAGCGCCTCGCTGACCAGCGCGAGGGCCGCGGCGGGCAGGGCACCGGCCACCAGCAATGACCGGTCGTTGAGTGCCAGCCCGGTCACGATGCGCTCCCCATACCCGCCGGCACCGATGAAGGCTGCGATGGTCGCGGTGCCGATCGCGATCGTCGTCGCGGTGCGCACACCGGCCAGCACGGTCGGCAACGCGAGCGGCAGCAACACCAGCCGAAGACTCTGGCCGCTCGTCATGCCGAGTGCGGTGCCAGCCTGGCGCAGGCCCTGCGGCACTTCAGTCAGTCCCGTGACCGTGTTGCGCATGATCGGCAACAGCGAATACAGCGTGAGCGCGATCAGCGCGGGCAACGTGCCGATGGCGCCGATCATGGAGATCAGCACGGCCAGCAATGCCAGTGACGGGATGGTCTGCAACAGGCCCGTCAGGCCGAGCACCACGGCGCGCAGGCGCATGAACGGGAAGACCAGGATCGCGAGCGGCACCGCGATCAGCAAGGCGAGCCCGACCGACACGCCCACGAGAAACAGGTGTTGGCGCGTCAGGCGCCAAAGGTCAGGGCCGAACAGCTTCGCGCCGAAGCCACGCTGTGCGGTGTCTGCCTTGGTACCGGCCAGGAAGTCGCGCGCGATGGTGTCGAAGCCGGCGCCCTGCAGTTCGGCACGGGCATTCATAGCGATCATGGCGCGCTCGTCGATGCGGCCCGAGAGCGCTTCGATCGCCTTCCACGCTGCCGGGTAGCGCGCCGGCACGTCGAGCCGGTAGAGCACCACCGCGTCGTAGCGCGGGAAGAACGTACGGTCGTCTTCGAGCACGCGCAGGCCGAGGCTCTCGATCTTCGCATCGGTGGTGTAGATGTCGATGACGTCGACCTGCTTCGCGCCGATCGCGTCGTAGGCCAGTCCATGGTCGAGACCGGTGGGCGATTGCGGGAGACCGTACTGAGCGGCCAGTCCCTTCCAGCCGTCGGCGCGGCCGATGAATTCGTTGGAAAGACCAAGCTTCAGTTCGGCGTGCCGCGCGAGGTCTGTGAGCGTGCGAATGCCGAGCCGATCGGCGTCGACGGCACGCATCGCGAGGGCGTAGCCGTCGTTGAAGCCGAAGGGCACGCCGATGCCCAGACCGAGCGGTGCGAGTGCGGCGCCCATGGCTTCCCGCGTCATCGGCTTGTCGCTCTTGAGGATCTCGAGCGCGATGGTGCCGGTGTACTCGGCGTACATGTCCACGCCGCCCGATCGCAGCGCCTCGTAGACGATGGCCGTGTTGCCGAGTCCTTGCCGCACGACCGGCTGCGCCTTGAGCTGCGGTGCTGCGGCTTGTGCCAGCACCTCGGCCAGAACGTATGACTCGGTGAAGCGCTTGGAGCCGATGCGCATCGGCTGTTCGTCCGGCTGCGCTCGCGCCATGCCGCTCAAAAGGAACATGCACGCCATCGCGGCGAGCCAGTGGCGTAGAGCGGGGTGGGGCATCGGGCCAGTGTATCGGCGCACTGCACTGCCGTGCGGAGCGCCGTTGCCGTGCGCGCCGCTTTCCTACAGTTGTTCGTGCGCACCGCCGATGACAGGCCACGCGACATGTCGCAAAGTGCGCCGGGTATGAAAACAAAAACGCCGACTCCTCCCGTTCCCGCCACGATGGGCCTGCATGGTGCGACCGACCTGCCGTCCGTGATCATCGAAAGCTACAACCTGGAGGTGCGCGACGCGGAAGGCTTCGTCGGCGACCGCGCGAGCCAGACCGCTTTCCGCAAGCTGCTCGACGCATGGCGCAAGCGCCGCAGCAATCGCACGAAGAGCCGGCGAATGAACCGCGAGAACGCGGATCCGCTGGGGCATATCCGCTCGGCCGATCTCACCAAGCGCGAGATCGACGAGGCGCTGCAGCAAAAGCAGGCGACCGAGCTGACCGATGCGGTCAACGGCGCGATCGAGGAATTTGCGGGCGAACTGGGCGACGTGATCAAGCGCTTCTCGCGCCAGAAGGCATGGAAGGGCGTCGAACGCATCGTGATCGGCGGTGGCTTTCCGGAGAGCGACGTGGGCGAGCGCGCCATCCTGCAGGCCGCCGTGATGCTGGACGCTGACGAAGTGCCGATCGGCCTCGCGCGGCTTCGGCACCAGGTGGACGACGGCGGACTGATCGGCTGGGTGCACCTGGCACCGCCGCGCATGGTGACCGACTACGACGCGATTCTCGCGGTCGACATTGGCGGCACCAACGTGCGTTGCGGCATCGTCAAGCCGCGCTTCAAGAAGGCGGCCGACCTCTCGCACGCCAAGGTCGTCAAGCGCCTCAAGTGGCGACACGCTGACGACAGCCCCAAGCAGCACGAGTTGATCGACGGGCTGGTCGACATGCTCGAAGAAATGGTCAAGTACAGCCGCAAGCGGGGCATCCGCCTGGCGCCCTTCATCGGCATTGCATGCCCCGGCGTCATCCGGGCCGATGGTTCGATCGCACGCGGCGCGCAGAACCTGCCGGGCAACTGGGAGCGCGACACCTTCCATCTGCCCACGTCGCTGTGCGAGCGGATTCCCTTCATCAACGACGAGCCGACCGAAGCGTTGATGCACAACGACGGGGTGGTGCAGGGCTTGAGCGAACTGCCTTTCATGCAGGGCGTGAAGCGCTGGGCGGTCCTCACCATCGGCACGGGCCTGGGCAACGCGAGCTATCGCAACAAGAAGCCCCGGCGCGGGGATGCAAAGAACGACTAGAGCTGGAACGCGATCGTGAGCAGCAAGCCCTCGGCCACGTCGCGCAGGATGCCGGGTCGCCTCGCGCGGTAGGTGTCGCCCGCGGACGCGGTGGTCTCGATCCATTGCGCGAGCCAGTCGACTTCATGGGGTCCGTAGAACACGACGGCCGCCTCGTGGTTCAGGAGCAGGCTGCGCAGGTCGAGATTGATCGAGCCGCACAAGGCGAGGTCTTCGTCCACCACCACCGCCTTGGCATGCGCCATGAACGGCAGCATGCGGAAGGTCACGCCGGCACGGGCCAGGTCGCGCATCGCTCGCGTGCGCACGAAATCCGCCAGTGAATGGTTGGAGCGCGCCGGGATCGCGAGCGTCACCTGCACGCCGCGTCGTGCGGCGAGCCGCAGGGCATCGCGCAGTCCATCGTCGGGCACGAAATAGGGCGTGATCGCCATGATGCGGTGCTCTGCGCGGAAGCACGCGTCGATGAGCAGCGCGTGCGCGGTGTCTTCGGTCTGGTCCGGACCGCTGGGAAGAAATTGCGCCAGCGCATCCGTCTCGTTCGGCGGCACGTCGTCCGGAGGAACGAGGCGCGGCTTGGTGCGGCGCACCGAGGCCCAGTCGTGCTCGAACTGCCGTGCGGCTGCCGCAGCCACGCCCCCCTTGAGGTCGAAGGACAGGTCTTTCCAGGCGACGGGGTGCGCCTCGTTGCCGCTGAAATACTCACCCGCCAGATTGCGACCGCCGCTCCACAGCCAGCGGTCGTCGGCGATGGTGAGCTTGCGGTGGTTGCGCAGGTTGCGCGGCCCGGTACGGCGCAGGCTGAAGAAGGGGCGGAACACCGCGACCTGCCCACCAGCGGCCCGCAGGCTGTCGAAGTGCCCGCGCGGCAAGGAGAGTGCGCCGAAGCCGTCGAGCAGCACGCGCACCTGGATGCCGGCGCGTGCCCGCTGCTCGAGGCGCGCCAGCACCTCCTGCCCGAAGGCGTCGTTGCCGATGATGAAGGTGCAGATGTCGAGCCGCTCCCTGGCCCCTCCGATGACGGCCCACAACGCATCGCGCGCGGCTTCCCCGTCGGGATGCATGCGCACGGCGCACCGGCTGGGGGCCGCGAGGCCGAGGCTCTCGATCAGGTCGGCCGCCCAATGGCCCACGGGCACCGAGCGCGGTGGGCGCGGCGAGCCGTCCGGCCGCAGCTTGCGCTGGCCGAACAGCAGGTACATGGGCAGCGTGACGTAGGGGATCAGCGCCAGCCCCATCACCCAGGCAATGGCGGTGGCGGGGGCGCGCTGCTCGCGCCGTACGCGCGTGCTGAGCACGTAGACCAGCAGCGCGAAGGTGACGACGAGGAAATGCTGGGACGGTGACGGCAGCCAGTTTGCAAACAGATGCGGCATGGCGCCGATGGTCCCACACCGTCAGAGGTTCAGGACGTGCCCCACACTTCCTGTGCGGTCTCGATCACCAGGCGCAGCTTGGCGCGCTGGGCTTCGACGGCGATGTTGTTGCCGTGCACGGTGCTCGAGAAGCCGCATTGCGGCGACAGCGCGAGCTGCTCCATCGGCGCGTACTTGGCGGCCTCGTCGATGCGGCGCTTGAGCTCGTCCTTGTCTTCCATCTCGCCGAACTTGGTGGTCACCAGGCCGAGCACCACGGTCTTGCCCTTGGGCAGGTAGCGCAGCGGCTTGAAGTCGCCCGAGCGCGCGTCGTCGTACTCCATGAAGTAGGCGTCGAGGTCCATCTCCTTCAAGAGCGCTTCGGCAACGGGCTCGTAGTTGCCGGCCGCCGCATGCGTGCTCCGGAAGTTGCCGCGGCACAGGTGCATGGCCAGCAGCATGCCCGGCGGCTTCTGCGCGACCACCTTGTTGATGAAGGCGGCGTAGCGGTGTGGCAGCTCGTTCGGGTCGTCGCCGCGCTGGCGTGCGGCTTCGCGCATGTGCTCGTCGCACAGGTAGGCCAGGTTGGTGTCGTCCATCTGCACATAGGTGCAGCCGGCGGCCGCGAGCGAGCGCAGTTCGTCGCCGTACGCCTTGGCCACGTCGTCATAGAAGGCCGGGTCGAGTTCCGGATAGGCCTGCTTGCTGATGCCCGCGCGCCCGCCGCGAAAGTGCAGCATCGTGGGTGAAGGGATCGTGACCTTGGGCGTGTTGCCGGCCGCGACCTGGCTCTTGAGGTATTCGAAGTCTGCGAGCTGGATGTTCTTGGCGTGCGTCACCTTGTCGGTCACGCGCATCACCGGCGGGGCCAGCTCTTCGGTGCCGTCGGGCTTGCGGATCAGCACCGGGATGTCGGTCTTGACACCACCGAGTTGCTGCAGGAAGTCGATGTGGAAATAGGTGCGGCGGAACTCGCCGTCCGTGATGCTCTTGAGGCCGACGTCCTGCTGGAACTTCACGATTTCGGTGATGGCCGTGTCTTCGACGGTGCGAAGCTGCTCGGGCGTGATCTCGCCCTTGGCATGCTGTTCGCGCGCGTCGAGCAGGTACTTCGGGCGCAGGAAGCTGCCGACGTGGTCGAAGTGGGCCGGCAGATGGGCGTGTTGTGACATGGAATCTCCGTTGCGGTTTGAGAGGTGGGGTGATCGTAGCGGCTCGACAGCGGAGCGCTCTGGATACAAGAAGCTCGGTGTTTACCCTCGAAAAGGCGCTTTGCGCTGGCTTTAGGGGCCTCTATGTATACAGTCAGTATCCATGAAAACCACTTCCAGCTTTCCGCTGAACGCCTGGTACGCGGCCGCCTACGACGTCGAAGTCAAGCATGCGCTGCTGCCGCGCACCGTGTGCAACCAGAAGCTCGTGCTCTACCGCCAGACCGACGGCCAGGTCGCTGCACTGGAAGACGCGTGCTGGCACCGGCTCATGCCGCTGTCGATGGGTCGGCTCGAAGGCGACGAGGTGGTGTGCGGCTATCACGGCCTTGCGTACAACGCACAGGGCCGCTGCACCTTCATGCCGAGCCAGGAGACGCTCAACCCCTCGGCGTGCGTGCGCAGTTATCCGGTGGTGGAAAAGCATCGCTTCGTCTGGATCTGGCCGGGCGACCCCGCGAAGGCCGACCCCGCGCTCGTGCCCGACATGCACTGGAACGATGACCCCGCCTGGGCCGGCGACGGCAAGATGATCCGCGTGGCCTGCGACTACCGGCTGGTGGTGGACAACCTGATGGACCTCACGCACGAGGCCTTCGTGCACGGCTCGTCGATCGGCAACCGCGAGGTGGCCGAGGCGCCTTTCGTCGCGACGCACGGCGACCGCTCGGCCACCGTCACCCGCTGGATGGAGAACATCGATGCGCCGCCGTTCTGGGCCGCGCAGATCCGTCATGGCCAGGGCTACGAAGGCAAGGTCGATCGCTGGCAGATCATCCGTTTCGAAGGGCCGTGCACCGTGAACATCGACGTGGGCGTGGCCGAGGCCGGCAGCGGCGCGGTGCCCAAGCACGATGGCGACGCCGGCGACCGCAGCCGCGGCGTGAACGGCTACGTGCTCAACACCATCACGCCCGAGACCGACAACACCTGCCTCTACTTCTGGGCCTTCGCACGCAACTACTGCATCGGCGAGCAGCGGCTCACGCACGAGTTGCGCGAAGGCGTGGCGACGATCTTCCGCGAGGACGAGCACGTGCTCGAAGCCCAGCAACGCGCCATCGAAGAGCGGCCGGACTACGCCTTCTACAACCTCAACATCGACGCCGGCGCGATGTGGGCGCGCCGCCTGATCGACCGCATGGTCGAGCGCGAGCAGCCGCGCCGCCCGACCATTCCGATCCGCCCGGCCGAGCAGGTGGGTGTGGTGGATGCGGCGGAGGCTTCGCGGTGAGCGCTGCCGCGAACGTTGCGGTCCACGACGGCGTCGACACGGGTGCGTCGCAGGCCGTCAAGGCCCAGTTGCGGCTGCGCAAGATGGTGTTGGCCGGCGAGCTGCCGGGCGGCGCGCGCATCGCCGAGGTGGCGATGGCTGAGCAACTGGGCGTTTCGCGCACCCCGGTGCGATCCGCGCTGATGCGGCTCGAGCAGGAAGGCTTGCTCGAAAGCCTGCCCAACGGCGGCTACGCGGTGCGCACTTTCTCCGAACGCGACGTGTCGGATTCGATCGAGCTGCGCGGCACGCTCGAAGGCCTCGCCGCGCGCCTGGCCGCCGAACGCGGTGCGCCGCCGGTGGTGCTGCGCGAAGCCCGCGCCTGCCTGCAGCGCATCGACGAGCTGCTGCGCGAGCCGGCGCTCGACGATGCGGCGTTCTCGCGTTACGTCGATTTCAACGCGCGCTTTCATGCGCTGCTGTCGGAACTCTCGGGCAGCACGGTGATCGCGCAGCAGCTCGAGCGCATCACCAATCTGCCCTTTGCATCGCCCTCGGGCTTCGTCGTGGTGCAGGCCAACGCGCCGGCCGCGCGCGACATGCTGCTGATCGCGCAGGACCAGCATCGCCAGGTGCTCGATGCGATCGAAAGCCGCGAAGGCTCGCGCGCCGAAGCGCTGATGCGCGAGCACAGCCGCCTTGCGCAACGCAATCTGCGCGAGGCCTTGCATGGCGCGCAAGGGCACCCCCTTCCCGGCGTTCAACTGATCCGTCGCCGGTCATGAACCGCTTCGCCATTCTTCGCGCACTGCGTGTCGCTTCGCCGACCCCCTCGCCGGGTGGCGACGCCTGCAGCCCGGCAAAGCCGGTTCTGCGGCGCCCCATGAATTTTTCCTGGTCGTTATGAAGAGTTCCACTCTGTGGCGCGCCGCGCGCGTCGAGTCGTTGCGCGACATCACCCCCACCGTGCGCGAGTTCACGCTGCGTCCGCAGGACGGGCCAGACATCACGGCCGATTGGTCGCCGGGCAGCCACATCGAGGTCGAGCTGCTGCGCGACGGCCGTCCGATCAAGCGTTCCTATTCGCTCGTCGGGCAGCCGGACGGCGAATGCTTTCGCATCGCGGTCAAGCGGCTCGATGCGGGGCAGGGTGGCTCGTGCGCCATGTGGCAACTCGCGGTGGGCGACCGGCTGCAGGTGAACGGCCCGCGCAACCACTTCGGGCTCGACCTCAACGCGCCGGCGTACCTCCTGGTGGCCGGCGGCATCGGCATCACGCCGATGCTGCACATGGCGCAGCACCTTCAGGCGCGGGCGAGCCGCGTGCCGCTGCGCATGGTGTATGGCGCGCACGAAGCGGCGGAACTCGCCTACCGGCCGCTGTTGCGCGCACTGCTCGGCGATGCCTTCGCGGAGTTCGTGGGCGCAGACGGCCACCACATCGACATCGCCTCGGAGATCGACGCCCTGCCGCCGCGCGGCCAGATGTACGTGTGCGGCCCGGTGCCGATGCTCGATGCCGTGCGCCGCCTATGGGCTGCATCGGGGCGGCCGGTGGCGGACCTGCGCTACGAGACCTTCGGCAGCAGCGGCCGGTTCGCCCCGCAGCCGTTTCGCGTGGAGGTGCCGCGGCAGCGCATCGACATCGTGGTGCCGGCCGACAGCAGCCTGATGGATGCTCTGCATGCGGTGGGTGTGCAGACGCTCCACGATTGCCGGCGCGGGGAGTGCGGCCTGTGTGCGGTCGACGTGCTGGCGCTCGACGGCGAGATCGATCACCGCGACGTGTTCCTGAGCGAGCACGAGAAGGCCGGCAACCAGCGCATCTGCACCTGCGTGTCGCGCGTGGTCGGCTCGATCTCGATCGACTCGGCATACCGGCCGGATTGAATTATTTTGAACATCTGTTCGCATAGCGAACGAGTTGGGTGTTTACCCGGAGCGCCGATGTGCGGCGTTTGCGGACAATCGCTCCAGTCGCGCGCCCGCGCTTTTTTCGCGCCCTCTCTTCCAAGGAAAACACCATGCACCGTCGCCAATTCGGCAAAGCCGCCAGCCTCGTCGCGCTCGCACTCGCCTTGCCGGCCGCCCACGCACAGGGCAACAGCTTCAAGATCGGCCTGATCCTGCCGATGACGGGGCAGTCCGCCTCGACGGGGCGCCAGATCGAAGCCGCGGCAAAGCTCTACATGGCGCAGAACGGCGACATGGTGGCTGGCAAGAAGGTCGAGTTGATCGTCAAGGACGACACCGGTCTGCCCGACGTCACCAAGCGACTCGCGCAGGAACTGATCGTCAACGACAAGGTCAACGTGCTCGCCGGCTTCGGCCTCACGCCGCTCGCGCTGGCCGTGGCGCCGCTCGCCACGCAGTCCAAGACGCCGCAGCTCGTGATGGCTGCTGCCACCTCGAGCATCACCGAGGCGTCGCCTTACATCGTGCGTTCGGGCTTCACGCTGCCGCAGGTGTCGGTGCCGATGGGCGACTGGGCGCCCAAGAATGGCGTCAAGACCGTCGTGACCCTCGTGGCCGACTACGGCCCGGGCAACGATGCCGAGAAGTTCTTCACCGAGCGCTTCCAGCTCAACGGCGGCAAGGTCATCGACAAGCTGCGCGTGCCGCTGCGCAACCCGGATTTCGCACCGTTCCTGCAGAAGGTGCGCGATGCCAAGCCCGATGCGCTGTTCGTCTTCGTGCCCTCGGGTGCGGGCGCTGCGGTCATGAAGCAGTTCCTGGAGCGCGGCATGGACAAGGCCGGCATCAAGTTCATCGCGACCGGCGACGTGACCGACGACGACCAGCTCAACGACATGGGCGACGGCGCGCTCGGCGTGGTCACCTCGCATCACTACTCGGCCGCGCATCCCTCGGCCGCGAACAAGAAGTTCGTCGAGGCTTTCCAGAAGGCCAACCCCAAGCTGCGCCCGAACTTCATGGCAGTCGGCGGTTACGACGGCATGCGCGTGATCTACGAAGCGCTCAAGTCCAGCAAGGGTCAGGGCGGCGGCGACGCGTTGCTGGCCGCGATGAAGGGCCAGGTCTTCGAGAGCCCGCGCGGCCAGGTCCTGATCGATGCGCAGACGCGCGACATCGTGCAGGACGTGTACCTGCGCAAGGTCGAGAAGAAGGA
>JBGMOF010000058.1:0-25061 GCA_041424275.1 Variovorax sp.
TTTCGCCTTCGCGCGTCAGCAGCTCGACCGTGCCCATTTCGCGCATGTACATGCGAACGGGGTCGGTCGTGCGGCCGAATTCGCTGTCCACGGTGGAAAGCGCGGCTTCGGCTTCTTCTTCGGCTTCTTCCACCGTCGCGGCGGTCGGCGCCGTGTTGTTCAGCAGCAGGGTTTCCGCATCGGGCGTCTGTTCGTAGACGGCCACGCCCATGTCGTTGAGCATGGTGACCACGACTTCCATGGTCTCGGCATCGACCAGCTTGTCGGGCAAGTGGTCGGAGATTTCCCCGTGCGTCAGGTAGCCGCGGGTCTTGCCGAGCGTGATCAGGGTCTTCAGGCGCGAACGGCGCTTGGCCATGTCTTCTTCGGAGAGGACGGTTTCGTCCAGGCCGAATTCCTTCATCAAGGCGCGTTCTTTCGCCTTGCTGATCTTCATGCGCAGCGGCTTGACCTTTTCCTCGGACGACGCGACGACCGGCTCACCGGCGAGGTCGTCCTCGATGTCCGACATGTCGATGTCGTTCGACGGCGCGTCGGCGCTGACCTTGGGCTTGCGACCGCGCTTGGCGCCAGTGGCAGGTGCCGCAGCGCCGTCGGCGGCAGCGGCCTTGGGCGGACGGCCGACTTTCTTGGCGGCGGGGGCGGCGGTCGTTGACGCGACAGCGGTGGCGGCGGGCTTCTTGAGGTCCGCGGAAGGGTTCGATTTCGTCGTAGGCAAGGTTTTCACTTTCGTTGCGGCCGCCGGCTTTTTGGACGTGGCAGGCCCCGCTTTTGCGGCTGTTGCACTGGGTGCGGCAGCCGCCTTCAACGGTTTTTTGGCAGCGGGTTTGCTGGCGGACACGGCAGGCTTCTTTGAACTGGGCATACGACCTCGAACATCAAGTTGGACCAAGCGGAATCACAGGAGCACCACAAACCCGGTGCAGGCAGACAGGAATAACGGAAACAAAGTTCCTGGAGGAACCAGGTTCCTCCGAAGTCAAAGCGCAACGGCAAGATGTCGGGCGAACATTTGGAATGCAATCCTTGCGGTGTATTGGCCCTGTCCCACATTGGGGAGTGCATTGCGCATGGGGCCGGCCCGGAGGTGTTGCTGTCGCTCTTGCCGAATTCGCTGGTAGCGAAGCCTTACATTATAGCGCGATCGCAGGATTTCAAGTACTTCCCGTGCCGGAATTGAGCCGGCTGCGCAACACCAACCGCCGCGCTTCGAGTGCCTTGTAGCGTTCCAGCGCCAGCGGATCGCGGCCCACGGCGGCGATCGCCTCGCTTTGCTGGGCCTTGAGCCGGTCGTCGAGCATGAAGTCGAGCACGCTGCCGAGCTCGCGAGCCGCATCGGCCAGTTGTTCGCCTTCTGGGTCGCCCAACGGGCCGCCATCGGGCCCGGTCATGAGGCGCACGGCGAGGGATTCGAAGGGTTGTTCGCGCAAACCCTCCCGCAACGCCGCCCAGGATTGCACGCCGTGTTCGTGCAACTGGCTGTCGAGCCATGCGAAGAGACGCCCGTGCTCGCCGGGCAGGTCGCACAGCATCGAATGCAGTTCGTGCGACAGGCCCTCCCATTGCGCCATGTTCGACAGGAGCAGCCGGGCCGCGACGTCGGGCCGTCCGAGCGGCAGGACGCGGCCGCCGGGTGCGGGGCGGTACGGTGCCGACTTGGGACTCCAGCGCCCTTCGCGTGGGCGTTTCCAGCCGTCGTTCTGGTAGCGCTCGCCGCCATCGGGCATGTCGTCTCGTGGCGCGCTCGCGCGTGGCGCCGGGGCGGGCGCCGGTGCCCACAGTTCGCCGAGTGCCTGCGGGCTCAGCTGCACCAGCGTGCCGATCTCGCCGAGCAGCTGGCGCTTGAGGGCGCCGTCGGGGAGGGCAGCCCACATCGGGCGCACGTTGCTTGTCATGTGCGCGCGGCCTTCGGCGGTACTGAGTTCGCAGCCCTCGCGCGCCGCCTCGAGCATGAAACGCGAGAGCGGGGTCGCCTCGGTCACGAAGCGGGCGAACGCGTCTGCGCCGTACTCGCGGATGAAGCTGTCGGGGTCGTGCTCGGCCGGCAGGAACAGGAACTTGATGCTGCGCACGTCCGTGGCGTACGGAATCGCGCCGTCCAGCGCCTTGCGTGCGGCCCGGCGGCCGGCCGCGTCGCCGTCGAAGCTGAACACCACGGATTCGGTGAAGCGGAAGAGCTTCTGCACATGCTCCGGGGTGCAGGCAGTGCCCAGCGTTGCGACCGCGTTCGGAAAGCCCAGCTGCGCCAGCGCGACCACGTCCATGTAGCCCTCGGTCACCAGCGCGTAGCCCTTGTCGCGAAAGGCGGCCCGCGCCTCGTAGAGGCCATAGAGCTCGCGGCCCTTGCTGAACACCGGCGTCTCGGGCGAGTTGAGGTACTTGGGCTTTTCGTCTCCCAGCACGCGCCCGCCGAACCCGATGCACTCGCCTTTCACGTTGCGGATGGGGAACATCACCCGGTCGCGGAAGCGGTCGTATCGCTTGGCTTCGCTCTCGTCGAGCTGGCCGTCTTCGGTGTTGACGATGACCAGGCCGCTTTCGGCCAGCAGCGGGTCGTCGTAGTCGGGGAACACGCTCGCCAGCGCGCGCCAGCCCGCCGGGGCGTAGCCGATGCCGAACGCCTTGGCGATCTCGCCCGAGACGCCGCGGCCCTTGAGGTAGTCGATCGCGCCGGGTGCGCTGCGCAGGTGCTTGCGGTAGGCCTCGCCGGCTTTTTCGAGCACATCGGTGAGCGTGGCCTGCTTGGCACGCTGGCCGGCGAGGCGGGCGCGCTCGGCGGGAGAGGCGTCGTCTTCGGGCACCTGCAGACCGTACTGGCCCGCCAGATCGTTCACCGCCTCGACGAAGCCCATGCCGGCGTGCTCCATCAAGAATCCGATCGCGTTGCCATGCACGCCGCAGCCGAAGCAGTGATAGAACTGTTTGGTGGGGCTGACCGAGAACGAAGGCGACTTCTCGCCGTGGAAGGGGCAGAGCCCCATGAAGTTGGCGCCCGCCTTCTTCAGTTGCACATAGCGCCCGACGATTTCCACCACGTCGGCGCGCGCGATGAGTTCCTGGATGAAAGAGGCGGGGATGGTCATGGGCGCGGGGAGCCGTGGATGATACGCAGCCACCCGTCAAAATGAGCGCATGACCCGCAAACCCCTGCACCAGGCCGCCCGTCACGCCGCGCCGTTGCTGCGCCATCCGTTTCGTTTCATCTGGGACGCGTTGAAGGCTTTCCGCGCCAACCAGGGGTTGCTGCTGGCAGGCGCGGTCGCGTATTACGCGTTGCTGTCCATCGTGCCGCTGCTCATCGTGAGCGTGATCGCGCTGTCGCACTTCCTCGACCAGCGCGAATTGTTGGCGACGATCGGTCGCTATCTCGAATGGCTGCTGCCGGGTCAGTCCAAGGCGATCGTGACCGAACTGTCCAACTTCCTCGACCACCGCGATGTACTCGGCCCGGTGCTGCTGGTGACGATGATCTTCTTCAGCTCGCTCGCCTTCACCGTGCTGGAATCCGCCATGGCGGTGATCTTTCACCATCGCAAGGCCGAACACAAACGGCACGCCTTGCTGTCGGCGGTGCTGCCTTATGTGTACATCGCTTGCCTGTGCGCGGGCTTGCTGCTGGTCACCCTGGTGTCGGGCGCGTTTCAGCTGATCGGGCAGGAGACCGTCGACCTGTTCGACCACAGCTGGTCGCTGTCGGGCGTCTCGGGCGTGCTGCTGTATCTGCTGGGACTGGGTGGCGAGATCTTCATGCTGACCTCGCTTTACCTCGTGATGCCGGTGGGCCGGCTGCGCCTGCACCATGCGCTGCTGGGCGGCATCACCGCAGCGCTGCTCTGGGAGGTCACGCGCCGGGTGCTGGTCTGGTATTTCTCTTCGCTGTCGCAGGTGAACGTGGTCTACGGCTCGCTCACCACCGCGATCGTCGTGCTGCTCAGCCTGGAGATCGCGGCGACGCTGGTGCTCTTCGGCGCCCAGGTGATCTCGCAGTACGAGCGGCTCGAGCGCACGGGCAGCAGCGAGCCGGTCGGCGGCGGCATCGGCCCTTAGCGCGAAGCCAGGAGCTCGAGCCGCGAAAGATCAGCGTGGCGGAAGGCGGATCGCGCCGTCCAGCCGGATCACTTCGCCGTTGAGCATCTCGTTCTCGATGATGTGCTTTGCCAGCTTCGCGTAGTCCTCCGGCGTGCCCAGGCGGGAAGGGAAGGGCACGCTGGCGGCCAGTGCGTCCTGCAGGTCCTGCGGCATGCCGAACAGCATCGGCGTGCCGAAGATGCCCGGCGCGATCGTCATGTTGCGGATGCCGTTGCGCGCCAGGTCGCGTGCGATCGGCAAGGTCATGCCGACCACCCCGCCCTTGGAGGCGGAGTAGGCTGCCTGGCCCATCTGGCCATCGTAGGCCGCGACGGAGGCGGTCGAGATCATCACACCGCGCTCGCCGGTGGATTCAGGCTCGTTCTTGCTCATGGCTTCGGCCGCGAGCCGGATCATGTTGAAGCTGCCGATGAGATTGACGGTCACGGTCTTGGCGAAGACCGCCAACGCGTGCGCGCCATTCTTGCCTACTGTCTTTTCGGCCGGCGCGATGCCTGCGCAGTTGACGAGGCCGAACAGCTTGCCGAGCTGCAGGGCCGCGGCGACTGCAGCCTGGCCATCGGCCTCCTGGCTCACGTCGCACTTCACGAACACGCCGCCGATGTCGGCTGCCACCGCCGCGCCCTTGTCGGCCTGCATGTCGGCCACCACCACCTTGCCGCCGTTGGTGGCCAGCATCCGGGCCGTGCCTTCGCCAAGGCCCGACGCGCCGCCGGTGACGATGAAAACCTTGCCTGCGATCTGCATGTGAATGTCTCCTGCTGAATGAAGCCGCTGATCATACGGAGCACAGCCAAAAAAAAGCCCCGTCCGAAGACGGGGCCTGAATTGGATCCGTGAGGACCCAAGGAGACAACTTGTGGCTTAACGCTTGGTCTTGGCGGTTGCGGTCTTGGCAGCGTTGACGGCTTGCGTCGACACGGCAGTGAAGTTGGCTTCGGCAACATCCGACGCTTGCTTGACGGCCTTCTGCACCGATTCGAATGCGTTGTTGGCAGCAGCAACTGCGCTCTTCATCATGGCGACGGCGGTTTCGGAACCGGCCGGTGCGTTCTTGGCAGCGCTGTCGACCATGCCGACGAGGGTGGCTTGCGTTTCGGCAGCCTTGGCTTCGAAGGCCTTGGTGAATTCGGCGCTGGTGCCCTGGGCGATGTCGTACAGATGACGGCTGTAGGCAGCAGTCTTTTCGGCCATCGGCTGGAACATGGCGGCTTGCAGTGCCATCAGTTCCTTCGCGTCCTTGACGCTCATGACGGCTTGTGCGGTGCCGGCAGCTTCGGTCAGTGCGGCCTTGGAGGCGGTCACGTTCAGCTCGACCAGCTTTTCCATGCCTTCGAATGCCTTGGTGGTGAGGCCGAACATGGTTTCGAGGGCGGTCTTTTGCGAGGCGATCATTTGGTCAGCGGTCAGTGCCATGGGGTGCTCCAGAGGATGATTGAAAGTGGGTGACTGTCACGCTGCCAAGTCGCTTATGTTGCGGTGCAGCATGGGCTCGAGTATAGGGAGCTGACGCATGCGGGCAAGCGCTTTTTGCTGCTCTGCAGCAATTTAGAGCGCGCTTTCTAAACCCGGACGCGCTGGCAAAATCCGCCGCCATGAAGACTCGACCGCAGCCCCATGCCCGAAGCAGCTATGCCACATTCCGCACCATCCAGACACGGTGGTCCGACAACGACATCTATGGTCACGTGAACAACGTCGTCTATTACGGCTGGTTCGATACGGCGGTCAATGCGCTGCTCATCGAGCGCGGCGCGCTGGACATCCATGGCGGCAGCACGATCGGATTCGTGGTCGAGACGCACTGCAACTACTTCGCGCCGCTGGCCTTTCCCCAGGCAGTGGAGGCCGGCATCCGAGTGGCGGAATCCGGCAGCTCGAGCGTGCGATACGAGATCGCGCTCTTTGCGCCGGGTGCCGAGATGGCCTCGGCGCAGGGTCATTTCATTCATGTCTACGTCGACCGCGCCACGCAGCGTCCGGTCAACCTGACAGATGCGTTGCGCCGAGTGACCGACGAACTGCGCGCCCCATGAAAAACGGCGCCTTGCGGCGCCGTGTTCAAGCTATCGAAAAAGCTTAGCTCTTCATGGCCTTGATGTTGGCCTTGCCCATGTCGTGATCAGCCTTGGACTGCTTCACGCAAGCGCTCTTGGCATCACCCGTCTGGTCGTCGCACTTTTCCTTGGCGACGTCATAGGTCATGTCGTTCTTTTCTTCGGCGACCTTCTTCATGTGGCTGGCGCTGGGCTTGTAGGCCTGCTCCAGTTCGGCCTTGGCGACCTTCTCGGTGCCCTTGGCTTCCTTTTCGCACACGTCCTTCGCGTTGTCCTTCATGGTGTCGCACTTGGCCTTGGCAACCTTGTAGTCAGCCGAGATTTTTTCCTTGGCGACGTTGTATTCGTCCTTGGTCATGGCGCTGGCCTGACCTGCAACGAGACAGCCGGACATGATGGCGATGGCGAGAAGATGTTTTTTCATGATGTTTCCTCAGTAAGTTATTGAAATCGTCGATTGCGAAGAGAAGCTGCGTCAGACCTTCTCGAACCAGAGCGCGTCCGGCGTACGGCCATCGCGTGCTTCCCAGTCCTTGACCTGTTTCTCGGCTTCGTCGCGGCTGATGCCGTGGCGTTCCTGGATGCGGCCCAGCAGCTGGTCGCGCTTGCCGGCGATGACGTCGAAGTCGTCGTCGGTCAGCTTGCCCCACTGTTCCGTGACCTTGCCCTTGAGCTGCTTCCAGTTGCCTTCGATGGTGTCCTTGTTCATGACGCGTTCTCCTTTGCTTTGGTTGAAACGGTGGCCTGTGGCCGCCGTGAAACAAATGTCGCGCCATGCGTTCGTGGAGATGGTAGGACGCCCTGGCGAGGGGTCGTAGGCACTCGCCGACGGGCCCCGTGATAATCGAACGCACACACCCAACGAGAGACATGCGCGCCGAACCATGATCATTCAAAGCCTGCTGGACACCGACCTGTACAAGTTCACGATGATGCAGGTCGTGCTGCACCACTTTCCGGGGGCCCGGGTGGAATACCGCTTCAAGTGCCGCAACCCGGGTGTCGACCTCGCGCAGTTCGCCAACGAGATACGCGACGAAGTGCGTGAGCTGTGTTCGCTCCAGTTCCGCGATGCCGAGCTCGCCTACCTGAGGTCGATGCGTTTCATCAAGAGCGACTTCGTCGACTTCCTGGGCCTCTTCAAGCTCAACGAGAAATACATCAACGTGGTGCCGCTCGCCTCGGGCGAGATCGAGATCAACATCAAGGGACCGTGGTTGCACACCATCCTCTTCGAGATCCCGGTGCTTGCCATCGTCAACGAGGTCTACTTTCGCAACACAGCGCCCAAGCCTGACTTTGCCGAAGGTCGCCGGCGTCTCGAGACGAAGATCGCGCAACTGCAGCAGGAGGGGCTGTCCGACCTCAAGATCGCCGACTACGGCACGCGCCGCCGCTTCTCCAAGTCGTGGCATGAAGAGGTGCTGCGCACGCTGAGCGCACAGCTCGGCGCCGTGTCCGTGCCGGCCAAGGCGGGCGTCGCCAAGCCGCCGCAGTTCGCCGGTACCAGCAACGTGCTCTATGCGATGAAGCTGGGCCTCATCCCGTTGGGAACGATGGCGCACGAATACTTGCAGGCCTGCCAGGCCCTCGGGCCGCGTCTGCGCGACAGCCAGGTCTTCGGCTTCGAGATGTGGAGCCGTGAATACCGGGGTGACCTCGGCATCGCGCTGTCGGATGTGTACGGCATGAGCGCCTTCCTGCGCGACTTCGACCTGCTGTTCTGCAAGCTCTTCGACGGCTCCCGCCACGACAGCGGCGACCCGTTCCAGTGGGGCGAACGCATGCTCGCGCACTATGTCGCGAACCGGGTCGACCCGAAAACCAAGACGCTCATCTTCAGCGACGGCCTCACCGTGCCCCGCACGATCGAGCTGTACCAGCAGTTCCGAGGCCGGTGCCAGCTGGCCTTCGGCATCGGCACCAACCTCACCAACGACCTGGGCTACGAGCCCCTGCAAATCGTCATCAAGATGATCCGCTGCAACGACCAGCCCGTGGCCAAACTGTCCGACACACCGTCGAAGAACATGTGCGAGGACGAAAAGTACCTCGCCTATCTCCGGCAAGTCTTCGAGATCGCGTGATGGACGGCTCGACGCTTTCCCCGCTCTGGGGCATTCCCTTCGCGGGCCTGCTGCTCTCGATCGCCCTGATGCCGCTGCTCGCGGCCTCGTTCTGGCACCACCACTACGGCAAGGTGGCCATCGCCTGGGCACTGGCGTTCCTGGTGCCGTTCGCCGCGCAGTTCGGCGCCTCGGCCGCGGTGCACGAACTGGTGCATGCGGCGCTCAACGAATACATCCCCTTCATCATCCTGCTGACGGCGCTCTTCACGGTGGCGGGCGGCATCCACATTCGGGGCAACCTGCACGGCGCGCCCGGCCTCAACACCACGATCCTTGCGATCGGTGCCGTGCTCGCGAGCTTCATGGGCACCACGGGCGCCTCGATGCTGCTGATCCGGCCGTTGATCCGCGCCAACGACAACCGCGTCCACAAGGCGCATGTCGTCGTGTTCTTCATCTTCATCGTGTCGAACATCGGTGGCTCGCTCACGCCGCTGGGCGATCCGCCGCTGTTCCTGGGCTTCCTGAAGGGCGTGGATTTCTTCTGGACCGCGAAGAACATCCTGCCCGACACGCTTTTCATCCTGGCCGTGCTGCTGGCGCTGTTCTACGCGATCGACACCTGGTTCTATCGCAGGGAAGGCGTGTTGCCGGTCGATCCGACGCCAGACACGCGGCCGGGCATCGGCTTCGAGGGGGCGCGCAATTTCTGGCTGCTGGGCGGCGTCATCTTCTTCGTGCTGCTGAGTGGGTTTTGGAAGTCGCCCGTGTCCTTCGACGTGATGGGGACGCCAGTCGGTCTGCCGGGGTTGGTGCGCGACATCGGGTTGATCGCGATCACCCTGCTGTCGCTCAAGATCACCGCGCCCAAGGTGCATGCCGACAACCAGTTCGAATGGGGGCCGATGGCCGAGGTGGCGAAGCTCTTCGCGGGCATCTTCCTCACCATCATTCCCGTGATCGCGATGCTGAAGGCCGGCACGCAGGGCCCGTTCGGCGCAGTCGTGTCTGCCGTGACACGCGCCGATGGACAGCCCGATCCGGCGATGTACTTCTGGGCCACCGGCATCCTGAGCTCGTTTCTCGACAACGCGCCGACCTACCTTGTGTTCTTCAACACGGCAGGGGGCGACCCGGTCGCCCTGATGACCACCTATGCCACAACGCTCGCCGCCATCTCGGCAGGCGCGGTCTTCATGGGCGCCAACACGTACATCGGCAACGCGCCCAATCTCATGGTCAAGTCGATTGCGGAGAGCCGCGGCGTCCACATGCCGAGCTTCTTCGGCTACATGGCCTGGTCGGTCGCGATCCTGGTGCCCCTGTTCGTCCTGACCACATTCATCTTTTTCCGCTGAGGATTCTTCATGAGCAAACCCAAAGTCCTGGTCGCGCGCGCCATCTTTCCCGAAACCATCGCGCGGCTCGAAGCGCATTTCGAGGTCGAGTCCAACCCGAACGACGAGACGTGGAGCAAGTCCGAGCTGATCGCGAAACTGCAGGGCAAGCAGGGCATCTTCACCACGGGCAGCGAGCGCATCGACGCCGAACTGCTCGACGCCTGCCCCGATCTGAAGATCTGCGCCAACATGGCCGTGGGCTACAACAACTTCGATGTCGATGCGATGGCTGCGCATGGCGTCGTCGGCACCAACGCGCCCGACGTGCTGACCGAGACCACCGCGGATTTCGGCTTCGCGCTGCTCATGGCCACGGCCCGCCGCGTGACCGAAAGCGAGCATTTCCTGCGTGCCGGAAAGTGGACCAAATGGTCCTACGACATGTTCTCGGGTTCGGACATCCACGGCAGCACGCTCGGCATCATCGGCATGGGCCGCATCGGGCAGGGTATCGCCAGGCGCGGCGCGCATGGCTTCGGCATGAAGGTGATCTATCACAACCGCTCGCGCCTCGACGCGGCGCTCGAGGCCGAGTGCAAGGCCAGCTACGTCAGCAAGGAAGACCTCCTGAAAACTGCCGACCACGTCGTCCTGGTCGTGCCATATTCGGCAGCGTCGCACCACACGATCGGTGCAGCGGAGATCGCGCTCATGAAGCCGACCGCCATGCTCGTCAACATCGCGCGCGGCGGCATCGTCGACGATGCCGCACTGGCCGTTGCGCTGAAGGAGAAGCGCATCGCCGCCGCGGGCCTGGACGTGTTCGAAGGCGAGCCCAAGGTGCACCCCGACCTCCTGACCGTGCCGAACGTCGTCCTCACGCCGCACATCGCCAGCGCCACGGTGCCGACACGTCGCGCGATGGCCGACCTGGCCTCGGACAACCTGATCTCGTTCCTGACGGGCAAGGGAGCGAAAACGCCCGTGACGCCGGTGCCCTCGGCGTGATCCGCAAGCCGATCACCGGCAAGGACGCTTTTTGAACACGGATTTTCCTTTGTTGGTTCTCCTCCTCCTCGGGTTGAGCGTGGTCCAGCTCATCCTGGTGATCTGGCTTCTCCTGCGCCGTGCACCCAAACCCGATCACACCGAACTGCTCGCCGCGATGGCGGCCGGCCACGAGCGCACCGAGCGAGAGCTGCGCCGCGAGATCGGCGACAGCGCACGCGGATCGCGCCAGGAAACCGCTGAAGTCTTTGCGCGATTCGAGAAGTCGCTGCTTCTGCAGAGCGCGGAAACCACGCGCACGCAGAACGCGCAGCTCGATGCCTTCGCCCAGCAGCTCACGCTGCTGCAGCAGACGCTCGCGAGCACGCTCAACACGCAACTGCAGGGCCTGAGCGATGCCAACGCGAAGCGGTTGTCGGAGGTGCGTGAAACCATGGAGCGACAGCTCGCACAGCTCCAGGAAAGCAATGCCGGCAAGCTCGACGAGATGCGCAAGACCGTCGATGAGAAGCTGCAGAGCACGCTCGAAGCGCGGCTGGGCGAAAGCTTCAAGCAGGTCGCCGACCGGCTCGAGCAGGTGCACCGGGGCCTGGGCGAGATGCAGACGCTGGCGCAAGGCGTCGGTGACCTCAAGCACCTGCTGACCAACGTCAAGACGCGCGGCATCTTCGGCGAGGCGCAGTTGGGCGCACTGCTGGAGCAGGTGTTCACGACCGAACAGTACGCGGCGCAGGTCGCGACCCGACCCGGGACCCGCAATTCGGTGGACTTCGCGATCCGCCTGCCCGGTCGCACGGCCGACGGCGGGCCGCTCTGGTTGCCCATCGATGCGAAGTTTCCCAATGAAGACTACGAGCGCCTGCTCGACGCGCAACAACGCGCCGACCCGCTGGCGGCGGAGAGTGCCGGCCGCGCACTCGAGGCGCGCATCTGGCTGGAAGCGCGGGCCATCGAAGAAAAATACATCGAGCCGCCGCACACCACCGACTTCGCGATTCTTTTCCTGCCGACCGAAGGCCTTTATGCAGAGGTGCTTCGCCGACCCGACCTGATGCAAGGGCTGCAGCGCAAGCACCGCATCACGCTCGCCGGCCCGACCACCTTGCTCGCGATCCTCAATTCGTTGCAGATGGGCTTTCGGACGCTGGCGCTCGAGAAGCGTTCCAGCGAGGTGTGGCAGGTGCTGGGCGCGGTCAAGGCCGAGTTCGGGAAGTTCGGCGACGTCCTGTCGAAGGTCAAGGCGCAGACGCAGACGGTGCTCAACACGCTGGACCAGGCGCAGACGCGCAGCAACGTCATGAACCGGGCGCTGCGTCAGGTCGAGGCGTTGCCGGATGCGCAATCGCAGTCCCTGCTGCCGAGCCTGGTTGATGGAGACGACGCGGCTTCGTGACCCCTGAACTCCTGCGCCTGATCCTCGCGCAGGTTTGCCTGCACGCGGCGATGACCGGCACGCGGCTCGCGGCGCCGTTGCTCGCCCTGCAGCAGGGCTACAGTCCTGCCGCCGTCGGGGTGCTGCTGGCCTTGTTCGCGCTGACGCAGGTGTTCCTCGCGCTGCCGGCAGGGCGATTTGCCGATCGTCACGGGCTGCGCAAGCCGTTGCTCATCGCGGTCGTGTCGGCCACGACCGGCGCCGCCCTGTGTGCGGCGTTTCCGGTGTTTCCAGTGCTCTGCATCGGCGCACTGTTGACGGGAGGCGCCACCGGTATCGCGGTCATCGCGCTGCAGCGCCACGTCGGCCGCGCTGCGCAGAACCCCACGCAGCTCAAGAAGGTGTTCAGCTGGCTGGCGATCGCGCCGGCCGCGGCCAACTTCGTCGGGCCGTTCGCGGCCGGACTGTTGATCGATCACGCCGGCCACACCCCGGGCGATTCGATCGGCTATCGGGCGGCCTTCATCCTGCTGCTGGCGCTGCCTTTGCTCTGCTGGTGGCTGGCGCGCAGCGCACGCGAGCTGCCGATGCCGCCTTCGCCGGTACATGGCGCCAGGCCGAGAGCGTGGGACCTGCTGCGCGAGCCGATGTTCAGGCGGCTGATTTTCGTGAACTGGCTGCAATCCGCGTCCTGGGACGTCCACACCTTCGTGCTGCCGCTGCTGGGGCACGAACGCGGGCTCAGCGCCTCGGTCATCGGCTCGATCCTGGGCGTCTTCGCGATCGCTGCCGCAGTCGTGCGCATCCTGCTGCCGGTGATCGCTTCACGCGTGAGCGAGCGCAACGTCATCACCGCCGCCAACGTGGTCACGGCGTGCGTCTTCGCGGTGTATCCGTTGATGACGACAGCCGTCGGCATGGGCGCCTGCTCGATGGTGCTCGGCCTGGCGCTCGGTGCGGTGCAGCCCATGGTGATGAGCATGCTGCATCAGATCACGCCGCACGCCCGTCACGGCGAAGCGCTGGGGCTGCGCCTCATGACGCTGAACGCGTCCAGCGTCGCGATGCCGATGCTGTTCGGTGCCGCCGGGGCGCTGATCGGCGTGGCCGGCGTGTTCTGGGTGGTGGGCGGTGTGGTCGCGGCCGGCACGCGGGCGGTGTGGGGGCTGAAGGCGCCCCCGCCGCCGCATCAGAGCTTGTAGAAGCGCTTGATCGCGTCCCACGCATCGGCCGGTGCGTCGACGTATTCGAACAGGCTCACATCGGTCGGCGAGATCACGCCCTGGTCGACCAGGAAGTCGAAGTTGATCAGCTGCTTCCAGTAGTCCGAGCCGAACAGCACGATCGGCACCGGTTTCGACTTCTTCGTCTGCACGAGCGTGACGATCTCGAACAGCTCGTCGAGCGTGCCGAAGCCGCCTGGGAACGCGACCAGCGCTTTCGCACGCATCATGAAATGCATCTTGCGGATCGCGAAGTAATGGAACTGGAAGCTGAGCGCCGGCGTGACGTAGGGATTGGCTTCTTCTTCCATTGGGAGTGCGATGGCCAGGCCGACGTTCATGCCGCCGCCTTCGTAGGCGCCGCGGTTGGCCGCCTGCATGATGCCGGGACCGCCGCCTGTGCAGATGAAGAGCTGGTCCTCCGGCTCCTTGTCGTTGCTGTATTGCGCAACGATCTTGCCGAAGGCGCGTGCCTGTTCGTAGTAATGCGAGCCGCGCGCAAGGCGGCGCAGGCGCTCCGTGGCCACGGCGTCGCCGGCGGCTTCGGCCTGGGCCAGCAAGGCGCCGGATTCTTCCTCGCTGCGAAAGCGTGCGCTTCCGAAGACGACCACCGTGTTCTCGATGCCGTGGGCGCGCATTTCGATATCGGGCTTCATCAGCTCCAGCTGCATGCGGATGCCACGCGTCTCGCGGCGCAACAGGAATTCAGGGTCGGCGAAGGCAATGCGCGACGGGTCGGGATGGAGCGGCAGGCCCGTGTCGGCATGGGATTGCAGCGTGGCCCAGGCGTCGGCCAGGCGTTTGTCGTGCAGATCGTGTGTCTTGTTGTTCATGGTGTCTTGATTGTGCGTGCAGGCAATCACAGCAGGATATGGGCCAGGGACCCACCGCCGGACCGTCTCCACGAAAAAAGGCTCCCGAAGGAGCCTTTGTCAGCGAAGCGGCGTGCCGCTCAGACGCGCTTGCGGTATTCGCCGGTGCGCGTGTCGATTTCGATGCGATCGCCCTGTGCCACGAAGAGCGGCACCGGCACTTCGAAGCCAGTGGAGATCTTGGCAGGCTTGAGCACCTTGCCCGAGGTGTCGCCCTTGACGGCCGGCTCGGTCCAGGTGATTTCGCGCTCGACGCTGGTCGGCAGTTCCACCGAGATGGCCTTGCCGTCGTAGAACACCACTTCGACAGCCATGCCGTCTTCGAGGTAGTTCAGCGCGTCGCCCATGTTGTCGGCTTCGACTTCGTACTGGTTGTACTCGGTGTCCATGCAGACGTAGAGCGGGTCGGCGAAGTACGAGTAGGTGCACTCTTTCTTCTCGAGCACGATCTGGTCGATCTTGTCATCGGCCTTGAACACCTGTTCGGTGTTGAAGTTGGCCACGAGGCTCTTGAGCTTCATGCGCACGGTGGCGGAGTTGCGGCCACCGCGGCTGTATTCGGTCTTGAGGACGACCATCGGGTCCTTGCCGTGCATGATCACGTTGCCGGCGCGGATTTCTTGAGCGATTTTCATATCAGGGTCTCTGGATGTTGGGCCGCTCGGTGCAGTGTCAGGCCGCTTGCCTGGCGCTGCATGGTTCCCGCGGCGGGTTCAGCGGAGGGCGAGAAAGGCTCACTTGAGACCTCTGCCGATATCCGCAAAGCCAGCGATTTTAGCTTTTTTGGGCGATGAACCTGCGCAGGCGCGTCACCAGATCGTCCTGTGCATGCAGCTTGCGGCGTGCGGCGTGCACCGTCGCACGCCAATCGTCGAGCGTCTCGCGGCGCGGCAAGCGCAACGCTTGCGCACCGAAACCGTTCCAGCGACGGTGGAATTCCGCCAGAGACGGCGGCGCGCCGAGCCAGGCGAGGAACGCTTCGAGCTTGGCATGATGCGCGTCGTCGTCCTGCGGGTAGATCTGCCAGACCATGGGCGCCCCTGCCCACAGGGCGCGCACCATCGAGTCCTCACCGCGCACGAAGTTGAGATCGCAGGTCCACAGCAGATGGTCGAAGTCGGGCTGCGTGAGGTAAGGCAGTTCGCAAATCGACAGCGCGCTGCCTTCCTGCAACCCGCCTCGAGCCGAAAGTGCCGCTCGCAAGGCGCGTGTGGCCCGGCCGGCCGTGACCAGCAGGCGCGTGCGATCGGGAAGGCCGGCCAGTTGGTCGAGCAGGTCGCCCAGTGCAGGAGGCTCGTAGCAGAAGAGCGACACCAGGCGCTCGCCTTGCCAGTCGATGCCTCGAGCGGCAAGCCATGCGTGGCGGTCGAAGGCGGCCTGCTTTGCTACGAGATCCGGTTCTCGTAGCAGACCGCCGGTCGCCTCGCTGAACCCGGGATAGAAGAAGTGCTTCGTCAGCCCTTCACCCGGGCCGCTGAACACCGGTGACGGCAGGCCGTGCAGGCGCTCGACGTATGGTTCGGCTGAAAGATATTCGAGGTTGATCCAGGCGCGCTTCGGCCCGCCTGCGCGCGCGGCGGCCGCAAAGCGTTCGATCGCTTCGGGCGCCGGGTCGCAACCGAAAGCCTCGACCAGCACCTCGGATGGTGGTGCTGCGGCGGCAAGGCGCACGCAGGCGGGGTCACTCCAGTCGACAACGTCGACGCCTTGCTGGCCCAAGGGCGCCATCCACTGCAGTGCTGTGGCGTCGTCGACCCACAGGCGCACCCGAAATCCCTGCTGCGCGAGCTGGCACGCGAGTCGCCAGCAGACACCGAGGTCCCCGTGGTTGTCGATCACCCTGCAAAAAATGTCCCATTGCATGCGGTGACTCTAGCGCCCGCGATGCCCACCGGGCGGCGCCACAATAGCCGCCATGTCAGACGTGCATTCCGATCAACTGCTCAGCGAAGTCGCAGCCCTGCCCAACCTGCCCGGCGTCTATCGCTATTTCGACGCGGCGGGCGCGGTGCTCTACGTGGGCAAGGCGCGCAACCTGAAGAAGCGGGTCGCCAACTACTTCCAGAAGAGCCACGGCGGGACCCGCATCGGCCACATGATCTCGAAGATCGTGCGCATGGAAACGACCGTGGTGCGTTCCGAAGCCGAGGCGCTGCTCCTCGAGAACAACCTCATCAAGTCGCTCAAGCCGCGCTACAACATCCTGTTTCGCGACGACAAGAGCTATCCGTACTTGAAGATCGCCTCGCACGAGTTCCCGCGCCTGGCGTACTACCGCGGCGCGGTCGACAAGAAGCATCGCTACTTCGGCCCGTACCCCAGCGCCTGGGCCGTGAAGGAATCGATCCTGCTCCTGCAGAAGGTGTTCAAGCTGCGCACCTGCGAAGACACGGTGTACGCCAATCGCACGCGGCCCTGTCTGCTGTACCAGATCAAGCGCTGCTCCGGGCCGTGCGTGGGCCACATCACGCCGGAGGCCTACGCGCAGGACGTGACCAATGCCGAAGCATTTCTGCAGGGCGACACGCACATCGTGCTGCGCGCACTGGAAGACCGCATGACGGCGCATGCCGAGCGGCTCGAGTTCGAGCAGGCGGCCGAACTGCGCAACCAGATGTCGGCGCTGTCGCGCGTGCTGCACCAGCAGTCCATCGAGATCGCGTCGGACAAGGACGTCGACATCCTGGCCGTCAAGGTGCAGGGCGGCAGGGCCTGCGTCAACCTCGCGATGGTGCGCGGCGGGCGGCACTTGGGCGACCGGCCGTACTTCCCGGTGCATGTGGAAGACGCGGCGTCGATGCACCACGACGAATTGGACACCGACGAAGGCGGCGCGCCGGCGACGCTCGACGCCGTCGAAGTCCAGGTGCTCGAGGCCTTCATCGCGCAGCACTACATCGATGTGCCGGTGCCCGAGACCCTCGTGCTGAGCGAGCTGGTCAGCCGCGAGCTGATCGAGGCGGTTTCGCTTCAGTCGGGCACGCGCATCACGGCCGTGTTCCAGCCGCGCGAACAGCGGCGCCACTGGCTCGAGATGGCGCAGACCAACGCCGGCTTGCAGCTCGCGCGGCTGCTGGCCGAAGAGGGCTCGCAGCAGGCACGCACACGGGCACTGACGGACGCGCTCGAGCTCGCGCCCGACGACCTCGAAAACTTCCGCATCGAATGCTTCGACATCTCCCACACCGCGGGCGAGGCGACGCAGGCGTCGTGCGTGGTGTTCGAGCACCACACGATGCAGAACCGCGAGTACCGCCGCTACAACATCGACGGCATCACGCCGGGCGACGACTATGCGGCCATGCGGCAGGTGCTGCACCGCCGCTATGCCAAGCTGGCCGAGGCGATGGCCGCCGAAAGTGACGCCCCGACGTCCGGCGATGCTGCGGGCAGCGACGCCCCCGCGGCCACACGGGCCGCCCGCATGCCCGACCTCGTGCTGGTCGACGGCGGCAAGGGTCAGGTGTCGATGGCGCGAGAGGTTTTCAGCGAGCTGGGGCTGGCGCTGGCGCTGATCGTCGGCGTGGAGAAGGGCGAGGGGCGCAAGGTCGGGCTCGAAGAACTCGTGTTCGCCGACGGCCGCGAGAAGGTCTACCTCGGCCGCGATTCCGCCGCGCTGATGCTGGTCGCGCAGATCCGCGACGAGGCGCATCGCTTCGCCATCACCGGCATGCGGGCCAAGCGTGCCAAGGTGCGCGTGGGCGGCAGCCAGCTCGAGGACATTCCCGGCATCGGCCCCAAACGGCGAGCGCGCCTGCTGCAGCGCTTCGGCGGAATCCGGGGCGTCGCAGCGGCCAGCGTCCAGGACATCGCCTCGGTCGAAGGCATCGCCGCAGACCTCGCCGAAGAGATCTACAAAGCCCTTCACTGAACCACGTCACAATCGACTGCATATGTTCTGGACCCTGCCGACCATCATGACCTGGACGCGCATCGTCGCGATCCCTTTGATCGTCGGCGTGTTCTACCTGCCCATCGCAGAGCCGCTGCGCAACCTGATCGCCACGGTGATGTTCGTCGTCTTCGCGGCGACCGACTGGCTCGACGGCTACCTTGCGCGCAAGCTCAACCAGACGTCGTCCTTCGGCGCCTTTCTCGATCCGGTGGCCGACAAGTTCCTGGTGTGCGCATCGCTGCTGGTGCTGGTCCATCTGCAACGCGCGGATGTGTTCGTGGCGCTGATCATCATCGGGCGGGAGATCGCGATCTCCGCGCTGCGCGAATGGATGGCGCAGATCGGTGCCGGCAAGAGCGTGGCGGTGCACATGATCGGCAAGGTCAAGACCACCGTGCAGATGGTGGCGATTCCGTTCCTGCTGTACGACGGGCGCCTGTTCGGCCTTATCGACACGCACCTCTGGGGCCTGTGGCTGATCTGGATTTCTGCGGTGCTCACCGTGTGGTCGATGGTCTATTACCTGCAAAAGGCCATTCCGGAGATCCGGGCCCGCACCAAATGACCGCGGTGGCCGCCCGCAATGCGGGCTGGTTGCGAGCGATGCCGGTCGTGTTCGTGCTGATCTGGAGCACCGGGTTCATCGTCGCGCGCTATGGCATGCCCTATGCACCGCCGCTCAAGTTTCTTTCCGTTCGCTATGCGCTGACGCTCGGCTGTTTCGCAGCCTGGGTGCTGGCTGCGCGCGTGCGGTTACCGGCTACGCGCGTGCAGTGGGGGCATCTCGCGGTGACCGGCATCCTGATGCAGGCCGGCTATCTCGGCGGCGTGTGGGCCGCGGTCAAGTTCGGCATGGGCTCCGGGCTGGTCGCATTGATTGTCGGTGTCCAGCCGGTGCTCACCGCCGTGTGGCTGTCGATGCGGGGTGGGGCGATCGGGCGGCGCCAGTGGGCCGGCCTGCTGCTCGGCTTCGCGGGGCTCGTGCTCGTGGTTGCGCGCAAGTTCGGCCAAGGGGGCGAGGTCAGTACCGTGACGATGGGGCTTGCGCTCCTGGCGCTGCTGTCGATCACGGCCGGCACGCTTTACCAGAAGCGCTATGTGGCGCCATGCGATGTGCGCAGCGCCAGTGTGGCGCAGCTCGCCGCGGCGCTGCTCGTCACATTGCCGTTCGCATGGATGGAAGTCGAGCCCATCGTCTGGAATCTGCACTCCGGGGGTGCCATGGCGTGGTCGGTGCTGGCACTCTCGCTCGGCGGCAGTTCACTGCTGTACATCCTGATCCAGCGCGGCACCGCCACGGCGGTGACCAGCCTGCTGTACCTCGTGCCGCCATGCACGGCGGTGATGGCGTGGGTGCTTTTTTCGGAGCCGATCACGATGGTCACGGTGGCGGGCATTGCGCTCACGGCTGTGGGCGTGAGCATGGTGGTTCGCAGCGAAGGCTGAAGTTCAGCGCGCCTTCGCGGCGCCGGGTTTCCAGGGTTCAGCACGAAAACCTTCCGCAAGGAAATCGACCAGCAGTCGTACGCGCCGCGGGGTTTTGGGACGCCACGGCGCAACCCAGTGGATGTCGGCGTCGGGCATCGCGTATTGCGGCAGCACCCGCACGAGCTCGCCCGACGCAAGGTGCGGCGCGATGTCCCAGAGGCTCCGCAGCATCACGCCACGGCCCGCAAGGCACCAGTCGCGCACCATTTCCCCGGAGTTGCTCGAGAGCAGGCCCTGGACGTGCACGCGCGCGGTGCTGCCGTCTCGCGCATGGCGCAGCGTCCACAGCGCCGTACGGTGCTGCCCGGCCTCGGTGTGCTCGCGCGCGACCAGGCAATCGTGCGATGCAAGCGCATCGATGCTCGAGGGCATGCCCCGGCGCGCCAGGTAGTCGGGCGCTGCGGCGAGCACGCGCTGATTGCGCGCCACGCGCCGCGTTACCCAGTCCGCGGCATGGCGCTCCTGTACGGCCCACAGCCAGATGGCACCGTCGTACCCTTCGGCACCGAGGTCGGGCAACTGCTCATTGAGCTGCAGCTCGACGCGAAGGGCCGGGTGCCTGGCCTGAAACGCGGCGAGTGCAGGACCGAGCCAGCGCCTGCCGAACCCGAACGTTGAGGCAATGCGCAGGCTGCCAGTGAGCTCGTTCTGGCGGTCACCTAGTTCGCTTTCGAGCGCGGCGAAACCATCGAGAAGGCCCTTGGCGTGCAGGCACACCGCCTCGCCTTCCGCGGTGGCGCTCAGTCTTCGCGTGGTGCGGTCGAACAGCCGTTGCCCGAGGCGGGCTTCGAGTGCACCGAGACGCTTGGTCACCACGGACGGCACAACGCCGAGCACCGCAGCGGCAGCGGCCAGGCTTCCTGCCTCGCGAATGCCAACGACGAGAGCCAGGTCGGCACGTTCCAGAGCATTTGAATTCATTCCAATTTGGATAGTATGAATTGGCAGATTGTTGCTTGCTGGCCCATAGCGCGCAACGCACAATCGGCGCGTGCTCGATTCATTCGCTCCCTTCGACCTCCTGCGCAACGGTGTGCAGATCCATGGCCGCATTGGTGGTCGCGGTGCGCCTTTGCTGCTGCTGCATGGCCATCCGCAAACGCATGTCATCTGGCACCGCGTTGCGCCCCGACTGGCCGCGCACTTCACGCTGGTCATGATCGATCTGCGCGGATATGGCGATTCGGGGCGACCTGCGGCTGATGCAGACCATGCGGCGCACAGCAAGCGCGAGATGGCCGGCGACGCGTTCTTCGCGATGCAGCATCAGGGGTTCGAGCAGTTCGACGTGCTGGCGCACGACCGCGGCGCGCGCGTTGCGCACCGGCTTGCTGCCGACCATCCGGATGCGGTCCAGCGCATGTTGCTGCTGGACGTCGCGCCGACGCTCTCGATGTACGAGAACACTTCGGATGCATTCGCGCGCGCGTATTGGCACTGGTTCTTCCTGATCCAGCCGCCACCGTTGCCGGAGGCTTTGATCGCGTCCGATCCGTCGCGCTATGTGCGCAGCGTCATGGGCGGGCGCCATGCAGGCCTGGCGCCGTTCTCGGCCGAAGCGCTTGCCGAGTACGAACGCTGTGCCGCCATCGATGGCACGGCCGAAGCCATCTGCGAAGACTATCGCGCGTCGGCCACGATCGACCTCGCGCACGACCGCATCGACATCGCCGCCGACCGGCGGCTCGCGATGCCGCTGCGTGTGCTGTGGGGCGAGCACGGCGCCGTGGGCCGCTGCTTCGACGTGCTGGCGCTTTGGCGCGAACGCGCGCGCGAGGCCGCCGGGCGTGCATTGCCTTGCGGCCACTACATTCCCGAAGAAGCGCCGGACGAACTCGTCGACGAAGCGCTCGCTTTCTTTTCACCTCTCAACCCAGGACGACAACCATGAGCACCCAGAGAATCGCAGTCATCGCCGGCGACGGCATCGGCAAGGAGACCGTGCCCGAGGGGCTGCGCGTGATGGAGGCGGCCAGCCGCAAGTTCGGGATCGACCTGAAGTTCGATCATTTCGATTTCTCGAGCTGGGACTACTGCGAGAAGCACGGAAAGATGCTGCCGGACAACTGGAAGGACCAGATCGGCGGGCACGACGCGATCTTCTTCGGGGCGGTCGGCTGGCCGGAAAAGATCGCGGACCACATCTCGCTCTGGGGCTCGCTGCTGCTGTTCCGTCGCGAGTTCGATCAGTACATCAACCTGCGGCCCGCGCGCCTCATGCCCGGCATCGTCGCCCCCGTGGTGCGCCGCGACGGCACGCCGCGTGCGCCGGGCGAGATCGACATGTACATCGTGCGTGAGAACACCGAAGGCGAGTACTCGAGCATCGGTGGCCGCATGTATGAGGGCACGCCGCGCGAGATCGTGGTGCAGGAGACGGTGATGTCGCGCATCGGTGTCGACCGCGTTCTCAAGTTCGCGTTCGAGCTCGCGCAATCGCGGCCCAAGAAGCATCTGACCAGCGCGACGAAGTCGAACGGCATCTCGATCACGATGCCGTACTGGGACGAGCGCGTGGCGGCGATGGCCAAGAACTACCCGGGCGTGAATCTCGACAAGTTTCACATCGACATCCTCACTGCCCATTTCGTGCAGCGCCCCGACTTCTTCGACGTAGTGGTGGCGAGCAATCTGTTCGGCGACATCCTGTCGGACCTCGGCCCCGCGTGCACGGGCACCATCGGCATCGCGCCGAGCGCGAACCTGAACCCTGAACGCACGACGCCTTCGCTTTTCGAGCCGGTCCATGGCTCTGCGCCCGACATCGCCGGCAAGGGGATCGCGAACCCGATCGGGCAGATCTGGTGCGGCGCGATGATGCTGGAGTTCCTGGGACACAAGGAGGCGCATGACGCGATTCTTTCGACGATCGAGAAGGTGCTCGCGCCCGCTAGCGGTGCACCGCGCACCCCGGACATCGGCGGCAACGCAAAGACGGCGGACCTCGGAAAGGCCATCGCAGAGGCGCTTTGAAACGACTTCGCGAAACGCCTCTAAAATCGCGGCCCCCGCTGTGCTGCGCGGCCAGGTGTCGTATTGACACCCCGTAGGTCAGTGGTTGTAATCCTTCACGGCAGTGCGCTGCCGATTCACCAGTACCGCATCCTTTCCCTCGACGAACGGCACATTGCCTTCAAGGGATTCGGCTGCGCTTCTGGCGAGCACCCGACCAACTTTTTTACCGACAAGGGGCCCTTGTGAACAAGACCGAATTGATTGAGCACATCGCGAAGAACGCCGATATTTCCAAAGCCGCAGCCACGCGCGCACTCGAATCCACCATCGGCGCCATTCGCACCACGCTCAAGAAAGGCGGCTCTGTCTCGCTCGTCGGTTTCGGTACTTTCGCCGTCGGCAAGCGTGCCGCGCGCACCGGCCGCAATCCGCGCACCGGCGACGCGATTAAAATCAAGGCAGCCAAGATTCCAAAGTTCCGTCCAGGCAAGGCGTTGAAAGACGCATTGAACTGAGACACAGTTTCCGGTGGGGTGCTTAGCTCAGCTGGTAGAGCGGCGCCCTTACAAGGCGTAGGTCGGGGGTTCGAGCCCCTCAGCACCCACCACCCGATGCAAAGGCGAACAGGTTGTTCGCCTTTTTTGTTGTTGGAGCGACGTGCTCCGGCGCATTCTTAGAGAGTGTTCAATGTTTGATTTTTTCCGCAAGTACAACAAGATCGTGATGGTGTTCTTGTTCTTGCTGATCATCCCGTCGTTCGTGTTGTTCGGCGTGGAGCGCTATCAGGGCAACGGGGCCGACGAGAAGGTCGCGATCGTCGACGGGACGCCGATCACGAAGCCCGAGTGGGATCAGCAGCATCGCGTCGAGGTGGATCGCATTCGTCAGCAAAACCCGTCGATCGATGCAGCGCTGCTCGATTCGGATATTGCGCGCTACACCACGCTCGAACGCATGGTGCGCGACCGTGTGCTGGCAGCTGCAGCGAGCAAGAGCAACCTCACGATCTCCGAGGGGCGCTTGTCGCAGATCTTCGCGAGCGATCCGGGGTTGAAGTCCTTCATCGTGACCGACGACAAGGGCGTCGCGAAGTTCGATCGGGAAGCCTTCATTCGCGCGACGGGCCGCACGCCTGAACAGCAGATGGCTGCCACCAGCGCTGACCTCACCTCGCAGCAGGTATTGCTCGGCGTGTCCGGCTCCGCTTTCGCGACCCGCGCCCAGGCCGACGCGGCGCTGCACGCGTTCTACGACAAACGTGAGATTCAGGTTGCGCGCTTCAATGCGGCCGACTTCCTGTCGAAGGTGACGCTCACCGATGCCGATCTGCAAGCCTATTACGACCAGCACGCGGCGCAGTTCCGCGCGCCCGAGCAAGCCACGATCGAATACGTCGTGCTCGACGCCGATGCGGTCAAGAAGAACATCGCGCTCAACGAAGCCGATGTCAAAAGCTACTATGAGCAGAACAAGGAGCGTCTCGGCAGCAAGGAGGAGCGTCGGGCGAGCCACATCCTGATCACGGCGCCCACCAGCGCGCCGGCCGCCGATCGCGAAAAGGCGAAGGCCCGTGCGGATCAGTTGCTGGCGGAGGTCCGGAAGGCGCCTGCCACTTTCGCGGAAGTTGCCCGCAAGAATTCCCAGGACCCCGGCTCGGCCGAGAAGGGCGGTGACCTCGATTTCGTGACCCGCGGCGCGATGGTCAAGCCCTTCGAGGACGCGATGTTCGCCCTCAAGAAGGGCCAGATCAGCGACGTCGTCGAGACGCCTTTCGGCTATCACATCATCCAGTTGACCGACGTGAAGCCTTCGAGTGCGCCGCCATTCGAGCAGGCGCGTGCGGGCATCGAGGCCGATCTGCGAACACAGCAGGCCACGGCCGAATTCGCGAAATCGGCAGAGGGGTTCACCGACGCGGTGTACCAGCAACCGGACAGTCTCAAGGCAGCGGCCGACAGGTTCAAGCTGCCCATACGGACCGCGGAGGTCGTGCGCACGCCAGTGGCGGGGTCTACCGGTGCATTGGCCAGCAAGAACTTCCTCGCGGCACTCTTCGCTGCAGATTCGCTCGAACGCAAGCACAACACCGAGGCGGTGGAAGTCGGGCCGAGCCAGCTGGCTTCCGGCCGCGTGACGAAATATGCGCCGGCGCGCACGTTGCCGTTTGCCGAGGTGAAGGAAAAGGTCCGTACCGAGCTCTTGGCCGAGCGCGCCGCGGCGCTGGCGAAAGCCGATGGCACTGCCAAGCTCGCCGCATGGCAAGCCAACGCGGCCGCTGCGACGTTCGGCGCACCGCTGACGGTCTCCCGACTCGACACCCAATCGCAGCCGGCGCCGGTGGTTGAAGGCGCATTGCGCGCAGACACCTCCAAGTTGCCGGTGCTGGTCGGTGCCGATCTGGGTCAGCAGGGCTATGCGGTGGTCAAGGTGATCCGCAACATCCCTAGGCCGGCGCCGACCGCAGAACAGTCGCAACAGGAAGATGCCCAGGTGGCCCAGGCCGTTGCAGGCGCGGAAGCTGCCGCGTACTATGACCTGCTCAAGGAGCGGTTCAAGGTGAAGTTCATCGTGCCAAGACCGTCGGATTCGACGCTGGCCGCGAATCGGTAGGTTTTTGGCGCTACAATTGCGCACTCTACGGTGGCTGTAGCTCAGCTGGTAGAGTCCCAGATTGTGATTCTGGTCGTCGTGGG
>JBGMOF010000059.1:0-24960 GCA_041424275.1 Variovorax sp.
GAAGTTCTTCGATGTGGCGCGCCTCGGAAGGCAGCACATCGGCAATGTGATCCGGAAGGACCCAAGCGGACATGGGAAATGGCGGGTGGGTTAAACCGGAATTCTAATGTCCCGGCAGGCGGTCGCCTCACGGGCGATCCGCTTCAGTTCAGGAACCAGATCAGCAGGAGGCCAACGAGCACGCAGCACAACCCGAAGAACCGCAGCTGACCGTCACGCAATTGCAGCAGCTGAGTGAAACCGCGGCGCCAGCTGCCGGGTGAGACGAAGGGCATGATGCCTTCGATCACCAGCACCATCGCCAGCGCGGTCCACAGGGTGTCGGCGCTCACGCCAGGCGGTCAGCGACGCGGGGGCGGCGCGGTACCCGAGCCGGAGCCCTGCATTGCGCGGAAGAAGTCCGATGACGGATCGACCACCAGCACGTCGCTCTTCTTGTTGAAGCTCTGCTTGTAGGCGTCGAGGCTTCGATAGAACTGCGCGAATTGCGGGTCCTTGCCGAACGATTCGCTGTATGCAGAGGCGGCTTGGGCATCGCCTTCGCCCTTGATCTTCTGGGCGTCGCGATAGGCGTTCGCCACCGTGACTTCGCGTTGCCGGTCCGCATCGGCACGGATCTTCTCGCCTTCGGCAAAACCGGTGGAACGCAATTCGTTGGCCACGCGCTTGCGCTCGGCTTCCATGCGACGGTAGACGGACTCGGTGATGGCTTCGACATAGTCGACGCGGGTGATCCGTACGTCGACGATGTCCACGCCCCATGGCTTGGCACCCTTCACGACCGCCAGCACTTCACGCTGGACGTCGGCCATCAGCTTTTCGCGGCTCGCCGAGATCAACTCGCGCACCGTGTACTTGTTGATGTTCTCCTGGAACGCATTGCGTACCACGCGGTTGAGCTGTGTCGCACCGGCGTTCTCGTCCAGGCCGACGTTGCGGATGTACTCCGACGGGTTCGTGATGCGCCAGCGCACGTACCAGTCGATCACGACGCGCTGCTTCTCGGCGGTGAGCATCGGTTCGGTGTCGAGGCTCGAGAGCGTCAGCAGCCGCTTGTCGATATACGACACGTTCTGGAACGGCGGCGGCAGCTTGAAGTTCAGCCCGGGCTCGGTGATCACCTGCTTGATCTGGCCGAGCGCGTACACCACGCCGAACTGGCGCTGGTCGACGACGAAGAGGGTCGAGCTCAGCAGCACGAGGGCCACCAGGATCGAGGTTGCGATGAATCCGATTCTGTTCATGTTCTTGTTCCCGTTCAACGCACGTCGCGGTCGCGCGAACGACCATCACGCGCCCGTGTCTCGCCCGCATTGGGGACGACCGGGATCACGGAGGATTGAGGCGTGGCGGTACCGGCCACGTTGGGCGATGCGCCGTCCACCGGCGCAGCCGCGGCGCTAGCGCCGCTTTGTGCCATCAACTTGTCGAGCGGCAGGTACAGCAGGTTGGAGCCCTGCTTGGAATCCACCAGCACCTTCGTGGTGTTGGCGTAGATCTGCTGCATCGCATCGGTGTACATGCGGTCGCGTGTGACCTGTGGCGCCTTTTGGTATTCGGTCAGCACGGCGCCGAAGCGGCCGGCGTCACCCTGTGCCTGCGCGACGATGCGTGCCTTGTACGCCTCGGATTCCTCCTTCAGGCGCGACGCGGTACCCGTCGCACGCGGGATCACGTCGTTGGCATACGCCTGCGCTTCGTTCTTGGCGCGCTCGCGCTCCTGTCCCGCCTTGAGCACGTCGTCGAATGCGGCCTGGACCTGTTCCGGGGGACGCACACCACCTTGCTGCAAGTTGATGTTGACGATCTCGACGCCCACCTTGTAGCGGTCGAGGATGGTCTGCATCAGGGCGCGCACACGCGGTGCGATCTGGTCGCGTTCTTCGGCGAGCGCCGAATCCATCTTCATCTTTCCGACCACCTCGCGCACGGCGGTCTCGGCCACCTGCACGACGGTGTCGGCGGGCGCCTTGCTCTCGTAGAGATAGGCACGCGCATCGCTCAAGCGGTACTGCACCGCGAACTTGATTTCGACGATGTTCTCGTCCTGCGTGAGCATGGCCGATTCGCGCAGGCCGGTGGAACGCACGATTGCATCACGGCCCACGTCGGTCGAGCGGATCTGCGTCGTGACCACGAGTTCGTGGCGCTGGATCGGGTACGGAAGGCGCCAGTTGAAGCCGGCGTTGACGGTTTCCTTGTAGCGACCGAACTGGGTGATGACGGCCTGCTGGCCTTCGTTCACGATGAAGAAGCCTGTGCCGAGCCAGATCAGGACCGCGACAGCGGCGACCAGACCCAGGCCGAAGCCGGCGTTCTTCATGTCCGGGCGAAAACTGCCAGGGCCGCCGTTGTTACCGCCGCCGTTGCCGGTCGGCCGGTTGTTGTTGCCATTGCCACCGCGGTTGCCGCCGAACAATCCACCGAGCTTGCGATTGAAATCACGCCACAGTTCGTCCAGATCCGGGGGACCCTGGTTCGGACCCTGGCCACGGGGGCGGTTGCCGTTGTTGTTGCCCGGGGGCGGGCCCGGCGGGTCGGCATCGGGCCTGTTGGCGGTCGGGCGCTCGCCATTCGACGAAGGCTCATCGCCTCGTCCCCATTTACCGTCGTTCAGGTTGAACATCCCCTGAACCCGTCTCCACACTGGCATTGCATTCATTCGCTTCGGTTCTCTTGTCAGTGACGGGATTGTGCCCAATCAGTTGGCAACATCGTGCAATTCAGCGTCCGGCGCCAAGGTCATGTCCTGCGCGGACGCCGACCCTGATCGCTGCGCCAGTTCGGCGCGCAAGGCAGGCACCCCCTCGCCGGTGTGTGCGCTGAGGAACACACGAGGCACCCGGGTGCCCTCGATGTCCATCTCATCCACCAGATGCAGGGGCCGCTGGCCGCTTTCAAGGGCATCGATCTTGTTGAACACCACGAGCTGGGGGACGGTATCCGCGCCGATGTCTTTCAACACCGCCTGCACTTCGGCCATTTGCTCGGGATGGTGCGGGTTGGACGCATCGACGACATGGATCAACAGATCGGCATCGACCGCTTCCTGGAGCGTCGCCTTGAAGGCATCGACCAGTCCGTGGGGCAGATCGCGGATGAATCCGACCGTGTCGGAAATCGAGACCTGCCGACGCGCATCGCCCAGGTAAAGGTTGCGCGTGGTGGTGTCGAGCGTGGCGAACAGCTGGTCCGCCGCATAGGCGCGCGCCTTGACCAGCGCATTGAAGATCGACGACTTGCCCGCGTTGGTGTAGCCCACGAGCGAAATATTGAAGGTCTCGCGACGCTCGCGCTGGCGGCGTTGCGTGCCACGCTGCTTCTGCACCTTCGCGAGCCGCTCACGGGTGCGCTTGATCGACTCGCCGATCATGCGGCGGTCAAGCTCGATCTGCTTCTCGCCCGGGCCGCCGCGCACGCCGGCGCCGCCCGTCTGTCGCTCGAGGTGCGACCAGCGACGAACCAGGCGCGTGCTGAGGTACTGCAGCCGGGCCAGTTCGACCTGGAGCTTGCCTTCGTGCGAGCGCGCGCGCTGCGCGAAGATCTCCAGAATCAGGAAAGTTCGGTCGTAGACGGCCACGTCGAGCTGCCGCTCGAGATTGCGCTGCTGCGCAGGGCTGATGGTCTGGTCGAATATCACTTCGCTCGCGCGGTGCATCTCGGCCAGCGCCTTGATTTCATCCGCCTTGCCGCTGCCGACAAAAAGCGCCGCATCGGGCGCCTTGCGTTTGCAGACCAGCCGCGCGACGGGGCTCAAGCCTGCGGTTTGCGCCAGAAGGCCGAGTTCTTCGAGTTCACCGTCAAAATGCGGCAGCCCAAAATCGACTCCGACGAGAACGACGGAGCCTTCCAGGCGGGTAATGGAGTCAGACAAGCGGGATCAAATAATGAGAAAAGCGCGGCAGGCAAGCCCGCCGCGCCCTTCAAGCGGCAGCGTCGTCGTTCTCGGCAGCCGAGAAATTGACAGCGCGGCCAGGCACGATCGTCGAGATGGCGTGCTTGTAGACCATCTGCGTCACCGTGTTGCGAAGCAAGACGACATACTGGTCGAACGATTCGATCTGACCTTGCAGCTTGATGCCGTTGACCAGATAGATCGAAACCGGCACGTGCTCACGGCGCAGAGTGTTCAGGAAGGGGTCCTGTAAGAGCTGCCCTTTGTTGCTCACGATATTCTCCGTGTTCAAGAGTTGTTGTTGGAGCGCAAACCTTAACACAGCGTTTCCGCGGTGCAGCAACAAGCGCTGAAAGCCTTCACAAAATAACGGCTCTCAATTGCCGGAACTTCGGGTGCCCACAAGACTCATCCGCACTCAACGGCTGCCAAAGTGCTACTTGGCGCCCTTGTCGGCAAACGGGTTGGTCGACAGTTTGAACTCGATGCGCATCGGCGTTCCCACCAGATCGAATTCCTTGCGAAAACGACCCTCAAGGAAGCGCTTGTACGACTCGGTGACGTGCTCCAGCGAGTTGCCGTGGATCACGATCACGGGGGGATTCATGCCGCCCTGATGGGCGTAGCGCATTTTCGGCCGGAACATGCCTGCGCGCTGCGGCGCCTGGAACTGCACCGCTTCAAGCAACAGGCGCGTCAGCACCGGCGTCGACATCTTGCGCGTGGCCGATTTGTGGGCTTGCGCGATCGACTGCCAGACCGGCCCGAGCCCCTGCCGCTTGATGGCCGAGATGAAATGCAACGAGGCGAACTTGAGGAACGGCAGGCGGGTTTCGATCTGCCGCTGGATCTGCTCGCGCTGGTAGCTGTCGACCGCGTCCCACTTGTTGATCGCGATCACCACTGCACGCCCGCTTTCGAGGATGTAGCCTGCGATGTGCGCATCCTGGTCGGTCACGCCTTGCGACGCATCCAGCAGCAGCAACACCACATTGGCCGACTCGATGGCCTGCAAGGTCTTGACGACCGAGAACTTCTCGATCGCCTCGAACACCTTGCCCTTTCGACGCAAGCCCGCGGTGTCGATCAGCTCGAAGTGCTGGCCGTTGCGCTCGAACGGAACAGTGATCGCATCGCGTGTGGTGCCGGGCAGGTCGAACGCCACCAGGCGTTCTTCGCCCAGCCAGGTGTTGATCAACGTCGACTTGCCGACATTGGGACGGCCCGCGACGGCCAGCTTGATCGGTTTGCTGGCGTCGTCGCCGTCGACTTCTTCTTCGGGTTCGGGGAGATGCAGTGGCTCGAGCGCAAGCTCGACCAGGTCGCGAATGCCCTGCCCGTGCGCGGCCGAAATACCGTGCACATCACCGAAGCCGAGTTCGTAGAAGTCGACCAGCTTGGTGCCGTCCTGCATGCCTTCGGCCTTGTTGGCCACCAGCACGCAGGGCTTTCCGAGGCGACGCAGTTCCCTGGCGATTTCATGGTCCTGCGCCGAGAGTCCTTCGCGGGCATCGACCACGAACACGACCACATCGGCCTCGGCCACGGCCTGGCGTGTCTGCCTCGCCATTTCCTTGTAGATGCCGCTGCTCGCATCGGGCTCGAAACCGCCGGTATCGACCACGATGAATTCGTGTTTACCCTGGCGGCCGTTGCCGTAATGGCGGTCGCGTGTCAGGCCTGCGAAATCGGCGACGATGGCGTCGCGCGTTTGCGTGAGTCGGTTGAACAACGTCGATTTGCCGACGTTGGGGCGCCCGACCAGCGCGATGACGGGTTTCATGGTCGGGCCTTCAAGTCGTTATTCAGGGCGAAAGCCGACCACACCGCCATTGCGGGTGACGACGACGACCGTGTTGCCGGAAAGTACCGGCGTGGCGGCGATGGCGGATCCATCTACGCTGACGCGATTGAGGGGCGACCCGTCCTCGCGCGAAAGGAAATGAAGCAAGCCGGTGCTGTCGCCGAGGATCACCGAGCGGCCCGCCGATAGCGGCGCGGTCAGCGTGCGGTACTTCAGGCGTTCGTTGAGCCATGCGCGCTCGCCGTCGGCACGGCGCCACGCGACCAAGTTGCCGTTCGACTCGGTGCCAAAGACCAGGCGATCGTCACCGCCGACACCTTCGGCGCCGGCAGCGGGCTTGGTCCAGATGAGCGCGCCACGCTGCGCGTCGACGCATCCGACGTTCGCGTAGGAGGCACGGGCGCAGACACTGTCGCCCACCCGGCTGAACGAGCCGGTCAGATCGACCAGCCGCTCGACGTCGTTGGTTCCGCGCGGCGCGGCAATCGGCGCTTCCCAGCGCGAGGTGCCGTTGGCAGGGTTCATGCCGACGAGACGGCCGCCCACGCCGGTGACGAGTGTGTCGCCGACCGCGAGCATGACGCCCGGCTTCTTCAACACAAGGTTTTCTGCAGTACGCGTCTGCACCCAAAGGCGGCGACCGGTCTGCCCATCCCACGCACTGGTGGTGCGATCGGCAGCCTGCACGAAGACTCGGCGGCCAGCCACGAGCGGCGCCGTGAAAGTCTCTGCCGTGAGCTTCTCTTTCCACAACACCTTGCCGCCTTGCAGGGCCACGAGTTCGTTGTTGCGGGTCACGACAGCCGCGAGCGAACCGTCACTGCCGACGCCGGCCGACAGCGGCGCGCCGGCACTGCCGCGCCAGACTTCCTGGCCGGAACGCGCGTCGATCATGACCACGGTACCGTCCGCACCGGCGACCGCAACCATGTCGCCGCTCACGGTGGTCTGCAAGGGAAAACTGACCGTCGGCAGCTTCACGCTCCACGCCTGCCGCACGCCCATCAGCGGAACGTTGGCAGCGAGTTCGGCCGGCTTCGGCTTCGGCGTCCCCTGGCATGCCGCGAGCACGGCGATCGAAACCATTGCGGCGCCTGCTCGCAAGACACGGGTCGGCTTCACGAAATGCTTGAAATTCATGGTGTGGTCTTGGCGGGAGTTACGGTGACAGTCGGGGCCAGTGTCTTGGGGTCGACGCCGACGGCATTCAGCTTGATTTCGACCAGGCGGCGGTACTCGCCCCGGTCTGCCAGGCCCGTCCAGGCCTTGCGATAGGCATCCTTCGCCTCGTCCCGCTTGCCCTGAGCCAGGAAGATGTCGCCCTTGCGGTCTTCGACCAGCGGGACGAATTCGCCGGGCACGGTGGCTGACAGCTCCTTGAGTGCTTCGTCGTAGGCCTTTCGGTCGAGCAGCTCCGCAGACAGCCGCAGTCTGGCGATGGCCTGGTACCCGGGGTCGACAGCGCTTTGCGCTACCCAAGCGAGTGCCGATCGGGATGCGTCTGCGTTGCCCTTGTCGTGCAGCACCTTGGCCGCCAACAACCCGGCCTGCTGCGCGTACGCGGTACCCGAGAACTTGTCCTTCATGTCGCCGAGGGCGCGTTCGACGCGCGCCATGTCGCCCGCCTGTGCACCGCGGTCCAGTTCGTCATAAAGCGCCGCGGCCTGGGCGGCCTTGGTGCGCTGCCAGTACTGCCAGCCGTTCCAGCCGGCGAACGCAAGGGCTGCGACCACCAAAACGCCGGTGATGAGATTGCCCCACGTGGCCCAAAAGTGCTTGAGCTGATCGAGCTGTTCTTGTTCTTCGAGATCGAGAGGTGTTGCCATGCGCTGCTATTGATTGGGAGCCGGGGATTGTAGGGTGGCGGCCCAGTCGGCCACCGCATCGAGCGGCCGGGCGACCTGCGCTCCACTGCCGTCGCGCAGCGACTTGACCGTGACCTCGCCACGGGCGAGCTCGTCCGCACCGAAGACCAGTGCGTGGCGTGAACCGCTGGCATCGGCCTTCTTGAATTGCGATTTGAAGCTGCTCAGACCTTCAGCCGTCGCAGCGTGCATCTGCACGCTCACGCCACAGGCGCGCAGCTGCTGCAGTGCCTGCAGCGCGGCCGGCATGGCGGCCGTGGACGGCACCACGGCGTAGACGTCGGGCACGAGGGCGGGAACGGTCGTGCCCTGCTCTTCCAGCAGTGCCAACACGCGTTCGATGCCGAGCGCCCAGCCGACGGCCGGCGCCGGCTTGCCACCCATCTGCACGATGAGGTCGTCGTAGCGGCCGCCGGCACAGACCGTGCCCTGCGCACCCAGGCGGTCGGTCACGAACTCGAATACGCTGAGGTTGTAGTAGTCGAGCCCACGCACCAAGCGGGGGTTGACCGTGTACATCACACCATTGGCATCGAGGATGGCCTTGAGGCCTTCGAAATGCGCCAGCGATTCGGACCCGAGGAAGTCGATGAGCCGGGGCGCCGACTCGACGACATCCTTCATGGCCGGGTTCTTGGTGTCGAGGATGCGCAGCGGATTGCTGTGCAGCCGACGCCGGCCGTCCTCGTCGAGTTTGTCGGCATGCCGCTCGAAATGCGCGATCAGCTGCGCACGGTGCAGCGCACGTTCGGCGGGCTGCCCGAGGCTGTTGAGTTCGAGCCGCACGTCGGTCAGGCCGATGGCCTTCCACAACGCCGAGGCCAGCAGGATCAGCTCGGCATCGACGTCAGGGCCGGCGAAACCGAGCGCTTCGGCGCCGATCTGATGGAACTGGCGATAACGGCCACGCTGCGGCTTCTCGCGCCGGAACATCGGCCCGGTGTACCAGAGGCGCTTCGGGCCTTCGTAGAGCATGTTGTGCTCGATCACCGCGCGGACGACGCCGGCGGTGTTCTCAGGCCGCATGGCGAGGTGCTCGGCCTGGCCGTGCTTGTCGGATCGATCCTCGAAGGCGTACATCTCCTTCTCGACGATGTCGGTGACCTCGCCGATGCCGCGCACGAACAGCGCGGTGTGCTCGAGGATCGGTGTGCGGATGTTGCGGTACGCGTACCGGCCCATCAGATCGCGCACGATGGCCTCGAGCCACTCCCAACGCGCCGATTCGGGCGGCAATATGTCGTTCATGCCTTTGACGGCATTCAGTTTGTCGGCCATGGTGCTCTGCGGTGTCAGGCAGTGACAGCGCGATCGCTGCCAAAGCGCTTTTCAATGTAGTTCTCGACAAGCTGGTGGAACTCGTTGGCGATGTTGTCGCCACGCAGGGTCAGTGCCTTCTGCCCGTCGATGAAGACTGGCGCCGCCGGCGCCTCGCCAGTGCCTGGCAGGCTGATGCCGATGTCGGCATGCTTGCTTTCGCCGGGACCGTTGACGATGCAGCCCATGACGGCGACCTTCAGGGTCTCGACGCCCGGGTATTTCTTGCGCCACACCGGCATCTGCTGGCGCAGATAGTCGTCGATGTGCTTGGCGAGTTCCTGGAACGTGGTGCTGGTGGTGCGCCCGCATCCAGGGCATGCCGTGACGCTCGGCACGAAAATACGCAGTCCGAGCGCCTGGAGAATTTCATTGGCGATCACGACTTCCTGCGTTCGCGCTTCGCCAGGCTGCGGAGTGAGGGACACGCGAATCGTGTCGCCGATGCCTTCCTGCAAGAGGATCGACAACGCCGTCGCAGACGCCACGGTGCCCTTGGTCCCCATGCCGGCCTCGGTCAGCCCCAGATGCAGCGAATAGTCGCAGCGCTTGGCGAGCTCGCGGTAAACGGAAATCAAGTCCTGCACGCCGCTGACCTTGCAGCTCAGGATGATCTGGTCGCCGTTCATGCCCATCGACTCGGCCAACTTGGCGGAGCCGATGGCTGAGGTGATGAGTGCCTCGTACATGACGGATTTCGCGTCCCATGGCGAGGCACGCTGACTGTTGGTGTCCATCAGGTCGGCCAGCAACTCCTGGTCGAGGCTGCCCCAATTGACACCGATGCGAACGGGCTTGTTCCAGCGCATCGCGGCGTCGATCATCTGGCCGAACTGCTTGTCTTTCTTGTCGCCCTTGCCCACGTTGCCCGGGTTGATTCGGTACTTGCTGAGCGCTTCGGCGCAAGCCGGATAGTCGGTCAGCAGGCGGTGGCCGTTGTAATGGAAGTCGCCGATCAGCGGCACGTCGATGCCCATGCGATCGAGCTGTTCGCGAATGTAGGGCACCTGCGCGGCCGCTTCGGGTGTGTTGACGGTGATGCGCACCATCTCCGAACCCGCGATGGCAAGCTCCTTCACCTGGATGGCCGTGCCGATGGCGTCGACCGTGTCGGTATTGGTCATCGACTGCACACGCACCGGCGCGTTGCCGCCTACCGTGACCACCCGCGGTCCCCAGACGACCTGCGCCTGGCGCGAACGCCGCGGCTTCGGCGCCGCCGCATCGATCGGGAAACCTTCGCCGCTCACGACTTCACCTCGAAACGTGCCACGCCGCCACCCTTGGTCACGGGTGCCAGGTCGAATGCCTTGCCGCGCACCCGGACATCGATGCCGGAAGCGCGTCCCACCACCACCGTCAGGGGCAGCACGCCCGAGAGCGCCACGGTCTCACCGGCCGTGACCGTCCTTCGCAGCAATTGCTTCCCGCCGGCTTCGGCAACCGTGATCCACGAATCGGCTCGGGCCACGAAGAGCAGAATGTCCTTGCCATCAGCCGGTGCTGCCACCGGCGCGCCGTCCTGCGCAGTCGCAGCGAGCGGCGCCGCCGTGTCAGGTCCTGTCGCGGTGGGCGCGACAGGCTGCGCAGATGGCGCCACGGACTCGACCACCGTGCCGGGCACCTGCGCCGCCACGGGTCCATCGGGTTCGGCGGGCGTGCCCATGGCGGCATCACCGCGCGCCGTGATGCGTGCGATCGATGCGTTCAACTGCTCGAAGGTCGACTGCGGGAGCCAGAAGATCGCGGCAGTGCCCAACAACAGGATTACCACCACTGCCGTCAACAGTCGCGATGGGCGCCAGCCCGCCCCGCTGCTCCGGCCCGCACGCGGCGCGCCCGAGCGAAAAGACGTGCTGATGGTCTGGTCCGCGTCGGCCAGCCCCGCGCGAGGCGAACCCGGCAGCTTGGCAAGCACCGGCGCAGGATCTATCTTGAAGGCACGGCACACGCTCGCGGCCAGCGCGCGCGCGAACACCGGATCGGGCAACGCGTCGATATCGTCGTTTTCCAGGGCTTCGAGCTTTTGGGTCGAAACCTTGAGGGCAGCCGCCACCACCTCGATGTGGAGCCCGTGGGCTTCACGTGCTTCGCGCAGCATGTCGCCAGCGCTCATCTGGCTGGTGTCGCCGACCACGAGGGGCGCAGCCTGGGATGCGCCGAATTCGCTGGCTCGCTCAATCATTGAAATTTCCGCGTTCGTACGCCAGGGCCTCCCGCGACTGGGGGAAGCGACGTTGTAGTTGACCTGCAAGTTGCGCCAGGGCTTCGCGGTTGCCAAGCTTGCGCTCGATCTTGATCCCTAGCCAGAGCGTTTCGGCATTGGCCGATTGACTGTTGTTGACCCGGCGAATGTAGAACTGCGCGCGCGAAACCTCTTCCCGCTGCCACAGGATCGAGGCCAGATTGAATCCGACCACCGGGTTGCCAGCATCGATTTCGTAGGCCTGCGTCAGGGTGCGTTCGGCACCGCCGCGGTCACCCGCCTTGAGCTGGCAGACGCCCTGCGTCATCAACGTCTTCGATCGGTCGGCGTAGCTCGGAATCGCCAGCGCCTGGGAGAACTGTTGCGTCGAGTCGGCGAAACGATTCTGCTGGCACAGCAGCCAGCCGTAGTTGTGCAAGGTGTCCGGATCACGCGGGTTGATCGCGATCGAGCGGCGGAAGCTGTCCTCCGCCAGGCCGGCGTCATCAAGACGCATGTAGACCAGTCCGCGCAGGTTGTAGGCCTCCGCGTAGTTGGGATCGGCCGACAGTGCCTGCTTGATTTCATCCAGTGCGACCGTTGGCTGGCCGGCTTCGAAATAGCCGATGGCCAGCTCGAGCCTCAGTCGGGCGCGCTTGCGGCCGTTACCTTCGTCCGACTCGGTGATGATCTGCGCGCCGTTGCCCGCAGTACTCGCCACGCTTCCGCCCTTGTTGGCACAACCTGCCAGCACGACGCCCGCTGCAATGCAGAAAAATGCACGTGACCAGAGCTTGTGCGGAATCGGAAAAGCCTTTTTCATCGCGTCAGTGCTCCTGGGCATTCGGAAGGGTCCGCGCATCGCGGGACGGGTGCAGAACGATGGTCTTGTGGCCGGATTCGCGGCGTTGCGCCATGCGCTCCGCGGCACGGGTCCGGTCCTTGACGTCGCCCGCCAGCTGGCCGCAGGCGGCATCGATGTCATCGCCGCGCGTCTTGCGCACGGTGGTCACGATGCCGGACTCGCTCAGCACCTTGGCAAAGGCCAACATACGCGGCTGCGGCGAACGAAGCAGGCCGGACGCGGGAAACGGGTTGAAAGGGATCAGGTTGAACTTGCACGACACGCCTTGGCTGCGCACGAGGTCCACGAGCTGCTGCGCGTGCTCGGGCTGGTCGTTCACGCCGTCGAGCATGCAGTACTCGAAGGTGATGAAGTCGCGCGGGGCATGCGCCAGATAGCGCTTGCAGGCTTCGAGCAGTTCGGCGATCGGGTATTTGCGGTTCAGCGGCACCAGGTCGTCGCGCAGTGCGTCGTTCGGCGCATGCAACGAGACTGCCAGCGCCACCGGGCAATCCGCGCCGAGGCGGTCGATCATCGGCACCACGCCCGACGTGGACACCGTCACGCGCCGGCGCGAAAGACCGTACGCGTTGTCGTCGAGCATCGTGCGCAGGGCCGGCACCAGGGCGCCGTAGTTCTGCAACGGCTCGCCCATTCCCATCATCACGACGTTGGAGATGACGCGGCCTTCCTGGCCTGGATCGCGTTTGAGGTGCTTGCGCAGGAAGTGTTCGGCGAACCAGAGCTGCGCGACGATTTCACCGGTGGTCAGGTTGCGACTGAAGCCCTGGTGACCTGTCGAGCAAAACCGGCAACCAACGGCACAGCCGGCCTGAGACGAGACGCACAGCGTGCCACGATCGTCCTCGGGAATGAAAACGGCTTCGACCGCATTGCCATCGCCCACATCGAACAGCCACTTGATCGTGCCGTCGGTGGACTCTTGTTGGGTGGCGACCGGGAGCGCCTCGATGCGCGCGGTGGTCGCCAGCTTTTCACGCAACGATTTGGCGAGATCGGTCATCTCGGAAAAATCGCTTGCGCCGCGCTGATGAATCCAGCGGAAGAGCTGGGTGGCGCGAAAACGCTTTTCGCCCAGCCGCTCGCAGAACGCGGCCAACCCCTCCAGATCGAACTCGAGCAGGTTGGTCGTCGTCATTGCGTCAGGCTGGGGGGCAACCTCAACGTGCGTAGACGTTGAGGCCAGCGAAGAAGAACGCCACTTCGGCTTGCGCGGTTTCGGGCGAATCCGAACCGTGCACGGCGTTGGCATCGATGCTGTCGGCGAAGTCTGCGCGGATGGTGCCGGCGGCTGCCTTCTTCGGGTCGGTGGCGCCCATCAGGTCGCGGTTCTTGGAAATGGCGTTCTCGCCTTCGAGCGCCTGAACGAACACTGGGCCCGAAATCATGAACTCGACCAGATCCTTGAAGAAAGGACGCTCCTTGTGCACACCGTAGAACTGTTCGGCTTCGTTGCGCGAGAGGTGCACGAGCTTGGCCGCGACAATCTTGAGGCCGGCGGCTTCGAAACGGGAGACGATCTTGCCGATGACGTTCTTGGCGACGGCGTCGGGCTTGATGATGGAAAGAGTGCGTTCGATGGCCATGATGATGCTTCCTGGGAGCTTGGATTTTGAAGAGTTCGGCCAAAGCTGCAACCCGTGGGTTGCACTGCCTTGACAAAGCCTCTGATTTTAACCGGCGCAAAACGCCGGCTTGATGACGCAGCGGCAAATGACCGCTGCCGAAATGCTGGTTTCAGCGGGGACGCCGACGCGAACCGCCATTGCCGCCGCCCGGCATGCCGCCGGGGCCGCCACGACGCGGCGCTTGACGCTGTTCCTTGCGTTGGCGTGAAAAACTGTCGGCACCGATGTAGCCGAGCGAGGTCTTCATCGGATCGGGCTGGTTCGCGCCGCTGGGCAGGCCGTCACCGCGGGTCGGGTTGTTGTTGCCACCACGGCGCGGTCCGCCCTGCCCCGGGCCGCGATTGCCCTTGGGACCGCGACCGTCGCCAAGGGGATTGGGAATCTGCTGGCCGCGCGCATCGTCGCGCGGACCCGCCGCGCCCCTGCCCCCTTTGCCACGGCGCCGGTTGTTGCGTCCACCGCCCTCGGCGCCACCACCGCCGGGCCCACGCGGGCCTGCAGGACGCGGACCGCGCTCGGCCCCCGCAGCGCCAGCGGTCGCCTGGAACAGCGAGCGGATGTCCCGATCGTCCAGCTCCATCCACGCGCCCCGCTTGAGACCCCGTGGCAGCAGCATCGCGCCATAACGGATGCGGATCAGCCGACTGACCGCATGACCGACGGCTTCGAACAGGCGACGCACCTCGCGGTTGCGGCCCTCGGAAATCGTGACGCGGTACCAGCAATTCGAGCCCTCGCCGCCGCCGTCCTCGATGCTGCCGAACTGTGCCATGCCGTCGTCGAGCCGCACGCCGTCGAGCAGCATCTGACGCTCTTCCTTGCTGATCGCGCCCAGCACGCGCACGGCGTATTCGCGCTCCAGGCCGAAGCGCGGATGCATGAGGTTGTTGGCCAGCTCGCCCGAACTCGTGAAGAGCAGCAGGCCCTCGGTGTTCAGGTCGAGGCGACCCACCGACTGCCACTTGCCCTGCTGCAACCGCGGCAGCTTGCGGAACACCGTCGGGCGGTTCTGCGGGTCGTCGTGGGTCACGACTTCACCTGCTGGCTTGTGGTACGCGATGACGCGCGCGGGCGGGGGATCGATCCGGTAGCGAATCGGCTTGCCGTTGATCTTGACCTGATCGCCGTACTGGATGCGTTGGCCGATGTGCGCAGGCTCGGCGTTCACCGAGATGCGACCCTGAAGGATCAGCGCCTCCATCTCGAGGCGCGATCCCAGCCCCGCCTGCGCCAGCACCTTGTGCAGCTTGGGCGAATCGGCCTCGGGCAAGAGCACGCGCTTGATCGGCGGGACTTCCGGGCTTTCCTCGTCGGCGTCGAACTGACCGGAGACCACGTCGGCAAAGCTGATCGGCTGTGGCGGCGGCGCATTGCGCAACGCACGCTCGTTGGCCTTTCTCGCACGATCGAGATCGTCGTCTTCGTCGTCGTCCTCGTCTTCTTCTTCGTCATCGCCCTCATCTGCGCCGCGATCGTCGCCGGCAGGGCGTTCAGCGATCGGGGTCACGGCGACTGGCTGCGGCACCGGACGGTCGTCGGGCGCATCGCTTGCCTCGCCCTCTGGCGAAGCATCGACGCCAGAGCCCGCGGGCTTGCGCCGACGCGGACGCCGCTTGCGCGGCGCCGCATCACCCGTCTCGGGCTGCACGCCTTCGGAAGACGCGGCAGGCATCGTCGCTTCTTTTTGTTCTGGAAGATCAGCGTTCGGCTGGATCGCCGGATCACCGGATTCGGAGGAGCTCATGGTTCGGTTCCGTGCCGGGGTTCGGTCGGCAAATGGGTATCGGGCTGTGCCGCTTCCGGCGGTTCGGGAGGGAGTTCGGTCACGGTTTCGGCAGCCAAATCCGACGCGGGGTGGCCGGTCGGCTCTGTTGGCGCCTCGATCGGGTCGTCGATGGCCAGCGTGGCCTGCTCGGCATCGCCCATGCGCGCCAGGGCGTCGACGAGCGCGCCCTGCTGCGCGGGCGATTCGATCACAGGCAACTGGTCGAGCGACTCGAGCCCGAGATCGTCGAGGAACTGCCGCGTCGTCGCGTAGAGACCCGGGCGGCCGACGGTTTCGCGGTGGCCGATCACCTCGACCCAGTTGCGATCTTCGAGCTGCTTGATGATGAGCGAATTGATGGTCACGCCGCGGATGTCTTCCATGTCCCCGCGGGTCACCGGCTGCCGGTACGCGATGATGGCCAGCGTTTCAAGGACGGCGCGTGTGTAGCGCGGCGGCTTTTCGGGATGGAGGCGGTCCAGATGGTCGCGCATCTCCGGGCGGCTCTGGAAACGCCACCCCGTGCCGACGCTGACCAGCTCGAGGCCGCGCTGGGTCCAGTCTTCCTGCAATTCGACGAGCAGCGTCTTGATGGTGTCGGCACCGAGTTCGTCGCCGAACAGCACGCGCAGGTCGCGAACCGGCAGCGGCTGGGCCGAACAGATCAAGGCGGTTTCGAGAATGCGCTTGGCATCCGCCGTATTCATGGTTCGCGTAATCCGGGAAAAGGCGCTTTTGAAGCGCTTCGTTTCATGGGGATGGAAAGTGGCGTTGCCGGCACGCGGCAAGTGCAACGCAAGGCCGGCATCGGGTGGCCGGCGCGGCCTGGGGCCGTCAGGCGCGATTGTAGTCCAGCCCCAAAGTCTGCATCGCAGCCGCCAGGTCGGGCGGCACAGGCGCGCGAAACTCCATCGGCTGCTGCGTGACGGGATGCACGAATGCAAGACGGAACGCATGCAACCCTTGGCGGGCAAGCCCGGCCGCCGGAGCCCCGCCATAAAGCGCGTCGCCCACCAGTGGATGGCCCAGCGAGGCCATGTGAACGCGGATCTGATGGGTTCGACCGGTCTCCAGGGTGCAGCGAACGGTGCAACCCTCGGCATGACTGTCGAGTCGCTCGATCAACGTGCGGGCGGTCTTGCCCGGATGGCGCTCGAGGTCGACCACGGCCATTCGCAGACGGTTGCGCGGGTCGCGCCCGATGGGCGCGTCCACTTGCTGCGCCGCGGCTCCCACCCATGGCTTGTGCGCCAGCGCGAGGTACTGGCGCTTGACGTCGCGTGCGGCGATCAGCGCGACCAGCGCATCCATGGCGGCGCGTGTCCGCGCGACCACCATGAGCCCGCTGGTGTCGCGGTCCAACCTGTGGACGATGCCTGCCCGCGGCAGCATCACCGCCTTCGGATCGAGCGCCAGCAAACCGTTCAAGAGGGTGCCGCTCCAATGGCCGGGCGCGGGGTGCACGACCAGCCCAGCGGGTTTGTCGATCACCCGCAGATGCTCGTCCTCATGGATCACCGTGATCGGCATCGGCTCAGGCCGGAACGCCTGGCTCTGGGGGGTGGGGCGAAGCTCGATCTGGCCAGACTCCCCTGCCCGCACGGTCGCCGAGGACTTTGTCATGGTGCGGCCTTGCAGCACCACAAGACCTGCTTCGAGCATCTGCTGGAGATAGCTGCGCGAGAACTCGGGCACCAGCGCCGCCAGGGCGCGGTCGAGCCGTTGACCATGCTCGGCGGCGCCGATCACGAAGAGCCGCAACTCGCTGGCTTCGGCAATGTCCGCGCCCTCCTCCGGCTCGCCCGGGTCGGGAGTGGCGTCCGAGGGGTCGGTCGATATAATTGAGGGCAACTGTTTCACGAAAGCCGTATCTGATGTTTCGCTCCAAATTATCGGTGCTCCCCGTCTGGGCGGTCCTTTGTGCCGGCGCCCTGCTGGTTGGCTGCTCGTCGACCAAGGAAGACAAGACCGCCAACTGGAGTCCCAACAAGATCTACTCGGAAGCCAAGGACGAGGCCGATTCGGGCGCCTACGACAAGGCCGTTCCGCTGTACGAAAAGCTGGAAGGTCGTGCCGCCGGCACGCCGCTGGCCCAGCAGGCGCAACTCGACAAGGCCTATGCGCAGTTCAAGGCGGGCGACAAACCCGCAGCGATCGCCACGATCGATCGCTTCATGAAGTTGCACCCGGCAAGTCCGGCTGTCGACTACGCGCTGTACCTCAAGGGCGTGGTCAACTTCAACGACGACCTTGGCCTGTTCGCATCGCTGACGCGCCAGGACCTCGCAGAACGCGACCAGAAGGCCGCGAAGGAATCGTTCCTGGCGTTCAAGGAACTGGTGACGCGCTTCCCGGCATCGCGCTACACGCCCGACGCACGCCAGCGCATGAACTACATCGTGAACTCGCTCGCGCAGTACGAAGTTCACGTGGCCCGCTACTACTTCCAGCGCGGCGCCTACCTGGCCGCGATCAACCGTGCACAGCTTGCGTTGGCGGATTACCGTGAAGTGCCGGCGCTCGAGGAAGCCCTCTACATCATGGTCCGGTCCTACGACGCACTCGGCATGACCCAGCTGCGCGACGACGCGCAGCGCGTGCTGACCAGCAATTACCCGAAGTCCGAGTTCATGGCAAAGGGCTTCCGCACCAAGGACGATCCGTGGTGGAAGGTCTGGTAAGTCGGTTCAGCTGACTGTGGCCGAAGCGGTCAGCGCCTGATTTCTTCCAGCGCTGCATCGAGATCGGCCGCACTGTCGAGCCAACGCATCGGTGGCAACGCGGCCACCAGTCGTTTGCCATAACCCATGGTGGCCAGCCGCGCATCGCAGATGATGAGCACGCCGCGGTCGGTCTCGCGGCGGATCAAACGTCCCGCGCCCTGCTTGAGCGCAACGGCAGCCTCCGGCAGCGAATAGTCCCCAAAGGCGCTGCGCCCTTGCGATTCCAGCCGCCGCGACCGTGCCTCGACCAGTGGATCGTTCGGGGGCGGAAACGGCAGCTTGTCGATCACGACCAGCTGCAACACGTCGCCCGGCGCGTCGAAACCCTCCCAGAACGACGCTGACGCCACCAGCACGCAGCCCGCGCGGCCGGCGCTGTCGCCTTCCCTGAAGCGTTCCATCAACACGCGCTTGGGCAGCTCGCCCTGCACCAGCACTTCGGGGCGCGAGGCCGCATCGATCGGCTCGAATGCCTCGCGCATCGTGTCGCCGATGGTCCGCAACGCGCGCAGTGTGGTCGTGAGCACCAGCGTGCGTCCACCCAGGGCCGCTGCGCCGCGCGCCGCGAGCCTGGCGACCTGCGCACTGTGCGCAGGGTCCGCGGGTTTCGGAAAGCTCCGCGGCACGTACAGCGCCGCCTGCTGTGCGTAGTCGAACGGGCTCTGTACTCGCAACACCTCGGCGTCTTCCAGGCCGCAGGGCTCGGTGAACCATCGCAGTTTCGGATCGTCCCCCAACGTCGCCGACGTGAAGATCCAGGCACGCCCAGCCTCTTCGGGATCGCCTTTGTCGAGCTTGAGCACGCGCGTGCGCACGGCGTCGGCGATGTCCAGCGGCGACTCGACCAGCCGCAGCTGCGTGCCGACATCGACCCAGCGCACCGACTCGGGCGCGCATGGCGTCGCAAACCGCGCGGCACGTTCCGCGAGCTGAACGGCGCGTTCATGCAGGCGCACGAAGTCCGGCGCGATCTCGCTCACCCTATGCAGTCCGTCGGCCGCATCTTCGAACGCCTGCTGCAGAAGGTCGAGCGCGCCTTGCCAAGCGTGCTCGGGAATGCCTTCGGGAGCGCCCTCGGACCAGCGCAGCTTGGTACCCGGCCACTGCTTTCCCACCGACAGCCGCAGCTCGCGCGCACCGCGCTCGAGCCCCGCCGCGATCTGCTGCCAATCGACCAGGCCGCGCGCGTGCTGCAGGCCCGCGGCGAGAACATCGCGCGCGAAGTCGAGCGCCTGCCCGCTGCCCAGCTGCACGCCGAGAAATTGCACGCCGGTTTCATTCAACTGATGCGCTTCGTCGAACACCACCACCCGCACGCTCGGCAGCAATTCGGCCATGCCGGATTCGCGCACCGCCAGGTCGGCAAAGAAGAGATGGTGATTGATGACCACCACGTCGGCGGCCAGCGCTTCGCGGCGCGCGAGGTTGACGTGGCAGGCCTTGAATTGCGGGCACTGCTGGCCCAGACAGTTGTCACGCGTTGACGTGACCAGCGGGATGAGCGGCGAACGCTCATCGAGGCCGGGCAGCTCGGCCAAATCGCCGGTGCGCGTCGCCTTCGACCATTGCTCGATCTTGGCCAGCGTGCGGACCGTGCCGCGCTCAGGCAGCGAGACATCATGGCGCGCCAGTTCCAGCCGATGGAGACAGACATAGCTCGCGCGCCCCTTGAGCAGCGCGGTGCGCACCGGAAGGCCGAGCGCTTCGACCAGACGCGGCAGGTCGCGGCCGAAGAGCTGGTCCTGCAGCGTCTTGGTCGCAGTGGACAGCAGCACGCGCTCGCCACTGAGAAGCGCAGGCACCAGGTATGAAAATGTCTTGCCGACGCCTGTACCTGCCTCCACCACCAGCACACCGCCCTGCTCCACCGTGCGCGCCACGGCAAGCGCCATTTCGGTCTGGCCGGCGCGCTCGCGGAACTGCTCCGCCGCGCGCGACAGTACGCCATCCTGCGCGAAGGCGTCGCGCACCTGCGACTCGAGCGCTCCCATCAGGCGGGCTCTTGCGGGTTGGCGTCGCGCTCGATGCGCTGGATCTTGTCGCGCAGAGCGAGTCGACGCTTTTTGAGACGCCGTACCAGCAGTTCGTCCTGCTGCGGCATGGCCTCGACCAGGCGGTCGATCATGGCGTCCAGATCGGCGTGCTCCATGCGCAGGTCGATCAGTTGGCGGGAAAGGGAATTGAGATTGAGGTCCAACGGAGGCAATACGGCGCCGGTGTGCAAAAGGGCCGGCAGCTCTGGTGCAGGGCACTTGATAATACGTCTCCCACACGCCGCCTGGCACCAACCATTCGCATGAACCGAGGCTTCCGACTTACCGCCGCCACCGGTCTCCACAAGGGAGACCGCCCTTACCAGCAGGACCAGGTCATGCTGATCTCGGACCCGCGGCAGCCGGGGTGCGTACTGGGCGTTGTGGCAGACGGCATGGGCGGGCGAAGCGGAGGACGCAAGGCGTCCGACCAGGTGATCCTCACAGCGCAGCAGCTGTTCAGCCGCTACACCCCCGGGCGCGACGAGCCGGTCGGCATGCTGCGGCAATTGCTCGACGACGCGCACACGGTCATCAAGCTGACGGCCTTGTCGAGCGAACAAGAGCCGCACAGCACCCTCGCTGCGTTTCTCATGAACCCGCAGGGCGACTGCGCTTGGATTCACGCAGGCGATTCGCGCATCTACCACTTCCACCGTGGTCGGCTCGTGCGCCGCACGCGCGACCACTCCTATGTCCAGGTGCTGATCGACCGGGGCGAACTCACCGAAGCAGAAGCCAACGTGCACCCGCAGGGCAACATCCTTCTTGGCTGTCTCGGGATGACGACGACGCCACCGCCAGTGGAAACCCATTTCATTCCGGAACTGCAGCGCGGCGATGCGCTGCTCGCGTGCAGCGACGGACTCTGGCACTACTTCACGCCGGAGGAGATGGGAATGGTGTTGGCAGAAAAGTCACCCCGCGAAGCGACTGAACTGCTGGTAGCCGAGGCGCGCCGGCGCGCCCGTGGCACTGGCGACAACATCTCGATTGCCGTACTCAAACTCGATCGCCTGCCGAAGGCGCCTGTCGCCTGATCCTGCAGAGAGCTGCTGCCTCAAGGCGGGGGCGGCGGCAGCGGGGCGGAACGCGGCTTGGTGCGTTCGGCGTTCTTTCGCTCGACATCGGCGCGATGCGCCTCCGCCTTCTTCAATTTTTCTTCCTGACGCTGCACCTCTGCCGGGGCAGCAGCCCGGCGGCTGGCTTCCTTGGCCAGTTGCTCCGCGTGCGCGCGTTGCTTGCTGTCGAACTGGCGCTGCTTTTCGGCTTCCTGCGAAGCTGTCGCCGCGCGGCCGGTGGTGTGGTCGGTCGCCCGCTGTTCGCGGTCCTGTTGGGCCTTCGCAGCCTTGTCGCGTTGCGCCGCGGCGTCTTGTGCGCGCTGCGCCGAATTCTTCTCTTCGAGCCGGTCCAGCGCGGCGCCCCCGCGGCGTTTGCGCTCCGCGTCGTTGATCAGCGCTTCCTGGCGCTTGATGTTGTCCAGCGCCGCGCGCCTTTGAAGACGGCTCTGCGCAAGGCAGTCTTCCACCGAAAACCTCTTGAAGCACACCGCGCGCTGATCCGCGAACGCCTTGTCGGCAGCGGCGCGCTCGGAAGTCAGTCGGGCGCGCTCGACCGCAAAGTCGGCATTGCCGGTCGCCGCCACCGATTGCGCCCACAGCTGCGAAGCGGCCAGGGCGAGCAAGAACAACGCGGCAGTCTTTTTCATGTGAGGCGGGTGTCGACGAGGCGGCGTTCGAGCGCCAGGAACTCGGCCGACTGCATTTCGTTGAGCCGGGAGACGGTTCGCGGAAACTCGTGCGCCAGCGGACCCTCGGTGTACAACGCCTCCGGTGCCACCTCTGCCGACATGATGAGCTTCACGCGTCGGTCGTAGAAAACGTCGACCAGCCAGGTGAAGCGCCGTGCTTCCGACGCCCGGCTTACCGACATCTGCGGCACATCCGACAGCAGCACCGTATGGAACTGCGTGGCGATTTCGAGATAGTCGTTCTGCGAGCGCGGACCGCCGCACAAGGTCCTGAAATCGAACCAGACCACGCCGCCCGCCTTGCGCCGCGCATGGATTTCGCGCGACTCGATGTGCAGCACCGGGTTCTCGTCGGCCGTCTCTGCCAGCTTGGCGAATGCGTCGCGCATTTCCTTGTCCGCCGCGCCACCGTTCGGGGTGAGGTACATGCGCAGCTGCTCGAGCGTGCGACGCCTGTAGTCCGTGCCGTTGTCCACGCTCAGCACCTCGAGCTTCTGGTTCAACAGCGCGATAGCGGGAAGGATGCGGTCTCGGTGCAGCCCGTTGGGGTAGAGGTCGTCCGGCTTGAAGTTCGACGTGGTCACGAAGCCCACGCCGTTCTCGAACAGCGCGACGAGCAGCCTGTGCAGGATCATCGCGTCCGTGATGTCGGCGACGTGGAATTCATCGAAGCAGATCAGCTTGTAACGCTTGGCGATGCGCTTGCCGAGCTCGTCCAGCGGATTGACGATGCCCTGCAGTTCCGCCAATTCGCGGTGCACTTCCCGCATGAACTCATGGAAATGCAGGCGCGTCTTGCGGCGCAGCGGCACCGCGTTGAAGAACAGATCCATCAGGAAGCTCTTGCCGCGCCCGACGCCACCGTACATGTAGACGCCGCGCGGAATCTCCGGACGCCGGATCAGCTTCTTGAACGCGTTGGAGCGTTGCGCCTTGTACTCGGCCCACTCGTTGGCGCACCGATCCAGCGCTTCCACGGCGCGCAGTTGCGCCGGGTCGCTCTGGAAGCCGCGCGTGGCGAGTTCGGCTTCGTAGGCTTTTTTGACGCTCAAGGGATCAGAAGTTGAGCGTGCGCTTGTCCACCGCCAGCGCGGCTTCCTTGGTCGCTTCCGACAGCGACGGGTGGGCGTGGCAGATGCGCGCGATGTCTTCGCTGCTCGCCTTGAACTCCATGGCCACCACGGCTTCCGAGATCAGCTCGCTGACCTGCGGGCCGACCATGTGCACGCCGAGGATCTCGTCGGTGGTCGCGTCGGCCAGGAACTTGACCATGCCGGTCGTGTCGCCCAGCGCCCGCGCGCGGCCGTTAGCCAGGAACGGAAACGTGCCCGCCTTGTAGGCGCGGCCCGAAGCCTTGAGCTGCTGCTCGGTCTGACCGACCCATGCGATTTCCGGGTGCGTGTAGATGACCCACGGCACGGTGTTGAAGTTGACGTGTCCATGCTGACCGGCAATGCGCTCGGCCACGGCCACACCCTCTTCTTCCGCCTTGTGCGCAAGCATCGGCCCACGCACCACGTCACCGATCGCCCAGACGCCCGGCAAGTTGGTCTTGCAGTCGTCGTCCACGGTGATCGCACCGCGCTCGTCGAGCTTCAGGCCCACTGCCTCGGCATTCAGGCCGATGGTGTTGGCCACACGGCCGATCGACACGATGAGCTTGTCGGCATCCAGCGTGAGCGCATCGCCCTTCGCGTTGGTGTAGGCGATGCTGACACCGCCCTTGCCCGTCTTGATCTCGCCGACCTTCACGCCGAGTTCGATCTTCAGGCCCTGTTTGTCGAAGGCCTTCTTCGCTTCCTTGGCAATCTGCTCGTCGACTGCGCCAAGGAAGGTCGGCAGACCTTCGAGCACGGTGACTTCCGCACCAAGGCGCCGCCACACCGAACCCATTTCGAGGCCGATCACGCCGGCGCCGATCAGGGCGAGCTTTTTGGGCACCGCACCGATGCGCAGTGCGCCGTCGTTCGACAGGATGTTTTCCTCGTCGAACGGCGTGCCCGGCAGCGCACGGGCGTTCGAGCCGGTCGCGACCACGATCTGCTTGCCGACGATGGTCTCTTCGGCAGCGCCCGCGACCTTGACCTCGTAGCCAGCATCGCTCGCCTTCACGAACGAACCACGGCCGTGGAAGAAGGCGATCTTGTTCTTCTTGAACAGGTAAAGGATGCCGTCGTTGTTCTGCTTCACGACCTGATCCTTGCGGGCCAGCATCTTGCCGATGTCGAGCGACAAGCCCGACACGTTGATGCCATGGTCCGCAAAGCTGTGGCCGGCCTGCTCGAAGTGCTCGGACGATTGCAGCAGCGCCTTCGACGGGATGCAGCCGACGTTGGTACAGGTGCCACCCGGTGCAGGGCCGCCCTTGCTGTTCTTCCACTCGTCGATGCACGCGACGTTGAAGCCGAGTTGCGCCGCGCGAATCGCGGCGATGTAGCCGCCAGGACCGCCGCCGATCACGACGACGTCGAATTGCTTGATATCAGACATCTGTGTGCGTCCTCAGATGTCGAACAGCAGGCGCGACGGGTCTTCCAGCGCTTCCTTCATCGCGACCAGTGCCAGCACGGCCTCGCGGCCGTCGATGATGCGGTGGTCGTAGCTCATCGCCAGGTAGTTCATCGGACGCACCACGATCTGGCCGTTCTCGACCACCGCGCGGTCCTTGGTCGCGTGAACGCCGAGGATGGCCGACTGCGGCGGGTTGATGATGGGCGTCGAGAGCATCGAGCCGAAGGTGCCGCCGTTCGAGATCGAGAAGGTTCCGCCTGTCATGTCTTCGATGCCCAGCTTGCCTTCCTGCGCCTTCTTACCGAACTCTGCGATCTTCTTTTCGATGTCGGCGAAGCTCATCTGGTCGGCGTTGCGCAGGATGGGCACGACGAGGCCGCGCGGCGAACCGACGGCGATGCCGATATCGAAGTAGCCGTGATAGACGATGTCGTTGCCATCGACCGACGCGTTGATCACCGGGAACTTCTTGAGCGCGTGCACCGCGGCCTTCACGAAGAAGCTCATGAAGCCGATCTTGACGCCATGCTCCTTGGTGAACGCGTCCTGGAACTTCTTGCGCATGTCCATGACCGGGGCCATGTTCACTTCGTTGAAGGTCGTGAGGATGGCGTTGGTC
>JBGMOF010000060.1:0-24080 GCA_041424275.1 Variovorax sp.
CCTCGATCTCTTCCTGGACGAGGCGGCCGTTGGCGAGCGTAAAGATGTTGAGCATGGGCTCACTCCCGGGGATGACTGAACGATGGGCGAGGGAGGGGCGCTTTCAATTCCCGGGCCCGACGTGAGCGATCAGGCCGTCAGAAAGGGAGTTGAAAGCTGCCGAGACGGGGCGGTTTCCATGGGGGAGTCTCCATTTGCAGCGAGGCGCGATTATGTCACTGGCCATGGGGCTGCATCGAGGTTGGACTGGACGGACATACAGTAAAGTCCTGCCCATGCAGACCGCTGCGCTTCCTGTTTTTTCCGCCGCCGCGACGAGCCAGTCCGAACGCCTGGCCGCGGCGCTGGCAACGCTCAACGAGGCGCAGCGCGCGGCGGTCGAGCACGGCGTGGGCGCGGCCGTTGGCGACGACCACCGCCCGCTGCTCGTGATTGCCGGCGCCGGCTCCGGCAAGACCAGCACGCTGGCACACCGGGTGGCGCACCTGATCGCGGGCGGCGTCGATCCGCAGCGCCTGCTGCTGCTGACCTTCTCGCGCCGTGCCGCGCAGGAAATGGGGCGCCGCGCGGGCCAGGTGCTGACGCAGGTGCTGGGCTTGTCCTCGGCGGTGCCGCCTGCGCTGCCATGGGCCGGCACCTTCCACGGCATCGGCGCACGGCTGCTGCGCGAGTACGCCGCGCAGATCGGCCTGGACGAAAACTTCACCATTCACGACCGGGGCGACGCCGAAGACCTGATGGGGCTGGTGCGCCATGAGCAGGGCCTGTCTTCGACGGTCAACCGCTTCCCGCGCAAGGGCACCTGCCTGTCGATCTACTCGCGCTGCGTCAACACCCGCGCGCCGCTGGCCGAGGTGCTGAAGACCTCCTTTCCCTGGTGCGACGAGTGGGAGGCCGAGCTCAAGAAACTGTTCGGTGCCTATGTGGAAGCCAAGCAGCAGCAGAACGTGCTCGACTACGACGACCTGCTGCTCTACTGGGCCGGCATGGTGGCCGAGCCGGCGCTGGCGGCGGCGGTCGGCGTGCGCTTCGACCATGTGCTGGTCGACGAATACCAGGACACGAACCGCCTGCAGGCCGCGATCCTCACCGCGATGAAACCCGATGGCCGCGGAGTGACGGTGGTGGGCGACGACGCGCAGTCGATCTATTCCTTCCGCGGCGCGACGGTGCGCAATATCCTCGACTTCCCGGCGCAGTTTTCGGAGGCCGCGCGAATCGTCACGCTGGAGCGCAACTACCGCTCGACCCAGCCGATCCTGGATGCGTCGAACGCGGTGATCGCGCAGGCCGCAGAGCGGCACGCCAAGACGCTCTGGACCGACAAGCCCTCCGCCGGCCGGCCGCAGATCGTGCTGGTGCCCGACGAGGCGCAGCAGGCCACCTGGGTGGCCGACCGCGTGCTCGCGCACCGTGAGGGTGGACTCGCTTTGAAGTCGCAGGCCGTGCTTTTCCGCACCTCCACGCACAGCGCGGCGCTGGAGCTCGAGCTGGCTCGCCGCAACATCCCGTTCGTCAAGTTCGGCGGACTGAAGTTCCTCGAAGCCGCGCACGTGAAAGACCTGCTGGCGGTGCTGCGCTTCGCCGAGAACCCGCGCGGGCGGATGGCGGGCTTCCGGGTCACGCAACTGATCCCCGGCATCGGCCCGGTCACCTCCGCGCGCCTGCTCGACGCGATGGACGTGGCCGCCGATCCCGGCGCGGCGGTTCAGGCTTTCGTGCCGCCCGCCACGGCCCAGGTCGAATGGCAGCGCTTCGCCGAAACCTATGCGGCGCTGCGCAATGCTGCGCTGCCCTGGCCGGCGGACGTGGAGCTGGCGGTGCGCTGGTACATCCCGCACCTCGAGCGGCTGCACGACGACACTTCGGGCGTGCGGCGCGGCGATGTCGAACAGCTGGCGCGGCTGGCCTCCGGCTACAGCTCCCGCGAGCGCTTCCTGACCGAGCTCACGCTCGATCCGCCCGAGGCGACCAGCGACCGTCCGGGCCCGCCGTTGCTGGACGAGGACTACCTGATCCTGTCGACGATCCATTCGGCCAAGGGGCAGGAATGGAATTCGGTGCATGTGCTCAACGTGGTGGATGGCTGCCTGCCGGCCGACGTGGCGCAGGGCGCCAGCGAACTCGAGGAAGAGCGCCGCTTGCTCTACGTCGCGATGACGCGCGCCAAGGACCACCTTCACTTGCTGGTGCCCCAGCGCTTCTACGTCACGCAGCAGTCGGCGCGCGGAGACCGCCATCTGTACGCGGGGCGCACGCGCTTCATCTCGGAAGCCGACACCGCGCATTTCGAGCAGCACACCTGGCCGCCACCGCCGCCGCGCGCACCTGCGGTGCCGCCGCCCGCCGCGACCATCGATCTCCTGGCCCGGATGCGTGCAAGCTGGAAGTGAGCAGTGCGCCAGCCCTTGTGCCGTCGAGGTCTCTGCATCGAGAGAAAAACGCCTGGATCGCTTGCGGATGCTTGCTTTGTTGCTATCGAAAAAATAGCAGAAAGTGTCAGCTGAACGTAAATACCGCATCCGTGTCAGTCAGGGATTGCAATCGCGTGACAGCTTGGGCATAGTGAATCGACGCTCTTCTCTTCTCCCACTCCTCTTCTCTCTCACATCCCCAGTCCGTTTTCGCCGACCACGTGCCATCCCGGAGCGTTGGTCATTTTCCCAACCGTCAATTCCAGGAGGTCATTCATGAATCTGACGATCAGCGGTCATCACCTCGACGTTACCCCTGCCTTGCGTACGTATGTCACGAGCAAGCTGGACCGGATCACTCGGCACTTCGACCAGTTGGTCGATGTGAAAGTCATCCTTACCGTGGAAAAGCAGAAGGAAAAGGAACGCAGACAAAAGGCGGAGTGCAACATCCACGTCAAGGGAAGCGACATGTTTGCGGAGTCGAGTCACGCTGATCTCTATGCTGCTGTCGACGAACTCGTCGACAAGCTCGATCGCCAGGTGGTCCGCCACAAGACCCGCCTGCAGAATCATCATCACGCTGCGCCCAAGCGCCTGATGTGACACAGGTGCGCCGAAAGGCCCTGTCCACGAAAGCCGCCCGGGGCGGCTTTTTGTTTTTTGCGGACACAGGCGGTCGCGAAGTGGGGGTTTTTACCGATGAGGTGCATAATCGCGCCCGCCCTGCCCCACCATGAATCGCCTCGCGTCCATCCTGCCGCCCGCTCAAGTGCTCGTGAGCGTTGACGCCACCAGCAAAAAGCGTGCTTTTGAAGAAGCAGGCCTGCTGTTCGAGAATCTGCACGGCCTGGGACGCGCCCTCATCACCGACAGCCTGTTCGCCCGCGAACGGCTGGGTTCGACCGGTCTGGGCCATGGCGTTGCGATTCCCCATGGCCGCATCAAGGGCCTGAAGTCGCCGATGGCCTCGGTGTTCCAGCTGGCGAACCCCATCGGCTTCGATGCGCCCGACGAGCAGCCGGTGGCGCTTCTCATTTTTCTGCTGGTGCCGGAAGCGGCCACCCAGAAACACCTCGAGATCCTCTCCGAAATCGCCGAATTGCTGAGCGACGCCGTGCTGCGCGAGCAGATCAAGTCCAGCACCGACGCCGGCGAACTCCACGCCCTGATCGCCGGCTGGCAATCGGCCCAGGTCGCCTGACCCCCGCACCGCTGCGCGCATGAAGCCGACCGTCATCAGCGCGGACGCGATGTTCGAGGAGTTTCGCGGCTCGCTGCGATGGGAATGGCTCGCGGGGCTCGGTGCCTCGGAGCGCCAGTTCGAGCCCGAAGTCATCAGCCGCGCACAGTCGGCGGCAGACCTGGTCGGCTACCTCAACTACATCCACCCGTACCGTGTGCAGATCATGGGCGCGCGCGAGATCGCCTATTTGACGCGTGGCACCACGGAAGATTGTGCCCGTCGCGTGGCGCGCATCGTGACGCTGGAGCCGCCGATGCTGGTGCTGGCCGACGGCCAGCCCGCGCCGGACGAATTGCTCTCGATCTGCGAACGGGCGCAGCTGCCGCTGTTCGCGACCCGCGAATCGTCGGCCTATGTGATCGACCTGCTTCGCGCCTACCTCTCCAAGCACTTCGCCGAACGCACGTCGATGCACGGCGTGTTCATGGACATCCTGGGACTCGGCGTGATGATCACCGGCGAGTCGGGGCTCGGCAAGAGCGAGCTCGGACTGGAGCTGATCTCGCGCGGCAACGGGCTGGTGGCCGATGACGCGGTCGACCTCTACCGAATCAACCAGAACACGCTCGAGGGCCGCTGCCCCGATCTGCTGCAGAACCTGCTCGAAGTGCGCGGCATCGGGCTGCTCGACATCCGCGCGATCTTCGGCGAGACGGCGGTGCGCCGGAAGATGCGGCTCAAGCTCATCGTGCACCTGGTGCGCCGCGACTCGTTCGAGCGCGACTACGAACGCATGCCATCGGCACCGCTCACGCAGGACGTGCTGGGCATTCCGGTGCGCAAGGTCATCATCCAGGTGGTGGCCGGGCGGAACATCGCGGTGCTGGTCGAGGCGGCGGTGCGCAATTCGATCCTGCAATTGCGCGGCATCGACACCTATGCCGATTTCGTGGCACGCCACCACAAGGCGATGGAAGCGAACCGCGACGACTGAGGCGTCAGCGCCGGCCGGCGCAGTCGCCGCACAAACCGTAGAGCGACATGGCGTGGTCCTGCAGGATCCAGCCCTTGTCCTGCGCAATCATCTGCTGGCGGCGTTCGATCTCGGCGTCGTAGAACTCCTCGACCTTGCCGCACGAGGTGCAGATCAGGTGGTCGTGGTGCTTGCCTTCGTTCAGTTCGTAGACCGCCTTGCCGCTCTCGAAGTGACTGCGCTCCAGGATGCCGGCCTGCTCGAACTGCGTCAGCACGCGGTAGACCGTGGCCAGTCCGATGTCGGAGCGCTCGTTGAGCAGGATCCGGAAAACGTCCTCGGCCGTCATGTGCCTAAGCCCGCCAGTCTGGAAGATTTCCAGGATCTTGAGGCGCGGCAAGGTGGCCTTGAGGCCGGTGTTCTTGAGTTCGTCGATATTGGCCATGAGTCGTTCCTGCGCCAGCCGGGCGGGAGGGCTCGCCGGGGGCCAGCCGCTACAATAGGCCGATCATATCGCTACCCTTTTTTTCCATGCTTGCCATTCCCCAACGCAGCCTATGGCTGCTCTTCGGCGCCGCCGCGAGCGTGAGCCTTGGCGCTTGCAGCACCGTCACCGACAGCACCCGCAGCGCACTGGAAAAGATCACCCCTTACCGGGTCGAAGTGGTGCAAGGCAACTTCGTGTCGAAGCAGCAGGTCGAGGCCCTCAAGTCCGGCATGTCGCGCCAGCAGGTGCGTGAGATCCTCGGCACCTCCCTCCTGACCGACGTGTTCCATTCCGACCGTTGGGATTACGTCTTCACGATTCGCCGCCAGGGTGTCGAGCCGCAACAACGCCGCCTGACGGTGTTCTTCAAGAACGACGCGCTCGACCGCTTTGAAGGCGACACCATGCCGAGCGAGGAAGAGTTCGTCGCTGCCGTCGACACGCGCGGTGGCAAGACGCCCAAGATTCCACAGCTCGAGGCGACCGAAAGCCAGCTCGACAAGTTCAAGCCGGACGACAAGAAGGGCGCTAGGACCGAGGCACCGGCCGCGCCGCTCGCGCCACTGCCGCCGAGCTATCCACCCCTCGAATCCACGCGCTGACATGCGGCGCATCGCGATTGCCGGCGCTTCCGGCCGCATGGGCCGAATGCTGATCGAAGGCGTGCGCGCCACCGACGATTGCGAACTCGCGGGTGCGCTCGACGTGCCCGGCGCACCCGCCATCGGAAACGACGCGGCAGCCTTCCTCGGTTTCGCCAGCGGCGTGCCGATCGTGGCGGACCTGCACGCGGGACTGACGAACGCGCAGGTGCTGATCGACTTCACCCGCCCCGAAGGCACGCTGGCGCACCTTGCCGTGTGCCGCGAACTCGGCGTGCAGGCGGTGATCGGCACCACCGGCTTCAGCGATGCCCAGAAGGCAGAGATCGCCGGTTTCGCCAAGGACATCGCGATCGTGATGGCGCCCAACATGAGCGTCGGCGTCAACGTCACGCTCAAGCTGCTCGAAATGGCGGCAAAGGCCCTGTCGACCGGCTACGACATCGAGATCATCGAAGCGCACCACCGCCACAAGGTCGATGCGCCCTCGGGCACCGCGCTCAAGATGGGCGAAGTCATCGCCGACGCGCTGGGCCGCGACCTGAAGGACTGCGCCGTGTATGCGCGCGAAGGCATCACGGGCGAGCGCGACCCGTCGACCATCGGTTTCTCGGCGATTCGGGGCGGCGACATCGTCGGCGACCACACCGTGCTCTTCGCCGGAACCGGCGAACGCATCGAGATCACGCACAAGTCGTCGAGCCGCGCGACCTACGTGCAGGGGAGCCTGCGCGCGGTGCGGTTCCTCGCGTCGCAGAAGACCGGCCTCTTCGACATGTTCGACGTGCTGAACCTGCGCTGATCACGCGTTCCCTTTCTCATGAGCGTGCTCGAGCTGCTGACCCACGGTGATGGCGTCAGCCGCGCGGTCGCCGCGCTGCTGCTCGCGATGTCGGTGGCGAGCTGGGTCGTGATCCTGCGGAAGGCCTGGTTGTTGCGCCACGGCACGAGCGGCGTGCTGCGCAGCATCGCCGCGTTCTGGCAGTCGTCGTCCATCTCCGAAGCCGAGCAGAGGCTCCAGGCCTTCGACAGCCCTGCACTCGTGCTGCCCGCGATGGGCGCGATCCGGAGCGTGGCGAGCGGGGCGGGCACGTCCACGCTCGGCGGCGCGGGCGATCGGCAACTGCGCCTCACGCGCGCCCTGCGCGACGCGTTGCACGGCGCACTGCGGCGACTGCAGGGCGGCCAGATCCTGCTGGCCACCGTCGGCGCCACCGCGCCCTTCGTGGGCTTGCTCGGCACCGTGTGGGGCATCTATGGTGCGCTCGCGGGCATCGCCGGGGAAACCGGTGGCTTCACGATCGACAAGGTGGCCGGCCCGGTCGGCGAGGCGCTCGTGATGACCGCCTTCGGCCTTGCGGTCGCCATTCCGGCCGTGCTGGCCTACAACGTGTTCGGGCGCGTCATCGGCCGCATCGAAGCCGAACTCGAGGGCTTCGCGCACGACCTGCTCGCGACCTTCGGCGAACCCGCGACAACGCCGAACGACGCATTGCCGCCTGCGCGCGTGATGCCCGTCTGAGGCGATCACCGCGATGGCTTTCGGTCGCACGTCGCTTGGCAGCAGCTCCGGTGGTGAGGGGCGGGTGTCCGGAACCGGTGGGCAGCGGCCGTTGTCGGACATCAACGTGACGCCTCTGGTCGACGTGATGCTGGTGCTGCTCGTGATCTTCATCATCACGGCCCCGCTCATGGCCAGCTCGATCAAGCTCGACCTGCCGCAGACCGACGCCGGCCAGCCCAACGACGCGCCGAAGTTCGTGAGCGTTTCGGTCGATGCATCCGGCAAGGTGTTCTTCAACGACCAGGCCGTCACACCGGAAGCGCTGGCCGACAAGCTCGCCAAAGCCGCAGCCGACAGCAAGGACACCGAAGTGCAACTGCGCGCCGACCAGACGGTGCCCTACGGCCGCGTGGTCGAGCTCATGGCCATCGCGAACAAGGCCGGACTCACCCGCATCGGCTTCGTGACCGAAGCGCCCGCACCCGCACGTTGAGCGACGCGCAGCGCGCGAAGCCTTCGGGGTGTGCCTACAGCGACACCGGCTTCGTGTGCCAGATCTCGTGCGCGTACTCAGCGATCGTGCGGTCCGATGAGAACGCGCCCATTCCCGCCACGTTGAGGATCGCCTTGCGCGTCCACGCGTCGGTGTCGCGATACAGCGCGTCGACTTTCGCCTGCGTCTCGACGTAGCTCGCGTAGTCGGCGAGCAGCAGATAGTGGTCGCCCCAGTTCACCAGGCCGTCGTAGATGCCCTGGAAGCGGCCCGGCTCCGACGGCGAGAACACGCCATCGCGGATCGCATCGAGCACACGCTTGAGTTCGGGGTTGCCGTCGTAGTAGCTGCGCGGCTGGTAGCCGCGCAGGCGGATCTCCGCGACCTCGGGCGTGGTGTTGCCGAAGATGAAGATGTTGTCGTCGCCGACGTTCTCCTTCATCTCGACGTTGGCGCCGTCGAGCGTGCCGATGGTGAGCGCACCGTTCAGCGCGAACTTCATGTTGCCGGTGCCCGAAGCCTCGGTGCCGGCCGTCGAGATCTGCTCGCTCAGGTCGGCCGCCGGCATGATGATCTCCGCGAGGCTCACGCTGTAGTTCGGCAGGAAGACGACCTTGAGCAGCTTGCCGACGCGCGCGTCGTTGTTGATCGTGGTCGCGACATCGTTGATGAGCCGGATCACCAGCTTGGCGACCGCGTAAGCCGACGCCGCCTTGCCCGCGAAGACCACGACACGCGGCACGATGTTGGCGAGCGTGGCGGTGTCGCCCGCGGCCTGCGCATCGAGGATGCGCTGGTAGCGCGAGATCACGTGCAGCACGTTCATCAGCTGGCGCTTGTATTCGTGGATGCGCTTGACCTGCACGTCGAACATCGCGTCGGTGTCGAGCACGATCCCCATGTGCTGCTCGACCCAATTGGCCAGGCGCAACTTGTTCTCGCGCTTGGCGTGGCGAAAGGCGCGCGCGAACGCGGGCTGCGCGGCCATCGGACGCAGGGCCTCGAGCTGCGTGAGGTCGCGTCTCCAGCCCTTGCCGATGCGCTGGTCGAGCAGCGCAGCCAGCGGCGGATTGGCCTGCGCCAGCCAGCGGCGCGGCGTGACGCCGTTGGTCTTGTTGTTGAACCGCTCCGGAAAGATCTTGTTGAAGTCCGCGAAGATCGATTGCTTCATGAGTTCGGAATGCAGGCCCGACACGCCGTTGATCGAGTGACTCGCCAGCACCGCGATATACGCCATGCGCACGCGCCGCTCGCCCGCCTCGTCGACCAGCGAGAGCCGGCGCGGCAGCTCGACATCGTCGCCGGCCATCTGCGTCACCTGCGCGAGGAAACGCGCGTTCATGTCATAGATGATCTGCAGGTGGCGCGGCAGGATGCGGCCCATCATCTCGACGGGCCAGGTCTCCAGTGCCTCGTGCATCAACGTGTGATTGGTGTAGCTGAACACCTTCTGCGTCTGCGCCCAGGCCGTGTCCCAGTCGAGGCCGTACTCGTCGAGCAGCAGGCGCATGAGTTCCGGCACGGCGAGCACCGGGTGCGTGTCGTTCAGGTGGATGCTGACCTTCTCGGAGAGCTGGTCGAAGGTCGTGTGGTTGCGCAGATACCGGCGCAGCAGGTCCTGCACGCTCGCACTGCAGAAAAAGTATTCCTGGTGCAGGCGCAGCTCGCGGCCCGAGGGCGTGGAGTCGTCCGGGTAGAGCACGCGAGAGACGTTTTCGGAGTGGTTCTTGCTCTCCACCGCCGCCATGTAGTTGCCCTTGTTGAAGGCGCTGAGGTCGATCTCTTCGGTGGCACGTGCCGACCACAGGCGAAGCGTGTTCGTGGCCTGCGTGCCGTAGCCCGGGATGATCGTGTCGTAGGCCACGGCCAGGACGTCGTGCGTGTCGACCCAGTCGGCCGCCCCCGCCGTGCCTTCGCGCTTTTGCACATGGCCGCCGAAGCGCACGCGGTAGTTCACCTCGGGCCGCTGGAACTCCCACGGATTGCCGCGCGTGAGCCAGTAGTCGGGCATCTCGATCTGCTGGCCGTCGACGATGCGCTGGCGGAACATGCCGTATTCGTAGCGGATGCCGTAGCCCATGCCGGGCACGCCGAGCGTCGCCATCGAGTCGAGGAAGCAGGCGGCCAGCCGGCCGAGGCCGCCGTTGCCGAGCGCTGCATCGGGCTCGCGTTCGGCCAGCGCCGACATGTCGACGCCGAAGTCGGCCAGCGCCTCGCGCACGATGTCGTGGATGTCGACCGCGAGCATCGCGTTGGTGAAGGTGCGCCCGATCAGGAATTCCATCGAGAGGTAATAGACGCGCTTCAGGTCCTGCTGGTAGTTCGCGCGCGTGGTGGTCATCCATCGCTCGACCAGCTGGTCGCGCACGGCCAGTGCGGTGGCGTTGAGCCAGTCGTCCTGGCTGGCCGCCACCGGGTCCTTGCCGACCTGGTAGATCAGCTTGTTCGCCACGGCGCGCTTGAAGGCGGCGACGTCGCGGTCCGGATGGTCGTATTCGAAGGTCTTGGGTGTCGTGGTCATGAGGGTGCTCGCAAGGTTCTTGTCGGTGGGCCGTCAGGCGGCAGCGTGGGGGGCGGCTTGTTGGTAGACGGCGATGTATTGCGCCGCTGCGGTGGCCCAGTCGGCCGGGCGCCGCATCGCAGTGGCGCGCACCCGGCGCCAGTCGGCGGGGCGCTTGTAGAGCGCGAAGGCACGGCGCACGGCGCGCGCGTAGTCGGTGCCGTCGAAATGACCGAAGACGAAGCCGGTCGCCTCGCCGCTCGCCATGTTCTCGAGCGTGCAGTCCACGACGGTGTCGGCCAGTCCGCCGACACTTCGTACCAGCGGCAGGTTACCGTACTTGAGACCGTACATCTGCGTCAATCCGCAAGGCTCGAACAATGACGGCACAAGGGTCACGTCGCCGGCGCCGAAGAGCTGGTGGGCCAGGTCTTCGTTGTAGCCGATTGTGACGCTCACCGACTGCGGCGCGGCGGCCGCGCGCTGGCGGAAAGCGGCCTCGAGCCAGGCTTCGCCGCCGCCGAGCAGCGCGAGCTGGCCACCCTGCGCGAGCAGTGCGTCGAGTCCGTCGAGCACGAGGTGCAGGCCCTTTTGTTCGGTGAGCCGGCTGACCACCACGAAGAGCGGGGCATCGGGCAAGTGCGCCAGGCCCAGTTGCTTCTGCAGCGCGGCCTTGCACGCGGCCTTGCCTGCCATGCGCTTGCCTTCGGGCAGGCTGAAGACCTGCGGCAGCAAGGCGTCGGTGACCGGGTTCCAGACCTGGTCGTCGACCGCGTTGAGGATGCCGGTGAGCACGCCACTGCGCTGTCGCAGCAGGCCGTCGAGGCCCTGGCCCTGCTCGGGCGTCTGGATCTCGCGCGCATAGGTCGGGCTCACCGTGGTGAGGCGATCGGCGAACGCGAGGCCGCCCTTCATGAAGTTGACCTGGCCGAAGTATTCGAGGCCGTTCATCTGGAACGCCGGCCCGGGCAGCCCGAGGTCGGCGAAATCCCATGGCGCGAAAAGGCCCTGGTAGGCCAGGTTGTGCACCGTGAAGACGGTGCCGACGCGCGGACCGGGCGGCCGCTGCGCAAAGGCGAGGTAGGCCGGCGCGAGCCCGGCGTGCCAGTCGTGCGCATGCACCACGTCGGGCTGCCACGTCGTGTCCAGGCCGAGTGCGATCTGCGCCGCGGCCCAGCCGAGCAGCGCGAAGCGCCGGTGGTTGTCGCCGTAGGGCTGGCGGTTCACGTCCTCGTAGGGGTTGCCGGGCCGGTCGTAGAGGTGCGGCGCATCGATCACGTAGGCGGTGATGTCGGGCGCGCCCGCGGTCACGATCCGGCCGACCAGAAGGCGGACGCTGTCGCCCCACGGCGCCCGCAGATCCAGCGCCGGGACCCAATCCGTCACACCCGTGACGATCGCCGGAAAGCCGGGCACCAGCACGCGCACGTCCTGCCCTGCGGCGATGAGCGCGTGCGGCAACGCACCGGCGATGTCCGCCAGTCCGCCGGTCTTGAGGAGGGGAAATATTTCGGCGCTGACCTGGAGAACCCGCATCAGCCGACCGCGGTCTCGAGCCGCTTGAGCATCTCGCGCGTGACGAGGGTGACGCCGGCGTCGGTGCGCTCGAAGCGTGCGGCGTCGGCCGCCGCGTCTTCGCCGATGACCATGTCGTCGGGGATCACGCAGGCGCGGTCGATCACGACGTTGGTGAGCCGCGCACCGCGACCGACCTCAACGTCGGGCAGCAGCACGGCGCGCGTGATGTCGCAGAACGAGTGGATGCGCACGTTCGAGAACAGCACCGAATCGCGCACGGTCGAGCCCGACACGATGCAGCCGCCCGAGACGATGGTGTTGTAGGTCACGCCGTGCTTCCCGTCGCGCCCGAGCACGAACTTGGCTGGCGGCAGCTGCCGCTGGTACGTCCAGATGGGCCAGTCGGTGTCATAGATGTCGAGCTCGGGCGTGATGGACGCGAGGTCCAGGTTCGCTGCCCAGAATGCATCAATCGTGCCCACGTCGCGCCAGTACGCCTGGGCGCCGGGTCCGCGGGAGGAGCGGGTGACGCACGACAGGCCGAACGGATGCGCCAGCGCACGGCCCTCGGCCACGGCGCGCGGGATGATGTCCTTGCCGAAGTCGTGATCGGAGTCGGGATTGAGGTTGTCTTCCTCGAGCAGCTTGTAGAGGTATTCGGAATCGAAGACGTAGATGCCCATGCTGGCCAGCGCGGTGTCCGGGCGTCCCGGCATCGCGGGCGGGTCGGCCGGCTTCTCGAGAAAGGCCGTCACCTTGCGGTCCTCGTCCACATGCATCACGCCGAACGCCGTGGCTTCCATGCGCGGCACTTCGATGCAGCCCACGGTGCAGCCCAGGCCGCGCTCGGCGTGGTCCTTGAGCATGATGGAGTAGTCCATCTTGTAGATGTGGTCGCCTGCCAGCACGACCACGTAGTCGTGCGGTGTGGAGCGCGTCTGGATGATGTCGAGGTTCTGGAACACGGCGTCAGCCGTGCCGCGGTACCAGTGCTCGTCGCCCACGCGCTGCTGTGCGGGCAGCACGTCGACCATCTCGTTGAGTTCGGCGCGCAGGAAGCTCCAGCCACGCTGCAGGTGCCGCATGAGCGAGTGCGACTTGTACTGCGTGACCACCGCCATGCGCCGGATGCCCGAGTTGAGGCAATTCGACAGCGCGAAATCGATGATCCGGAACTTGCCGCCGAAGTACACGGCGGGCTTCGCGCGCCGGTCGGTCAACTGCTTGAGGCGCGAGCCGCGGCCGCCGGCCAGCACCAGCGCGATCGTGCGCCGGACGAGTTGGTGCGCCTGCAATGGCGCCGCAGGGGTTTGCATTTTGTTCACCTTGTGTCTCCTTCTCGGTTTGCTTTCCAGCGTAGCACCCACGGGTGCCGCTGGCTCCTACGTTCTTGCGACGCACACACTGGAATGCGGCACCTTCAGGGTGCGCGTCAGCGAACGCGGCGTCGGGCCGGGGTCGTCCGCCGGGTCGCTCGACAGGCAGCACCGCCAGTCACGCGGCGGCAGCGTGAATTCGATCGGCTCGGCGCCCGCATTCACCAGCACCAGCCACGATGCCGCGTCGGGCGTCGCCGACCCGAAGAGGATTGCAAGGGCCGTGCCGTGGTCCCAGTCGGACGACGCCATCGCCCGTCCTTCGGGATGCAGCCAGCGCACGGCGGCCGTGCCTGCCGAGACGGCAGTGGGGTCGCTCGGCCACCAGTGCGTGGCACGCAGGGCGGGGGCCTCGCGCCGCAGCGCGGCCAGTCGTGCGACGTAATCGCCGAGCGCCGGATCGGCCGCCGGCCAGTCGAGCCAGGTGGTCTCGTTGTCCTGGCAATAGGCGTTGTTGTTGCCGTGCTGGCTGTGACCGAGCTCGTCGCCGGCCAGCAGCATGGGCGTACCTTGCGAGAGCAGCAGCGCCGCAAGCAGCGCGCGTTGCAGCCGCTTGCGTTCGGCCAGGATGGCCGGGTCGTCTGTCGGTCCTTCGACCCCGAAGTTGCGGCTCAGGTTGTCGCCGTGACCATCGCGGTTGTGTTCGCCGTTCGCTTCGTTGTGCCGCGCGTCGTAGCTGACCAGGTCGCGCAGCGTGAAGCCGTCGTGCGCCGCGATGAAGTTCACGCTCGCGGTCGGCGCGCGGCCGTCGTGCTGGAACTGCGCGCTCGACGCCATCGTCCGGTGCGCGAAGTCGCCGAGCCCCGTGCCGCCCTGCATGCCCTGGCGCAACCAGAAGCCGCGTTGCGTGTCGCGGTAGCGGTCGTTCCATTCGAGCCAGCCCGCCGGGAACGCGCCGAGCTGGTAGCCGCCCGGACCGATGTCCCAGGGTTCTGCAATGAGCACGGTGCGCGACAGCACCGGGTCCTGCAGCAGCGCGGCGAAGAAGGGTGCGCGCCGGTCGAAGCCGGTCGCGGCGTTGCGCCCGAGCACCGGTGCCAGATCGAAGCGGAAACCATCGACGCCGAATTCGGTGACCCAGTGGCGCAGGCTGTCCATCACGAGTTGGATGACGCGCGGCTCGTCCAGGCGCAGGCAGTTGCCGGTGCCGGTCCAGTTCTCGTAGCGCGCGCGGTCGTCGGGGCGCAGGTGGTAGTACAGCGCGTTGTCGATGCCGCGCATCGAGAGCGTGGGGCCGAGCTCGTCGGTCTCGGCGCTGTGGTTGTAGACCACGTCGATGACGAGCTCCATTCCGCGCGCGTGCACCGCATCGGCCATCGCGCGGAACTCGCTCGCGGGCGTGCTGCCGGGCTGGCCGCTCCAGTAGCGCCGCTCGGGCGCGAACCATCCGATGGTGTTGTAGCCCCAGTAGTTGGTGAGCCCGAGGCCGAGCAGGCGCTGTTCGTCGCAGCGGTGCTGCACGGGCATCAGGCTCAGCGTCGTGACGCCGAGGCGTTGCAGGTGGTCGAGCACGGCCGGATGGGCAAGGCCGCCATAGCTTCCGCGCAGCGCATCGGGCACCGCCGGATGATGCTGCGTGAGGCCGCGCACATGGGTTTCGTAGAGCACGCGTTCGCCGGCCGGAATGCGCGCGCGGCCTGCGGGGGCGGCCGGCAGGGGCGCGACGACGCGGGCCTTGAGCGCCAGCGACGCGTTGTCGCGGCGATCGGCTTGCGTCGGGTCGCTCGCGCTGTGGCCGGCGAAGATGTCTTCGCCGCCATAACGCCCGACGACGTCGCGCGCGTACGGGTCGAGCACCACCTTCGCCGGGTTGAAGCGATGGCCTTCGTGCGGTGCCCACGGCCCGTGCACGCGGTAGCCGTAGACCAGGCCGGCCTTGCCGCTCGGCAACAGGCCGTGCCACACGCCGTCGGTGCAGCAGTGGAGTGCGATGCGCTGCTGTTCGCTGGTTCCGGCGTCGTTGAACAGGCACAACTCGACTTGGGTCGCGCGCGGCGCGACGAGTGCGAAGTTGACGCCCTGGGGGGTGATCGTTGCGCCGAGCGGGTAAGAGTGGCCGGGGTTCATGTTGCTATTGATTTGATAGCCGATTGCGCATGTGGGGTGGGCGCTGCGGGTGCTTTTTGCATCTGAATTTCGTTGGAGTGGAAGGGCCGCCCGGCATGCAAGCCACGGAACGAGGACCTCACACCAACACCCACATCACCGTCGCGAGCGGCGGCAGATCGATCGAGATCGAATCCGTCTTGCCGTGCCAGCCCTGCGACACGCTGTCGATGACGCCGTTCGCCACGCCGCTTCCGCCGTACGTCGCGCTGTCGGTATTGATGATTTCGCGGTACGACCCCGCCACCGGCACCCCGAGCCGGTACGCGCGGCGCACCACCGGCGTGAAGTTGCACACCGCGATCACGAACGACCCGTCGCGTGCGCGGCGGACGAATGCGAAGACGGACTGGTCGGCGTCGTCGTGCACGATCCATTCGAATCCGGCGCTTTCGCTGTCGAGTTCGCAGAGCGCAGGGAAATGGCGGTAGACGTTGTTCAGGTCGCGCACCAGGCGGCTCACGCCGCGGTGCGGGCCTTCGTGGTCGAGCAGGTGCCAGTCGAGGCTGCGCTCGGCGTTCCATTCGGCGACCTGCGCGAACTCGTTGCCCATGAACAGCAGCTTCTTGCCGGGGTAGGCCCAGAGATAGCCATACAGAGTGCGCAGACCGGCGAACTTCTGCCACTCGTCGCCGGGCATGCGGCCGAGCATCGAGCCCTTGCCGTGCACCACTTCGTCGTGCGAGAACGGCAGCACGAAGTTCTCGTCGTGCGCGTACATCAGCCCGAAGGTGATCTTCTGGTGATGGTGCTTGCGGTGGACCGGGTCAGTGCCGGCGTAGGCCAGCGTGTCGTTCATCCAGCCCATGTTCCATTTGTAGTGGAAGCCGAGTCCGCCGTGCTCGGGTGGGCGCGTCACGCCCGGAAAGCTCGTGGACTCCTCGGCGATGGTGACGGCACCGGGGCGCTCGACGCCGACCACGTGGTTCATGCGCCGCAGGAAGTCGATCGCCTCCAGGTTCTCGCGGCCGCCATGCGCATTCGGAATCCACTGGCCCGGCTCGCGGCTGTAGTCGCGGTAGAGCATCGATGCGACCGCGTCCACGCGCAAGCCGTCGATGCCGTAGCGCTCCAGCCAGTAGAGCGCGTTGCCGACGAGGTAGTTGCGCACCTCGTGGCGCGCGTAATTGAAGATGAGCGTCTTCCAGTCGTTGTGGAAGCCTTCGCGCGGGTCGGCGTATTCGTAGAGCGGCGTGCCGTCGAAGTTGCCCAGGCCGTGCGCGTCGGTCGGGAAGTGCGCGGGCACCCAGTCGAGGATCACGCCGAGCCCGGCCGCATGCGCCACCGCGACGAAGTAGCGAAAGTCGCCCGGGGTGCCGAAGCGCGAGGTCGGCGCATAGAGGCCGATCGGCTGGTAGCCCCACGAGCCGTCGAACGGATGCTCGGTGACCGGCATCAGCTCGATGTGCGTGAAGCCCATGTCGCGCACGTAGGGCACGAGGGTGTCGGCCAGCTCGCTGTAGTCCAGCCAGTCCTGCCCCTGGTTCTTGCGCTGCCACGAACCGAGGTGCACTTCGTAGATGCTGATCGGCGCATGGCGGGCGTTGGCCTCGGCGCGGCCCGCGGGCAGCGGCACGGCGGGGGGCAATGGGGCGACCACGCAGGCGGTGTCCGGGCGCAACTTCGCCGAGAACGCGAACGGATCGGCCTTGCGCACCACCTGGCCGTGTGCCGACAGGATCTCGAACGCGTAGGCATCGCCTGTCGCCACGTGCGGCGCGAAGATTTCCCACACGCCGCACTCGCGACGAAAGCGCATCGCGTGGCGCCGACCGTCCCAGTTGTTGAAGTCGCCGACCACCGACACCCGACGCGCATTCGGCGCCCACACGGCAAAGGCCACGCCCTTGACGCCGTCCATCTCGCGCAGGTGCGCGCCCAGCCGTTCCCAGGGGCGCAGGTGCGTGCCCTCGGCGAGCAGCCAGACGTCCGTGTCGCCCAGCACGGGCGGGAATCGGTAGGGGTCTTCGAGCTTCGAGCTGTGCGAGCCCCAGTCGACCTGGAAAAAGTACCCCATGCGCGCCTGCGCGGCCGGAACCAGCGCGCTGAACACGTCGGAATCGCCTTCCCGCTCCAGCACGGCCAGCGGCCATCCGGTGTGGGCGTGCAGGGCCGCCACGCTGTGGGCGCCGGGCATGAGTGCGCGCACCACGAGTCCGGCGGGCGTGTCGTGCAGACCGAGCACGGCGAAGGGATCTCCATGCTCGGCGCGCATCAGCGCATGGATTTCGGGGGCGGTCAGCGTTGGCATGGGCAGGCTCGGCAGAAAACGTCCGCGATTCGGGGTGAGTCGCCCGCCATGATGGCACGCGACCCGGGCGCCCTGACACGACCCTGCATGGCACCGGGATTGCATGTGTCCGTTTTGTAAAGCTGACTTTCGCCTGACCAAAATCCGCCGCTGTGGTGAACTCGGCGCCCGGCCTTCACTCCATCGGTTGCCATTTCGCTCGCCCAGACCTGCTCCATGTCCATCCCCGTCAACCCGAATAACCGTTATTCCCTGTTTCTGCGGATCGGCTGCAGCGTGCTGCTCGCGGCCAGCGCGCTCGTCGCGGGCTGCAAGCGGACGGACGCCGCCAACGCCGCGCCGCCGGCGCCCAAGGAAATCGGCGTGGTCACCGTCAAGACGGAGCGGGCGGTGTTCCGCACCGAGCTGCCGGGGCGCACGGTCGCGCCGGTGATCGCCGAAATCCGGCCGCAGGTCGGCGGCATCCTGCAGAAGCGGCTGTTCACCGAGGGTTCCTACGTCAAGGAAGGCCAGGCGCTCTACCAGCTCGACCCGGCGCCGTTCCAGGCCACCTACGCGAGCGCGCAGGCGGGCACGCGCAAGGCCGAGTCCGCGCTGGCGACGGCACGCACCGTGGCCCGGCGCAACACCGAGCTGGTGAAGATCGACGCCATCAGCCAGCAGGTCAACGACGAATCGCAGGCCGCCGTGCAGCAGGGCGAGGCCGAACTGGCCGTCGCGCGGGCCGCCGAGCAGACCGCGCGCATCAACCTGGGCTACACGCGCATCAATTCGCCGATCAGCGGCTGGGTCGAGCTTTCGACCGTCACCCCGGGCGCGCTGGTCACCGCCAACCAGACCATGGCGCTCACCACGGTGCAGCAGCGCGATCCGGTGCACGTGCATGTCACGCAGTCGAGCAGCGAACTGCTGCGCCTCAAGCGCGAACTGGCCAGCGGCCGGCTGCAGCGCGGCGACGGCAACGGCGACGAGGCCCGCATCCGCCTGCTGCTCGAGGACGGCACGGCCTATCCGAACGACGGACGCCTCACGTTCAGCGGTGTCACGGTCGACGCCGGCACCGGCACCGTGACCTTGCGCGCGGTCATGCCCAATCCCGACGGCCTGCTGATGCCCGGCATGTACGTGCGCGCCGTGTTGCAGGAGGGCGTGGACGAGTCGGCGCTGCTGGTGCCGCAGCAGGCCGTGACCCGCGCCGCCGATGGCAGCGCATCGGTGCTGCTGGTCGACGGCGAGGGCAAGCTGGCCAAGCGGCCGGTGGTGGTCGGCCGCGCGGTCGGCAACCGCTGGCAGGTGCTCAAGGGCCTGGCCGGTGGCGACCGCGTGATGGTCGACGGCATGCAGCGCGCGCGCGTCGGCGACGTCGTCAAGGCGGTCGAAGTGGCGCCGGCCAGCAACGGCACGGCACCGGCGCCGGCCGGCGCGTCCCCGGGCCCGGTCGCGAGTGCGGCGCCCGCAGCCAGCCCGCGCTGAGGTCCCCGGATGGCTCAGTTCTTCATTCGCCGGCCCATCTTCGCGTGGGTGCTTTCGATCATCGTCATGCTCGCCGGGCTGGCGGCAATCCGCACCCTGCCGCTCGAGCAGTACCCTGACATCGCGCCGCCGCGCGTGTCCATCAACGCCACCTACACCGGGGCCTCGGCCAAGACGGTGGAAGACTCGGTCACGCAGGTGATCGAGCAGCAGCTCAAGGGGCTGGACAACCTGCTGTCGATGAACTCGACCAGCAATTCCTCCGGCATCGCGCGTCTCGTGCTGACCTTCAACCCCGGCACCAACATCGACGTGGCGCAGATGCAGGTGCAGAACAAGCTGCAGCAGGCCATGTCGCAGTTGCCGCAGCAGGTGCAGAGCCGCGGCGTGACCGTGACCAAGGGCGGCAACGACTTCCTCATGATCGTGTCGATGTTCTCCGGCGACGGCAGTGCCTCGGCGGTGGACGTGGGCGACTACATCACCAGCAACCTGGTCGACGTGATCAGCCGCATCGACGGCGTGGGCGAAGTGCAGACGCTGGGCACCGGCTATGCCATGCGGCTCTGGCTGGACCCCGACAAGCTGCGCAAGTACGCGCTGATGCCCTCGGACGTGGGCAGCGCCATCACTGCGCAGAACGCGCAGGTGTCGGCCGGCCAGCTCGGCGCGCTGCCGGCCAGCGCGCAGCAGCAGCTCAACGCCACCATCACCGCGCGCAGCAAGCTGCAGACCGCCGAGCAGTTCGAGAACGTGGTGCTGCGCTCCACGCCCGACGGCGCCGTGGTGCGCCTGAAAGACGTGGCGCGCGTGGAGCTGGGCGCCGAGAACCTCACCGTGCGCTCGCAGCTCGGCGGCCGCCCCGGCGCGGGCCTGGGCGTGGTGCTGGCCGACGGCGCCAACGCGGTGAAGGTGGCCGAGGCGGTGAAGGCCAGGATCGAAGAGCTCAAGCCGCTCTTCCCCAACCAGCTGCAGACCTTCGTGAGCTACGACACCACGCCCTTCGTGAGCGCGTCGATCGACGAGGTGGTCAAGGCGCTGGTCGAGGCGATGTTGCTGGTGGTGCTGGTGATGTACATCTTCCTGCAGAACTTCCGCGCGACGCTGATCCCGGCGATTGCGGTGCCGGTGGTGCTGCTGGGCACGTTCGGCGTGCTGGCGCTGTTCGGCTATTCGATCAACACGCTCACCATGTTCGGCATGGTGCTGGCCATCGGCCTGCTGGTGGACGACGCGATCGTGGTGGTCGAGAACGTCGAGCGCGTGATGGCCGAGGAAGGCCTGCCGCCATTGGAGGCCACGCAGAAGTCGATGGCCGAGATCACGCCCGCGCTGGTGGGCATCGCGCTGGTGCTGTCGGCGGTGTTCATCCCGATGGCCTTCTTCGGGGGCTCTACCGGCGTGATCTACCGGCAGTTCTCCATCACCATCGTGGCGGCGATGACGCTGTCGGTGCTGGTGGCGCTGACGCTCACGCCTGCGCTGTGCGCCACGCTGCTCAAGCCGGTGCCCAAGGGCGGGCACGCGGGACACGGGCACACGCGCAAGGGCCTGTTCGGTTATGTCGACCGCTTCTTCGGCGGTTTCAACCGGCGCTTCGACCAGGTGGCCGACCGCTACCAGGGCTTCGTCGGCGGCATGCTGCGCCGCGGCAAGCGCAGCCTCGTCGTGTACGGGCTGATCTGCGTGGCCATGGCGGTCATGTTCCTGCGCCTGCCCACCGCGTTCCTGCCCGACGAGGACCAGGCCGCGCTGTCGGTGCAGATCACCCTGCCGCCGGGTGCTTCCAATGCGCGTCTGCAGCCGGTGATCAATCAGGTGAACGACTATTTCAAGGCGCAGCCGGACGTGGTCAGCATCAACGCGATCACCGGCCAGAACGGCGACCAGAGTTCGGCACGCGCCTTCGTCAAGCTCAAGGACTGGGCCGACCGCCCGGACGCGCAACAGGCTGCGGCGGCGCTGGCACGCCGTGCGACGGCCGACCTCTCGGGCATCCGCGACGCGCGCATCTTCGTGGTGCTGCCGCCGGCGGTGCGAGGTCTGGGGGCCAACGCGGGCTTCAACTTCTTCCTGAAGGACATCAACGGGCTCGGGCACGACGCGCTGGTCAAGGCGCGCGACCAGGCCCTGCAACTGCTCGGCGAGCGCAAGGACGTGACCAGCGTGCGCAGCAACAACCTGGAAGACACGCCCCAGTTCGCGGTCGACATCGACGACGCGCGCGCCGGTGCGCTGAGTCTGGGCACCGCCGCGATCGACAGCACGCTGTCCAGCGCGATGGGCGGCACCTACATCAACGACTTCCTGAACAACGGCCGCGTCAAGCGCGTCTACATGCAGGGCGACACCGAGTTCCGCATGCTGCCGGCCGACATCGGGCGCTGGAGCGCGCGCAACAACGACGGCCAGATGGTGCCGTTCACCGCCTTCTCGAGCACACGCTGGACCTACGGCTCGCCGCAGCTGCAGCGCTACAACGGCAGCCCGGCCTACGAGTTCGTCGGCGACGCCGCGGCGGGCGTGAGCTCGGGCGCGGCCATGATGGCGGTGGAAGAAGTCATGCGGCAGATGCCGCAGGGCATCAGCTACGAGTGGGCCGGCGCGTCCTACCAGGAACGGCTGTCCGGCTCGCAGGCGCCGCTGCTCTACGCCATTTCGATCCTCTTCGTCTTCCTGTGCCTCGCGGCGCTCTACGAAAGCTGGTCGGTGCCCTTCTCCGTCATCCTGGTGGTGCCGCTGGGCATCGTCGGCGCGTTGCTCTTCACGGGGCTGCGCGGGCTCAGCAACGACGTCTACTTCCAGGTGGGACTGCTCACGACGGTGGGGTTGTCGTCGAAGAACGCGATCCTGATCGTCGAGTTCGCCAAGCAGTTGCAGGAGCAGGGCAAGGGCGTGATCGACGCCACGCTGACCGCGGTGCGCCTGCGCTTGCGGCCCATCCTGATGACCTCCCTGGCCTTCGGCTTCGGTGTGTTGCCGCTGGCCCTGGGCACGGGCGCCGGTGCGGGTGGGCGCCAGGCGATCGGCACCGCGGTGCTGGGCGGCATGGTGGTGGGCACGGTGCTCGGCATCTTCTTCGTGCCGCTGTTCTTCGCGACCATCCGCAGCCTGCTTGAGCGACGCCAGAAGCGGCCAGCAGCGCCGGTCGGCGAACCCGCCGGGCAGGAAGGCTGACATGAGGCGCACTGCAACGTTTCGCCCCGCCCGCCTGGCCTTCGGCATCGTGGCGCTCGCATGCCTTGCGGGCTGCATCAACCTGGCGCCCGACTACGCCCGCCCCGCGGCGCCCGTGCCCGAAGCCTGGCAGGGGCGCAGCGACGCCGTGGCCCCGGCCGCCCCGGGCGACGCCACCGCGCTCGACACCGGCTGGCAGGACTTCTTCACCGACGACAGATTGCGCCGCACGGTCGCGCTCGCACTCGACAACAACCGCGACCTGCGCGTCGCGGCCCTCAACATCGAGCGCGCGCGCGCCGAGTACGGCATCACGCGCTCGGCGCTGTTCCCGTACATCGATGCAGGCGTCGCCGGCAGCCGGTCGCGCACGCCGGGCAGCGTGTCTGCCAGCGGGGAGTCGCGCATCTCGTCGCAATACAGCGCCGACCTCGGCCTGACCAGCTATGAGCTCGATTTCTTCGGCCGCGTGCGCAATCTCGGCGAATCGGCGTTGCAGAGCTACCTGGGCACCGAGGAAACGCGGCGCAGCACGCAGATCAGCCTGGTGGCCTCGGTCGCCACGGCGTGGCTGCAGCTGGCGGCCGACGAGCAGCGTTTGCAGCTTGCACGCAACACGCTGGAGAGCCAGCGCAAGTCCTACGAGCTGATCGAGCGCGCCCACGCGCTCGGCGCGCAATCGGGCCTGGCGCTCGCGCAGTCCCAAAGCACGGTGGACGCGGCGCGCGCCGATGCGGCGGCGTTCGACAGCCTGGTCGAACAGGACCGCAACGCGCTGACGCTGCTGGTCGGCGCGACCTTGCCCCACGACCTGCTGCCACCCGGCGGCACGGTCGCTGCCGCGGTGCCGGCCGCCCGGCTGCTGGCGCCGCCCGGCGGGGTGCCATCGAGCGTGCTGCAGCTGCGGCCCGACGTCCTTGCGGCCGAACGCGCGCTGCAGGCGAGCAATGCCGACATCGGCGCGGCGCGCGCAGCCTTCTTCCCGCGCATCTCGCTCACGGCCTCCGCCGGCTCGGCGAGCAGCAGCCTGTCGGGGTTGTTCAAGAGCGGCAGCAAGGCCTGGAGCTTCGCGCCGTCCATCAGCGTGCCGATCTTCGACGGCGGCGCCAACCGGGCCAACCTGCGCGTTGCCGAGGCGCAGCAGCAGATCCAGCTGGCGAACTACGAGAAGACGCTGCAGACGGCGTTCCGCGAGGTGGCGGACGCACTCGCCGAGCGGCGCACGCTGGCCGAGCGGATGGCCGCGCAGGAGTCGTTGCTGGCGGCGACCTCGCGCAGTTTCGAGCTGTCGCAGGCCCTGTTCCGCAGCGGCAGCGCGGGCTACCTCGACGTGCTCGACGCCCAGCGATCGCTGTACGCGGCGCAGCAGACGCTGATCGGCCTGCAGCTCACCGAGCAGGCCAACCGGCTTTCGCTCTACAAGGCGATGGGCGGCGGCTGGCGCGCCGCGGCGCCCGAAACGGCGGCGCGGCCCGCGGGCTGAGCGCAGCCGCGATAATCCCTGGGATCCCGGCCACCCGGCGCCGGGCCCCAGTGAACGCCATGAACCCCAGCTACAAACCCGGCGACGTCGAGTCCGCCGCCCAGGCCCAATGGACCGCCGCCGACGCTTACCGCGTGACGGAAGACACGCGCAAGAAGAAGTACTACGCCTGTTCGATGCTGCCCTACCCGAGCGGCAAGCTGCACATGGGCCACGTGCGCAACTACACGATCAACGACATGCTCGCGCGCTACCTGCGCATGTCGGGCTACAACGTGCTCATGCCGATGGGTTGGGACGCCTTCGGCCTGCCCGCCGAAAACGCCGCCATCAAGAACGGCGTGCCGCCCGCGAAGTGGACCTACGAGAACATCGACTACATGCGCAGCCAGCTGCAGGCGATGGGGCTGGCGATCGACTGGAGCCGCGAGATCGCGACCTGCGACCCGGGCTACTACAAGTGGAACCAGTGGCTCTTTTTGAAGATGCTCGAAAAGGGCATCGCCTACCGCAAGACGCAGGTCGTCAACTGGGACC